>NZ_CAXTGI010000034.1:0-612 GCF_964243765.1 Collinsella aerofaciens | reverse complement strand
GCACGTGCAGACCTTTCGTCATGGCCTCCTACCTTTCTTTCGGGCCCCTGTCAGGGCCGATTCGTTAGCGCCCCTCCGTGTGAGGCGTTATTGCTGACGACATATTTATATCCAAAATCAGCCCATACTTCCACCTTGCCCCCGAACGGTTTTTTATAGGGGGTGAACGGCATACACATATACTTCACGCATGGCACACTTTGATTTAATAAAGTTTATTTACGTGCTTAAATGCTTTTTCAAACCAAATAGCAAATGGAACTTAACTTTATTGAACCACCCTCAAATTGCATATTTCTAATAAAGCTATGAATAGAATTAGCGATTCATACCGCGTCTCAACCATTTTCATTTTTATTCAGAAAAAAGTTTGTCCTATTCATTTCTGGTATGCATATTACCGTTTACCAGACGCTTGGTACCGTTCACCGGAAGTTCAGTATAAGGCCCAGCGGATACCGGCTCGCTTTACGGCCCCATTTGTAACAACTTGACTTCTCGGTATAGAAAAACGAACCCGCTTCCCCTAGGGAAAGGGGATGCGGACGATTTCTTGGACCGCGCCTAGGCGTATCCAAGCTTCCTGCGGTACTCCATCGGGCTCAGCCACTC
>NZ_CAXTGI010000033.1:0-754 GCF_964243765.1 Collinsella aerofaciens | reverse complement strand
GCCTCTCGGCGGCCTTGCGAAAAACAAATCCAAGTTAGACCATTTCAAATGGTTCGATGTCTGCCCGGATGCGACACAACTGGTGTGTCCATCCTCGCAGTATCCGGTTCTCAAGGTGCACGCCTGGCGGCTGATCCGGTCCGACCGGGCCGCGCGGCAAGGAGATATATTGCCAGACCGGAGGGGCGCCGGGGGCGGGAATCGCGCACTCCATATTTTGTTCACAAATGAATTAGCTGGCTCCGAGTTGCTCAGAGTCACACATTTGGTCATAAACCATGGACAGACCGTATGACCTCGGGAATCTTGCTGTCCACTGTAGACATAGCATCTTTATACCCTCGTTGGTCTCCGCTAATTAACCCGTCATAAATTGAAGGACAACGTTAACAAACCTATAAAACGCCTGCGGGGGCTCTATCTAATTAGTGATAGAGCCCCCGCAGGCGGAGCGAATTTGATTGAAACAATGCCCCTTAATTGATTTACTGGAAATAAGGAGCAAAAGATCCGTCCGGATAAACGTGGCGACAGAACCCTGGAGCCGACTGAGCGCCACCAGAAAGCGACATAAGCAAAAAGATCGGATCTACCTCACCGCGGACGACAACGATGCCCTCGACTAAAGCCAATCCGAACACACCTAAAACAGATAGTGTAAATGTCGGTTTGTATATCGCAAAAAAGGGGGAGGCCGCGAGGCCTCCCCCTTCTTCAAGTCATCCGACGGCTCGGTGCCGTCCACCGGTCAGCG
>NZ_CAXTGI010000032.1:0-890 GCF_964243765.1 Collinsella aerofaciens | reverse complement strand
ATGCCGCAGATCGTCCGCGAGAAGCTGGACTCCATCGAGGACAACCTCGAGTTCGTCAAGAAGACCATGGCCGGCATGACCAAGGCCGAGATCGACATGCCCCTCACGGCGTCCACGACCCTCGACTCCCTGGTCAACTCCGAGTCCGAGTCCGACCTGATCATCGACCCGATGCCCAACCTCTACTTCACCCGCGACCCGTTCGCGGTCGTCGGCGAGGGCGTCAACCTCAACCGCATGTACTCGGTCACCCGCAACCGCGAGACCCTGTACGGCAAGTACGTCTTCAAGTACCACCCCGACTACAAGGACGTCTCCCTGTACTTCCGCCGCGACTGCCAGTTCCACACCGAGGGCGGCGACGTGCTGAACATCAACGAGAAGACCCTCGCCGTCGGCATCTCCCAGCGCACCCAGGCCGCCGCGATCGACGTCATGGCCCAGAACATCTTCTGGAACTCCGACTCCAAGGTCGAGCGCATCCTGGCCTTCGACATCCCCGTCTCGCGCGCCTTCATGCACCTCGACACGGTCTTCACCCAGATCGACGTCGATAAGTTCACGATCCACCCCGCCATCATGGGCACCCTGCGCGTCTACGAGCTGACCGCCGGCAAGAACCCGGGCGACGTGAACATCCGCCTGATCGAGGACACCCTCGAGCACGTCCTGGAGGACGCCACCGGCGTCGACCAGGTCAAGCTGATCCCCTGCGGCGGCGGCGACCCGATCGCGGCCTCCCGCGAGCAGTGGAACGACGGCTCCAACACCCTGTGCGTCGAGCCCGGCAAGATCTGCGTCTACGCCCGCAACACCGTCACCAACGACGTGCTGTACAAGGAGGGCCTGGACCTTCTCGTCGTGCCCTCCGCCGAGCTCTCCCGCGGCCG
>NZ_CAXTGI010000031.1:0-940 GCF_964243765.1 Collinsella aerofaciens | reverse complement strand
ACAAACTTTAGCACTCAATGTCAGACTAAGCTGTCAACTCCTTGATGTTCCTGAATCAAGTTATTATGAACGGATTAACCGACATCCATCTAAAACTCAATTAAGGAGACAATACCTGTCACTCAAAATTTCTCAACTCTTCAATGCTAACCGAGGAATCTATGGTGCTCCTAAAATTCATCATCTTCTACTTAAACAAGGGGAAAAAGTCGGGTTAAAACTGGTACAGAAGCTAATGAAGCAACTTCAACTCAAGTCTGTAGTCATTAAGAAATTTAAGCCTGGATACTCACTAAGTGATCACATCAATCGAAAAAATCTCATACAGACTGAACCTACAAAGAAAAATAAGGTTTGGTCAACCGACATTACTTATATTCCTACTCAACAAGGATGGGGTTATCTCTCAACCATTATGGATCGTTATACTAAAAAAGTCATTGCTTGGGATTTGGGCAAGCGAATGACTGTAGAATTAGTGCAAAGAACTTTAAATAAGGCCATTAAATCACAAGACTATCCAGAAGCTGTTATTCTTCATTCTGACCAAGGAAGCCAGTATACGAGTCTAGAGTATGAAGAGTTGCTTAAGTATTATGGGATGACTCACTCTTTCAGTCGAAGGGGATACCCTTATCATAATGCCAGTCTTGAATCTTGGCATGGACATTTAAAAAGAGAGTGGGTGTATCAATTTAAATATAAGAACTTTGAAGAAGCCTATCAGAGTATTTTCTGGTACATCGAAGCCTTTTATAATTCAAAACGAATCCATCAAAGTTTAGGGTATCTTACACCTAATCAATTTGAAAAGGTAAGTGCTTAAAATAAATAGATTAAAATTCTACGTTTGTTACTCTAAAAACTTGACTTAACGTCATTATTTATTAACATGAGTTTTTGTATTCATTATAGATATAGTTTAATTAAATCATTCAGA
>NZ_CAXTGI010000030.1:0-1147 GCF_964243765.1 Collinsella aerofaciens | reverse complement strand
GTTTCACTAAAATGCAGTACGCCCCATAGGTAACAAGCGATAACTAAGCAATCTGATGTTGCGAGATGGACGTTCTTTCGGTTTTGAACCTCAAGGGAAACCCTCGTTTGATAAAGCGTCTCAATGGTTGTCAGTAAATAAACAAAAACTTTTGGAAGTGTGCTATTATAAGTCATATAAGTCGTGCGCTTTCTAATGCTTAGTGGTTTAAGATTAGGATAGCACGACTTATTTATTTTCCAATGAAATTAACTAGCAATTCGGGTTAACTATTATCAATAGTTTAGTTTTCATTCCCTATCAATGTATTTTATTATATACCTATTTCTATATATATACCCGAATTGCTAGTTGATTATTTAGCCATGACTTGATACCCGATAGAATATCTTAAAGTCTCTGGTTCCAGTGATTTAGCTGATTTTAACAGTAAAGAATACGCTAAAAGTATCATCTCTAATTTCAATTGAAAACCTTGAGGCGAACGACTTTTACAACGCTCAGCTCCTAGATTTGTCAAAAAAGAGAAAACTCGCTCAATCACTTTTCTACGTTTTGAAAAATTAGGGAAAAGGATTTTCTTTTGCTTCATGTTCTTCCTGACAGGTGTAATTAGATCAATTCCTTTTAATTCCAGCCTATCATGCAGTGACTGACCTAAATATCCCATATCTCCAAGGACTGTTGGTGTCCCAAATTGACTCAACACTTCCTCGGTCATTGAACTATCAGCCATTGAAGCAGGAGTAATTGTGTAGTCTATGACATAGCCTGATTCACTGACTAAAGCATGACATTTACATCCATAGAAGTACTGTCCCTTTGTAGCATTGTAGCCAACATTTGCATAATCTCCAAGAACTTTGCTTCTGAAGTTACGAATAGGCTGACACAAAGGAATGGGGAAGCTGTCAATAATGGATACACTCATTCCTTCAACCTCTTTAAAGACGAGTGCTTGGCGAATGACTTGGATACTCGGTAAGAGGGCATTACAACGGCGGACAAAGCGAGAATATTCTAGGAAATTAGGAAATAAACTTTGAGCCAATTGGTGCTTTGCTTTAAGTGTTTCACTAAAATGCAGTACGCCCCATAGGTAACAAGCGATAACTAAGCAATCTGATGTTGCGAGATGGACGTTCTT
>NZ_CAXTGI010000029.1:0-1183 GCF_964243765.1 Collinsella aerofaciens | reverse complement strand
GATACTGCTGAGCGCCCCCGTCGCGAACAGGGAGGGCGATCTGGACTCGCTGTTCGGCCGCTTCCCCGACGCGCTCGTGGTCGTCGACCAGTCGCGCAACATAGGCGCCCTCGCGCTCGCCCGCGCCAAGGCGGCCGGGATGTCGGCGGCGTACCTGCCGGGACTCGCGGCACACGGGGCCGCCAGGCTCTTCGCCGGCGACGCCAAGACCGACGAGCGGGACGCAATGGTCATCGCGAAGACGGCGCTGGGCATCCCCGACGCACTCCTGCCGGTCGGGGATCCGGGCCCGACGGTCGCGGCGGCGAGGGCGCTGGCCGCCCAGAGAAACTTCCTGAACTGCGAAAACACCAGGAGCAAGAATCGGCTGCGCAGCATCCTGCTGGAATCGTGCCCCGCCTTCGAGGCGTTGGTCGACCTGTCCGACGGTCCCCAGCTGAGGCTCATGGCATCCCTCGGCGGGGCCTGGTCGGTGGCCGACGCCGGGCCCCGCAGGGCGGCGGCGCTCACGCGCGGGGCGGCGCGCGGCAAGATCGAGGCCCTCGTCCGCTCGACGGCCTCCTCGACAAGGCCGGACGCGGCGGCCATCGCCGCCGAGGACCGGGCGGTGAGGCTGCTCGCGCGCAGGATCTCCGAGAACTCGGCGGAGATCGATGTGATCACGGCGGAGATATCCGCCCTCCTCGAGGGCGACGATACCTACCGATGCCTCCTGACGGTGCCGGGGATCGGCCCCAAAACCGCTTCCGAGCTCGCGATCTCCATAGATATCGAAGACTTCCCAAGCCATGACAGGCTCGCGTCGTACTGCGGCCTGGCGCCGCGCAACCGCCAGTCGGGGACCTCGATCTCCTCGGTGACGGCATCGCGCCAAGGCAACAAGAGGCTGAAGAACCTGCTCATATTCTCGTGCAACTGCCTTACCCGGACAGAGGGAAGATGGGGCGATTACTACGCTAGGTGCCGAGAGCGGGGCATGCCGCACGGCAAGGCGCTCAAGGCGCTGGCACGAAAGAGGCTGAAGGTCATCTACGCGATCATGCGGGACAGGGTGCCCTACGCCGCCTAGTCGAAGCGCTCCGAACAGATTGGAGCCCATCGGCCGAAAGGCCTGGCGTTAGCATGTCGCGATTCAATCTCGAAAACAGCATTGCCCAGTTGACAAAACTATAGGAACACCCCC
>NZ_CAXTGI010000028.1:0-1203 GCF_964243765.1 Collinsella aerofaciens | reverse complement strand
ACGTGGCTGAGCAGGCACTGATATCGTGACTGAGCATGCACTGATCATGTGCCGGGAGCCGGGGAGGCATTCCACTCTGGACAAAGGTCATGAGGAAGGAGGCTCGGCATACGCAAATGCGGGATCGAGCCTCAGGAGTCCACCCGGATATTCTCGAGCATCTCCCCCCCAAAAAAACCGGAGTCTGCCTACTGTATTGCTTTGTGCTCTCACCTCTGATTTCACTGGGGGCTGTCCCCCACCACCATCTCGCTCTCTCTGTCAAAGAGTTAACTTACAGCTCCAATTCATAAAGTTCCTTGTCATTCTTCCCTTTAACTTCCAGCTGAGTCTCCATCTGGAGCGCGGAACCCACCACGCTTACTAATTATGCCTGGGCTGCTAAGACCCACTCGAGAAGGTGTCTAGGGTGAGGCACCTTTCGCTATTCGAGAGGGCGCCTGCGGCCTACGTAAGTGGTGCAAACTTCTTGTCTTGAAGTTTGATTGGTCTTCCGCGTAAACCAAGCTACTCAGTCTCTTTTCTCCACCGAATTTTCCTACTGAGCTCTCCTCATACTATTATTCTTGACATCTCTGATTAGCATATAAATAGTCGCCTAGGCCATCTCTCCTTCGAATACCCTGGATCAGTTGGGGCTGGTCCCCGGCAGGTGGCGACCGAACAGGGACCTCAGGAGGCAATACTCAAAGAGCTGAGCAGACACGAACCACGCAATCAGCAGGCAATAAGCATGGAGCTCAGCAGTGACGAATCATGCTGCTCAACTGGCAATAATCAAGCACGTGACCAGGCAGGAATCACGCAGCTCAGCTGGCAATTGTCAAGCAGATGAGCCGACAGGAATCACGCAGCTCAGCTGGCAATTGTCATGCAGATGAGCCGGCAGGAATCACGCAGCTCAGCAGGCCCTGATCACGTGACTCTGCAGGCACTGATCACGTGGCTGATCAAGTCCAGATCACGTGACTGAGCATGCACTGATCACGTGGCTATCATGCACTGATGACGTGACTGCGCATGCACTGATGACGTGGCTGATCGGGCACTGATCACATGGCTCATCATGCACTGATCACGTGTTTATCAGGCAGTGATCAGTGACTGACAGGCGCTGATCAGGGGACTGTGCACGCACTGATCAGGTGGCTATCATGCACTGATCACGTGGCTATCATGCACTGATAACGTGGCTTATCATGC
>NZ_CAXTGI010000027.1:0-1330 GCF_964243765.1 Collinsella aerofaciens | reverse complement strand
TCAAAATTCTCCAAGCCAGGCTTCAGCAATATGTGAACCGAGAACTTCCAGATGTACAAGCTGGATTTAGAAAAGGCAGAGGAACCAGAGATCAAATTGCCAACATCTGTTGGATCACAGAAAAAGCAAGAGAGTTCCAGAAAAACATCTACTTCTGCTTTATTGACTACGCCAAAGCCTTTGACTGTGTGGATCACAACAAACTGTGGAAAATTCTGAAAAAGATGGGAATACCAGACCACCTGACCTGCCTCCTGAGAAATCTGTATGCAGGTCAAGAAGCAACAGTTAGAACGGATATGGAACAACAGACTGGTTTCAAATTGGGAAAGGAGTACATCAAGGCTGTATATTGTCACCCTGCTTATTTAACTTATATGCAGAGTACGTCATGAGAAACGCTGGGCTGGAAGAAGCACAAGCTGGAATCAAGATTGCCGGGAGAAATATCAATAACCTCAGATATGCAGATGACACCACCCTTATGGCAGAAAGTGAAGAGGAACTAAACAGCCTCTTGATGAAAGTGAAAGTGGAGAGTGAAAAAGTTGGCTTAAAGCTCAACATTCAGAAAACTAAGATCATGGCATCTGGTCCCATCACTTCATGGCAAATAGATGGGGAAACAGTGGAAACAGTGTCAGACTTTATTTTTTTGGGCTCCAAAATCACTGCAGATGGTGACTGCAGCCATGAAATTAAAAGACGCTTACTCCTTGGAAGGAAAGTTATGACCAACCTAGATAGCATATTCAAAAGCAGAGACATTACTTTGCCAACAAAGGTCCATCTAGTCAAGGCTATGGTTTTTCCAGTGGTCATGTATGGATGTGAGAGTTGGACTGTGAAGAAAGCTGAGCACTAAAGAATTGATGCTTTTGAACTGTGGTGTTGGAGAAGACTCTTGAGAGTCCCTTGGACTGCAAGGAGATCCAACCAGTCCATCCTAAAGGAGATCAGCCCTGGGTTTTCTTTGGAAGGAATGATGCTGAAGCTGAAACTCCAATACTTTGGCCACCTCATGCGAAGAGTTGACTCATTGGAAAAGACTCTGATGCTGGGAGGGATTGGGGGCAGGAGGAGAAGGGGACGACAGAGGATGAGATGGCTGGATGGCATCACTGACTCGATGGACGTGAGTTTGAGTGAACTCTGGGAGTTGGTGATGGACAGGGAGGCCTGGTGTGCTGCGATTCATGGGGTCGCAAAGAGTCGGACACGACTGAGCGACTGAACTGAACTGAACTGAACCTTTGTTATCTGCATTCATAGATAGTGGTCTGTTCAAGGAAAGTGTAGTATCCATAGCACTGTCTGAGAGACATGCATG
>NZ_CAXTGI010000026.1:0-1477 GCF_964243765.1 Collinsella aerofaciens | reverse complement strand
CTAGGCCATGCAGGAGACGAAGGCCCTCATCTCTCGATGACGGGGGAATCTCGGGGTTGTTCTCGAGCGGCGGCCCCAGTGTGCGGTTTCTCACGAGGTACGACGGCGAGGTCAGTGAGCCTCTCGTGGGGCGCCAGGGAAGTCGGGTCTCCATGCGAGTGGCGAGGGGGAGCGCGTCATTGCTCCCGAGCCATGGTAGGGGAATCTGGCCTCGAGACGTGTTGAAGAAGGTCTCTCGAGGTCTTTCCCGGGTTGAGGCAGGAAACCCTGGGTTCCCTCGACTTGTGCAGGTGACCTCAGGGGGCTTCTCATGGTGGCTCTGAGAAGCCAGGGAAACTGGAGGTGGGAGGGGCCTCTCGGGACTCCACTGGGTTTGGTGCATTGGAAGAGGGCCTCATCTCCAGTTGAGGCAGGAACCGCAGGGTACCTCTGATTTCAGACTCCGATCGCAGGGTCCCTGCAGACTGGGGACAGGAGAGTCAGGCCTCGTCTTGGGTTGAGGCATGGAACTCCGCTTGCCTCTCGAGATGTCCCCGGGGAGAGAGGCCGCTTGTCGAGCTGTATTTGGAACCTGGGGTTTTTTCCGAACGATGCACGGAAAAACTGCCCCTTCGTGTTGACTTCATTCACAGGGTGGAGTTCGGAGAGGTGTCCGGGCATCGGGTTCTTATCAAGAGGGGACCGGGAAATCGGGGTCCTACGGAATGTGGAACCACCCACGAGGCCACGTCTGGAATGTCTTCGTGAGACCGGCCTCATCCTGAGGTGCGACCGGAAGGTCGGGAACCCCTTCCAGACAAAGCAGGGGAGTCGACCCTCCTGTCCAGATCAGGAGGGGAGAAAGGGCTCAGAGGAGGGGGTGCCGGAAAACCTCGGTGTTCCTCTCGAGGGAGACCGGGATTTCGGGGAACTTTGTGGGTCGCATCAAGGGTGCCAAGTGCCCTTTCGACCTCCAATTCCTAACGTGGGACTTCTCCTGAGGCGCTGTAGCGGGAAAGGGCTTCATCTTGCGATGACGGGGGAGCCACGTGGTTTTTCTCGAGTTACGGCGGGATTCTCGAGTTACGACGGGGAATTCAGGCTGCCTCTTGTGTTGGCCCAGGCAAGTCCAATCTTCCATTCGAGTTGCGAAGGAAAGCTGGGGATTGCTCTCGAGTGACTGCAGGGCCAATAGACCTCATCTAGGCTTGTGTCCAGAAGCCAATGTTCCTCTCCAGGGGCGACAGGGATCTCGGGGTTGCATTCCAGACGCACCCGGGGAGACAGGCATTCATCTCGAGTGGAAGCAAAGAACCCCGCTCTGCTCTCGAGTCGCGACGGGTATCTCTTGGAGCTCACTGGGTGGACTCAAGGGAGTCAAGCCTCCTGAGGCGTTTGGAGAGAGGTCGCGAGATTGGTCTCTAGGCCATGCAGGAGACGAAGGCCCTCATCTCTCGATGACGGGGGAATCTCGGGGTTGTTCTCGAGCGGCGGCCCC
>NZ_CAXTGI010000025.1:0-1539 GCF_964243765.1 Collinsella aerofaciens | reverse complement strand
ACCGTCACCAACGACGTGCTGTACAAGGAGGGCCTGGACCTTCTCGTCGTGCCCTCCGCCGAGCTCTCCCGCGGCCGCGGCGGCCCGCGCTGCATGAGCATGCCCTTCTGGCGTGAGGACCTCTAAGGTCTTCTAGGACCCGTATAGGTCTTAATACATACATCTAGCTGACGTTAGATGTCTCCCATTGGGGCGGTGCGGGTTTTCGCGCCGCCCCAATCTTGTATGAGGAACGTCAACACGGTTGGATGACTGCTTTTGTAAGGAGCTTGGCCATGGACATTAAGACGATTGGCGTTGAGGAATGGCTCAACGTTTGGGAGAAGAGCGCCACGTGGGACATCGCCCAGTCGACGATCTCGTCGCTCACCATGGGCGAGCTGCGCGCGCTCGATGAGCAGGACGGCGCCACGTTCTACGAGCGCCTGGATCGCGAGAAGATGAACTACGGCTGGATCGAGGGATCGCCGGAATTTAAGGCCGAGGTCGCCAAGCTGTATCGTCGCGATGTCAATCCCGATCACATTCTGCAGACCAATGGCTGCACGGGCGCCAACCTCAACGCCGTCATGGCCGTTGTGGAGCCCGGCGATCACGTGATTGCCGAGTGGCCTACCTATGCGCCGCTCTACGAGATTCCGCGTACGCTGGGTGCCGAGGTCGAGTATTGGGAGCTCCGCGAGGAGCTCGGCTGGAAGCCCGATATCGATGAGCTCAAGCGCTTGGTGCGCCCCAACACCAAGCTCATCTGCATCAATAACGCATCGAACCCCATCGGTACGGTGCTCGATGCCGATATGCTCGGGCAGATTGCCGAGATTGCCCGTTCGGTGGGCGCCTACGTGCTGTGCGACGAGGTGTATCTGCCGCTCGGGAACACCGAGTCCTTTATGTCGATGGCCGACGTGTACGAGAAGGCCATTGTCACCAACTCGGTGTCCAAGACCTATTCGACGCCTGCGGCCCGCGTGGGCTGGGTCGTGGCCAACGAAGAGGTGTCCAACCGCATCCGCACCTATCGTGACTACACCATGATCTGCGGCGGCGTGTTCAACGACGCCCTGGCGACCTACGTGCTCGAGCACAAGGACAAGATTCTCGAGCGCAACCGTAAGATCGTGTTTGGCAACCGCGATATCGCGCAGGCTTGGATCGATACGCAGCATCGCGTTTCCTGGACGGCCCCGCAGGGAATATCCACCTCGTTTATCCAGCTGGATATTCCCGAGGATGACGAGGAATTCTGTAAGCGCCTGTTGGCCGAGAGGGGAGTGCTGCTGGTCCCCGGCAGCCGCTTTGAGCTTCCCTGCGGCGCACGCCTGGGCTACTGCGCGAGCGAAGACGTTCTTCGCGAGGGCCTGAGGCTTTTGGGCGAGGCACTGGCGGAGTTCGATCGCTAGGATTCCGACGATTTTCGAGGGCCTTATCCAAATTGGCCGAAGATAATCGAAAACGGACCCGTTTGGGGGTGCGGACAGAAAGTTGGACCGCGGGGCGGTCCGGACTGGAGGTTCGCATGTACAGCAGGGAGAAGGTCGA
>NZ_CAXTGI010000024.1:0-1590 GCF_964243765.1 Collinsella aerofaciens | reverse complement strand
AACATTCCGCACTGATATTTTCTGTGTTGAAGACGTTGATGATGCACCCGTATACCATTGACGTCGACACCATCAGATGCGGACCGCGCGGTGACCCCACATTCCGCTGGCGCCCACAGGGCTGCCCTCGTTTCCTGACATGTCCCGCGCGGGCCGCGGCGAGCCGAGACCGCCGCATGACCTAATAGGAGCATGGAGCGATACCGCGGACCCGAACAACCGCATTCTATCGCGCCCCGTCAGTGTGCCGTCTGCCCGGTCCAGGCGAGCACGGAAAGAACGGAGCGAGACATGAGAACCGAATCGACACCCGGCGCCCGCGGGCCGGTCTTCTGCGGGGTCGACACCCACGCCGACTCGCACTGGCTGTGCGTCCTCGACTGGAGGGGCCGCAAGGTCCTGTCCCGCCAGTTCCCCGCCGACGCGGCGGGCTACGAGGCGCTCGCCGGGGCGATCGCGGCGGCCGGGGAGCCGGCCTGCGTCGCGATGGAGGGGACGTCGTCCTACGGGGCGGGCCTCACCAGGCACCTCGCGTCGCTGGGGATGCCCGTGCGCGAGGCGCTCTCCCCGGCGAGGATGCAGAGGAGGCGCCCGGGGCAGGGAAAGTGCGACGAGGCGGACGCGGAGAGGGCCGCCCGCGCGGCGATGTCCGGCTCGAAGCTCGGGACCCCCAAGAGCCAGGACGGGTGGGTCGACGGGGTGCGCTGCATGCTCGCGGCGCGCTCCGGGGCGGTGAAGGCGCGGACCTCGGCGATAAACACCGCGAGGTCGCTGCTCACCACCGCGCCGGAGGGGCTCAGGTCGAGGTTCCGCGGCATGGGAGGGCCGAGGCTGATGGAGGAGCTCCCCTCCGTGCGCGCCGAGGGCGCGCTGGGCGCCGCGCTCGGCGCGCTGGCGGACCTGTGGGAGGCGGCGCGCGACGCGGCGCTCGACATGGAGCGCGCGATCGAGGCGTCCCTGGAGGAGAACTGCCCCGCGCTGCTGGCGATGTACGGGTGCGGGCCCGTGAGCGCGGCCAAGCTCGCGGTCGCGGCCGGGGACAACCCGGGCAGGCTGCGCTCCGAGGCGTCGTTCGCGGCGATATGCGGGGCCTGCCCCATCCCCGCCTCGAGCGGCAAGACCGTGAGGCACAGGCTCAACAGGGGCGGCGACCGGCAGGCGAACAGCGCGCTGCACGAGATCGCGAGGCAGAGGGTCATGCGCGACCCCGAGACCGCCGAGTACGCCGAGAGGGCCAGGGGGCGGGGGAAGAGCGACAGGGAGGTCATGAGGTGCCTCAAGCGCTACGTGGCCAGGGAGGCGTACCGGGCGCTGATGCACCCGCACGAGATCAGGAGGCCCGAGGACGCCTCGGAGCTCGTGGCGGCCAGGCGCGCGGCGAAGGTCAGCCAGGTGAGGGCGGCGTCCATATTGGGAACCAGCGAGAAGTACATCTCGATGCTGGAGAGGGGCCAAAGGGAGCTCAAGCCCATAAGGAGGGCCTACGAGGCATGGGTCGAGGCCGGGCTTCCGCTCGATTGGGACAGGCGGGCCTTCGAGGCCGAGCGCAAAATGGATTCTAAAAAACACCTTGCCAAATAGGAGCGTCAG
>NZ_CAXTGI010000023.1:0-2212 GCF_964243765.1 Collinsella aerofaciens | reverse complement strand
TCAAGGTGCACGCCTGGCGGCTGGTCCGGTCCGACCGGGCCGCGCGGCAAGGAGATATATTGCCAGACCGGAGGGGCCCCGGGGGCGGGAATCTGGGCGTACACATTTCCTACACATATAAGGACTCTCGGCTGGCTGGTTAAATATAAGAGGGGACCTCGTTTCCGAGATCCCCTCTTTCGCCTATCTACAGTAATAGACTCTTAAATACCTTATGCCAGCAGCTTGCGACCGGACTCTTCAATCGCGTCAAGTGCTGCATCAGCTTCGGCGGCATCCGCGCCCTTGGCAAAGATATACAGCTTGATCTTGGGCTCGGTGCCGGAAGGACGGACGATACCCTTGTTGCCACCCTCGAGATCGAACTCAATGACATTAGCCTTCGGCAGGCCGTTCACGCAGGTGTTGTAGTCCACGACGGCCTCAATCTTGGAACCGGCGAGCTCCGCGGGCGGGTTCTCGCGCAGACCAGCCATGATGCCGGCCATCTTTGCCGCACCCTCAGCGCCCGGATAGCTCAGCGAAATCGTCTTGTTGTGATAGTAGCCATACTTCTCGTACAGCTCGTGCATTGCGTCGGCGAGGTTCTTACCCTGCAGCTTGTAATACTGAGCCATCTGGCAAATCAGCAGCGAAGTGCTCACGGCGTCCTTGTCGCGCACGTGATCACCAGCCAGATAACCGTAGCTCTCCTCAAAACCGAAGATAAAGCGATCGACTTCACCGGCATCGGAAAGCGAGGTAATGATGTCACCGATGTACTTGAAGCCCGTCAGGCAGCGACGGAGCTCAAAGCCATATTCCTCGGCCAGAGCATCGACCATGGCGGAAGAAACAATGGTAGTAACCGCGACCTTCTTAGTGAGGTCCTCGCCGCGGGCGGCACGGGTCTTGCAAATATAGTCGAGCAGCAGAACGCCCATCTCATTGCCGGTCAGCAGCAGATAGTCATCGCCATTCTTAACGGCAACGCCAACACGGTCGGCGTCGGGATCGGTTGCAAGCAGCAAATCAGGGTGAACCTGCTCGCAGAGATCGATGCCCTTCTGCATGGCCTGACGGATCTCGGGGTTAGGATACGGGCAGGTCGGGAAATCGCCGTTAGGCTCCTTCTGCTCGGGAACAACCGTGACATCGGTGATGCCAGCGCGCTCGAGCACCGTGGTAACAGGAATGAGGCCGGTACCGTTCAGCGGAGTGTAGACGAGCTTGAGCGGTGCGCCGGCAATCTCCTCGGCAGAAAGGTTGGTCACGCCGCGCGCGAGAACGGCGTCGTAATAACGCTCGAGGCACGAGTCATCGATCCATTTGACCAGGCCCTGCTCAAGAGCCTCATCGAAGTCCATGGACTTCACACCGGTGAACGTATCGGTCTCGGCGATAGCCTTAGAAATTGCATCGGCGGCCTCGCTGGTGATCTGGCAGCCGTCGGGGCCATAGGCCTTATAGCCGTTATACGGTGCCGGGTTATGACTAGCGGTCATGCAAATGCCACCGGAGCACTTAAGATCACGGACGGCCCAGGAGAGCGTCGGCACAGGAGAAATCTTGGGATAAACGAGGGCAGTCACGCCGTTTGCTGCAAGAATGGCAGCCGTCGTCTTAACGAACAGCTCACCTTTATTGCGGCTATCGCGAGCGATGGCGACCGTTGGATGCTCGAAGGTCGCATTGAGGTAGTCAGCGAATCCCTGGGTCGCACGACCGACCGTATAGATATTCATACGGTTAGTGCCCGCACCGATAGTGCCGCGAAGGCCGGCAGTACCGAAGGCGAGATCTTGGAAGAAAGCGTCGGTGATGGCGTCCTCATCACCCTGCTCCTTCATCGTGTTAAGCTCAGCGAGGAGCTCCTCGTCCTTGACATTGGCAATCCAAGTATCAAGCAGCTCATGAACATCTGCCATGTGAGTCCTTCCTTCACAATCAATAAAACGACCCGTGTAAAACAGGACAAGCGCAGCAGTGCGCTAAAGCAAATATTAGTCCATTGAGAACAGAGAACTGAGCACAGAACGGTGAACGTCTATATTCAGCGGTGGATGATTTAATTGATTTAATTGCATAAGTATTGTTGCCCGTAAACGCAAAAAAGGGGGAGGCCGCGAGGCCTCCCCCTTCTTCAAGTCATCCGACGGCTCGGTGCCGTCCACCGGTCAGCGGCGCCCTGGCCTCCCACGGGCTGGCCCCGCAGTACTCTCGGCGCGATGGG
>NZ_CAXTGI010000022.1:0-2464 GCF_964243765.1 Collinsella aerofaciens | reverse complement strand
ATAATCATGGAACTCACCTCTGAGAAATCATGCTGCTCAGCTGGCAATAATCAAGTAGATGAGCAGGCAGGAATTACGCAGCACAGGTGGCAATTGTCAAGGAGATGACAGGCAGGAATCGTGCAGCTCAGCTGGAAATTGTCAAGCAGATGAGCAGACAGTAATCACGCAGCTCAGCAGGCCCTGATCACGTGACTGAGCATGCACTGTTCACGTGGATGATCACACACCTATCACGTGACTGATCATGCACTGATCATGTGACTGATCATGCACTGATGACGTGGCTATAATGCACTGATCACTTGGCTGGACATACACTGATCACGTGCCTGGTCATGCACTGATCACGTGGCTGATCATGCACTGATCACGTGACTGATCATGCAATGATCTCGTGTCTGATCATGCACTGATCACGTGGCTATCATGCATTGCTCACGTGGCCTGTCATGCAGTGATCACGTGGCTATCATGCACTACTCACTTGGCTGATCATGCAATGATCATGTAGCTACCATGTACAGGTCACGTGAATGATCATACACCCATCAGGTGACTGATCATGCACTGATCACGTGGCTATCATGCACTGATCACGAGACTGATCATGCACTGATCACGTCTATATCATGCACTGATCACATGACTGCCCATGCACTGATCACGTGGATGATCATACACTAATCATGTGACAGATCATGCACTGATCACGTGGCTGATCATGCACTGATACCGTGACTGAGCATGGACTGATCACATGACTATCATGTAGTGATCACGTGACTTAATGGCGCTGATCATGTGACTGATCATGCGCTGATCATGTTTGCTATCATACACTGATCATGTGCCTCTGGAGGCAATAAACAAAGAGCTGAGTAGGCACGAATCAAACAGTCAGCAGGCAATAATCATGGAACTCAGCTGTGAGGAATCATGCTGCTCAGCTGGCAATAATCAAGCAGCTGAGCAGGCAGGAATTACACAGCACAGCTGGCAATTGTCAAGCAGATGACAGGCAGGAATCGTGCAGCTCAGCTGGCAATTGTCAAGCAGATGAGCAGACACTAATCACGCAGCTCAGCAGGCCCGGATCACGTGACTGAGCATGCACTGTTCACGTGGCTGATCATACACTGATCACGTGATTGATCATGCACTGATCACATGGATATCATGCACTGATCACGTGGCTGATCATACACTGTTCACGTGTCTGACCATGCACTGATCACGTGGCTGATCATACACTGCTCACGTAACTGATCATGCACTGATCACGTGGCTATCATGCACTGAATACGTGGCTGAACATGCACTGTTCACGTGGCTGATCACACACCTGTCACGTGACATAACATGCACTGATCACGTGGCACTCATGCACTGATCACGTGGCTGATCATACTCTGCTCACGTAACTCATCATGCACACATCACGTTTCTATCATGCACTGCTCACGTGGCTCGTCATGGAATGATCACGTAGCTACCATATACTGGTCACGTGACTGATCATGCACAGATCACGTAAATGATCATGCACTGTTCACGTGACTGATCATGTACTGATCACGTGACTGATCATGCACTGATCACGTGGCTGATCATGCACTGATCACGTAATTGATCATGCACTTATCATTTGGCTGATCATGCACTGATCACGTGGCTGATCATACACTGATCACGTGACTGATCATGCACTGATCACGTGACTGATCATGCACTGATCACATAATTGATCCTGCACTGATCACATGGCTCATCACGCACTGATCCGGTGGCTGATCACACACGTATCACGTGACTGATCATGTACAGATCACGTGAATAATCATGAAGTGATCACGTGGCTATCCTGCACTGATCACGTGGATATCATGCACTGATCATGTGGCTGATCACACACGTATCACGTGACTGATCATGCACTGATCACGTGGCTATCATGCACTGATCACGTGGCTATCATGCACTGATCACGTGGCTGATCATGCAATGATCACGTAGCTACCATGCACTGGTCACGTGACTGATCATGCACTGATCAGGTAATTGATCATGCACTGATCACGTGACTGATCATGCACTGATCACGTGACTGATCATGCACTGATCACGTGACTGATCATGCACTGATCACGTGGCTATCATGCACTGCTCACGTGGCTGATCATGCAATGATCACGCAGCTACCATGTACTGGTCACATGACTGATCATGCACTGATCACATAATTGATCATGCACTGTTCACCTGGCTTATCATGCATTGATCATGTGACTGATCATGTGCTGATCATGTTTGGTGTCACACACTGATCATGTGCCTCTGGAGGCAATGAACATAGAGCTGAGTAGGCAGGAATCAGTCAGCAGGCTATAATCATGGAACTCACCTCTGAGAAATCATGCTGCTCAGCTGGCAATAATCAAGTAGATGAGCAGGCAGGAATTAC
>NZ_CAXTGI010000021.1:0-2607 GCF_964243765.1 Collinsella aerofaciens | reverse complement strand
TTTTCATAAATACTTCTGAAAAGTTTTTCTGGAATAAGCATAGTTTATCATAATTATATTAACATTCGCTTAATGGAAAGTCAACGAAAAACTAGACACGGAGTTAAGAGAATTTAAGAATTATATTTTTCAAAGTCTTTTGGAGACTTGTAATCAAGACCTGAATGCATCCTTTTTGTATTGTAATAGGTCTCAATGTATTTAAATATTTCTTGAGTAGCCTCAGCTCTTGTCTCAAAATGAGCATCATTAATAAGCTCCCTCTTTAGCGTCTTATAAAAAGACTCCATCATTGCATTGTCATATGGATTTCCTTTACGACTCATGCTAGATTGAGCACCGACTTGACGAAGAGTAGATTGATAACGAGAGCTTGTATATTGACTCCCTTGATCAGTATGGACAATCAAGCCAGGCTGAGGATGTTCTTTCCCACAAGCTTGTAAGAAGCAATCCCTCACCAGTTTATCTTGCATCCGTGAAGACATTGACCAGCCTACAATCTTACGTGAAAAAACGTCGATATTCACGGCTAAGTATAAGGTGCCTTCTTTGGTAGGGATATAGGTCATGTCTCCCAGCCATACTTTATTAGGAGCTGTTGCTTTAAAGATCTGATTAATTAAATTGGGTCTTGAAAGCGAAGCTCCTTTTCTGTTGTAATGTTTATATTTATAACGGCTTCCCTTGGCATAAAGTCCCATCAAGTGCATCAGTTTCCCAACACGTTTCGTGTTGGTCATAATACCAGTATTATGAAGTACCTTGGTAATTCTAACCGCACCATAGCGTCCCTTATGCTCATGAAAGACAGCTTTTATCTTCTCTGAGAGAATTTCTCTCTCCACTTGTTGTTTTGAAGGACGACGATGCATGTATTCATAGAAACCTGAGCGAGAAACCTTAAGAACTTTTACTGCATGCTTAATTTTTATCTTCCCATGATGTTTCAAGAGAAATTCAAAACGTTTTACTTGCTTCGCTTCAAGAAGACCCGGAACTTTTTTAGAAGTTCAAGTTCCTCCTGAAGATAACGATTTTCTTTCTCTAACAATTTAATCTTATGTTGGGCATCAGCTAGGGCTGTCCCATTGCCTGGAAAAGCACTTTCTCCATATTCTTCAACTTCTTGAACCCAGCGATAAAGACTATTGGCATGAACCTCAAGCTCTTGGCTGACTTCTTTAACAGAGTAACCCTCTTCAAGAATGAGTTTTACTGCAGAATTTTTAAATTGTTTATCGAATTTTCTTCTTGCCATAATAAACCTTTCCACGATTTCTCTTAACTTTGTGTCTAGTTTATTATAACCTTTCCACCTTTCATTTTTGTGTCTTAATAGACAGATTATAACACCCAATTTTCTGTCCACTTTTATAGTATAGCTCCATGGCACGTGTTGGAGATCTTTTAGGAATCAACTATCTAGGGACGCATACCATGCGTAAAACAGGCACTTATCGTGTTTATACGCAGTCAAATTATAATATTGGTTTAGTGATGCATTTATTAAACCATTCAAGTGAAGCCATGACCTTAACGTATCTTGGATTAGATCAAGCTAGTCGAGAAACGATGTTAGACCAAATTGATTTTGGGTAATGAATGTTTAGAACTTAGTAGTCGTCCAAAAACGACTACTTTTTTTGTTGAATCGTCCAAGGACGATTCGATGCTTTTGACTTGTAAGAACAGGATTGAATGAAGCCATACTGTTCGCATATTTTTAGTGGATGAACAAACAAAATACGAGAGATTTTTTGTTCGTTCATCCATGGTTTTAGGGGTTCTGTTGCAAAGTTTTCCAAAAAATCTATTTTAGTGTAAAATTGAGAAAAAAGACAGAGAGGACAGAGTAATGAATCATTTTAAAGGCAAACAATTCAAAAAAGACGTCATTATTGTCGCTGTTGGTTACTACCTGCGTTACAATCTAAGCTATCGTGAAGTTCAGGAATTGTTATATGATCGTGGAATAAATGTTTGTCATACTACGGTTTATCGTTGGGTGCAAGAGTACAGCAAAGTCCTCTATTATCTTTGGAAGAAGAAAAATAGACAATCCTTCTATTCATGGAAAATGGACGAAACCTATATCAAAATTAAGGGACGTTGGCATTATCTTTATCGTGCACTTGATACGGACGGCTTAACCTTAGATATCTGGTTACGAAAGAAACGGGATACGCAAGCAGCCTATGCTTTCTTAAAACGACTCCATAAACAGTTTGGTGAGCCGAAAGCAATTGTGACCGATAAAGCACTTTCTCTTGGCTCCGCCTTTAGAAAGTTACAGAGTGTGGGTTTATATACTAAGACAGAGCACCGAACTGTGAAGTATCTTAACAATTTAATAGAACAAGACCATCGACCTATTAAACGACGAAATAAATTTTATCAAAGTCTCCGTACAGACTCTTCCACGATTAAGGGCATGGAGACCATTCGAGGAATATATAAAAAGAACCGAAGAAATGGAACGCTCTTCGGCTTTTCGGTGTCTACTGAAATCAAGGTATTAATGGGAATACCAGCCTAAGATATTTGGAGTTCAGAGAGGGCGCGTTTGATTTTCAAACTTCGCAACAGAACCAATTTGTCCAAGAT
>NZ_CAXTGI010000020.1:2170-5106 GCF_964243765.1 Collinsella aerofaciens | reverse complement strand
CCTTGCACCTGCCGTCTATCGACCAGGTAGTCTACCTGGGCCCTTACCGGAAGGAGAACTAATCCCTGGAACGGCTTCCCGCTTAGATGCCTTCAGCGGTTATCCGCGCCGCACGCGGCTACCCGGCCGTGCCGTTGGTCGACAACCGGTTCACCGGAGGTGCGTCCACCCCGGTCCTCTCGTACTGGGGGCAGCCTCCATCGATTCTCCTGCGCCCACGGAGGATAGGGACCGAACTGTCTCACGACGTTCTGAACCCAGCTCGCGTACCGCTTTAAACGGCGAACAGCCGTACCCTTGGGACCTGCTCCAGCCCCAGGATGCGATGAGCCGACATCGAGGTGCCAAACCTTGCCGTCGATGTGGACTCTTGGGCAAGATCAGCCTGTTATCCCCGGAGTACCTTTTATCCGTTGAGCGACGGCCCACCCACTCGGGGCCGCCGGATCACTAGAGCCTGCTTTCGCACCTGCTCGGCTTGTGGGCCTCGCAGTCAAGCCCGCTTGTACTCTTGCATTCAAAAGGACGGTTGCCGACCGTCCCGAGCGGACCTTCGCGCGCCTCCGTTACCCTTTAGGAGGCGACCGCCCCAGTCAAACTGCCCGCCTGGCACGGTCCCCGAGCCGGTTGACGGCCTCGGGTTAGGACGCCGGTCGCGCGAGGGCAGTATTCCAAGGGCGGCTCCCCGGGGGCTGGCGCCTCCGGATCGATGCCTCCTGCCTATCCTCTACACGCGGGACCAGCGGCCAATGCCAAGCTGCAGTGAAGGTTCACGGGGTCTTTCCGTCCTTCCGCGGGTAAGTCGCATCTTCACGACCAGTGCAATTTCACCGGGTCCATGGTCGAGACAGCGCCCAAGTCGTTGCGCCTTTCGTGCAGGTCGGAACTTACCCGACAAGGAATTTCGCTACCTTAGGACCGTTATAGTTACGGCCGCCGTTTACCGGGGCTTGGCTTCGGGGCTTCGCCTTGCGGCTAACTCCTCCGCGTGACCTTCCGGCACCGGGCAGGCGTCAGACCCTATACGTCGCCTTGCGGCTTCTGCAGAGTCCTGTGTTTTTGGTAAACAGTCGCTTGGGCCTCTCCACTGCGGCCCGCCTCCGCTCCCCGGGCGAGCCGGTTCACGTACGCGCGGGCACCCCTTCTCCCGAAGTTACGGGGCCATTGTGCCGAGTTCCTTGACCATGGTTGACCCGATCGCCTCGGTATGTTCTACCCACCCACCTGTGTCGGTTTGCGGTACGGGCGCGCACGCGCCTGCCTAGGGGTTTTTCTAGGGACCTCGGGCTCACTCGCTTCGCTTAAGTGCTTCGTCCGGAGCCTCGCCCTCGTGCGGACCGGATTTCCCTGGTCCGCGGGCCGCGCTCCATCACGGGGACGTCCAGAACCCCGCCGAGCCACCCCCATCCGTCGCCCCGTCGGTCGTAGCGCCGCGTGCGCGGTGCAGGAATGTCTGCCTGCTGCGCGTCGGCTACGCCTCCCGGCCTCGCCTTAGCCCCCGACTGACCCTGGGAGGATTAGCCTTGCCCAGGAAACCTCGGGTTCACGGCGGACGAGTTACTCTCTCGTCTCTCGCTACTCATGCCAGCATTCTCACTCCCATGCGCTCCACCGCCGGTCGCCCGGCGGCTTCCCCGCCCATGGGAAGCTCCCCTACCGATTCTGAAAATCAAAATCCCGCCGCTTCGGTGTCCAGCTTAGCCCCGTGTATTGTCGGCGCATGTCCACTCGACCAGTGAGCTGTTACGCACTCTTTGAATGGATGGCTGCTTCTAAGCCAACATCCTGGTTGTCTGGGCGGACGCACATCCTTTGCCACTCGGCTGGAACTTGGGGACCTTAGCGGGCGGTCCGGGCTGTTTCCCTCTCGAGCACACAGCTTAGCCCACATGCTCTGACTGCCGCGCTCTGGGCCGCCGGCATTCGGAGTTCGGTTGGATTCGGTAGGCGGCGAAGCCCCCTCGTCCATCCGGTGCTCTACCTCCGGCGGTGAACGCGCGACGCTAGCCCTAAAGCTATTTCGGGGAGAACGAGATATCTCCGGGTTTGATTGGCCTTTCACCCCTATCCGCAGGTCATCGCCGCCGTTTTCAACCGACGTGCGTTCGGCCCTCCACGGGGTCTTACCCCCGCTTCAGCCTGCCCACGGATAGCTCACCCGGCTTCGCGTCCGCGGCGCGGGACTCAAGTCGCCCTGTTAAGGCTCGCTTTCGCTCCGGCTCCCTTTCGGTTAACCTCGCCCCGCGCCAGCGACTCGCTGGCTCATTCTACAAAAGGCACGCCGTCACACCCTTAAAGGGTGCTCCGACTGCTCGTGGGCGCACGGTTTCAGGTACTGTTTCACTCCCCTCCCGGGGTGCTTTTCACCTTTCCCTCACGGTACTGGTGCGCTATCGGTCACAGGGTAGTACTCAGGCTTGGATGGTGGTCCACCCAGGTTCGGACCGGGTTTCACGTGCCCGGCCCTACTCAGGGACCGCGTCGCGCCGTCCGGTCTGGGTTCGCGTACGGGGCTGTCACCCGCTGCGGCCGGCCCTCCCATGCCGTTCCGCTCCCCAGCCGGACCTGCGCCCGGGGGCGGCAGCCCCCGGATGCGCGGCCCTGCAACCCCGTCGGCGGAACCCCTGCCGGGTATGCCCGCTCGACGGTTTGGCCATCGGTCCCCTTTCGCTCGCCGCTACTCGGGGAGTCTCGAGATTGATTTCCTCTCCTCCGGGTACTTAGATGTTTCAGTTCCCCGGGTTGTCCTCCCGGCCCCTATGTGTTCGGGGTCGGGATATCCGTACTGCTACGGATGGGTTCGCCCATTCGGAGACCCCCGGGTCGAAGGATGTGTGCTCCTCGCCGGGGATTATCGCAGCTTGCCGCGTCCTTCATCGGCTCCCTGTGCCAAGGCATCCGCCGTGCGCCCGTGGTATCTTGCGGGACCGCATCGC
>NZ_CAXTGI010000020.1:0-2077 GCF_964243765.1 Collinsella aerofaciens | reverse complement strand
CACTCGGGCCCGCGGGATATCCACGTGTCGCTAAAATTAATTAATCGATATCATGAATAGCGCTCGTATGTCGCAATTCGGGTATCTCATACCGCGGCACAGTGTCTTCACTGTGCTCGCGATCAGATGCTCCTCACTCATTAATAAGTGAATTCTTCTTGTTTGGATCGGATGAATGATTGCTATCATTCTGTCTGATAAATCGCAGAAAAGAATCGAGTCTGGAAGAATGATCTTCCATCTCTCTCCTATCGCTATGCGGCTCTCAAGGTACGCGGGTGCGACCCCGGGGACCGGGTGCTGCGGGGACTTCCCCCGGGCGACATCCACCGGACGGGCTCCTGCCCTCTATTCGAGTTAAGTTGATCTCTCTAGAAGATTTATCTCCCTAGAAAGGAGGTGATCCAGCCGCACCTTCCGGTACGGCTACCTTGTTACGACTTCACCCCCCTCACCCTCCACACCTTCGGCGCCTCCCCCCTCTCGGTTGGGCCGGCGACTTCGGGTGCAGACGACTCGGGTGGTGTGACGGGCGGTGTGTACAAGGCCCGGGAACGCATTCACCGCGGCATGCTGATCCGCGATTACTAGCAACTCCGACTTCATGGGGGCGGGTTGCAGCCCCCAATCCGAACTGGGGCCGGCTTTCCGGGATCCGCTCCCCCTCGCGGGGTGGCATCCCTCTGTACCGGCCATTGTAGCACGTGTGCAGCCCAGGGCATAAGGGGCATGATGACTTGACGTCGTCCCCGCCCTCCTCCGCCTTGACGGCGGCGGTCCCGCGTGGGTTCCCGGCATCACCCGATGGCAACACGCGGCGGGGGTTGCGCTCGTTGCGGGACTTAACCCAACATCTCACGACACGAGCTGACGACAGCCATGCACCACCTGTATGGGCTCCTCTCGGCCACGGGGTCTCCCCCGCTTCACCCATATGTCAAGCCCTGGTAAGGTTCTTCGCGTTGCTTCGAATTAAGCCACATGCTCCGCTGCTTGTGCGGGCCCCCGTCAATTCCTTTGAGTTTTAGCCTTGCGGCCGTACTCCCCAGGCGGGACGCTTAATGCGTTGGCTGCGGCACGGGGGGATCGCCCCCCCACACCTAGCGTCCATCGTTTACGGCTGGGACTACCAGGGTATCTAATCCTGTTCGCTCCCCCAGCTTTCGCGCCTCAGCGTCGGTCTCGGCCCAGAGGGCCGCCTTCGCCACCGGTGTTCCACCCGATATCTGCGCATTCCACCGCTACACCGGGTGTTCCACCCTCCCCTACCGGACCCAAGCCGCGGAGGTTCCGGGGGCTTCGGGGGGTTGAGCCCCCCGCTTCGACCCCCGGCCTGCCGGGCCGCCTACGCGCGCTTTACGCCCAATGAATCCGGATAACGCTCGCCCCCTACGTATTACCGCGGCTGCTGGCACGTAGTTAGCCGGGGCTTCTTCTGCAGGTACAGTCTTGACTCTTCCCTGCTGAAAGCGGTTTACGACCCGAAGGCCTCCGTCCCGCACGCGGCGTCGCTGCGTCAGGGTTCCCCCCATTGCGCAAGATTCCCCACTGCTGCCTCCCGTAGGAGTCTGGGCCGTGTCTCAGTCCCAATCTGGCCGGTCGGTCTCTCAACCCGGCTACCCGTTGTCGGCACGGTGGGCCGTCACCCCGCCGTCTACCTGATGGGCCGCGGAGCCATCCCCTCCCGTCGGGGCTTTAGCCGGGGTGCCATGCGGCACCCCGGGGTATCCGGTATTACCCGTCCTTTCGGGCGGCTATCCCGGGGGAGGGGGCAGGTTCTCCACGTGTTACTCAGCCGTTCGCCACTCGCTTCCACCCGGAGGTGGGTGCCGTTCGACTTGCATGTGTTAGGCGCGCCGCCAGCGTTCATCCTGAGCCAGGATCGAACTCTCCGTCCAAAAATATCTGGGCTTCGAGCCCGTCCGGTCCTCTCAGTTCATCGCTGATCGGTTCCGTTCGATTCATATGGTTCTGTATAGGAAAAGGAATTTCTCGGGGCCGCCTCTCGGCGGCCTTGCGAAAAACAAATCCAAGTTAGACCATTTCAAATGGTTCGATGTCTGCCCGGATGCGACAC
>NZ_CAXTGI010000019.1:0-8978 GCF_964243765.1 Collinsella aerofaciens | reverse complement strand
CCCCCCCCCCCCCCCCCCCCCCCCCCCCCCCCCCCCCCCCCCCCCCCCCCCCCCCCCCCCCCCCCCCCCCCCCCCGCTTTGATATCGCGATGTGGTTATGACTGCGAAATGGTAGCGAATCGACTACTCGTAATGCTTCTCTTCGCGGCGAGCGGCGGCACGTGCATCGTGGATGCCCTTGATGGCGGCATGGCGGGCAGTGCGAGCATCGTGCATGGCGTCGCGCGCCTCGACGGCCGTTGCCTTGGCAGAGCGCAGCTTGGCGGCCAGGTCGGGATTGGTCTCGGCAACCGCGGCGATTGTGGGGCCGTCGAGCTCCTCTTGCGTGGGCTCGGCCAAAAAGTCGATGGCATACTGGGCGGCCACCATGGAGCCCTTTGCCAGCACGGTTTCGTCGATCTTGTAGAAGCAGGAATGCTGGGCGAACGTGGCGCCAATCTTGGGGTTGCGCGTACCTACAAAGGCGAGCACGCCCGGCACACGGCGCAGGTACTCCGAGAAGTCCTCGCCCGAAAGCGTGCCGCGGTAATGGCCCTCGCCTGCGGGGCCCAGGCACTTGAGCACAGCTTGGCGGCAGCGCTCACTCGAGGCGGCATCGTTTTCGACCTTGTAGTTGGCGATGGTGTAGTCGGTGAGTTCGGCCTCGGCGCCTAGTGCTGCTGCGGTGTGCTCCACGATGCGGCGCATAAGCTCGGGCATTTCCTCATGCGTCTTGTCGCCATAGGTGCGCACCGTGCCGGCGAGGTACGCCGTGCCGGCGATAACGTTGCGCGCGGTGCCGCCGTGCAGTTCGCCGACGGTGATGACGGCGGGTTCGTAGGGGCTAATCTCGCGCGAGACGATGGTCTGCAGGGCGTTGACGATTTCGGCGGCAACCATAACGGCGTCGTGGCCGCGCTGGGGCATGGCGCCATGGCACGAGGTGCCGCGGACGTCGATGCGGAACCAGTCGGTATTGGCCATGCGCGGTCCGGGCTCGCAGCTCACGGTGCCGGCGTCGACCTCACTCCAGATGTGCGCGGCGTAGGCGCCATCGACGCCATCGAGCACGCCCGTGCCGATCATGAGTTTGGCGCCCTGGCCGTTTTCCTCACTGGGCTGGAAGACGATGCGGACTTCGCCGTGGATGTCGTCGGTCATATGGCGCAGGATTTGCAGTGTGCCGAGCATCATGGCGATATGGCAGTCGTGGCCGCAGGCGTGCATGCAGCCCTCGTTGACGCTGGCGAACTCCTCGCCGGTCTGCTCGGTGACGGGCAGGGCGTCGATGTCGGCGCGCAGCAGGATGCGGCGGCGTGGCGTGCCGTCCTCGCGATAGGCGTCGGGCGCGGTGCCGCGAAGGGTCGCCACCAGGCCTGTCTTAAGGGGGCGCTCGTAGGGGATATTCATGGCGTCGAGCTGGTTGGCGATGTCGGAAGTCGTGCGCTCCTCGGCAAGGCTCAGCTCCGGGTGCTTATGGAAGTGCCGGCGCTGCTTGATGATGTAGGGTTCAAACTCGGCGGCGATATCCTGGATGGCCGCGGTGACGTCGTCTGCCGCGCGAACCTCGGTTGCCGCCATAATTTGCTGTGCCTTGGTCTTCGTCATGGTCGATTTGCTCCTTGCTGGTTTTATCGCAAAATCGTACAAGCTCTTTCCAGTATGCCACCTGCCACTTGGCCTGGCAAAGTTGCCGTTTGCCGCTTGGCATTTTGTAACGGGGGCGGGGGAGTACACTCGGGGGTGTTGAATTTCCTGCCAGAGATGGGGATGCCCATGCAACATATCGATTGGATAATCCGCTCCAAGAACGTCTTTACCGCACAAGACGGCATCGATACCACCCGCGAGCTGGCGATTGCCATCGCGGGCGATCGCATCGTCGCAGTCGGTGCGCCCGATGACGTGATTGACGCCGCCCCTGCCGCCACGCCGGTGGTCGATTACGGCGAGCAGTTTGTCTGCCCCGGTTTCCACGATGCGCACCTGCATTTCTTTCATACTTCGGTTGGCTCCTCGCCGTACATGCTCATGGATATGGGCACGTCCGAGGCGGCGCTGGTACAGCACGCGCTCGAGTTTTCCCAGGGCCTGCCGGACGACGCCTGGGTTGTGACGCAGGGCTGGCGCGACTACCGCTGGGACCCGCCCGAGCATCCCACCAAGGCGTCGCTCGATGCGGCCTTCCCCGATCGTCCCTGCGTTATGTATTCGGGCGACGGGCACACGCTGTGGCTCAACAGCCGCGCACTCGAGGCACTCGGCGTGACGCGCGACAGTGAGCCGCCAGCGGGCGGCAGCTACGACAAGTACGCAAACGGCGAGCTCACGGGCATTGCTCACGAGGCGGCTGCCATGCAGCTGCTGCCGCGCTGTCTTGAGTGGCTGGGCGAGGACCGCATTGCGAGCTCGTATGCCGACCAAATGAAACGCATGGCCGAGCAGGGCATTACCTCAATCTGCGATATGTCGCTCATGCCCATGCCGGGCTGCGACTTTATTCGCGACGATGTTTACGACAAGCTGCAGGCCGCCGGCAAGCTGGGCATCCGCGCCCATCTGTTTCCCACGCTGCTGGATGACCAATCGCGCTTGGAAGAACTCCAGACCCGCTACGCGAACAACGCGCTGCTCTCGGCGCCAGGCTTTAAACAGTTCTTCGACGGCGTGTCGAGCGAGCATACCGCATACCTCACTGAGCCCTATACCAACCCGCGCTTCCCGGGCGACCAGGGCCGCCTGACGGTCCCTGTCGAGCGTATGCGCAAGTTGGTTTTGGCGGCAGCCGAGCGTGACCATACCGTGCGCATCCACGTTATCGGCGACGGTGCCATCCATGCTGCGCTCGATATCTTTGAGGAGGCGGCAGAGCTCTACGGCTTGCCCCAGCACGGCCACAATACGCTTGAGCACCTGGAGAATCTGCTGCCTCAGGACATCGATCGTCTGCGCAAGCTCAACGTCATTGCCTCGAGCCAGCCTTGCCACATCACGCTCGACCCGGGTGGCCCGGAGCGCGACCTGGGCCTGGAACGCAGCCGCATCATGTGGCCGTTTGCGACCTATAAGCAGCGCGGCATCCGCCAAGCTTTCGGTACCGATAGCCCCATCACAGCCGTTACCAGCATGAACGTGCTCTACACGGCCATCACGCGCCAAGACCCCCGCAGCCACTGGCCCGAGGGCGGTTGGCTCCCCAGCGAGCGTATCGACGCGGCAACGGCCCTGCGCAACTACACGCTTGGCAGCGCGTACGCAGCGGGCGACGAGCAAAACCTCGGCAGCCTAGAGCCCGGCAAATACGCCGACCTGGTAGTCCTGGACCAAAACCCGCTCACCATCGACCCCCAAGAGCTGCAAGCCACCAAGGTTCAGGCCACCTACCTGGCGGGCAACTTAATCTACGAGCGCTAATATTCATGCCGTACCGTTAAACGCGGCTCGGGCAGCCTATTTTGGGATGGCGCTCGAGCCGCGTTTGTTTGCCGATGGGGGTTCGTTAGGAGCGTCCCCTCTCTGCTGGATTTGGGCGCAGGGTGGAAGCGCTGCTGCTCCGCGCGCTCAATTGGGACATCGGCGATGCTTTCTCTTAGCGTTTTGCATACTTCCAGTTGCAGATTGCATAAAAAAGTTGAGACGTTCTTTCCGGTCCTGATGTACCCCCGCCTGGGCCGTGCAAAAAATGGAGTATTCAGCACCGTGAGCTCTGCCGGTGCCGCTGCAGTCGGGTGGCATTGCGGAGATCGACGTCATTTTGGGGTCCGGTGCGGCGCGAGGCACGCCTTTTTGTCCTGACGGGGTTTGCCCGTCGACCCAAATCGCCGGTCAAAGGCGTTCTTGGGACCAATATGGTGTGTCCGGCGCGTATGCAGCCGTCCTGGCCTGCTGAAAACTCCCAAAAATGCACGCTGCTCCCCAGGGGACCCGTGCGAGCGGCGAAAACCATGCCCAAGTCGCTGTCCGCATCGCCATTTTGCTGCACTGACTTTTCTGAATACCGGGCCCGAGATTGGTCAACCCTAGGCTCCCGGAGCTGCGTTGGGGTCGGTTTCGTTGGCGGCCGCCTGCTTATGGGTGGCAAAGACCGAGCCTTCGTGGTCGAAGAGCTTACGATATTGCATGCGGTCCAGGCGATCGCGCGCATTAGCGGTCTTGGCGGGAACGTTCTTGGCCTCGGCTGTATACCAAACGCCGTGCGCATCCTGCGCCCCCACTACGTTTATCGCCGGCATGTGCGCTCGGTTTTGCAAGCGTGCGCGTTGGTAGGCGGTGAGCGGGGCACCGATGGCATTGAGTGCGAGTGCACCGACGTTATTGATGCTTGTGTTGAGTTGCTCACTCGTTTGTGCGTTGCCGGCGACATCGTAGTTCGCCCAGACCACATAGCGCGTCTGCCAGATGCGCTCGGTATGGGTGGCATCGTCCTCATCGGTAAAGTAGAGGTCGTTGTAGCGGTCGGTGAAGAACGGCTGGTGGTCGCCGTACATCACCACGACGACGGGGCGGTCGAGATCACGCAGCTTTTCCAGGAAGGCGGCGAAGGCGGCATCGGACGCTTCCATGAGCGAGCAGTATTCATTGGTCCAGGTGATAACTTTGTCGGACACACCTTCGACGGCAAGGTGCAGTTGCTGGTCGGTGGGCACCAAGCCCGTGTCATAGGCGGAGTGGTTTTGCATCGTCACGTCGTGGATGAAGATCGGCTGGTCGCTCTGCTTTAGTACCTCGAGGCACTTGTCGTAGGTGGCGGCGTCGGTGACCTTGCGGCAGAGCTCGGGTGCGCCGGCGAAGTCCTCGATCGAGAGGAACTCGTCGAATCCCATGTCCGCGAAGACGTTCTCGCGATTCCAGTTGGTGGCGTGGTTGGGGTGCATGGCCACGGTGCGATAGCCGAGTCTCTTGAACTGACGGGCGAGGTTCTCGCTCGGGGCCAGGTTGTAGCTCATGAACGGGTAGACGCCAGCGCCCAGGAATGCCATGGAGTGTCCGGTTAAGAACTCGAACTCGCTGTTACAGGTGCCGGCACCGAAGGCGCTCATGTAGCTCACTCCCTGCAGAAGCGCGTTATCGATGGCTTTGAAGCGCTCGGGCCCCTTATAGCCACAGCCCAGTTCGTTAAAGATTGAAAGGTCGGCGAAGGACTCGTTCATGATGCAGATGACTGAGGGCTTGAGCTGGTCAAACTGTTCGACGGCAGCGGCACGGGAGGGGTCGGCGATGCCGTTCGTGCCCGCGTTCCAGCGCGCGGCAAGGCGCTTGATGATCGCCGAGGCCTCACCGCTCTTGTAGTGCTTGGGTTTAGGCGGCACCATTTTTTGCGCGCTCGAAATTAAGGTGGGGAGAAACCCCTGACTGTAATAGCTTTCGAGGGGCTTCCAGGTATGAAGCTTGATGCCCAAGGTGTCGTAATAGCTGATGAAGGCCTGCGCCCCCAGTGCGGCTCCGGCAACAAGTGCGGTACGACGGTCGACGGAGAGGGGGAGTTTGGATTTGGTTGCGACTGGATGCTCCCTCGGCGCTGTCGATGTCCCCTCGGTTGCCGGAGACGCCTTTGAGTCCTTCGATTTCAAGGACGCAGACATCGCATGGTCGATGGGCTCGGGGGACGTTTCCGATGCGCGGCGCGGCGGTCGCCCACATGCATCACGCGGAATGAGGACGATAAGCGCGATTCCCAAGGCCGCGGCGGCAAGCCCCATGAAGCAGAAAGTGCTGAGCTCATAGGTGTAGCTGCCGGCGACCGTCGCAGCGGTCGAGAGGGCGAACAGGTCTCCGGGTTGGATGGGCATCGATTTGAACGTGATTACGAAGTACTCGGCGATACCGATGCTGGCAAGCGCAGCGATGCCCACGATTGCGGGGGTCTTACGGCGGTGCGGCAGATAGAACAACAGGCACAAGAAGCAGAAGATGAGCAAAAGCTCCAAAAGTGCCGGTCCGGGCCGCATCTTCCATAGTTCATGGTTGGAGGGCAGCTCGAGGGCGAGCATCGAGCATATCGATGCGCCGCCGATCGTTGCCAGCGTACGGGGGTAGGGATGGTCGGTCATAGATTGCTCCTGAATTGAAAACGGTTGCGCCGGGGTGCCGACGGCCGAAGGCGATGCCGCTGTGGCACGCGGTAGCTATTTGATTCGATTGGGAGCCGTTAATCGTCCAGACGGACCCTGAGGGATAATAGGGTGACCGGGGCATATGAAGATCGCTCGGTGCCGATGACGGCTAGGGCGGAGATCAGCAAGAGGGCGATGAACGATGTCGCGCCCACGGGGACGGTGTCGCCGCCACGGGCGATCGACAGATTGCCGGCGAGCTCGGCGCAGATGGCGCAGCCCGCGCCGGTGCAGTCATGATGCAACTCATGGGCGGCTGCGATGGGGGAGAGGATGGTTACCGCGAGAAGGGCGAAGACGAGAGCCAGGGCGAGCAGGCGAGTGCGAACGGGCGGCATGGAGTCGCGTGCATCGCGATTCTGTGCTATATCGCGCCATGCCGAGGTGCTCAGCTCATCAGTCATCTGCCCTCCCTTCCTCTCATCTGGGCATATTTCATCTGGAGGATTGTAGTCTTGAGAAGCTGATTCACAAAGTTGCCGCGCTAAAACTTCATGCCCTCCGGTCCGCCCCGGGAGCCACTGCTAAGTTATCCCCCGGCATTCAGAAAATCTAAGTGCCAAAAAATAAGATTTTTTGACTCCGTGTTGTATAACCCGCCATTCGTGGGTACCATTCAACGCGTACGCAAACAAAAAGGGTTAATTCGCGTGGCATAACCACGCGGCCCAAAAAGGAGGAGACAAGCATGTCGTCTTTGAAGCCGCTTGCAGATCGTGTTCTGGTCAAGCCCGACGAGGCCGAGCAGAAGACCGCTTCTGGTCTGTATATCGCCAGCAACGCCCAGGAGAAGCCGCAGCGCGGCACCATCGTTGCCGTTGGTGCCGGCAAGGTCAACGACAAGGGTGAGCGCATCCCCATGGACGTCAAGGTCGGTGACGTTGTCATCTACGGTAAGTTCGGTGGCAACGAGGTCAAGGTCGACGGCGAGAAGTATCTGCTGATGCGCGCCGACGACATCTACGCTGTTGTCGAGGCCTAGTCTCGTCAGAATCTCTGATTCGTCTTTGAACGCGCCCGCCGCATAGGACTCGGAAGCGGCGACGCGAGTCACGTTTCTTTTGGAGGATTACCTACCATGGCAAAGAACATTACGTTCAACACCGATGCCCGCGCTAAGCTCGCCAAGGGTGTCAACACTCTGGCCGACGCCGTTACCGTCACCATGGGCCCCAAGGGTCGCTACGTTGCTCTGCAGCGCACGTTTGGTGCCCCGACCATCACCAACGACGGCGTTTCCGTCGCCAAGGAGATTGAGCTCGAGGACAACATCGAGAACATGGGTGCCCAGCTGGTGAAGGAGGTCGCCACCAAGACGAACGACACCGTGGGTGACGGCACCACCACCGCAACCCTGCTCGCTCAAGCCATCGTCAACGACGGTCTGCGCAACGTCGCCGCTGGCGCCAACCCGCTGGCCATCCGTCGCGGCATCGACAAGGCCGTCAACGCCGCCGTCGCCGAGATGAAGAAGCAGGCCAAGCCGGTCGAGACCAAGGAGCAGATTGCTTCTGTCGGTACCATCTCCGCCGGTGACCCCGAGGTCGGCGAGAAGATCGCCGAGGCCATGGAGGTCGTGGGCAAGGACGGCGTCATCACCGTCGAGGATTCCCAGACGTTCGACATCACCATCGACACCGTCGAGGGCATGCAGTTCGACAAGGGCTACGTCTCCGCTTACTTCGTCACGGATAACGACCGCATGGAGGCCGTGATGAAGGATCCGTACATCCTCATCACCGACCAGAAGATCTCCAGCGTCCAGGACATCATGCCTGTTCTCGAGGCTGTCCAGCGCGCTGGCCGTGGCCTGCTCATCATCGCTGAGGACATCGATGGCGAGGCTCTGCCGACCCTCGTCCTCAACAAGATCCGTGGCGCCCTCAACGTCTGCGCCGTCAAGGCCCCGGGCTACGGCGATCGCCGCAAGCGCATCCTCGAGGATATCGCCGTCCTCACCGGTGGCCAGGCTGCCCTGGACGAGCTGGGCGTGAAGGTCGCTGACATCACCGCCGATATGCTCGGTACCGCCAAGTCCGTCACCATCTCCAAGGACAACACCGTCGTCGTCGGCGGCGCTGGCTCCAAGGAGGCCATCGACGCCCGCATCGCTCAGATCAAGGGTGAGATGGAGAACACCACCTCTGACTTCGACCGCGAGAAGCTCCAGGAGCGCCTGGCCAAGCTCTCCGGTGGCGTTGCCGTCATCAAGGTCGGCGCTGCTACCGAGTCCGAGCTCAAGGAGATCAAGCACCGCGTCGAGGACGCCCTGCAGGCTACCCGCGCTGCTGTCGAGGAGGGCATTGTCGCCGGCGGCGGCGTCGCCTTCATGGACGCTGCTCCTGCGCTCGACGCCGTTGAGCTTGACGACCCCGAGGAGAAGATCGGTGTCGACATCGTCAAGAAGGCTCTGACTGCTCCGGTTGCTACCATCGCCAAGAACGCTGGCTTTGAGGGCGCTGTCGTGGTCGACAAGGTTGCCGAGCTGCCCGCCGGCCAGGGTCTCAACTCTGCCAACGGCGAGTGGGGCGACATGATCGAGATGGGCGTCCTCGACCCCGTCAAGGTCAGCCGCGTTACCCTGCAGAACGCTGCTTCTGTCGCCAGCCTGATCCTCATCACCGAGGCCACCGTCTCCGATGTGCCCAAGAACACTCAGCTTGAGGACGCTATCGCTGCTGCCACCGCTGGTCAGCAGGGCGGCGGTATGTACTAAAGCCGACAAGGTCTAGAATTCCCACCGGGGATCCGGGGGCGTGACGGGGGTTTCTCTCCGGAACGTCCTCGGACATGCAAAGAGGCTCCGCATCGCGCTTCGCGCTGCGGAGCCTCTTTGCGTCCTGACGCTCCTATTTGGCAAGGTGTTTTTTAGAATCCATTTTGCGC
>NZ_CAXTGI010000018.1:0-11954 GCF_964243765.1 Collinsella aerofaciens | reverse complement strand
CCCCCCCCCCCCCCCCCCCCCCCCCCCCCCCCCCCCCCCCCCCCCCCCCCCCCCCCCCCCCCCCCCCCCCCCCCCACGCCCGCCGGCTTCCCCGTCACACCGGCGGGTACGACCTCGCCCGTTGTCTCCGCCGCGCGAACGGACGCACCCGCATTCGCGCCAGCGAACGGCGACACGACGATATCGGCCCGAGCGCGGTCGGACGCAATGTCAACCCCTTCAGGCGGCTGTCCCGAAATCGGCATGTCGGAATAGAGCGCCACGCGCCCGCCCGAAAGCAGCCGCGCCGACACTCGCTTGATGGCCTCGGGATTCGAAACGGCGAGCCCCGCACAGCGCGCCCACGTATCCACCGCCCACACGCCGCGGACGTCGGTCGCCGTGGTGATGACGGGGATGGCCCCTGCCGCGCGTGCCACAGTTTGCGCAAGCTCGTTCGCACCGCCCAAATGCCCCGACAAAAGCGGGACGGCAAAGCGCCCCGCCTCGTCGATCACCACAACCGCGGAATCGCTTGCCTTCGAGGCGACATGCGGCGCGATCGCCCGCACGGCGATGCCCGCCGCGCCCACGAACAGAAGCGCGTCCGACGCTTCCCACGCGAGCGCCGTCCATGCGCGCAGGTCGGCCTTCCCCTCGCCGAACCCGCGCGAAACGGAAACGTCCCAGCCAGGGTCATCTTCACCTGTCTGCGCGCAATCGGAAAGCGCGCGTGCGGTGCGCTCCGCCAACGCATATCCCCTCTCAGTGAACGCTATGCAGGAAACCCTCATCTAGCGCACCACCATCGTCGAGAAGTAGCTGCCCCGATCGGGCACATCGTCGACCGAGCGGTACACGCGCTCGCCCGGAAGCCCACAGTCCTCTACGAGCTCGGCACCGTCGAAGGCGCCCTCCTCGCGAAGGATGCACTTCGTGTCCGTAAGCGAGCGGCGCGCCTTCATGACCACCTTCGTCCCCGGCCAGCCGATTGCGCGGCGCACGTCGTCGTAGCCGCCGGGCACGATGTGCAGAGGCGACGACATCTCGGGCGTGAGGTCGCGCTCGAGCGCCGCGGCGACCGCGCAGAAGCTCGGCACGCCGGGAATGGCGCGCGCCTCGAACCCGCGGGCGCGCACGTCGGGCGCTATGCGCTGGAAGGTGGCGTAGATGCTCGGGTCCCCCAGGTTCAGCAGCGCGACGTCGCGGACCGCATCCAGGTGCGCGACAAGCTCGCGAACAAGCGAGGCATGCTCGGCCGCGCGGCGCTCGACGTCGCGCGTCATCGAGAATCGCACGGGGATCACCGTCTTGCCTGTAAGGTCGACGGCGCCGCGCACGATGTCGAGCGCGACCATGGCCCCGTCCGCCGTCTGCGGTGCGGCGATGACCGGACACGATTCGATTGTGCGGACGGCCTTGATCGTGAGCAGCTCGGGGTCGCCAGGCCCCGTGCCCACGCCGTACAGCACGCCTTTACTCATACGTCGCCCCCAATTCCCCGATAACTGCATCGGCGCCCGACGTGCGGAAAAGCTCGCGGCGCTCGGCGTCGAACACGACCGCGGCGATGTCGCATCCGCCCGCCGCGCGGCGGCGCAACCTGTCCTCGATTGCCACAGCGAGCGAGGCGCGCGCAGCGTCCCCCACGCCGGCGGCCTCGATTACCTCGAGCGCCGCCGTGGTCGTGACCGACGACATGATCTCGCGCACAGTCTTCGTGCCCGCGCCGGCCAAGGCCGCGTGGGCGGCCAGAATCTCCGCGCGGCAGTCGGCGGTACGCGAATGGGTGTCCATGATGCCGCCCGCGACCTTCACCAGCTTGCCGATGTGTCCCACAAGAAGGACATTGGTAAATCCCTCGCGAACGCAGCAATCAATCGCATCGCCCACGAAGTTGGAGATGAAGACCACCGGCGCACCGTTTAGGTGGAAATGCCCCGAGATGAACTGCCCGCCGTAGTTGCCGGGCGTGAGCACGACTCCGCGCCGCCCCATAGCCGCATGTTGCCGGATCTCGAGCTCGATGCTGTCGCGCAAGGCAGCGAGGCTGCGCGGCTCGACGATGCCCGTCGTGCCCAGGATGGAGATGCCGCCCTCTATCCCCAGGTGCGGGTTGAAGGTCTTTTCGGCAAGGGCAACGCCCTCGGGTACCGAAATCGTCACAGCAATATCTCCAGAAAAGCCGTGCGCGGCGCACACCTCGCGCACCGCCGAAGTGATCATCGCGCGCGGCGTCGCGTTGATGGCGGCCGCCCCCACCGGCTGCTCGAGCCCGGGCAACGTCACGCGCCCCACGCCCACGCCGCCATCGACGGAAACTTCCGATTCGCACGCGGGCACGCCCTTGCTGCCCGCAGCGCCCGTGCCCGACCCCGCATGTTCCACGCGCGCGTATACGAGCACGCCGTCGGTCACATCGGCATCGTCGCCTGCGTCCTTTCGCACGGCGCACTGGGCGCACCCCTCGCCGATGTATGCGTCGACCACGTTCGCCTCGACGGGCAGCCCGCCGGGGGTGACGATCGACACGCGGCCGACGGGCTTTCGTGACAAGAGCATCTCGCAGGCTGCCTTCGCCGCGAGCGCGGCGCAACTCCCCGTGGTGTAGCCGCAGCGCAGGCGGGTCGTCCCGGTATATATGTAGTGCTCGAAGGCCACGCTAGCTGCTCGCCTTCCGATACCCCGTGGCAAACGAAGGGTCGTAAAGCTTGCTGCGCTCGTACGACTCCGCTTGCGCGCCGTTGTGCGCAAGCCCGCCGCGAGCTCCGAGCACGCGGCCCACCACCACGAGCGCCGTGCGGTCGATGCCCTCTCGCGCGCCCGCATCGGCGAGCGTGCCCACTGTGCATCGCACCACGCGCTCCTCAGGCCAGGTCGCCTTATACACGAGCGCCGCCGGCTCGTCGGAGCTGCGGCCCGCGGCCAAAAGCTCGGCGGAAAGCTCGGCGAGCATACCCGAGCTCAGGAAGATGACCATAGTCGAGCCGCTTTCCGCCATGGTGCGCATGCCCTCGCCCGCGGGCATGGGGGTGCGCCCGGAAAGCCGCGTGATCACGACCGACTGGCTGATTCCCGGCAGCGTGTATTCCTGGCGAAGCGCCGCCGCGGCACCGCAAAAGCTCGACACGCCGGGCACCACCTCGTAGTCAACGCCGCGCGCGTCGAGTGCGTCCATCTGCTCCTGGATGGCGCCGTACAGGCACGGGTCGCCCGTGTGCAGGCGCACCACTTCCTCGCCCCGCGCATCCGCCGCGCACATCACGTCGAGCACTTCCTCCAAGGTCATGTGCGCGCTGTCGTAGACGACGCAGGATTCCTTGCACTCGGCGAGCAGCTCGGGGTTCACAAGGCTCCCCGCCCAAACGACCACGTCGGCCGCGCGCAGAAGACGAGCACCGCGCAGCGTGATAAGGTCGGCGGCGCCCGAGCCTGCGCCAACGATATGAATCATCCGAGCCTTCCCTTCCCGTTTCTCATCGCAACCGTTTACGCCGCCACTCGCGCAGCGGGCAAAACACGGCGCCTGCGGCGGCAATCGGCGCAAATACGCAGGCAAGAGGCGCAATGCAGCCCGCCCTGGCTTTGACACGTTCACAAGTGCCCACTATCATAGTAAAAGTTTCGGCAACGAGCATATGACAATCGGATAAAAGGAAATGACCGGCGCGGCGCCCGCACAGCCCGCGCTGGCTTGCGGAGGGAACCAGGTGGGAATCCTGGGCAAGGGACATTACTGTATAGGACGCGCGGGCGAACCGCCTCGCGCCCCAAGCCAGACTGCTTCGCCTTTTCCTCACGGCATCGCCGTGGCGTTAGCTCCTTGTGAACCCCGAGGGGTGCGCTTTTCTTTCGCTTGTGCCGACAAGCAACTGTCGCCGGGGGACCGGCAAACCGAGGAAAGGAAAAACCATGTCCGACCAGATGTCACGCCGCGGCTTCATGGGCGCCGCAGCAACTGGGGCCGTCGCGCTCGCCGGAGTCGCGCTCGCGGGCTGCTCCAACACCTCCGCGAGTTCCGAGAAATCGAGTGAAAAGGAGAAGGCCGTGAAGCCGGTCATCCTCGTCACGAGCTTCGGCACGAGCTACAACGACTCGCGCCACATCACCATCGGCGCCATCGAAGACGCTATCCGCGAGAAGTACTGGCAGGACTACGACATCCGCCGCGCCTTCACCGCGCAGATCATCATCGACAAGCTGAAGAAGCGCGACGGCATCACGATCGACAACATGACCGAGGCGCTCGACCGCTGCGTGGAAGACGGCGTGAAGGAAATCGTCGTGCAGCCGACGCATCTCATGGGTGGCCTGGAATACACCGACGTGAAAGACGAGCTCGACAAGTACGCCGACAAGTTCGACAAAATCTCGCTCGGCGACCCGCTGCTCACCTCCGACGATGACTACAAGAAGGTGGCCGCAGCCATTAAGGAGAACATGGCGTCCTTCGACGACGGCAAGACGGCGCTGTGCCTCATGGGCCACGGCACCGAAGCCGATTCCAACGCCGACTATGCCAAGATGCAGGAAGTGTTCAAGAACGAGGGCTTGACGCAGTTCTTCGTCGGCACCGTCGAGGCTGAACCGACCTGCGAGGATGTTATCGCCGCCGCGAGCGCCGCAGGCTACAAGAAGGCCGTGCTCGCGCCGTTCATGGTGGTCGCGGGCGACCACGCGAACAACGACATGGCAGACGAGACCGACCCCGACAGCTGGGCTGCGAAGTTCGTGGCCGCCGGCTTCGAAGTGACGTGCCTGCTCCAGGGTCTGGGACAGAACGTCGCGGTCGACGACATCTACGTCTCGCACGTGGACGACGCCATCGCCAAGCTGTAAACTCGCCGCGCACGGGGGCGCCGGTCGCGTCCCCGTGCAACGGGCATGCGCCTTTCCCCGACCGACGACGCATGCCCGTTGCATTCGCATCCCGCCCGCCCACCGCACGGCGCGGGCGGTCGAAGCGATTGAAAGGAACCCCTCCATGTTGAAGAAAACCCTCGTCTTCGCACTGTCGGCGGCGCTTTTCGCGTTCTCGCTCGCCGGCTGCGGCGGAAATTCAATCGACAGCACAAAGGCAAGCGATGCCGATTCCCAGGAAAAGACCGAACAGGCGGCCGATGCGCCCGAGGGCGCAAGCGCTGCCCCCATTACCGCCGACAAGGTGGCTGACGGCACCTATCCAATCACCGTAGATTCCAGCTCGAACATGTTCAGGATTGTGGACGCCCAGCTCATCGTGGAAAACGGCTCCATGCACTGCGTGATGACGCTTTCCGGCACGGGCTACGGCAAGCTCTTCATGGGCACGGGCGACGAGGCTGCCGCCGCGAGCGAGGCCGACTTCATCCCCTATGTGGAAAACGCGGAAGGCAAGTACACCTACGACGTGCCCGTTGATGCGCTCGACGAGGACACCGCCTGTGCCGCGTGGAGTATTAGAAAAGAGCAGTGGTACGACCGCACGCTTGTGTTCGAATCCGCCGGCGTCGATCTGCGCGCCGACGCACTGAAGTAACGCCATGCGGTTGATTCTCCCCAAGGGGGAAAACAGGAAGCGCCACAGCATCGCGGCGCGCGCGATCACCTGCGTTCTCGTCGCCCTGCTCGCGCTTCCCTTCGCGGGGTGCAGTGCGAGCCCGAACGCGACCGGTGGCACGGCGGGCTCTCAGGAATACACTGTGAATGTCTCGCTTTCCGGCGGGTCAGGGCGCGCAAGCATCGCCTCACCCACCACAATTGTGAAGGATGGCGACACCTACACCGCGACCATCACCTGGTCGAGTTCGAACTACGACAAGATGACCGTCGACGGCGTGGACTACGCACCCGTAAACGACGGCGGCAACTCCACGTTCGAGATACCCGTCACGCTCGACGAGGACATCGCCGTGTCGGCCGAGACCGTCGCCATGTCGACGCCGCACACCATCGACTACACGATCCACTTCGACTCATCCACCATGAAGGAGAAATCGGGCGACGATGCAAGCGGCGGCTCCCCTGCGGGAACGGCTTCAAGCGCCGCGGCCGACTTCCACAACGCCGATTTGGGCTGTGGCTGGGAGCCGACGGGGGCGCTTCAGCTTGAATACGCCGAGCACTTCACTGTCGACGAGTTCGAAGGCGGTCTGCGGCTTATCTGCGTTTCGAATGGAGAACGTTTCCTCGTGGTGCCGCAAGATGCGAAGGTACCTGATGGGTTGAGCTCCGACATCGCGGTCATAAGGCGCCCCGCCAACAAGGTGTACCTCGTGTCGTCGGCGACGATGTGCCTAGTCGACGCGCTCGATGCGAACGACAATATCATCATGTCGGGCACGAAGGCCGACGACTGCTCGGTCGTGGGCTTCAAAAGCGCACTCGAAAGTGGGGCGATCGCCTACGGCGGCAAGTACAGCGCGCCCGACTACGAGCGAATATCGGCCTCGGGCTGTACGCTCGCCATCGAGAACACCATGATCAACCACACGCCCGATGTGAAGGAAAAGCTGCAGAAGCTCGGGCTCGTCGTGCTCACCGAACAGTCGTCGAGCGAGCCCGAAGCACTCGGGCGCGTCGAGTGGATTAAGCTTTTCGGCGTCCTGTTCGACAAGGAAGACGAGGCCGCGAACCTGTTCAACGAGCAGAAGGCCCGCGTCGAGCAAACGTCGGGGCTCGCGTCGTCAGGTAAAACCGTGGCGTATTTCTACATTAACTCGAACGGGGCCGCCGTCACGCGGCGGGCGGGCGACTACGTGGCGCAGATGATCGAGCTTGCAGGCGGCAGCTATGCGCTCGATGACGCGCAGACGGCGTCGACGTCAGGTTCGTCAGTAACGCTCGAAATGGAGCGCTTCTACGCGACGGCGAAGGATGCCGACATCATCGTCTACAACGGCACCATCGACGAATCGGTTGCCACCTTGAACGACTTCGTAGGCAAAAACGCGCTATTGTCGCAGTTCAAAGCCGTGAAGAACGGCAACGTCTGGGTCACAAGCGCCGACATGTACCAGCAGATGACTTCTACCGCCGACATTATCGACGAGCTGCACTGGGCGTTCACCGGCGATGACGCGAGCGACTTCCATTATCTGAGGAAGCTCGGTTAGCGCCATGAGAAGCCGGCTTTCCATGGCATACGACGAATCGGGGCGCGCCGCGCGGTGTCGCGTCGTGACGGCGCTGCTCGCTGTTGCCCTCATCGTGCTCGTCGGGGCCAACCTGTGCATCGGGAGCGTGCTCGTGCCCGCAGACCACATCCCCGGCATCCTTTCGGGCGGCGCGGCCAATTCCATGGAAAGCCAGGTCATCTGGGAGATTCGCCTGCCGCGCGTGCTTTCAGCCGTGCTTCTCGGCGGGGCACTTTCGCTTTCCGGGTTCCTGCTGCAGACGTTTTTCAACAACCCCATCGCCGACCCGTTCATCTTGGGCGTCTCCTCGGGCGCAAAGTTCGTCGTCGCGCTTACGATGATCGTACTTCTAGGCGCGAACATGGCCATGTCTTCGCCGGCCATGGTGGCCGCAGCGTTTCTGGGCTCGCTTATCACCATCGGCTTCGTGCTCCTCATCGCACGGCGCATAAGTTCCATGGCCATGCTCATCGTGGCGGGCGTCATGGTGGGATACATCTGCTCGGCGGCGACGAACTTCCTCATCGCCTTCGCCGACGACCAGTCCATCGTGAACCTGCACAACTGGTCTTTGGGTAGCTTCTCGGGTTCGAGCTGGGACGACATCGCGGTCATCGCGGTCGTGGTGATCACCGTGAGCGCATGCGTATTCGCGATATCGAAGCCCCTTTCCGCCTTCCAGCTGGGAGAAGCCTACGCGAAAAGCGTCGGCGTGAACGTCGAACGCTTCCGCGTGGTGCTCGTCCTTCTAGCGAGCATGCTCTCCGCCTGCGTGACCGCGTTCGCTGGTCCGGTGTCGTTCGTAGGCATCGCGGTTCCGCATCTCGTGAAGTCGGCGCTAAAGTCGTCGAAGCCCATCCGCGTGATTCCTGCGTGCTTCTTGGGAGGCGCCATCTTCTGCGCGGGCTGCGATTTGATCGCGCGCACGCTGTTCTCTCCCGTCGAGCTTTCCATCAGCGCCGTCACCGCCATCTTCGGCGCTCCGGTGGTTATCGCGCTCATGTTGAAGAAGCGGGTGAGGTAGATGGGGGAATTCGTGCCGCGGCCCAAAACGCTCGGAGGGGACATTCCATGCTTAGACAGTCCTGAGCTCGCACGAAAGCGCCAGAAGGCACTTTCGGCTCGTGCGGAACTGCGCGCGGAACGCCTCCTCCGAGCGGAGCCGAACCTCGAAACTACGGTCGAAACGCAGGCTGACGGAGCGCCGCTTTTCCACATAAGCGACCTGTCGGCGGGCTACGACAAGAAGGTCGTAGTCGAAGGCGTCGATCTGGAGGTTCGCGCGGGCGACGTCGTGGCGCTCATCGGGCCGAACGGCTCGGGCAAGTCGACCATCTTGAAAACCATCACACGCCATCTGGCACCGCTTGCCGGCGCAGTCGAGCTCGACGGGCGGGAGATTTCCCGATGGAAGACGGCGGAGTTTGCAAGGAACCTTGCCGTTATGCTGACAGATCGCCCCCGGACCGAGCTCCTCACCTGCCGCGATGTCGTAGAGGCGGGAAGGCACCCCTACACCGGGCGAATGGGCACACTCTCGCCCGACGACCATAGTCGGGTCGACGAGGCCATGAAAACCGCACATGTGGAAGAGCTCGCCGAGCGCGACTTCATGCAGATAAGCGACGGGCAACGCCAGCGCGTCATGCTCGCACGCGCCATCGCGCAGGATCCGCGTGTGCTCGTGCTCGACGAGCCCACGTCATATCTCGATATCCGCTACCAGATCGACCTGCTGCGAATACTTCGCCACCTTGCGAAATCGCGGAATGTGGCTGTCATCATGTCCATCCACGAACTCGAGCTCGCGCAGAAAAGCGCCGACAAGGTGATTTGCGTGAAGGACGGCCGGGTCTTCCGCGCCGGCGCACCCGAGGACATATTCACGCGCGAGACGATTGGCGAGCTCTACGGCCTTCAACATGGCACCTTCAACGAGCGCTTCGGCAGCGTGGAAATTGGACGCCCGCACGGCGATGCGCACACGTTCGTCATCGCCGGCGCAGGTACGGGGTCGGCTGTGTTTCGCCAGCTCATCCGGCAGGGCAAGGCGTTCTACACGGGCGTTCTGCACGAAGGGGACATCGACTGCGAGCTCGCGCGCGACCTGGCGGCGGAATGCGTGGCCGAGCGCGCCTTCGAGCCGATCGGGGATAGAACCATAGCCCGCGCCAAAGAGCTCCTCGTCCACTGCGCGCGCCTTATCGTGTGTCCCGCCGCCTTCGGCACCATAAACGCCCGCAACGCAGAGCTCGTCGAGTTCGCACGCTCGCACGGTATCGAGGTCATGCGAGCGTGCGAAGGCGCATCGGAGGATTCCCAATTGGGGTGGAAAGGATAAACTGGACTTTCTTTTAAGGATCCTCAGGCTACAGCTCCTACGCCGGCGAGGTCTACAAGGCGCCGGAGAACCTCGTGAACAGGAATTTCCACGCCGACGAGCCCAACCGGCTGTGGCTCACCGACATCACCGAGTTCAGGCTCCCGGGCGGCGAGAAGGTCTACCTGAGCCCGGTCATCGACTGCTTCGGCGGGATGCTCGTCGCCTGATCGATCGGGCTGCACCCCGACAAGCGCCTCACGAACTCGAGCCTGCGCCTAATCCAAGCGAGATTCCAGACTCGACAGGCCATTGAGAGTCAGGTCGTTGGCGACCTCCGAGACGCGCTCGATAGAAACCGAGCCGTCAGACAGCGCCCATGTGCGATAGATTCCGATAATACCCGACAGCAAAAACGCCAGATAGTAGTCGAACATCTCGTCCTTGAGACCTTGGGGCAGCAGATCGCGCTCGGCAATCTCATGCTCGAGCGGCGCACGAAGACGAGCCATAAAATCATCGAGCGGAATGTTCTCGATTAGCTGACGATTGAGCACCAGGTTGTTGCACAGCGCCTCGTTAACGGTTTTAAAGAAGGTCGCCGCCGCGCCCAGGGCGCGCTCGTTGGTGTCACCGTCCATGGAAGCAAGCGTTTTCTCGACCGAGTCGACAATCATCTCCACCACATCGACGGCAATGGCATCGAGCAAGCCATCAACCGTACCAAAGTGCACGTAGAAGGTTTTACGGTCGACATTGGCCTCGCGCGCGATGGCACTCACCGTAATGTCTGCCAGCGGCTTTTCCATGAGCAAGCGCTCAAAAGCGGAAAGGATGGCATTGCGGCTGCGAACGATACGGCGATCAATACGCGGTTTACTGGTGGCCATGGGTGTGTCCCTTCGATATGCGAGCATTCATCAACAGATGAGAGATAATCTACGTAAGAGGATTATCCCCCATACAGCTCAAATATGCCCCGCATCATGAAGAACGCACGACTGCCCTACCGCGACTTAGGGTGCTTCTTCTTATTGAGCGCCGACGGAGATACGCGGATACCGTCGCCCGTCTGGCGCACATAGGCTTTATGAGCCGGCTTAGCGGTCCCAGAAGCCTTCTGAGCGTGCTTCTTGGGATCAACGGTATCAGCATTCGCGGGGTGCGGCTTAGTGGGCGCAGAGGGCGTCTGAGGCGTGCGGCCGAGCTTGCGCATCACGCGATCCCAGCGCGCATGGATGCTCTCGTTGTGGGCGCTCTTAAGGCCCAGCAGGGGCGCAGCCAAAATGGTCGGCGCAATGAACGTAATGAGGCGCCACAGCAGATAGCCGGCGGTCGAAGCCGACCCAAAGAAATGACCCAAGAACAATGCAAAGCCGCCCTCAGCGCCACCAGTTCCACCGGGCAAGGGAACCGCAGAGCTCAGCAGCTGGACAAAGGCGCTCGCGGCCATGACCGAGAAAAAGTCGACCTCGTGGTGGCCAAAAGCAAGCATCAGGAAATACGGAACCAGATAGAAAAACGCGAGCTGCAGCATGGTGATAAACACGGTGAGCAGCATGGAAGAAAAATGTCCGGCCGAAAGCTTGAACTTCTCGGAGAAGGAGTAGATCTCGCCGTCGACAAACGTGCGCCATCCCTCGATCTTAGTGGCCGAGACACCAATGCGCTCGAGCCAATTGATGATGCAATGGGCGACGCGCGTGACGGTCTTAGGCATGAGCGCGACGGCGAAGATGCCAAGCAAGATACAGCAGTGCCCACCAAAGCTAAAGACGCACAGCAGCGTCATGTCGCCATAGCGCTCGGCAAAAAACGGCATGCGAGCAAGCAGTAGGATAGCGCCCCAGGCAACGAGGCCAAACTGATACACGATAAAGCGCGTGAATTGCGTGGCTCCGGCCTCGCCGACATTTTGGCCCGCTTTGGTCAGACGGTAGATCTGGGCGGGAGTCGATCCCATCATCATGGGCGTCAGGTTGCCAAAGAAGATGCCACTCGCCTCGACCGAGATCAGGTCGCGAATGCCGACGGGTGAATTGGGGTCGAGCCAGACGGCGATCGCATAGGCCACAATGCCAAAGAACAGATACATAAACATGCAAAGACACGCGACAACGAGCCAGGGCGCCTGGACGCTCGACATAGCAGCCCAGAACTGCCCCATCTGCCCGGTTACCACCAGATAGACGATATAACCCACCAGCACAACGCCGATAAAGATTGCGCCGCGGCGTGCGCTCTTATTGTCATCGCCGCCCGAGGCCTCAACCTCGACCTGGGGCTTGGACGTATGCTGAGAGGACTCCGTCATGAGACTCCTTCTAACAGTCAAAATATCTTGGTTATTGTACCCGTAAGGGCCATAAGCAGAACGCAAAGCTCTTGTTCAAACGGGAATGACAGACAGTTGTTTGATAATAAAAAACCCGGCCTTCCGTGGAAAGACCGGGTATCAGATGCGTGGTAGCCCGTACCAGATTCGAACTGGTGATCTCCGCCTTGAGAGGGCGGCGTCCTAAACCGCTAGACGAACGGGC
>NZ_CAXTGI010000017.1:0-19479 GCF_964243765.1 Collinsella aerofaciens | reverse complement strand
CCCCCCCCCCCCCCCCCCCCCCCCCCCCCCCCCCCCCCCCCCCCCCCCCCCCCCCCCCCCCCCCCCCCCCCCCCCGCGGTTTGTGTTTGTGCCGTATAATGACCACTACCTATGACGCGATACAAAAGAAAGGTGTTTGCCCATGCAGGCACAGAAGGCGGAGGGAACCCGCGACCTTATCGGCGCCGAGATGCGCGCCTGGCAAAAGATGCAGCAGATCGCTGCCGGCGTGTTCGAGCCGTTTGGCTTTAAGCCCATCGAGACGCCCGCGATCGAGCAGGTGGACGTGTTTGTCCACGGCATCGGCCAGTCGACCGACGTCGTGCGCAAGGAGATGTTCCGCGTGTTTAGCGGCGCCAACCTGGAGCGCGTCTTTACCGAGGGCACCGATACCAAGCTCAAGCCCAAGCAGCGCCTGGCGCTTCGTCCCGAGGGCACGGCTGGCGTGGTACGCGCCGTCGTGGAGAACAACTTGGTGCCCCAGGGCTCCACGCCGTTTAAGGCTTACTACGCCGAGGCCATGTTCCGTGGCGAGCGTCCCCAGAAGGGCCGCCTGCGCCAGTTCCATCAGGTGGGCATCGAGTGGCTCGGCGCTCCCGATCCGGCGGCAGACGCCGAGTGCATCATTATGCTCATGGAGTTTTACAAGCGCCTGGGCTTCGGTCTGTCCAAGCTCCGTCTGCTCATTAACTCGATGGGCGATGCCCAATGCCGTCCGGCCTATCGCGAGCAGGTTAAGCAGTTCATTCTCGACCACGCCGATGAGATGTGCGACGAGTGCCGCGAGCGCGCCGAGCTTAACCCGCTGCGCGCCTTCGACTGCAAGAACGACCACTGCCGCGAGATTATGGCCGACGCCCCGCTGATGGGCGACAACCTGTGCGATGAGTGCCGCGAGCACTACGAGCAGGTCAAGCGCTATCTGGACGCCGCCGGTATCGAGTACGTCGAGGATCCCACCCTGGTACGCGGCCTGGACTACTACACCCGTACCGTCTTTGAGGTCGAGGCCCCTGGTGCCGGCGTCGGCTCCATCGGTGGCGGCGGCCGCTACGATGGCCTGGTCGAGCTCGAGGGCGGCAAGCCCACGGCCGGCGTCGGCTTCGCCGTCGGTTTTGAGCGCGCCCTGCTGGCCCTGCAGGCCTTTGGCAGCGACCTGGGCGCCGATGAGACCCCGTGTGTCTACGTCGCCAACGCCGGCAAGGAGTTGCGCCAGAACGTCTTTGCCATTACGCAGGAGCTTCGCGCCGCAGGTATCGTGACCGAGGCAGACTATCAGGGTCGTTCGCTTAAGGCTCAGTTTAAGCAGGCCGACAAGGTGGGCGCTAAGCTCATTTTGGTCTTGGGCGGCGACGAGCTTGCCGCCGGCAAGGTCAAGGTGCGCGACATGGAGAGCCATGACGAGGCCCTCGTCGATCTGGCCAACGTGGTCGAGGCGGTTCGTGAGCGCCTGTAGCGCATGATTTTTGAGCTGTGGACTCACTAAAGCGCTCAGCTCATTGAGAGCGATTGTTACGGGGGTGTTTCGCTTTTATGCGGAATGCCCCCGTTTACGTATGCCGCCCACCGAGAAATACGACCATTTAGGGCAAAAACTCTTGCAATGCAGAAAATACTTTTGTGTGGTAAAGCGCAATCAGCGCCGAAAGTTTTTGCCGAGTGCCTATAATGAATACCGCATGTTACGTGCATAGAAGGAGGAATGGGAGGAAACGTGGCTGAGAACCTAAGCAACCAGTCTGTACCCGAAGCCGCGGCGCGCGTCGCTGCCGTGGTCAACCGCCTCGTTAACCGAATCGGCTCGAATGCCGAATCCAAGGAGCGTCTCGCCGAGATCGAGATCCCCGAGGAGCTGCGCGACAATCTGGCGCTGTTCTTGCGCCTGGAGCGCCGTGTGCTTAGCGAGTATGATCCCGAGATCGCGGACCTGTTCGACAAGATTTTGACAGCCGAGATTGTGGCCAATGCCGGAAACCCCGGCACCCGTGCTGCCGACGAGTCCGTCGACGAGCAGGGCGTGCCCACTGCCGACGAGCCCACCGCCGTGGCGTTTCGCGAGGTCGTTGATCTGATCGACAGTCTGCCGCTCGATAAGCAGCAGGTTATCGTCCGCGCCTTTACGAGCTTCTTCCATCTGGCAAACCTGTCGGAGGAGAACTACCGCGTGGCGCAGCTGCGCGAGCGCGAGGCAGGTGCGTCGACCGATACCGAGGTCGATCCCGCCAACGAACTCACCGTCGCCTATCACCAGTTGGTAAACGAGATGGGTGTCGAGGGCGCTAACGAGCTGCTCGACAAGCTCGAGTTCCACCCTGTCTTTACCGCACATCCCACCGAGGCCCGTCGTAAGGCCGTCGAGGGCAAGATTCGCCGTATCTCCAACCTGCTGGAGGAGCGTCCGCGCCTGGGCGGCTCCGACCTGGTGGAGAACGAGCGCCATATGCTGCAGGAGATCGACGCCCTGGTGCGTACGAGCCCCATCGCGCTCAAGAAGCCCACGCCCGTCGAGGAAGCCGATACCATCATCGACATCTTCGATAACACGCTGTTCGACGTCATTCCCGTTATCTATCGTCGTTTTGATGACTGGGTGCTGGGCGACAAGGCCGGCACCGTGCCGCCGCTGTGCCCGGCGTTCTTCCACCCCGGCAGCTGGATCGGTTCCGACCGCGACGGCAACCCCAACGTCACCGCCAAGGTGAGCCGCGAGGTTGCTGCCAAGTACTTCACCCATATGGTGCTCAAGCTCGAGGACAAGTGCCGCCGCATCGGCCGCAACCTGACGCTTGAGGCCACCTACAGCAAGCCGTCTGCTGAACTCATCAACCTGTGGAACCATCAGGTCGAGATGAGCACTCAGTACACCGCACGTGCTGAACTGATCTCCGAGCACGAGCCGCATCGCGCCGTTATGCTCGTCATGGCCGACCGTCTGAACGCCACCGTCCGTCGCATCACCGATACCATGTACCACAGCGCCGATGAGTTCCTGGATGACCTGCGCGTCGTCCAGCGCTCCCTGGCCGCCTGCGGTGCCGTCCGTGCCGCCTACGGCCCGGTCCAGACCATCATCTGGCAGGTCGAGTCCTTCGGCTTCCACATGGTCGAGATGGAGTTCCGTCAGCACTCCGTGGTGCACGCCCGCGCCCTCAAGGATATCCACGAGAACGGTATCCATGGCGACCTGCAGCCCATGACGCGCGAGGTTATCGACACCTTCCGTGCCATCGGTTCCATCCAAAAGCGCTACGGCAAGAAGATGGCGCACCGCTACATCATCTCGTTCACCAAGAGCGCCCAGCATGTGGCCGACGTCTTTGAGCTGGCCCACCTGTCCTTTGCACACGAAGAGGATGTCCCCGAGCTCGACGTGATCCCGCTGTTCGAGCAGCTCGAGGACCTCGAGGGCTGCGTCGACGTGCTCGACCAGATGCTCACGCTGCCCGTGGTGCAAAAGCGCCTTGCCCAGACCAACCGCCGCATGGAGGTCATGCTGGGCTATTCCGACTCCTCCAAGGATGCCGGTCCTACCACGGCCATGCTCGCGCTGCACTCCGCGCAGGAGCGCATTGCCAAGTGGGCCGAGAAGAACGATATCGACCTTGTGCTCATGCACGGTCGCGGCGGTGCCGTGGGCCGTGGCGGCGGTCCGGCCAACAAGGCCGTGCTGGCGCAGCCCAAGGGTTCGGTCAACTGCTTCTTTAAGCTTACCGAGCAGGGCGAGGTCATCTTTGCCCGTTACGGCAACCGCACGCTAGCTCAGCGCCATGTTGAGTCCGTCGCCGCTGCAACGCTTTTGCAGTCGGCTCCGAGTGTCGAGAAGACCAACACCGAGACCACGCAGAAGTTCTGGGGCATGGCCGAGAAGCTCAACGCCGCAAGCCACGAGCGCTATCTGGACCTGCTGAACACCGAGGACTTTACACCGTGGTTCTCGACCGTGACGCCGCTGACCGAGGTCGGTCTGCTGCCGATCGGCTCGCGCCCGGCCAAGCGCGGTCTGGGTGCCAAGTCGCTCGACGACCTGCGCACCATTCCGTGGATCTTCAGCTGGAGCCAGGCGCGCATTAATCTTGCCGCTTGGTACGGCCTGGGTACCGCCTGCGAGCAGTTTGGCGATCTGGACCAGCTTAAGGCTGCCTACCAGGAGTGGCCGTTCTTCCGCACGTTCATCGACAACATCGAGATGTCGATCGCTAAGACCGATCAGCGCATCGCCAAGATGTACCTGCACCTGGGCGATCGCCAGGATCTGTCCGAGAAGGTCTTCACCGAGATGCAGCTCACCCGTAAGTGGGTCCTTGCCATCGTCGGTGACGAGTGGCCGCTGCAGCGCCGCCGCGTGCTTGGCTGCGCTGTCCGCGTGCGCAACCCCTACGTTGACGCCCTGTCCATCGCCCAGGTCCGCGCCCTTCGCGAGGTGCGTATGAACCAGGACGAGATGGCCGAGGAGAAGAAGGCCGAGTACATGAGCCTGATTCTTTCGACTGTGACCGGCGTCTCGGCTGGATTGCAAAACACGGGGTAATCGATAGCCCTGCGGCTCTCACCGGGACCCGATGGGTTTCCCTCTGAATGCGTCCTCGCACTTGAGGCCCCCTTATCCTGCTCCTTCGGAGCTGCGGATAAGGGGGCTTCGTGCTGCGGAATGCATTCAGAGGGAAACCCATCGGGTCCCTTCGTCCTCGGTCTTCAGGGATTGGGGCTGAAGGGATAAAAGTGCGCTTCGCGCCTAATGTGGAGTGCGGCGAGGGCTTCTTGCGTCCTGCGGAGTGCGCCGGAAAGTAAACATACGGCGGCCCCTGCGATGTCCGGTCTTCGGCGGATTACTGGCTGGGGGAATAATGGCGCGCTTCGCGCGTTTGGAAAAGGCTTCGTGCTGCGGAATGCATTCAGAGGGAGACCCATCGGGCCCTTTTGTCCTCGGTCTTCGGGGATTGGGGCTGATGAGAATTAAGTGCGCTTCGCGCCTTACGACTGTAGCGGCTGCGGTCTCGTTTGGGATCGCGGCCGTTTTGTTGTGGGTCAAATATGAACGTTGTGTTAATGAGTCGGTAGACGGTGGTGTTTTTCGGTGAGCGGCGTATCCTTCCAACGGTTTATCTAGTGTGTCAGTTGAAAGGAAGAGGGCGCTCGTCATTGTTTGAATGTGAACTGCCGTTTGACCACAAGACGTTGCATCTGGAACTCGAGGATAAGAACTACGCGGGTGTGATGGAAGGTCATCAAAACGAGTTTAAGACCACGAAATCGCAGGAAGAGCTGGTGGAGGAGTCGCTTGCCAACCCTTACGGCTCGCCTTCGCTCGAGGAGCTTTGTGCTGGCAAGAAGGATATCGTCATCATTAGCTCCGACCATACGCGTCCCGTTCCTTCGCGTGTGACGATGCCCATTCTGCTGCATCACATTCATGCCGCTGCGCCCGAGGCGCGCGTTCGTATTCTGGTTGCAACTGGCATGCACCGTCCGTCGACGCACGAAGAGCTCGTCAACAAGTACGGCGAGGAGATTGTTGCGAACGAGGAGATCGTCATACATGTCGCGACCGACGACAGCATGATGAAAAAGATCGGCACCCTGCCTTCTGGTGGCGAGTGCATCATCAACAAAATCGCTGCCGACTGCGACCTGCTGCTCGCCGAGGGCTTTATTGAGCCGCACTTCTTTGCCGGTTTCTCTGGCAGCCGCAAGTCTGTCCTGCCTGGCATCGCCAGCTACAAGACCATCATGTACAACCACAACGGTCAGTTTGTGAACGACTCCCATTCGCGTGCCGGCAACCTGTGCCACAACCACGTGAGCGAGGACATGTTCGCCGCTGCCGAGATGGCGCATCTCGCCTTCGTGCTCAACGTAGTGCTTAACGGCAAGCACGAGGTCATTGGCTCCTTTGCCGGTGACATCCACAAGGCACACGAGGCTGGCTGCGAGTTCGTGAAGAGCCTTGCCGGTGTTGAGCCCGTCGAGTGCGAGATTGCCATCACCACCAACGGTGGCTACCCGCTCGATCAGAACATCTACCAGGCCGTGAAGGGCATGTGCGCTGCCGAGGCCACGCTTCCCGAGGGCGGTGTGATCATCGACGTCGCCGGTTGTGCCGACGGTCACGGCGGCGAGGGCTTCTATCACAACATCGCTGACAACGATCCGGCGGAGTTTGAGCGCGCCTGCATCGATCGTCCCAAGGACGAGACCCTGCCCGACCAGTGGACGAGCCAGATTTTCGCCCGCATCCTGGCACATCACCCTGTGATCATGGTTACCGACCTGTGCGATCACCAGATGCTCAAGGATATGCACATGACGCCGGTCAATACCATCGAGGAGGCGCTCAAGCTTGCCTTTGAGATGAAGGGCGCCGATGCCAAGGTGGCTGTCATTCCCGATGGCCTGGGCGTTGTCGTTGCGCAGCACTAGCGCGTGGCTTAAACGAATCGTTTATAACCGACAAGAAAGATAAGGTTTTATGCTTACCAAACTCCTCTGCGAATTCGGCGCTACGGCCCTCATGATCGTCTTTGGCGTGGGCGTGCACTGCGATACTGTGCTCAAGGGTACCAAGTATCAGGGCTCCGGCCACATGTTTGCCATCACCACCTGGTCTTTTGGCATCTCGGTCTGCCTGTTTGTCTTTGGTGGCGCCGTGTGCATGAACCCCGCCATGGTGCTTGCCCAGTGCATCGTTGGCCTGGTGCCGTGGGGCAGCTGCATCCCCTTCATGCTTGCCGATATGCTCGGCGGCTTTGTGGGAGCCGTGATCGCTTGGTTTATGTATGCCGATGAGTTCAAGGCTTCCGAGGGCGTCGTCGACCCCATTGCCCAGCGCAACATCTTCTCGACCAACCCCACCACCGAGGGTACCAACTATGCCCGCAACTTCTTCTGCGAGGCTATCTGCACCTTCGTGTTTATCAGCGCCATCCTTGCTGCCGCTAGCCGTGCCGGCGAGAACGTTCTGATGCTCGCAATCTGCGTCGGCCTGATCGTTTGGGCTGTTGGCATGGGCATGGGCGGCATCACCGGCTTCGCCATGAACCAGGCTCGTGACCTTGGTCCTCGCATGGCTTATCAGGTGCTGCCGATCAAGAACAAGGCTGACAACAACTGGAAGTACGGCCTGCTTGTTCCTGGCATCGCTCCGTTTGTCGGCGCCGCTCTGGCCGCGCTGTTTGTGCATGGCTTCTTGGGCATGTTCTAGTCTGAGGCTACATAGTTGTCCGCTGGCCGCATGGGGTAACTTCCCAGCGCGTCCTCGGACATGAAAGAGCCCCCGCTGCGCGCTTCGTGCGGCGGGGGCTCTTTCGTCCTGCGGAATGCGCTGGGAAGTTACCCCATGCGGCCAGCTGCGGGATCTTTGCTGCGCTCGAGCAAGCAACCCAACATATAAATCTGAATTTGGATGGGAGGGGCTTGTTGCTGTTGGCGGCGTTGAGGCGCGAGTGACACTTTGGGATGCGTGGCGCCTTGGGGTGGGGCGGTGCTTTGGGATGAGCTTCTTACTTAGTTGAAGAGGGGCTTTATGGCTGATAGATAGTCTTTGGCTACTTCGGTCTTATCTGCTTGGAAGTTGTGCCAGGCCCACCATTGGACCATTCCTACGAAGCTTGAGGCTATGTGGTGTAGTAGGAAGCTTCGGTCCATGGTGGCGGCGGGGCCGTTTGGGTCGGTGGGGACGGTTTCGGCTGCTCGTGACATGATGGTCTTGCGTAAGCAGTCGGCGAAGACGCGTGAGCCGGCGCCGGCTACGAGGGCTCGTACGCCCTGGCGGCGTTCCCAGAGGTTGTTGAGGATATGCTCGACCTGTACGAGTGGGTCATCGAGCGGTGTGCCATCATCGTCGAGGGCATGGGTGCAGATATCGCACACGAGCTCGGACAGTAGGTCGTCTTTGCTCTTAAAGAGACCGTAGAATGTCGCGCGGCCTACGTGAGCGCGCACGATGATGTCGCCAACGGTGATCTTGCTGTAGTCCTCCTCGCGCAGGAGCTCGGAGAAAGCCGAAACGATGGCGGCGCGGCTTTTTGCCTTGCGGGCATCCATGGCTATTCGTCCGCGTGAACGAGCAGGCAGCGGAGTGTGCCGGAGCAGCCCTCGTAGGGGCGCTTGCCGGCACCGTAGCCGACGGCCTCGATGCGGTAGGGAGAGGGCAGGTGCTCGGACGTGCGCAGTGCGGCGACGATGGCGGCGCCCGTGGGCGTCACGAGCTCGCCGGTGACCGGGGCGGGCGTGAGAGCGATATTGCCCGCCTGGCACAGGTTGACGACGGCGGGCACGGGAATGGGCATGAGGCCGTGGGCACAACGAATGGTGCCGTGCCCCTCGGAGAGCGATTCGACCACAATATCCTCAACGCCCAGGTCGTCGAGGCAGATGGCGACAGAGCAGACGTCAACGATGGAGTCGACGGCGCCCACCTCGTGGAACATGACGGTCTCGGGCGTTTTGCCGTGGGCCTTGGCCTCGGCGGCGGCGAGCGCGGTAAAGATGGCGAGCGCGCGACGCTTGGCGCCATCGCTTAGCTGCGAGCCATCGATGATGGCGGTGACGTCCGCCAAAGAACGGTGGTGATGGTGGTGGGCGTGATGGTGACCCTCGTGGCCATGACCGTGGCCCTCATGGTCATGCTCGTGGCAGTGCACGTGTTCGTGCTCGCCATGATCATGATGGTGGTGCTCATGCTCATGTGTGTGCTCGGCAGCTGCTTCGTTGCCGTAGAGCCAGGCCATATCGTGATCGTGGTTCTCGAGTTCCGCTGCAAGCTGGACGTCGAAATCGCAGGCGTCGATGCCATGCTTGTTTGCGCGCGTGACGGCGATCGTAAAGCCGTCGACCGGCAGCGTGGCAAGCTGTTCGCGCAGGTGCTCCTCGCTGGCGCCCAGGTCGAGCAGGGCCGCGACGGTCATATCGCCGCTGATGCCCGAAGTGCCGTCGATGATAAGCGCGTGCTGATGGTTGGACATGGAATGCTCCTTAACGGGCGCAGGATGTGCCGGCGCTCAGATGATTGATAAGACTTGCCTGGTAGGCGGCACCAAAGCCGTTGTCGATATTGACGACCGAAACGCCGCTGGCGCAGGAGTTGAGCATGGCGAGCAGCGCGGCTACGCCTCCAAAATTTGCGCCGTAGCCCACGCTGGTGGGAACGGCGATGACCGGGCAGCTCACCAGACCGCCGATAACGCTCGCCAGGGCGCCCTCCATGCCGGCGATGGCGATGACCACCTGCGCCTGAGCAAGTTCCTCGGCATGCGCGAGCAGGCGGTGCAGGCCGGCGACACCTACGTCGTAGAGGCGGTCGACCTCGTTGCCATAGAATTCGGCCGTCAACGCGGCTTCTTCGGCGACGGGTAAGTCGCTCGTGCCGGCGCAGGCGACGACAATGCGTCCGTTGCCGGTGGGGGAGGGCTTGCCGCCCACGAGGGCGAGCTGTGCGTCCGGGATATATCCCAGGTCGATGCCGTTGTCGAGGAGCTCCGAGGTACGGGTTGCCTTCTCGGCATCCAAGCGTGTGACCAGGATGCGCTCCTGGCCGGCATCGAGTAATGCTTTGATAATGGCGGCAATTTGCTCGGCGGTTTTACCGGCGCCGTAGACAACCTCGCCGGCCCCCTGGCGTACCCCGCGCGAAAGATCGAGTTGCGCAAAGCCCAGATCGGCGGTCGGCGCTGTCTGGATGCGCGTGAGGGCGGCGGCCGGTGTGACTGTTCCGCCGGCAACATCGCTCAGCAATTGCTCAAGATCTCGCTTATCCATATATGTTCCCTTCGACGGCGCAAAGTCTAGCACTCAAAAGGTAGTTTCCGAACATTAGAACAAAATTGTTCGGAAACTAGACATAAAGGATTTAATTCTGTTGTTAGATGGATCGACTAGTCGCGCAGGATGATGTCCATGGCGAGCATCAGGTTGCGTTCGTCGATAGCAAACGGGGCGGCTTCGCGCGTCTTGGGCTTGGCGCAAAACGCGATGCCCGTGCCCGCGGCCTGGATCATGGGGATGTCGTTGGCGCCATCGCCGATCGCGACGGTATGAGCCATGTCGACACCGCACTCGACTGCCCAATCCAGCAGCTTGATGAGCTTGGACTCCTTGGTCACGATCTCTGCCGCCAGCTTACCCGTGAGCTTGCCGTCGACGACTTCCAGGCGGTTGGCCAGGCAAAAATCGATGCCCGCAGCGGCCACGATCTTATCGGCGACCTCGTGGAAGCCGCCGCTTACCACGCCGACCTTCCAGCCCTTGCTGTGCGCCGAGCGCACAAGCTCCAGCGCACCGGGAGTAAACGTCACACGCTCAAAGGTGCGCTCGAACACGCTTTCGTCCAAGCCGGCAAGCAACCCAACGCGCTCCTCGAGTGCCTGCTTAAAGTCGAGCTCGCCGCGCATCGCACGCTCGGTAATTTGCGCTACCTGCTCGCCCACGCCGGCCTCTTCGCCCAACAGGTCGATGACCTCCTGGTTGATGAGCGTGGAGTCGATATCCATAACGATGAGGCGTGCAGTCATGGCGGGCCTTTCCGAGTGCTGTTTTATTGGGGCATATTGTCGCACGTGACGAGCGCGGGCGGGTGCCGCGGCGCGTCAATTGTTTCGTCTCCGTCAAGTCTTTGGGCAGGAGCCACTTTTTCGCGGCACATCGACGCGAGTGCGATAAGATAGAACGCCATGTCTGGCTGCGCGGTTTACGCAGGCTGGGCAAATCTGTACGACGCCGCCCGGAACGACACGGGGCGGCACAGATCCATAAAGGAGGATCACTGGTATGAGCCAGACCCGTCCCATCGATGAGCATTCCATGCACACCCGTACCTGCGGCGAGCTTCGCTTCGAGAACGTGGGCGAAGAGGTCACCCTCACCGGTTGGGTGAGCCGTCGCCGCGACCACGGCGGCCTTATCTTCTGCGACCTTCGCGACCGCGAGGGCATCACGCAGCTCACCTTCGACCCCGAGCACTCCGACGGCGATGCCTTTAAGATCGCCGAGACCATGCGTCCCGAGTGGCCCATCAAGATTCACGGCGTCGTGCGCGCCCGTGGCGAGGAGACCACCAACACCAAGCTCGCGACCGGCGAGATCGAGGTCCTGACCGACCACGCCGAGGTGCTCAACACGTCCGTCACCCCACCGTTCCAAATCGAGGACGGCATCGAGACCAGCGAGGACACCCGCCTGCGCTATCGCTATCTGGACCTTCGTCGTCCCGAGATGATGGCCAACCTCAAGCTGCGCTCCGACTTTACCTTTGCCATTCGCGAGGCGCTGCACAACCGTGAGTTCATGGAGGTCGAGACGCCCTCCCTGTTCAAGTCTACGCCCGAGGGCGCCCGCGACTTCATCGTCCCCAGCCGCATCCAGCCGGGCAACTTCTATGCCCTGCCGCAGTCCCCGCAGCTCCTGAAGCAGCTGCTTATGGTCGGTGGCGTCGAGCGCTACTACCAGGTTGCCAAGTGCTTCCGCGACGAGGACTTGCGTGCCGACCGTCAGCCCGAGTTCACCCAGGTCGATATCGAGATGTCCTTCGTGGACCAGAATGACGTCATGAACGCGCTCGAAGAGGTCCTGGCCGATGCCTTCGGCCGCATGGGTGTCGAGATGCCCACGCCGCTGCGTCGCATGAACTACTGGGAGGCCATGGACACCTATGGCTCCGACAAGCCCGATACCCGCTATGGCATGCACTTGGTCGACCTGACCGACATCTTCGCCAACTCCAAGTTCAAGGTCTTTGCGACTGCCGCAAACGAGGAGGGCTCTGTCGTCAAGGCTATCAACGCCAAGGGCGCCGGTGCCTGGGCACGTGCCAAGATCGATAAGCTCGCCGGCGTGGCCTCCACGTTTGGCGCCAAGGGCCTGGCCTGGATCGCCTTCCGCGAGGACGGCTCCATCAACAGCCCCATCGTCAAGTTCTTCTCGGACGAGGAGATGGCCGCTCTGCGCGAGCGCATGGACGTCGAGCCCGGCGACCTTGTGATGTTCGCCGCCGGCCCGCGCCTGCTCTCCGACGAGATCCTGGGCGGCATGCGTTCCCACATGGCCAACGCGCTCGAGATCAAGCGCGAGGGCCACGACTTCCTGTGGGTCGTCAACTTCCCGCTGTTCCACTGGGATGAGGACCGCAAGGCCTACGCTGCCGAGCACCAGCCCTTCACCCTGCCGACCGAGACCGACATCGCCAAGATCGAGGCCGACCCGCTGGCAGCCGGTTCGTGCACCTACGACTTTGTCATGGACGGCTTTGAGGCCGGCGGCGGCGGTATGCGTATCCACAACGCCGAGATGCAGATGTCCATGCTCAAGCTCCTGGGCTTTACCGAGGAGCGTGCCGAGTCTCAGTTTGGCTTCCTCATGGAGGCGCTCAAGTTTGGTGCGCCCCCGATGGGCGGTTTTGCTCTGGGCCTGGACCGCGTGTGCATGCTGCTCACCGGTTCCGACTCCATCCGCGACGTCATGGCGTTCCCCAAGACGGCCAGCGGCTCCGACCTCATGTCGGGCGCCCCGAGTGCCGTTAGCGGCGCCCAGCTCAAGGACGTCAGCCTGCGCTTGATGTAGGCGAGCGGCCACAAATTGCTTGCAACGAGGGAAGGACGCGTGCCTTCCCTCGTTTTTTATACGCCGAGATTGTGAGGGCATGGGGTGACCGGACGTCGCGGAAACTGCGACCCGGAATCTGTGTCCAGAACGGGTCGCGCTTTCCCAAAGGGAATCCTCTGGGAAAGCGCGACCCAGAATTCGGCAAAATAATGGGGCACAGTTTCCGGTTGAGCGGTCTAACGGAAACTGTGCCCCAGAATGAGCACTCAAAACGGGGCAGGCTTTCCGCAACAACTGTCTGGCGGAAAGCCTGTCCCAGTTTCTTATAGCGAGTCTCTCTGGATTAGCTGCATGTGCATCACGGAGGTGGTGGGCTCGGCGCCCTTGATCATGTCGAGCGCAATGTTGGCGGCCATGTGGCCTTCTTCGCGCAGGGGCTGGCGGACGGTCGTGAGCGCGGGGACGCAGCGCGCCGCAATCTCGTGATCGTCGAAGCCGACGACGGAAACGTCCGCCGGAACAGATAGGCCTGCCTCGTTGAGTGCGGTGATGACGCCAGCCGCGATACGGTCCGATCCGCAGAGCACGCCATCGAAAGCAATCTCGCGCGCGAGGATCTGGTGCATGGCCTGATAGCCGTCTCCGCTGTTCCAGCCGGTATAGATAACGTTTGCGCCTGGGAGGTCTTCGCCCAGGACGGTGCGGTAGCCGCGCAGGCGGTCGACAACAGCGGGGTTGTCTTGCGGTCCCAACACGGCGACGATATCTTTGCGCCCGCGCTCTTTCATAGCGAGCGCTGCAAAGCGTCCGCCCTCTTCGTCGTCAGAGTAGACTGTCGAGAACACGTCGCGATAGGGGTGGCCCTCGAGCTGGCCGCACAACACGGTGGGTACGCCCAGCTCGCGCAGCACCTCGAGCAGCTCGCTGCCCTTGTAGGGGGAGACGTCGATCACGGCGTCGAACGAGCGGCGCTCAAAGTGCTCGCGTGCGCGGTTGCGCTCATGCGTAGAAGACGCCTGCAAGATAACGGGCAGATAGGATGACTCCGACAGTTCCTCGGTAATGCCGCTCAAAAACTCGCTATAGGTGGGGTCGCTGAAGAGTTCACTCAGGGGCTCGGTCACGAGCACGGCGATGATTTCCGTGCGCCCGACAGCGAGCGCTCGGCCACGAGCGTTGGGGACAAAATTGACTTTCTTGGCCGCCGCACGGACGCGCTTTTTGGTTTCCTCGCTAATGCGGGGCGAATCGTTGAGGGCGCGCGATGCCGTGGAGCGCGACACGCCGGCAGCTGCGGCAACCTCGGCAAGCGTAGGTGCGGTGCGAACTGGTTGGGTCATGGCGTCTCCTGGAAAATGCGGTCGATGTTGTCACTGATACGGGCTGGTGCGGATACAGCTTACTATAGTGCACCTGAACAGCGTTCATGATATCCGGTGACAGGTGTCGTTTTGCAACCAAGCCGCAATCGAATACGTCTCGTGTGGGTGAGATATCAGCGGGCGCGGCGGTTGCCTACGAGCTTAAGAACGATGTTTTGTGTTGAGTTTCGATACTCAGGGTGACATAAGTGTTGCAGCTGTACAACCGGTTGCACCGTTAATCCGACCAAATCGACCGTTCAGCGGACAACCGGTTGCACAATTTTTTGCATCGCCCGTAAGATAAGGACAACCGGTTGCACAAGAATCACTACGATGACGAAGGAGCATCACCATGGACGCCATTAACGATTGGGAAAACCAAGCGCTCACCCACAGGAACCGCCTGGCACCCCATGCGTACTTTATGGGTTACGAGACCGCCGATCTCGCCGCTACGTACAGCCGCGAGCTGTCGCGCGGGTTTGTCCAGCTGTCTGGCTCGTGGCAGTTCCGCCTCTTTGAGGGGCCTGCTGCCGTTTCCAACGAGGAGCTCTCTACGTACGAGCCCGAGTGGGATCACGTGGAGGTTCCGCACCTGTGGCAGGTGGATGGCTATGGCAATCTTGCCTATACCGACGAGGGTTTCCCGTTCCCGGTGGATCAGCCGTTCGTTCCCTCCGACGACCCCACGGGCGTCTACCAGCGCATCGTCAACCTTCCCGCCGTGCCTGCCGGCGCTCGCGAGATCATTCGCTTTGACGGCATCGAGAGCTATGGTGAGCTGTACGTCAACGGTCAGTTTATCGGCATGACCAAGGGCTCGCGCCTGTCTGCCGAGTTCGACGTGACCGACGCGCTCGTCGAGGGCGACAACCTGTTTGCGGTCAAGGTCCTGCAGTACAGCGATGGCAGCTATATCGAGGATCAGGACATGTGGTGGGCCTCGGGCATCTTCCGCGATGTGTACCTTATGCAGCGTCCCGCCGCGCACCTGGTCGACTTTAGGTTCCGCACGCACCGCGAGGGCGATGCCGCTCTGATCACGCTCGATACGGTGGCCGAGGGCGCTTCCCGCGTCGTGTTTACGCTCAGCGATGGCGAGAACGTGGTCGCTACGGGCGAGTGCGTCGATGGCCATGCCGAGTGCAGCGTTGCCGATGCCCACTTCTGGAACCCCGAGGACCCCTTCCTCTATGACCTTACGTTTGAGGTCTACGACGGCGACGAGGTCAGCGAGTACGTTCCGCATCACCAGGGACTTGCCGAGGTGACGGTCGAGGGCAATCATATCTACCTCAACGGCACCTACTTTAAGATGCATGGCGTCAACCGCCACGATCACGACGATCACAAGGGTCGCGCCGTGGGCCTCGATCGCATGCGCCGCGACCTGGAGCTCATGAAGCGGCACAACATCAACGCGGTGCGCACCTCTCACTATGCCAATGACCCGCGCTTCTACGAGCTGTGTGATGAGTATGGCATCATGCTGGTCGCCGAGACCGATATGGAGAGCCACGGCTTCGAGAATATCGGCAATATCGCCCTGGTCACCGACGACCCGGCATGGGAGCCGGCCTACGTCGACCGCATTGAGCGCCTGGTGATGCAGGAACGCAACCATGCCTGCATCATTATGTGGTCGATGGGCAACGAGAGCGGCTATGGCTGCAACATCCGCGCGATGTACGCCAAGGCTCACGAGCTCGATGATCGTCCGGTCCATTACGAGGAGGACCGCAACGCCGATACCGTCGACGTCATTTCCACGATGTACTCCCGTGTTTCGCAGATGAACGACTTTGGTGAGCATCCGTTCCCCAAGCCGCGCATCAACTGCGAGTACGGTCACTCCATGGGCAACGGTCCCGGAGGCCTGTCCGAGTACCAGGAGGTCTTCGATCGCTGGGATTGCATCCAAGGCCAGTTTATCTGGGAATGGTGCGACCACGGTTTGGCTGCTGTGACCGAGGACGGCGTTGCCTACGATATGTATGGTGGCGACAACGGCGATTACCCCAACAACAGCAACTTCTGCATCGATGGCATGGTGTTCCCCTGGCAGCAGCCGAGCCCGGGCCTTACCGAGTACGGCCAGGTCATCTGCCCGGTCCGCATGGCTTATGACGCCGAGGCAGGCGAGCTGACCGTCACCAACAAGCGTTGGTTCACCACCCTCGAGGATGTCTGCCTGTCGGCCGAGACCCTGGTGGACGGCGACGTGGCCTGCCGCAAGACGCTCATGCCCGGCGCGGTTGCCCCCGGCGAGTCCGTCCAGCTGCCGCTGGTGATTCGCGAGGCCGCAGTGGGCGAGACCCTGCTGACCGTGCGCGCCTACACCATGGCCGCTCACGTCTGGTGCGAGCCGATGTTCCAGCTGGGCGCAAGCCAGTTTGCCATCGCAAACCATCCGGCGCCGGCCATCGTGCCCCCCGCTCGTCCTGAGCTTACGGTTGAGGAGACCGAGCAGGAGATCCGCATCCACTCCCTCAACGGCGAGCTGACCTTCAGCAAAGTCAACGGTACCGTGAGCGAGTGGAAGGCATCCGGCCGCGACGTAATGGCCTTTGGTCCCCAGGTTGGTTTTTGGCATCCGCTCGTCGATAACCATGCCCAGGAGTATGACTCACTGTGGAAGGACAACTTCATCGATGTGATGCAGACGTCTACCCGCAAGGTTTCTTGGAAGCAGGATGGCAATGCGATCGTCGTTACCGTGAGCCAGCGTATCGCTCCTCCCGTCCGCGCGTTCGGCATGCGCGTCGAGCTCGTCTACACCGTGCTTCCGAGCGGTCGCGTCGACCTCAAGGTTTCCGGCGAGCCCTACGGCGATTACTCGGATATCATCCCGCGCATCGGCATCTCCTTCGAGGTCCCCGGTTGCGATCGTGCCGTCGAGTGGTATGGCCACGGCCCGGGCGAGAACTATCCGGACTCGCTGCGCGCCAACCCGGTCGGTCATTACCGCACTACGGTCGACGACATGTTCACGCCCTACGTTATGCCTCAGGATTGCGCTAACCGCGAGGGCACCCGTTGGGTCGCCCTGCGCTCTAGCCACGGTGACGGTCTGGTCGTGACGCGTCCGAGCGACGCCGCTTCCAACCCGTTCTCGTTCTCGGCATGGCCCTATAGCTGCGAGGCCATCGATAACGCCAAGCACGTCTACGACCTTGTCAAGGGCGACACGGTTACGGTCAATATCAACGACCAGCTGCTCGGCCTTGGTTCGAACTCTTGGGGTTCCGAGGTGCTCGATTCCTACCGCACCCGTTTTGAGAGCTTCAGCTTTGAGGTGTCCCTGCGACCGCTGACGTCTGCCGATCTGGCTCAGGCGCTGGCACCCATTAAGGAGGCATAAGTCATGCATGTCTTTAACTCGCGCGCCGATTTCGACGCTCAGATGAAGTCCGTCAAGAAGTGGATGCGCACCGGTCAGGCGCTCGATGGCGTTGCCGACCTGCAGCACGACGTGGCTTACTCCATCGGCGACTCGTTGGTGTACTGGTGGGTCTATGCCCGCGAGGCCGCTACCGCCGATCTGGTCGGTCACCGTCGCTACCATGCCGTGCTCGCTCCGCTCGACGGCGACCTGACCGTCGAGGTGGCTTCCAAGGCGGATCTTACCTGCACGCGCACTTACAGCGATATCGACGATCGCGAGCGCTTTGAGGGTATGGGGGAGACCGTGACGATTCCCGCCGGCGGCGTTGCCGTCGTCGAAATTGACGAGGCCTACCGTGTCGTGGCCGATGTCGCGGATTCCCGCGTCGTGGTACTGCACGTGACGGTTGAAGGTTATTCCTTCCCCAACAAGTAGTATTCGTCCGTTTGGGCGTTTGCTTAGCGCCGTTAAGGGGGATGGCTTTGTTGACTCCCTTTTCCCCATTCCCCTTAGCAGGTGCGCCGTCCACGATTGCGCTTGCAGTCCGGACGGTTTTAGATGAGATATAACGGATGATTGGGAGGGCTTATGAGCTCTGAAAAACGAGGAACGATTGGTTCGTTCGCTCTGCTGGGCATGACGGTCGCCGCCGTGTTCGGTATCAAGAACATCATCAACAACAACGCGGCCATCGGCTTGGCAGCTGCGCCGTCGTTCTTCTTCGCCACGCTTTTGTACTTTGTCCCCTATACCCTGGTTACCGCCGAGTTCGTCGGCCTTAACAAGGACTCCGAGTCGGGCGTGTACGCCTGGGTCAAGACCTCGATGGGCGGCCGCTGGGCATTCCTGACGGCGTTTAGCTACTGGTTCGTTAACCTGTTCTACTTTGCGTCCGTCCTGCCTAACGTCATCATTTACGCGAGCTACGTGTTCTTTGGTGCCAATGCCGAGCTCTCGCAGCTGTGGATCACCATTATCGAGATCGTCGTCTTTGCTATCGCCACGTGGGTTTCGACCAAGGGCGCTAAGTGGATCGGCTCCATTTCCTCCTTCGGCTCGACCGCGGCTCTCGGCCTGACTGCCGTGTTCATCTTGCTGTCCCTGGCTGCTGCCTTTGGCGGCGTCGAGTTCGCTACGGCTCCTACCCCCGCTAACATGGCTCCCGACACGACCAACTTCGCAACTATGTGGGGCTTCTTCGGTACGCTTGCCTGGATCATCCAGGGCGTTGGCGGCGCTGAGTCTGTCGGCGTGTTCCTTAACGACCTTAAGGGTGGCGTCAAGGCCTTCGTGCGCACCGTCGTTATCGCCGGCCTGACCATCGGCCTTCTGTATGCAGGCGCTTCGCTGCTGGTCAACCTGTTCATTCCCGAGGGCGGCGTTGCCATCTCCACCGGTATCTTCGACGTATTCGGCGCTGTCTTTGCCCACTTTGGCATTCCCATGGAAGTGTCCACGCGCGTCATTGGCCTGATCCTTCTCGCTGCCACGCTGGGCTCCCTCATGATGTGGACCTCTGCTCCCATCAAGGTCTTCTTCACCGAGATCCCCAAGGGCGTCTTTGGTAGCAAGATCGTCGAGCTCAACGAGCACGGCATTCCTGCCCGCGCTGCCTGGCTGCAGTTTGCCATCGTCGTCCCCATCCTGATCATCCCGGCCCTGGGCTCCGGCAACCTAGACGACCTGCTCATGATCGTCACCAACATGACGGCTGCCACCGCTCTGCTCCCGCCGCTGCTGATCCTGCTTGCCTACTTTATGCTGCGCAAGAACTTCGACGCTGCTCCCCGTGGCTTCCGCATGGGTTCGCGTACCTTTGGCCTGGCCATTGCTGCATTCCTACTGGTGGTCTTCTGCTTCGTGCTTATCTGCGGCACCATCCCGCTCGATCAGCCTCTGTGGCTGACACTGGTCTACAACGTTGGCGGTGTAGTTATCTTCCTGGGCCTTGCCGTGATGTGGTACAACCGCTACATCAACCGCCTGCGCGAGACCGATCCCGAGGCTGCCGAGAGCGAGCTTCGCCCCTCCGTCCTCGACATGATGGAGTAGCGGCTAGGATTAATCTGCGGCTGTGGAATAAATCGATTCCCTTTCCTAAGGAGGGGCCTTACGAGGCCCCTCCTTTTAATATGAGCAGGACATTGTCAAGAGGCAAAATCGGGCCTGGCCCCAACGATATGGGGTCAGGCCCTCTCC
>NZ_CAXTGI010000016.1:0-37150 GCF_964243765.1 Collinsella aerofaciens | reverse complement strand
AGGCCTGGCGTTAGCATGTCGCGATTCAATCTCGAAAACAGCATTGCCCAGTTGACAAAACTATAGGAACACCCCCCGGCGTCGATTTTCTCCCTCAGCGCGCCCTCGTCTTCGACGAGGCCCCTTTCGAGCGCGTCCGCGAGCACGTTCGCGACCAGGCTCAGTTCCTCCCCGGAGTCTATCAGGTCCACCACCGTGAGCCAGGGCCTCGTCGCCGGGATGTCCGAGACGATCGCCACGTCCTTCGGGTCGAGGCGGCGCTTCCTGATGAATCAGGTTCGGGCGCTTAGTCTGCTTTCTCTCGGGCGTGCAGAACTCGTAGGGCGAGGGGCTGACCTCGCCGATGCCGTAGAGCCATGCAGCCGTCGCCCCCATGGCGACGGGGCGCCTCCCCGGGTCGATCGACAGTCAGGCCGCGAGGACGTCCTCCTCCCGCGTGCTCGGCGAGCCGCCCATGCGGTAGACGCCCTTCGCGAGCCTCTCTATGTTGCCGAGCCCTTCCCGCCTCGAGAGCGCGTACCGCTCGACGCCGAGCACCTTCGCCTGCACAGATGTGAAGAGCCCCCTTTGGGAAGAGGCGATGTCGTTGGTGGCTCGTATGACTTCGATTTATTCCATGCTTGCATTGTGGAAAATAATGCAACAATGCAAGCAATACGCTCAGAATACACGGCGTTATTCGGCGGCATTCGGGGTCACTGAAACTGCGGAAACCGATTTTCGCATTTCTTTATTCCCATTTGTTGACCTGGGCGAATGCAATTGAAGAGGGCTTGAATCCGCCTCGCAGTTTCAAGTCAGTTTCATCCGCTCGAAATCGGCCTTCGGGGGACCCGAATTGTGAATTATTCCCGCAGGGCCTAATTATTCCCGTACCGCCGAGTACTCCGTTGTACCGCCCAGTAGGGACACACGGGAATAATTGGGTCGTTTTCCCAGGTAGAGATGCAAAAAGAAAGCCCTCGAACCAAAGGGTTCGAGGGCTGTTATTCCCACTATTTCGCTGGTGGCTTTGGTTCTGTCGTCCCGTCATTCCAGTTGCACCCAGTTTTCGGCATCGACACGGAACGCGTGCCGCCGAATGACGCGATGTCGCGTCTCGTCGGCTTCGGGGACAAAAGCTGGGACAACTTCAAAAACTTTTTTCAAACTCAGGGCTTTGAGTTTTTGTTTTTGTCCCAAAGGAGCTTCCGGCCGTGATTCGGATGCCCGATTGGGCGGAATCGCCCGTTTCTGGAACTCAACCGCAGCATCACGCACAAGCCACTCGCAACAACTGCAAATGATTGGTCGAGGGCGGCTTCCAACGCGATTCCAAAGCCGCAGGTCAGGCGACTGCGCTGCTGGCAGGGAAAGGGAGTCGTATCAGGCGGCTTGCCCATGAGTCGACGATGAGGCCTTCACCGAATGTCGAGAACATGCTGGTAAAATAGGCAATACTTTTTATGACAGGAGAACGAGCATGGCCGAACCCCACGATAGGAAGCCGATCCTCACGATCGAGCAGCAGATAGAGCACCTCAAGCAGAAGGGCGTAGCCTTCGAGCTGTGTTCCGAGGAAGAGGCCGAGGACTACCTGCGCGACAAGTGCAACTTCTTCAAGCTCGCATCCTATCGCAAACTCTTCTCGAAATACGAGGGAGGCCCGCGCGACGGCCGCTACGTAGACCTCGACTTCGGCCAGCTACGCCTGCTCGCGGCGCTCGACCAGGAGCTACGCCACGCCCTGCTCGGCATGACGCTCGACATCGAGCACTTCCAGAAGGTGACACTGCTTCGCGAGATGGAGGACCGTGGAGAGGATGGCTACGCCATCGTGGCCGACTACATGGCATCGCTTACCACTGCAAACAGGGAGTACCGCCTGCGCGAGCTCAAGATGAGCGGCCGCAGCCCCTACAGCTCGAGCCTCTACGCGAAGTACTCCGGCGACATGCCTGCCTGGGCCTTCCTTGAGCTCACCTCGTTCGGCACCCTCATCGACTTCGTGCGCTTCTGCGCCAGGCGATGGGGCGACAGGCGCTTCGAGGCCTCCCACTACGACCTCAAGCGCGTGAAGTCCGTCCGCAACTGCGCCGCGCACGGCTCGTGCCTGATCAACTGCTTCGCCGAGAGGGGCGCCGCCCGGGGCTCGGCGTCCAGTGGCGTCTCCCGAAGGGTCGCCGCCGTGGGAATCCCCAAGGCGACCAGGAGGAAGTGGATGGGGAATACGGCCATGCAGGAGGTCGCGACCGTGCTCGTGGCGCACTCCGGCTTGGTACCCGAGGGCTCCTCGCGCTCGCGCGCCGCATCCGAGCTCGCCGAGATGTTCGCCAGGGCCGACGGAGAAACCGAGGCGCTGCCCGACAAGGGGCCCGACGCCGCAGCTCGCTCCGCGCTCGAGTTCCTTCGCAGGTTGACAGAATCGCTCGGGTTGGTAGAATAGCCTGCAGATAGCAAAACCTTCACGGTTTTAGGGGCGGACTTGCGCAAGCGACTCTGCCCTATTTTTATATTCACTCGCTATAGGAGACGGGTGATACCTGGGTCAATGACAGAACTGAGAAGCCCGGAATAATGGAGCCAGTTAGAAACCCTCGGGTTTGCGGGGCGGGATCGTGAGAGCGATTCTGCCCTATTTTTTCCTCCGTCTGCCCCAAACCAAGTATTTCGAAGATAGCCTGTAGGTGTCCTCCTGGGCGCCTTTTATTTTCAGGGAATCGGCCGCTTCATGAACGAGCGACCGGCTTGACCTAGATCGAACCGCCTTCATCTCCGCCTAGGCGCCGGCGATCAACATCGTAAATCCGCGCGTGCTACAATGCGGGCACCAGAGATGAAAACACAGTCCCCGTCGGGTAGTCGTGGGCGTGCGGGAGTCCGCATCAGTAACCTGCCTCCTTGGTTGTCCCTTCTCTGCATGGTCATCTACATAAAGGAGGAACCAACCATGCAGATCAGCGTGTCATCCACCCTGACCGTATATCACGACGGCCAATTCTGGGTCGGGCTGGCGGAGCATGTCGAGGACGGCAGATACGGCGCCGCCCGCATCGTCTTCGGCGCGGAACCGTCCGATGAGGAAATCCTGCGATTCGTTACAAGCAAATGGGCGGAGCTCGCGTTCTTCGGTGACGATCCCGCCGAGGCGAGCAAGCCCGCGAGGAACCCCAAGCGCCGCGCCCGCGAGGCGTCGAAGGCCCTTAAGCAGCCGGCGATGGGCACCAGGGCGCAGCAGGTGCTCGCGAGTCAGCGGGAGACAATGAAACGGGAGTCAGCCCGCGCAAGAAGCCAGCGTCGCGCGGATGAGGCGGAGGCGCGCTTCGAGCAGCGAAAGCTGAAGCGCAAGCAGAAGCATCGTGGGCATTGATCGCCATGTGCAGCAAGGCAAACCATATACAGCAGTGGGGCCAGTTCCACTTGAAGCCGACGCCGCGTAGACGCTGATGGTGACGGCTATGCACGGGCACGGGCGCGCCGCCGCACTTCACAGCTTGTTTCTCAAGTATTTGGGACGCACACACGGCGTTCAAAAATGCGGAGCGACTCTGTATGGCTCGAGACTGAGCCGAGGTGCCCTACTTCTCGCCCTCCAGCAGCACCACGATGCGGTCGATGTCGACGGCAAAGCGAGGCCTTCCCTCCTGCTCGTAGCGGTCGAGGTATGCCTGGCACTCTGAGACAATGCGCTTGGTGCTGCCGTCGATGATGCGTTGGAGCGTCTCGTAGTAGGCCGAGCCCTCGGTCCTGAAGCGGCGCTGGTAGGCCTGGTTATGGGGAATATCTTGATGTAGTGGATGCCGTGGCGGCAGTTGGGGCGCGTCGTGGGGCGGGGTGGCAACGCAAAGTACTGGTCTTTGGGCACGTTAGGGGCGATGTTGGAACGCAGCGGCACGGCGAAGTCCCTGCGCTTCCCGCGGAAACGCAGCCTCACCACTACGATGCAGGGACGATTGTGCTTAAGCATGAGCTCGCGGTCGCCCTCGGCGTGGACGAAGAAGTCCTGGGGATGGATACAATCTTCATCGGTTACGCCCCCTTCATACGAAGCGGGGCCCGCATCGCTGCGGGCCCCTACAGGTGGGCGATATTCTACGCTTTGCGGCACCCCATCGCCCACGGAGGTTAAACGTACACGTAAGCCGTACTCTGAAAGCCGCAGCTTCCGGCAAGTAGTTTATACCACGAGAGGTCGCTTTCAATGCGCATAGCTCGCAAAATAGCACTCGCTGGGCCGTCACCCCTGGCCGTTACCCTCCAATCTTCATTAAAGTCAGCAGGTCAATTCATATAGTCATGGGGGTTTATCCTAAAGGGAATCAAATTTTTACCCCCATAACTAAGGAATTGTCTATTCCCACTCAATGACTAGAGCCCTGGTGTAATTGGCTGGATCACCGTTCCGGGAACCGGTATCGACCTACCTGTCCGCCAAGCTCCTTCTTCAGCTCCAGCCTAGTATCTGACTCGCGCTGTTATAAGCAAAAACCGAAGAGATGCATCTTAGCCAAGAAAAAAGGTTAGCCTTATCTTACTGTATGATTCGTGTGTTATAGTTAGATGGCTCTAACTGTTTGGGGGCGATAGCCATGCACGAACGCAAGGGCTTCTGGGACAAGAATGCCGGTCGGTACGACCGTTTCATGCGAAAGGACCGGGCGGCGTATGAGAAGATGTATGGGCTGATCCGGCCGGTAGTGAAAGCAAAAACCGTACTGGAGGTTGCCACCGGCACGGGGCTTATCGCAAAGAGCATCGTGAATGCGGCGGCACACATCGAGGCTACGGACGCTTCTGCAAAGATGATCCTTGAAGCAAAACGGGACATTCAATCCGCAAAGCTGCACTTTTCCGTACAAGATATGTTCCACCTGCCCTATGCACAGAAGTCCTTCGAAGTGGTGATTGCGTCCAACGCGCTTCACATAGTGCCGCATCCGGAAAAGGCCCTGCAAGAAATCAGGCGGGTGCTGAAGGACGACGGCGTGCTCATCGCGCCAACCTTCACCCACGCGGAGAACTCGGTTTCCGGCAAGGCAAAAGCCTTTTTCATGAGTATGGCGGGATTCCCCCTCCACAGCAGGTGGACAAGCGAGGAATACCTACGTTTCCTGCGTCAAAACGGCTGGGCGGTGCAGAAAAGCGCGGTGTTGAAGGCCTCGTTCCCGTTGACCTATGCGGAATGCACAAAATCGGAGGGGGCAGATGTCGTTCTTTGAAAACACCCGCAAGCCCGTGGGCCTCGGCGGAAAACTTATGGTTGCCATGATGAACCTGGGCCACAGCCCTGTGGCGCGGTGGGGACTTCGATTTCTACGACTTGCGCCAAATGCCAAGGTGCTGGATTGCGGCTGCGGCGGCGGGGCGAACATAAAACGGCTGCTGAAAAAATGCCCGCATGGCGTCGTCAAGGGCGTCGACTATTCGCCCGTCAGCGTGGAGAAGACTAGAAAGCTCAACCGAATTGCAATTCAGGAGGGGCGTTGCGCCGTTCTGCAAGGCAGTGTGGCGGATATGGTGTTTGAGGATAGCTACTTCGATGCCGCCACGGCCTTTGAGACCGTCTATTTTTGGCCTGATTTGCCCCGATGCTTCCGTGAGGTCTGGCGGACGCTGAAGCCAGGCGGGACAATTCTCATCTGCAACGAGAGCAATGGCGATACGGACAAGGACGAGAGGTGGACGCAGATCATCGGCGGCATGACCATCTATAAGGACGTTGAATTAAAGGCATGTCTGGAGCAGGCGGGTTTTCACGAGGTGCAGATACGCAAAAAGAAAAGGTGGCTCTGCGTCACGGCGCAGAAGTAAGGGCATCAAGCACGGGCATTTTTCATCCATCCTGCACATGGCGATAGGCATGACGGTCATAGCGGCTGTGCTGGCGGCAATTATGACAGTTTTTATTCACTGAGGAAGAAACCTATGAAATGTAAAATTGAGAAAAACACCGTGCAGGAGACGCTGATCCTCCCGCTGTATTCCCGGAAGCTGTGTACGGAGTTGTACCCGAACCTTTACAAGGATGAAACAGCGGTTCGTCTGCTCGGCCAGATCGACTACGACTTTTCAGAGGCAGAGAAAAACTCCCGCAGCCTGATGCAGCGCTTTGGTGCGCTGGAGGTGGCCATGCGGCAGGGTGATCTTGCTTTTGAGGTGCGGGATTACCTGAAAGACCACCCCAATGCGGCGGTGGTCAATCTGGGCTGCGGGCTGGACAACACCGGCAGAACCTGCGACAACGGTAGATGCAAGATCTACAATCTGGACTTCCCGGATGTGATTGCCTTGCGACAGCAGCTACTGCCCGCCGGGGATCGAGAACAAAATATCCCCTGCGACCTGAAAGACACCGCATGGTTTAGCAAAATCGATGCCTCCCGCGGGGCGGTGTTCTTTGCCTCCGGGGTGTTCTATTACTTTCTGACCCAGCAGGTCCGGGAACTGGTGCGGGGGATGGCGGACGCTTTCCCCGGCGGTGTGCTGGTCTTTGATGCTGCCAATCGGACGGCAGTAAAGATGATCGCAAAAACATGGCTTAAGACTGCAAAAATCAAGGATGTGGGGGCATTTTTTGCGGTTTCGGATGCCGCCAAGGAAATCGGCACGTGGAACAGCCGTCTGCAGGTCACAAGTCGCGGCTATATGCTGGGTTACAACGATTTGAGAGACCCTTCTGTCAGCGGCTTTTTCCGGTTTCTCGCAAGGGTCGGTGACAACGGGATGAAAATGCAAATCGTGAAAATTAGATTTTAAAAGGCAAAAATGAAGCCCATTCACTTTGACGTTGAAGAAGACGGCTTTTACGGCACATATTGGGCGTGCAAGGACACACATACAGCAGCGGGCACGGATTCGATTGAAACCGTGCCCGCTATCTGACACTATATTATTTTATCGAACGTCTGTTCTATTCCCACTCGATGGTCGCGGGCGGCTTGGACGTGATGTCGTAGCACACGCGGTTGGCGCCGGGAACCTCGGCCACGATGCGGCCGGAGATGCGGGCCAGGACGTCGTAGGGCAGCTTGGCCCAGTCGGCGGTCATGGCATCGCTGGACTCGACGGCACGCAGGATAATTGGGCGCTGGTAGGTGCGCTCGTCGCCCATAACGCCGACGGACTTAATGTCGGGCAGGACGGCGAAATACTGCCAGCAGCTATGCTCGGAGTTGCGCTCGCCGGTCTGCTCAAACAGACGCTGGTTGTAGGCATCGAGCTCCTCGCGCACGATAGCGTCGGCGTTCTTGAGGATCTCGAGCTTCTCCTTGTCGACTGCGCCGATGATGCGGATGGCCAGACCCGGGCCCGGGAAAGGCTGGCGGAACACGATGTTACCCGGCAGGCCCAGCGCCAGACCAAGCGCACGGACCTCGTCCTTAAAGAAGTGGTCGAGCGGCTCGATGAGGTCGAAGTGCACGCCCTCGGGGAACGGGATCAGGTTGTGGTGGCTCTTGATGGTGGCCGTCTTGCCGCCCGTCTTGCGCGCACCGGACTCGATGATGTCGGGGTAGATGGTGCCCTGAGCCAGGTACTTGACCGGCTTGCCGTCGCACTCGAGCTGCTGCGCCACGGCGAAGAACTCTTTCCAGAACTGCGTGCCGATGATGCGGCGCTTTTCCTCGGGCTCGGTTACGCCAGCCAGGAGCTCGGCATAGCGGTCCTCGGCGTGGACATGGATAAAGTCGACATCAAACTGCTTGGTGAAGACCTCCTCCACCTGCTCGGGCTCGCCCTTGCGCAGCAGGCCGTGGTTGATGAACACGCAGGTCATCTGCTTGCCCACGGCGCGGGCGCCCAGGGCAGCCACGACGGAGGAGTCGACGCCGCCGGACAGGGCCAGAATCACGCGGTCGTCGCCGACCTTCTCGCGGAACTCGGCCGTCATGGTCTCGACCAGGTTGTCCATGCTCCAGTTGGGCTCCAGGCCGCAGATCTCAAACAGGAAGTTGCTCAGCAGCTGCTGACCGTACTCGGAGTGCTTGACCTCGGGGTGGAACTGCGTGGTGAAAATCTTGCGCTCGACGCACTCCATGGCGGCAACCGGGCATACGTCGGTGCTGGCGGTAACGGTAAAGCCCTCGGGCACCTCGGACACGGCGTCGCGATGGCTCATCCACACGGTCTGCTCCATGGGCGTGGAGTTAAAGAGCTTGGCGCCGGCAGTGCGCGTAATAGTGGCGCGGCCGTACTCGCCCACCTCGGAGTGCCCGACCTTGCCGCCGAGCGTCACGGCCGTGATCTGATGGCCGTAGCAGAAGCCCAGGACGGGAAGGCCCAGGTCAAAGATGGCAGGATCGATGGACGGAGCGTCCTCGGCGTACACGGAGGCCGGGCCGCCAGAAAGGATGAGCGCAGAGGCGTTCATCTCGCGAATCTCGTCGGCCGAAATGTCGCAGGGGACAATCTCGGAATACACGTTGAGGTCGCGGACGCGACGGGCAATGAGCTGACCGTACTGCGCACCAAAGTCGAGTACGAGGACCTTTGCGGAAGCATTTTGATCCATGGTTTCCCCCTCTTGTTGGCGGGGAGCCGCTGCCCGCCCGCGCGAATGAACGAAAATAACTTTCATAGTGTACACGTAACCAGCGGTTCTGCGCCCGTCATAGCCATCAGAGCACGGCAAACGCACGACCTGGGCCCCTATTTGACAGCAATTGGAGCGTTGCCAAACGTTACAGATGATGTAATACGTTTGAACATTGGACGCCCTGTGCCACAATACTGCCGAACGACTCCGCCTCTGTGGCGGCAAATACGATAGGAATACCAGCATGAAGCGCATCCTTCTCATCGCCACGGGCGGCACCATCGCATCGACCGAGGACGGCAACGGCCTCTCCCCCGCCCTGACCGGTGAGGAGCTCGCCCAGAGCGTCCCCGAGATCTCGGGCCTCTGCGAGCTCGACGTCGTGCAGCCCATGAACATCGACAGCACCAATATGCGCCCCAGTGACTGGATGCGTATCCGCGACGTCATCGTCGAGGGTTATGCCGACCACGACGGCTTCGTGATTCTGCACGGCACCGACACCATGAGCTACACCGCGGCGGCGCTTTCCTACCTGATTCAGGACAGCCCCAAGCCCATCGTACTCACCGGCTCGCAAAAGCCCATGGGCAATCCCTTTACCGACGCCAAGCTCAACCTGTACCAGAGCCTGCTCTATGCGCTCGACGAACACTCGCACGACGTCTCGATCGTGTTTGGCGGCGTAGCCATTGCCGGCACGCGTGCCCGCAAGCAGCGCACCATGAGCTTTAACGCGTTCATTAGCGTCAACTATCCGCCCATCGCCTATATCCGCAATGACCGCATCGTGCGCAACGGGCTTCACGGCACGCATCAGGGCGAAAACCCGGTGCGTTTCTACGACAGCATCGACCCGCGCGTATTTGTACTCAAGCTCACGCCCGGCGTGAACCCAGGCATTCTGGACGCCCTTGCCGATAGCTACGACGCTGTAATCCTTGAGACCTTTGGCATTGGCGGTATCCCCGAGTTTGGTGAGTCGGGCGAGTCGTTCCAAGAGGCAATTTTCCGCTGGGTCGATTCGGGCCGCACCGTCGTTATGACCACGCAGGTCCCCGAAGAGGGTCTCGATCTGGGCGTTTATGAGGTCGGCCGTGCTTACGCCGATCATCCGGGCATTCTGCGCGGCGACGATATGACAACCGAGACGCTCGTGGCCAAAACCATGTGGGCACTCGGCCAGTCACGCGATGCCGCCGAGATCCAGCGTCTGTTCTACAGCCAAGTCAACCACGACCGCATCCCGATGGCGTAATCCCTAAGGCAGTTCCACTTATCGCAGCCTCAAACGACAGGTGGTCCCCCTCAGGCCGTGCAAAAATCGGAGTATTCTGCAATTTCTCCGCCGGAGGCGCAGAATCGGCTGATTGTTAGACAAACTTTTAGGACGAACGGGCCGTCTAGTAACTATTTATTCCTCATTTTTATTTAGCGCGTGGATTAACTACTGTTAAAAAGGCAACGCCAGCCGCTCGGGCTACCATCTACGGCTGAACAGGTGCTGAATACTCGCGATTTTGCACATCGCAACCAGGGGGACCCGCCCAAAGAGCGTCAAATACAGCGGGGGAACGCCCTATTCGATACCCTCGAGTAGCTCTGACACCGTCATGCCAAGCGCGGGCGCAATTTTAAATAGAATCTCGAGCGTACTGTTTGCCGTTCCGTCCTCAATTCGGTCGAGATAAGGTCGGCTGATTCCGACCGCTAGGCAAAAATCGACCTTGGAAATACCAAGGGCCTTGCGCGTCCGCTCGACTCGCTCGCCAAGAATCTGTTTCGCATGTTCATTCATGCAGACGAGTTTGAAATGGAGCAAAACAAAAACGTAAACTATAGTTTACGTTTTGTCGAATATCCAGGAGTTTTCTATGTCGGCTTGCTCGATTTCAATGCGTCAGAGACCACATTGCGCAGACGGCGTGCAGCCCAAGCTTGTCGTCGTTGAGGCCGAATACCTTTCCCCTGACGAACGCACAGCCGCGACACTGCTATCGAGCCGTGTCGCGACCGCATTGCTCCCCAACCCAACGAAAGGCGAGCTCGCCGCTCAATGCCAGACGCACGGCTGTGCCCTTGCCCAGGCCGTTGTGATAGCAACCAGCCAACGCGGCCTGCCCCTTCTCTTAGAAGCCGGTATCGCGCTCACCCTTCGCGGCGCCGGATACGAAAACGAGGCCGCCGCCGATATGGTCTTTAAACCACGATCGAGCGGCGGCCTCGCAGCAGCCATTGAATATGCGTGCAGGCTCGTTGCCTAAAAGGACAGGCTAGAAACCAAAGCCAAAGCCCGTTCCGGTAATCGCCGAGTACATAAAGTAAACGTTGATCACGTTGAGGAATACACCCGTAATGCAGCCGTTTCGCAGGTAGCGCTCGCACACGATGCGCGCCATAGCGGCGGAGTCCTCATTGTTCTTGGCCTGGCGTCCCGCCGTAAAGTAGGTCGCCACGCTCAGCAGCAGGTTGAGTACCGGCAGCGCCAGCAGCTCGTAGCTCTTGCCCCAGCGCGTCACCTCGCCGGCCGCGTTAAACTTCGTTGCCACCTCGGGACCAATGTTGGGGAGAACAAACGCCGCAACTAACAGCGGAAGCACCGCAAGCACCAGCAGCGCGATGCCCATGTAGCCGGCTTTTTTGCCATATTTGAACATGTGCATTGTCCTTACACGTTGAAACGGAAGTGCACGACGTCGCCATCGGCCATGACATACTCTTTGCCCTCGATGCGCAGCTTGCCGGCAGCCTTGGCGCCCTGCTCGCCGCCGAGCTCGATATAGTCGTCATAGCCAATGACCTCGGCCTTAATAAAGCCGCGCTCAAAGTCGGTGTGAATGACGCCGGCGGCCTGCGGAGCGGTCGCACCCTGACGCACCGTCCAGGCCTTGACCTCCATCTCGCCGGCCGTAAAGAACGACTGCAGGCCAAGCAGCTTGTAGGCCGCCTGGGCGAGCACGTCCAGGCCGGGCTGCTCCAAGCCCAGGCTCTCCAGGTAATCGGCGGCATCCTCGGGATCGAGCTCAGAAAGCTCGGCCTCGATCTTGGCGCAGATGGGCAGCGGCTTGACGCCATCGATGGGTGCCAAGTCGTCGTCGAGCATATCCTCGTCCACATTGGCCACATACAGGATAGGCTTCATGGTGAGCAGGAACAGGCCCTTGGCGGCGGCACGCTCCTCGTCGGTCATCTCCATGGACGCGGCGCGCTTGCCCTCGTTGAGCCAGGCAAGCAGGCGCTTGGCGACCTCGAACTTGGGCATGAGCTCCTTGTCGCGCTTGGCCTCTTTCTCGAGCTTGGGCAGCTGCTTCTCGAGCGTGCCCATATCGGCCAGGATGAGCTCGGTCATGATGGTGTCGGCGTCACCTGCGGGATCGACGAACTCGCCCGTGCGGCCCACCTCGCGCATGACGTTGGGATCCTTAAAATAGCGCACGACCTCGCAAATGGCATCGGTCTCGCGGATGTTTGCCAAGAACTGATTGCCCAGGCCCTCGCCCTCGTTGGCGCCCTTCACCAGGCCCGCGATGTCGACAAACTCGACCGTAGCCGGCACAATGCGACCCGGGTTGACGATGTCGGCAAGCTTTTGTAGGCGGCTATCGGGCACGTCGACGATACCCACGTTGGGGTCGATCGTAGCGAACGGGTAGTTGGCGGCAAGGCCAGTCTTTTTGGTAAGCGCGGTGAACAGCGTCGACTTGCCTACGTTGGGCAGGCCCACGATACCGATGGAAAGGGACACGACAGCTCCTTTTGGTACAAGCATTTCAAACTGCATAAGTATAGCGCCGCCGCAGCATCTGGGCGAACCCGGACGCCACGGCGGCACGAATGAAGCAGAGATAGGGGTCGCTGACTAGTCCGCGAGCTTCTCCACCTGATCGAGCATCTTGTCGAGCTTGGCCTTCGCCTCGGCCTTGACCTTCTGGGCTTCTTCGTGGGCCTTCGCCTTCTGGGCGGCCTTTTCCTCGGCTTCGGGATCGACGACGACCAGATTGGACGCGTCGTGCTCAACCAACTTGAGCGCATGCTCAGGGCACACCTTGACGCAGGCACCACAGCCCAAGCAATACGTGGACTCCAGTGCAAAGCGGCCGCTTCCCACCAAATCGCAGGCGGACGTGGGGCACGCGTTAACGCACTCGCCGCACGACGTGCACTTGTCAAAATCGCATTCCGGCGTGCTCACCTGCATGTTCTGGGCAAGCTCGGGGTGGTTTTGCAGCGTCGAGAGTACCAGCTGGCGCCCATGGGTGAGCGAACGGCGACGCTTGGTCGTCGTGGTACCGCACATGGTGTTGAGCGTGCGCTCCAGCTGGGTGATCTGATGGCGATGGGCTTTGAGCTTCTGCGTCACCGAAGCCAGTGCCGCCGTCGCCGGATTGAGTTTGGTCACGGTCAGGCCCGTGGTACGGGCGATCTTTTCCATGTACTCCTTGCGCTCGTACTCGCGGCGCTTATGGCACTTGAGGCTCTTGGGGTCGATCTCCAGACCCATGCCCGTGCCCGCCCATTCCTCGGCCTTCGCAATCGCCTCGCCCAGCATGTCCTCGCCACCGGTGTTGCGGCATTTATCGCACACGCCCAGCGGCAGGTACACACTCACGTTGGGATAGTCGGCAAGTACCGAGAACCAGGTCTCGGCCGTAATATCGCCCACGCAGGCAACGACGACCTCGTTTTCGCGCGGCATGCGCTTAAGGGCACGCGTGCAGGTGACGTAGGCGGTCTCGTGGCTCGTAGCCGCCGAGACGATGTCGTCATACAGGTTTTTGGGCGCCAGGCGCGGCGAGATGATCGCCTCGGTCGGGCAGGCGGCGGCGCACAGGCCGCACTTGCGGCAGGAGTCGAGGATCTCGATGGCGTCCTCCTCGACCTCGATGGCGTCCACCGGGCACACATCCATGCACGCGGTGCAGCCGGTCTTTTCGTTTTTACAAGTCAGGCACGGAATGGTGTTTCCGCGCGGGCGCTCCTTGTAGTCGGCGGGATTCCACTGCGGCGCCGACGGATCGAGTGCGTCGGTCACACCGCCAAGCGGGTTTTTAAGAAAGTCGAAACCCTTGCTGATCTCGATAATGTCATCAAACAGATCGTGTTCCTGCGCCATGCGCGGCCCCTCCCTGAGCAGTGCAAACAAGCAAGAGATAATGATACGCTATCGGCCCACGCCTCGGGCAAATTACACGCGGCGCATCTTTGCGGCAAATAGCCCATGGCCTATCGCCGCCCCGATTGCACAAGGTCGATCAAGCGCCAAGCTATGCCTCCCGCATGAGCTCGACGAGCTTTTGTTTGGTCACCTTGGTCTGCTCGTTGGCCATATTGCGTTCGTTTCTAAAGACAGCATTTGCAACACCCTGCAAATCGGCATCGGTAATCTCATCAAGCCCCAGCTCCTCAAGCGTCGTCGGCAGACCGACGCGCTGGCAAAACTCGAGCACCTGATCAAGCTCGGGCGCACGCTCCAGGCGCAGCTGCACCACCAGACCAAATGCCACGGCCTCACCGTGCATGGCCTTGCACTCGGGCAGAATCGTCAGGCCGTTGGCGATCGCATGCGCCAGCGCCAAACCGCCACTCTCAAAGCCAACGCCCGAAAGCAGAATATTGCACTCGATCAGACGCTCAACCGCTGGCGATGTACGCCCCTTTTTGAGATCGCGCTTGGCAGCGACGCCGCACTCCATAAGTGTGTCATAGCAGGCACGAGCCGCGACCAAGGCCAAGTGTCCCGGCGCGCCACCGTGCTCGTTAGCGCCGTGCGCCGCGGCACACGAACGCGCCTCGAAGTACGTTGCCAGCGCATCGCCCATACCAGCGACCGTCATACGCAGTGGGGCCGCCGCGACCACGTTGGTATCGACCACGACCAGGTCTGGATTCTTCTCGAGCATCAGGTAGCGGTCGAACGACCCGTCCTCGTGATACAACACCGAAATCGCGCTGCACGGACCATCCATTGAGGCCGCCGTGGGACATACGCACAACGGCAGCTCAGCATAAAACGCAACGGCCTTTGCGATATCGAGCATCTTGCCGCCGCCAATGCCCACCACCATGTCGCAATACTCGGCCCGGGCTTCCTTGGCCATTTCGACAACGGCATCTTCCGTACACGGACCGTTGTAAATCTTAAAGAACGGCTCGCTTAGATCTTCATCCAGAAATCCATCGACGATCTGCCTGCACAGCCGATCCTCGGTGCCCTGGTCAAACAAGACATAGGCAGCGCAGCCCAACCATGACAAATACCTGCCCTGACGCGAAAGTTCGCCCGGCCCCTGAACATACCGGCCAGGACCACCGTAAACCATAGGAAGCGCCATACGAGAATCCGCCCTTCATCAAACAACGATTGGTGCAAAGTAACCTGACCCCTTTGCACCATAGCAAAAAGGGGCAAAACCATTTGTCGGCTTTGCCCCTTCCTTACCTTAGTTTACTCATCCATAAGGTAATAATGACCCAGTGCGTCGGCACCCAGGATGGCGTTGGCGACCATCTCAGGCGTCACCTCAAACGGCATGTTGCACATGGTATCCTCGGGCGCGCACGCGGCCTCGGCAACAATCATGGCCTGCTCACGTGTAAGCTCGGCAACGCCAAGTTCCTTCATCGTGACCGGCAGGCCCAGCTCAATGCAGAAGCCCAAGACTTCCTCGAGTTTCTCAGTCGGAGCATCCTCGAGTACCAGCTGAACGATGGTGCCAAAGGCGACCTTCTCGCCGTGATACATGCCGTGGCACTCGGGCAGCATCGTCAGACCATTGTGGATGGCATGAGCAGCAGCAAGGCCCGAGCTCTCAAAGCCAATGCCCGAAAGCAGCGTGTTGGCCTCGATGATGTGCTCCACGGCAGGCGTGAGCGCACCCTTCTCCAGCGCGACCTTGGCCTTGACGCCATCGGCCATAAGCGTCTCGTAGCAGAGCTTGGCGAGCGCCAGGCCGGCCATGCCACCCTTGCCGCCGGCGCAAGTGTCGCCGTCGGCATCGTGCGTCGCCTGAGCCTCAAAGTAGGTTGCGAGCGCATCGCCCATACCGGAAACCGTCAGGCGCACCGGGCTCGCCGCAATAACCGTCGTATCCATCAGGACAATATTGGGGTTTGCCTTAAGGAAGAGATATTTATCGAACTGGCCGTCGTCGGTGTAGAGCACCGAAAGCGCCGAACACGGAGCATCGGTCGAAGCGATGGTGGGGCAAATGATAACCGGGGACTCCAGGTAGTAGGCAACGGCCTTTGCGGTGTCGAGGATCTTGCCGCCACCGACGCCGACGATGATGTCGCAACCGTTGTCGCGGGCGAGCGCAACCAGGCGATCGACCTCGCCCTTGGAGCACTCGCCGTTAAAGTCCTCAAACAGCAGCTCGGCCTTAGCCTCGGCAAAACCACCCTCGATCTTGGCACCGACGCGCTTCTTGCCCGAAGGCGTCACGATGACGAGGGCCTTAGCGCCGAGCGGCTCGACATAGGAGCCGAGCTTGGCGAGCTCGTCCGGGCCCTGGATGTACTTGCTGGGGCTATTGAAGATTGCAGCCATTTTTATCCCATTCTCTAATAAATAAAAAGAAAGGGGCTCCGTACGGATACGTGCGGAGCCCCTCGTTACGATAACAAGAGTCGATTAGAAATCGATGTCGGTGTCGTAGTAGCAGGCCTTGAGGATCTTCTCGAAGTCGGCAGCCTTGGTCTCACGCGGGTTCTCGGGCGTGCAGGCGTCCTGCTCGGCGTTCGCGGCGATCTCGGGGAGCTTCGCGAGGAACTCCTCCTCGGAAACCATCTGCGGGTTCTCGGCGTCGACCTTCACGCCACCATTCGCGTAATCCTTGATGGACTGCGGAATGTTGAGCTGGTCGTTGAGGTCGCGAATCTTCTGGACGAGTGCAGCGATGAGCTCCTCGTTGGTCTCGCCGGGAAGGTGCAGGATCTCCTTGGCCACGTAAGCGTAACGCTCGGCAGCACGGGGATCCTTGGAGTTCCACTGGATAACCTTGCCCAGGTACATGGCGTTAGCAGCACCGTGGATGATGTGGCCGTTCTCGAAGGCAGCACCGGTCTTGTGAGCCATGGAGTGAACGATGCCGAGCAGGCCCGAGGAGAAGGCGATACCGGCGATGCACTGAGCCTCGTGCATGTGCTGACGGGCCTCATGGTCGCCAGCATAGGACTTGGGCAGCCACTCGACGATCTCGCGGATGCCGTGCAGAGCGTTGGCGTCGGTGAACATGGAAGCGCAGGTGGAAACGTAGGCCTCCATGCAGTGGGTCAGAGCGTCCATGCCGGTGTGAGCGCACAGCTTGGCGGGCATGGTGTAGGTGAGCTCGGGGTCGACGATGGCGACATCAGGGGTGATGTTGAAGTCGGCCAGCGGGTACTTGATGCCCTTGGCATAGTCGGTAATGACGGAGAAGGCAGTGACCTCGGTAGCGGTACCGGAGGTAGAGGAGATGGCGCAGAAGTGAGCCTTCTGACGCAGCTCAGGGAAGCTGAACGGCTGGATGATGTTATCGAAGGACTCCTCGGGATACTCGTAGAAGACCCACATGGCCTTAGCGGCATCGATGGGCGAGCCGCCGCCGATGGCGATAATCCAGTCGGGCTCGAACTCGCGCATGGCCTCGGCGCCCTTCATGACCGTCTCGATGGACGGATCGGACTCGACGCCCTCGAACAGCTTGACCTCGAAGCCGCCCTCTTTGAGGTCGGCCTCAACGTCCTGCAGGAACCCGCCGCGGCGCATAGAGCTGCCGCCAGAAACGATGATGGCCTTCTTGCCCTTGAGGTTCTTCACCTCGTGGCGAGCGCCCTCACCAAAGTACAGATCGCGAGGATTGGTAAAACGTCCCATACTGTGCCTCCTAAACAAGCCCCTCTTAGACTTGCGTATATAACGGAGCACCCGATTGGCTCCGTTAGGACCGTTTTGCGCGTTGCCGGCGATGACAATGCGCGATGTCTAAACGTCTCAACGCTCAGACAAACACTATTTTACCGTTCTGGTTGGTCAGTTATTCACCTAAAGCCGACAATGATGAAACGTTTTTTCTATCCCTGAAGACCCTTGTGGGGCATTCATACTCCCAAGCTGGGCAAACGTTTTATCAAGGTTGACCACATATCCCGGGCAGGACGGTGCCCCTCCAAAATGCGCCCCGTTCGCCGCCAAAAATCGACCGTTTGCGGCACCGTGATACCACTCAGTCGTCCAAGGTGCCGACATTTGTGCGACATCCGTCTTCGTGGTGCAAAGGTGCATGTCCAAGTGCGGCACCCCCGGTGTGCCACATGCGGGTAAACTAGAACCTTATATAGAGACATTTGAACCCTAACCGCAGCAAAGGAGGCCCCATGGCATTCGATCCCATTCAAGAGGATTGCCATCGCCTCGTTCTTGAGGCCTTGCGCCGCGACAATATCCCGCTCACCGACGGCCCCGCCGTCGAGCGTCTGATGGAGCAATTCACCCGCAACCCCGCGCCGCTCATCGTGCACGACCGCGACCGCGCCGGGCATCTGATTGCCAAGGTGGTCGAGGCCGTCGACTACCGCATTCCCTTTATCCCCGACGATGCCCAAGCCGAGCAGGAAGAGGCCGCTGCCGAGAACATGCTTCGCGAGGCCGCCGCACTCGATCCGGCCAACTGGGATGCGCAGCGCATGCTGACGGCCCTCACCGCTGACTCCAACGAGGAATACGTGCAATATCTGGTGTCCAAGTGCGACGAGGTGGAGCACGATCTGGCGCTCAAGATTACCTCGGCGCAGGACCCCTACGAGCGTGAAGCCGCAGGCGACCTTATGCGCCGCCCCTACCTGCGCTGGCTTGCCGCCCTTGCATCGCGCTCCCTCATTAGCGGACGCTATCGCATGTCGTTGGATGCCGCGAATCGCAGCCTGGACTTTGCGCCCAACGACCCCGCCGGCGTCCGCCATACTGCGATGCTTGCCATGGCAAAGCTCGAATACCCCGCCGAGGAACTCAAGCGCTTTCGCTCTGCCCACTCCGTCCCCTATCTCGCCAACACGCCGCTGCGCCGTCGTCCCAAGGACGCGGAGCGTGACTTGGACCCGTGGACGCTCATCGCGCTGATGAGCGCAGCCTGGCGCGAGCTGGACTACGAGGGTGCCGAGCACCACCTGCGTATCCTTGCGCGCTCGTGCCCGCACGCAGCCGAGGCGCTCTACTTCCAAACCGAGTTTCCCGATGGCGTCTATGCCCGCGTCAACGTGGGCGTGGGCTCCACCGATGAGCTCGTCCTTGCCCTGTCCGAGGCGACGCCGGTACTGCAGGAGGGCCTGGGCGCGCCCGACAACGCCAGCTTTGCCGCCTGGGTCGCCACCAACGACATCGTGCGCTCCCAGATCGACGAACGAATCCTGCGCGCAGCCGAGCAGGGGCTTCCATTTAAGGGAGGGGACCTCTAATGGATCCGAGCGTCTACATCCCCGCCTACTTGGAGCGCACCTATCTGGCGTCGCACCCCGAGCTCACCGATGCAGCACGCGAGCTTGTCCATAACGACATCAGCGCAAACCCTCACAAGTATGCGCAGTCCGAGCATGCCCAGGCGCTGCTGTCCTATGCCGGTGTTCATCGTCACCTGCTCGACGAGCTCCATCGCATCGAGGACATGGGCAGCGACGAGGAGTTCGAGCAGACGCGCAATCGTCTGTTCGACGACATGCGCGATGAGCTGCTCAAGATCGTCCGTGTCGATGCACTGGCCGTCGACGCGCAGCTGCTCGCCATCATCCTGGCCGACACGCCCGTTGACGCCTGCCTGGGCGACCTGATGAAGCTCGAGGCGAGCACGGCCGACTACCTGCAACAGAGCGTGCCCGGGTTTGATATGGAGGCCCCGCACTATTGGGCCAATAATGTTTTGGCCGATGGTGTCACCGCAGCAGACCTTACCGTAAGTGAGCCGGCTCTTATCGGATGGCTCCACACGCTCGAGGCCATCTCGCAGCTGTGCATGGCGAGCGCCCGCTACCGCGCTGCTGCCAACTACGCCCGCCGTGTCCTTAAGGCGGAGGGCTATCCCACCCGGACCGCCGGCACCGTGTTGCTTGCCCTCGCCCGCTTGGAAGACCAGGACGGCTTTTTTGCCCTGGCTCATCAGCTCGAGGAACAGATGGGGGCAGACGCACTCGAAAACTCTCCTTGGTACCTGCTCGCCCGCACGATTCTGCTGTTCAAAACAAACAAGATGCGCCCGGCGACGCGCGCGCTGCGTGAGTTCGCCAACCGTTGCGAGGGCGGTGCGTTCTTTTTGCTGAACCCCATGTACCAGACGCCGTATCTTCCCTGCCGACCCGAGCCGCGCGACCCCTGGGACCTCTCGCACCAGGCGGTTTGGGAAGCCGACGGCATTATCTCGGACACCCCCGACTTTGCCCCCTGGGCCAACGCCTGCGAAGATGTATCGCAGCTTGCCCAGGAATTTGCGCGCCGCTACGGCTTTTAGCGACGCGATCGCCCCGACCATGTCATCTATGTTAGGAACGGCTTCATGAACCTCCGCTCATCTCTCGCCTGTACCTCGAGCGATATCGCCCGCTGGGGACTGCGCTCTGTCCTCAAACGCCAGGGTGGCGTGCTTCCCGGCCGCATCGCCATGAAGATCGACCCCGAGCTGCTAAGCGACCTCGCGAGCCTGGTCGACCGCAGCGTGGTGATCACCGGCACCAACGGCAAGACCACCACCTCCAACCTCATCGCCGACGCCGTTGCCGCCAGCGGCGCCACCGTGGTATGCAACCGCGCCGGCAACAACATGGAGCCGGGTGTGGTGGGTGCTCTGCTCGAGGCCCGCGGCGGCCTTAAGCACACCAGCAGCGGCAAGCGCGTGGGCGTTTTTGAGTGCGACGAGCTCTACACCGTACGCGTTCTGCCCAAGCTCAAGCCGACGTACTTTGTGCTGCTCAACCTGTTCCGCGACCAGCTGGACCGCTACGGCGAGATCGACCATACCCAGGACGTCATCGCCCACGCGTTGGAGCTTTCGCCGGCAACGACGCTCATCTATAACGCCGACGACCCGCTGTGCGCCTCGATTGCCGCGCGCATTCCCAACGCGAGTATTGCCTTTGGCATCGATGGCGCCACCAACACCGAGTCTGACCGCATTAGCGACTCGCGCTTTTGCTCGCAGTGCAACGCCCCGTTGGAGTACGACTACGTACAGTATGGTCAACTCGGCGCCTACCATTGCCCCTCGTGCGGTTTGGCACGCCCCGCACTGCTCCGTCGCGTGACGGGCGTGGAGCTCGGCTGCGACGGCTACGGCTTTGACCTGGTCTTTGGATCTGATTCCAGCGCGCCAGCCGCGCACATCGCCACGCGCTACAACGGCCTGTACATGGTCTATAACGTTGCCGCCGCATTCTTTGCCGCACATGAGTTAGGCGTGGATACGGCGCACTTGCAGCCCACGCTCGATGCCTACGTGCCTGCCGGCGGACGCATGGGCCGCTGGGATATTGCCGGTCGCACCGTCGAGGCAAACCTGGCCAAGAATCCCGTGGGCTTCGATCGACAGATCCAGTCCATTAAGACGGCGGGTGGCAGACTCTGCGCTTTCTTCCTGAACGACAACAGTGCCGACGGCCACGATGTCTCGTGGATCTACGACGTCGACTTCGAGCGCATCGCCGATACCCCGGGGCTTGTCGCCTTTGCCGGCGGCACGCGTGCACACGATATGCAGGTGCGCCTCAAGTACGCCGGCATCGACGCCGCCATTATCTCGGACGTCGCGCAGGCAATTGGCGCCGTGGCAAACGAGGCCGCCGATGACACCTTCTACGCCGTCGCCAACTACACGGCCTTCCCGCCGCTGGTCAAGGAACTCGACGGGCTTAAAGACGACGATGCAAGCTCGATTGTCTCCCACGCCATAACGCGCGCCGATGGTAGCGCTGTCCCCACCGATATTGCGCCGGTCGAGCTTTCGCGCCCCCTGCGTATCGTCTACCTGTACCCCGATGCCCTCAACCTCTATGCCGACGGCGGCAACGTTATCGCCCTCGAGCGCCGCTGCGCCTGGCGTGGCATTCCCGCGCGTGTAGACGAGGTCCGTATGGGCGAAACGCTTGATTTGACCGATGCCGATATCGTCATGATGGGTGGCGGCTCCGACCGCGACCAGCTAGCCGTGGCACACGAGCTGCTCGCCCAAAAAGACAAGGTCGCGGCCTATGTTGAGGATGGCGGCTCGCTGCTTGCCATCTGTGGCGGCTATCAACTGCTCGGCCGTTCGTACTATATGGGCGAGGATCGCATCGAGGGTCTGGGGGTCATTGCCGCCGAAACCGTACGCGGCTCTGACCGCCTGATCGGCAACGTCGCCGTCAAGACCGACCTGGCACCCGAGCCCTTTGTCGGATTCGAGAACCACGGCGGCCGCACGCTTTTGGACGCCGATGCCACGCCGCTCGGAACGTCCGTCGTCACTGGCACCGGCAACAACGGCGACGACGGCTTTGAGGGTCTGATCTACAAGGGCGTCATCGGCACGTACCTGCACGGCCCGGCGCTACCCAAGAATCCCGAACTCGCCGACTGGCTGATCGCGCACGCCCTCGAGCGCCGCGGCGACGCACAGGCCAACGCTCTGCTGCCGCTCAAACCCCTCGACGACACCTACGAGCACGCCGCCCACGACGCCGCCATGAAGCTCCTCCCCTAACGCCCCAACCACCACAAAGGGGACAGGTACCTTTGTGGTGGTTTTCCAGTTTGCCAACGATATACGCGCCGGCAAAAAAGTCTGCTATACTCTTTCCCGCTGTCCCCATCGTCTAGCGGCCAAGGACGCCACCCTTTCAAGGTGGATATCGCGGGTTCGAATCCCGCTGGGGGCACCACAGAATCTGAGAAGCCCGTTACCAATTCGGTGACGGGCTTTTTGCTACCCATACGCCGGGATTCGAACCCCGAAGGCATAAAATCACACTGTCATCCAAGGGCCCGTGGACAAAAAATAGCAAATATGAGTACTGTTACCAATTTAGTAACAGCGATTTCATGCCATCAGAAGGCGATTTGGACACAAGGCGTCCTACGGCGGAGGAATTGCAGGCATTTATCAGCTAAGTACTTGGACATATGTTGCGTAACACTGCATATTTTGCAAAAAGATAATGCTACAGGGCTTGTGACAGTACTCATATTTGACGTTTTTTGCCCACGACCCCTTATTGTGTGGGCGAATCAGTTGCAAAGCGGGATCCAAAGCGTCCTTCGCAAACAAATAGCCGGGGCCCGCGCGATGCGGACCCCGGCTCAACACCGTGACGATATGTCAGTTACGCTCTACACGTAGAACAGGATGTCGTCGTAGGTCGGGACCGGCCAGTAGTCGGCGGCCACGATCTCTTCCATGGCGTCCACGGCGGCGCGCAGCGTATCCATAGCGGGAACGACCTCGTGCGCGTACACGTTGGCCTGCTCCTGGCCATCGAGAGCCTCGGCCTTCTGATGCACGGCGTCGAGCGCCTTGATGGAGTCGTTGATGGCGGTGATGCCGTTGCAGAGCTTGTTGAGCGTGTTCTGCTCGCACTGCATGGCAGCATCGGCACCGGCAGCGCGGATTGCCTCAAGGCCCTTAGCGACCTTGGTGGCATAGGCGGTGATGACCGGACGATAGGTACGACGTGCCTCGCGAATCATCGTGGTAGCCTCGATGTTCATGAGCTTGTTGTACTTCTCGAGCTTGCAGTCGTAGCGGCACTGGGCCTCGGCGCGGGTCAGAACGCCCGTCTCCTCAAAGAGCGCGATTGCCTTATCGGAAACAAAGGCAGGCAGTGCGTCGGCCGTGGTCTTGTTGTTGGCAAGGCCGCGCTTCTCGGCCTCGACGGGCCACTCGTCGGAGTAGCCGTCGCCGGAGAACAGGATGCGCTGGTGATCGGTCAGGACCTTCTTGCAGTACTCGAGCGCAGCGTCCTGGAATTTGTCCTCGGGCGTGCCCTCAAGTGCATCGGCAAAGGACTTGAGCGACTTGGCCACGGCAGCATCGAGCACCAGGTTGGAGTCGGAGACGTTCTGCTCGGAGCCGCAGGCACGGAACTCAAACTTGTTGCCGGTGAAAGCGAACGGGGAGGTGCGGTTGCGGTCGGTGTTGTCCTGCATCAGCTTGGGCAGGGTGTCGGCGCCCAGGTCGAGCACGCCGCGCGTGGCGTGGACGGAAGCCTTGCCGTCGATGATCTTCTCGACGACCTCGGTAAGCTGGTCGCCCAGGAAGATAGACATAATCGCCGGAGGAGCCTCGTTGGCGCCCAGACGATGATCGTTGCCGGCCGAGGCAACGGAGGCACGCAAGAGCTCCTGATAGTTATCGACGGCCTCGATCACCGCGGTGAGGAAGACGATGAACTGCAGGTTGTCGAGCGGGGTGTCGCCCGGATCGAGCAGGTTCTCGGACTCGGTGCCGAGCGACCAGTTGTTGTGCTTACCCGAACCGTTGATGCCCTCGAATGGCTTCTCGTGCAGCAGGCAGACCAGGTCATGGCGGGAGGCGATGAGCTTCATCTTCTCCATCATGACCAGGTTCTGGTCGATGGCCTCGTTGACCTCGCCGTAGACGGGGGCGAGCTCATGCTGGCAGGGAGCGACCTCGTTGTGCTTGGTCTTGGCGGGAATGCCGAGCGCCCACAGCTCGTTGTCCAGGTCCTTCATATAGGCCGAGACGGTGGGGCGGATAGCGCCAAAGTAGTGCTCCTCGAGCTCCTGGCCCTTGCAGGGAGCGGCGCCAAAGAGGGTGCGACCGGTGATGACCAGGTCCTTGCGCTTGCGGTAGGCGTCCTTCTTGATCAGGAAGTACTCCTGCTCGTCGCCCACGGAAGGAACGACCTTCTTGGGGGTCTTGCCAAAGAGGGCGAGAACACGCTTGGACTCACGCGAGAGCGCGGTCATGGAGCGCAGTAGCGGGGTCTTCTTGTCCAGGGCCTCGCCCGTGTAGGAGCAGAACGCCGTGGGGATGCACAGGACGTCGTCCTTGATAAAGGCGGGGCTGGTGGGATCCCAGGCGGTGTAGCCGCGGGCCTCGAAGGTGGCGCGCAGGCCGCCGTTGGGGAAGCTGGAGGCATCCGGCTCGCCCTGGATGAGGTTCTTACCCGTGAACTTGGTAATGGCGGTGCCGTCGTGGTTGGGCTCGAGGAAGCTGTCATGCTTCTCGGAAGTGATGCCCGAAAGCGGCTGGAACCAATGCGCGTAGTGCGTAGCGCCCTTGGAGATGGCCCACACCTTCATGGCGTGGGCAACGGCGTTGGCCACATCCAGGTCGAGCGGCTCACCATCCTCGAGGGTTGCAGCAAGGCGCTTCCAAATGTCCTTGGGGAGGTAGTCCTTCATGACTTCCTCAGAGAACACCATGGTCCCGAAGCGGTCAGTAAGTTCGGCCATACGGAACTCCCTTCGTATCGGCACCGCGCGAGAAGCGGTGTTGATTACTAACGAACGAGTCATAGCTTAGGCTCGCCGTGTTTCCGCGACATTACCGTTGTGTTGCTGTCGCGAAACCAATCAATGAGGTTACCGCATCGCGGCAGTATTGCCACCCTTAACAGCCAATGAACTGTATAAATTGCAGACCTCCCCGCACGGTGTAAGGGTAGTCAATTAGGGACGGGGCTATTTTAGCTGCCTCGGCTGCCAGCGCTAGCGTTTTGCCTGACTGACGGTCGAGGTAGCTAAAATGGCCCCGCCGGGAACACTCCCGACGGGGCCATGATCAACAGCACCCTATGCGAACCCGTTTGCCGCTACAGGCAGACACCGTCTTTCCAGATACCGATCTCGTGACAGCCGCGGCGCCGCAATAGCATGGGCCACCAAATTAATCCAGGTCGGCTCCGTTAGTCTCGATCACATGCTTGGCCCAGTAGTAGCTGTCCTTGAGGACGCGCTTGCCGGTACCGTGGCCGTAGTCATCGCGATCGACGTAGATAAAGCCGTAGCGCTTGGACATCTCGGAGCTCGAGCAGCTCACAATATCGATGGGGCCCCAAGCGTAGTAGCCGCGCACGTCGACTCCGTCCGCGATGGCCTCGCGCACCTGCTCAAGGTGCGCACGATAGAAGTCGATACGATACGGATCGTGAACGGTCCCGTCCTCCTCGAGCGTGTCGTAGCAGCCCACGCCGTTCTCGGTAATGTAGATGGGCTTGCGGTAGCGATCCCAGTACGCGTTGAGCGTAAAGCGCAGACCGAGGGGGTCGATGCACCAGCCCCACGGATTCGCCGGCAGCTCCTTGTTGCGCTTGGCGTCGTAACCGTCCTCAAACGATTCCTTGCTCACCACGCGCACGTAGTAGTAGGAGAACGTGCAGAAATCGGCCGTGTTGCGCAGGTCCTCGATATCCTGGTCGGAGATCTGGACCTTGATGCCGTTGTCCTCCCAAAAGCGATATGCGGATCCGGGAACCTCGCCGCGCAGCAGCACATCCGAGAAGAAGAACTGCATCTGGTTGAAGCGCAGCGTCGCGAGCGCGTCCTCGGGCTTGCACGAAGCTGCATACGAGGGACCACCGCAGAGCATCATGCCGATCTGCATCTCGGGATGGTGCTCATGGGCATAGCGCGTCGCGCGACCGCATGCAACCATCTCGTTCATGACCGCCTGGTACTTTGCAGAAGGCAGATCGTCGACCTTGTCCTCGGCAACGCCCAGATGGTTAAAGGACTCATGCTCGATCAGGTTGATCTGGTTGACCAGAATCCAGTACTTGACTTTGCCGGCATATCGGTCAAACACGACCTTGCAGTAGCGCTCAAAGCAATCGATCGTCTCGCGCGAGTACCAGCCCGTATAGGAGAGGGTGAGGTTGATGGGCATCTCGTAATGCGAGAGCGTGACCATCGGCTCCATGCCGAGCTCAATCATCTTGTCAAAGAGCCGGTCGTAGAACGCAAGGCCTTCCTCGTTGGGCTCCGCATCGTCGCCGTTGGGGAAGATGCGTGACCACGCGATCGAGGTCCTAAAGGTGTTGAGCCCCATATCGGCAAGCAGCTCAAGGTCCTCAGGGTAGGTATGGTAAAAATCGATACCCTCGCGCTTGGGGAAGATGCGGTCCTTGCTCTCGAGTGCTTCCTTGATAAACGTCGTGGTGATCTCGCGGTTGTGCTTCTCACCGATGGGGATATCGTCGCGAAACTCGTTGATATCCGCCACGCTCGGAGCCTTGCCGTCGGCGTCCCATGCGCCCTCGCACTGGTTGGCGGCAACGGCGCCGCCCCACAAAAAGCCCTCGGGAAACGTGCGGGGAACCTTATGCATGGCTCTCCCCTCCCTCAAGCACGCTCAGGCGGGCATCGAGGCTCTTGCAGATCTTGAGGATCTGCTTGGTGATCACGATTTCGGAGTTGACCGTCATCAGGTGATCTTGGGCGTGGGTGAACAGCAGCGAGTACTCCTGCTCCCCGCCGGCGGCCTCCTCCTGGATCGCATCGGTCTGCGTTTTGTGGGCGGCGGTGATCTTCTCGTGCGCGAGCTTCATCTTGTCCTCGGCAGCAGCAAAGTCCCACTGGGCCATAGCCTCGAGCGCGTCTTTGTTTGCAAGGCGGGCGTCGCCGGCGTTGAGCACGATGGACATTGCCGCCTGGATCTTATCGTTAGTCATGATGTAACATTCCTTACTTGAGCAGGGCAGACAGGGCGTCGCGCCACGCCTGCCCAGAAAACAATACGTACCGTCCGCTTATGCCTCTGCGGAATCGAGGGCGTCCTTGTCGCCGGCCTCTGCGGCCTCCTCGGCAAGAACCTGCTTCTCGTACACCTTGAAGAACGGGTACCACACGAGCGTCGTCACCACAAAGATCAGCACGCACAGAAGCACGGCCTGGATGGAGCCCTCGGTGGCAAGCCAGGTGCTGATGGGAAGCGGGCAATACCACAGCTGGAACAAAATCTTGGGCACGGGGGCAAACAGCACGATCTTGGTAAAGAAGAACGAGATCAGGCTCGCAAGCACCGTGTTGATGCACATGGGGAGCATGAGGATCGGGTTCCAGACGATCGCGCCAAAGACCGTGGGCTCGTTGATGTTGAACAATGCCGGGACCACGACGGCTTTACCGAGCGCCTTGAGACGCTTGGAGCGCGAGAGGAAGAGCATCAGCGAAAGACCAAGCGTGCACCCCACGCCGCCGATCGTCAGATACGAGTAGTTGAACGAGCTCGTGAAGACGTTGGCGGCACCCGCAGTCATGTTGGCCTCGATGCCCGCAAGCCTGAGCGGCGTGGTGATAGGTGTGAGGATCCAAGCGGAGATGCCCATGGCGTAGAAGATTGTTCCGATCAGGTTGAACAGCGCAAAGCCCCACCAGGTCTCGACGAAGTTCTGCAGTGGCATGAAGATCATCAGAACCGTGTTGTACAGGTCAAACCCGAGGTTGAGCACGACGATCCAACCGAGCAGCACGATGGTGCCCAAGGGCAGCATCTGGTCAAACCAGGCGCGGATGAAATCGGGAAGCGAGGACTCCTCACTAAAGAACGAGAACTTGCCAAACGCCCTGAGGATCAGGCCCGTGATAATGCCGCAGACGATGGCGGCAAACATTCCGCCCGCGCCGAAGGCGCTATGGGCAAAGCCGATTGCCTCGTCGGCCTGCAGGCGCGGCGTGATGCAGATGCAAAAGAGGATGACGCCGCTGATACCGGCGATGATGCGCGATTTGCGCAGGCGGCTCTTCTCCATAAAGTTAAAGGGGATGAGAAACGCCATCATAAGCGAGATCAGACCCATGGTCCAGTTGGTGAGCTGGCCAAACTGCGGCCACCATTCCCATCCAAAGGCAGACCCCGGAATGCTCAGCAGCGAGAAGATCGATCCCAGGAAGATCAAGGGCATGGTCTGGTTGATAGAGTCCTTGAGCGTGATCACCCAAACGTTGTGGTTGATCTTGTTCATCATGGGGGTGAAGCTGGATTCCATCCAGTCGAGCAGCTTTTTCATCCGATCCCCCTAGCCGATATTGCTGAGCAGGTCGTCCAGCGCGGCTGCGCCGTCGAGCTTTGAGTAGTAATCCGCCTTCATAAGGATCACCTTCACATCGGCGCCCTGCGTGTACTCATCGATGTCCTCGAGAATATAGGCGAGGTGCGGACCGACCATAAGGGCATCGATCTCGTCGATATAGTTCTCGATCTCGCTTTCGCTACGGGCGGTCACCGCGATATCGAGGCCGCGCTCCTTGATCACCTTGCGCATATTGGCAGCCATAAAGCCAGAGCTTGCACCCGAGCCGCATACGAGCAGAACGTTGAGCTTAGACATGGTCGTATCCTTTCTTGCCACGCTTGTCCGCGTGATTTCTGTTTTGTGTCGTTGCAAGGGCCCTTGCCTTTTGACGCTTCAACCCTACCCCGTTGCGCGCAAGAACGCATCTTGCGTTTTGCACACCCGTTGTGAAACGCGTGTATCGGTCCCGATTCACCCCCTGCATGCAAGTCCTCACTTGCCCGCCTTTGCAATTTGACGGAATATGAGACGCAGGAAATCAAGGTAGAAGGAGCTATCGTGAGGGCGGTACATCATCAGCTTATCCGCAGTCTTGTCAGCAACTCGCCGCAGACGGCCGCGACACTCGCCGAGACGCTCGATGTGAGTGTGCGAAGCGTCAGGACCTATGTGCGCGAGATCAACACCTCATGCCCAGGAATCCTCACCTCAACGCCTGTCGGCTACACAATCGACCGCAACCTTGCGGCAGACGTCCTCAAGACGGACGACGGAGAGCGCTTCGGTTCTTCAAAGGAACGCAGCGACTACATCGTCAACCATCTGATCGTGCAGCCCGATGGCGACCCCATCGACCTGTGGGACCTATGTGACGAGATGTCGGTAAGCATGTCGACGCTCAAAACGGACCTCGCGCGCGCCAAGCGCACCCTCGCGCGCAACGACCTTGAGCTCGTTACCCACCGAGACCGCATCTCCCTCAACGGAACGGAGCGCAACAAGCGCAAGCTCCTCTCGGGCATGCTTCGGCAAGAGACAAACAACGGCTTCATGGGTACCGGCGCGCTCTCACGGGCCTTTCCCGATATCGACATCAAGTCCGTTCAACAGCTGGTGAGCGACACGCTCTATCGCCACCATCGCTTTATCAACGACTATGCGCTCTCGGACCTGCTGCTGCACCTCGCAATCTCAATCGATCGCATCCGCAGGTCCGAAAGTCTCGATGCCGGCGATACCGCGGACCTACCGGAGGAGGACCGCACCATCGCCTGCGAGCTCGCGGACGCCCTGGGGGCTTCCCTCTCGATTGAGTTTCCCGCAGAAGAGCTTCGCGAGCTCACCCTGCTCATCATGGCGCGTTCGACCGATATCGACTACCGTTCGGCAACCGAAAGCAACCTTGCGGAGCTTATCGGCACGGACTGCATGGCGCTCGTCGAAAAGCTCACCGCGCAATTCAATGAACTCTATGGCATCGACCTTTCTGATCGGGGCTTTCTTGTGCGCTTTGGCCTGCATGTGCGAGGTCTCCTTGTCCGGGCGCGCACCCAAAAGCCCTCGCGCAACCCGCTTACCGAAAGCGTCAAAACTGGTTGCCCTCTTATCTACGATGCCGCTGTCGCACTCGCATCGACCATCACCAACGATCTTGGCGTCACGATCAACGACGACGAGATCGCGTATATCGCCTTGCACCTTGGCAGCGCCGTCGGCACCCAGCGCGAAGCTGACGCCAAGGCTAAGGCAACCATTTTCTGCCCCTCCTATTACGATATGGGGCCACGCCTTGTCGAACAGCTCGCTGGGCGTTTTGGCGAGCAGCTCATGATCACGCGCATCGCGACAGACGAGGCGGAGCTCACGGACTGCCCCGACGACCTCGTCATCTGCATCTCGCCCATCCAGAGCGTGCTCCAAGTCCCAACGCTCCAAATCGCCCCCGTGCCCTCAAGCACCGACATCGCAAACCTCAGAAGCAAGATCGAGGGCATCTTGGACGCACGTAAGCGCTCCGCGTTCAAAGACCTGCTGCACGAGCTTATCGATCCTGTGCTCTTTGAGGTTCGGGACGATCTTTCCGACCGCGCCGCCTGCATCGAACACATGGGGCGCGGCCTGGTCGACAGCGGTTTTGCAGATAGGTCCTATATCGACAAGGTGTTTGAACGCGAGGAAATGTCCTCGACTGCCATGGGGGCATTTGCCATGCCCCATACCGTGGGACTCGTCGGCAAGCATTCCCGCATTTCCGTGCTCATCTCCAAAAAGCCCATCCAATGGCAGGATACGCAGGTCAACCTCGTTCTCATGCTGTGCTTTAGCCCGGCGGAGCGCTCGTCGTTCAACACGGTATTCGACCGCGTGGCGGGCTCTCTCATCGAACCCGCCAACATACGCCGACTTTTGGAATGCACGTCATACGAAGCCTTCGTCGACGCGCTCGCTAGCCTGGCCAATTAGGCTTACAGCAGCCTTGCCGCTCGGCGGATACCTGCTGCGTATCGACGGCGCGGTTCTTGAGCGTACGCTTGATCATGGCGCACTTCGCATCCTCGGAGCACGCAACCGCGTAGCCCGAGCCGGCTCAGGGAAACGGAACCGCTCTAACCGCACCAGACAGCGCTCGCAATACCAACCAAAAGCCCCGTCCAAAAAGACTGCCCCAGGTACCTGGTTGATGGGAAAAGCCCCGTCCCAAATGAGCTACGTTGTTATAGGAAATGCCGATAGCGAAGCATCTTCGATTGGTATTCCCAAATAGCGAGTAAAACTCCACCGTGGCGTAGTGGTGCTGTAGAATCCTTACAACACATCGCACTAAAGTATCTAAAGGAGCACGATATGCGCGTCGACGAGGTTTTTAAGCAGGCAGCATCCAAGGGCACCGCACCCGTTTCGTTTGAGATGTTCCCGCCCAAGGGCGAGCTGACCCTCGACACGGCCCGCGAGGTTGCTGGCAATCTGTGCAAGCTTTCGCCGAGCTTTGTCTCGGTCACCTGCTCGGCCGGTGGCTCGGGCAACGGTGCCACCACCGCCCCCATCGCGCATATGATTTCGAGCGAATTCGATACGCCCTCGGTAGCGCACCTCACCTGCGTGGGCCGCACCCACGCCGACATCGCCGCCAAGATCGACGAGTATCGCACCGCCGGCGTTGAAAACATCCTGGCCCTGCGTGGTGATCTTCCCGCCGGCGCGACCGAGGACGATAAGCCCGCCTCGGACTACGCCTATGCCCGCGACCTTATCCCCGAGCTCGTCGACGCCGGCTTTTGCGTGGGCGCCGCAGCCTACCCCGAGGGCCACATTGCCTGCGAGGATCTCAACCTCTCGGTCGAGCACCTCAAGCAAAAACAGGACGCCGGCGCGAGCTTCTTTGTGACGCAGCTCTTTTTTGATAACGAGTGCTTCTACCGTTTTCGCGAGCTTGCCGACAAGGCCGGTATCACCGTGCCCATTACCGCGGGCATCATGCCGTTTATGGGCAAGTCGCAGATCAGCCGCATGGTCTTTATGTGCGGCGCGTCGCTACCCTCCCCCGTCATCAAGATTCTCGCCAAGTACGAGAACGACCCCGAGAGCCTGCAGGCGGCCGGTGTAGATTATGCTGCTCGTCAGCTTTGCGACCTTAAGGAGCACGGTGCCGACGGTCTGCACCTGTACACTATGAATCGTCCTGCGATCGCCGCAACCATTATGGAGCGCCTGGGGTAATGGAAAAACCGCACATCGATACAGCTTTTGTTGAAGTGCCGGCCGACCTTGCGTCGCCGGCGCTCTACCGTATCGATGATGCCCACCATCCCCGCGTCGACCGTGCCGAGATGCTGCGCTACCTGGGCTACGGCGGTCAGCAGATTGAGCCCGAGCTGTCGCAGCGTATTGAGCTTGTCGTTGAGCGTCTGGAGCTGGACATTGAGCCCCGTGGCGTGCGCCGCGTATTTGCCATCGATGCCACGGGCGTGGACGAGCAGGGAGAGCCTTGCATTCGCTTGGTCGGTACCAACGTTGAGCTGCGTGGCCGCGACATCTATCGACATCTCAAAGACGCCCGCTTTGCCGCACTCATGGCATGCACCCTCGGCATGGAAGCCGAGCGTCGTCTGCGCACCACGGGAGCCCAGCAACCCCTAGAGGGAGCCGTGCTCGACGCCGCGTGCTCCGCCTATGTGGAAGCTGCCGTCGAGCAAATGGACCAGCAAGTCAAGGCTGCGGCCGCCGCACACGGACTCGCTGGTAACTGGCGCTTTAGTCCCGGCTACGGCGACTGCCCGCTTACGGCCCAGCGCTCAATCGTTGCTGCACTCAACGCCACGCGGCTCATCGGGCTTACCGTCACGCCGACCAGCCTGCTCATGCCCACCAAGAGTGTGACCGCAGTGATCGGTCTGTTTGACGGCGAGGTCCACGACGCCCAGAGCCGCCCCACCTGCAATATCTGCCGCATGCGCGAGCACTGCCGCTTCCGCGCCGCCCACACCACCTGCTATTCCAGCCATTAGGAGCCCTCGATGTTTACTCCGCTTATCACCCATGATTCCGACGGTACCGCGCTGGCAGCGCCCGTCAATACTGCGCGTTGTAACGGCGCCACGTACAAGACGCGCACGATCGGCGACCTTCGCATTAAGGACGATCGCCTGCGCGCCGCCATCGAGGGCACGGGACACCTCTTGTTCGACGGCGGCATGGGCACCATGCTGCAGGCGGCCGGCATGAAGGCCGGCGCCCTGCCCGAGCTGCTCAACTTTGAGGAGCCCCAGGTCATTACCGATATTCAGCGTCAGTACGTCGAGGCCGGCTGCGACGTGATCACCGCCAACACCTTTGGTGCCAACGCCCACAAGCTCGACGGTGCCGCCACCGTGGCAGATGTCTTTGCCTCCGCCGTCGCCTGCGCCCGCGCGGCCGGCGCCCACTACGTCGCCGGCGATATCGGTCCCATCGGCGCGCTGCTTCGCCCCTTGGGCACCCTGAGCTTCGACGAGGCCTATGACCTCTTTGCCGAGGAAGTGCGTGCCGGCGTCGATGCGGGTGTGGACCTCTTTATTATCGAAACCATGACCGACCTTGCCGAGATCAAGGCTGCCGTCCTCGCCTGCCGCGAGAACTCCGACCTGCCCGTCTTTGCCACCATGACCTTTGAGGAAGACGGTCGCACGTTCCTGGGTACGAGTCCCGAGGTGGCCGCCGTCACGCTCGACGCCATCGGCGCCGACGTTTTAGGCATCAACTGCAGCCAGGGACCGGCCGAGCTCCGAGGGCTCGCCGCACGCATGCTCACCGTTACCGACAAGCCCGTTATGGTGCAGGCCAATGCGGGACTGCCCCGCGTGGACGATGACGGCAATACCGTCTTTGACATCCAGGCACCCGAATACGCCGAGGCCGTCGCCGGCATGATTGAGGACGGCGTGAGCGTCGTGGGTGGCTGCTGTGGCACCACGCCCACGCACATGGCGGCACTTCGCACCCTCATCGACAACCACACGCCCAGCCCGCGTCACCGCAAGCCCAGTATGTCGGTCACGAGCGCCCAGACGGTCGTGGACCTCCCCTGCGACGGCCACAAGATCGCCGTCATCGGCGAGCGCATCAATCCCACCGGCAAAAAGCGCCTGCAACAGGCCCTGCGCGACGGCGACCTAGACTACGTCGTGAGCCAGGGCATCAGCCAGCAGGAACAGGGCGCCGACATCCTGGACGTCAACGTAGGCCTGCCCGAGATCGACGAGGTCAAGATCATCCAGCAGGCGACCGAGCAGCTCCAGGGTTCCACGCTGCTGCCGCTGCAGATCGACTCCACCGACCCCGCAGCCGTCGAGGCAGCCGTGCGCCGCTACGCCGGCAAGCCCATCATCAACTCGGTCAATGGCAAACAGCAGATCATGGATGAGATCTTCCCGCTAGTCGCCCACTACGGCACCAACGTCGTCGGTCTCACACTCGACGAAGACGGCATCCCCGATACTGCCGAGGCTCGCTTCGCCATCGCCGAGCGCATCGTGGCCGAGGCTGCCCGTTACGGCATCGGACCGGACCGCATCCTCATCGACTGCCTGGTCATGACCGCCTCGACCAACCAGCGCCAGGCCGAACAGATCCTGCGCGCCATGTCCCTGTGCAAGGAACGCCTGGGCGTCAAGTGCGCGCTCGGCGTGTCGAACATCAGCTTTGGTCTGCCCGCCCGCCCGCTGCTGGGCTCGGTCTTTTTGGCTGCCGCCTTCGGCGCAGGCCTGGACGCCCCCATCATGAACCCGGGCTCCAAGCGCTTTATGGATACCGTCTACAGCTATCGCGTCTTGAGCGTTGAGGACGAGGGCTCGAGCGGATACATCGAGCGCTACGCCGGCTGGACCGATCCGTACAAGATCGCCGCCAACCCGGCAGCGGCTCAGGCGGCATCGACCGACACTGCACCCACTGCTGGCACCTCCGGCACCGACGGCAACGACGACCCGATTCGTCGCATGGTCGTCTCGGGCCGCAAAGGCGAGATCGCAGCCGAGACCGAGCGTCTTCTGGCAGATCACGACGCCATGGACCTCATCAACAACCACTTTATCCCCGCCCTCGACGAGGTCGGAGTCCTCTTTGACCAGGGAAAGTTCTTCTTGCCGCAGCTCATGGCCTCGGCCGAGGCCGCGCGCGTGGGCTTCGACACCATCAAGCGGCTGATGCCCGCCGGCGAGATTGCCGATAAGGGCAAGATCTGCGTGGCCACCGTCAAGGGCGACATCCACGACATCGGTAAGAACATCGTCAAGATGCTGCTCGACAACTACGGCTACACCGTCTTTGACCTAGGCCGCGACGTCGACCCGCAGGAGGTGCTCAAGACCGTCAAGGAACGCGGCATTAAGCTCGTCGGCCTCTCGGCGCTTATGACCACCACGGTCGTCGCCATGGAGGAGACCATCAAGCTGCTTCATGCCGAGGTGCCGGGCGTCAAGATCATCGTAGGCGGTGCCGTGCTCACCCCCGAATACGCCAAGCAGATCGGCGCTGACTACTACGCCAAGGACGCCGCCGAAAGTGCTCGTATCGCCGAAGAGGTCTTTGGGCAGTAACACAACGGAAACAACCGAGCACCAAAACGTGCCGCACGCGCCACTTAGCACGTGCGGCACGTTAGAATAGATAAGACTATGCTCGTTTTGGCAGATAGGAGCGCAAGGATGGCGATCACGCCCGCAGAAATCGCGGAAACCCGCGGCATGGTTGAGGAGCAGAACCTCGACATCAGGACCATCACCATGGGTGTTTCGCTCATGGGTTGCGGCGACGAGAACCTCGACCGCATGTGCACGAAAATCTACGACCACGTGACGCACACGGCTGAGCACCTGGTCGAGACCGCCGAGAACCTCGAGCGCGAGTACGGTATCCCCATCGTCAACAAGCGCGTTTCTGTCACCCCAGTGGCGCAGATCGCCGCATGCTGCAAGGATGAGGACCTCACCCCCATCGCGCATGCCCTCGACCGCGCGGCCGAGACGCTCGGCATCGATTACCTGGGCGGCTTCTCCGCGCTCGTCCAGAAGGGCATCGGCGACGCCGACCGCCGCGTCATCCAGTCCATCCCCCAGGCGCTCGCTACCACCAGCCGCGTCTGCTCCAGCGTCAACGTCGCCAGCCTGCGCGCCGGTATCAACATGGATGCCGTGCTCATGGCGGCTCAGACCATCATCGATGCCGCCAAGCTTACGGCAGACGAGGATTCCGTTGGCGCCTCCAAGTTTGTCTGCTTTGCCAACATGGTCGAGGACTCCCCGTTTATGGCGGGTGCCGTCCACGGCGGTGGCGAGGCCGACGCCGTCATCAACGTAGGTGTCTCGGGTCCCGGCGTTATGGCTGCAGCCCTGGAGACGCTGCCCGATTCCGCATCGATGATGGAAGTCGCCGAGAAGATTAAGCAGACCGCCTTTAAGATCACCCGTGCCGGCGAGCTCATGAGCCGCGAGGCCGCCCGTCGCCTGGGTGTCGAAAAGGGCATTGTCGACCTGTCACTGGCTCCCACGCCCGCCATCGGCGACTCCGTCGCGCGCATCCTCGAGATCATCGGCGTGGGCACCTGCGGTGGCCCCGGCACGACCTGCGCGCTCGCCATGCTCAACGATGCCGTCAAGAAGGGCGGCGTCATGGCCAGCTCCAGCGTGGGCGGTCTCTCGGGCGCCTTTATCCCCGTGTCCGAGGACGCCGGCATGATCGCCGCCGTCGAGGCCGGCGCGCTTTCGCTCGAGAAACTCGAGGCCATGACCTGCGTGTGTTCCGTTGGCCTGGACATGATCGCCATCCCCGGCGACACCCCGGTCGAGACCATCGCCGGCATTATCGCTGACGAGATGGCCATCGGCGTCATCAACAATAAGACCACGGCCGTCCGCGTGATTCCCGCTATCGGCAAGGGTGTGGGCGACTGCGTCGAGTACGGCGGCCTGTTCGGCCGAGCGCCCATCATGCCGGTGAACCCCAACGCCGGCACCGTGCTTGCACACCGTGGTGGACGCTTCCCGGCACCGCTGAACTCGCTGAAGAACTAGCTGAGGGGGACTGGCGAGGAGCCCCGCCGCCGGGCGGCAGACATATAAGGTCGCCTGCTCGGACAGTCCTGACTCGCACGGAGAGCACATTAAGTGCTCTCCGGCTCGTGCGGAACTCGCG
>NZ_CAXTGI010000015.1:0-41654 GCF_964243765.1 Collinsella aerofaciens | reverse complement strand
TCGATTGGGACAGGCGGGCCTTCGAGGCCGAGCGCAAAATGGATTCTAAAAAACACCTTGCCAAATAGGAGCGTCAGACCAGGAAACCCCCTTATCCACAGCTCCGAAGGAGCAGGATAAGGGGGGTTTCCAAGGTCGAGGACGTTCTGAAAACTAAGTCCAGCACGGGCCCGGACAAACAGCCGACTACAGGTCGATGTGAGATTCCTTGATCGGGAACGGCTCCGCGAAGTGGCAGGCGCAGCAGTGGCCCGGGGCAACTTCATTAAACTCAGGAAGCTTCTCGGAGCAGATGCCCTGCGCAATCGGGCAGCGCGTGTGGAAACGGCAGCCGGTCGGCGGATCCAGCGGCGACGGCGGATCGCCGGCAAGGATGATGCGCTTACGGGTCTTCTGGATATCAGGATCGGGAACCGGCACGGCAGACAGCAGCGACTGCGTGTACGGGTGGTGAGGCTCGCTATAGAGCGTCTTCCAGTCCGAAACCTCGACCATCTTACCCAGATACATAACGGCAACGCGATCGGAGATGTGCTGCACGACGGACAGGTCGTGGGCGATAAACAGATACGCCGTACCGAACTTGTCCTGAAGTTCCTTGAGCAGGTTCAGAACCTGGGCCTGAATGGAAACATCCAGAGCGGAAACGGGCTCGTCGCAGATGATCAGCTTGGGCTTGAGCGCAAAAGCGCGGGCGATGCCGACACGCTGACGCTGACCGCCAGAGAACTCGTGCGGATAACGGTTGATGTGCTCGGGGTTCAGTCCGACAACGTCGAGAAGCTCGCGGACACGCTCAATGCGCTCCTCCTTGGTACCCACGCCGTGAATGGTCATGGGCTCGGAGACGATCTCGCCGATGGTCATACGAGGATTCAGCGATGCATAGGGGTCCTGGAAGATGAACTGCATCTCGCGACGCATATCCTTGATCTCGTGCTTGCTCATCTCGGCAACATCTTTGCCCTGGAAGAACACCTTACCGGCGGTCGGCTTGGTCAAGCGCATGATGGTGCGACCCGTCGTGGACTTACCGCAACCAGACTCACCAACCAGACCAAAAGTCTCGCCAGGATAAATCTCAAAAGAGATGTCATTTACAGCAGAGACGACACGCTTGGAAAAACGCTTGGCGAACATGCCGGACTCAGCGGGGAACTCCTTAGAAAGGTGCTCGACCTTCAGCAACGGAGTACGCTCGTTATTGTCTGCCATTTACGCCTCGCCTCCCTTCTTGGAATCCTTGCGCGTGCGGGACGTCTCAGGGGCGTTCTTGAGGAACTCGGGGTCACCGGAATAATGGCACGCAGAATAGTGGCCGGACTCGGTGACAACGCGCTCGGGGCGCTGCTTGCGGCACTTGTCCGTCGCATAGGGGCAGCGAGGAGAGAAGACGCAGCCCTCGGGCAGGTTCATGAGCGAAGGCGGGTTGCCGTGAATCGGCGTCAGCGGCTTCTTCTCTTCGATGGCCTGCTCCGGGATGGAGCGGATAAGGCCCCAGGTGTAGGGGTGGCGGCTCTCGTAGAAGATTTCCTCAGCAGTACCGAACTCGACGGGACGGCCGGCGTACATAACCATGATCTTATCGGCCATATCGGCAACGACGCCCAGGTCATGGGTAATCATGATGATGGCGTTGCCGTTCTTCTCCTGCATTTCCTGCATAAGCTCAATAATCTGAGCCTGGATGGTAACGTCCAGAGCAGTCGTGGGCTCGTCGGCAATCAGAATATCGGGATCGCAGGCAAGAGCCATGGCAATCATGACGCGCTGACGCATACCGCCAGAGAACTGGTGCGGATACTCATTGACGCGCTTCTCGGGCTCGGGAATGCCAACGAGGTCCAAAAGCTCGGTGGCGCGCTTGAGCGCCTCCTGCTTGGAGTAGCCACGGTGCAGACGAAGGCCCTCGCCCACCTGCTTGCCGATCTTATAGACCGGGTTCAGGGAGGTCATAGGATCCTGGAAGATCATCGCGATATCGTTGCCGCGAATGTGCTGCATCTCTTCCTCGGTCATCTCGAGGATGGAGCGGCCGCGATAGCGAACGTCACCGCCCTCGATCTTTCCCGGAGGCATCGAGATAAGGCCCATGATGGTCATGGCGGTCACGGACTTACCGGAGCCGGATTCACCGACGACTCCCAGGGTCTCGCCGCGATCGAGCGTGTAGGAGACACCGTCGACAGCGCGAACGACGCCATCCTCGGTGTGGAAATACATCTTAAGGTCATCGACCTCGAGCAGATGCTGGCCCTCGGGAACCGGCTGGTCCTTCAGGTCCACATAGTTCTTGTTCTTCTTCATCCTTATGCGTCCTTCATCTTGACGTCGAGGGCGTCGCGCAGACCGTCACCCAGCAGGGTGAAGGCGAGCACCGTCGAGAGAATTGCCAGACCGGGCATGATCATCATCCAGGGAGCGGTCAGAAGATACTGCTGACCGTCCTGAATCATGGAGCCCCACGAAGGCGTAGGCGGAATAACGCCCATGCCGAGGAAGGACAGAGCGGACTCGGTCAGAATGGCGCCACCAATGTTCATGGTTGCGTAGACCACGATAGAGGCGACGGAGTTCGGGAAGATGTGACGCACGACGATACGGGCATCGGATGCACCCATCGCGCGTGCAGCGTCAACATAGTCGTTTTCCTTGACCGTCAAGATTGCAGAGCGGAAGACGCGTGCAATCGAAGGCCAGCCGAGAATACCGATGGCGATAAAGACGTTCTGAAGGCCACGGCCGATAACGGCGATCATGGCGACAACGAACAGCACGTACGGGAACGCCAGGAAGATGTCCGCACAGCGCATGATGATCGTATCCCAGATGCCGCCGTAGAAACCCGCCAGAGCACCCATGACCAGACCGATCAGCGTGGAGATCGCGGTTGCCATAATGCCGACGGACAGCGAAACGCGCGCACCGTAGATAACGCGGACGAGAATGTCACGACCAAGGGCGTCGGTGCCAAACGGGTGCTCTGCACACGGAGCCAGCAGCGACGTCTGAGCCATGGTGGTCGAGTCGGAAGCCGTCGGCGAACCGAGCCAGGGCTTAGCCCATAGATCTGCGGTCAGTGCAACCACAACGACGATGATGATCCAGCAGACACCGATAACGGCGAGCTTGTTCTTACGAAGACGCTTAAAAGCGTCGCCCCACAGCGTGCGGGACTTGGCGGGAGCAGATGCGGCCTTGGTGGCGGTAGCCTGCTCCTGAGACTGAGAATCAGTTTCCTGCATGAGACGTACCTCCCTTAGGCCTTATCCGACGGACCGCCAAGGCGGATGCGCGGGTCGAGGAATGCATAGCTAATGTCGACGAGCAGGTTAATCACCATGACGACGACAACGATGAGCGTAACGCCGCCCATAACGATGGGCCAGTCACGCATGCTAATGGCGCGATAGACCTCATAGCCGATACCGGGCCAGTTAAAGACCGTCTCGGTCAGGATGGCGCCCGAAAGCATGCCGCCGAAGTCGACACCAATATAGGTAACGACGGGGATGAGTGCATTCTTAAGCGCATGCTTGACGATGATCGCGCGATTGGAGAGACCCTTCGCCTTTGCCGTACGGATGTAATCCTGGTTCATGACGTCAAGCAGCTGCGAGCGCATAATGCGGGCGGCATAAGCGGTCGAAACCGAAGCCAGCGTAATGGTCGGAAGCACATAGTGCATCCAATCCTGATACTGAGAGCTGGAACCGCCGGCACCCGAAATCGGCATGGAGAATGCACCGCCGGTGGCATCCTTAAGGATGACGCCAAAGAACAGCTGCAGCAACATACCGAGCCAGAAAGCCGGGACGGCAACGAGAATCGACGTGGTGAGCGTTACCAAAATATCCCAGAAGGAATAACGCTTAACCGCCGAAATGATACCCGCACCGATACCCATGATTGCCTCGAGCACGATGGCGCACGCGGCAAGTTTGACCGTATACGGATACTTCTGGGCAAAGATTTCCGTAACCGGCAGCTTGCGCTGATACGAATTGCCCAGATCGCCATGAAGCAGGCCGTTCATGTAATACAAGTAACGGTCCACGAGCGACGTTTGAACGGGGTCGCCGTTCTCATCAAGGATCGCGTTGCCGTCCTCGTCCGACTGGACCAGGTGATAGCGGACGCGAAGCTGAAGCTCCACCTCGGGGGACAGAGCCTTGTCTCCACCGATCAGCTTGATCGGATCTCCCGGCACGATATTCTGGAGGGCGAACAGAATCAGCGTAACGCCCAAAAACACCGGGATGAACTGAAGCACACGTTTAACGATGTACTTACCCATACCACTCCCCTATCTAGGGATTAACCTAAATGGGATGCCGATCGCCAGACCGGCATCCCAAAATTACCATCAGCCAGTTTACCCCAGGTTAGGGAGAACTGTATGTTTCCCATGAGGTCTACGTAAATACTTGACCCTCACGGAAGCTGCAAACTCTTAGGCGAGCTCAGCGGTACCCAGCTCGGCATGCTTCTGCGGATCGACATAGAGGTGCTTGATGCGATCGGAGCCGACGATGGTGTGCGTGTAGAACATAATCGGGATGACCGGGCAGTCGGCAGCGACCATTGCGTCGGCCTCCTGCATCTTAGCGACGCGCTCCTCGTCGTCAACAATAGTACGAGCCTCGTCGACCTTGGCGTCGAACTCGGGGTTGTTGTAACCAGAGCGGTTATCGCCACCGAGGGAGTCGGAGTGGAACAGCGGATACAGGAAGTTGTCCATGATCGGGTAGTCGGCAATCCAACCCAGACGACCGAACTGATAGTTAAAGTTCTGATACTGCTCGAGCAGGGCAGACCACTCAGGGGTATCGGAGACAGCGGTAACGCCAACCTTGGCGAGGTCGCCGATGATGGACTCCATGATCTCCTTGTGACCGCCGTCCTGGTTGTAGGACAGGGTCACGCTAATGCCACGATCCCCGTTAGCGCCAGCGGGAGCAACCTTGTCGAGGTACTCGTTAGCCTTGTCGACATCGTAGGCGCAGAACTCCCATGCGCCCTCCTTGTAGCCATCGATGCCCGGAGGAACAATGCCGTCGGCAGGGGTACGGGTACCCTTATAGATGGTCTTGCAGATGGCCTCACGGTTGATGGCCAGGGAGATGCCCCTGCGCAGGTCGGCGTTGTTGAACGGCTCGGCCGTGGTGTTGCAGGTCAGATAGTACGTGGAAGGCTCGGCGCCGAGCAGCATGCGCTCGCCGTCACCCATGGTGTAGCCGTCCTTGGACACGCCGCGATCCTTCTTGGCGGCATCGATCTGAGCGACGGGAACGTCGCAGACATCGAGGTTACCGGCCTGGAACTCCTTGTAAGCAGTCTCCATGTCCTTGATGACCTGGAAGTGGATGCCATCGATCTTGGCCTTGTCGCCATAGTAATCGTCGAACTTCTTGAGGTTGATCTCCTGACCATCCTCCCACTTGCCGTCCATCATGAACGGGCCGTTACCGACCGGTGCAAGATAGAAGCTCTTGGCATCGGACTCGGCGCACTCGGGAACCGGGGCCAGAGCCGGGTGAGAGGCGACGAAGGGGAAGTCGGCGTAAGCGGAAGACAGCTTAACGACGAGGGTCTCATCGTCGGGGCAGGTAACACCGCTGAGCTCGGTGGCGTTACCGGCAAGCAGGTCGTCATAGCCCTCGACCATGGAAAGGTGGTAGGAGACCTCGGAAGGGCCGTACTCGGTAGCGATGGCCGACTTGGTGTTGACCAGACGCTCCCAACCGAGCTTGAAGGACTTGGAGGTAACGTCGTCACCGTTGTGGAACTTGGCCTTCTTGATCTTGAAGGTGAACTCGGTGGCGTCGTCGTTGGCCTCGAAGGACTCGCAAGCCAGCGGAACGATCTCGCCCTTCTCGGCGTCATAAGAGGTCAGAGCGTCAAAGAGCTGGTACTCGACCTGAGTGCCCTGGTCCTCCTGGACATTGTAGGGGTCGATGCAGACCGGGTTGTTGATGTAGAAGTTCAGCGTCGAACCGGACTCAGAACCGGAAGCGTCGCCACCCTTCTTGCCGCATGCGGCAAGAAAAGCCATGGAGCTCGCAGCGAGGGTGCCGCCAACAAAGGCGCGACGACCCATAACGGGCTGGTGGAACATAGAATCAGCCATGCCATCCTCCTTATGAGATAGGACAAAGAAATGTTCAGTCGGACACATGTCGAAACAATCCGATCCGAACCATCAAAACGCCGCCCGCTGCTATGGCTGGTTATGCACAACGGACCAACGTTTTGCAATACAGTAGCGCATTTTATACACAATTTGGGGCTAATTCCGGTTAACGGTCGAGAATTTCTTTAGTTGGGCGAAGTATGTGAGGATATTTTGACTCTGTTACAAATATGTAAACAAAAAGGGTCCCGCACTTACGGGACCCTTTTTGAATATTTATGCGGCTCGTGCTTAGTAGCCGACGATGCCCTGCGGGAAGAAGAACATGCACAGCACGACGCACACGGCAAACACGACAGCCATGATGACGGTCAGGCGGTCGAGGTTCTGCTCCATGACGCCCGTGGCAGAGCTGGAGTTATACAGCGAGCTAGCGATCATATCCGAAACGCCGGTGCCCTTACCGGAATGCATCAGGACGAGAATCGTCAGCGCCACGGCAGAGACAGCCCAAACGACAAACAGAAGAATCTGGAACGGACCCATAGATAAGCTCCTTAATAGAACAGTTTAAACTCCAGTACTGTACCACAATCCCCCGCTCTCCCCTACCTGCCACTCAAGGACGGGGTGGAAATGGCAGAAATACCAAAAAGGGGGTTGTCCGGTTGTGGACAACCCCCTTACTAGAAAACGGTATTTGTTTTCTCTTAGGCCTCGGTGGCGAGCACGCGACCCGTCATCTCGGCGGAAGGCTCAATGCCAGCCATGGTGAGCATGGTCGGAGCGATATCGGAAAGACGGCCGTCCTCGATACCGGTGAGCTTGGCCTTCTCATCAACGATGATGAACGGCACACGGTTGGTGGTGTGAGCCGTGAACGGATGCTTGGAACCGTCGGAAGCGACGTCAAACATGTGGTCGGCGTTGCCGTGGTCGGCGGTGATCAGCGCAAAGCCGCCCTTGGCGAGAATCGCCGGGACAACCTTGGACAGGGCATCGTCAACAGCCTCGACGGCCTTAACGGCGGCGTCGAAGACACCGGTGTGACCAACCATGTCGCAGTTCGCGAAGTTCACGATGTAGAAATCAGCGCGATCCTCGTTGATGGCGGCGACAAGCTTCTCGGTAACCTCGGGAGCGCTCATCTCAGGCTGCAGATCGTAGGTAGCGACCTTGGGGGAAGCGACGAGCACGCGCTCCTCGCCCTCCTTGGGCTCCTCGATGCCGCCGTTGAGGAAGAACGTCACGTGGGCGTACTTCTCGGTCTCGGCGGTGTGCAGCTGCTTCAGGCCATTGGCGGCGATAACGTCGGCCAGGACGTTCTCGGGGAACGTCTTGGGGAAGGCGACCTCGACGTCAAACGTCGGATCGTACTCGGTCATCGTCACAAAGTGCGAAAGCTTGATCTGCTCGCGCTCAAAGCCGTCGAACTCCTTGTCCGTGAACACGCGGGTCATCTGACGAGCGCGGTCGGGACGAAAGTTGAAGAAGATGGCCGCGTCGCCCTCGTGAATGCCCTCGTTGTGGGCAGCGAAGGGCTCGACGAACTCGTCGCCGCGCGGATCCTTCTCATAGTAGGCCTTGATACCGGCAACGGGGTCGGTATCGGCATCGGACGCGTTGACCATGACGTCGTAGGCGCGCTGGATGCGCTCCCAACGATTATCGCGGTCCATGGCCCAATAACGGCCCGAGACGGTGGCAACGCGAGCGTCGCAACCGGTCTCCTCGGAGATCTTAGCCAGGAAGGCGCAGAACTCGCTCATGTAGCCGGCACCGGATTGCGGGTCGACGTCGCGGCCATCCATGAAGGCGTGGACGCGAACGGTCTTGACGCCATGCTGGGCAGCCATCTTGACCAGAGCCTCGACGTGGTTCATGTGAGAGTGAACACCGCCAGGGCTCATAAGGCCCATGAGGTGCAGGGTCTTGCCTTCGGCCTTGACGTCGTCCATAGCCTTGACGAAGACCTCGTTCTTGGCGATGGAGCCGTCCTTGATGGCGTTGTTGATGCGCGAAAGCTCCTGGAACACGATGCGGCCGGCACCGATGTTGAGGTGACCCACCTCGGAGTTGCCCATCTGGCCGTCGGGAAGGCCCACGTCCTCGCCCGAAGCACCGAGCGTGGTGTGAGGATACTTCTCGTACAGGCTATCAAGGAAGGGCGTCTTGGCAGCGGCGACGGCGTTCTCGCCATCAGCCGGAGCAAGGCCGCAGCCATCCATGATGATCAGGAGTGCAGGAAGATGACGCTGTGCCATATGTCCTACTCGCCTGCCTTGACGACCATAGAGGCGAAGTCGACAGCCTTGAGCGAAGCGCCGCCCACGAGGGCGCCGTCAACGTCGGGCTTGGCGACGAGCTCGGCAATGTTGCCGGGCTTAGCGGAACCACCGTACAGGACGCGGATACCGTCGGCGAGCTCCTCGCCAAACATCTCCTTGAGGGTCTCACGGATAGCGCCGCAGACCTCCTGGGCGTCCTCAGCGGTAGCGGTCTTGCCGGTGCCGATGGCCCAGATGGGCTCGTAGGCGACGACGACCTGCTTGGGACAAGTGATCTCGAGACCCTCGAGACCAGCCTTGACCTGGTTCACGACGTGCTCGACATAGGTGCCAGCCTCGCGGACCTCGAGAGACTCGCCGCAGCAGAAGACGGGAACAAGACCGGCGGCAACGAGAGCCTTGGCCTTCTTGTTCTGATCCTCGTCGGTCTCGTGGAAGTAGTCGCGACGCTCGGAGTGACCGATGATGCAGTAGGTGCAGCCAGCAGACTTGAGCATGTCGCAAGAAGACTCACCGGTGAAGGCACCCTTGGCCTCCCAGTACACGTTCTGTGCACCGAGGGCGATGGGGGCAGCCTGAATACGGTCATGAACCGTGGTGATGTCGATGGTCGGAGGGCAGACGAGCACCTCGACGCCAGCCGGAACCTCGGGCAGAGCCTGAGCCAGCTCGTCGGCGAGCTTGGCGGCCTCGGCGACGTCGTTGTTCATCTTCCAGTTACCAGCGATAAGAAGGGTGCGATTAGGCATCGAGAAGCGCCTCCACTCCGGGCAGGGCCTTACCCTCGACGAGCTCCATGGAAGCGCCACCACCGGTGGAGATCCAGCTCATCTTGTCGGCCAGGTTGAACTTATTGACAGCTGCGACAGAGTCGCCACCGCCGATGATCGAGGTGCAGTCGGCCTCGGCGACAGCCTCGGCGATAGCCTGGGTGCCATGAGCGAAGTTATCGAACTCGAAGACGCCCATGGGGCCGTTCCAGAACACGGTCTTGGCGCCCTTGACGGCCTCGGCGTAAAGCTCCTCGGTCTTGGGGCCGATGTCCATGCCCTCACGATCGTCGGGGATAGCGTCGGAAGCGACAACCTCGGGGACAGCGTCCTCGCCAAAGTGATCGGCAACGCGGTTGTCGATGGGGAGCAGGATCTTGACGCCCTTCTCCTCGGCCTTCTTGAGCATCTCGCCAGCGCGCTCGACCCAGTCCTCTTCCTTGAGGGACTGACCAACGGACAGGCCCTGAGCCAGGAAGAAGGTATAGGCCATGCCGCCACCGATGATCAGGGTGTCAGCGGAGTCGATGAGGTGATCGAGAACGCCGATCTTGGAGGAAACCTTGGAACCGCCGACGATAGCGACGAAGGGGCGCTCGGGCTCGGCGAAGATACCGGTCAGCGTGTCGACCTCCTTCTCGAGCAGGAAGCCGGCGACGGCGGGCAGGTAAGCGGCGGGGCCCACAACGGAACCCTGGGCGCGGTGAGCGGTGCCGAAGGCATCGAGAACGAAGACGTCACCATAGGAAGCGAGCTTCTTGGCGATCTCGGGATCGTTCTTCTTCTCACGCTTGTCAAAACGGACGTTCTCGAGAACGAGGACCTTGCCCGGCTCGACGGCGGCAACAGCCTCAGCAGCCTTCTCGCCGTAGGTGTCGGCGACAAAGGCAACATCGAGACCAGAGAGCTCAGCGAGCTTCTTGGCGACGGGCTCGAGGGACAGCTCGGGCTGGAAGCCGGTGCCATCGGGACGGCCGAGGTGGCTCATGAGGATGACGCGAGCGTTGTGCTCAACGAGGTAGTTGATGGTGGGCAGGGCAGCCTTGATGCGGGTGGTGTCGCCAACGACGCCATCCTTGATAGGCACGTTGAAGTCAACGCGGACGAGAACGCGCTTGCCGTCGACATCGATGTCGCGGACGGTCTTCTTGGTAAAGGCCATGTTTGCTTCTACCTTTCGTACGTGTCTGCCTCCCATTACGGCAGACGATTTCCTATAAAAAGGGCGCGACCCTAGGGTGTAAGCCCTATGAGGCCGCGCCCTTCTTTAGACGCTCAACGAGCTATTCGCTAAAAGCTAAATTAAGCAACGAACTTCTCGAAGTACTTGATGGTGCGGACCATCTGAGAGGTGTAGGAGTTCTCGTTGTCGTACCAAGAGGTGACCTGAACGAGGGTCTGGCCGTTGCCGAGGTCAGAGCACATGGTCTGAGTGGCGTCGAAGATGGAGCCGTGGGTCTCGCCGATGATGTCGGTGGAGACGATGTCGTCCTCGTTGTAACCGAAGGTCTCGGAGATGGTGGAAGCGTAGGCCTTCATAGCGGCGTTGACCTCGTCGACGGTGACCTTCTTGTCAACGACAGCGTAGAGGTTGGTGATGGAGCCGGTCGGCGTCGGGACACGCTGGGCGGCACCGATGAGCTTACCGTTGAGCTCGGGGAGAACCAGGCCGATAGCCTTGGCAGCACCGGTGGTGTTGGGGACGATGTTGACGGCGCAGGCGCGGCTACGACGCTTGTTGCCCTTGCGCTGCGGGCCGTCGAGCGGCATCTGGTCGCCGGTCCAGGCGTGAATGGTGGTCATGATGCCGGACACGATGGGAGCGAAGTCGTTCAGACCCTTGGCCATCGGGGCGAGGCAGTTGGTGGTGCAGGAAGCAGCGGAGATGATGTTGTCCTCAGCGGTCAGCGTCTCGTGGTTGACGTTGTACACGATGGTGGGCAGATCACTGCCGGCCGGAGCGGAGATGACGACCTTCTTGGCGCCAGCGTTGATGTGGGCCTGAGCCTTAGCCTTGCTGGTGTAGAAGCCGGTGCACTCGAGAACGACGTCGACGTCGAGGTCGCCCCAAGGCAGGTTGTTGGCGTCGGCCTCCTTGTAGATCTTGATCTCCTTGCCGTCAACGGTGATGGAATCCTCGCCAGCAACGACCTCGTGATCGCGAGCGTAGTTGCCCTGCGTGGAGTCGTACTTCAGCAGGTAAGCGAGCATATCGGGAGAGGTGAGGTCGTTGATAGCGACGATCTCGGAGCCCTCATGACCGAACATCTGACGGAAAGCCAGACGACCGATGCGACCGAAGCCGTTAATAGCAACCTTTACTGCCATTGTGTCTCCTTTCGTAAGGCCCCCGCGAGCTACAGCGCCCGCCGTTGAGGCCCACAAACTAACCACTCGCCTAATATACCTTTTTTTTGACTTGAATTTCACGAGAATGCTCGAAATTGAAAATCAAATTTACGTTAAAACGTTTTAAATACTAAAACAGCAGCTAAATCCGTATATAAGTCGATACTTTAATCTACCTGTTTGCTTCAATGAGCTTTTCAAGCCGTAAAACACGATGGTAGAGGGCCGACTTCGACAAGGGAGGGTCAGCCATCTCCCCCAAATCACGCAGTGACAGATCGGGGTAGCGCTCGCGCAGGTCGCAAAAGACCGCCAAGGCATCCGGAAGCGCATCGCGAAGGCCACGCTGCTCGAGCTCATCGATCAACGCAAGCTGATGCTGGGCGGCACCGGCGCTTCTGGTCTGATTGGCCAGCTCGGCGTTCACGCGACGGTTTACGTCGTTCTTAACCAATTTGACCGCGCGCGCTTCCTCGATCTCGGCAACGCTGCGCTTGGCGCCGACCAGCTTTAGGAGCTGCTCGATCTCCTCGGCGCTCTTAATGTACACGGCATATGACCCCCGCCGCGCATTAACACGAGCATGGACCCCAATCTGCTCCAACAGATCGCAAAGCCCCTTGGCATATTGCTCGCCCTGCACCGCGATCTCCAAATGAAAATCGCCGCGTGGATCGGCCACGAAGCCGCCCGCGATGAGCGCGCCGCGGATATAGGCAAGCCTGCAGCAGGGACGGGCAACGATATGTCGGGGCACGCCGGCGACAAGTCCTCCCCTGCGGTCGAGGATGCCCAGCAGCACCAGAGCCTTATCCAGGTCTGGCTGATCAGGCAAGGTGATGAGGTAGTTTCGAACCTTATGCAATACAGATTTACGAACGGTGAATTCCGTTTTGAGCTTAAGGATGCGATGCGTCAGCGTGATCATTGTGCGCGCGACGGCGCCCGTCTCGGTCGCGACCGTCAAACGATACCGCCCGGAGCCGGCCAGCGAAAGTGTACCGCTCACACGCGTCAGGGCGGCAAGCGTCGACAAATCGCAGTATTCACATTCGGGTTCGCAGCGCGCGAGTTCGTCACGCACCTCGGCGGTAAACGACATGCAGGCCTATGCTTTCGTGTTGGCGCGCGACAGGTCGCGGTGGGAAATGCTCACGTGATATTGAGCGCCTTCCAAATAACGTGCCGTGGCCTCGGCGATGGCAACGCTGCGGTGTTGACCGCCCGTGCAGCCGATGGCAATAGAAAGCTGTGGCTTGCCCTCCGCGATATAGCCCGGCATCACCGTATCGAGCAGCTGCGTCCAAGCTTTCCAGAACTCCTGGGTCTTGGGATGGTCCAGAACAAAGTCGGAGACCTTCTTATCGAGACCGGTCATGGTGCGCATCTCGGGATCGTAGAACGGATTGGGCAGGAAGCGAACGTCGATCATAATGTCCGCCTCAACGGGCATACCGTGCTTAAAGCCAAACGAGAACACATGGACGTCCATGAGCTGCTGGTCGGACAACTCGGAGAACGCCATGCGCAATTTGTTGCGCAGGGCAGAGGTACGCAGGCGGCTCGTGTCGATGATCATATCGGCTCGGTCGCGCACACCCTGCAGCTGCAGGCGCTCGCGCTGAATCGCATCGGCCGTAGTCTCCCCCGGCTTGGCAATGGGATGGCGGCGGCGGTTTTCGCTATAACGACGGATCAGCACCTCGTCAGAGGCCTCGAGAAACACGATGTCACAGCTCATCTCGCGCTCCTCGAGTGCGGCAACGGCATCGAGCAGCTCATCGAACAAGCCCTGGCTGCGCAGGTCACAGGTGACGGCGAGATGCCTGCCCACGCCCGTATTGATGCCGACGAGCTCGGCAAGCTGGGCGATGAGACGCGGAGGCAGGTTATCGATGCAAAAATAGCCCATGTCCTCGAACACGTGCATGGCCTGTGTGCGGCCCGATCCGGACATTCCGGTGATGATGACGATATCGGGGATGCGCTCCGAGCGCTCCGCCGCATCCATGGCATCTCCCTTTTGCATGTGCTGCCTCCCGAAAACAAGCGCGGGACCCAGCAACCCGGATCCCGCGCGGTCAATTGCCTATATTGAGTATACCGCCCCGAGCGGATACGAGGCCTGTCTTACGCCTCAAGCGCAGCCTTGAACCAACTCGTAATACTCGTGGGGTGCGTGATGGCGGTGCCGACGACAACGGCCCAGGCGCCAGCTTCGATCGCGGCGCGAGCCTCCTCGGGCGTGTGCACGCGGCCCTCGCAGATGATGGGAAGGCCGGGGAATTCCTCAGTCGCCTGACGCAGGAGCGGCAGGTCGGGGCCATCGGCCATGGTGCAGTCGATGGCGGCGACGCCGTGAGAAAGCGTGGTGGATACCAGGTCAAAGCCCATATCAACAGCACGGCGAATATCCTCGATGGTGGCACAATCCGCCATCAGGAGCACACCCTCCTCGTGCAGCGGGCGGAAGGTATCCTCGACCGTCTTGCCATCGGGACGCGGACGATCGGTGGCATCGATCGCCACGATATCGGCACCGGCAGCAACGCAGGCGCGAGCGTGACGCAGCGTCGGCGTGATGTAAACGCCCTCGTGCCCATCCTTCCACAGGCCGATAACAGGAACCTCACAGCGACCCTTAATGGCGGCAATGTCGGCAAGGCCCTGACAGCGAATGGCGGCGGCGCCGCCAAGCTCGCAAGCGCGAGACATTTGAGCCATGGTCTCGGGCGTACGAAGCGGCTCGCCCATATACGCCTGAACGCTCACGACGAGCTTGCCCTTCAGGGATTGAATCAAAGGATCGACGGTCATAAGGCTGCAACCTTTCTCAGAACAGCCTCCCGAGGCGTGTTGTCTCGGGAGGCTTCTACAGCAGATACGTTTACTTCAACGAGGCAAGAAGATGCTCAGCGGCACCGATGAGCGGAGCATCGCCCTCCAGAGAACCGATGAGGATCGGCGTGTCCTGAAGCGGATCGAGCGCCTGGCTGGCATAGCCCTCGTGCACCGAATCCTTCCACGTCTGCGAACGCCAATCGGGACCTTGGTGAATCACGCCGCCCGAAAGCACGATGACCTCAGGGTCCAGGATGTTAGCGAGCGAGCCCAAGCTGGCACCCAACGCAAAGCCGGCATCATGGATGACCTCGGTCGCCTTTGCGTCGCCTGCACGGCACAGGTCGTTCACATCGCGACCGACCGAAGGACGGCTGGGGTCGACGCGGCCAAAGCGCTCATCGTACATACGACCAATGGAAGTGCCCGAAGCAACCGACTCCAGATGGCCGGAACGCCCGCAGGCGCAGGGAATGCCGGCGGCAGCCGAGCACTCGATGTGGCCCATATGGCCAGCAGCACCATGGAAGCCCTGCATCACGCGGCCGTTCTCGACATATGCGCCGCCGATGCCCGTACCGATGCCAAGACACAAGACGGAGAACTTGCCCTTGCCGACGCCCCAGTGGGCCTCGCCCAGAGCATGAGCCTGCACGTCGCCTACAACGGCAACGGGAAGACCGAGATCCTCGCGCAGACGCGGCCCCAACTGAACGCCGGACCAGCCGGGCATGATCTCATTGGCATACGCGATGGCGCCCGTCTTGGGATCGACGACGCCGGCGGCACCGATACCGACGCCAAGGACCTCGACATCGGGATTCGCCTCGAGAGCAGCCTTGATGGACGCCTCGATACGCTGGAAGACGGCCTCGCCGCCCTCTTGGGCCTCGGTGGGAACCTCGGCCTCAAAAACGGGATGGGGCACACTACCGTCAGCCGGGTACTCCATGATGGCAGTCGCGATCTTAGTTCCGCCGATATCGACAGAACAGACGTACTTGTTCTCCATGTCGCTCTCCTTCGGAGATAAAAAACAACTATAGGAAATGCGCCGTCAGGCTAGCCGTCACAGCGCAGTAAAGGTTTTCCTGGTGCCCAAGATCGCCGAGAAACCGTGTGGCCATTGACCTAATAGTCATGGCCACACGGTTGAACGGCGAGGTCGGGTGCCTGGGAAAGCTTTACAGGAGGCCGTTGTCCTGGAGGACCTTCCTAATAGCCTCGACGTTCTCGCCGGTCATGGCCTTCACCGGGCGCGGCATGGTCGGGCTGTCGAAGATACCCATGAGGTTCATAGCGGTCTTGAAGGCGCCGACGCCACCGGCATAGCCCTGGACGCCCGAGGTGACATCCCAGATGTGCGAAATCTCATTGAGGCGATCCTGCTCGGCCTTGACGGTAGCCCAGTCACCAGCCTGAGCGGCCTTCCACTGACGAACGTAGCCCTCGGGCTCAACGTTGGCGAGACCCGGGACAGAGCCGTCGGCGCCACCGAGGTAAGCGCCGTCGACGACAACCTCGTGGCCGGTGAGGATGCTCATCGGATGGCCGTTCTTCTCGTTCTCCTGAACGAGGTAGCGGAACGAGATGTCATCACCCGAGGAATCCTTGACGCCAGCAAGGACGCCCTCGGCGCCGAGCTTGGCAAGGAGCTTCCAGGGGAGCTTGGTGTGAACGCAGACGGGAATGTCATAGGCAAAGATGGGCAGGTCAAGCTCCTCGTGCAGGATGCGGAAGTGCTCCTCGACCTCGGTCATGCCCTGCAGGGCATAGAACGGGCAGGTGGCGACGAGGGCATCGGCGCCCAGCTCCTGAGCGACCTTGCCGTGCTCAATCATGCGCTCGGTCTCGGTATCGATGATGCCGACCAGGACGGGCACGCGGTGGTCGACGATGCGGACGGCCTCGGCGATGATCTGGCGACGACGCTCGTCGGTGGAGAAAACGACCTCACCCGAAGAGCCCAAGAAGAACAAGCCATCGACGCCGGCATCGATCATGCGGTTGATGCTGCGCTCAAAGGAGGCAACATCGAGCTGGTGATCTTCGGTATCGGGAACAACGACGGGAGGGATAACGCCGGTGAATTTCTGAGTTGCCACAAGAATCTCCTTAGTTGTCTGGCGGGCGGCCCTATGCCACCCACTCTTGTTGGCAGTGTCCAGGCCGTCTAGGCCAAAGAACACGGGTAGAACGTTTGGTTAAAGAAGTCGACGACTTCGTTTTCGAACGCATTGATGCGCTCATGAGCGTATTTGGCATAGATGATATGCCTCCGGTCACACTCAAGACCGTTGAATACGGCAAACTGGCCCTTGGGATCGCTCACGGTATCCATAAGCGATGTGCCCATGAGCACCGATCCGCGCACCCGAGACGACAGCGCCTCGAGGCCGCCAGGAAGCGGATTGGCAACCGCCGTGCAGGCGAGGCCCCGCTCGTCCAGAGCAGAAACCGCCAGCGCGACTCCGCCGCCAAGCCCCTCGCCCCATGCAAAGATGCGGTCGGGGTCCATGCCATCAAGATTGCGCGCGACCTCCGCCAACGCGCAGCCCCAACGGACGCGCCTGACAAAAGCAGGCGAGGTAATCCCCTGTCGCAGATCGCTGGGTCCAATCGCCTCATCGTCCAGCGCAAGCACGGCATATCCCATGGCCGCAAATCTCGTCATGTGATGCCAGCCGCGCACAGGCCGATCGATGTCGTGGAACATCAGGCACAGCGGCACGCGCTCAGAAACTCGGGCACGACCGACAGGCTCGATCAAACGAGCGTGAATCGCATCGTCACCGAGCTCAAAGGAGACCTCCGAGTAACGGGCATACGGATTGGCGAAATCGATCGCCGTAATACTCGGCCCGCAAACCTCAAGGTCCGAAGCGGCTATCTCTAATTCGGAAACATCCGCAGAAGCATCACCGCGCCAATCCCGGAAATCAGCGAGCCTTGACGAGACCGTTCCGGGAATCCCCACAAGGTCGGAGACAATCAGCTCATTGACATTGCTCTCGCACTTAGACATGAGCCTCCCCTCCCTTGCAGAAAAACGGAATGATCAGATCGTCAAAATCCTGAATCTCCTCGTGGCCAAAGCCTTCAAAGAACTCATGACGCTTTTCACAGGTCAGGTTGTTATAGACCGCAAACTGCGTCGCTGGCGGACAGACGGTATCGGCTGTGCCGGTGCCAAACAGCACGGGGCATTTGACCATAGGGGCAAAGTTCTTGGAATCGAAGTACGCCAGCTTGGCATAGGCTTCGTCGATACGAGTCGAGTCCTCGTCAAACCAGCGAGACCAATAGCGCAGGCCCTCGTAGGCAATGTCGTCGGCATCCAAATCCCAGACCAGGCGGAAATCCGACAGGAAGGGATAGAGGATGGCGGCGCGATTGATAAGCTCGCTGTTAAGTGCACAGGTCGCAATGCCCAAACCGCCGCCCTGCGACGCGCCGTTCACAAACACACGGGCAAGATCGATGCCCTCGAGCTCGCGAACGATGCGGCACAGGATGCGAATATCTTGGTGCAAGCGGACATAGTAGAGGTTGGCCGGATCGCCGTCGATACCGGCGACGATATGGCCCGCGACCGTTGTGCCCTCAAATCCACCAATGTCCTCGGAGGGACCTCCTTGGCCGGGGCAGTCGAGGGCGATGAGTGCCATGCCCATGCCCGCAAACGACGCCTGCTCAAACCAGCTGCGGCTTGCACCCGGATACCCATGGAACTGAAGTACCAATGGCACGGGCTCGTCCGAGACGGGTTTAAGGTACTTGGCATGCAGGCGAGCGCCACACATGCCGGTATACCAGAGGTCGAAAAGCTGGCAGGTCACGGCATCGGTGACCGATGCCGTCTCGATCGCATAGTCAAGCCCGACGGCGTCGGCCTCGGCCATGCGGTCCTTCCAAAAGAGATCGAAATCTGATGGACGGGGCATGGCGCCCCGATACCCACCAAATTGCTGTTGTAGCTCCTGAGCACTTGGCATGGCTCGTGAACCCAACCTTTCGAAATCGCAACGGAGGTGCGCCCGGCAAGGGAACCGGGCGCACGGGAGGGAAAGCGAGGCTACTCGCCGAGCTTGGGATGCAGCAGCGACGGCGCAGCACCGAGCAGCATCTTGGTGTAGGGGTCCTGAGGGTGCTGGAAGACCTGCTTGGCCTCGCCCTGCTCGACGATCTTGCCGCCATTCATAACGATGATGTCGTCAGAGATATAGCGGACCGTCTGGATGTCATGGCTGATGAACACCATGGCCAGGCCGAGCTCCTTCTTAAGGTCGGTCAGCAGGTTCAGAATCTGCGCGCGGACCGAAACGTCCAGAGCCGAGGTGGGCTCGTCGGCGATGATGGCATCGGGGTTCAACGACAGGGCACGGGCAATTGCGACGCGCTGGCGCTGGCCGCCCGAAAGCTGGCCGGGAAGAACCTCGGCGGCGGAGCTGGGCAGACCGGTGAGCTCCAGGAGCTCCTTGACGCGCTTCTCCTGCTCGGCCTCGGTACCCAGGTTGTGGACGCGCATGGGGTCGAGCAGCTGCTCGCGAACGACCATGCGGGGATTGAGCGCCGTAGCCGGATTCTGGAACACGACCGAGATGACACGGCCCATGTGGCGACGGTCCTCGGCGGTACGCTTGGTTACGTCCTTGCCCTTAAAGTAGACCTTGCCGCTCGTGGGGGCCTGCAGGCCGCACATGACGTTGGCGGTGGTGGACTTACCGCAACCGGACTCGCCGACGATGCCGATCGTCTGACCGGGCATGAGCCTAATCGTTACACCCTGGACGGCGTGAACCAGGTTGGGGTGCAGAATCGAGCCGGTACGGGTCCTAAAGGTGACGTGGACGTCATCAAGGAAGATGATCGGCTCGACGCCGTTGACTGCGGTCTCGCTCATCTACATCACCTCCGCGTGAGGGGTCAAACCATTTGCCTTGAGCACCTCGTCGGGGAGCTCGGAATAGAAGTGCTCGGTGCCGGGCACGCGCTTGAAGACCGGACGGGTGTCCAGGCCAATGCGCGGATGGCTCGAGCGGGGCGCGAAGCGATCGCCCTTGGGGAAATCGCGCGGGCTCGGAACGGCGCCGGGCACCTGGTGCAGACGGCCCGAACCGCTCTCGATGGACAGAACGGAGCCCAGAAGACCGCGGGTGTACTCGTGGATCGGGTTAGTGAGCAGCTCCTTGGTGGGCGCCTGCTCGATAACCTGACCGGCGTACATAACCGTGATGTTATGGGCGACCTCGGCGACCAGCGCCAAGTCATGCGAGACGAAGATCATGGCAAAGCCGAGCTTGGCCTGAAGGTCGTTGAGCAGCTTGATGACCTGCTTCTGGACGGTAACGTCCAGAGCGGTCGTGGGCTCGTCGCAGATGACCAGCTTGGGGTCGCGGGTAAGGGCCATAGCGATCAGGACACGCTGACGCTGGCCACCGGAAAGCTCATGCGGGTAGCTCTCGAGCGTACGCTTGGGGTCGAGGCCCACGAGCTCCAGGAGTTCCTCGGCGCTGCGGGTGCCGCCGCGCTTGGTGAGCTGCTTCATCTGGGCAGAGATGAGCATGGAGGGGTTGAGCGAGGACAGGGCGTCCTGATAGACCATAGCGATATCGGTACCGCGCAGGCCGAACCACTCCTTCTTGCTCATCTTGAGCAGGTCGCGGCCCTCCCAGAGGACCTCGCCGGAAAGGTGCTCGTCATCGTCGGTCAGGCCCATGATGGCCAGCGTGGTGATGGACTTACCGCAACCGGACTCGCCCACCAGGCCCATGGTCTGACCAGGACGGACGTCAAAGTTGACATGGTCGACGACGTTGATATCGCCGTGATGCTCAAACTGAATGCAGAAGTCACGGACCGAGAGAATCGGTTCGACAGACTCGTCGGGCACATGGCGATCGTCACGCTTGAGCTCGACATCGCGCAGGGCGCCAAGGCGAGCGGAGAGGGACTGGGCCTGCTCCTTGTAGGCGCGAACGGGGTCGGAGACCAGCAGGTCGGCCTCGCGACGCTTGGAGGAATCGGTCGGATCCAGGGCGGCGGAGGGAGCAGCGGCCATGGCGTCGGTAATGCCCTCGGAGAGGATGTTGAGCGCCAGGCAGGTGATCATGATGGCCAGGCCCGGGAACAGCGCCTGCCACCAACGGCCGGCGAGCACGCCGCCGCGGGCGTCGGCGAGGATGTTGCCCCAGGTAGCGGTGGGCTCCTGGATACCAGCGCCGATGAAGGTCAGCGAGGCCTCGAAGATGATGGCGTCGGCGACCAGGGTAACGGTGAAGACCATGATCGGGGCGATGCAGTTACGCAGAACATGCTTGATCAAAATCCACGGAGCCTTGGCGCCGGAAACGATGACCGCGCGGACATAGTCCTCGCCGTACTCGGACACGATGTTGGCGCGCACGATACGGGCAATCTGCGGAGTGTACATAAAGCCGATGGCGAAGATGATCGACGGCACGGAGTTGCCCAGGATGGAGACGAAGACGGCCGCGAGGGCGATGCCCGGGATGGACATGATGATGTCCAGGATACGCATGATCGTCTCGGAAACGGCCTTGCGCGAAACCGCCGCAAGGGCGCCCACGACCGAGCCGCAGACCAGAGCCATGGCAGTGGCGCCAAAGCCGATAATCAGCGAGTAACGACCACCGTAGAGCATGCGCGACAGAATGTCGCGACCCTTATCGTCGGTACCGAAGATAAATCCGTTGCCGGGAGCCTGGCGAGCCGTAAAAATCTCGACCGGGCTATAGGGGGCAAGAAGGGGCGCCAGAATCGCAGTCAGGGCGACCAGCACCAACACGACGGCGGCAATCTTAGAAGACAGCGTCATCTTCTTCCAGCCACCGAGCTTGAGCCCCTTGGAGGCAGCCTTCTCGAGCTGCTCGGTTTGCTTCTCTCGAATCTTTACCATAATCTACACCGTCCTGATGCGCGGGTTGATGAGCAGGTAGAGCATGTCAACCACGATGTTGATGATGATGAAGGCAAGAGCAACGACGATAACGACGCCCTGAACCAGGTTCGCCTCGTTGCCCTGAACGCCCTGCAGAATCGCGGTGCCCATGCCGGGGAGGTTGAAGATAACCTCGATGACGACGGCGCCGCCCATGAGGTAACCGATCTTAAGACCGAGGGTGGTGACCGGGGTGATCAGCGCATTGCGAAGAACGTTGATGCCGACGACGACCTTCTCGGGAACGCCGGCGCCGCGAGCCATACGGACATAATCCTTATCGAGCTCCTCGACCATGGCGGTGCGCACGATACGAGTCATCTGGCCCGTCAGCGGAAATGCCAAGGCGATAGCGGGCATGATCATACGTCCCAGATAGCCAGCCGGATTCGTGGTGAAGTGAGGCAGAGCACCCGATGCCGGAAGCACCTTAAGGTAGGAAGAGAACAGCAGGATCAACAGAACGGCAAGCCAGAACGACGGGGTTGCCAAGCCGGCGATGGAAAAGACGCGGATCACTTGGTCCGGCCATTTGTCGCGATACAGTGCCGCGATGACGCCGAGTAAAAACGAAACGACCGCACCGATGGCAAGGCCGATGAAGGTCAGCTGCATCGTGACGGGCAGGGCCGTGGAGATGCGCTTGGCAACGGAGTTGCGAGCAGCACCATAGGTGCCCATGTCACCATGGATCAAATCGCCCATATAGCGCACGTAGCGCACAGGCCAGGGGTCGTCCAGACCATACTTCTCATGGTACTCGGCAACCGCCTCGGGCGAGGCACCGTCACCCAACGCCGTGTAGGCGGGGTCGGTCTTGGAGAACGACATAAGGAAGAACACCAGGACGGTGACGCCCAATGCCATGATCGGCAGCGCCACAAGACGCCTTCCAATCAAACGTAGCAAGTTGTTCACGTTCTCTCCCCTTTCTTTTGTCGGTAGGACCAACTGGTATATGAGTACGGATACTCATTACAAGACCCGAGCGACATCGAGGTCGCCCGGGTCTTTGTTTCAACTATGAGGATACGGTCCCAACGACCGACATCCTGCATACAGACTCAAGCGAGTCTTACGCCTTGACGGTCGCAACGCCCCTGAAGGACATGCTCGTCGTGCCGATGCCCTTGAAGCCATCGAGGGCCTCGCCGTTGGGCGCAGTGGACGGATCGTCCCAGGAAGCGGAGACGGTCTTGACGTGGACAACGGGGTACAGAACGGCGTTGTCGGCAATGATGTCGAAGCACTCGTTCCACTTCTTCTGCTGCTCATCGCCCTCAGCGGCAAGAGCCTCGTCCATGAGACCGTGGAGCTTCTGCCACTCAGCGGACTCCTTCCACGGGCAACGGGTCTGCATCCAGACGTTGTCGCCGTACCACCAGTTGAGCAGCAGGTCGGGGTCGGCGCCGAAGCAGGAAGGATCGCCAGGGGCAAGGAGGATATCGTAGGCCTCGCCGCCGTCGATGGCAGCGTAGGTGGCCGGCGAGGTATCGGTCTGGATGGTCACATCGAAGCCGAGAGCGTCGAGGTCATTCTTGACCTGGGCGGCCATGCCCTTAATCTGCTCGTTGTCGGTGGTGCGCAGGGTGATGGCACCCGGGGTGATGCCAGACTCCTCGATGAGCTTCTTAGCCTTCTTGGCGTCGGTCTTGTACACCGTGGAAGCCTCATGATAGTTGGTGAAGCTCTTGGGCAGGTAGCAGCTGGCAGCGGTGGCAAGGCCGGCGAAGGTGTTGCTGACCATCTTCTCGGTGTCGAGCGCATACATGACAGCCTGACGGACCTTGACGTTGTTCCAAGGCTCCTTGGCGACGTTGAACATGATGAAGCGGGTGCCGAAACCCTGAACGTTATCGATCTTGCAGCCGGCGCTCTCGAGCTGGTCGACGGCGTCAGCGGTAACGAGCTCCATAACGAGCGTGGAGCCCTCCTGCTGAGCGGTAACGCGAGCGGTGGGGTCGGTCAGGATGCTGTACTGGATCTTCTTATCCTCGGCAGCATACTCACCGTTGTACTCGGGGTTGGGAACCAGGGTGATCTCGGTATCGGAGATAGAGTCGTACATCCAGGGGCCGGAGCCGATCGGCTGCTTGGCGCGATCCTCCTCGGTCTGGGTGGCCGGGGTAACGCGGACGATGGCCAGACGATCCTTGAGCAGGGAGAAGTTGGGGACCTTGGTCTTGACCGTCACGGTGCTGGCGTCCTTGGCCTCGATGGACTCGAAGGGCTGGAAGAACGGAGCATAGGTAGCGGAAGCGGCGCAAGCGGTGTAGGAGGCAACGACATCGTCAGCGGTGACCTCGGTGCCATCGGAGAACTTGGCGCCCTTGCGGATGGTGACCTCGAAAGTGGTGTCGTCCACAGACTTGGGATCGTCGGTGGCGAGCTCTTTGAAGGTGCTGTAGTCGTGGTAATCGATGCCGTAGAGGCCCTCGACGACGTGCCAGTTAGCACCCAGGCCCACAGCGGAGCCGGTGCTGGCGGGATCGAAGCTGGACGGAGCGTAAGCGGAACCAGCGGTGATCACGCCGCCGCCACGGTTGGCGGAATCGGTGGAACCGGAAGCGGAACCCTCGTCGCTAGAGCTGCCACCGCAGCCGGTGAGACCAAGCCCTGCGACAGCAGCGACGCTGCCGGTGAGGCCGAGGAACGAACGCCTGGACATACCCTTGTTGATGATGGCCATGTCTTCTCCTATCAATAGAGAATCTTACCCGGGAGCGCCTAGACGTGCCCCCGCGCAACTTGCGGACGATATATACCTTACCTACCGACGAACCCAACTGAGGTGCCGCGCTCGGCGACCGATACATACATACGCTTGAACGGTATTTGCTACCGTTCACCGAATTCATTGACAAACGATTCGCCAGACAGTATGTATCGACGAGGTGAGATATCAGTCTTCGTCAACCCGCAGGATAGCAGGGTTTTCGCTTGGGTTAGTCAAACGTTTTAGCGTTAATAAAACCCGAAACCAGCGGGCAATCATGGCGAAATAAATGGTTGAAAATCGCGCAATCATGTATATCAGTTGTTTAGAGGCGTGTTTAGTTTTCGGATTGCTTTGCCGCCGCCTCGGCGCGCTCGGCATTCCATGCAACGAGCGCCTCGTGAACCGCTTTGGCGACATCGGCAGGAATGCCTCGAACTTCCGCGATCTCTTGCTCGCTCGCCGCGCGCAAACGCTTCATCGAGCCAAAATGGCGCATAAGGGCACGTTTTCTGGTGGGTCCCACGCCTGGAACGTCATCGAGTACCGAAACCGTCATGGCTTTATCGCGCAATTCGCGATGGAACGTGATGGCAAAACGGTGCGATTCATCGCGCACCTGTTTAATTAGATAGAGCGACGCGGACCCGGTCGGCAGCACGACGGGAGTCTCGTCCCAAGGCACGAAAACCTCCTCATCGGCCTTTGCCAAGCCACAAACTGGTATATCGAGCCCAAGAGCCTCAAGTTGCTTGATCGCAGCGGTCAATTGCGGCTTACCGCCATCGACAACGAGCAAATCGGGGCGCGAGCCAAAGCGCTCGTCGGCCATGCGCTCGGGAGCATAACGTCGTCCCAAAACCTCGGACATCGACACGAAGTCGTTTGCCTCGTCCAATTCGGCCTGAATTTTAAAACGACGATACTGACTCTTGTCGGCGCGCCCGTTGGTAAACACCACCATCGAGGCGACCGTAAAGGTGCCATGCAGTGTAGAGATATCGAAGCACTCGATACGCAACGGCGGCGATGGCAGCGCCAACGCACTTTCGAGCTCCAGGAGCGCTTGATTGGTGCGGTCGTCAGCGTACCCCGTTCGCATCATGTAGCGCATGAGGGCATGGCGCGCATTTTTGGATGCCATATCGAGCAGACGGTGCTTTTCGCCACGCTGCGGCCTATGGAGATGGCAGGAACGCTCACGCTTGCCCGCAAGCCACTCCCCCAGCGCTTCCGCATCCTCAAGCTCGACGGAAAGGTTGACCTCAGCTGGAATATCAGCCGTCTCGTCGTAATAGCGCTTAAGAAAGCCCGACTGGAGCTCTTCCTCGTCAACATCAAGACCCCTGTCGAGAATGAACTCGCAGGTGCGAACTGTTCGGCCCTCGCGAACGACGAAGACGCAAGCGGCGGAGATGGTCTCCTCGCGATAGAAACCGATAACATCGATATCGACACTGGAGGGAAAAACGACTTGCTGACGATCGTCCAGACCCCTGATGACCTCCAAACGACGTTTGACGCGTGCCGCGCGCTCAAAGTCGAGCGCCTCAGCGGCATCCGTCATCTCGGAGGTCAACTCATCGACGACATCCTTGCGATGGCCCGACAAAAAGCGCTCGACACGCTTGACGTTCTTGGCATAGTCTGCCGGGGAAATCGCGCCGACACACGCACCCGGGCCACGACCGACATGGTAGTCAAAGCAGGGGCGCCCGTTTTGCGCGCAAATCATATTGACGATGTCTTCCTCGCCCTTGTGGGACTCGACGATACGGCGACAACGACGCCACTCCGCACAGGATGCGGAGCAGATGGGGATAACCTTGCGCAGCGTATCTATCGTCTCACGTGCCGCGTGGCTATCGGTATAAGGTCCAAAATAGCGCGTTCCCGGCTTATGACGCTCACGCGTGTATTTGATAGCGGGATACAGGTCGCCCTTTGTAATGGCGATAAAGGGGTAGCTCTTGTCATCCTTGAGGTCGACGTTAAAGTACGGATGGTACTGACCAATCAAATTGCGCTCGAGCACCAACGCCTCGTGCTCGGTCTCCACCACGATATAGTCAAAGCTCGCCACCAGCTGCATCATAAGCGGGATCTTCTGGCGCTCGTCCTGCAGCGTCACGTACTGACGCATACGGGCGCGCAGGTTTTTCGCCTTGCCTACGTAGATGACATCGCCCTTGGCGTCTTTCCAAAGGTAGCAGCCGGGCTGCGTGGGAACGCGCGAAACCTGCTCGGCAAGCGTTGGAATGTTGTCGTGACCGGCCACGCGCACCTACTTGCGACGAAGCAGCGCCGAGACCTCGGGCATCTTAAGGATGACGGCAAGGCCAAAGGTAACAGCAAGCGAGACGACACCCGCAACGCAAACGTAGCCAAGAGTAATCAGAATCGAGCCGCCAAGTGCCCCGACAAAGCGTTCAAGCGCCCACATGACGCCGGCGCCTGCGGCAGCACCCAGGCCACCGAGCAAAAGGCCAAAGAAACCGCCATGCAGGATGGATTTAACCTGAAGACCACGCAGGCGGCGACGCAGCCACCACAGCGAACAGCCGACCAAGATCACGTAGTCGACGACATACGAAAGCGCGATTGCCGGCATACCGAAGCCCAGCACAACGCCAAACAGCAGAACCGAGCCGGCCTGGCCGATGGCGGAATACAGGCAATAGCGGCTATAGGGCTTCATGTCGAGCAAGGCAGAGAAGCTCTTCTGCATCAACACGACCACGCCGTAGAGCGGCAGCGAGAACGCCAGGTAGACAAGGAACTCGGACACCAGCGCCACGCCGGACTCATCGAACTTGCCAGCGCAGTAGATCATGTTGAGCGGACGCGCGAAGACAATCAGGTACAGCGCGAATGGAATCAGGAAGAACAGCATCTGGGCGACGCCACGCGAAATGCCCGTGCGGACGCTGTCGTAATCCTTCTCCTGTGCGTCGTGAGAGAGCTCGGTATAGAGCGCCGTCGAAAGCGAGGCGGCAATCAGCGCGTAGGGCAGCGTGTACCACAGGCGCGCATAGGCGATGACGGAAGGACCAGTCTCGGGCTGGACCACCAACGCAGCAGCGTTGGTGATAGAAGTCGAGACAAACATGCACACCGTGGCGAGCAGCGTCGGGATACCGAGCGCAATCGTCTGGCGCAGTGCGGGGTCCTTAAAGTCGATATGGATATGGGGATGCACGCCGTGCTTGCCAAGCGCGGGGATCTGACATGCCATCTGAACAAAGACACCGAGGGTCGTACCGGCCGCAATCAAGATGATGCCGGCACGTTCGCCAAACTGTGCGGACACGGGCGCAAAGCCCATAAAGCTCGCAATGACGATCACATTGTTGAGGACCGGGGCAAACGTCGACCAGAAGTAGTCGCGGTGTGCGTTGAGGACGCCCGAAAACACCGAGCCCAAACCATAAAACAGAATCTGGATGGCAAAGAAACGGAACATGAACGCAGCGGTATCCATGCTGCCGCCGTCACCCGAAAGGAACGATTGCGTCCAGATAAAGCCCGGGGCGAACACGGTCCCCAGCAACGAAATGCCACCCAGCACCAATAGCAGAATACCGAGCAGGTTGCCCACGTACTCGTTAGAGGCCTCGCGACCCTGCTCACGCCTCACGCCCATGTACACGGGCAAAAACGCCGTCACGAGCATGCCGCCCATCACGAGTTCGTAGAGCATATTGGGCAGGTTGTTGGCGACCTGATAGGAAGACGAGAGCAGCGACATGCCGATAGCGGCCGCCATTGCCCACGTGCGGATAAAACCGGTGACGCGAGACACGATGGTCAGGATGGTCATAAGCCCGGCGGAACGACCAACCGTGGAGTAGTCCGACGAGCCCATGTCGTCAGTGTCGTCTCGCGACGAAGAAGCTTCGGATGAGGGTGTCTGAGGCGCAGATTCTTTTGCAAAATGAGCTCCGCACTTCAATTCTTCCTGCGGCATCGCTCAGTCCTCTCTCGTAATCGGGGCGACCGTCGCCCCGCAAAATGCAATTAAATCATCAGGTGCAAGCTCAAGCTGATAACCACGCTTGCCTCCCGAAATAAAAATGGTATCCCAAAGGACACATGTCTCATCAATGAGCGTCCGGTAGCGTTTTTTCATACCGACCGGACTGCAGCCGCCGCGAACGTAGCCAGTCGCCGCAAGCAAATCCTTCACATGCATCATGGCCAAGGACTTCTCCCCCGCGGCACGCGCGGCGGACTTTAGATCGAGCTCGTCGGCAACAGGGATGCAGCACACGACGTGGTCGTTGGACGGCGTCACGCAGACCAAGGTCTTAAATCCTTGTCCGGGCTCCTCGCCAAGCTGCTCCAAAATCGCGACCCCCAGGCCCGCCGACTCATCACCATCGTCTTCGTACGTATGTAGAACATAGGAAATGCCGGCGCTTTCCAGCTCGCGCATCGCATTGGTTTTTGGCGTCTTTACAGCCTTTGCCATGGCATATCCTTTCCCTCGCATTCGGGCGCAAGGATTAAGTATATGTCCAATTCGGCTGCATACGTCACTTCGACACAGCAAGCGCCATCGAATCACAAGGAGTCGATGGCGCCCATAAACTGAATCGCCTATTTATTGAGCATCAAGTTGAGCCTGACGCTCCCGGTCACGCCTGAGCAACGGCGCCAAAAACTTGCCCGTATAACTCTGCGGACAGTCCGCAACCTGCTCCGGTGTGCCCGAAACCACGACGGTTCCGCCGCCGTTACCGCCCTCGGGGCCCATATCGATCAGGCGGTCGGCAACCTTGATGACATCAAGGTTGTGTTCAATCACCAGCACCGTGTTGCCCGCATCGACCAAGCGCTGCAACACATCGAGCAGCTGGCGGACGTCCTCAAAATGAAGGCCGGTCGTCGGCTCATCCAAAATATAGAACGTCTTGCCCGTCTGGCGTCGATGAAGCTCCTTGGCGAGCTTCACACGCTGCGCCTCGCCGCCCGAGAGCGTCGTAGCGGGCTGGCCCAGGCTCACGTAGCCCAAGCCTACATCGTACAGCGTCTGGAGCTTGCGCTTAATCTGCGGGATATTCCCAAAGAAGGCCAGTGCCTCGGTGACGCTCATGTCGAGCACGTCCGAGATGGTCTTACCACGGTAGGTGACCTCAAGCGTCTCGCGGTTATAGCGTTTGCCGCCGCAGACCTCACAGGGGACATAGATATCGGGAAGGAAGTGCATCTCGATCTTAATTTGTCCGTCGCCCTTGCATGCTTCGCAGCGACCGCCGCTCACGTTAAAGGAGAAACGTCCCGGCGAGTAGCCGCGCGCCTTCGACTCCGGCGTACTCGCAAACAGCGCGCGAAGATCATCCCACAGGCCAATGTACGTAGCAGGGTTGGAACGCGGCGTGCGGCCAATCGGCGACTGGTCGATATCGATAACCTTATCGATACACTCGATGCCCTCGATTTTCTTATACGGACCCACAGGGCGCGTCGAACGGTGAATGGCATTCGTAAGGGCAGGTGCGATAGTGTCGGTAACCAGGGAGCTCTTACCCGATCCCGACACGCCGGTAACGACCGTAAGCGTACCAAACTCGATCTTGGCGGTAACGTTTTTGAGGTTGTTGGCGCGGGCGCCCGTGATCTTAAGGCAGCCGCGACCGGGCTTGCGGCGCTCATCGGGAACCCGGATCATTCGTTTGCCGGTCAGATAAGCGCCCGTCATCGACTCGGGACACGCCATGATATCGGCAGGCGTTCCCGCCGCGACTACGTGTCCGCCGTTCACGCCCGCGCCGGGGCCCATGTCGATCACATAGTCGGCAGCACGAATCGTATCCTCATCATGCTCGACGACGATGACGGTATTGCCGATATCGCGTAGGCGCTCAAGCGTCTTGATCAGGCGCTCGTTATCGCGCTGATGGAGGCCAATCGACGGCTCGTCCAAAATGTACAGCACACCCATGAGGCCGGCGCCGATCTGCGTTGCCAGGCGAATGCGCTGGGCCTCGCCTCCGGAAAGCGTCGCCGAGGCACGGTCGAGGGTCAGATAGTCGAGTCCGACATCGACCAGAAAGCGCAGGCGCTCCAGGATTTCCTTAACGATGCGCCCGCCGATAAATTGTTGGCGCTCGGTAAGCTCCAAGCCCTCAAAAAACTCGAGCGACTCGCGGCACGATAGGCAGCAGACCTCGTAAATGGACTTACCGCCTACGGTAACAGCGAGCATCTCGGGGCGCAGACGAGCACCATGGCAACTCGAGCACGGCTCCTCGCGGATGTACTTCTCCAAGCGCGCCTTGGTGTTCTCATTCGTCGTCTCGGTATAGCGCTCGTACAGGATATTGCGCACGCCCGAGAACTTGGTGTCCCACTGGCTACGGCGCCCATCGAGCTTTTGATAGTCGACCGAAATCTTCTGGTCGCCCATGCCGTCTAAAAACGCGCGACGCACCCGCGGAGGCAGATCCTCCCACGGTGTATCGACGCTCACCTTAAAGTGTTTGCAGACCGCAGCGAAAATCTGCGGATAGTAGTTAGAGTTGCCAAACAGGCTGCCAAAGACCCCGTCGGCGATCGACTTCGAGGGGTCTTCGATTAGGGCCTCGGCGTCGACCGTCTTCTTAAAGCCCAGGCCATCGCACTCGGGGCACGCGCCATAGGGCGCGTTGAACGAGAAATCACGCGGCTGCAGGTCATCGATGGAGTGTCCATGCTCCGGGCACGCTAACGCTAGCGAATACTCCAGCAACTCGCCTTCGGTCCCCTCGGGAGCGTCGCGGTCGGGCAGCAAGTATACGTTCACATTGCCGTGCGCCAGCGCAGTCGCCTGTTCAACGGACTCGGCGATACGGCCCAGAGAGTTCTCACGGATCACGATGCGATCGACCACGACCTCGATATCGTGCTTGAACTTCTTGTCCAGATCGATCGGATCGTCGAGCGAGCGCACTTCACCGTCGACACGCACGCGGCTAAAGCCCTCGGCGCGAAGGTCCTCAAACAGTTTGGTGTACTCGCCTTTTCGCCCGCGTACCACCGGTGCCAGCACAAACGCGCGGCGGCCCTCCCCCGCCGCCAAGACCTTGTCGGCAACCTGGTCGGTCGTCTGGCGCTCAATGACACGGCCGCATTCGGGACAGTGCGGGGTGCCCACACGGGCGAACAGCAGGCGCAGATAGTCATAAATCTCGGTTACGGTGCCAACCGTCGAGCGAGGGTTTTTAGACGTCGTCTTTTGGTCGATCGACACCGCCGGCGAAAGGCCGTCGATTGAATCCAAGTCGGGTTTGTCCATCTGTCCCAAGAACTGGCGCGCATAGCTCGAAAGACTCTCGACGTATCGACGCTGGCCCTCAGCATAGATAGTGTCAAATGCCAGCGAACTCTTGCCCGAGCCAGAAAGACCGGTAATGACCACGAGTTGGTCACGCGGAATGGAAACATCGATATCACGGAGGTTGTGCTCACGGGCGCCGCGAATAACGATAGAGGAATCAGACATGGAAGCTCCTTGCCTCCTATTGCATCGAATCATACTGCCGATGAGTTTAGCGCACTCGACGCGCACAGATGTTCGTAATACAAGATTCGCAGACCTTTAGCTTTGCGTATCGGGCGCTTTGTTTCTCGAAATGCCGTGGAAAGGTTACAGTAATCTAATACTGAACTTAATTTGTTGTACCAGAGGAACGTCCATGACCGAAGATATCCCCCTTGAAATCACTTCGAGCGACATGGCCAATCTGCCCATATTCATCGCCGTCCTTATCGTGGCCGCCGTCGTCGTGCGCGTGTATTTTTCAATCAAACGCAACGAAAAGCCACCCATTGCCCGCGTCTTTTGGTGCGCGACGCTCCTCGTCCCGCTCGGCGTGGTAGCTGCATGGATTACGAATCAATTGCTCGTAAATGAGGGCAGCTCCCTATGGATCCTTTCTTATTCGGCGCTCGGTGCTGTCGCCGTCATGCTTCTTGTCGAGCCCTTGGTTTCGGGACTTATCGACCAAACCGACCTTGCGACGGGAACGGTTGCCTGTATTTGCCGTGACATCCTTGTCATCGCCGCTGTTTCAGCGCTCTCGTTCGTTTCACTCGAAATTGCCTGCAACGAAACGTTCTATCGCATTCCCGCCAACTCATTCGGGTTTTCCGTCGGGCTGCTCGCGACGGTTCTGATCTCCCTTTATTTGCTGGGACAGCGTCATGGAGGCGTCATGGCTCTCGTGCCCGTCGTCTGCTGCATCCTTGGCATTGCCGAGCACTTCGTCATAACGTTTAAAGGCGAAGCCATCCTGCCAAGCGATATCTTGGCCCTTGGCACCGCAATGGAAGTGAGCGAGGGATACGAGTTTACCTTTACCGCCGGAATCGTAACCTCTCTCGCCCTGCTGGAGATTTCCCTGGGGCTTCTTTCGCTCATCCGACCGCGAAAGCTCCGTACGCCCACCCATGTCTTCCCCGCTATCGCCGCTAACCTCTGTGCTTTTCTGCTAGTGACCGTTGTGGGGCTCTCAGGCTTTTCCAACATCGACTTGGAGCAGGCGCTGGATTTTGGATTTGACCGTTGGCAGCCCATCACCACGTATGCGTCTCAGGGTTTTATCACTTCGTTCACCGAAATGGTCAACGAGTTGCCCATTGAGAAGCCCGAAGACTATACGCCCGATGAGGCGCAGAGCATCGAGCAGGAGCTCGCCGCCGCCTACGACAGCACATATGGCTCGAGCGAGCAGCGCGCGGCGGCCGTTGCCCAGTTCAATGAAATCAAGCCGACGATTGTTGCCGTCATGAATGAGAGTTTTAGCGACCTTTCGTGCTTTGAGCAGCTCCAGGCGGCCGGGTACACCGGCCCCGCATTCTACAACTCGCTTCCCGACACACTTGTTCGCGGCACCATGCTCGCTTCGGTCGCCGGTGGCGGAACGGCGAACTCCGAATTCGAATTTTTGACCGGAGCGACAACGGCCTTTGTCGGATTAGGCAAGATCCCCTATCAGCTGTATCAGATGAATGGCGTAAACAGCCTGGCAAAGGACCTTAAAGAGCTTGGGTATACCACTACCGCTATGCACCCGCAAAACCCCGTCAACTACCATCGAGATAAAATCTATCAGCAGCTGGGCTTTGGAGACTTTCTTTCAATCGGCGATTTCGAAGGTGCGCCCTATTACCATGCCGGCGTATGCGACTACGCCACCTACGACAAGATACTCGACCTGCTTAGAACCGACGAAGCGCCGCAGTTCATCTTTGACGTCACGATGCAAAATCACGGCGGCTACGACTATGGCACCGTTCCCGCCGAAGAGCTGACAAACTATTGGGTCGAGGGAGCCAGCGAAGGCGCCAACAGCGCGCTCAACACCTATCTCACCTGCATCAACGCATCCGACCGGGACCTCGAGTACTTTATCAACGAGCTCCGCAACATCGGCAGACCGGTTGTTCTTGTCTTTTTTGGCGACCATCAGCCGAGCGCCGCAACGACTCTCAACGACGAGCTGTACCCTCAGGAAGATACGGCAAGCCACGCTTTCCGTATCTATCAGTCGACATATCTCGTCTGGGCTAACTATGAGATCGCCGGCAATACCGAGCTCAACGTCTACGACACCGTCGGGGCAAACGAGATTGCAGCCATTACCCTTAATAAGATCGGCGCCCCGCTCACCAATTACCAAAAGGCCCTGCTTGCGACAAGGTCAGATGTGCCCACCATCAATGTCGCCGGCTATCTCGGTGCCGACGGGCTGCGCTACGACTTGGAATCGGAAGACAGCCCCTACGCCTCGACGATCGACAAGCTGCAGCGCATGCAATACCTCGAGTTCGCCAGCAAAGTTCAGTAAGCCCGCCCATTCGCTTGGGCCCATCGTATTGCAAGCACGCTCGGCCCAAACGCATCGCAAATGACTCCCGCTCGCAAACGAGGGTACAATGACGCTCGTGTCACATCGCGGGGCCCCGGCCCCAGCATATACAAAGGAGTCATACATGGGTTGCGAACACGCACAGGCCGCCGGCGGACAAACGTCGCCGTCGCAATTTGAGGAGAACACGCTGTCCGAGGTCAAGCGCGTCATCGCCGTGCTTTCCGGCAAGGGCGGTGTCGGCAAGTCATTTGTCACCGGTGCCATCGCCACCGAGCTTGCCCGTCACGGCCACAAGGTCGGCGTCCTCGATGCCGACATCACCGGTCCCTCTATCCCCAAGATGTTCGGTATGAGTGGACGCCACGTCCATGCCCTTGGCAACCTTATGCTGCCCGAAATCTCCGAGCACGGCGTCAAGGTCATGAGCTCCAACCTGCTGCTCCAAAACGAGACCGACCCCGTCCTTTGGCGCGGTCCGGTCATCGCAGGCGCCATTAGGCAGTTCTGGAGCGAGACCTCGTGGGGCCCCATCGACTACCTACTGGTCGACATGCCTCCGGGAACAGGCGACGTCGCGCTCACCGTCTTCCAGTCGCTGCCGGTCGACGGCATCGTCATCGTCACGAGCCCGCAGGATCTGGTCTCGATGATCGTCGCCAAGGCGGTCAACATGGCCGAGAAGATGAACGTCCCCATTCTGGGCATTGTCGAGAACATGAGCTATATTGAGTGCCCTGACTGCGGCAAGAAGATCGAGGTCTTTGGCAAGAGCAAGCTCCCCGAGGTCGCAGAGCGCTATAACCTCGACATCTTGGGCCAGCTTCCCATTAATCCGGCACTCGCCGAGGCCTGCGATAAGGGCGAGGTCGAGACCGCGCTGCCCGATGGCATGTTGCCCAAGGCAGTCTCTGCCGTCGAGGCTATTACCCCGCACGAGACCGACGAGGCCTAAGTGAACGCGAGCGCCCTCTATGACGTCTTGGTAATCGGCGGCGGGGCTTCAGGCCTCGCCGCCGCCATTACGGCCGCACGCGCTGGCAAAAGCGTCTGCATCGTTGAGCGCGATGTCGCCTGCGGCCTCAAGCTCCTTGCGACCGGTAACGGCCGTTGCAACCTCTCCAACGAATCGATTGATCCTCAGCGGTATAACCACCCCGCATTCGTCGAATCCGTCATGGGCCCCCAGCCCGAACAAGAGCTTATGGGTTTCTTCTCCTCGCTGGGCATCATGACAACCTCCGAGGAAGGCCGGCTGTACCCGCGCTCCCTTCGCGCCGAATCGGTGCGCGACGCGCTTCTCAACGTTTGCGACCGCCTAGGTATCACCTTAATCTGCGGAGCCAACGTTGCCACGGCGCACAAAGCTTCCGAAGGCTGGGCACTCCAAATAGACCGTCCAGCGCGGGCGCTCAAGGCAAAAAAGCACGACGACCGAAAATCGGAGCTCCGCTCGCTTCGGAAGGCGCTCGCCGATGTCCCTCGCAAGAACGAGGCCCTGCAGGCACATGCCGTAATTATCGCTACGGGCGGCAACCCCACCGGTATCGCCGATACGTTTCGCCTTCCCCTCACTTCGCTGCGCCCCATCCTCTGCCCCGTATCGGCAACGGTCGTTGGCGATCGAGCGGCACTCAAGACGTTGGATGGCCTGCGCGTCCGCGCCTGCTTGACGCTCGCCCGCAATCATAATGAGCTCTGGCACGAAGACGGTGAAGTGCTGTTTCGAACCTTCGGTATCTCGGGTGTCGCTGTCTTCAACCTCTCTCGTCGTATCCAGCACGGCGATACGATCCTGCTCGACGTTTTCCCCGACCTCTCCAAAGACGAGTTGCTCGATATGCTCAACCGGCGCGTTGAGCTGTTCGGTGACTTTTCACCCCGCGATCCCCGTTGGCTCGACGGCATGCTCGCCCCGCAACTCTCCCGCGTCGTCTGCACAGCGTTCGAGCAGTGCCATCCAGGCTCCAACGATGTCATCCATCTGGTCTCGATCCTCAAGCACTTTAAGCTGTTTGCCGAGGGGACGACCGATGAGCGCTCGGCGCAGGTCACGCGTGGTGGCGTATCTGTCGAGAGCATCTCAACACCCAGTCTACGCGCGCGCAGCGTTGTCGACGCCCCGCTTTACGTCTGCGGCGAAGCGCTCGACATCGACGCCGATTGCGGAGGCTTTAACCTTGCGTGGGCCTGGATCTCGGGCATTCGCGCTGCAAGCAGCCTGTAGCCGCGCAGTCTATAATCAAAAACACATTCGGGCCGTCTGGGATACCGGACGGCCTCTTTCTTGCCTCTAAGGAGACCTCGATGATCGAAATCACCCAAGTCAACGCGTCGCCCGATGAAGCCGGCGATGAAAATGCCTGTCTCATTGTTGGCAAGCGAGTCGCCAAGCGCGTCCTACGTTGCAAGGACTCCGAGATCAAGTCCATCGAGCTCCACCGCAAGTCAATCGACGCTCGCAAAAAACGAGACGTCCATTTTATCCTGAGCTTTCGTGTTGAGCTGACTAGTCCCCACCTCGAGCGAGAAGCGGTCGACAGCGTTGCCGAGCGTGACCGCTCGCGCGTACGCGCGATAGAAGACGATGAGCCTTCATTCCCCTCCCCCGCCTCCGACGCGCCTCAAGAACGCCCTGTCGTTGTCGGCGCCGGATGCGCCGGCCTTTTCGCTGCGCTTACGCTCGCCGAAGCAGGTCTTAAGCCCTTGCTCATCGAGCGCGGCGACCCGGCATTTCGCCGCTCGCAGGCGATCGACCTCTTTCTAAAGGAGCGCATCCTCGACCCCGAGAGCAATATCCAGTTTGGCCTGGGCGGCGCGGGGACCTTCTCGGACGGCAAGCTCAATACGGGAACCAAAAAACCCGCCCATCGCCTTATCCTCGAAACCTTCGTCGAGGCGGGTGCGCCCCGCGATATTCTGTGGGATGCCAAGCCGCACATTGGCTCCGACATCCTTCCCACGGTCGTCACCGCTATATCCCAGCGCATCGAGCAGCTCGGAGGTGTCGTCCGTTATCGAACGAAGCTCGTCGACATTCGCATCGACGCGTCTGGCGCCATCACCGGTATTGATGTCCAATCGTCCCAAGACACCGCTTGCGAGCCAATCGAGACAAAGCACCTCATCCTCGCCTGCGGGCATTCTGCTCGCGATATTTTTGAGCTCCTTAAGGACCACAACGTGGTCCTCGCACAAAAGACCTTTGCCATGGGCGTTCGCATCGAGCATCCGCAGCGCGACATCGACCGAGCCCAATTCGGAGCCTCGGCGGGACATCCTGCCCTCGGAGCAGCCCCCTACAAGCTCGTCGCCCATCTTCCCAACGGCCGCAGCGTGTTCTCGTTTTGCATGTGTCCCGGCGGGCAGGTTGTCGCCGCCTCTTCCGAGCAGGGCCACTTGTGCGTCAACGGCGCCAGTCTCAATGCCCGCGACGGACGCAACGCAAATGCCGCCCTGCTCGTTAACGTCACGCCTGAGGACCTTCCCAACGATGACCCACTCGCCGGCATCGAGCTCCAGCGCGCCTGCGAGGCGGCCGCCTACCGCCTGGGCGGTTCCAACTGGAACGCACCGGCACAGCTCGTCGGAGATTTCCTCGCAGGACGCGCCAGCAAGGCGCCCGGAAAGGTAAAGCCCACCTATCCGCTCGGTGTGACCTGGACGGCAATTGACGAAGCCCTGCCGCAGCATATCGTCGAGTCGCTCCGCCTGGGACTTCCCCTACTTGGAAAAAAGCTACGAGGCTACGACCGCTCCGATGCTGTCCTTACCGGCGTGGAGACTCGCTCGAGCTCACCGGTCACCGTCACCCGAGACCGAACATGCCATGCCGTGTCGACCCCGGGCCTCTACCCTTGCGGTGAGGGAGCTGGATATGCCGGCGGCATCATGAGCGCCGCCACCGACGGCATCCGTTGTGCCGAAGCCCTGATCGCAGACCTCTAACGCACGAATTCCAGCGCGCAAAAGACGCATGCCCCGAGCTCCGCAGGGAACTCGGGGCATGTTCGCTATTTCTTAAACCGTGCACCCTGGCGTTTTCTGCCCGATGCGAACGTGGAACCCTTGCGAGCCTGCGAACGTAAGCGCTCGATCGTCTCGTCCTCAGACGCACCCTCGAGCATCGCCCGAATCTGAACGACGGCATCGCGCAGGCGCGCCGCCTCCTCAAAGTCCATGGCGGCAGAAGCGTTACGCATATCCTCTTCCATGGTTTCGACGATCCGCACGAGCTCGTCATGCGGCAGTTCTTCCAACTGCTCCGCAAGTGTCTGCTCGGGCGCCACCGTTTCCGGCACGCCACCCTCGCCCGACTCATCGGGCGTATAGAATGCGCCATGGCCAAGAGAGTCGCCCTTCGAGCGTCCCTTGGAACCCACGGTTTTTTCGGCCTCGGCAATAAAACTTGAGATGTCGTTGATGGCCTTGCGCACCGTCTTGGGCACAATGCCATGCTCTTCGTTATATGCCATCTGAATCTCGCGACGGCGCTGCGTCTCCTCGATGGCCTCTTTCATCGAATCGGTCACAACGTCTGCATACATGATGACTTCGCCATCGGCGTTACGGGCCGCGCGGCCAATCGTCTGAATCAGCGAACGGCGGTTGCGCAAGAAGCCTTCCTTATCGGCATCGAGAATTGCCACCAGTGAGACCTCGGGAAGATCCAAGCCCTCGCGAAGCAGGTTGATGCCAACGAGAACATCGATCTTGCCCTCGCGCAGCGTTCGCAGGATCTCGACACGGTCCATTGTCGCCGTATCAGAATGCATGTAATTGACCTTAATGCCCGCATCAAGCAGATGGTCGGTCAGGTCCTCGGCCATGCGCTTGGTCAACGTGGTCACCAGCACGCGCTCCTTGCGGGCAACGCGCTCGCGAATCTCGTCCTCAAGATCGTCAATCTGACCGCGAACCGGACGCACATCGATCTTGGGATCGAGCAGGCCGGTCGGACGAATAATCTGCTCAACATCGTTCTGGCTCACCCGCAGCTCGTAGTCGCCCGGCGTGGCCGAAACGTAGATGAACTGGGGGATCCTTGCCTCAAACTCATCGAAACGAAGCGGGCGGTTATCGAGTGCCGAAGGAAGGCGAAAACCGTGTTCCACCAGCGTCACCTTACGCGAGCGGTCACCTTCGTGCATGCCGCGAATCTGCGGCACCGTCACATGGCTCTCATCGATGATGCAGAGCATGTCCTTAGGGAAGTAATCGATCAGGGTAAACGGCGGCTCGCCCGGTTTTCGACCGTCCAGATGACGCGAGTAGTTCTCGATACCGTTACAAAAACCCATGGTCTCGAGCATCTCGAGATCATAGTCGGTGCGCTGCTGCAGACGCTGTGCCTCGAGCAACTTGTCGGTCGCCTTGAGCTCGGCCACACGCTTCTCGCACTCTTCACTGATTGATTTCAGAGCCGCCTTGACCTTCGGCTTCTCGGTCACGTAGTGCGATGCCGGCCATACGGGGATGGCCTCGTACTCACGAAGCATCTCACCGGTAACCTCATCGATCTCGGCAATAAGCTCAACCTCGTCGCCAAAGAACTCAAACCGCAACGGATGCTCGGCATAAGGCGGATACACGTCGACAACATCGCCGCGCACGCGGAACGTGCCGCGCGCTAGGTCATAGTCATTGCGATCATATTGAATGTCGATAAGTGCATGGATAAAGTCATCGCGCTCGAGCGGCACTTTCTTGTCGACATTCGGCGCCAGCCCCGCATAGTCCTCGGGAGAGCCGATACCGTAGATACAGGACACCGAAGCAACGACGATTACATCGCGTCGAGAGAGCAACGAGGCGGTCGCCTGATGTCGCAGCATCTCGACCTCTTCGTTAATCGAGGAGTCTTTCTCGATATATGTATCGCTTTGCGGCACATACGCCTCGGGCTGATAGTAGTCGTAGTACGAGACAAAGTAGACCACAGCGTTGTTGGGAAAGAACTCTTTGAGCTCGCTCGCAAGCTGAGCGGCGAGCGTTTTATTGGGAGCCATGACCAGCGTCGGCTTCCCCAGGGCCTCAATAGTCTTAGCCATCGTGAAGGTCTTGCCCGAACCAGTCACGCCCAGCAAAACCTGATAGCGATCTCCGTCCCTCACACCCTGCACAAGCGACTCAATGGCCTTAGGCTGAGAACCTGCAGGCTCATAGGGAGAAACGACTTCAAACGGCACCTCAGCGCCCTCAACGCCAAAGCGCTTAAGTTCACCACCAACGCGTTCTACTTCAAATTCCGCCATGGATACTCCTAACTCATACATCTGCAGTATACGCAGGAGGTGGGCTTAGTCCTATACGAACCGATCGGGATAGAGCGTCTTATAGCGAACCCAGGCATTATTGACGCGAATCAGATAAGCCTGCGTCTCGGGGAAGGTAATCGCATTGTGAAGCGAGGTGCTCTGCTGCGCCCAACCATCCACATTGCCCATGCCGGCGTTATATGCGGCAATAGCGCTATCCGTCGACCCGTTGAAATACGTTAAGAGATACGAGAGGTACGCGCAGCCAAACTCGATATTCGTAGCAGGATCGTTAAGGTTGTCGGCCGAATACCCCCCACCGTCGACAAGACCCTTGGCGATCATATCCTGGGCAGTCTCGGGCATCAGCTGCATCAATCCCTGAGCACCCTGATTCGACTCAGCCTCGGGATCCCAATTCGATTCCGACTTAATGACAGCGCACACCAGATACGGATCCAGATTATGCGAAATACTAGATTGCTTTACATACGCCTCGTAGTCAATGGGATACAGCGGCTTAAAGAAAGCCGCAGGAGCACACGAGTAAACGAATGAGATAAGGCCGAAGGCAAAAACGGCAGCCAGCGGTATAAGGCGATACCACGCAAAGAAACGTGTCTTAGGCATCGGCATCCTCCTTATTCGCAGTGTCTATAAACCCATGGCATGCAAGCCATGAGTCAAGCTGCTCAAAGAGCGAATTATCGCCTGCGGCATTATCAATCACCGTTGTAGCGAGATTGCACAGCGCAGACTCATCGGGCTGGCAAGCAGAACGGGCATCGAAATCAGATGGCTCCATGCCACGCTGAATGGCACGCTCGCGACGAACTGCCAAAGGAGCACTGATAACCAGAATTTCATCAGCCAAGCCAAAAGCATCCTCAAAACCAGTCGGGGCAGAAACCTCGACAACCGCAAAGGGATAACGGGGAGATGAAACCGTGCAGCAAACCGGATCAAGAATCCTCAGTGACAGCTGCTCAATGAGAACGGGGTGCACAATGCTATTGAGCCTCGCGACCGCATCAGGAGAAACAAAAGCTCGAGAAGCGAGGATGTTACGGCGAACGCCTCCCTCCTCGTCCAAAATATCCCAGCCAAATTCTTCCGCGAGGGCATTGACGATATCGGAGCCTGGCACATACAGCGATTTGGCAAGCTCGTCCAGATCGATAAGCATGGCGCCATGAGATTCGAGATAGCGGCAGGCAGTCGACTTACCCGAAGCAATATTGCCCAAGACAAAAACGGTAAACATCAAGTCCTCCCTAACGCCAATGGGAGTTATTATCGCGCAAATACAAAAGAAGGACTCAAAATACAGCCAAACAGTAAGACAAGCTAAAAGAAGGCGAGTTCTTGTATTACAGCTATCTATAAAACGCAAAAAAGGGGGAGGCCTCGCGGCCTCCCCCTTCTTCAAGTCATCCGACGGCTCGGTGCCGTCCACCGGTCAGCGGCGCCCTGGCCTCCCACGGGCTG
>NZ_CAXTGI010000014.1:0-60559 GCF_964243765.1 Collinsella aerofaciens | reverse complement strand
CACTCACCATTGTCGGCCTAATCCGCGGACTTTCATGCCGGGGGCTCCCAATGTTTTATGTCCTGCTCATATCGTCTGTGTTTTGGGACATGGTTTTGGACCCCGTGGTCAAAAAATGCCAAATATGAGTACTGTTGCAAAAGAGGTGTCATATTTTTCGGCCCGTTCTGAGCGAAAATGGGCTCAAAATCAATTTATCTAACCCCCTTTAAAGGGCGTTTGACGGCTTTCAACCTCTTCGAATCGCTCAAAGTAGGCACTTTGCTCTCGATTTTGCTGCTACTAAATTGGTGACAGTACTCATATTTGCCACTTTTTGTCCACGAGGTGTTCAGAGGAGCTCTCGACAAGCATCTAACGCTACAATAACTACCACGTGGCTGGGTTTGCCGGCCGAATGCGCGATGCCGCGGGAGGGGACATGGTCGAGTTTACAAAGACGATTAAAGATCCGTTGGGACTGCATGCCCGCCCGGTTGCGCTGCTTTACGACATCATTGCCAAGCATCGTAGCAACGTATCGGTCAGTATCGGCGATCGCCATACCGACGGCCGCGATGTAATGGGGCTCATGGCTCTCTACGGCGAGTGCGGCGAGGACATCATCTTCCGCGTTTCGGGCGTAGACGAGGCTTCCTGCGTCACGTCGATCAGAAACCTCTCGCTCTAAGCATGACAGGGCGCGGCAAAGGACAGCTCTTTGCCGCGCCTTTTTGTTTCGTATAGGAAACTTTTTCGGAATCTAAATGGGGACCCTTTCCAAAAAGTTAACCACGTGCTAGTTTACTAAAGCGAACATAGATGTGGTTAACTTTTACCGCGTCGATGTTGAGGACGAACTGACGTTAGGAGCCACTCATGTCTTGCGGACCGCAGATGCCGGCAATGCCGCTTTCGATGGTAAAAGCGGGCGAAACCGTGCGCGTGTCTCGTGTAAAGGGCAATGAGGATATGAAGCACCACCTCAAGGACCTCGGCTTTGTCGAGGGCAGCGAAATTCACGTGGTGAGCTCGAGTGGCGCCAATATCATCGTCACGGTGCTGGGCGCACGCTTTGGTATCGATTCCAAGGTTGCCATGCACATCATGACCGTCAGTTAGTCCGCAGCATTTAAAAAACCGAAAGGGGGACAAGTAAATGAAGACGTTGGGTGACGTTAAGGTGGGCGAGAGCTCCACCATCGTCAAGCTTCACGGTGAGGGTGCGCTTCGCCGCCACCTTATGGACCTGGGGCTCATCAAGGGCACTTCGTTCAAGGTCGTAAAGGTTGCACCGCTCGGAGATCCGGTCGAGATCAACGTGCGTGGCTACGAGCTCTCCATCCGCAAGGAGGAGGCTGCCGTCGTCGAGGTCCAGTAAGGGCCGGCGGCACATATTTCTGCAGATAAAGTTAGGTTTTTCTAACTTAATGCAGCATCTTTGATGCACATTATCCAGCCTGCGCGGAGAAAGCAGCGCGGGCACACAAGGAAGAAGGATTGAATGGCGGATTCTCAGATCCATGTCGCGCTGGCGGGTAACCCCAACTGCGGCAAGACCACGCTTTTCAACCTGATCACCGGCGCCAACGGCTACGTTGGCAACTGGCCCGGCGTCACGGTTGAGAAAAAGGAAGCCAAGCTCCTAAGCGACAAGAACGTCACGATTACGGACCTCCCCGGCATCTACTCGCTTTCCCCCTACAGCCCCGAGGAGCAGTGCTCGCGCGACTACCTCATGAGCGGCGAGCCCGATGTCGTCGTCCAGGTGGTCGATGCCACCAACCTCGAGCGCAACCTGTACCTGGCGCTTCAGGTTATCGAGACCGGCCTGCCCGTGGTCGTCGCCCTCAACATGGCCGACTTGGTCGAGAAGAACGGCGATAAGATCGACACGGACAAGCTCTCCAAGAAGCTCGGCTGCCCGGTCATGATGATCTCGGCTCTTAAGAACAAGGGCATCACGGAGCTGTTCGAGCAGGTCAAGAAGTCCGCTGCTTCCAAGGGCCAGGTGCCGGAGCACAAGTTCGATTCCTCCATCGAGGACGTTCTGGACCACATCGAGAACAACCTGCCGGCGAGCGTTCCCGCCAACAAGCGTCGCTACTACGCGGTCAAGCTGTTCGAGCGCGACGCGGACGCCTGCAAGCTCATCAACCTCACTAAGGAGAAGGCCGCTCGCGTGGAGCAGCTGGTCGCCCAGTGCGAACAGGACTGCGACGACGACGCCGAGTCCATCATCACCGGCGAGCGCTACGGCGTGATTGCCCACATCATCGACGAGTGCCTCACCAAGGCTCCGGCCAAGATGAGCACTTCCGAGAAGATCGACCGTGTGGTTACCAACCGCATCCTGGGCCTGCCGATCTTTGTGGTCATCATGTTCTGCGTGTACTACATCGCCGTTTCTACCCTCGGCGGCACGGTGACCGACTTCACCAACGACCAACTCTTCGGCACCGACGGCTGGTACGTGCTCGGTCAGGGTCGCGACGCCTATGACGCAGCTGTTGAGGCTGCGGGCGACAACGCCGACTCGGTCGACCCGGCGCAGTACGGCCCCTATGTCCCGGGTATCACCACCGTGGTGCACGACGCCCTTGTGGCGGGCGGCACCGAGGACGGTGGCCTGGTCGATTCGCTGGTCTGCGACGGCATCGTCGGCGGCCTGGGCGCCATCTTCGGCTTTGTGCCGCAGATGTTCCTGCTCTTTGTGATGTTGTCTTTCCTGGAGGACTGCGGCTACATGGCCCGCGTCGCCTTCATCATGGACCGCGTGTTCCGCCGCTTTGGCCTGTCCGGTAAGTCCTTTATCCCCATGCTCGTGTCCTCGGGCTGCGGCGTCCCCGGCGTCATGGCCACCAAGACCATCGAGAACGAGAAGGACCGCCGCATGACGGTCATGACCACCACGTTCATTCCCTGTGGCGCTAAGCTGCCGATCATTGCCCTGCTCATGGGTTCCATCATCGGCGATTCTTCTACCACCGCCGCGTGGATTAGCCCGCTCTTCTACTTCCTGGGCGTCTTTGCCGTCATCGCCTCGGGCCTCATGCTCAAGAAGACCAAGCTCTTCGCCGGCCGTCCGACGCCGTTCGTTATGGAGCTTCCTGCCTACCACTTCCCGGCGATCCGCTCTTGGGCGCTGCACGTGTGGGAGCGCTGCTGGGCCTTTATCAAGAAGGCCGGCACGGTCATCTTCGCGTCCACCGTCGTGGTGTGGTTCCTGTCCAACTTTGGCAGCTACAACGGCTCCTTTGGCTTCCTGCCTGCTATGGAGGGCATCCCCGAGGAGTTCATGGACTACTCCGTGCTTGCCATGCTCGGTAATCTGGTCGCTTGGATCTTCGCCCCGCTTGGCTTTAGCACCTGGCAGGCCACCGCGCTCACCGTCTCGGGCCTCGTCGCCAAGGAGAACGTCGTCGCTACCGCCGGCTCGCTGCTGTCCGTTGCCGACGCCGCCGAGACCGACCCGAGCCTGTGGACCGCGTTCGCCGGCATGTTCCCGACTATGGGCGCTTGCGTTGCCTTTGGCGCCTTTAACCTGCTGTGCGCCCCGTGCTTTGCCGCCATGGGCACTATCCGCAACCAGATGGACTCCGGCAAGTGGACCGCGATTGCCATCGGCTACGAGTGCGCCTTTGCCTGGGTGATCGGCCTGTTCATCAACCAGTTCTACAACCTGCTTGTCCTTGGCCAGTTTGGTATTTGGACGGTTGTAGCCATCGTTCTGCTGGTTGCGATGCTCTTCCAGATCTTCCGTCCCATGCCCAAGCACGCTTGGACCGACGAGGATGAGACCAACACCGCTTCCGCCGCAGTTTCCGCTTAAGTCCGAATAAGGATTAGCCCCTTTCCACGAGCCCGGGTGTCCCAGCGACACTCGGGCTTTTTGGTGGGGGAGATGTGGCGTTTCCGCAGATAAAACCGACCAAAATAAACCTGTCCCTTTTTGGTAGGTGGAGAATGGGGTAAAGTAAGTGGTGGTTAACTAGAGGAGGCTTGCTATGGCACCTATCGATATTGTTGTACTGGCTGTTATCGGCATTGCGTTTGTCGCCGTGTGCGTGCGCATTTATCGCAAGGGCACCTGCGCCGACTGCGCTCAAGGTGGCGTTTGCACGGGACATTGCTCCAACAAAAAGACGTGCGCCGCGCTTAAGGGCGTGGACAAAATTGCCGAAGATTTGAGCCGCGGTATTCATTAGCCGACCAGCGTTTGGGAATGCATTACTTCGGATACGGCAGTTGCTGATACGATAAGTACGTTAGCAACTGCCGCCGAGCGGCCCAAACGAAAGGAACCCTGTATGGAGTCCTCCGCCTACCCGATGCTCTTTAGTCCGATCAAGGTCGGTACGACCGAGGTCAAGAACCGCGTCTTTATGCCGCCGGTGTCCACCAACCTGGCCGATCATGGCTATGTGACCGACGACTTGGTCGATCATTACCGTGCCCGTGCCAAGGGCGGCGTGGGCCTCATCATCACCGAGGTCGTGACGGTCGAGCCTACCTATACCTACCTGCCGGGTGACATGTGCTGCTACGACGACACGTTTATCCCTGGCTGGGAAAAGCTCGCCGCGGCCGTCCACGAGTATGGCTGCAAGATTATGCCGCAGCTCTTCCACCCCGCCTACATGGCCTTTAACATTCCGGGCACGCCGCGCCTCGTCGCCCCGTCCTTTGTGGGCCCGTCCTATGCCCGCGAGGCGCCGCGCCCTATCACGGTCGATGAGATCCACGAGCTCACGCATCAGTTTGGCGACGCTGCCGTGCGCATGCAGAAGGCCGGTGTCGACGGCGTCGAGGTCCATGCGGCGCACGCCCACGGCATGCTCGGCGGCTTTTTGACCCCGCTCTATAACAAGCGTACCGACGAGTACGGTGGCTCGCTCGATGCCCGCATGCGCTTCTTGCTCGAGGTCATCGCCGAGATTCGCGAGCGCTGCGGCAAGGACTTCATCATCGACGTCCGTATCTCGGGCGACGAGTACACCGATGGCGGTCTGACCCTCAACGACATGATCTACGTCTCGCGTCGCCTGGAGAAGGCTGGCGTCGACATGATCCACGTGTCGGGCGGCACTACCATCAAGCGCGGCTCCGCGATTCCCGCCGCCGGTACGCAGCAGGCCTCGCACGCCGCCTGCTCGCGCGAGATCAAAAAGCATGTGAACATTCCCGTCGCCACGGTCGGCCGCATCAATGAGGCATGGATTGCCGAGGAGCTGATCGAGGACGGCGCTGCCGACATCTGCATGATGGGCCGCGCCAATCTGTGCGATGCCGAGTTCTGCAACAAGGCCGCTGCCGGCAATGCCGATGATATCCGTCCCTGCATCGGTTGCCTGCGCTGCCTGAACGGCATCATGTTTGGCAAGCGCATCTCCTGCACCGTCAACCCGGACGTGGAACGCGACGAGGCCGGCTACGAGCCTGCCGCCGAGGCAAAGAACGTGCTCGTTGTGGGTGCCGGTCCTGCGGGCATGGAGGCAGCCTACATTGCCGCCAAGCGCGGCCATAACGTGGTGCTCGTGGACAAGCAGGACGAGCCGGGTGGCGAGATGCGCATCGCGGCCGTTCCGCCGGCAAAGCACGAGCTCACCCGCGTGATCAAGTATCAGTACCGTCGCCTGGCCGAGGCAGGCGTCACGTGCGTCTTTGGCACCGAGCTCTCGGCCGAGGACATTCAGCGCGACTACGCGGGTTACGAGGTTGTCCTGGCCTACGGCGCCGAGCCCATCGCTCCGGCATTCATGCAGGGCTTTAAGCAGGTTATGACGGCTGACGACCTGCTGGGTGGCAAGGCTTTCCCGGGTAAGAAGATCGTCATTGTGGGCGGCGGCACCGTTGGCTGCGAGACGGCCGATTACCTGGCCCCGTTGGTCAACGACCTTTCGCCGGCCAATCGCGATGTCACCGTTATCGAGATGACCAAGACGCTTGCCGCCAACGAGGGCGGTGCCGGTCGCGCGGTGCTCATCACGCGCATGCTCTCCAAGGGCGTCCATGTGCTGACCGAGGCCAAGGTGACCGAAATCACCGAGGACGCCATCAGCTACGAAAAGGACGGCGAGGTCCACACCATCGCCGATGCCGATACGCTGGTGCTTGCCATGGGCTATCGTCCCAACACCAAGCTGGCCGACGACCTTACCGCTGCCGGCGTTGCCACCCACGTGCTGGGTGATGCCAACAAGTGCGGCAACATCCGCGATGCCATCGGGGATGGCTACAAGGTTGCCTGCGAACTCTAGTCAACCCCTTGGTGCATGAGGAGGGGCGTCTCTGCGCCATCCGATAGCAAAATAGCGGTGGTGTCCCGGGTTTCGGGATGCCACCGCTTGCTCTTGCGGTGCTGGCGACGTGAGCACTCCCTCTTTCACCGCAATTGAGGGGATGGGGGATGCGATAGTATTACGTGGTGATATTCGACAAACCGTGAGCTTCATTCGAGGGCTTTATGGAACAACACCAGCATTATCAGAGCCTGCAAGATCAGGCATACAACGCATTGCGCTCCAAGATCATCTATGCCGAGCTCAAGCCCGGCACGCGCCTTTCGGCGATTGGTCTGGAAAAGGAGACGGGAATCGGGCGCACGCCCATTCGCGAGTCCTTTGTGCGTCTGCGTGAGCAGGAGCTAGTGGAAACGCGTCCCAAAAGCGGCACCTATGTCTCAAAAATCAGCATGGAGCGCGCCGAGAACGCCTGTTTCTTGCGCGAGAAACTCGAAAGAAGCGTACTCATTAAATGCTGCTCGGCAGCCACGTCCGAGCAGAAGCATCGGCTTGAGCAGATTCTTGCCGAGTCCGAATCGCTCGACCATCGCGAAACGCGTCGCTTTTTCGACTTGGATAACCTGTTTCATGAGACGTGTTTTGTGATTGCCGGCCGTCACATGTTGTGGGATTGGATGAAGAGCATCAATACGCATTTTGAGCGATACAACTGGTTGCGTATGGTGTCGCAGGATCTGGATTGGGAGCCGATTCGTCGACAACATCGTCGGATTCTCGAGGCCATTAAGAGGGGCGATACCGACACGGCGAGCTATCTTGCCGAGACGCACTTGCACCTGATGCCCGAGGAGCAGGGCCCGGTTATCGCCTTGCATCCCGACTATTTCGAGCTTTCCAAAGACTCGTCTATCTAGCCCATCACCGCATCTGCTCGAGACGCAAAAACGATGCTGCTCACCTACAACGTTTTGCAAGCGAGTTTTTTAAAAATGCCTAAAATGGCTCAGACTGCCGACAATTGGGGAACGGGGTGCGCTATGGCGCAGATGAGGATTAAGGACATTGCCGCCGAGGCGGGCGTGAGCCCGGCCACGGTTTCGCGCTATCTCAACAACCGCCCCGGGCAGATGACCGAGGAAACTCGCGCGCGCATCGCGGCGGTTATCGAGCGCACTGGCTATCGCCCACGTGCCGCCGCGCGCAACCTGCGCAGCTCGCGCACCAACCTCATCGGCGTGATCCTGGCCGACATCGCTAACCCGTTCTCCAGCGCCATGCTCGAAGGGCTTTCCGCCAGCGCCGCCGCGCGCGGCTGCTCGCTCATGACCGCCATTAGCGGCAACGAACCCGCCAAGGAGGCAGAGTCGCTCACCAGACTTATCGATGCCGGCGCGGACGGCCTGGTCGTCAACACCTGTGGCGGCAACGACGGGGCCATCGCCGCGGCTGCGGGACGCCTGCCTGTCGTGCTGCTCGACCGCGATGTTGCCGACGGCGGTGTCGATCTGGTGACCTCCAACAACCGTGAGCTGGTCGCCGGCCTGGTAGACGCCTTGGCCTCTGCGGGCAGCGAGCGCCTGTGCCTGCTCGCCGAGGCAAGCGACGACAGCCCCGTGCGTCGCGAACGCGCCGAGGCGTTTGCCGACGAGCTCTCGCGCCGCGGCCTGGCCGGCGAGGTCGTCACCTTGGCGGACGGTGGCGTCGAGGGTGTCAGTCGCCTGGACGAGACCATCCGCGGCTATGCGGGTAAAAAGCTCGGCCTCATTGCCGTCAACGGCCTGGTTTTCCTGCGTCTGACCGAGGCGCTGGCCCAGCTCGGCCCCTCGTTGCCGGCTGGCCTCAAGATCGCGACGTTTGACGATTACCCCTGGAACCACGTGCTTTTTGGCGGTGTGACCACGGCCGCGCAAGACACCCTTACCATTGCCGAGCGCGTAGTCGAGCGCCTGTCCGAGCGCATCGACGTCGTTACCACTACGGTGGGCGATGCCGCAAAGCTCGCCCCCAAGCGCATCGAGGTCCCCGGCCACATCGAACACCGCGCTTCGACCTCGCGCTAGCCTGTGTGATATTATATAGACAATGTCATACAGGAGGTACCCATGGCTGCGTCTGTGCTGAGTGTGCGAGTGGACTCGTCAATTAAAGATTCATTTGCCGAGCTGTGCGAAGAACTTGGCATGACTTCGTCTGTTGCGGTCAATATGTTTATGAGACAGATGCTGCGCGAGCGCTCGCTGCCGTTTGTTCCTTCACTCGGTAAAAGCCCTGCGAGCGAAAGCGCTGCGGCGGGCATTTTGGATACTGCTCAGATTGAGTCAGCCGTCCGTGAGGCGGCCAGCCCGATTCCCGCCATCAAAACCGTGATTCTTTTTGGCTCGTATGCTCGTGGCGAGGCGCGTGCCGATAGTGACATTGACTTGCGTCTCGAAGTCGATCGCGATCAGGGCTTTGGTCTTTTCGCGTTGTCGGCGTTTGGTGAGGCGGTGCGCAAAGAAACCGGGAGGCAGGTCGACCTCGTCTCGAGTGACGATCTTGATGACGATCTTGCCGCGGTAATCGAGCGCGAAGGAGTGATCCTTTATGATCGCGCGTAAGTCAGACGGCCTGCCCACGCACGTTTTTTGAGCGCTTGATACGCTTTAACCCTGCGGAAACATTTTTCTGCGATAGTATCTGCGATATAAACCAGTCGAAACCCGCCCGAAAGAAAGGGGAGCGACATGAATCAGCAGAACATCGATTACGTACTCCGCTCCGTAGAGCAACGTGACATCCGCTTTGTTCGTCTGTGGTTTGTCGACATTCTCGGCCGCCTCAAGAACTTTGCCATTAGCCCCGAGGACCTCGAGGTCGCTTTTGAGGAGGGTATTGGCTTTGACGGCTCCGCCATCGAGGGCTTTGCCACGCCCGAGGAAGCCGACATGCTGGCGTTTCCCGATGCTTCAACCTTCCAGATCCTGCCATGGCGCCCGAGCCACAACGGCGTCGCCCGCGTGTTCTGCGACGTGTGCACTCCCGATTGCAAGCCGTTTGCCGGCGACCCGCGCGATGCGCTGCGCCGCATGTTCCACAAGGCCGAAAAGGCCGGCTACCTGCTCAACGTTGGTGCCGAGCTGGAGTATTACTACTTCCCCGACGAGCGCACGCCCGAGCCGCTCGACAACGTGGGCTACTTCGATCTTTCGGTGAGCGACGCCGCCCGCGACCTGCGCCGCAACACGGTCCTTACGCTCGAGAAGATGTCCGTGCCCGTGGAGTACACCTTCCACGCCGCTGGTCGCTCACAGCACGGCATGAGCCTGCGCCACGCCGAGGCCCTGAGTATGTCCGACGCCATCACCACGGCCAAGCTCATCATTAAGCAGCAGGCTTACGAGAGCGGCTGCCATGCCTCGTTTATGCCCAAGCCGCTGGCGGGTGAGGACGGCAGCGCCATGTTTTTGCATCAGTCGCTGTTCGACCATGACGGCAACAACGTCTTTTGGGGCGAGGACGACGAGAAGTACCACCTCTCCGACGTCGCCAAGCACTACATGGCCGGCATCTTGGCACACGCGCGCGAGATCAGCGCCATCACCAACCCCACGGTCAACTCGTATAAGCGCATCACCACGGGTGGCGACTCCGTGCCGCAGTACGCCACGTGGGGCCTGCGCAACCGCGCGAGCATGGTCCGCATTCCGGTCTACAAGCCCGGCAAGCAGCTGTCCACGCGCATCGAGCTGCGTAGTCCCGATCCCATGGCCAATCCGTACCTGGTCAACGCCGTCACGCTGGCGGCTGGTCTGGACGGCATCGAGCGCAAGCTGGAGCTCCCGCCCGAGGCCACGGCCGAGACGCTCAAGCTTACCGACCGTCAGATGGTCGAGGCCGGCTACACGCCGCTGCCGCGCTCGCTCAAAGAGGCGCTCGACGTGTTTGAGGATTCGCAGTTTATGAAGGATGCCCTCGGCGAGCACATCCACAGCTTCTTCCTCAAAAAGAAGCGCGACGAGTGGCATAAGTTTGAGTCTACGATCACCGAGTGGGAGATCAAGCACTACCTGGCGAACTCCTAATCGCGCTGGTTTGTTCCAGTACGATTGAGCTCATTTCTTTGGAGGCCGATATGTCCGAAAAGAGTGCCCTGTTCATGGCGCGCACGACGCGCTTCCACGAGTTTGCCCGCAGCTTGACGACTACCCTGGGTGTCGAGGTGAGCCTGGCAACCCCCGATTCGCCAACTGCGGCGCACGACTTTGACCTGCTGATTCTCGATTCCGATGGCATCCGCAGCGACCGCATCGATCAGATTGCCAAGTGGCTTGACGATCGCGGCGGTGTCCCCATGCTGGTGATCGTCGACGACGAGGCACTCGGTACCTTGCGCCTGCCCAATCACGCGCATGCCGACTTTGTATGCCCCACGGCGACGCCCAACGAGCTCAAGGCTCGCGCGCAGCGCCTGATGGGCGAGGAGGAGACCGTGGCCGCCGACGATGTGCTCAACATCGATAACCTCGAGATCAACCTGGCTACCTACCAGGTGACACTCGATAACGAGCCCATCGACCTGACGCTAATGGAGTACTCGCTGCTGAGCTTTTTGGCGACGCACCCCAACCGCGCCTACAGCCGCGAGGTGCTGCTGCACCGCGTGTGGGGCTTTGAGTACTGCGGCGGCACGCGCACCGTCGACGTGCACATCCGACGCATCCGCTCCAAAGTGGGCCCGCAGATCGCGGCGCACATCACCACCGTCCGCGGCGTGGGCTATCTGTTTAAGGACTAGATTTCCACCACAAAGGGGACAGGCACCTTTGTGGTGGTTTTGACGCAGGTGCGGGTTCCTCTCAAATCTGCAACAGAACTTAAGCCTTCCTAAAAGATTGCGTTCTCATACACTTGCGCCCGCATATTGGGGTACAACTCAACGTGAACAATGATGGCCCGTCACTTGTTTGGCGGGCCTTTGGTTATTTGACGAAAGGATCGCAGCTATGAGCGAGTACGATTCCCAGTGTCCCCAGGATGCGGGCAACGCCGGCGAGACCCAACAGCAGCCGCGCGTGCAGGTGGAGTCGACGCCTGCCGACAGCAACATTCCCTACGTGCAGGCCTACGACACGCAGACCGGCCAGCCGCTGGGCAGCCAGCAGGTCGTAAACAAGCACACAGTGGTCAAGACCAAGACCAAAAAGCTGCCAATCTTTATTACGGCACTTGCCGGCTGCGCCTGCGGCGCCCTGCTGGTCATTGCGCTCATTATGAGCGGCACGCTCAACATCGGTGGCGGCAAGAATGCCGTGACGGCGGGTGCATCTGGCTCGTCGACGCAAAAGATTACGATTGATTCCGAGGACACCACGCTGGCCGAGGCCGTTTCTGCCAAGGCCCTGCCCTCCGTCGTTTCCATCACCGCCACTTCGAGCGGCGGCCAGAATGGTTCGCTTTCGCAGTCTGCCGACGAGTCGGATAGCTCGGGCAGCGTCGGTTCGGGCGTTGTGCTCGATACCGAGGGCCACATCCTCACCAATAACCACGTGGTCGATGGCTACGACCAGTACGTGGTGACCATGGATGACGGCACCACCTACGAGGCCGAGTTCGTGGGCAACGATGCCTCGAGCGACCTTGCCGTCATCAAGCTCAAGGACGCCGATGCCTCCAAGCTCACCCCGATCGAGATCGGTGACTCCTCCAAGCTTAACGTGGGCGAGTGGGTTATGGCGATCGGCTCGCCGTTTGGCAACGAGCAGTCTGTCTCCACGGGTATCGTTTCGGCGCTGTATCGCTCCACGGCCATGAGCTCTACCAGCGGCAACACCATCTATGCCAACATGATCCAGACCGATGCTGCCATCAATCCGGGCAACTCCGGTGGCGCGCTCGTCAACGACAATGGTGAGCTCGTGGGTATCAACTCGCTCATCGAGAGCTACTCGGGCTCTAGCTCGGGCGTGGGCTTTGCTATTCCCGTTAACTACGCCAAGAACATTGCCGACCAGATTATCGACGGCAAGACGCCGGTGCATCCGTATCTGGGCGCCACGCTTTCGAGCGTCAACGCGCTCAACGCCCGTACCAACAAGCTGAGCACCGATAGCGGTGCCTATGTGGCAAGCGTCGTCGAGGACGGTCCCGCCGCCAAGGCCGGCATCCAGGAGGGCGATGTCATTACCAAGCTGGGCGACGACGAGATTACAAGCGCCGATGGCCTGATCATCGCGCTGCGCAGCCATGAGGTGGGCGAGAAGGTCGAGATTACGCTTATGCGCGGCAAGGAAGAGAAGAAGGTCACCGTCGAGCTGGGCTCCGACGAGGAGCTGCAGAACCAGCAGCAGAACGACAGCGCGACCGACACCGGCAACGGCGGCATTACCGACGAGCAACTGCGCCAGTATCTGGAGGAGCTGCTGGGCCAGCAGGGCCAGGGTCAGGGCCACGGTCAGGGTTTCTAACGAGCTGTATCGTACATACCGATGCCAGAGGGGGGCTGTTCCGTCAACGCGGGACAGCCCCCCCTCTTTTCCTATTGATCCTTTGGGGACGGGGAAACGGATCATTTTGGTTAGTCTTCGTCGCTGGGAAGGCTTCCAAATGCCTCGACGTACTCTTCGTCCGACATCCAGTCGATGATGTCGCCGGGTTTGCAGTGAAGCGCCTCGCACATTGCGGTCAACGTCGAAAAGCGGATGCCCTTGAGCCTCCCCGTTTTAATGCGCGAAACGTTAACGGGCGAGATGCCGATAATGTCGGCAAGTTCTTGAGAGGACATTTTGCGATCCGCCATGACGCGATCGAGTCTCATGACGATTGGCATGCTGCCCTCCTTCTAAATAATGGCGTCAACGTCCGACTGCAAGAGTCGCCCGTACTCAAAGATAGCCGAAAGGGATAGCGCAAACAAAGCGAGAACCAGTGTCCAAGCGTTAAAACCAAAGATGCCAATTGCGGTAATACTGACGTCGTTGGGGAGCTGGATGGCACACAGGTTATCTAGGGTAATCGAGACAATTGAAGAAATGAGCAGCAGAAGTCCAACAACCAGAAGACGCCGGCATTGTTTTCGCGTGAATATCGACTGAGTGCTGACGACGTCAAGGCAGAAGTTCAAGTAGACAATCAGGCATGCGATTGAAAGCGCCAGGGCCAGAACGTCGCGGATGGCAAGCGCGGTAAGGACGGCGCTCGGAATGGACTCACCGTTAATGTAGAGGGGAGTGGGTGCAAAGAGCACCTCCCGCGCCTCGTTGGCAACGCTGAACGCTGAGAAGGCCGCCATGATTGCTGCGACAGACAAAGTGGCGAGCAACATCACACTGCTAAAACGGCATCGTTTATCTGAGCTTTCCATAATTAACCCCAAAAAGGCTGCGGCAATGCCGCAGCCAAAAAATCCTAAGCATAGATGGTTCTTGCTTCAGAATGCCAACTGCCGTTGTAATAGTAAGTAACAGTTACGACGACGCTTCCGTTGCTGAGTCCGTATCTATAAGTCCAGCTGATGTTGCTTACTCGAGAATTGGAGGTCCAGTTCTTTATGGATTTGATGCCTGTTATCGTTCCATAGGTATCGTTAACGGTGTAAGTAACATGGAGCCTGACGCCGTTCGAATAGGCGAGGGTGGTTTCGGCGGTGTAGATTGAACGACTTTCGGCAACTGGCGAAATGATAGAGGAATGGGTTTCTGCTGCGAAGGCGGGCTGCGCGGTCATGCACGATAACCCAACAAGGCAGACGGCGAGTAAATAAGCAACCTTTTTCATCATTGGCTCCTAACTATCTGGTGATTATTTTTTAAACTCCTTTCTGACATCGAGCTATTCCTTTTGCGTAATCGTGATGGCTGTTGGCGTTATGAGGGCGGGCAGCTTTGTGGGATCGGGATCGCTGCTGGTGTTGACGGTGCAGGTTACGTCAACGTAGACGCCTTCTTTGATGGCTCCGACTTCTGCCTTCTTGCCATCCTGATCCTTAATGGGGATGGTTGAATTGATTTTGAAGTTGAGGTGCAGCGGTGCGGATTGGAATTGCTCGCTTGCGATAACGAAGCGACCTTCGCTCGCCCCGCTGGCGGAAGGGTGATACACAGCAACGACTTCGCCCCGCAAGGAAAGGTCCTTCGAAAAGGGAATGTCCTTCCAGAAAAAGCCGAGCAAAGCGGCTGCTATAAGGACAAGGGGGACGAGGATGGTTAGGAAACGTTTGGACTGATTCTTCATTTCAATCACCTCACGTTGATAATACCAAAATATATTGCAAACACAATATAAAATATTAACTACTATGAACTGAGTCGCATAATTTAGCATGTCGAACCCGCTGTCGCTCCAGTTTGACGGCTGCCGATTCGGTGCGGTTTGAGACCGCTAATCGGCCCCATCGTGACCGGTGGTACTCTTGTATCCGTTTGAAATCGAGCGAAGGAGTGCCGCTATGGAGCAATCGAGCCTGTTTGGTGACGGTGTGGATATCGATACCAAAACGCCCACGACCGCGGAAGCCGCCGCACCGACCGATGCCCGTGCCCAGGCGGCAACGCGCGCGGCTGAGCTGCGCCACGAGCTCGATTACCACGCGTACCGCTACTACATGCTCGATGCGCCCGAGATCACGGATGCCGCCTTTGACAAAATGCTCGTTGAGCTGCAGGAAATCGAGGCCACCTACCCCGACCTGGTAACGCCCGACAGCTATACCCAGCGCGTGGGCGGATACGTGAGCGAGCAATTTACTCCGGTCACGCATATGGCGCGCATGTATTCCATGGACGATGCCATGGATCTGGACGAGCTCGACGCATGGCTCCAGCGCACCGAGGATGCGCTCGGTGCCGGCAGCGTCACCTATACCTGCGAGCTTAAGATTGACGGTCTGGGCGTGGCCCTGACCTACCAAAACGGCACCTTTGTGCGCGCCGCCACACGCGGCGACGGCGCCACGGGCGAGGACGTGTCGCTCAACGTGCGCACCATCAAGGATGTGCCCATGCACCTGTCCGAGCCGGCGCTCGCCCACATGGGCGCCGACCGCGAGCGCGCCATCGAGGTGCGCGGCGAGGTCTATATGCCCAAAGGCAGCTTTGTTCGTCTGAATGAAGAGGCCGATGCCGAGGGCCGCGACCCCTTCGCCAACCCGCGCAACGCCGCCGCCGGATCGTTGCGCCAGAAGGATCCCAAGGTCACGGCGCGCCGCGACCTGGCCACCTTTATCTACGCCATCGCCGATACCGATCCGCTGCACGTCCACAGCCAGCGCGAGTTTCTGGACTGGCTGCGCAGCGCCGGTTTTAGCGTCAACCCCAACGTGGCCCGCTGCGCCACGCCGGCCGAGGTCCACGAGTTCTGCGCCCAAGCCCTCGAGCATCGCGGCGACTTGGACTACGACATCGACGGCGTGGTCGTAAAGGTCGACAGCTTCCAGCAGCAGCTCGACCTGGGCTTTACCGCTCGCGCGCCGCGCTGGGCCATTGCCTTTAAGTTCCCGCCCGAGGAAAAGCAGACCATCCTGCGCGAGATTCGCATCCAGGTGGGCCGCACCGGCGTGCTCACGCCGGTCGCCGAGTTCGATCCGGTCACAGTTGCCGGCTCCACCATCGCGCGCGCCACGCTGCACAACATCGACGAGATCCGCCGCAAAAACGTGCGCGAGGGCGACACCATCATCGTGCACAAGGCGGGCGACGTGATCCCCGAGGTCGTGGGTCCCGTGCTCGACAAGCGCCCGGTCGACAGCGTTGATTGGCACATGCCCGAGGTTTGCCCCGTGTGCGGCAGCCCCGTGGTTCACGAGGATGGCGAGGTGGCCTACCGCTGCGTGTCCATCGACTGCCCCGCACAGCTCAAGGAGCGCCTGCTCCACTGGGTGAGCCGCGGCTGTATGGACGTCGATGGCCTGGGCGACGAAATCGTCGACAAGATGATCGCTGCCGGCCTGATCCACGATGTCGCGGACTTCTACCAGCTCACGGTGGACGATATCGCCGGCCTGGACACGGGCCGCGTGTACGCCAGCTCCAATAGCAAAAAGGGCGTCAAGAAGGGCGACCCCATTCCGGTAGGCCTCAAGACGGCCGAGAAAATCATCGCCGAACTCAACAAGTCCAAGAGCCAACCGCTCGGTCGCGTACTATTTGCCCTGGGTATCCGCCATGTAGGCAAGAGCGTGGGCGAGGTCATCGCCGAGCGATTCCTGTCGATCGACAAGCTCATCTTGGCGAGCGAAGAGGACATCGCCGAGTGCGAGGGCATCGGTCCCAAGATTGCGGCGAGCGTCAAGCAGTTCCTGGCCGTGCCCGAGAACCTTGCCGTGCTGGAGCGCCTGCGCCAGGCGGGCCTGTCGCTCGAGGTCGACTTGGGCGCCGCGCACGCGCAAGCCGCGGCCGACGCTGGCGTGGCAGGCGATCTCGCCGACGCACAGCCGCTTGCGGGTCTGACCTTCGTGCTCACCGGCACGCTCGTCAACCGCACGCGCGACGAGGCGGGTGCGGCGCTCAAGGTGCTCGGTGCCAAGGTCTCGGGCAGCGTGTCCAAGAAGACGAGCTATCTGGTCGCCGGTCCCAAAGCGGGCTCCAAGCTCACCAAGGCCGAGCAGTTGGGTGTGCCCGTGCTGGACGAGGACGCGCTCGAGCAGATCTTAGCTACTGGTGAGGTGCCCCAGGCTTAAGGTGCCGATAATCAAATTGGATAACCTCCCGGAAAGTCTGATACTTTCCGGGAGGTTTTTATTTGGGTGCGGTGACGGACACCGTGATCTGCGTCATGTAGGTTGCTGAGGGTGATCCTGCGGATCGGTACCGTCTCGGAGCGATAAGAGATTCATACAAAGCAGAGGTGCCCGTAATGGTTGATTGCCCCCATTATAGTGATTTTTATATACACTAACATTAACATTAACGTGTATACTAAGCAGCGAAGATATATGTTGAGAGGAGCCGCTATGGTTACCGTCGCGTTTTCGGAACTGCGCCAAAACCTTACGCAGGTGGCCGAAAAGGTTGCCAATGAGGGCGAGGAAGTTGTGGTCTTCAAGCGGAGCAAGCCGTTGTTCAAGATCGTGCCGCTCGACTATCAAGGCCCGGTTGCAGTGGAATATGACGCTACCCAGGAGCGCGGGGGTGCAAAGCCGACGCGCGGCTCGGACAAGCCCAAGCGCGACGTGGGTACGATGTGGCATCCCAAGATCACCTGGAAGGAGATTCGCGAAATGCTCGCGGAGGATGAGGACTACCAGGAGTATCTCGATATCGTAGCCAAAATGCCAAAAGGAACGCCGCTCGATACGATGACAGTTGAAGATGAAAAGCGCGTTGCGAGGGAGCGCTACCTATGAGAGCATTTCTCGATACCAATTTTCTGCTCGATTGCGTGCTTCCGGGCCGGCCGGAACATGCGTCGGCGCAAGCGATCAAGGGGCTCGTCGACGTGGGGCTTATCGAGGGCGTTGTTTCGGCTTGTTCTCTCAAGGACGCGTACTACATTCTCACCAAACAGGCCGGCGAGTCGCGCGCCCGCGAGGTGGTGCGCGACTGCCTTAAGAGCTACTCGTTAGAGCCTCTCGACCAAGAAGCTTGTTTTACCTCCGCCTATTCCGATGAGCCGGACTTTGAGGACGGCTGTATCCGTGCGATGGCCGAGCGTGCCGGTGCGGACTTTATCATCACGCGCGATCGAGCCGCTTTTGTGCGCTCGACCATCAAGACCTTCTCGCCCGCAGAGTTCATCCGGGCGTTTCCGATTCCGGAGGAGTAAATCTGCCATATCGGGGATTGTCCTCGACATGGCGGTTCTCCTGGGGTCGTCGCTGATGATGTCGTCGATGAGGGCGATTTCGCGTCGCCCCGCTACGCCATCAGCTTGTCAAAAGTTCCGCGGCGGTTGAGCACGGTAAATGCAATCACGCAGATGGCCGCCGACAGAATCGACCCGCACGGCGAGGCGATGCCCATGGGGAACAGCGTGTCGGAATAGGCGTTCGACAGCAGCCACGCGCCCGGCACGCGAATGAGCGCCACGGCCAGCACGTTGTGCGCAAAGCCGATGTAGCTCTTGCCATACGCGGCGAAAAAGCCACTAAAGCAAATGTGGATGCCGGCAAAGATTGCGTCGAAAATATAGCTGCGCATATAGCCGGCACCCGCCGTGACCACTGCAGCGTCCTTGGCAAAAAAGCCGATAAACACCGGCGCCACCAGCCACATCAGCACCGTGATCAGGCAGCCGTACACCACCGAGATCGTCATGGCATCCTTGAGCACCTGACGCGCGCGGTCGCCCTTGCCCGCGCCGGCGTTTTGCGCCGTGAGCGCGCTGACGGTAGCGCCCATAGAACTCGGCACGATAAACAAAAAGCTGATCATCTTTTCGACCAGGCCCACGGCGGCGGCGTCGACCAGGCCGCGGTGGTTGGCGATGACGGTGATGAACATAAACGCCACCTGGATGCAGCCGTCCTGCACGGCCACGGGCACGCCGATCTTAAGAATGCTGCCGAGCACCTCGGGCTGGGGGCGCAGGTCGCTGCGCTTAACGTGGATGTTTGTGCGACGGCTCTTGAGCCACACGAGCGCGAGGGCCACGCTCGCCGTCTGCGCGGTCACCGTGCCGAGCGCCGCGCCCACGGGGCCGAGCCCCATGTGGCCGATAAACAGAAAATCAAGCGCGATGTTGATGATACATGCCACGCCAATCACGTACATGGGCGAGCGCGAATCGCCCAGCCCGCGAAAGATGGCCGAAAGAATGTTGTATGCGGCGATAAACGGAATGCCCATAAAGCAAATGCGCAGGTAGGCGGCGGTGCCTTCGACCGCCTCGGCCGGCGTGCCAATGAGCGCCACGATCTGCGGGCACAGTGCGAGCAAGATAGCGGCCAGCACCACCGAGACACCCATAAAGAGCGTGATGGTGTTGCCGATGGCGGTCTCGGCTCGGTCAAACCGGCGCGAGCCCACGGCGTGGCCGACGATGACCGTCGTTCCCATGGCCAGGCCCACGAGCGTTACGGTAATGATATAGAGCGTCTGTGCGCCGTTGCCCACGGCGGTGATGCCGGCGGCGCCGCTAAACTGCCCCATCATGTACAGGTCGGCCATGCCGTAGAGCATCTGCAAAAAGTACGAGAGCATATAGGGCAGGGCAAAGACCGCGATGGTCTTGAGGACATTGCCGCGTGTGAGGTCGTGTTCCATGGGCGGGGCTTTCTGGCTGGGTTCGTTTTGCTACCAGTGTAGTGAAAACCCTACAACGATTGTAGAGTCAAGGTTTATGTTGGCAGCGGGGCGAAAAAAGTCACGACCGCGGACATTTCCAAATGAATACGGGGGCGCGCCTTGCCGAATACGATGCTTTGGTCCCTCCATGCCCCTCAACTCGCCTCAAACCATCACAACATTCGACGTTTTTTGACAAAATCGGGAAAAGCATCGAATGTTGTGATGGTTTTTCTGCCACTCGATCGGGTGGAATCGCTTTCTTGCGCACGCAGGTGTGCGGACCCGTGGGCAGGGGAATAAGGTTGGTTATCCGACTCCATTGGAGGGCTCATGGACCTGCCGATTGTCCTGTCCCATAAGACTGCCTGGCTGTACCACAACGTGGCGCGCCCGTCCGAGCCGCTCTCGCGAGCAAGCAGCCTATACGATGAGGACTCGCTTGCTAGCGAGGCGGAGCCGACCGCGGGCCTGCCCAAATTGGGACTCGATGCCAAGGGGCTGAGGGCTTCAACGGCAGTTGGGATCGTTACCGACTATCTGGTTTCGCTTGGTATTCCACGAGAAGAGCTCGATCATATCGATACGCTCGTTAACTTCGATTTTGAGCGCTCGACGCCGGCTGGATTTAGGTGCCACGTGTTTGGGGCGCCGGTACCCCCAGGCCATCTTATCGAGGTGGCGGAGGGCCTTCTAGTGGTTGATGAGGTCATGTGCTTTGTCCAAGCGGGTTCGTGGATGAGCGAGCCCGAGCAGCTGGAATATGGCTACGAAATCTGTGCCCGATACCATTTGAATCATCTGTCGACAGGCGATTATATCGAGATGGGGCAGAGGTATACCGTTGCCGATTTGATTGCTTATTGCAATGAGAACCGATCTCGTCAGGGGGCCATACGTGCGGCCGCCGTGCTCAAACGCGTGCGCGATGGCGCGCGATCGCCCATGGAGACGGCCACCTCAATCATGGTCGTAGCAAAACGTTCCCAGGGAGGGCTGGGATACGCCAAGATCGAGCTCAACCATCGGGTCGATGTTCCCAGCGAGTTCAAGTATCTCGCTAAGGCCGGGTATTTCGAGATCGACGTATATGCGCCTGCGAGCGGTACGGGGATTGAATATAACGGCTCGGACCATCTTGATAAACAGCGCAGCGCGTCGGATGCGGAGCGTATGACCGTGCTGAGCGCGCTGGGCTTTAGGATGATCGTCCTCACCGGGACTCAGTTTGCCCACCAGCTGCAATTGCACCGGGCGATGAACGCCATCGCGCTCGCTATGGGCCTCAAGTGCGACCGAAGCGAAGCATTCCAAAAGCGGCAGAACGACCTGCGAGAATTCGTGATTCGGCACTGGGACGGCGGCCTTTAGGGGCGCTTTGGTCCTTCTACGGGGTGCCGTGGGCAGACAAACCATCACAACATTCGACGTTTTTTGCCAAAAACGGGAAAAGCACCGAATGTTGTGATGGTCTGTGCTGAGGATGGGCTTGGGAAGCCGGTCTTGCTCGCAAAGGTCTTTCGTGTCGTACGCATGTCGACCCATTCTTCCCGTGCGGTACTATATTCCCCGAAGAATAAAGGTCAGCGTGAGGGGAGGGCTGCGTGGACGGGCACGTGCAACATGACGGTTTTGGCCGCGATATCAACTACCTGCGCATTGCCGTTACCGACAAGTGCAATTTTCGCTGCATTTACTGCATGCCGGCAGACGGCGTGACGCCCCGCGCGCACGATGAGCTACTCAGTGCCGAGGAAATCGCCCGCTTTGTGCGCTTGGTGGCGGGGGAGGGCATTCGCCGCGTGCGCCTGACGGGTGGCGAGCCGCTGGTCAGCCGCCGTATCATCCCGCTCATTCGCGACATCCGCGCGATTCCGCAGATCGAGGACATCTCGCTTACCACCAACGGCGCTCTGCTGCCCAAGCTGGCACCGCAGCTCAAAGATGCCGGGCTTAACCGCGTCAACATTTCGCTCGACACACTCGATCCTACGCTCTTTAGAAAGATCACGCGCCTGGGTCGGCTCGAGCAGACCATGGCTGGCATCGACGCGGCGCTGGCTTGGGGCTTTGAGCCCGTTAAGGTCAACTGTGTTGTGGTGCGCCGGCTCAACCAGGATGTGGCGGCCCTCGCGCGGCTCACGCTCGACCGCCCCATCCACCTGCGCTTTATCGAATACATGCCCATTGGCGACGAGCGCACGAGCTCGCATTGCGCCGTGGACCCGCATGCGCCCGCGCTCAATCCCGAGTTGTGGGACGCGAGCGACACCGTGCCGAGCGACGAGCTGCGGACGCGCATCAATGCCGGGGCCGCCGCGGTGGGCCTAGGCGAGCTCGAGCCGCTCGACATCAACGACGCTCCTGCCGGCGCGGGCCCTGCGCGCTACTGGCACTTTCCGGGTGCGGCGGGAACGGTCGGCTTTATCAGCGCCATGTCCAATCATTTTTGCGCGAATTGCAACCGTCTGCGCCTGACGGCCGATGGAAACGTGCGTCCGTGCCTGTTCAGCGATGCCGAGTATTCGGTGCGTGACGCGCTGCGCCGTGGTGATGATATGCAGGTGCTTTCGATTTGGCGCGATGCCGTGGCCCATAAACCGCAGGAACACGCGATAATTGAGGGCACGCAACGATTTATGTCCCAAATCGGAGGATGATCATATGGCCAAGAGCAGGTACGCCGATGCCACCAAGGTCGCTCGCAGGGCCGCGATGTCTGCCCGCAAAGTCACGGCTGCGGCGAACGCTGGCAACGCCGACGCGTCCGCACAGCCGACTTCCAGCGCTGTCGTCGAGCCCGCCCGTGACGCCCGTCGCGACGAGCTGACGCACGTGGACGCCAAGGGCGAGGTATGCATGGTCGACGTGTCCGACAAGGCCGAGACCCATCGCATTGCCATCGCCGAGGGCACCATCCTCATGCACCCCGAGACGCAGGCCATGGTGCTGCAGGACCGCGCCAAAAAGGGCGACGTGCTTGCCTGTGCGCGCGTGGCGGGAATTATGGCCATCAAGCGCACGAGCGACATCATTCCCATGTGCCATCCGCTGCTCATTACCAAGAGCAAGTGCGACATTGCGCCCATCGCTGCGGCGGGGACGCCGGCCGAGGACGTGCCCGAGGGCTGGGCACCGGCGCGCGCGGACGGGCAGGTTGGCTTTCACGTACTGGTTACGGCCGGCGTGACGGGCAAGACAGGTATCGAGATGGAGGCTCTGACCGGCGCGAGTGCCGCGTGTCTGACCATCTACGACATGTGCAAGGCCGTCGATCGCGGCATGGAGATCGTCGACGTGCGCCTGCTGCACAAGGAGGGCGGCCGCTCGGGCGTGTGGGATCGTGCCGAGCGTCAGGCCGCTGCTGTTGAGGCTGTGGCCGCTGACGGTGCCGCGCCCGCAAGCGCGCCTGTCGCCGTCGCGTCCGCAGCTCCGGCCCCGGCCGTCCCCGCGATCGCGTTTATCGGCTACCAGAACTCGGGCAAGACCACGCTCGTCGAGAAGGTTATCGCCGAGCTCACCCGCCGCGGCCTGCGCGTGGGTTCGCTCAAGCATCATGGGCACCACGGCTTTGATATCGATGTGCCCGCTAAGGACACCTGGCGCCATCACCAGGCCGGATCCAAGCACGTGGGCCTCATCTGCGCCACGCGCTGGGCGGAGTACGCCGACACGCGCGAGGAGGACGAGATGCCCGCGCGCGAGTTGCTGTTGCGTTACAACGATGTCGACGTGGTGATCATCGAGGGCTACAAGACCGAGGGCTTCGACAACATCGTCGTCGCGCGTTCCGGTGTCGACCGTCTGCGCGGCAAGAGCTCGCTCGACCTGGTCGACGGCCGCACGCTGGCCCTTGCCTGCAACGAAGCCCTGGCGCGTCAGGCATTCGATGCCGGCTTCGCGACCCGAGCCATCAACATCAACGACGCCCGAGCCATCTGCGATCTCATCCAAGACCATCTTTAAGGCTTGACGCTGCGCCGGCCCCAAGCACCCCATCTCGCCCCTCAAGCCGTCGCTCGCGTACCAAAGTACGCGTCGCTCCTCTTTCGGGGCGACCTGGGGCACTTGGAACCGGCTCGCTGCGCTGCCATAACCTGCCAAAAAGGGACAGGTTTGTTTTGGCGGGTTTTATCTGGGCAAACGTCATTTCCACCACAAAGGGGTCAGGCACCTTTGTGGTGGTTTTTGCTTTGGTAGATTATTGGGACATGCCTTACAATCTACCAAGTAGTTCATGACGGACGGAAAACGGAGAGAAGGGGCTCGATGCGTCTTAATGTTTCATGCGGATTGATTGATTCGATAGACGGTGGCGAATGCCCGCCGTCCGCATTCGTATGAAACAAGGAGTCTCCATGCTCGTCTCTCTTTTCTCAAAGCCTCAATCATCGCTTTCCGTGCAGGCCAAGCGCCTGGTGGCGATGCGCTTTCTCATCTACACCGGTTTTCAGACCAGCTACTTTATCGGCGTCATCGGAACTCTCACCTATGCGGACGGCGCTTCGGTCGTCGCGACATCGCTGGCTGTCCTGTTTATGAATGTATTTGTGATCCTGGGATCCTTTGCGGGTGGAGCGGCGCTTGACGCTTGGGGTCCGTGCCGGCATTTCCGGGCGAGTATCGTCGGCACGTTGGCAACCGGCGCGGCAATCCTCGCCTTTGGCAGCGCGACCGGAACAGTCCTTGCCGGCGCGGTACTCCTGGGCTTTACGATGGGATTCGCTCAGCCCATTGCCACGTCCTATCCGGCCTACCTCACCAACGACCCTGTTGAGCTCAAGGACATCAACTCCGCCATCGCCATGTTCTCAAATGTGAGTATTATCGTCGGGCCCACGCTGGGCGGCTTTGTCGCGGCGGCCGCGTCGTCGCGCACGGTGTTCGTGCTTATGATGCTCTTTACCGTGCTGGCGTTCATCGTCGGTTGGGGCTTTAGGCCGCAGACCGGCCATGTCGCCGGGCATGCGGATGCCGATTCGGCAGAGGAAGGGGAGCGTGCGGGACAAAGCTCCAACCCCAGCACGTCCGCCCGCGCCACCTTCGCAGCCAGCATCAAGACAGTCTTCACCAACAGCGTCCTCGCGCTACTTTTCTGCATCATCTTCCTCTCGAACTTTGGCTATGGAGCCTTCGACCCGCTCGAATCGTTCTTCTACCGCGATGTCCTGCACGTCGGTGTTGAGTGGATGGGCTGGCTCTCGTCGGCCTGCGGTGTCGGCGCGGTGCTGGGTGCCGTGCTCGCGCTCCGCTTGCCGCCGCACTTGGTCAACCTTAAAACGCTGCTCGTGGCGCTTATGTCCGTGGGCCTGGGAAGTTTGCTCTATGTGGGAACACCGTACGTGGGTGTAGCCCTCGTCGGCCAGATTGTCCTGGGCGTGGCGTGGGGTGTCGTCAACCCGCTCCACAACACCATTGTGCAAACGACGGCTCCGCTCGAGCAGCTCGGTCGCGTCAATTCGGTCATGGGCTTTGGCAATATGTTCGCTGGCGTGGCCCCTCTGGCGGTTGCACCGTGGCTGGCGGCAACATTTGGCGTACAACGGACACTCGTGGGGGCGGGCATGGTCGTGACGGCGGTCCCTGCGGCGTTGCTGCTGTTTGGACGCAATCACTTGGAACGTGCCGTAAAGCAGTAAGAAACCATCACAACATTCGGTAAAAAACGCGATTTTGCCGAAAAACATCGAATGTTGTGATGGTTTGGCCCGCAAACGTCACTTCCACCACAAAGGAGCCAGGCACCTTTGTGGTGGTTTTTGCTTTGACGGGCCGCACCTGCGCCTTGGTATACCATGTACGCCGTTCACGAATACACCCCACACCGCCGCACAACCCAGAAAGGCCCCCATGGACGCCACCTTCAGCCACATCAAAGCCGTGTTCTGCGATATCGACGGTACACTGCTCACGAGCCAGCACACGGTGTCCCCGCGCACCGTGGTGGCGATCCGCGCCCTGCGCGAGCGCGGCGTGCTGTTTGGCCTGTGCACCGGGCGCGACGCCCACGCGACCGAGGCCATGTACGAGCTCTGGGGCATCGAAGGCCTGGTGGACGTGCTCGTGGGCTGCGGTGGTGCCGAGGTCATCGACCGCACGCACGACATCAACGAGCTGAGCTATCCGCTGCCGGGCGAGACCATCGCGCGCATCTGCAAACACATGGCGGACCTTCCGGCAACGCCCGTCTGCCCCCGAGACGGCGTGTTCTACGTGCCCGAGAGCAACGCATGCGTCGAGCACCTGTCGCGTGTCGACGGCGTGCCCTACCAGGTGGTCGATTTTGCCGAGTTTTTGCGCGAGCCGCAGCCCAAGGTGATGTTTACCACAGCGCCCGAGGTAATGCCGCGGGTGATTGAGCGGGCGTCAACGTTTGCCGATAACACTGTTAAGGCGGCGGCTCTGCAAACCACGCAGCGGCTCTACGAGTTCATGGACCCGCGCGTGTCCAAGACGCGCGGCCTTGTGCGCGTGGCGGAGCTCAACGGCATGGAGCTGCAGAATATCTGCGTGTTTGGCGATGCCGATAACGACACCTGCATGGTGGCCGACGCCGGCGTGGGCGTTGCCATGGCAAACGGCAGCGACGCCACTCGTGCTGCCGCCGATTTTGTAACCGCGAGCAACGACAAAGACGGCATCGCGATCTTTATCGAGGAACATCTGCTGTAGCGCTGGGGGAGAGCCGCCACAATGGAGACAGGCGCCTTTGCGGTGGCCTCAGGCGATTTGGGCGAATTGATACCTAAAATCTGCGCGCAAATTCAAATATGGTCGTCAGAACATCATGCTTCTAACCACCGATGGGTTAAAGATATTCTCATCAATTTGGTAGGATATTCATCCCGGTTAATGACCTACCACTCACGGTCGATTTTCGACCGTTCACAGGATGCTCGCTCTTGAGCAAAATGTTGTGCAAATAAAACTAATGCCATTAAAAAATAATACGCAACTAAATTACCAGCAGAAACAAAAAATAGATAGCGAATAAACGAAGGTAAATCTGAGCAAATGTCAAGAGAATTGAGAACTCGCTACAAAAATGTCGGTTTTGTTGCTCAGATGTTTAAACAATCGTTATAATTGCATTACTAAACGAGCGCAATTACAGATTGCGCAGATACGTTTGATAGTGAAAGAGCAAGATCGCGGTCTCTTGGGGAGGAGACATCGATGAAAGCGAATTCAGACAAATCTAAGCAGAGTAAAAAAGCGACGCGCCGTGTACTGGCAGGCGTTTTGTGCGGAGCCTCCGTTTTGAGCCTGGTACTGTCGCTCGTTATGCCCCCGATCTCGCAGGCCATCGCCAACGATGCCCAGACAGTTTCTACCGCGGAAACTGTAATGGGGGGGGGTTCCTCAAGTGAGTCCGCTGCTGTAGGTAACACCAGCGAGGATGCCGAAAACCAGAATAGCGACGAGACCGATGGCGGCGAGTCCGGCTCTTCAAATAGTGTTGAGCAGGCTCAGAGTGCGAATGCGGCTTCAGCGGGAGCGACGGCCACCGTGAAGCCGGGAATTTACGTTCCCACGTCTATCGGTATCGGTACGAATATCAATGTCTCAACCCCTGATCCCGGCGTGGCCACCTACGTCGGCCGCGACATGTACATCGGTGGTAAGCCGAGCGATAAGCCGAGCGACGGCACTATCGATCTTGATGCGGACAACGCCCCCACCGGCTCATATGCCGCTGAGGCGGAGGGCCTTACCGTGGTCCGTGGCAAGCTTGCCATGAATCCACTCAAAGAGAGCTGGCCCTATAATAATAGTAGCGGCGCTGGTTTCCGCTTTGGCACCGTTGGTTTTGGTTCCCAGTTCCGTCCTGTCTACGGCAGCACCGTGCTTGCGGTCGCCGGAATCGACAGTGCGATCACCAAAATGAGCGTTGGTTACAACGGCAACTTGCCGGGGGCGACTACCGTTGGCGCTTGGAACAAAGGCGCTTGGGTCGGACAGCAGAGACCTTTTGAGGGCGCGACTCCTTCCGGCTTTGCCTACACCGCGCAAATCGCAGGCCCCATCACATACTGGCGCGATAGCGACTATAAACGCCAGTCTGTGGTGACAATGCAGGGTAATTGGTACGAGGGCTTGTCTGCTCTGGAAAGCACCCTGTTCAATAAAGCTGTTGATTTGACTAATGTCAACGGTAGCGATTATTCGAGCTATAACGGTACAAATGGATACCTCTCGAAGCTATCGAAACAGCTCGACTCGTTTGAAGATACCGGCGAGGTGGATGTCAACGGCTTTGCAGAGCCTAATAGCAACTACGTCATCAACAAGTACAATAACGACGGAACAAGCTATACACTCAAATTCGATGGTAGCGACGATGGTAGCGGCAAGTCTGTTTCCGGTGCGCTCGATACCGGAATCCCGAGCAATAAGATTCGCAACACCGAGCGACTCATCACCTTTACCGGCGATGGAACTTCTATGCAACAGGTCTTCACCATCGCCGGTTCCGAGCTCTCCAACTGGAAGGATGGCGTCTACTACCGCGGCGTCGACTTTAAGTTCACCAATATCCCCGAAGGCGCATCCATTGTCGTGAACGTTACAGGTACTAATCCTGTCGAGTTCCACAACGGCTGGCGCTTCTGGTGGGGAGATACAGAAATATCTCGCGGTTACGAGAGTCAGTACGCCAAGAAAGACCTTGACGCGAAATACTCGCTGGCCTCCCAGTCCATCATGTGGAACTTCGTCGATACCACCAGCCTTACCATTCGAGGCGGCATCGCGGGAGAGGACCGCGCGGACTGGGGATACAGTGGCACAGTCAGCGGTGCTAAGTGGACTGACGACGATCCTGCGGCGGCTATGATCGGATCGATTCTCGTTCCCAACGGAAGTTTCGACGACCATGTGACTACCAACGGTCGCGTTTATGTGGGCGTCGATTTCTCAATGAACAGCCCGAAGGTTGCCGCAGCATTTGGTGAGGGTAACTCGGCTTCCGTCATCGATATGGATCAGGAGCGTCACAACTTCCCGTGGTCCGGGTCGTATACACCGGACGGCTCTGCCATTGCGTGGAGCAAGGTCGACGCTGCGGACGGCACTACGCTGCTCCCCGGTTCCTCGTGGGCTATCTATGGTTCTGTCGAGGATGCTGTCGCGGGCAATAGCAATAACGCTATCGTGACGGTGACTGACGGCGATGCCAACGATTACGATTCGGATGATGGCGAGCTTCAGTTCAACTATTTGAATCAGAAGGCCAAAATTGGCGATCCCAACGATAAAGACTACTTCACGTACTACATTCGCGAGGTCAAGGCGCCGGCTGGTTATCAGAAGTCGGACACCATCTACTACGCAACCATGAACAATACCGGCGAGCAGGTGAACTATGTTCAGGGTTATGTGGATACGACGAACAACAACTTGCTGGTTCCGTTCAAGAATAACTCCACGGGTGCCATTCCCAACGCCAGGATCACCGGTACGGTGTCTTGGACCAAGGTGGCGGAGGACGACACAAAACACACTCCTTTGCCTGGTTCTGAGTGGAAGCTCACCAAGAAAAAGGACGCCGATGGTACGGCCGACCAGTCCTGGACCGTGATCGACCGGGAGAGCGACCAGTCGACTTCGAGCGATACCACGTGGGCAGACACCGACACCGCGCCTGGCAAGTTCACGCTCGAGGGTCTGCTGCCGGGTACGTACACGCTTGTTGAGACCCAGGCTCCGTTTGGCTACAACTTGAACACCGCGGTTTATGAGTTCACGGTGTCCAACGAGGACGGTTCCGTCACGTGGACCGAGGGAAAGAGCCCGACGATTGACGGGAACAACGTCTACATTTCCGACGCCCTTACCACTACGTCCGTGAAGATCCCGGTGACCAAATCTGTTCGCAATACGGACTGGCCGAAGGGCGATAAAGACAAATATGTGCCGTTCGAGTTCAGCATCGAGGCTACGGGGGCAAATAAGGATAGCGCACCTAAGCTTGATCCGACGACTATTTCCGTCGCTCCCGCAGCGGGCTCCACCAAGGTCAACGACATCGTGGCATCCTTTGGCGGTATCTCGTTCTCCAAAAAGTACCTCGCCAAGATCGACGATTCGAACCCGACTGGCGCCAAGACCTACACCTACACGGTGAAGGAGGTCGCGCCTACCACCGGTGCCATCGACAAGCTTCGCTACTCCAAGGCCGAGTACCAGGTGGCCGTCACGGTGAAGGCCGTCATGGATGAGACCACTGGCAAGTACTCCGGCCTCACCACCTCCACCACGGTCACGCAGGTGAAGGACGACATGGGCAACACCGTGAGTAACACCATCGGCAAGGACGCCGCGCCCAACGCCATTCCCGCCTCCACCTTCACCAACACCTACTCCACCTCTTTGCCCCTTTCTGGTATGTCGGGCGTCACTCTGACGTACCTTGCCGGCGCGGTGGTGCTTTGCGCTGCTGCGGCCTGGATGCACATTCGTCGCAAGGCGAATGCGAAGGGAGGTAAGCGTCGTGAATAAGAAAGTTTGCTCCTTCCCGATCTTGTTTGCGCTGCTTACCCTCCTGATCGGCACCTGCGCGGTTGTGTTCCCCGCATCCGCGCAGGCCGCGCCGACCTCGACCGGTTCCATCACGGTGAGCGGCACCGTGGCGCGCAGCTACGACGCCTACCAGATCTTTAGCGCCAACGTCGTCGACGGCGACAGCGACGCCAAGATCGCCACCGACCTCGCCTGGGCAAGCGACGCCGTGCGCGACGCCGCGCTGCCTGTGCTGCACAGCGCCGGCATGCCCAATTCCCAGACCACCGCGCAGGAAGCTGCCGAGTGGCTCAACACCGATTCCCACCTTACGAGCGCGCTGAGCGCGCAGCTCGCTCGTTCCCTCCAGAGCTCTGGCGCCGAGCTCGCGGCCCTCAACGCGGGCACGGCGGCCGAGCTGCCCTGCGGCTACTGGCTCATCGTCGCCGACGACGACGCCATCGCCCAGGGCGAGGCCGGCACCGCGCCGATCATGGCCCTGGTGGGCGGCAGCGCCGTCACCGTCAAGCCCAAGGCCGCGACCCCCAAGGTGGCCAAGCACGTGCTGGAGGACAGCACCGCCGCATGGCAGAAGGCCGCCGACGCCACGGTCGCCGACGACCTGTACTGGCGCCTCTCTGCCACGGTCCCGGCGGGGCTCACGGCCTACGACACCTATGCGGTGCGGTTCGTCGACACCATGAGCGCGGGGCTCGACCCCTCCAAGGTGGCCGCGAGCATGCGCGTGTACGTGGCGGCGGGCGCGGACGGTGGCTTCGACGCCGTCCAGACCGGCAAGGACGGCCGAGCCGACACCGAGCCCGCGAAGGGCTGGACCGACATCACGGCCCAGTGCGCCACCAAGGTAGCGGTTGACGGAACCTTCACCGTGCGTACCGGCGACCTCATCGCCGCGCTCGGCGGGGCCGACGCCTTCACCGCGGGCGCCCGCGTGGTCGCCGTGTACAACGCGCCGCTCAACGGCGCGTGCAACCACGGCATCGCGAAGGGCAACCCCAACGAGGTGTACCTGCGCTACCCGCGCTCTCCCTTTGCCGACCAGTCCGGCGACGCCGGCTTTACCCGCACGCCGAGCGATGACGCGTGCGCCTACACCTGGGATCTCGCACTCACCAAGCGCGGCAGCGACGGCGACAAGCCGCTGCCCGGGGCGGTCCTGAGCATCGCCGACGACCGCGGCCGCACACTGGCGGCCGACGGCACGTGGGATGCGGAGGGCAAGGCCACCGTCACCACGGGCGAGGACGGCCACGTGACCGTCTCGGGCGTGGACTCTGGCAAGCTGGAGATCCGCGAGCTCAAGGCGCCCAAGGGCTACACCGCCTTTGAGGGCACGCGCTCCGTGACGGTCAAGGCCGAGGGCCTGGACGTCGACCAGGTGGCCGCCGCCAAGCCTAAGGTGACCGTATCGGCCGAAAGCCCTCTGCGAGTTGATGCCGCCGATGCCGGGAAGGGTTTAGTCGAGTTGTCGGTGCTTAACACCCCAAGTAACAAAGCGAGTCGGGGCTTTATACCCTCGACGGGAGATAGAACGTTGGCGTTGGTGACGGCTTTGGCCGTCATCGGAGTAGTGGCTATTGTCGTCGCGCTCGTCATCAAGCGGGGAGGAGGTCGCCATGATAAATAATTGTCCCCCCCCCTTGCTCAGTGGCGTACTGCCTCCGTAGCGATTAGAGCGCAGGGAAATGAGCCTGCTGACTTTTGGTGATGACGAGAATTAAAGCAACCTCCAAGAAAGAGGTCCCAACATGAAAACAACCAAGAATATCGCCCGTTTGGCAGTAACCGCCGGCCTCACCGCAGCCCTGAGCTTCGGCGGCGTGATGGCGCCGGTGACCATGGCGTTCGCCGAGGGAACGGGGTCGACCGTCACGTTCGAGGACGCCGATTACGCTGCGTCCACGACCTATAAGGGTATCCAGATCTTCGAGGCAAAGGTCACGACGACCGGTGGGAATACGACGGTGAGTAGCATCGAATGGGCCAGCTCCGAAGCCCAAACTGCTGTCGTAAAAGCCATCAAGACAAAGGATGCATCCTACGATAGCGAGAACGCACAGGATGCTGCCGATTGGCTTAGCACCAAATCTGAAGTTACCGGGACCGATTCGAAGGTTGCTAGCGACAACGTTCTCAGTCTAATCGCCGATGGCCTGAAGAGCAGCACCGCCTGGAGGGTGACGAGCGAGGACAGTGCATCCCTTTCCGGACTCGGCGCCGGCTACTGGCTCTTCCTCACCGCTACTCCCGGTAAGCCTGCTGACAAGTCGACCGATGTGTTCACCTCTCCCGTCTACGCCGTGATCGACGGCGTGAACGCGACGACCGTTACGCCAAAGAAGGGCGTGCCCACTGTCGAGAAGAAGGTCCTCGACGATGCCGACGCCGCCGATGCCACCGACATCAAGGGCTCCAACAAATGGAATGATGTCGCCGATTCCCAGATCGGCCAGGAAGTTAACTACAAGCTTACCGGCACGATCGCCAGCAACTACGCTACCTTTGGCACGTATGCTTACAAGTTCACCGACGGGCTCTCCAATGGCCTTGACTATGTCAAAGGCTCGGTTAAGGTGTACGCGCTGAACGGCGAGACTTACAGCGAGATTGAGTCGAGCAATTATACCGTGACGGATGCTGATGCTAGCAACAACAACACGCTGACGGTCGAGTTCAAGACCGGAGACGGTAAGAAGGGCCTCAAGGACGTCAGTGACGTGAACGCCGACACCAAGATCGTTGTCCTTTACAAGGCCAAGCTCAACGGCAACGCCGTGATCGGCAACGCAACCGACGGCAACAAGGGCGGTAACCCCAACACCGTCAAGCTCGAGTACTCCAACAACCCGTATGCCGAGGGCACGGGCGAGACGATCGAGGATACCGTCGCCGACTTCGCGTTCAAGCTCAACCTCAACAAGGTCGACCAGGGCACCGAGAGGGGCCTTGCGGGCGCCGTCTTCACCATCCAGTCCGATGATGCGAACACTCAAGACCAGTATATCGCCTCGAAGGACGACCCCACTGCGGGCGTCGTCGCGGGCCAGCTCGTGACCGTTGCCGGCACCACCAGCCTTCCCGGTTACGTGAAGTTCACGTCTGGCGATAATGGCCAGATTGCCGTGAAAGGTCTCGATGAAGGCTCCTACAAGGTGACCGAGGTCCAGGCTCCCAATGAGAAGTACACCAAGGCCAACCCCTTCACTTTCACCATCACCGCGACGTATGATGACGCGAGCATGAAGGTGACGGGCCTCACGGCGGCGGTTTCCAAGGACGACGAGGGCCGCACCGACATCGCCTTCGGTAAGCTCGACGGCAATGACGGAGACAATAAGCTGACCGGTACGGATGGCACCGGCACCAACGCCGCTGCCGGTGAGGTCACCATCAACGTCGGCAACACCAAGTCCGTGGGCCTCCCCCTCACCGGCCTTAATGGCGTGACCTTCACTTGGATCGCTGGTGGCGCGGTGCTGTGCATCGGCGTGGCTCATCTCATCCGTAGCCGTAAGCAGGCTGAGGAGTCCGAGCAGGAGTAACGCTCGCTCACCCATCCCTCTGGCAGGCGAGATGTGATGGCCATGAGACTTGCGGACACTTTTCTCGTCTATTTACGTTCTTGCTTTGCCATTATCTTTACGGGGCAGACTCCGCACTGGAGTCTGCCCCGTTTTTTTGGGATAACACAGCCAGCCTTCATCGTCCGATGCAGCTCGTTCGTCATCGCGTTTCTTGACTCGTATGAGGTTCGGTTTAAGGTCCGTAGGCGCACGCGCAGTGCGGACGGTAGAAGGCATTTGCGTCGCAACAAGCGCAAATAAGAATGCCCGGGGTTAGAGGCCCGAGCATTTAACAACGTCGGAAACTGGTCGCCCGCGCTCCTAAGTACTTACGCGGGGTGCGTCGTTTCCTATTGACATTGTATCCCGATTCGTCCAGCCGATTCGGGACATTTTGAAAACGCAAACACGTCGGGCAAACCCGGACAATGCGGCCAGGCTCCGCTGGACGAGGAACCGTGCGTGTAACTATCGAACAAATGTTTGTCAAAATCGCGTTTACCAGGCGTGGGTGCATACACTCGCAGTAAAATATCCTTGCGACGCATCCCGTGCGCGGGCGGCCGACGACTCGATCGGAGGTCCCCAATTGCTGAAATTCCTTAACGTGCTCGCCGCCCTCGCTGCGGTGGGCACGTTCGTCATCGCGTTTCTTGACTCGTATGAAGTTCGGTTTAAGGTCCGTAGGCGCACGCGCGGTGCGGACGGTGGACGGCATTTGCGCCGAAAGCGCAAATAAGAATGCCCGGGGGTCGGATCCCGGGCATTTAACAAAAACTGAAAACTAGGCCGCCCGCGCTCTCGTACACTTACGCGGGGTGCGTCGTTTTCTATTGACATTGTATCCCGAATCGCCCCGCCGATTCGGGACATTTTGAAAACGCAAATATGGGCTTAGGCACGAACGGTATCTCATTAATTCCGAAAATTATGTATAATTCCAATACAAACTGGAATCGAACGAAAACAATGGAAATGAACGAAGCGCTAATCTACTTACAAGAAGCACTAGGCCTTTCCGCCAAGACCAAAACTTGGCCTGGATCCGCACACTTGCCGCTGCATCTGCGGACGATTGAGGTCCGCGCTGTTGACGCAAACGGTTTTTCGTTTTTGCTTGCAAGTTTGCCTACTGGCGTCGGGCTTCCCGAGGCTAAGAGAGTCTATAGTCAGCTAGCCTTGCGCGCGGAGACTCCTGTTGTCGTTTCGTTTCCTGATGCCGATGCACGTCAGCGCAAAGCATTGATCGCACAAGGGATTCCCTTTGTCTGCCCCGGCAGACAGGCTTTTCTTCCATTTATGGGCACAGCCTGCACGGAGAGGGGCGGTGCCCGGTTTCGCAACCACGCGACCAAGATGTCACCCAACGCGCAGGCTGCCGCAATCTGGGGAGCAGCCCAGGAGCCATATCGTCCCCATGACCTTTGTCGTGCGCTTGGGATTTCGGCAAGCCGCGCGAGTGAGGCCATAACCGAGCTTGTTGACAGGGGGCTCGCGAGACGCGAGCGTCGCGAGCGACGTGTCTTCGTGTTCCCTGTTGCCGTTGATCTTCTGCTCAGCGAGCACATGGCAGAGCTCTCCTCGCCTGTCTCGAAGGTCTTTTTTGCAAGGAAGACGCAGCAGATCGACTATCTTGTTGACGCCGGGGAGACGGCGCTCGCTGCGCGTTCGATGCTCGCTGCGCCGGGCATGGAACAAAAGGCCGTCTTAAAAAGTGCATGGCGTCAACTGAGCGACCTCGAAGTCGCAGACGGGGAGTTGCCGGATAACGAAACGGCGATGATCCAAGTGTGGCGCTATGCACCCGTGTTTGCCGGCTCCTCCCGTGTCGACGACATTTCGCTTGCGCTATCTTTGGCGGCAATCGACGATGAGCGAATTCAGCTCGAAGTCGATCGCATTTTTGGAAAGGAATATCCATGGCAAGAAGCGCTGTAGAAGGTCTCCAAGAATTCGAATCGTCGGCGGTGCTTCGGTCCTAGCTGCGTTGTCCGGCGCATGGGCTCGCTAATCGGCTATTATTTGTTTAGACAACTTGAGTTGTAGAGGAGTGACCGGCGATGGTGCAGGGCGCCAAACATATGAAGAGCAATAACGCCGTGGACAACGGCGGCTCAAGCCCTCAGCCCAAACCTCAACCAAAGCCCAAGCGCCGCCGCAAGCGGCTGCCTCGCTGGGCCGACCGGCTCATCACCATCGTCATCATCCTTATTGGCGTGGGCCTTATGACCTGGCCGTGGATCTTGGACCGGCTCGAGGCCTCGGGCGTGTTCAACCAGATCAGCACGGTGTCCAGCACCGTGGACGCGCTGTCTGCCGAGGAGCGCGAGCGCATCTTGCTGCAGGCGCGCTCCTATAACGAGCAGCTGGCGGGCGAGGCCACCGAGCTTCCCGCCGACCAGATCGAGCCCTACGCCCAGCAGCTCATCTTTGACCGCGACCCCATGATGAGCTGGGTCGAGATCCCCTCCATCGACGTGAGCATGCCCATCTACCACGGCACGAGTGAAGAAGTCCTTATGGCGGGCGTCGGCCACCTGGAGGGCACGAGCCTGCCGGTGGGCGGCACCTCGACGCATTGCGTGCTCACCGCGCACTCGGGCATGCGCAACCTGAGCATGTTCGACGACATCCATTCGCTGGAGCCCGGCGACCTGGTGCTGCTGCACACCATGAACAAGACGCTCGCCTACAAGATGGTGGATTCCGAGGTGGTGCTGCCCGAGGAGATGGAGTCGCTAACCATCGAGCCCGGCGCCGACAAGGTGACGCTCGTCACCTGCACGCCCTACGGCGTGAACGACCATCGCCTGCTGGTGCATTGCGTGCGCACCAAGTACAACAAGAAGGAAGTCGACAAGCAAAAGTCGCTGGCCGGCCGCCACTGGGGCAAGCGCGAGTTTGCCGTGCTCATCGTGGTCGTGGCCATTGTGCTGTTGCTGCTGGACATCGTGATCCACGCGGTCCGCAAGCGCCGCAAGGCCAAGGCCTCGGCATAAGACATTCTCCAGAACCACCACAATGAGGACAGGCACCTTTGTGGTGGCCGGGACTTCCAAACCGTCACAACATTCGATGAAAATCTCGATTTTGGCGAAAAGCGTCGAATGTTGTGACGGTTTTCGTTGTGGGCGGGATGGTTTTCGTTGTGGGCGAGACGGTTTTCGCTATGGACGGCGCGGTTTCGCTGCAGAACCGCCAGCCCGCCGCCTGCTAACCGCCGCCCTCGTTACGTTTTCGCTGCATTTGGGTAAAGCACCTGCTCCAAGCGGCGTTGCCTTGTATACTAGAGCGGTTTATCTGTTATGCGGAAGGGAGCGCCTATGGCACTCAGCGAGAAAGATGTGCGCGGCATCGCCGAGTACGCAAAGATCGCACTGACCGATGACGAGCTCGCCCAGATGACGTCCTACATGAACGATGCCGTCCAGATGCTCGAGCCCGTCTTGCAATATGACTTGCCCGACGTGGAGCCTACGTTCCATCCCATCGGAAGCCTGTCCAACGTGATGGGCGATGACCTGCGCGAGCCCGAGCGCGACCTGCCGCTCGACGTTGCGCTGGAAAACGCTGGCAGCGTGCGCGACCGCTACTTCCGCGTGCCGTCCATTTTGGGAGAGGGGGAGAGCGAGTAATGGCGCTAAGCTTCGATTCCCTTACCGCCGCTCAGATTGCCGCGGGCGTTGCCGCCGGCGACTTTACCGCTACCGAGGTGGCCCAGGCCTCCCTTGCCGCCATCGAGGCGCGCGAGGACGGGGTCCAGGCATTCCTGCAGGTGGCGCCCGAGCTTGCGCTCGAGGCCGCTGCGCGCGTGGATGCCGACCGTGCCGCCGGCAAGCCGCTGCCCCCGCTTGCGGGCGTGCCGCTGGCCATTAAGGACAACATGAACCTCGTGGGCACGCGCACCACCTGCGCTTCCCGCATGCTCGAGAACTACCAGAGTGTCTACACCGCCACCTGCGTCCAGCGCATGCTCGACGCCGGCTGCCTGCCCATGGGCAAGGCCAACATGGACGAGTTTGCCTTTGGCAGCTCCACCGAGAGTTCGGCGTTCCACCGCACCAACAACCCCTGGGATACCGAGCGCGTGCCCGGCGGCTCCTCGGGCGGCTCCGCTGCCGCCGTCGCCGCGGGCGAGGTCGCGCTCTCGCTGGGCTCGGATACCGGCGGCTCCATTCGTCAGCCGGCGTCGCTGTGCGGCGTGGTGGGCTTTAAGCCCACGTACGGCGCCGTGAGCCGTTACGGCGTGGTTGCCTTTGGCTCGTCGCTCGACCAGGTGGGTCCCTTCGGTCGCACGGTCGAGGATGTCGCGCTGGCCATGAACGCGCTTACCGGTGCGGGTCACGATCCGTATGACTGCACCAGCCAGGATTGCGCCGTCGACTTTACCGAGCATCTTAACGACAGCATCGAGGGCAAGCGCGTGGGCATCATCCCCGCGTTTATGGAGGCCGAGGGTCTGACGCCCGAGGTCAAGGCCGCTGTTCAGCGCGCCGCCCAGGAGCTGCAGAACCAGGGCGCCGAGCTGGTCGAGGTTGACCTGCCGCACCTGGACGCCGCCATCGCCGCCTACTATGTCATCGGCCCGGCTGAGGCGTTCTCCAACCTGGCCCGCTTCGACGGCATTCGCTATGGCTATCAGGAGGAGGGCTGCGCCAACCTGTCCGACCAGAGCTCGCTCTCGCGCGCCCACGGCTTTGGCGCCGAGGCCAAGCGCCGTCAGATGCTCGGCGCCTACCTGCTGAGCTCGGGCGTGTACGACAAGTACTACTACGCCGCGCAAAAGGCTCGCACGCTCATCACGCGGGACTACGACGCCGCATATGCCAAGGTGGACACCATTCTCATGCCCGCCTCGCCGCGCACGGCCTTTAAGTTTGGCGAGATCAGCGACCCCACGCAGATGTACCTCTCCGACCTGTACACCATCTCGCTCAACATTTGCGGCAACGGTGGCATCTCGGTGCCGCTGGGCTTGGGCGAGGATACTCAGCTGCCCGTTTCTGCCCAGCTGGTGGGACCTGCCTTTAAGGACCGTCAGTTGCTCACGTTTGCCCGCGCCCTGGAGCGCGGCTTTGCCGATGCCGCCACGGGTGCGCCCGCGCTTTCCGTCGCGCCCGATTTTGCCGGGAAGGGAGGCGAGCTGTAATGAAGGAACTTTCCGAGGTCCTGCAGGATTGGGAGGCCGTGATCGGCCTGGAGATCCATACCGAGCTCACCGCGCTCGATACCAAGATGTTCTGCAACTGCAAGCTCAGCCACGATGACGAGCCTAACGCCAACGTGTGCCCGGTGTGCCTGGGCCTGCCCGGCGCCCTGCCGGTGCCCAACAAGCGCGCCATCGAGAGCATCGTCAAGGCCGGTCTCGCCACCAACTGCGAGATTCAGCGCCACTCGATGTTCTACCGCAAGCACTACTTCTATCCCGATATGGCCAAGAACTTCCAGACTACGCAGGGTCCGGTCGCTTTTGCCATGTACGGTCACCTGGACCTGGACGTGACCGGTCGCGGTGCCGCCGAGCGCCCCGACTGCGCGTTTGGCGAGGCCGAGGCCCAGAGCCTGGCGAGCGCCTCGGCCAACGCCGAGGGCCTGTCCACGTCCATGACGTCGACCATGCGCGAGGGCAATCAGCGCTCCGGTCATCTGGCCAGCTATGATGCGTCCAACCTGCAGATGCCCGAGCGCCGCGAGGACGGTTCCTACACGGTGCCCATTCGCATCCTGCGCATCCACATGGAGGAGGACGCCGCCAAGATGGTCCACGTGGGCGGTGCCGAGGGCCGCATTACCGCCGCTGCCGAGTCGCTCGTCGACTACAACCGCTGCGGCACGCCTTTGATTGAGCTCGTCACCGAGCCTGATCTGCGCACGCCCGAGGAGGCCCGCCTGTTTATGGAGAAGCTCCGTCGCATTTTTGTGACGCTGGGCATTTCGGACTGCTCCATGGAGAAGGGTTCTATGCGCTGCGACGGCAACGTGTCGCTGCGCCGCCGCGGCGAGACCAAGCTGGGCACTAAGACCGAGCTCAAGAACCTCAACTCGTTTAAGAGCCTGCATGACGGCCTTGCCTACGAGATCTGCCGTCAGGCCGAGGTGCTCGAGGAGGGCGGCATCATCTATCAGGAGACCCGCCACTGGGAGCCCAGCCGTAAGCGCACCGTGGTTATGCGCGTCAAGGAGACGGCCGACGACTATCGTCTGTTCCCCGACCCCGATCTGGCGCCGTTCGATTTGGACGACGAGTTCATCGACCGCTGCCGTGGCGAGATCCCCGAGCTGCCCGATGCCAAGCGCGTCCGTTTTGAGGCCGACTTTGGCATTAAGACGGCCGATGCCGAGCAGATTGCCGGCGATCCCGAGTTTGCCGACTTCTTTGAGGCCGCCGCTGCCGGTATGGCTGGCAAAGAGGCCCAGACGGTCGCAAACCTGCTGGTCAACGAGATGATCGCCTACCTTAAGGGCGCGGGCGTCTCGCTGGCCGAGTCCGGTATTGCACCGGCTCAGGTGGCAGCCCTTGCCAAGCTGCTGGCGACCGATGCCATCAGCTCCAACCAGGCGCACGAGGTCTTTGAGGCCATGGCCCAGACCGGTGACGATCCCAACAAGATCGTCGACGAGCGTGGTATGCGTCAGGTGAGCGATGCCGGCGCGCTGCAGCCGATCGTGGACGAGGTGCTGGCTAACTGTGCCGATCAGGCGCAGCAGTATCGTGACGGCAACCAGAAGGTTATCGGCTTTTTGGTGGGCCAGTGCATGAAGGCGAGCCGCGGTAAGGGCAACCCCAAGCTCTTCAACGAGTTGCTGAGAACGTCGCTCTCGTAGCTGCGAGGCCGGGGAAGCCCCGAGTCGCCGGGGTATTTCCTCCAAATTTCAAACAGTCCTATGCAAGACGAAGGCCACATTTAGTGGCCTTCTTTGCATGCGGAACTCATTTGGAGCAAACACCCCGGCGACTCGGGGCTTCCCCGGCCAGACGACTCGGCCGTTTGGGTCAGGCGGGCTGGATTGAATTTGGTGAATGAGGGCGCTGTTGGCGCCTTCATTCTTTATATATGTTGGGAGCGCCAGGTGGTGGGGGTGGTGCCGGTGTGTTGCTTGAAGGCTTGGGCGAAGGCGGCCTGCTGAGGGTAGCCTAGACGCTCTGCCACCTGCGCTATCGTGAGCGCGCTATCGGCCAAAAGGTCCTGTGCTCGCTCCATACGGCGTCTGCGAATGTAGGCGCCCAGGGACTCGTCAGTTTGGGCCTTAAAGGTGGCGCATAGCTTGGAGCGGCTTGTGTAGAGCCTCTCGGCCACCTCGTTGATACCCACACGCCTGCCTTTGTCGAGCGCGCGCTCAATCATTGCCGTTGCTTCTTCGGCAATGGTCACGCTGGCGCGTGTGTCTGCCGCCTGCCGCGCCTGCTTGTGGGCCGCGCGCGAACAGGCGAGCTCCGCGACCATGGTCTCCACGATGCCCTGCATATAGACGTGTCCGCCTGCGGTGCGGGCGCGGTCCTCGTTAATCCTGCGCAACGTGTGGCAGATGGCAGACGTCGCCTCCTCGTGCCATGGCTCGGCAAACGCCTCAAAGACCCCCGCGAACTCGGTAGGATAGCAATGCTCCAGCTCGTCAAAATACCCGGGCAAAAAGAGCACCGAGCGTGAGTGATAGAGTTGCCCTGCAAACAGCGGGCTTAGCTCCTCGCCGCAGCTATCTTGGATAAAGCTGCAGACTGCGCTGTTCGGCCACGGCCCGCGCAGCGGCTTGAGGTTCGCAGGCGTTATGCCGGCTTCGGGCATACACATGAGCGTGGGCGCGCTGACCTCGCTCACGCACGCGTACGGTTCGGGCGTGTATTCGGCTAGGTGCATGTTGTGCATCGGGGTAATGAAATGCTCCATGACGATGCAGGTGGGGGAGAGGGGCATGATCCATGCGCGTCCGTGCGCCCGATCGTTTGCCACCTCACCGGTAAAGACGGCGCCCTTGCCGGAGAACTCCAAGCCAAACTGCTCAAACTGCGGTGCGTAGAGCTCGGTTATATCGGTTGTCGCCCGCCGCATTTTCAAAAGCGTCCCCTTCATTTGCGAAAACGTCCACGCCTGGCCCAATTGTGTGCCTTGGCTAACACGCCCATGATAAGTTTCTTACGGTTAACTCTCAAGCCGTTAGAAAGGAATCTCATGGCAAAGGGATCAAAAAAGGAAGGTGGCGGCATCGGCGAGCTGCTTGCATATGCCGGTGAACGTAAATTCCTAACGTATTTGGGCATGGCCCTCTCGGCGCTCTCGCAGCTGCTGAGCTTTGGCCCGTACGCGTGCATCTGGCTTGTTGCGCGAGATCTTATCGCCGTGGCGCCCAACTGGAGCAAGGCCGCCAATATCGCGATGTATGGTTGGTGGGCTGTGGGCTTTGCCCTGGCGAGCATTGTGGTCTATTTTGTGGGACTCATGTGCACGCACCTGTCCGCGTTTCGCTGCGCATCCAATATCCGCAAGACCACGAGTGAGCATCTGCTCAAGTTGCCGCTCGGCTACTTTGACACGCACGCCACCGGTGAGCTGCGCCGTATCGTAGACGGATGCGCTGCCTCCACCGAGACGCTGCTCGCACACATGCTGCCCGATATCGCCGGCGCCACCGCCATGGTCGTGGGCCTGCTCGTGCTGCTTTTCGCCCTCGATTGGCGTTTGGGTGCGGCATGCCTAATCTCGGTCGTCGTTTCGTTTTGCGCCATGGCCACCATGATGAGCGGCAAGGGCGCCGAGTTTATGAAGGCTTACATGGGCGCGCTGGTCAAGATGAACAAGACCGGCACCGAATACGTACGCGGCATCCCCGTGGTCAAGGTCTTCCAGCAGACGGTCTACTCCTTTAAGGCGTTTCACGATGCGATCGCCGAATACGCCGACATGGCGCAAAGCTATGCGGGCACGTTCTGCCGAGGCCCGCAGGTGCTCAACCTTACCGCGCTCAATGGCCTCGTGGCATTTCTTTTGCCCGTGGCGTTGCTGTTGGCGCCGGGCGAGACGGACTTCGCGCACTTTATGGTCAACTTCACGTTTTACGCGATCTTTTCGGCCGTGGTGCCGACGGCCATGACCAAGCTCATGTTTGTGGGCGAGGCGTCTCAGATGAGTGCCGATTCGCTGGCGCGCATCCGAAGCGTTATGGATTCCAAGCAGCTCTCCGTGCCTGCCCAGCCCAAGCACCCTATCGGCAGCGATGTGCGCTTTGAGGATGTAAGCTTTACCTACGAGGGTGCCGAAGCGCCTGCCGTCGATCATGTGAGCTTTAGCGTTTCCGCGGGTAGCACCCTCGCCCTGGTGGGTCCCTCGGGCGGCGGTAAGTCAACCTGCGCCAGCCTGATCCCGCGTTTTTGGGATGTTTCTTCGGGTCGAGTGCTCGTAGGCGGTGTGGACGTTCGCGACATGGACCCGCACGAGCTTATGGACCAGGTTGCCTTCGTGTTCCAGACCAACCAGCTGTTCCGGCAAACACTTGCCGATAACGTGCGTGCCTCCAAGCCCACGGCCACTGACGACGAAGTGCGTGCGGCCCTCTCCGCAGCTCAGTGCGACGACATTGTGGCCAAGCTCCCGCAGGGTATTAACACCATGCTCGGTGCTGGAGGGGCATATCTTTCGGGCGGCGAGGTGCAGCGCGTAGCACTCGCCCGCGCGATCCTTAAAGACGCGCCTATCGTGGTGCTCGATGAGGCCACGGCGTTTGCCGACCCCGAGAACGAGGCGCTCATCCAGCGTGCCTTTAGCAAGCTGGCGGCGGGTCGCACAGTCATTATGATCGCGCACCGGCTTTCGACCGTGGTGGGGGCCGACAAGATCGTGGTGCTCAACCAAGGTAGCGTGCAGGAGACTGGCACCCATGCCGAGCTGCTGTCCCAAAACGGTCTATACGCCAAGATGTGGGCCGAATACGAACAGGCCGCGAGCTGGAAGATCACTGCTGCCGCGGATGCCGCCGTCACGAAGGGAGGCGAGGCCTAAATGTTCGCCTCATTCCAAAAGAAGTACTTCCTATCCGATAAAGGCGTCGCCGGCGTAAAACGCGGCATTTTCTGGACCGCGCTCACCAATCTCATTACCATGGCCGGCATGGGCTTATTGTTCCTGGTCATGGCCGGTTTTGTCGAACATCTCGCCACCGGTGCCGACCTGCCGGATGTCCTGCCGATTGTGGGCGGCCTCCTGGTCTTTTTCGTGTTGCTCTTTGCCTCTAACTGGCAGCAGTATTACTACACCTACTGCATCTTTTACGAGGAGTGCGGCAAGCAGCGTATGGAGATTGCCGAGCGCTTGCGCAAACTGCCGCTGTCGTTTTTTGGTCGTCGTGATCTGGCCGATTTAACCGAGACCATCATGGGCGACGTCCAGGCCATGGAGCACGCCTACAGCCACGTGCTGGGAGAGCTTTGGGGTGCCATCATCGCAAGCGTCATTGTGTTCGTGGCGTCGCTGTTCTTTTGCTGGCAGCTGGCGATTGCGGCGTTTTGGAGCGTTCCCGTGGCCTTTGCCGTGCTGTATCTGACGCGCGGCCCCATGATCCCGGTGTTCGACCATGTGCGTGCCGAGAAGGTCAAGGTTACCGAGGCGATCCAGGAGACGCTCGACTGCGTGCGCGAGATCCGCGCCACCAACCAGGAGGCTCATTATCTTGAGGGGCTCAACGCCGTGATCGATGCCGAGGAGCGCGAGACCACCAAAGGCGAGCTCGCCAATGGGCTTTTGGTCAACTCCGCCTTTGCCATCCTGCGCCTGGGGATTGCCACCACGTTGGTCACGGGCGCTGCGATGGTCGCCTCCGGCCAGGTCGACTTTTTGGTGATGTTTGCCTTCCTGCTTATGGTGAGCCGTATCTATGCACCCTTTGACCAGGCGTTAATGTTAATGTCCGAGCTGTTTGCCGCCGAGTCGTCTGCCAAGCGCATGCGTTCCATCATGGAAGAGCCTGTGGCGCGGGGTAGCGAGAAATTTGAGCCCGTGGGCCACGATGTGGTGTTCGATCACGTGGCATTTGGCTATGGTGCGGGCGAGGACGGCCGCGCCGGCGAGAAAGTTCTTACCGATGTGAGCTTTACCGCCAAGGAAGGCGAAGTTACGGCGCTGGTCGGTCCTTCGGGTTCCGGTAAGTCCACGGTGAGCCGCCTTGCCGCGCGCTTTTGGGATGCCACCGCGGGCAAGGTTACCGTGGGCGGTGTGGATGTTGCAAGCGTCGATCCCGAGGTACTGCTGCGTGGTTACGCCATTGTGTTCCAAGACGTGCTGCTCTTTGACGACACGGTGATGGGAAACATCCGCCTCGGGCGTCGTGATGCCACCGATGAGGAAGTGCTTGCTGCCGCGCGTGCCGCCAACTGCGACGAGTTTGTGAGCCGCATGCCGCAGGGCTATGGCACGATGATTGGCGAGAACGGCTCCAAGCTGTCCGGCGGAGAGCGCCAGCGCATTTCCATCGCCCGCGCGCTGCTCAAAGACGCGCCTATCGTGCTGTTGGACGAGGCGACGGCGAGTTTGGATGTGGAGAACGAGACCGTGGTACAGCAGGCACTCTCCCGTCTGCTTACAGGTAAGACGGTTATCGTTATTGCCCACCGTATGCGTACGGTAGAAAATGCCGACAAAATCGTTGTACTCAAGGATGGTGTGGTTGCCGAGCAGGGCACTCCGGCGCAGCTCAAGGCGGCAGGTGGAGAATTCGCCCGCATGGTGGCGCTGCAAAAGGAAGCAGCTACCTGGCAGCTGTAAGAATGTGACAAAGGGATAGTCCCTTTGTCACATTGACAATCGGTTACTCCGCATCGTTAATTTTCAAAAGGTTAGCCATGGCTGACCTAGATAGTTAGATAGAATTAAGGTATTTCAAAAGCGTGCTCGAGCAAACTTGTTTACTCGGGTGCTGAGGCACCGTGCCGCGTCCAATGCGGCAAAAGGGAGAAGCAACATGAAGAAGTCGACGTTCAATACCCTGCTTGTCGGTGGCGGTTTTCTGCTTGGCACGGCCGGCATCAAGCTGCTTACCAGCGCTCCGGTCAAGAATGCCTGCGTGCAGGGTATTGCGTGCGGTATGCGCATCAAGAACGGCTACCAGGACATGGTCGAGCAGGCCAAGGCTAATGTCGACGACATGGTTGCCGAGGCGGCCTACATCACCCAGAGCGAGGCCGCTGCTGACGAGGCAGCCGAGTAACGCTCCCAGGCACAAACTATGAGATTCTCGATTATCAGCGAGATCCCCGGCAGGACCCGTCTTCAATTGGCGGGTCCTGTGCCAGAGAGCGATCTCGATGCACTTCTTAAGCTCAGCGGCGATATCGACGGCGTGCACAAGGTGCGCGTATATGGCCGTATTGGCCAGATGGCGCTCGAATACGACGAGCCACGTCGCGCGAGCGTGCTCGACGCCTTGGGCGCACTCGATGCTCAAGCTATCGCCGATGCCAAGTCGGGCTATGTGATGCAGCTTGAGCCGCGCAAGCACAAACTCGTTATGGACCTGGCGACACTCGTCGGCGTCCACTACGCGCGCCGCTGGTTCTTGCCGACGCCTCTGCGTGCGGTGTTTGTCGTGGCCGGTTACATGGCATTTTTGCGCGCTGCCCTTCATGAGCTGGCGCAGCCGCGCCTGACCGTTCCCGTGCTCGACGCTTCGGCCATCGGCATTTCGTTCGTCAAGCGTGATGTCGACACCGCGGGCCAGACAATGTTCCTGCTCAACGTGGGCGAGCTGCTCGAGGACTACACCCGCGCCATGAGCGAAAACGAGCTCATCAACTCGCTGCTCGATGTACCCGACAAGGCGCAAAAGGTCGTCGGCGATACCGAGGTAAGCGTTGCTGCGACCGAGCTCGAGCCCGGCGATCTGGTCGCCGTGCGCACTGGCATGTCCATTTGCATCGACGGTGTCGTCGAGCAGGGGAGCGCTATGGTCAACCAGGCGACCCTGACCGGTGAGCCGCTGGCCGTTGAGCGCAGCGTGGGCGACGACGTGTTCGCCGGTACCGTCGTGGAAGACGGCAGCATCTTGGTGCGCGTGCGCGCCAACACGGCGCAGACCAAACTGCGCTCGATCGTCTCGCTCGTGCAGACGGCCGACTCGCTCAAATCCGAGGGCCAGTCGCATATGGAGGACCTCGCCAACAAGATCGTCCCGTGGAACTTCCTGCTCGCGGGCCTGGTTGCGCTCACCACGCGCAGCCTTATCAAGACCTCGGCGGCGCTGATGGTCGACTACTCGTGCGCACTCAAGCTCACGGGTTCCGTCGCCGTCATGACCGCCATGAGCGATGCCGCCAAGATGGGCGTCATGGTCAAGGGCGCGAAGTACTTTGAGTCGTTTGCCAAGGCTGACACCATCGTGTTTGATAAGACCGGCACGCTTACCGAGGCGCAGCCGCGCCTGGCTTGCGTGCTGACGACAGATGGCTGGAGCAAGGACGAGGTCCTGCGCCTTTCCGCTTGCTTGGAGGAGCATTTTCCGCATCCGGTGGCGCGTGCCGTGGTCAACGCCGCCCTCGAGCGCGGGCTCGAGCACCGCGAGCGCCATGCCGCGGTCGAGTACATCGTGGCGCACGGCATCGCTTCGTCCATCGAGGGGCGTCGCGTCATTATCGGTTCGGCGCACTTTGTATTTGAGGACGAGGGTGCGCAGCTCGAGTCCGACATCAAGGAGCAAATCGAGCTCCAGATGCAAGGCCTGTCGCCGCTGTATCTGGCGGTCGACGGCAAGGTCGTCGGCGTGCTCGGCATCGAGGATCCGCTCAAGCCCGGCGTCCGTGAGGCCATCGCCGACCTGCATGCGCTGGGCGTCAAGCATGTCGTTATGCTCACGGGCGATTCCGAGCGCACGGCCGAGCGCATTGCGCGCGAGGCGGGTGTCGACGAGTTTAAGGCCGAACTGCTGCCCGAGGACAAGTACGCCTATGTGGAACGCATTAAGAGCGAGGGGCGCCATGTTGCCATGGTGGGCGACGGCGTCAACGATTCGCCGGCGCTCGGTTTGGCCGACGTGGGCCTGGCCATGGGTGGCGGAAGCGACATCGCCAAGGAAGTCGCCGATATCATCCTGACCGATACGGATCTGGCCGCGATCGTGCGCCTGCGCCGCATGAGTCAGGGTCTCATCGACCGTCTGACGAGTTCGTATTCCAAGGTGATGCTCACCAACTCGGCGCTGTTGGCATTGGGTATTACCGGCATGATCACTCCGCAGACGTCGTCACTGCTGCACAACGGCTCAACGATCGCCTACAGCCTGGGCAACGCAAAGGCGTACCTGCGTTAGCAGACGTGTTCGCCCACGTTATCTGGCCTGCGCCCAGACGGCATCGGTGTCGTCCGGGCGCAGGCCTTTTGCGTTTGAACATTTGCTAGCTTCTCTATATAGTGTTGCTAGCAAGGCTAGCAATTGAAGGGAGCGAGATCGACATGGGTGCTGTTAGCGGCATGGCGCAGGTGAACGTTCGCGTGGATCGCCAGGTCAAGGACCATGCGGAGGAAGCGTTGCGGCTTTCGGGCGGGTCACTGCCCGAGCTCATCAAAAAGGTGGTGGCCAAGGTCGCGCAGGGTGGCGGGCAGTGCGAGGAAGTGCTTGCGGCCGTCGACGACCGGCAGCAGACCGTCGCGCCCGATACTCCGTTCGCCGCATCATGGGCGGCGGCGGATCAGCTTTACGCGGACCTGGGCATCGCTACGTCGCCCGTATCCGACGATCGCGATTGGGACACAATTTATTCCGAGGCCATGGACGATCGCTATCGCCAAAAGGGGATGATCCTGTGAGCGGAGCCCCTCTTAAGATCATGGTGGATGCCAACGTTTGGGTCGATTCGTTTTGCGCCGACCATGCCGAGTCGCTCGCTGCTCGTGCCTTTATTGGGCAGGCGGCGGAGACGGGGGCGTTGCTGTTCTTCCCGGTGCATATCGCTAAGGACGTGCTGTACGTTGTCCAACACGAGCTAAAGCGTAGCGTTCTTGCCAGCGGGGGAGCGCTTGACGAGGCATCTGCCCGTGCAATTGGCGATGCGGCGTTGGCGTTTGTTCGGAACATGACCGAAAACGCCACGGCCGTGGGTGCAGATTCGTCGGACCTTTGGTTGGCCGACAAATACTTATCGCTCCATCGCGATTACGAGGACAACTTGGTGCTCGCCGCGTGCAAGCGCGCACAGGTCGATTACTTGGTGACCAACGATCGCAAGCTGCTCGAACATGCCGATCTTGCAGCAAAGACCCCGCGCCAAATGATGCCGATTCTTGCTTTGGCCAAACGCGGCAGCGCGGTTATCGGTTGACGCGAACTGTTTGCGGGCCCCTTGGACGACGATGCGCCAAGGGGCCCGCGTCTGCTATTTACAAAAGCTCGGCCTTGATGGCGGGACTTTCTGCGAGCTGCTCGGCTGCCTTTTCGTCGGAGCTGTCGAGTGCTGCCAGACTGCGGTAGACCCACTCGTTGACCTGGGTGTTCTTGATGCCTGCGGTCTGCATAAGGGCGCCTACCTCGCGGATTGCTGCGAGCAGATCGGCTTTGGGACCCGCGAGCTCGACCTCGATGCCGTGGTAGGCGGCCACGCCGCGGTTCTCACTCACGTGGTCGATAAAGCCCTCGACGGTCTCAAGCTGCTGGGCGAGTGCTGCATCATCGTCAGCGTCCAGCGCAACAAGGGCGTTCGAAACCGTGAGGGCGGGATGTCCGCAGGGGACAAAGCCTTCGATGACATCCATAGCTTCGGTAATGGTTGAGCCCAGGCCTGCGAGGGCATTGACGAGTTGCTGCTTGGTATCCATAACGGTCCTTTCGACGGGTCAATTTTGCTTGGCGAAAATATACGTGACGCGATCGGTAACAAAAGTGCGAAGTATGGTGCACATTAGGGTCTTCACAGCTCGTGCATAGAACAGCTGTCCGCTTTCAGAACGTGGTAAGATAACACTCCACAAGCGGGGCTTGCCCTGCATGTTCCTTGAAAAGTCGACGGTTATCGGGTGTTTGCAGGCCCGATACCATCCAGACTTTCCCAACATTCGGGGGCGACTGGTTTCGACACGATAGCTCTGAGAGAGGAAGCAAGCCGAGGTCTCCTCGCCTCGTTAAACAGGGGTACCGTCAAATTGAATTGACAACAACTCTTCTTTTGAGCCTATGGCTCTCGCTGCTTAGTTTATAGCGGCGCGTCAACCCGGTGATTTCCCCGACACCGGCGCGACGTCATTTTAGGGGAATGCTCCTGCGCACGTAATCGGTATGGCGCGGGCTAAGACCGAACCGGTTAGGACGCCGCGAGCGTGTCGCTGCGCGCAAAGCGTCCGAGACAAAACCAGCGACTGAGCTTGGAGATGCCAATCAGGGGGCTTTCGTGGACCGGAGTTCGATTCTCCGCGCCTCCACCAATAGTTACAGGCAGGTAGAGAAGTGTCTCTACCTGCTTTTTTATTACTTACAGATACCGCGGAGAATCGAACTCTATGCAGGGCGCGAGCGTTAAGCAAACGCGAAGCGTTTGTAGCGAGCGGGCGAGGACGCCAGCAGGCGGCCGAAGCCGGTGCGTATTTGCGAAGCAAATACGCGGATTCTCCGCGCAAAGCTTCAACCCTATGCAGATGCGATGCCGATCGGACTGCAGCCTGCCATGCCCCGCATCAACGTCGCCCAAGGCGGAAAATCCATCCCAGAATTCCGGCTCAGACTGGGATGCGGTTTCCGGATGACGTTTCAAGCGGAAACTGCATCCCGGAATCGACGTTCGGAATGGGATTCATTTTCCGGAAGACGCCTCAAGCGGATAGTTCATCCTGGAATTCGCGCTCAGAACGGGTCGCGCTTTCCCAACGGCGGTCCAAGCGGAAAGCGCATCCCGTAATCCCGCCTCAAACTGGGACGCACTTTCCGCTTCACCTGCCGCCTCAAAAAACCTGCGCGCCCTCCATCCCAAAACTGGGTAGAAGAAAGTCAAAACGCAATCGCAGGAGGTCAATATGACTGCAGAAGATAAGGCAAAGAACGCTGGCAAGGTCGCGCTCGTCTTGGAGGGTGGCAGTTTTCGTGGGCAGTTTACCGCCGGCGTGCTCGACGTTCTCATGGAGGCCGGTGTCGAAATTCCGGCGGTGTACGGCGTCTCGGCCGGTGCGCTCAATGGCGTCAACTACAAGTCGCACCAGATCGGTCGCACCAACCGAGTCAATTTGACCTTCTGCAACGACAGCCGCTACATGGGCGCCGCGTCGTTTGCGTCCACGGGTTCCATCGTGGGTTACGACTTTATCTTCAACGACGTCCAGGACCGCCTGGATCCTTTTGATAACGAGACGTTCGACGCCAGCCCTATCGAGATGTACGCCGTCGCGACGGACATGCTGTTTGGAACCGCTGCCTACCTGCCGGTCAAAAGCGCCGTGCTCGACCTCGACGCCGTGCGCGCCTCGACGTCGCTGCCGCTGGTGACGCCGCCGGTCGAGATCGACGGGCACAAATACGTCGACGGCGGCGTAGCCGATTCGGTTCCTATCGAGCATGTGCTGGAGGAGGCCGGCTTCGAGCGCGCGGTTGTCATCGTCACCCAGGACCGCTCGTATGAGAAAAAGCCCTACGAGTTTTTGCCGGCGGCGCGTGCGCGCTATGCCGACTACCCCTATCTGCTCGAGGCTATCGAGACGCGCCACGACCGTTACAACATACAGCGCATGCACCTATGGAAGTATGAGCGCGAGGGCCGTGCGTTGGTCGTCGCTCCGCAAAAGCCGGTCGAGGTCGGCCATGTCGAGCACGATCCGGCAAAGCTTTTGGACCTGTATATCCAGGGCCGTCAGGAGGCAAAGCGCCTGCTCGCGGAAATCCAAGAGTTCGTTGAGCGCTAGCGACGGCGAACCCTCAAAAAATGACAACAGCTAAAGAGTTGGAAAAATCACGGCTCGTGGATGACATGTGCAGAAACTCTGGTCGGAGCCAAAATACCTGTTGACTCGTACGGCGAGCGGGGTAATATGGACGGGTTACTTGCAGAGCCCCGTGAATCTCTGTAACAACACGTACTGTACATGGAGGAGTCTAAGTGATTTCGAAATCGACTCACTACGCCAAGCAGGGCGAGGTCCAGCGCAACTGGGTTCTCGTCGACGCCGATGGTGCTGTCCTGGGCCGTCTTGCCACCCAGATCGCAATGATCCTGCGCGGTAAGAACAAGCCCCAGTTCACGCCCAACAGCGACTGCGGCGACTTCGTTGTCGTCATCAACGCCGATAAGGTCCAGCTTACCGGTAACAAGGCCGACACGAAGACCTATTATCGCCACAGCGGCTACAACGGCGGCCTCAAGGCTGAGAGCTTCCGCCAGGCTATGGAGAAGCACCCGGAGAAGGTCATCGAGCGCGCCGTTCGCGGTATGCTGCCCAAGACCACCCTCGGCCGTGCCCAGATGACCAAACTTAAGGTCTACGCTGGTGCCGAGCATCCGCACGCTGCCCAGAACCCCACGAAGATTGAGCTGGAGGCTTAAAGATGGCTGAGAACACCGTTGTCTACCAGGGTACCGGCCGTCGTAAGAACGCCGTCGCCCGCGTCCGTCTCGTCCCCGGCACCGGCAAGGTGACCATCAACAAGCGTGACGCCGAGCAGTATTTCGGCCGTCATCAGCTCGTTGAGAACGCCCTTGCTCCCTTCAAGGTGACCGACACCGCCGGTCAGTTCGACGTTATCGCTCTGTGCGATGGCGGCGGCATCTCCGGTCAGTCCGGCGCTCTGCGCCTGGGCATCGCTCGCGCTCTTCTGAACGCTGGCGATTACCGTGCTGACCTCAAGAAGGCCGGTTTCCTTACGCGCGATGCTCGCGTGGTCGAGCGCAAGAAGTACGGCCTCAAGAAGGCCCGCCGCGCTCCCCAGTTCTCCAAGCGCTAAGGTTTTATCTCCTTTCGAGATACAATGTACAAGCGGGGCCTGCCGATTCCTCGGCGGGTCCCGCTTTTCTTTTTCGACTAGGGTGGGCGGTTGCATATCGCCTGCTAGGGAAGGAGCGATCCTATGCCCCAGAACATCTTCGGTACCGACGGCGTCCGTGGCGTCGCCAATGCCGACCTCTCGTGCGACCTCGCGTTTCGCCTGGGCCGCGCGGCGACCAAGTTCCTTGGTCCGGATATCTGCGTCGGCCGCGACACGCGTCTTTCGGGTACCATGCTCGAGAGCGCTCTGACCGCCGGCATCATGGCCGAGGGCGGCCGTCCGCATTGCTGCGGCGTCATCCCCACGCCCGCCGTGGCGCTGCTCACCGTCCAGAATGATCTCGACGGCGGCATCGTCATCTCTGCTTCGCATAATCCGCCGGAGTTCAACGGCATCAAGTTCTTTAGCCGCAAGGGCATGAAGCTTCCCGATGCGGTCGAGGAAGAGATCAGCGCCTGGGTCATGTCCGAGGAAGCCATGGCTGCCGACACGCTGCCGACCGGTGCCGGCGTGGGCCACATCATCAAGATGAAGGACGCTCGCAAGGCATACGTCGACCACGCCATCGATACGCTTGATGGCCTGAGGCTCGATGGCCTGGTCGTTGCCGTCGACTGCGGTCACGGTGCTTCCTGCCAGACTACGCCCGCCGCGCTGCAGCGCCTGGGTGCCACGGTCCATGCCATCAACACCGATTACTGCGGCACCGACATCAATGTCGAGTGCGGCTCTACGCACCTCGAGCCCCTGCGCGAGCTCGTGCTGCGCACCCATGCTGACATCGGTCTGGCCCACGACGGCGACGCCGACCGCGTGCTGTTCGTGGACAGTGAGGGCAATGAGATCGACGGTGACTACATCCTGGCTATCTGCGGTTCTGACCTCGCCGCCCGCGGCAAGCTCGCCAACTCCGAGATCGTCTCGACCGTCATGTGCAACCTTGGCTTCTCCATCGCTATGAAGGAGCAGGGCTTCGAAATGGTTCAGACCGCCGTGGGCGATCGCTACGTTCTTGAGCGTATGCTCGCGGATGGCGCCGTCATCGGCGGCGAACAGTCCGGCCACATCATCTTCCTGGAGCACAACACCACCGGTGACGGCCTGGTGACGGCTCTGCAGCTGCTGGCCGTGCTCAAGCGCACCGGTCGTACCCTCACCGATCTTGCCGGCATCATGAAGAAGTACCCGCAGGTACTCGTCAACGTGCATTCCGACAACAAGGCCGGCCTGGACGATTGCCAGCCCATTTGGGACGCCGTCGCTGCCGCCGAGAAGGAGCTTGACGGCCGCGGCCGCATTCTGGTGCGCCCGAGCGGTACCGAGCCGCTGGTCCGTGTTATGGCCGAGGCGGAGACGCACGAGCTCACTCAGCGTGTTGTCGACGACATCGTCGAGGTTGTCAAGCGCGAACTTCCCTAATGGTCAAAAACGGGTGCCAAGTGGTAAACTGTTAAAGCTATTTTGATTGATTGGTATGTCCGAGGGGGAGCATGTTCACTAAAGTCCTAAGGTCTTTTGGTATGCGTGGACGAGTTCTTACGCTGGATGCTCCCATCTCGGGCGACGTCATTCCGTTGTCCGAGGTCAATGACCAGACATTTGCCACCGGCCTTTTGGGCCAGGGCGTGGCGATTCAGCCTACCGGCACGCGTGTGATTGCGCCGGCAGACGCCAAGGTCGAGGCTATTTTTCCCACGGGTCACGCCGTTGCGCTCAACACGGTCGATGGCCTAGACGTGCTCATCCACGTTGGTTTGGACACTGTTCAGCTTGAGGGCAAGCATTTTAGCGTGCATGCACAGGTGGGCGATGTCGTCCATAAGGGCGATGTGCTCATTGAGTTCGATCGCGAGGCAATTGCTGCCGAGGGCTACGATGTGACGGTTCCCATCTTGGTGTGCAACTCTGTTGAGTTCTCGAGCATCAAGGGCTCCGTTGGCGTGCATGTCGAAGAGATGGACCAGCTCATCGTTGCTCGCGAGCGCTAGCAAGTGCACGTGGCCATTAGCCTACAATTCAAACACGTTTACGGAGGGCGCCCTTGAAAGAGGACGCCCTCCGTGGCAAGATGGGATTTGTCCGAAGCTAAAAGGCTTCGGGTCACCGTGGACGGGCAGGGGCCTCGACGCGGCTAGACACGAGACACATACATTACGCGACCTCGCCCTGGTGGCCGCACACGTTGGTTGCGGCCGACGCGGGCCGCGGGCAAGTGCTTGTAAGGGGAGCCTTGCCTCTCTTGTACGAGAAAGGACGCGTAATGAAGATCATTAAAGCTAAAGACTACGAGGATATGAGCCGCAAGGCCGCCAATATCATCTCGGCGCAGGTTATCCTCAAGCCCGACTGTGTGCTGGGCCTTGCCACCGGCTCCACCCCGATCGGTGCCTACAAGCAGCTCGCTGCTTGGTACGAGAAGGGCGACGTCGACTTTGCCGAGGTCAGCACATACAACCTGGACGAGTATCGTGGCCTTTCGCACGACGATCCCCAGAGCTATCACTACTTTATGCGTGAGAACTTCTTCGATCACATCAACATCGACCTGAACAACACGCATGTGCCCGACGGTTCCAACCCCGATGCCGCCGCTGCCTGCTCTGAGTACGACAAGATCGTCGCCGCCGCCGGTTACCCGGATCTGCAGCTGCTCGGCATTGGCAACAACGGCCACATCGGTTTCAACGAGCCCGATGACCACTTCTCCAAGGGCACGCACTGCGTCGACCTCACCGAGAGCACCATTCAGGCCAACAGCCGCCTGTTCGACAGCATCGACGATGTTCCCCGTCAGGCCTACACCATGGGTACCCAGACCATCATGTATGCCCGCATGATCCTAGTCGTCGCCAACGGCGAGGCCAAGGCTCAGGCCGTGCATGACATGTGCTATGGCCCGGTTACGCCCGCGTGCCCGGCTTCGATCCTGCAGCTGCACACCAACTGCGTTGTCGTTGCCGACGAGGCCGCCCTTTCGCTCTGCGAGTAGCGCGAATCCTGCACCTCGACATAGCCTTGCCTAAGGCCTCCGCTTTGCGGGGGCCTTTTTGCTATCCCTTTCCGCTCACTTGACCAAAATCTTGCCGCAAGCTTGACGAATGCCGGATGCCCAACAGTTTGATTCATTCCATACCAGATTCTATGCAAAAATGCCACTAAAAGGTCGTAGACGGTAGCGGGTGCTAGGCGAGTTGAATGACATAGCTGAACCTTGTTCATCTGCGTTACACTGCCGCTTAGATGGGACAAGCTGACAAGCTCATTTACCTGCTTAAAGACCGATTAGTCGGGGGATTAATAACAATCGGCCCTCGCTGTACAAAAACTTGCCGCTTGCGTACCAAAAGACAACCTAGAACACAAGGTCGCTCTATTCATAGCGCGGCTTGTATGGTCTTGCGGTTACAGTGTCCATACGGTCGAGTTGAGGAGCGGGCATGGTAAACGATTTGAGCAGTATAGACGACCTCGAGCTGATGCCGCTGGGCGGAGGCTATATGGTGCGACGCGAACGCTTGATGAATGAGCTTATCGCCAAGGGCCGAAAGGCCGGCATCGTGGTTCTCTATGCGCCCGACGGGTTTGGGAAGACCTCGGTGCTGCTGCAGTACACCCATGAGGTTAAATGCGACCCGACGCGAGGTCCCGTGCGGATTATCGAGGCCGATCGCGCCACTGGGCGCGAGGTGTTTATGCAGCTCGAGGTGGTTACCGAAGAACTCAAAGACAAACCGCACTCCCTGATTGCGATTGATAATGTGCCAAACCTCGATCAGCACGATACCGAAGACTTCATCGACAGGATTCGCGGCCTGCGCGCCATGGGGGTAGGGGTCTTTATCTCCTGCCGTCCTTCAAATCGTCAACTGATTCATGGGCTGGGCGATTCGGTTAAGATCAATGCGCAGATGCTCAAGGTGCATGCCTATGAGTATTCGGCGTGGGCATCGGCGTTTTCGATCAGCACATCGCTCGACTTTTATCAGCTCACGCAGGGCGTGCCCGAGCTCGTCTCGGCATTGCAGACGGGTCTGTATGGCCAAGGCGACGTAGCCGGTCTGCTCGAAAACGAGATTGTCAACGTATATGGCGCGGCACTTGTCGATCTGGCTTCGCTCGACAATAATGCACTGTTTTGCGTGGCATGTCTCATGATTTTGATGGGCGAGGGCAATATCGCAGAACTCGAGGCTTGTGGGGTGAGGCTGTCGATGGTCGACCAGTCCTACTTTGTACGCGACTACCCGATCTTTGGCTTGGACCCCGCCGAGCGGAGTTTTACGTGTCTGGGCACGGAGGATAACGGACGCTTGCGCTTGCGCAAGTTGGTGGCCGAGGTTCGCCCCGAACTTGTTCCGAGGGCGGCCCGGATTTTGCTTAAGGCGGGTAGATGCGATGTGGCGATGGGCCTGGCGGACGCCTTTTTGGACCGTGATGCGGTCCTTGAACTTGCTGGGCAGTATGGGGTCGATCTGGCTCTGACGGGGCACGGGGCCGATATCTGCCGAGCAGCGCTGGGCACGATCGATGCCGAGGATCCGGCTCCAGAGCCAACGCCTGCCGAGGCGCTTGGCGTATATCTGGCAGCGGTCAGCGTGTCCAATACAAAGCTCGCTCGCTATATGGCATCGGTTATCGAGCGCGGGGGCGAACGGGCGGCCTGCGAAATAGACCCTGTTTCATGGAGGGTGGCCCAGACACTGACGGCTGTTTGCTATGGGGACAACGGGCTTGGGCTTCCTACGAACCTGGCCGTGCCAGAAATCGAGACATCCCATACCGCACTCGATATGTTGTCTGCGCATATCGAGGTCAAGCGCTGCCTGACCGAGCGGGGAGATGACGGCGGCGTTCTACAGCAACTCAAAACGAGCAAGGCCTACGACTGCGAGCTCGACATCGCGGGGATTGTTATGCGGGCCGATAGCATGCTGGTGGAGCTCTTTGACGGGTCGTTTGCGGGAACCGACGAGCGCGACGACGAGATGACGGTGGTGCGGGAGGCGCTCGACGTACGTGGGCTTAAGGCGATGGCTATCTGGGTGCGCATGGTGTTGGCGGCACGGCGGCTCCTTTCCGGCCTGCCGGTAACCGACGACGCGGCGTTCAACGAGCTCGATCGTTTTGCCGTGCGCATGCGCGACAACCAGATTCAGCTGTTTGGCCTGTTGCTAGAAGGCTGGCAGTCGCTGGCAGAGGGACGGCCGGTTAATGCAAAGTTCCGTGCGGTCCAAGTGCTCAAACTTACCGAGGAGTCGATTGCGTACATGCGCGATAATGCGTTACTGCTGGAGCGCGCGGCATATCTGCGTAACACCTCGATGGTTTCGGTACGCGAGGAAGCGGAGTTGCTCGATATAAGCCAGACGCAGGTTGGTGGCGCAGAAGCCTGGATGGTGGCGCTGCATTTGGCCTGTGCGGGCCGAGACAGCGACCTTGCAGCCTGGATGTCCATGAATCGCGCGGGGATTCTAGAGCCATCGTATCGGCTCTTTGCGCGCCTTGCCATGCATTGTCTGGGCGAGCCGGCGACCAGGATTCGCAAGAAGCTTCCCGTGCGCGAGCTGTCGCGGTACTCGCTGCGCGACGATTTGGAAGGGGAAGGCGAGCGCCTGTTCCAGGCCGGTGAGGTTGAAGCCGTTGATACCATTGACCATATCGAGATTCGCATGTTTGGGGCGTTTCGCGCCGAGCGCGACGGGTTTCCCATCACGGACAAAATGTGGCGCCGCAAGAAGGCGGCGACACTTGCCGAGCGGCTTGCGCTGGGCATGGATGCGCTCGTCGATCGTGAGACGCTGGCCATGGAGCTGTGGCCCCATGCCGAGTTCAATAGCGCCCGCAACAACCTGTACTCGACGATATCGCGCTTGCGGTCGGCTTTGGGACCGACGCCGGATGGCAAATCGTGTGTGCTCATCCAAAATGAATGCATCGGACTCAACGGCGACTACGTCAAGACCGATGTACGGCTGTTTGACCAGATAAGCCGCGAGGTTTTGGGAAATCGCACGGGTGCGCGCGGGCCCCATTTAGTTGAGCTGTGCCTTAAGATTGAGCAGCTTTATGCCGGCCCGTTGTATGTTCCCAATGGCTGTAACCCCACCTACTTTTTGCGTATGCGACGCATTATGCAGTCAAAGTACATCGATTGCATGATTAAGGGAGCAAATGCCGCTCTAGAAGAAAACGACCTGCAGTCGGCGATTTGGCTGGCGGAGTCGGGGCTTCGGCAGGAAACAGCGCGTGAGGATATGGTGCGCTGCGCCATGCGCGTCTACAGTGCGGCGGGGCGGCGGCGCGATATCGTCGAGCTATACAGCGGTCATATGCACCACCTGAGGGAGCAGGTCAATGGCGTTCCCGAGCCCGAGACGCGGCGTCTATACGAGCGCTTGGTGGAGGGGCGGCTCAATCGCGTGCTGGTCGAGCGATAAAAAACGGGTGCCCGAAGTACTCGGGCACCCGTAAGCTTGCTATATGTTGGCTCGCCGGATCATTGGCTCTTAGACGAGCTTGATCTTCTCGATATCCTTGCGCGAGGACTCGCGATACAGCGAGAACTTGCGGCCGATGACCTGGACGACCTCGGCGTGGCAACGCTCAGCGAGCTCTTCGGCGGCCTCGCGGGCGGAAAGACTGGAGCCATCGAGCACGGAGCACTTAACGAGTTCGTGCTTCTCCAGGTAGGCGACCGTCTGCTCGACGGTGCCCTCGTTGACATCGGACTTACCGATGATGATGGCGGGGTTGAGGTGATGGGCCATGCTGCGAAGCTGCTTGACCTGGGCTCCTGTCAGTGCCATGGGTTCTCGCTTTCTATGTATGGGGCGCCCCGCGACGGGGCCTTAATCTACGTGAGCTGTCCCACGATAGCGCAGGAATGGCGCGGTGTGGAGCGCGTTTGCCCAGTTCAAAAAGAATGCGGATGCCGAGTGAGTGGGCGGTGCGGGCTGCGAACAGGCTATGAGCTGGGCGCAGAGACCGGCTCCCATGCAATAAACGCCCAACGAACCTTGCGGACATGATCGAGCATATAGCGCCCCTGCGGCACGCCCTTGGAGCCCGGCTCGCCGGCATGGGGGTTTTCGATCATGTGCTGAGCGATATAGTCGCGCAGGCGGTCGATCTTATCCTCGTTGCCATGCTCGAGCATACGGGAAAAATCCGCCACGCCTGCCTCAAGGCTATCGAAGGTATCGCGACGAGGCGATTCAAAGTATGTAACCTGCGGCAACGCACCCATCTGAATGAGGATGTTGAAGGCGTACACAAAGCCATTGCTGCAGGTAACCGAGGCGCCGATAGCGTTCATCAAGTGCAGATCATAGCGCGGGCTGGAGTTGGCGACCATCGTGACAGCACAACGCCGACGAGCCGTGCGGTCGAGCTTGGCAAGCGCGCCTTTTAGGTTGGTCGTGGTGACAGAGCGACTGGCAAAGGCAACATCAACAGCCTTGGCAACCGGCCCAACCAGATCCCAATCATCGTCCCAGGCAAGCTCAAGCGGCGTAATGCGATCCTCGAGCCCATAGTACTCAATGCCAGCATCGAGCGTGCCCAACATAGCAGGGGAAAAGTCAGCGGCAATCACAGGATGTCCAGCCTGGGCAAGCGGAATAGCAATCGACCCAGCCCCACACCCCATATCGAGCATCGATTCACCAGGCTCAATCGCCAACAGTTTTATAAAATCCCGAGCATAAGGGGCAGTCTCCAGCGGCCGAAAATGCCGAGCCCGCTTATCCCATTCAAAAGAATCATCAACCCGCCGCCGACCAGCCTGCAAGCGCATCCATTCGCCATTCCAATCAGCAGAAAGCAGCTCAGAACGATTCTCCCCATCAACCACGGGCCAACCTCCTAGCAACAAAAAAGCGACTCCTCCCAAAAGAAGAGCCGCAACCAGCATATATCAGAAAAAGAACCGTCCAACGCCAAACCGCCGCACCAGCCAAGGCGGGCAGAAGCGAAGCGACTGCCACTGAGCCAGAACCCAGCCAAGGTTGAGATGTGCGGGAGCCCCGCCGCCGGGCGGCAGACATATAAGGTCGATCGCGAGTTCCGCACGAGCCGGAGAGCACTTAATGTGCTCTCCGTGCGAGTCAGGACTGTCCGAGCA
>NZ_CAXTGI010000013.1:0-64777 GCF_964243765.1 Collinsella aerofaciens | reverse complement strand
GGCCTGGCGTTAGCATGTCGCGATTCAATCTCGAAAACAGCATTGCCCAGTTGACAAAACTATAGGAACACCCCCCTCTTTGGGCAGCGCATCGAGCAGAGTCTTGCCCAGCTGCGTGACGGCGTTGACCGAGGTGTAGTCCAGCTGCCTGCCGTCCCCGGCGCCGCGCACGCGTGCTATGCCCGCCTGGAAGGTATAGCTTATGCCCGCGAGCACCTCGGCGCGCGTCGTGGTGGCCTTCTCCGCCGCGAGCCTCTCGAGGCGGGCAATCCTAGCCTTGACCTCATGCTCGGCCTCGAGCTTGCAGGCCTTGTTGTCCACCGTCTCGGGCTTCCAGCGCGAGCGGTCGGGCTATGCGGCGAGCATCGCCTGCCTCTGCGTCTTGCCGGCCACGCGCTCGCGGCAATATGTCTCGTGGCGCGGGTTCGCCATCGGCTCGTCGGCGTCCAAGCACCGCCCCCAATCAATCGCGCCCGCCGCGAAAAGCGGGAAGCCGCCCCGAAGGACGGCTTCCCAACGCCCCATGCGGCGGAGGATTACCGCACGGCTATGCTCCTAGACGTGTCGCCATGAGAAGGGCCGCCCCGGAGGGCGGCCCTTGGCGTCGCGTTCGGGCTACAGCCCGATGAACTCCCTGAGTCCAGGGTGAGAGAGCGCCATCATCGCAGCCATAATGAACACGAGGGCGACGTCTGCGGCGATCAGGCAGTTCCTCGGCCAGTTGCCCAGTTCCACCTTCCTGTGGTTGAAGGACATCTTCCAGATGAAGACCAGCAGGATGCAGACCGTGTTGATGAGCACGAAGCCCACGAGCGCGGCGAGGAGCACGATGGCACGTATGCCGCCGTCGATGCCAAGCGCGCCCATCGCGGAGGTCGAGAACCCGACGCCGCCGTTGAAGGCGAGCACGACCGCCGCGAACACGCCGAGGATCGCGATGTACTCCATCCTCGTCTTGTCGAGGCGCTCGTCGAACTCCCTTTCCAGCTCTGCGCGTTTCTGGTCCGCCTCGTCCCTTTCCGCTTTTACTTCGGCGATTGCCGTTTTGAATGCGCGCATGGCCTGCTGCTGTTCGATGTCGTGGCTCAGCCTCGTCTTTTCCAGGTCGATGTGGTCGGCGAGTTTGAGGACACTTTTCGCCTGGTCACAAAGTCCATGCTTCGTCAGGTACTCATGGATGATGCGAATGTTCTCAGCGAGGCAATTGACCGAATAGGGGACCCCTTCGTCTAAGTCCCCAGAGGACTGCCCGAGTGCATTGAATACCAGGTCGCAGATGTCGGCATATCTATGGCGATAGGGCTCGCTCCCCCCATATAGCTTTGCGAAGAAGCTCGAGGCTCGGCGTATGTCCTCTTGGGAGAGCACCGCAGCATCATCCGTGCTGGCGAGGGATTCGAGCATGTCGCGGAGAGCCTTGCGTTTCTCTGCGTCGTCACTGCCTGCGTTTATTGGAGGAACTTTCAGGGGCGGTTTCGAAAGAGTCCCAATTTTGCTGGTGAGCAGAGAGAGGGCTCTTCCGATAGTTTTCGGCCGCCTTTGCGTATTCTTGTTCGGTCACTCAGAGACCTCGCTAGCGCACTGCATGATTAGCTCATTTGGGATGATTCCCTTGTGTAGGCGCTTCTGGTTGTAGATGACGTCCCACGGGGACCCCTCGGCGTGTGAGATCCTGACGAGTTCCCATGGGGATTTCTCGGCGAGCATGTCCACCCCCGCATCCAGGAACGGGCGGATGGAGTCATTTATCTCGGTGTCGAACTCGCGTTTTATCGGGAAGCCGCCGCAGTCAGAGAACTCAACGTAGACATCCCTGATGACCGGGCCGTAGGGCCATGCCTCAAACTGGTCGGCGAATAGCAGCTCGCCGGTCTCGCTCGCGTGTATGACTTGCAGGAAGTAAAGAATCTTCTGGAGCTGAAGATTGCTGATTGGCGTGTCGTGGCGATATCGCCTGCTGACGGCGTACTCGGCGATTTCCATCGCACAGTACTCTGTCCCGATTTGGACTTTCATCTGTTTCCTCCTTTCCCAAATCATACCAGTGATGTGCTTCCCATCTGCGCTTATCGTGATAAAAGCATCTCAGCTCGCCCGGACAAAAAACGGACGGTCCCTCCAGCGGGGGTTCCGGTCTCGGACGCGCCCCCTAGTCCTCCACGGCCCCAGCACCAGGGCGAACGGCACGTGCAGCAGGAACGCCATGAGCACGAGCGCCGTGACCGCAATGCCCAACGCCCATTTCACGTCTTCGCCAATCACTTCATCTCCTTCCGCTCGAACCTGCAGAAGCGCGCACATGCGCCCAAGGTCGCTACCGTGTATCTCGCGATCACCACATCCCTCGCTAATGGCGCGCGTGGCCCTGCGGTCGGCGAGCCCGGACTCGAGCACCCAGCTGACCACCGAGCAGATCGAGGGGTTCTGCCCCAAGGCGTCCGAGGCGCTCGAAGAGGCCGAGGCCGACGCGCTGGCCTACCTCGACTTCCCCTACGAGCACCACGTGAGACTTCGCACCAACAACGTGCAGTAGCGCGCCAACCGCGAGCCCAAGCGCCGCGGCTGCGTGGTGCAGGTCTTCCCCAGCAGGAAGTCGCTCATCAGGATGATGGGAGCGGTGTTCTCAGAGATGGACGAGGGCTGGGCCGGACGCCGCCAGTTCAACGAAGACCCCATCGGCAGGGCCGTCGAGGGCGCCAAGGTGAACGCGCCTGCCTACGAGGGCCCTGCCGCCGAGCACGCGGCCGGGATCATCGCACTCGTCGCGGCCGGTAACCCCGTTGTCGGCAGGAAGGCGGCGTGACATAGGCTAGAATGACGGCATTCTAGATGATTCTCGGTTCCTCGGGCAGCCTGTGGCCACCCTCGAGAACCGAGCCCTACATCATGATTCGCGACACTACCATACTGTTGATAAGCGAAAGGGGCTTGCGATGCGTAAGTCAGCAAGATGCTTGGGGCGGGATGTTGGGTTTAACGCAGAGGAGGTGAATGTCTGGCTGAAGGAAGAAGGCTACCTCGAAGGCGAACCTGGAGATTATAGGGTCACCGAGAAGGGGCGTCCTTATGCCACGCAGAGGCACTGGGAAACCGGAAGCCCTAATCATGCTGGCTATGTTTCCACGTCATGGAAAGAGGAAATCCTCAATGAAATTGGCCCGCTTTCCCCGGAACGCAGACGTGAGCTTTCCGATTCGGTTGCAGCCAATCGCGCCGAAAAGAAAAGGCAGAGAGAAGAGTGGGAGGCATCGCTTGCGGCAAATGGCGATGACAGTCTTGATGACGGCCAGCGCGATGGCAATGATGCCTCCGATTCGAACGGTGGCAAGGTGGCGGCTGCTGCGATTACCGTAATTGCCGTTAGCTTTCTGGCGGTGAAAGGTGCTCAGGCGGCAAAGCCTCATGTCGAAAAATGGTGGCGTGAGACCGCGCGTCCAAAGATTGTCAAGACAAAGAAAAACGTTATGGCGAAGTTCAAGGGAGTATCTGACGAGCAGGGCGAGGAGGCTGATCCTAAGACAACGGAGAAGACAGCAGATTAACCTTTAGCGCCTTTCAGTGGCGAGGAGAAGCAGCACGCTGCGCCCTCACCCACGCAAGATGTCGTCCATAATTGCGAACCTCACTGCTTCGATCGAGTGGTCGTTGCCGTCGGGGATGCCCTCAAGCCACGTCCCGTCGCAGTCGTGGTCGTGGTCGTACTTCTTGAGCCTGGACTTCTCATGCGCCAGCGGGCAGCGCACCGGGTCGATGCAGATTTTGCGCACCCTGCCAGCACTCGTAGGAGAGCCGCCTCGTGTTGCTCTTGGGCACGAGCCTCACCTGCAGCCCCACCTTGCGCGGCACATGGCCATCGACTGCTTGCATTCGGGCGTTTCGCCGCACCAGATCAGATCGCCGTGCAGGTATACGTCCCCGCCGGGCTCGTCCGCGTAGGCGTACAACTGGGTGAATAGCATCACCACAGTATTTATGGCGAGGAAGGCCACAAGCAAAGGCGCAAGAAATACAATACACGACGCACGACGCTCCACCAACCAACCGCCATTCAGGGACACATTCGGCCAACTGCGCACTAAACAAAGCGGGGTCCGGAGCGCTAGTCCGGGACCCCGCTTTGTTTCGCAAGGGCTGCTACCTCTACTGCCCCTGCGCGCGGTAGCGGGCCTCGGTGGCCTCCTTGGCCGGGCGCCACCAGGACTCGTTGGCGACGTACCAGTCGATGGTCTGCTTCAGGCCCCCGGCGAAGTCGGTGTGCGCCGGCCTCCAGCCCAGCTCGCGCTGGAGCTTGGCGGAGTCGATGGCGTAGCGGCGGTCGTGGCCGGGACGGTCGGCGACCCAGTCGAAGTCCTCGGGGTCGCGCCCCATGGCCTCGAGGATCATGCGCAGGACGGTGATGTTGTCCTTCTCCCCATTGGCGCCGATGAGGTAGGTCTCCCCCATGCGGCCCTTGGTCAGGATGTCCCAGACGGCCGATGAGTGGTCCTCGGTGTGGATCCAGTCGCGGACGTTCTCGCCCTTACCGTAGAGCTTGGGGCGCACGCCGTCGATGATGTTCGTGATCTGCCTGGGGATGAACTTCTCCACGTGCTGGTAGGGGCCGTAGTTGTTGGAGCAGTTGGAGATCGTGGTCCGCAGGCCGTAGGTGCGGGTCCAGGCGCGCACGAGCATGTCGGAGGAAGCCTTGGTGGAGCTGTAGGGCGAGCTCGGGTGGTAGGGCGTCTCCTCGGTGAACTTGGCGGGATCGTCGAGCGCCAGGTCGCCGTAGACCTCGTCGGTGGAGACGTGGTGGTAGCGGACGCCGTACTTCCTCACGGCCTCCAGCAGGCGGAAGGTGCCCTCCACGTTGGTGCGCAGGAACGGCTCCGGGTCGGCGATGGAGTTGTCGTTGTGGCTCTCGGCGGCGTAGTGCACGATCGCGTCGCGGCCCGGGACGATCCTATCGAGCAGAGCGGCGTCGCAGATGTCGCCCACGACGAGCTCCACGCGGTCGGAGGGCAGACCGGCGATGTTCTCGGGGTTGCCGGCGTAGGTCAGCTTGTCCAGGACGGTGACGTGGACGCCCGGGTGGTTGTTCACGACATAGTGGACGAAATTGCTGCCGATGAAGCCGCAGCCGCCCGTGACGATGATATTCTTGGGTTCGAAGATCTCAGACATATTTACCCCCTCTTTGCCTCGTTTGCGACATTCAAAAGATACTTACCATATGCAGTCTTCTTCAGCGCTTCGCCCAGTTCGTGTAACTGATTATGGTCGATGAAACCGCGGCGATAAGCGATTTCTTCCAGGCACGCAATGTAATAACCCTGGCGGCTTTGCACGGCCTCCACGTACTCGGCGGCCTTTAAAGGACCTTCGGGCGTGCCCGTATCCAGCCACGCCATGCCTCGGCCCATCAGCTCGACCGACAGTTGACCTTGATCTAGATAGGCATTGTTGATACTCGTAATCTCCAGCTCGCCGCGCGCGCTTGGTTTAACGTTGGCCGCGATGTCGGAAACTTGTCCATCGTAGAAGTACAGCCCTGGTACTGCATAGTTTGACTTTGGAGCCTCGGGCTTTTCCTCAACGCCAACGACGCGATGATTTTGATCGAACTCCACCACACCAAAGGCCCTGGCGTCCTGCACGGGATATCCGAACACAACGGCACCGCCGCGACCCTCAACCTTATCTTTTGCGCACGTTAGCAAACGAGTGAGGTCTTGGCCGTGGAACATGTTGTCACCCAGCACCAGCGCACACGGCTCGCCGGCTAGAAAGTCGCGTCCGATGGTAAATGCTTCGGCTAGACCGCGAGGTTTGGCATGCTCTGCGTACTCTAGGCGCATGCCTAACTCGGATCCGCCCCCGAGAAGCTCCTTGAACACCGGCAGGTCACGTGGCATCGAGATGACAAGCACCTCTCGGATGCCAGCGAGCATCAGAACGCTCAAAGGGTAGTACACAAGTGGTTTATCGTAAATTGGTAGAAGTTGTTTGCTAAGGGCTTTAGTTATCGGATGCAGTCGAGTGCCGGACCCGCCGGCGAGGATGATGCCTTTCAACGTTTTCCCTTCAGCGGCAGTCGAAACAAAGTGCGCATTGCTGCTGAAGTCACTTATGGCTGTTTGGACAAGTATTATATTGGTCGTATATCTCTTAGGAGTCTGATACCGTTCTTGCTAATTTCCTCGATTGGATCAGCGTTCGGTTCAGATTTAGCTTTGGTTATGGCTTTAGTTCTACCGCAATTCTTTAAACCTATTGAGAGTCATTTCGGCCTTGAAGTCTTCGAGGAAGTGCAAGAAGTCATATTTTGGCTCGTAGCCTAATAGCTTACGACAGTTATCGATATCCATTACATAAGAAGGACCGCTTGGCATTTCCGGACGGTAGACAATCTTTGATTCAACGCCGTCTGGATTGAATACCTTCGCGATACCGCGAATCCAGTCCTCATTTGAAGTTCCAATACCGGTACCCACATTAAAGAAGCCACCGTCAACGTTCTCTACGGTCACAGCTTTACGTAAGAGCTGACAGAAGTCCTTGACGTTTACAACATCTTTGGCGCGAGTGGGATCGCCCCAGATTTCAAGCGTTTCTCCAGCCATGGCTCGATCCATCAGCAAACGATACCCAAGTGTCCGACGCACGCCATCGACGTTGTATGTCTTGTCGGGGGTAAAGGCGTAGACAGTGGGGAGCCTAAACACAAAGCCTTTTAATCCGTACTCAGCCTGATAATGCTTGATCAAATCAACGGCGAAGCATTTGGAAAGAGCATAGACGGTGTGATCGCCAGTCATAATAATATTGCGATCATCGTAAGGATGAATTACGGGGTTTTCCGGAGTAACGGAACCCAGCACATCGGATATGGTCTGAGCATAAAGAATGCGATCAGCACCTGTCTTACGGCAATACTCGAGTACGCTAAGGGCTCCACGGCTGTTTACGTCAATATAATTGGAAGGGTTATAGCCGCTCATATATGCTGGCAGTAAACCGGCAAGAAGAATCACCGCATGGACGTCCTCTTGGGGAAGTTGCTCCAGAGTAGAAGCATCAGACATATCTATGCTTGAATAACTAATGTTATAGCGATCGAAAAAATTAGTCTCTCTATGACCGGCGGCAAACACTTCATATTCATCTGCAGGCAGGTGATTTACTAGATCTTCGGTAAGGTATGCACCGGTGTTGCCGGTTGCACCGATTACGACAATTATCTTTTTCACGGTTAGCTCACCTTCGCCCTCATGAACTCACTCGGCTCGGCGCGAAATGCATCAAGCTCGGCTTGTGTGTCGAACCTAAGGAATACCGATCCAAATGCATGATTTGCTGCCGTGAACGCCTCGACTTTGGCGCCGGGCTCAATCCACAGCTGCTCTTCGGCAAGATGAGAGACGGCGAAATCAGCTGCATACTCCATACCTGTGAACACCCCATCGCGATCAGAGTGAAGCATCTGCTGATACCAGAAACCGTCATAAGCAGGCATCGAAAGATTGCCAACGGGTTCGCCGAGAGCGGCCTTCACCGCCGCCATGACAAGATCGGTCTTGCCGTCGGTGGCATATTTGAGCATCTCGCACAGTCGGTTACCGCCGCCGCGCGGAGAGCTTTCCATAATGTAAGCCCTGCCATCGGTTGCCACGCGGGTCTCAATGTTGAATACACCGTCACGAAGCCCCAACAGATCGGACAGGCGCTGCAACTCAGCAACCAGTTCTTTTTGAGCCCAAGTCGGCAGAGCTGCCGGCATTGCATACGCAGCGGGCGTGTAGGGATTTGGAACGGAGGGATCGAACAGCTGCGAGGTAAAGCTCACGCATGAAAACTTTCCGCCGCTAACGAATCCATCGGCATCGGAGGAGTCTCCCTCCTTCTCCAAAAACTGCTCGACGATACAGCGCCCATCACGCGAAAACTCGAGAGCGTACTCAACCGCTGCCTTAAGACCCTCGGGACCATCCACGCGTGAGCAACCCTTCGATCCAGCCGAATCAACCGGTTTGGCAATCACGGGATAAGCAATCGAATCAGCTTCTTTCATGGCCTCGTCGGCAGAGCGGTAGATATGAAGCTCGGGACAATTAAAGCCATTATCACGAAGGAAGGCGCGGTAGCGCTCTTTATCTTGAAGAATGCTAACCGCCTCATAGCTTCCCTGGAACGGCAACCCCAGTTTCTCGGCAGCATAGGACGCAGACACAACACCAGGGTCGGCAGCGAATGACATAATGCCGTCCGCCTTGCATTGTTTAGCGGCGGCAAGCACAGCCTCGTTATCGATGATGCTCGCATTGATGTAATCATCCGAGAAAGCGTGCGCATAGTTATGCGGTAAATAATCGCAAGTAACGACCTTCGCACCCAACTCGTGCGCTGCCTTAATAACTGGCAGTGCATAACGTGCCCCACCAAGAAGGAGAAGTGTCTTACTCATCGGTTTTCCTTTCCTGCATTCAGAACCGTATTGCAGATTCGGTCAACGTCTTCCAACGTCAAATCGGCGTACATGGGAAGCGTGATCACCTGGGATGCCGCCTTCTTTGCCACTGGCGTGCGGTCGCTTGAGTACACGCTTCGATAGCATGCGTAATCGTTGACCAGCGGATAGAAGTATTTGCGTGCGCCGACGCCAGCCTTGTCCAGGGCATCGAAAACGTCATCGCGCGTGGCGCCGAAGACGCTCGGATCGAACAGCACGGGAAGGTACGCATAGTTGTGGCGGATGTTCTTAGCGGGACGGAAAACGGTCACGCCGGCTGTGCCTTCAAGGTTATCCCAATAACGCTCGGCAACGGCCTTGCGCTTGCCGATCTCGGCGTCCAGATGACGAAGATTGCAGACGCCCATAGCCGCGCAGAACTCATTCATCTTGGCATTGCCACCGACGTACTCGACGTCCTCGGGTCCCGTGATGCCGAAGTTCTTCCATTGGTTGAGCAATGGATACAGATCTTCGTCCTTGAAGCAGACGCAACCACCTTCGATGGTGTTGAATACCTTGGTTGCATGGAAGCTGAACATGGCCGCATCGCCGAAAGTCGCAGCGCTATCGCTGCTTCCGTCTTCATTCACGCGCTCGACGCCGAAGGCATGGGCGGCATCATAGATGACTTTCAGGCCGTGACGTTCAGCAATCTCCTGGATGGCGTCGACATCGCAAAGATTGCCGTAAACATGCACAGGCACGATAGCGCAGGTGCGCGGGGTGATTAATCGTTCAATGCTCTCGGGATCCAACGTTAGGTTCGCGGGATTCACGTCGGCAAATACGGGAGTAAGTCCCTTTCGCACGATAGCGTGAGTGGTCGAGGCAAAGGTGAACGGTGTAGTGATGACCTCTCCGCCGGTCGGAAGAGCCATAGCCTCAAGGATGCACTCTAGAGCATTATGACCATTCGTGAACAGAGCAAGGTTGTCGATCCCCAAACGCTCCTTGAGGTCTGCCTCGAGCTTCTTATGCTCAACACCCATATTGGTAAGCCAGTGGCTTTCCCAAAGAGGTGCGACCTCTTCAAAGTATTCCTCCATGGGAGGCATGGAGGATCGTGTGACAAGAATGCGGTTACCCATATCAGGTACCTTCCCTTCGCTATGCAGCTTTCAAAGAACGATGACTAAAACGGTTACAGTATTGATACAACGTCTTTAACGACGTTTTGCACCCAAAAAATCCCTGGCGGTATTGATGAGGTATTCAAAGGCTTCGAGTTTAAAAATGCCTGCGATACCAAAATAGGTAATTGCCATTACGGCAACTTCGACAAGAATTTGAAGTCCAGGCGAGGCGACAAATGAACCGCAAAACAGCGCAAGTCCTCCTGCTATTGCTGAAATCACAAATGCAGGAGCGATATCGCGTATTTGCTCAGAATAGGAGTATCCGATAACCCGTTTGTTGGGATAAGCGTTAACAAATGTTGAGATGATGCCGGTAATCATATACATGGCAACCATTAAGTAAACGTCGCGCATTACAAACGCTGCGAATAAAATGAAACATATACCATAAGCTTTTTTTATCAGTTCAAGTTTTAAAAACAAATCAGATCGACCCATGCCGTTGAGGGCCTGTAAATTGGTGGTATGGATGGGCAGAAGAGCGTAAACGAAGCAGTACATTTGAAGGAATGGGACACAAGGCAACCACTTATCGCCCAAAAGGATAAAAACCACTGGTTTCGCTACCACCGCGAATAGTGTCATTGATGGAACGATTAAAAAGGTTGAAGACTTGAGTGCCCGTCGGATCAAACTCTTTACAAGTGATACGTCGGTTTGCAAATGTGCTACAGCTGAGAGCATTACGGGTTGAATAGCACCATCCAGCATGGAACCTAAAGCTTGAGGATACTTCTTTCCTTGTGAAATAAGTCCAAGGCTATTAGTGCTGAACTGTTTTCCAATAATTAGGTCCGAAATTGACTGATAACCTTGGTCTAACAAGCCAGAAACAAGTAACTTCCATCCATAGTTAAGATGCTTTCGAGCCTTTACACGGTCAAACATTTTACTTGGAAACCATCTTACCTGAATGCCTAACACTAAGCAGTTGGTAAACTGGAAGACAAGTTGCTGTAGAACAAGGGCCCATAGACCGGCTCCTAAAACGGCACTACCAATGCCAATGATTCCTGAAATTAGAGCGGCGGAAATGGTCGCAAAGAATACTTTCCGAAGCTGCAAAACACGCTGAACGATAGCGACTTGCACAGAGTTAAACGAAGTAATTAGGAATACTAGGCTAAGAGCTCGTAGCGGCCAAACTATGTATGGCATGTCATAAAAAGTGGCAACAGATGGGGCAACGATATAAACGATTGCAAACATGCCTGCGGATACAAAAAAACTCAGCCAAAATACAGTTGAAAGATCAACTGAATCAATATTTTGAGCCTGTACAAGTGCCGTATTGAGACCTGATTGTACAATCACATTGCCAATATTTATGAAGACCAGCATTATCGCTAAGGAGCCAAATTCCTCGGGGGATAAAAGACGTGCGAGAATGATTTGGACTATAAGCTCTACGGTGGCTCGTCCCCCTCTTTCGAGCAGTTTCCAAAAGAGTGATGAAATTGTCGAATTTTTTAGACTCATTTGGAATTGCGCCTCACAATACGCCATTGCCGATTTCCGCTCCAAGCTTGTCGCTGGAAATCAAACCCTAACGTCCAACATAAATTCAAAATCAAATATTTGATTCGTTGCATTATTGATAGGCCACTAAAAGCCAAATTGCCTATATATCTTTTTTTAAATTCGGTATTACCACGACCGCGCAACCGAATTACTTTACTTTTCCCATTTTCAATCAACTCATTTTCAAACTGTCGATCAGTAACCTTATTGATATTGTCCAACATGGTGAGCCAAGATAACCCTCCATGAATGAGTCGACGCTCATCCTCTTTATTTAAAGAAGTCCATGATCCAGGGGTGCCAAATCTGTAGACACTCATCTCTTCAGCAAGAAAAAATACGTCCCCTACGGTCGCTAGATAAAATGCACGTGGAAAATCTCCGACAGGAGTTTTAAAACTCCATTTCTCTGCATAACTAAGTGCATCACTTCGTTTGAATAAAAAACTAGCAGTTGGAAAGTGCCATTCTTTTGCCAAATCAAGCGCATTTAAACTTCGATCAGCTGAGCCGGCACCCATCGTTCCCAGCAATAAACCATCATTACCAGATATCACATATGCCGAGTGAGTACATAATGAACAGCTCGGATGGCTCTCCATGTAGTCAACTTGTTTTTGAAGTTTATCTCGAGCACACCAATAGTCATCCCCTTCACAAATGGCAATATACTTACCTTTTGCGTTAGGGAGCAAAAACTCGTTTATGTAGTTTATTCCTTCGCTAAAACGATTGCTCTTTTCGGTAAAAATATGAACGCACGAATTCTTTGCCTCATATTCCCTTAAAATGTCAATTGTTCCATCGGTTGACGCATCATCATGAATTAGGATCTCGAAACCAAAATCTGTTTCTTGGTTCAAAAAGCCATCAAGCATTTCTTTAACATATTTAACTTGGTTGTAAGTAATACTTAAAATCGAAACCAATATTTCATTGTTCATAATTAATCGCCATCCGTCTTCTTAGAGAGGTAATTAATCCTTTCAAGAGCATCGATGCTCTTTCTACGATAAAGCAGTAAAACCACTACAAACTGGAATGAACTTGGCAAATAAAGAAGCATGTTGTCAAAAAATGACAGCAAAACGATTTGCATTGCAATCGCTAACAGCAGGATGTTTCGTTCGCAGGGGTCTTCGCTAAATTTTCGATATGAAATACCCCCGATAAGCCCATAGGCAGCAGAAATAACGATAACGCCCAGAATTGAAAAACCTTGGTAGAAATATACAAAAAATCCCGAAACATTAAATGCACTAGTCACCAAATAATCAGCGGTGAAGAACCCTGTGTCTATGCCAAATAAAGGAGCGAATACAGTTGGAATAAAGCCGCTTAATGCGTTCATTCCGATGGGATCTAAATTCATAGCTACAAGGTTATTAATGTTGGTAATGGTCATGGATAGATACATATAGACCCAGTAAAAACCGACAAATAACTCGGGGATATCACTTCTGATTAGCGAAACGTACATAAAGGCTTCATAACCTGTACGTAAATTACCAACAACTCCAAATAGAATTACGGACAATAATGCAACTGGCACTACCTTATGGATAATTAATTGCGGCTTACGCAAATAAATAACAATAATGAGCTCTATTCCCGCACTAACTATTACCTGTCTTGTAACCAGACAAAGATAAAACAGAAAGATGAATATACATATACGTCTAAAATGATGGTTCTCGTCCTTACCATCGAGAATCAATAGTGATGCGATTAATAGGATAACTAGCCCTAGGGAGTTCATTAACCCATGCACACTCGGAATTCCAAAGTCAAAATACGTTTTTCCAGTACCGAGTAAATGCCAGACAATCGGAAGTCCTCCTGAATAAAGAATCTCAATAATTTCGATAGCCAACCAAATCTTGAACAAAGAATTAAGTTGTTCTGGCGAAACCGAAAGTCTCAGAACTGGTTTGGTAATTTCTTTAAGTCTTAAGCCATTGCCAAAAAAAAACAGGATTGCAAAAGATATTTGCATTGCAATCAAAACCATATAGGTTGAATTGTTAATCGGCCTTTGCCAACCAGATAACATTAAATTACTTAATGCAACAACAAGTATCCATATTGCGCTGAACGCAGAAAGTGGATTAAATAATTTACCTCGTGAAAGCCAGCCTAAAACAAAACATGCAACCGAGAGACTAAAATACACTATATTCAAAATTGCAGTGCCTCATTTCCGCCAGCATTTAGGGATAAATAGCAATCAAGTTCTTTCTCCCAGTCGGGCATGTGGAACCCGACCGACTCGAGCTTGGAAAGGTCGAGCGCGGAGTGGACCGGGCGCGGGGCGATGGGGCCGGAGGCCTCGGCGTAGTAGTCGGCGGTGCTGACCGGCACGACCTTCGCACTGTTGCCGTTCGCGGCCTCGAAGACAGCGCGGGCGATGTCGGCCCAGGACCTGACGGCGCCGGAGCCCGTGCAGTCGTAGGTACCGTAGGGGGCGTGCGTCCCCAGCACGTGGAAGATGGCCTCGGCCATATCGCGGGTGAAGGTCAGGCGGCCCAGCTGGTCGTCCACGACGGTGATCTTGTCCAGTTTGTCGTCCGGGTCGGCGACGCGGTCGGACAGCGCCTTCATGGTCTTGACGAAGTTGTGTCCCTCGCCGATGACCCAGGAGCTGCGCATGATGTAGTGGCGGGGGCACCCGGCCACGGCGATGTCGCCGGCGGCCTTGGTCTGGCCGTAGACGGACAGCGGGCTGAACGGCTCGTCCTCGGTGTGGACCTCGGCCGTGCCGTCGAAGACGTAGTCGGAGGACACGTGGACGAGCGTGATGCCGTGCCCGGCGCAGGTGCGGGCGAGCAGGGCGGGGCCGGTCGCGTTGGCCTTCCAGGCGGTCACGCGGCCCTCGGGGGTCTCCGCCTTATCCACGGCCGTGTAGGCGCCGCAGTTGATGACGGTGCCGTAGAGCGACCAGTCGTACTGCGAATAGGCCTCCGGGTCGGACATGTCGAAGGTGTCGATGTCGCAGAAGTCGAAGTCCTTGGCCACGCCGCGCCCCTCGGCCAGCGCGCGCACCGCGCGGCCCAGCTGGCCGTTGCAGCCGGTGACGAGCGTCCTCCTGGGTGCCATGGGGACGACGTCCCTGAGCATCGGGTGGTTGAGGTCGGCATCGGAGACGGTGGCCTCGTCGAGGGGGATCGGCCACTCGATGGCGAGCTCGGGGTCGGCGAGGTTCACGAAGGTGTAGGTCCTCTTGAGCTCCAGCGACCAGTGGGCGTCCACCAGGTAGGTGTAGGCGGTGCCGTCCTCCAGCGCCTGGAAGGAGTTGCCCACGCCGCGCGGGACGTAGATGGCCTTGCTCGGGTCGAGCGTGCAGGTGAACACCTTGCCGTAGGTGGCGCTGCCCTCGCGAAGGTCCACCCAGGCGCCGAAGACCGAGCCGCGGGCCACGGAGATGAACTTGTCCCAGGGCTCGGCGTGGATGCCGCGCGTGACGCCGCGGCTGTCGTTGTAGGAGATGTTGTTCTGGACGACGCGGAGGTCCGGGATACCCAGGGCGGTCATCTTGGCGCGCTGCCAGTTCTCCTTGAACCAGCCGCGCGAGTCGCCGTGGACGGCAAGGTCGACGACCTTCAGGCCCTCGATGCCGGTCTCCGCCACGGAGAGGTCCTTCTCGAATGCGATGTCTGCCATGTCTCCCTCCCCTCCTACTGCCCCTGTGCGCGGTAGCGCGCCTCGGTGGCCTCCTTGGCCGGGCGCCACCAGGCCTCGTTGGCGACGTACCAGTCGATGGTGGCCCTCAGGCCCCCGGCGAAGTCGGTGTGGGCCGGCCTCCAGCCCAGCTCGCGCTGGAGCTTCGTGCTGTCGATGGCGTAGCGGCGGTCGTGCCCGGGGCGGTCGGCGACCCAGTCGAAGTCCTCGGGGTCGCGCCCCATGGCCTCCAGGATCATGCGCAGCACGGTGATGTTGTCCTTCTCCCCATTGGCGCCGATGAGGTAGGTCTCCCCCGTGCGGCCCTTGGTCAGGATGTCCCAGACGGCCGAGGAGTGGTCCTCGGTGTGGATCCAGTCGCGGACGTTCTCGCCGCGGCCGTAGAGCCTGGGGCGGACGCCGTCGATGATGTTCGTGATCTGCCTGGGGATGAACTTCTCCACGTGCTGGTAGGGGCCGTAGTTGTTGGAGCAGTTGGAGATCGTGGTCCGCAGGCCGTAGGTGCGGGTCCAGGCGCGCACGAGCATGTCGGAGGAAGCCTTGGTGGAGCTGTAGGGCGAGCTCGGGTGGTAGGGCGTCTCCTCGGTGAACTTGGCGGGATCGTCGAGCGCCAGGTCGCCGTAGACCTCGTCGGTGGAGACGTGGTGGTAGCGGACGCCGTACTTCCTCACGGCCTCCAGCAGGCGGAAGGTGCCCTCCACGTTGGTGCGCAGGAACGGCTCCGGGTCGGCGATGGAGTTGTCGTTGTGGCTCTCGGCGGCGTAGTGGACGATGGCGTCGTGGCCGGGGACGAGCCTGTCGAGCAGCTCCGCGTCGCAGATGTCGCCCACGACGAGCTCCACGCGGTCGGAGGGCAGCCCGGCGATGTTCTCGGGGTTGCCGGCGTAGGTCAGCTTGTCCAGGACGGTCACGTGGACGTCGGGGTGGTTGTTGACCACGCAGTGCACGAAGTTGCTGCCGATGAAGCCGCAGCCGCCCGTGACGATGATGTTCTTCGGTTCGAAAATCTCAGACATGGGGAGTTCTCCTGTTTGCTCTTAATACTCGCGCGGGCTGTTGACGATCTCGCCGGCGGCGACCTTCTTCAGGTGCTGCCCGTAGACCGACTTGCCGTAGGCCTTCGCGGCCTCCTCGAGCCCGGCGGTCGTGATCCAGCCGTTCTCCCAGGCGATCTCCTCGGGGACGGACACGGGCAGGTCCTGGGAGTGCTCCACGGCGCGGACGAACTCCGCGGCCTCGTGCAGGCTCTCCATGGTGCCGGTGTCCAGCCACGCGTAGCCGCGGCCGAGGGTGACCACGGACAGCGTCCCCTCCTCCAGGTACATCTGGTTGAGCGTCGTGATCTCCAGCTCGCCGCGGGCCGAGGGCTCCACCCTATGGGCCTTGGCGGCGACGTCGCCCGGGTAGAAGTACAGGCCGGTGACGGCGTAGGAGCTCTTGGGCTCGGCGGGCTTCTCCTCGATGGAGACGGCCCTGCCCTCGCCGTCGAACTCCACGACGCCGAAGCGCTCGGGGTCGTCCACGTGGTAGCCGAAGACCGTGGCCCTCCCCGACTCTGCGTTCTGCACGGCGCGCGTCAGGTGGCGCGACAGGCCGTTGCCGTAGAAGATGTTGTCGCCGAGCACCAGGGCGCACGGCTCGCCGGCGATGAAGTCCTCGCCGATGGTGAAGGCCTGCGCGAGGCCGTCCGGGCTCGGCTGCTCGGCGTAGGAGAGGTTCACGCCGTAGCGAGAGCCGTCCCCGAGCAGTCGCTCGAAGTTGGGCAGGTCCGTCGGCGTGGAGATGACCAGGATGTCCCGGATGCCCGCCAGCATGAGGGTGGACAGCGGGTAGTAGATCATGGGCTTGTCGTAGACCGGCAGCAGCTGCTTTGAGGTCACGAGCGTGAGCGGGTACAGGCGCGTGCCGGACCCGCCGGCGAGGATGATGCCCTTCATTGGTTATAGCCTTTCCTTTCTTACGGCCCTGCGGCCGGCACGGTTTCCGAGAAGACGGGCGCAGCAGTCGACTCCGAAGGCGATGAACTCTGTCAGTCTCCCTTCCCGAAGAAGTTGCGAGGAGACCGCCTTAACGAGTCGACCGCCCTCGCCTATCTCGCTCGCGTGCATAAGGTCGTCTGAGTGCAACTCCAGGAACATACCTACAGCACGATTGCGCGCGAACTGCTGACTGGGAGTCAGATTGTGGGAGTGATAAACCTCGGCGTCCGGCTCATATGCGACCTTCAGGCCCGACGCTACGAACCTGGCGGCCATAAGCATGTCCTCGTTGGTGTTGACATGATCGAATCCACCGCATTCGAGATATGCGGTCCGTCGATAGGCAGAACAGGTGTCAGATGCAAAGAACGTTTTGATGCCGTATTTAGGGAGGTCAGACTTGCTGCGCACCGAGGGAGCGTTGGGATAGTTATAATTGCGCACGAGTTGCTCGTAACGCCTTGCATCCGCCTTGGGAAGTTGCCTACCAGTCACGAGCGCGATTGAATCATCGGCCAAGAAAGGCGCGACGAGCCTCTCCAGGTAGCGATTAGAAGCAGGTACCGCATCCTGCGTGAGAAAGCAAACGAACTCGCCAGCGCTACGCCTCAGAGCCATGTCGCGGGTTGAGCCGTGATTGAATTCCTTACGCTCTATGCGGACAAGGTTAACGCAGGGATGCTTAGCAACCTCGCCTACGGTACCGTCATCGGAGGACGAATCAACCACTAAGATATCTAAAGGCTGCAGACTCTGAGCCTCAATGATGTCCAATAGGCTGTCTATTTCGTCTGCTGCGTTCAATGTGGGAATTACTACGCTCAAGGAAGGGGTCGTCATTTCCCCCTCCTCATTGCTTTGAAGGTCTTAACAAATACGCGAGCATCAAGACCAAGCGACTGATGACGAACATAGAAGAGTTCACGGGCCTGTCGCTGACCACTTCCCCAAGTCGAGTCATTACGATCCGTTGCGGCCCACCAGCCAGTAATGCCCGGCTTACAAGCAAGAACTTCGTCGCGAGCGTCACCGTACTCGTAGGTTTCTTCGAGCGTCACAGGCCTTGGTCCAATAACGGATAAATCCCCTATAAGAACGTTGATGAACTGCGGCAATTCGTCGAGTGAAGTGTGACGTAGAAAACGACCAACGCGCGTAATGCGTGGGTCATCGTCAACCTTTTGTTCGCGCTGCCATTGCGCCAACTGCTCGGGAGTCATGTACTTCTCAGGATGCTCGTGAGCGTCAGAGACCATGGTTCGGAGTTTGAAGATATAGATAGGCTTGCCGCCCTTACCGACTCGTTTTTGACGGAAGAACGGCTTTCCAGGAGAGTCAATCTCAATGGCGACGCATGCAGCTACGACAGGGACGGCCAACACCGCACAGACACCAGCAGAAAACACAATGTCGAAGGCTCGCTTGAAGGCAAAGTAGACTGACCCACCTTTCTTGGGGGCAGCAGCGTTGGGATCGGCAGCAGGCGCCCTATAACTTCCTGTCGCCACGCAACCTTGCGCCGGAGCAGGATTCTCCACGGGGAGAGGAAATTCCGTAGCAACAGGAGTCTGAGAGTCTGCCCGCCAATCCCCAACTTGACCAATCAATGCCGCATCCACGGGCACATCCTTTACATATTCTGTTTTATCTGACACGTTCTCTTCCAACGCTACGTCCCCGACCCGAAGGTCCTCCTTGGTTTGAGCGACAATCGCCAGCAGCTAGGCGATCGCCTTTTTAAGGTTTTGCATTGCACGCTGCTCGGCTGAAAGTACCGCGAGGCCAACGCGGGTGGTTACGCGTCGGCCACACAGATCGAGCTCCAAATAAGCAGTGCTCTTGCGTCTGTTAATGGTTTTGATAAGGCCTTCGTGACCCAGCAGCGGGCCTGCCGTAACTACGACCTGGTCACCGTCTTTAAGGGCTTCGCTCATGGGCACCACGCGGTCTCCCCTATGCGTAAAGCTGCCAATAAGCTGGACCTCTTCTTTTGCCAGCGGCACAAACTGACCGTCCTGGGCAAGCACCCGGGCAAAGTCGTCCATGCGTAGCAGATACTGTTGCACGGTACGGGGGTCTGCCGTATCGCAGATGAGATAACCGGGAAAGAGCGGCTTGGTCGTTTTGACCCATTCGCCGTGTACCTTAATCTCGGTTTGATATTGGGGATAAAAGAGTTCTTGCATGGCGCCCGCCGGCACCATACGCTCGATGCGCTCGCGCATTACGTCTTCGCGTCCGTTAATGACCTGGATCACATACCACACGAGCACCACCCCCTTGCTGTCTTACGTGTGGCTCACGGGGTTTGGGTATGGCTTCGCCAGGGCGCTTGTGCGCGAAGGCGCTCCATATTCAAACCCTGAGCCCAGTTAGACAAGCACGTGGCTCTGCCCCACCGTGAACGGTATGTATAGAAGCAGCGCTGAGGTTGTTGGTGTATCGCAAATACACCAACAACCTCAGCTGGCTACGTGAAATCCAGTCAAGCGGGTACAAGACTGGACTGTACGTAAACAGCTGCAGAACTGCTACGCTTTAGCATGCAAAAAACCTATTTACATCTTTGAATTACTTCAATGCAAATAAATAACGTCGCATGACTTCTTTATTGGAGCTCGTGGTGTTTCTGGCACCGCCGTTACGGCCGGATGCTGATCGACCCTGCGCTTTATGACTTGCTGAAGCCGTGAGCGCAGTTGAACTCATGTAACGTTAGGTATCTTAGCACAAGCTGATAGCGAAACTGATTTGGGTTGCGTTGGACAACATATCGTTCATTTGACGTGCTTAAGGTGGTTGTTTTGGGGATGTTGTTCACGTTGGCGCAGGTTATTGGGGCGCTGGCAATAATTGGGAGCGTTCCTGAAGCCCAACTGGAGCAGCGAGCTACACTGGTAATTGCGTTTGGATAACAAACTATGTACAGACATGGGAAATAAATTGTGCAACTTTTTGTTGATGTGGGTATGGATTTGTGGCGCGAGGTATTTAGGCATGAAAAAAGGCCTTCGGAATTCCGAAGGCCTTTGCATTCACGATGGTGGAGACGAGGGGAATCGAACCCCTGACCTCTTGACTGCCAGTCAAGCGCTCTCCCAGCTGAGCTACGCCCCCGTGACGAGGAGATACTATAGGGGAAGACTTTCTTTGATGCAAGGACTTTTTTGGGTCAGATTCTAAATGCCTATTGATATAGGTAAGCGATGGCGGTGCCGGTGTGGACTTGGATCGTGGCTGTTGACCTGACGACGTTGCTAATGCCCGTGTCGGCCAACAAGCCCAGCGGGGCGTGATCTAGTTCCCATTCTAGGCCGTGTTCGCTTACCTCTGTATTGGGGGCAATGGCGATGATGGAGAACGTCTTGTCCTCGGCGCCTTCGATGGTCCACGATTCGCCTCCGTGCAGAATGCGGGCCGTGGTCTCGTTTTCGGCAATCCAGACCGGGGCGTCATCGTAGCCAGCGAGCAGCCCCAGTACGGAAAGCGCCATATCCGGACGGCCACCGGTGGCGCATGTCGCAACTACTTCGGCACCCGGCCAGCGACGGCGGACGGAATCGAGCGCCAGTGCCAGATCGGTATAGTCCTTGTAGGGGTCGTGGCGTTCTACCTCAAAGGCTTCGGCGGCATCGACTAGCGCGCGACCCGCATCGCTCACCGTGTCGGCATCCCCCACATAGTCGTCGCAGCCCAGGCCGGCGCCCAGCAGCGCGTCGAGTCCGCGGTCCACGGCGACAACGTGGTCGCACTCCCCTGCTAGCCTACGCAACAGATCCGCACTCGCTACCACGGGCGAGCCGCAGACCACTAATACCTTGCAAGCCACGGGCCTCACCTAGCCCTCAAACGAAAGCACACGGTCAAGGTCCAGCTCTTCATAGCTGTCGATAAAGATGTCGCAGTTGGCACGCACCTCGTCGCGCTCCATACGGCCGTGCGGGTCATAGATGCCCACGCGCTTAAAGCCGGCGGTTCCAGAGCTCTTAAGGCCAAAGACGGCGTCCTCAAACACCCATGCGCGGTCAAACTTATGCCCATGGCGCCCCTCCAGACGGCGCAGCGCCAACTCGTATACGTCGGGGAACTGTTTGGAGCGTCCTGCCTCACCCGTCGTGGTAACAAACTCCATGTAGGCATCGAGCCCGGCTCCCGCAAGCGCAGACTTAACCAGCTCGGCTGGCGTAGACGTGGCAACGCACATGGCAATGCCCGCCGCCTTCGCCTGCTCCAAAAATGCCAGGAGCCCCTCACGCGGCGGCACCTTGGAGTACCCATCGATCAAAATCTCGCCCAGCTCGCGATACAGCTCCTCGCCATTCGCGCCAATGCCCCACGTGTCGTGGTAGGCCTGGCACTCGTCCTCGAGCGAAAGATGCTCAAACTGGGCAAAGTCGTCGACCGTCACCTCAACGCCGTGCCGGCGCAGCAGCTCGGGCTGGGCATAGGCCCAAACGGGGGTGCTATTAACCAGTGTGCCGTCGCAATCGAAAATAAAAGCAACGTTGGGGGCGGCGGTCTGGGACATAAACGAACCTTTCGATGTCAAATGGTAAACATCCTGCTAAAAACGTTTTACCAAACGTCAAACTAACAATCTTGAAACCCTAATTGGTAAAACTGTCAAGAGTTTTACCACGGCAATTCTGCCAGTGGTCTAAACATGGCGCTTACCGATTAAACGCCGCCCTAAAACCACTTTCCTTCATAAAAGTAACGTACAGGTGTTATCGTAGTTTCTGCCGAAAGTTCCACCGAGCACGCGAGGTGGAACGAATCATAGAACTATCGCCGTCCCTTCGATTCGTGCAGCCTTGGACCTTTCGCATCTAGTCACCAAGGCAACACGCTGCCGCGTCATGATGGGATCAAACGTGAGCGATACAAAGCTAAAGCCAACGGCTAAAAAGCCCGCAACCCGTAAAGCCGCCCCGCACGCACCGGAGCTCACCAAGGACGATGTCTATCTATTTGGCATCGGCACGTGGGAGCGCAGCTGGGAAAAGATGGGCGCGCACCCCGACACGCAGAACCGTACGCGCGGCTGGCGCTTTTGCGTTTGGGCGCCCGATGTAAAGAGCGTGCATGTCATTGGCGAATTTAACGACTGGAATGAAGAAGCCAACCCGCTGGTGCCCGTGCATACGAGCGCTATCTGGGAAGGCTTTATTCCTGGCGCAGAACAAGGTCAGCTCTATAAGTATCTCATCGAGACCAACGAGGGCGAAAAGCTCTATAAGGCCGATCCGTATGCCTTTAAGGCCGAGTGCCCTCCGGGTACCGCCAGCGTGCTGTGGACCCTCGATGGCTACAAGTGGAACGACGCCGCATGGCTCAAGCGCCGCGCCAGTCATAACCACATGTCGCAGCCCCTTAACATCTACGAGGTGCATATTGGCTCGTGGAAGCGCCACGGCGACGCGCCACAGGGCGAGCCGGACGAGTACGGCAACTACCCCGGTCCCATGGACCCCTTCCCCGCGCAGCGCGGCGAGTTCTACACCTACGACGGCCTGTCGGTCGAGCTCGTGGACTACGTGCACGACATGGGCTACACGCATATCGAGGTCATGCCGCTTATGGAGCATCCCTTCGATGGCTCCTGGGGCTACCAGACGACCGGCTACTATGCCGCCACGTCGCGCTATGGCGACCCGCAGCAGCTCATGCACTTTATCGATGCGTGTCACAAGGCGGGCATTGGCGTAATCATGGACTGGGTGCCCGGCGGTTTTTGTGCCGACTCCCACGGCCTTGCTACCTTTAACGGCCATATGCTGTTTGAGCACGAGATTCACCCCAACTGGGGCACGCACAAGTTCGACTTCGCCCGTGGCGAGGTCCGCTCCTTCCTGGTCTCCAACGTGCTGTACTGGCTCGAGAACTTCCACGTTGACGGCATTCGTATGGACGGCGTGTCCAGTATGCTGTACCTCAACTTTGGCATCGACGATCCGGGGCAAAAGAAGTTCAACAAGTACGGTACCGAGGAGGACCTGGACGCCAGCGCATTTATCCGCCAGGTCAACTGCGCCGTGGAGGCACACTACCCCGACGTGATGATGATGGCCGAGGAGTCCACCGCGTGGCCGCTCGTGACCTATCCGCCGCAGGACGGCGGCCTGGGCTTCCACTACAAGTGGGACATGGGCTGGATGAACGACACCCTGCATTACATGCAGACCGATTTTCCGTGGCGCCCCGGCAACCACGGGCTGCTCACGTTCTCCATCATGTACGCCTTTACCGAGAACTTTATTTGCCCGCTGAGCCACGACGAGGTCGTCCACGGCAAGTGCTCGCTGATCGGCCGCATGCCGGGCGACTGGTGGCGCCAGTTTGCCGGCCTGCGCACGCTGGCTTTCTACCAGATGACGCACCCCGGCGCCAAGCTCAACTTTATGGGCAACGAGATCGGCCAGTTTATTGAGTGGCGCTACTACGAGTCCATCCAGTGGTTCCTGACCGAGGAGTATGAGACCCATGCGCACCATCAGGCGTTTATCAAGGCGCTCAATCACCTGTACATCGCCGAGCCCGCCCTGTACGAGCGCGGCTATACCGACGACGGCTTTACCTGGATCGACGCGGACAACTCCAAGCAGTCCATCGTGAGCTTTGTGCGTCAGGGCGAGGATGTCGATGACGACCTGGTGATCTTGATCAACTTTGACCCGGCGAGCTACGAGAGCTTCCGCGTAGGCGTGCCGCGCGAGGGTGACTGGGAGGTCATCTTCGATTCCGACCGTCCCGAGTTCGGCGGCAGCGGTTATGCCGGCGAAGAGCCCTACACCTGCTCGAGCGAGCCCTATCCCTGGAACGGGCAGATGGACTCCATTGAGATTAAGGTGCCCGGTCTGGCAGGCGTGGTGCTTAAGCGCCGCGGTCCCAGCAGCTATAAGCCGCCCGTGGTGGAGGCTCCCAAGGCTGCGCCCAAAAAGCGCACGTCCTCGGTGAAGCCCAAGCCTGCGGCCGCCAAGAAGGCTCCTGCTAAGGCGAAGGCTAACAAGCCCGCTGCCAAGGCTTCGGCCAAGTCCACCACGGCCAAAAAGGCAGCCACCAAAAAGGCCGCTCCCAAGGCTAAGGCAGCTGCCGTTAAGGCTCCTGCTAAGAAAGCGTAACAAAGGCGTTACCACTGTAATTACCCGCCCCGCGGGGGCGTAGGATACATGTCATAACCGTTCCGGGAGAAACATCCCCGGGGGAAAGGAACGTATGAATAAGATCTTCGACAACAAGCAGGAGTTTACCGAGCTCTATCGCGATGCCGTCATGAGCATCAGCGGCAAGAGCGTCGAGGCCGCCAGCGACCTCGACCGCTTTAACGCCCTGGCCAAGCTCGTGGCCGAGAAGGCGCGCACCGTTGCCACCAAGAGTGACGCCCGCGTCACCGCCGAGGGCAAAAAGCGCGTGTACTACTTCTCGATCGAGTTTTTGATCGGCCGCCTGCTCGACAACTACCTGCTCAACTTTGGCGTGCGCGACATGGTCGCCGAGGCGCTCGACGACATGGGCTTTGATCTGTCCGTCATCGAGAACCAGGAGCCCGATCCGGCGCTGGGCAACGGTGGCTTGGGCCGCCTGGCCGCATGCTTCTTGGATTCCATGGCAGCCGAGGGCATCGCCGGCTACGGCAACGGCATGCGCTACCGTTACGGTCTGTTTAAGCAGGAGATCGTCAACGGCAGCCAGGTCGAGGCCACCGACGAGTGGCTCACCCACGGCTATCCCTGGGAGGTCCGTCGTCAGGATAAGGCCGTGACCATTAAGTTTGGCGGCCGCGTCGAGGGCTTTGAGGAGAACGGCCGCACGTTCTACCGCACGGTAGACACGCAGGACATCCTGGCCGTCCCTTATGACATCCCCGTCGTGGGCTATGCCGGCGAAACCGTCAACAAGCTGCGCGTCTGGGCCGCCGAGCCGGTCGAGGAGCACTTTGATCTGGAGGCCTTCAACCGCGGCGACTATGCCCAGGCCGATGCCGAGCGCGCTGAGGCCGAGGCCATCAGCGCCATCCTCTACCCTAACGACGCCGGCGAGCACGGCCGTCTGCTGCGCCTGAAGCAGGAGTACCTGTTTGTTTCGGCCGGTATCTACAGCCTGCTCGACACCTTTGAGAAGGAGCACGGCGCGAACTGGGAGCTGCTGCCGCAGTTTGTAGCCATCCACACCAACGATACCCACCCCGCCATGTGCGGCCCCGAGCTCATGCGTATCCTCATCGACGAGAAGAAGCTCGAGTGGGATGACGCCTGGAACATCGTGACGCAGGTCGTGAGCTACACCAACCACACCATCCTGCCCGAGGCCCTGGAGAAGTGGCCAATCGGCACGTTCTCCAAGCTCCTCCCCCGCGTGTACCAGATCATCGACGAGATCAGCCGTCGTTGGCACGAGTCTTTCGACACCACGCAGGAGGGCTGGCAGGAGCGTCTGCGCCAGACCGCCATCCTGTGGGACGGCGAGATTCGCATGGCCAACCTGTCTGTGATCTGCAGCCACAGCGTCAACGGCGTGGCCAAGATCCATTCCGACATCATCAAGAACATCGTGCTCAAGGACTTCTATGCCCTGACGCCCGAGAAGTTCAACAACAAGACCAACGGCATCTCGCACCGTCGCTTCTTTGCCGAGGCCAACCCCACCTACGCCAGGCTCGTGACCGAGGCCATTGGCGATGGCTGGCTCAAAGACGCCTTTGAGCTTGAGAAACTCAAGGAGTTTAAGGACGACACCGAGTTCCTGAAGGCCGTGGGTGCCTCCAAGCGCGCCAACAAGGAGCGTCTGGCCGCCTACGTCAAGGCCGAGACCGGTCTGGTTATTGACCCCAACACCGTCTTCGATGTCCAGGTAAAGCGCTTCCATGCCTACAAGCGCCAGCTCATGAACATCATGAAGGTGATGGACATCTACAACCGTCGCATCGCCGATCCCAACTTCCACGTGACGCCGACAACCTTCATCTTTAGCGGCAAGGCTGCCTCGAGCTACACCTTTGCCAAGGAGACCATCCGCCTCATTAACTCCGTGGCCGACGTCATCAACAACGACGCCCGCGTCAACGAGGTCATGAAGGTCTGCTTTATCCCCAACTTCCGTGTGAGCAACGCTCAGCTCATCTACCCAGCCGCCGAGATCTCGGAGCAGATCTCCACGGCCGGCAAGGAGGCCTCGGGCACGTCCAACATGAAGCTCATGATGAACGGCGCCATTACGCTGGGCACCCTCGACGGCGCCAACATCGAGATCGCCGACCTGGCCGGCCGCGAGAACGAGGCCATCTTTGGCCTGACTGCCCCCGAGGTCGAGCAGCTCTGGGCATCGAACAGCTACTTTGCGTGGGATACGCTCAACGGCGACCGCGAGCGTCTGGGCCGCGTGATGGACGAGCTCAAGGACAACACCTTTGCGGGTCTTTCGGGCAACTTCGAGAGCATCTACAACGAGCTCATGAACAACAACGACCCCGACCTGGTCATGGCGGACTTCCGCAGCTACGTGGATGCATGGGAGAACCTCACGGGCAGCTACGGCGACCAGGAGACCTGGAACCGCAAGGCCCTGCTCAACACCGCCTCGAGTGGCTGGTTCTCGTCCGACCGCACCATTCGCGAGTATCGCGACGAGATCTGGCACGCGTAAAGGCGCGCGAGCTCCCTTTGCCGCACGGTATTATTCGACGGGCGCGACCGAGCGCCGCGCCCGTCGCAAATGGGTTTAGGAACATCGATGACAGAAGGAGAAATCGATGAGTAAGAAAGAATGCATCGCGATGCTCCTCGCAGGAGGACAGGGCAGCCGATTGGGGGCACTCACCCAAAAGATCGCTAAGCCGGCGGTTAGCTTTGGTGGTAAGTTCCGCATTATCGACTTTTCGCTCTCCAACTGCTCCAACTCGGGCATCGACACGGTGGGCGTTCTGACGCAGTACCGTCCCTACCTGCTGCATGCCTATGTGGGCTCCGGCGAGGCTTGGGATCTGGACAGCCGCGACGGCGGCGTGTCGATCCTGCCGCCGTACGAGACGCAGACCGGTGGCGCCTGGTATGCGGGCACGGCCGACGCCATTACGCAGAACCTCGACTACATCAAGGCCAACGACCCCAAGTACGTCCTGATTCTTTCGGGCGATCACCTGTATCGCATGGACTACCGCAAGATGCTCAAGACGCACATTGAGAACAACGCCGACCTCACGGTGAGCGTTATGCCCGTGCCGTGGGAGGAGGCCAGCCGCTTTGGCATCCTGACCACCGACCCCGAGGACGGCCGCATCACCAAGTTCACCGAGAAGCCCGAGAAGCCCGATTCGAACCTCGCGTCCATGGGCATCTACATCTTCTCGGCCGACGTGCTGATCGAGGCGCTCGAGGAGGACGCTCTGGACCAGCGCTCGAGCCACGACTTTGGCAAGGACATCATCCCCAAGCTGCTCGGTGAGAACAAGCGCCTGTACAGCTACGAGTTCCACGGCTTCTGGAAGGACGTCGGCACCATCGCCAGCTTCCATGAGACCTCGATGGACCTGCTGGGTAACAACCCCGAGTTCGATCTGTTCGACAAGAACTTCCCCATCATGTCCAACATCACCACGCGTCCGCCGCACTACATTGGCCCGGACGGCCGCCTAGACGACTGCCTGGTCTCCAATGGCTGCAAGATCTACGGCACCGCTCGCCACTCGATCCTTTCGACCGATGTCATCATCGAGGAGCGCGCCGTGGTCGAGGACTCCGTGCTGCTGCCGGGTGCGCACGTTAAGAGCGGCGCGCACATCTGCCGCGCTATTTTGGGCGAGAACTCCACGGTCGAAGAGGGCGTGAAGCTCGGCTCTGTCGATACCACCAAGGATACGGCCGTCGTTGGAAATGACGTCGTTATCGGGAAGGGGGAATGATCCGATGATCAATCGCAAGGCCATCGGTTATATCACCGCTAACTACTCTTCGACCTACGGCAGCGTGCTGCTCAAGGACCGCCCCATCGCGTCCGTTCCGTTTTTGGGCCGCTACCGCCTGATCGACTTCCCGCTGTCCAACATGATGAATGCCGGCATTAAGACCGTCGGCGTCGTCATGCCGGGCAACTACCGCTCGCTGATCGACCACGTGGGCTCTGGCAAGGACTGGGGCCTGGACCGCAAGAAGGGCGGCCTGTTCATGGTGCCCGGCAACGCGTATGGCACCACCAAGGGCGGCATGCGCTTCCTGCTGCGCGACATCATCTCCAACAAGACGCTGTTCCAGCGCTCGCAGAAGCCCTATGTCGTGATGATGGGCACTAACATCATCTTTAACATGGACCTCAACACCATCATCGAGGCGCACGAGAACTCCGGTGCCCAGATGACCGTGGTGTACTGCAAGGCCACGCGCAACGTCAATGACGAGACCAAGCTCGAGATTAACGAGAACGGTCGCCTGACGGGCGTGAGCGCCGGCGTCGCGTACGGCGACAACGCCTCTATGGACTGCTGCATCGTCAACCGCGAGACGCTGCTCGAGATCATCGACCACTACCAGGCCGCCGACTATCTGGACCTGCTCGAGGCACTCCAGGGCGACTTTGGCAACATCGACGTGTGCAGCTACGAGTACAAGGGCGAGGTCGTGGGCGTGTTTAGCGAGAAGTCGCTGTATCGCCGCAGCATGGACCTGCTCGACCAGACCGTGGCCGATCAGCTCTTTGACCCCGAGCGCCCGATCCTGACCAAGGCTCACGACGTGCCGCCTTCGCGCTACGCGACCGGTAGTCACGCCTGCAACTCGATCATCTCGGCCGGTTGCATCATCAAGGGCACCGTGCGCAATTCGATCCTGTCGCGCGGCGTTGTGGTTGAGGAAGGCGCATCGGTGACCAACTCGATCATCAACCAGAGCTGCATCATCAAGAGCGGCGCACGCGTCGAGAACGCCATCCTGGACAAGAACAACGTGGTTCCCAACAACACCGAGCTTCGCGGCACGCCCGAGAACATCCTGGTGCTGGGCAAGGCTCCGTTAACTTCCGACACCACCATCGTACGTTAACGTTGGCACCGCAACATCGCTCGTAACATGTAGAATAGCCGCCCGGTTAGCGCCAGGCGGCTATTCTCGAATTGCAACATGGGAGACAATATGGCAGATTCCAGCAAAAAGATGCAGATCGTGTTTGCCTCGGCCGAGTGCGCACCGTTTGTGAAGACCGGTGGCCTGGGCGACGTGGCGGGCTCGCTGCCCGCGGCGCTTGTGCGCGCCGGCGCCGAAGTCATCGTGATGGTGCCTAAGTACGCCACCATCAAGGATGAGTACAAGGCGCAGATGGAGCACTTCTCCGACTTTTACGTGAGCTTGGGCTGGCGCAATGAGTACTGCGGGCTCGAGAAGCTCGAGCACGACGGCGTCACCTATATGTTCATCGACAACGAGCGCTACTTTGCGCGCGACTATCCGTACGGCTTCTTTGACGACGGCGAGCGCTTCGCGTTTTTCTCCAAGGCCATCACCGAGAGCCTGCAGCACCTGCCGGCCGGCTTTGAGTGTGACATCCTGCACTGCAATGACTGGCAGACGGCACTGGCGCCCGTGTTCTTGCGCGAGTTCTACCAGGGCCTGCCGCTGTATGACCGCGTCAAGACCGTGTTCTCGATCCACAACGTGGCGTTCCAGGGCCAGTTTAGCGACACCGTGATGGAGGACATCCTGGGCGTGGCGCACATTCCCGCGGCCGCCTCGCAGCTGCGTTGCGACGCCTGCAGCATCAACTACATGCTGGGCGCCCTGCGCTATGCCGACGCCATCACTACGGTGAGCCCCACCTATGCCAACGAGATCCAGACACCCGAGTTTGGCGAGGGCCTGGACGGCGTGCTGCGCGAGCGCTCCTATGCGCTGCAGGGCATCCTCAACGGCATTGACGTGGCGGGCTTTGACCCGGCGACCGACAAGCGCATTGCCGCCAACTACACCGTGGAGGACCGTTCTGGTAAGGCCGTGTGCAAGGCCAAGCTGCAGGAAGAGCTGGGGCTCGAGGTTCGCGACGACCGTCCGCTTATGGTCATGGTCACGCGTCTGACGCGCCAGAAGGGCTTGGATCTGGTCATGTACGCGCTCGACCGCATCCTGGCCGGCGGCGTGCAGGTGGCGGTGCTGGGCACCGGCGACCGCGACTACGAGGACGGCCTACGCTACTTCCAGGACAAGTACCCCGGCACCATGGCCGCGCGCATCGAGTTCGATCCGGCGCTGTCGCAGCGCATGTATGCCGCCGCCGATATGTTCCTGATGCCTTCGAAGTTTGAGCCCTGCGGCCTGTCGCAGATCATTGCCATGCGCTACGGCACCCTGCCTATCGTGCGCGAGACCGGTGGTCTGAAGGACACTGTGATTCCGTATAACGAGTTTACCGGCGAGGGCACGGGCTTCTCGTTTAGCAACTTTAACGGCGACGAGATGGGCGACGCCGTGTTCCGCGCGGCACGCCTGTTCTGGGACAACCGCGCTGCCTGGAACCAGCTGGTAACGCAGGCCATGAGCCAGGACTTTAGCTGGACGCGCTCGGCCGACAAGTATCTGGACCTGTACTTCTTTATGCATCCGGAGATTGAGAGGCCGGCGGCTGTTGTCGACGAGCCTGAGGCTGTTGCTGAACCGGTGGCCGCCGAGGAGCCCAAGGCCGAGGAGAAGCCTGCTGAGGCTGAGCCCGCAAAGGCCGAGCCTAAGGTGAAGGCTGAGGTTGCTCTTGAGGCAAAGGACGAGGTCAAGCCCGCTGCAAAGCCCGCAGCTAAGAAGACCACGACCCGCAAGACGACCGCTAAGAAGGCTACGACGACCAAAGCTGCCGCGACTAAAACAACGGCTGCCAAGACAACGACCACGCGCAAGCGCACGACCGCCGCTGCCAAGAAGGCCGCCGAGGCCGAGGCTGCTCCCGAGGTAAAGGCCGAGGTCGCTGAGGCCAAACCGGCCGCCAAGGCTCCGGCAAAGACCGCTGCCAAGAAGACAACCGCGACCGCCAAGAAGACTACAGCTGCCAAGAAGACCACGGCAACGAAGTCGACGGCCGCCAAGGCTACTGCGACCAAGGTCGCTCCGAAGGCTGCCGCAAAGCCCGCCGTCAAGGTCGAGGAGACGCCTGCCGAGCCCAAGGCCGAAGCAGCTGTCGAGGCCAAGCCGACCGCCAAGACCACCACGCGCAAGCGCGCAACGACGACGGCCAAGAAGACCACGGCAAAGGCTGCCGCTCCTAAGGCAGAGGCTATGACCGCCGCCGTCAAAGAGGAGACCAAGCCCGAGGCAAAGCCCAAGCCGGCACCGAAGGCCGCTAAGGTCAAGACCGCTCCGAAGACTACGGCAAAGGTCGAACCCGCCAAGGAGGCCCCGGTCTCCCCCGCCGCTTCGACCGAGGAAAAGGCTCCGACCAAGAAGACCTCCGTCCGCAAGGCAACGGCCACCCGCAAGCGTCGCTAGCCCACAGACGATCCAAAACCTCATCAAACCCTAAGCAAGGGGCGCTCCAACCGGGTGCCCCTTCTCTGTAGGTAGTGGTAAAACGATTTTCTAGGACAACCGTTCGCCGATGGTAAACGGATGTTGTTTATACACCCTGTGTACTACAGATATACTTACATCTTAGGCGTAAAACCCATGGCCCGCTGGCCATGATTCTATTGAACTGGACCGTACTATGAGATTGATACACAACAGCCGTCTGCCGCAGTTTCGCACTCCGTTTGGCGCTGTGACCACAGGAACTACCCTTTCGCTCTCCGTGATTCTGGAGGATGCCGATCCCAACCAGGCAACGCTTACGTTGCGTACCTGGGTCGATGAGATCGGTGAGTCTCGGTATCCCATGACGCACGAGGGCGACGGCATATTTACCGTAGAGCTTGAGTGCACCGAGCCCTGTCTTATCTGGTACAGCTTTATCTGCAATATCGAGGGCCAGCCCGAGGTCCGCTTGGGCGCACCGCAGGGTCGCACCGGTGGCGAGGGCGTAACTTACGACTACGCCGAGGTGCCGTCCTTCCAGATTACCGTCTATAAGCACCGCGAAGTGCGTCCCGAGTGGTACGAGCGTGGCATGGTCTACCAGATCTTCCCCGATCGCTATGCCCGCGACGAAAACTGGCGCGAGCGCACGCTGGCCGAGGTCGAAAAACCACGCAACGGAATCCAGCGCCGCATGGTCGAGGACTGGAACGAGCCGCCCGTGTACGAGCGCGCTGAAGACGGCTCCATCAAAACCTGGGACTTCTACGGCGGGTCGCTCAAGGGCATCCAGGAAGACCTGCCTCGCATCGCCGAGCTGGGCTTTACAGCCATCTACCTCAACCCCATTTTTGAAGCCGCGAGCAACCACCGCTACGACACGGCCGACTACACCAAGATCGACCCGATCCTAGGCACCGAGCAGGACTTTACCGAGCTGTGCCAGGCGGCCGAGAAGCTGGGCATCTCCATCATTCTGGACGGCGTCTTCAACCACACGGGTGACGACTCCATCTATTTCAACCGCTACGGCAACTACCCCGGCGTGGGCGCGTGGCAGAGCGAGGATTCTCCATGGCGCGATGCGTTTTATTTCCATGAGGACGGCTCATACGACTGCTGGTGGGGCGTGGGCAATATGCCCGCCATCAATGAGAGCTCTGAGCTGGTACGCGAGCGGCTCCTGGGCAAGGACGGCGTGATCCGTAAATGGCTACGTGCCGGCGCTCATGGCTGGCGCCTAGACGTGGCCGACGAGCTTTCCGATGACTTCCTGGCCGAGATCAAAAAGGCCGTGCTCGCCGAGAAGCCTGATGCACTGTTGCTCGGCGAAGTCTGGGAAGACGCCTCCAACAAGATCAGCTACGGCCATCTGCGCCGCTATCTGCAAGGCTCCGAGCTGGACTCGGCCATGGATTATCCCTTCCGCGACATGGTCATCGGTTTTTTGATGGGCTACAAGAACGCCTACCAGGCAGCCGAGGATATCGAAACCCTGCGCGAGAACTATCCCCGTGAGGCCCTGTCCTGCGCACTTAATCTGCTTTCGAGCCACGACCGTCCGCGCATTATCTCGGTGCTCGGCGGCGGCCCCGATGAGTCGCAGCTGCCCGAGTGCGAGCGCAGCAAATGGCGCCTGGACGAGAACTCCATGGGCCTGGCCAAGAGCCGCTTTTGGCTGGCGACGCTCATGCAGATGACGTTCCCGGGCGTTCCCTCAATCTATTACGGTGACGAGTACGGCTTGGAGGGACTCACCGATCCGGGTAATCGCCGCACCATGCCGACCAAGGAAGACCTGCACGACTTCGATACGTTCGCGATCGTCAAGAACGCATCTGCTGTGCGCCGCGCGCTGCCGTTTATGATCGACGGTGAAATCAAGGCCTTCGCGCTCAATGACGAGGTGCTGGCCTACAACCGTACCGGTAAAGACGGCGAGTCCGCGACCGTCATCATCAACCGCAGCCTGCGCAATTCACACCGCGTGACGATTCCGGCGCTCGGCGAATGCGCGAGCGATGTGCTTAGCGGTCACGAGTGCGAGATCCACAACGGTACGGTCACGCTCGACCTGTACCCACTGGGTTCGTCGATCATCTATCACCACGCCGAGCAGCGCCTGCAGGAGCCGCTCGATCACGGTGCGGGTGTTGTGTGCCATATCACATCGGTGCCGACCGACGACGGCAAACCCGGTACGATCGGTGCGCCCACACGTCGCTTTATCGACCATCTGGCCGCCATGGGCATGCGCTACTGGCAGGTTCTTCCCGTCAACCCCACGGACTTCTTCCGCTCCCCTTACGCCGGTCCTTCGGCCTTTGCAGGCAATATCGACCTCCTACCCGAGAGCCACGAGGAGCTGGCAGCCGACTTTGAGACCTGGAAGGCCCGCGGCGGCGAGGATGCTGACCCGCTGTACACCGCGTTTAAGCATCGCAATGCCGATTGGCTCGAGAAATACTGCGTCTATATGGCCGTCAAAAAGTACTTTGAGGGCGAGTCGCGCCACGATTGGCCGGCAGATGTCGCGCGCTACAACGAGCATCTGATCGACGACAAGCGCTTCCACAACGAGGCCGAGCTTCAGGCGTACATGCAGTACCGCTTTGACTTGGCTTGGTGCGAGCTCATGAACTATGCGCACAAGAAGGGCATCGAGGTTATCGGCGATATTCCTATGTACGTGTCGGACGATTCGGCAGACGCGTGGAGCGAACCTGAGAACTTCTGGCTGTCCGATACCGGCAAGGCAATCGAGATTTCCGGCGCGCCGCCCGACAACTTTGCGCCCGAGGGCCAGGTGTGGGGCAACCCGACGTTCCGCTGGGACCACATGAAGCAGAACGGCTATAGCTGGTGGATGGATCGCCTGCGTCGTGCGTTTTCGCTCTACGACCGCGTGCGCCTGGATCACTTCCTGGGATTCCACAGTTACTTTAGTATCCCCGCAGGCAAGGCTTGCGCCGAAGGTCGCTGGTTGGCGGGACCGGGCAAGGACCTGTTCCAGACCGCTTATGACGAGCTGGGTCCGCTCAACTTTATCGCTGAGGACTTGGGCTATCTGACGCCCGGTGTTCGCGCCATGGCATCGACCTGCGGTTTCCCCGGCATGGACGTGCTGGAGTTTAGCGACTACGACGTTCGTTGCGGTGTGCATCCCACGCCCGGCAAGATTCTGTACACCTCGACGCACGACACGTCGACGCTCGCCGGCTGGTGTACGCGTTCTTTTGCGGGCGGCGATGAACCGAGCGGTGTTGAGGTGGCGGCCAAGCTGATGAGCGACGCACTGGCAAGCGACGCTCCCCTGGTGATGATGCCGCTGCAGGACGTGCTGGGACTGGGCGACGACGCACGCATGAACGTGCCGGGCGTGACCACGGGCAACTGGACCTGGCAGGCTGACGAGGCGGACATTGCAGCCGCCGAGGGCAAAACCGCGCGGCTCCTGCGCAACAACCATAGATTCTGGGGCGAAGCGTGATAAAACCCCCGATATAGGGTACAGTTACAGACGTTTGAATTTTTGCGGGCAGAGTAATCTGCCCGCTTTGTGCTGAAAAGGAAGTATTATGGCGCGCTACGATTACAAGTGCTCGAGCTGCGGCAACGTGTTTGAGGTTGAGCATCCCATGTCCGAGACCCCCGAGGTCGTGTGCCCCAGCTGCGGTGCCCCGGCGGCCAAGACGTTCTCAGCCAGCGGCATAAAATTTGAGGGCAGCGGTTTCTACAACACCGACCAGCGAAGCGGCGGCTCCAGCACCAGCGCCACGAGCGGCTGCTGCGCCAACTGCCCGCACAGCCACTAGAAACCAAGCAGCCCCGCGACCGACATCGATCGCGGGGCTGATTCTTTGCGCTATAGGTGGCTCTATGAGTTGCGGTGAAATAAGGACTTTTTGGCGGGTAGATGCCGCTATTCAATCCCTATTTCACCGCAACGTAGTAATTACTTGTGGACCAGCCTGGCGCAGAAGTGGCCGTCGTAGGAATCGGCGTTTACCGGCACGCTTTGGAAGAGGCCTCGATCGTTCTGGCGTACGGATACGAGCTTCTTGGCCTGATCGAACTCGGGGAGTTGCAGAATCTGCGCTTCAGAGAGCGGCGCCACGGTAAAGCCGGCACCCTCGGGAGAAGCCAGGAAGGCATCCACGACCTGCGCGTTCTCCTCTTCAAAGACCGAGCAGGTGGCATAGATGAGCTCGCCGCCGGCAGCCACGCGCGCAGCGGCTTCCTTGAGCATCGTCAGCTGCAGCTTGGGCAGCTCAACCGTCACATCCTTTTCGGTCAGGCGCCACGGGATCTCGGGATGACGACGCATGGTTCCGGTGCCAGAGCACGGCGCATCGATAAAGACTGTGTCGAACTTAACCGGCTCGCCAAGCATGGCATCAAACGATGTGAGCACCTCATCAAGCTCGCAAGCATCACCAGAAACCGTACGAACGCCCTGAATACCGGCCTTATGCAGGCGAGCGAGATTCAGATCGCACTTGCGATCATGCAGATCGAGCGCCGTATGCTGACGCTCATAGCCCGTACGCTTGGCCTGGCACATCATCACATAGGTCTTGGTGCCACGACCGGCACCAATCTCAAGGCAGCTACCAGGGCGCGTGGCAGCTGTGGCGATAAGTTGCGCGTTGAGATCAGATGCCACCGCGGCAGCACGCTCAAACGCACCCGAAGCAACGGTAACCTGGGCATCAACCGGGGTATGGCAGCCCGGGAAGACAGGTGCGACGAGCTGCAGGATATACGGATCGGGCTTGGAAGCAAAAGCGTTCTCATGCAGGGCCAGCGGCGCGGGGGCCAGATTGCCGGCAAAGTTAAGCGCACCCTCTGGCGTGTCAAACGACGCCATAATGCGAGCGCACAGCCAGCGCGGAAGACCCATCAGGCGCGACAGACGAACCAAGCGTCGCTCAGACTCATCCACATCGGACGCAGTAGCAAAGTCCTCAACATTGTCCGCAACCTTATGCAGTACAGCATTGGCCAAGCCGGCGGCGGACTTAGCACCGCAACGAACCAGTTCAACACCCTGACTTACGGCAACACGGCCCGGCGTATGCAGGTAGAGCATCTCGAAGGCCGATATACGAAGCGCCATGCGAACACGCGGCGCAACCTTTTTAGGCTTATCAAGAAACTGATCGAGCAGCTCGTCCAAAATACCCTGCGTGGCGGCCACACCCAGCGCCAAGCGGGCGGCAAAAGCGGAATCGCGCTGGTCAATAGCCTTGGCCGATGCGCGAGAGGACAGCACGTCGCGCGCATACATGCCGCGGCGATCGGCCTCCATCAGCACATCGAGCGCAAGCTTGCGCGCAGGAGACAGCTTGCTCATGACAAAACACCCCACGAAAGATCGGCGCACTGCAGGCCGGCGGCCCAGGCAGAAGCGGCCATAGCACGCTTGCCATCAGGTTTAACCTCAAGCAACTCAACCGAGCCATCGGAAAGGCCAAGGTAAACGCGCTTGGCCTTAACGAGAACCTGACCCTCGCCAAGCAACACATCAGCCGCCGCAGCATCGAGCACACGCACGGTCTTGCCGGCAATCACGCAACGAGCAGGCGCGGTATCGGACGAAGCCAGCACATGACGCACGCAATCAAGCGCCGCCATTTGCGGATCCAGACGCATCTCTTGCTTGGAGATCTTGGCAGCATGGGTAACGAGCGCCTCATCCTGTTCAGTCCACACGGCGGTGCCATCGGCAAGAGAAGGAAGTGTATCGGCAAGCAGTTTGCCGCCCAGCTCGCCAAGCTCCGTAGTCAGTGTCTCGGCATGCTTGCCTGAAACCGACGTAGACGCCTGGGCGCAATAAGCGCCGGTATCCACGCCATGCCCAATGCGCATAATGGAAACGCCAGCAACCTCATCACCAGCAAGAATGGCACGCTGAATAGGAGCAGCCCCACGCCAACGAGGCAGCAAGGACGCATGAACATTCACAATACCAAGCGGCGCCATATGCAGCACCTCATCGGGCAAAATGCAACCATAGGCAGCCACACAGAAAATATCAGCCTGGGCAGCCTGGAGCACCTCAACAACCTCAGGCGTCATACGATTAGCCTCAACAACAGGCAGACCAAGCTCGAGCGCCTTAGCCTTAACAGGAGACGGCTCCAGCTTCTTACCACGCCCACGAACAGCATCGGGACGAGTAATTACGAGCGCAATCTCATTCCCAGCCTCAACAAGCGAAGTCAGCGAAGGCACAGCAAAATCAGGCGTACCCATAAACACAATACGCATAAAAGTTAGTCTCCTCTCAATAACGAGCCGAGACGGCTACAAAAAAGCGTTCTTGGTCGCAAGCGCGCCCAGCCGCAAGAATAGTTCAACAGAAATAAATATACCCAAAAACAAAGAAAGAGCCGCATAAAAGCAGCCCTCCCAACAAAGCACCTATCAGCGAAGACGCCCCTCCCTGGCCCGACGGCACTCGGGCGAAACGAAGAGCGACAACGTAGTCCCTGGGATGGGGCCCACACATATCGTCCCGCGCGCAGTTTCGCAGCAAAGCGAGAATGTTTGAGCACGGGATGATATGTGTGGGCCCCATCCCAGGGACGGACAATTAACCTACTCCGTCTCGCCCGGTCGAGCGCCGCGGGCCAGGGCGTCCTGGTACTCCTTGACTGCCTTGATCCTCTGCATGGGCTTAAGGCGCTCGAACATGGTGTTGCCGTGCAGGTGATCAATCTCGTGCTGCAGGCACACGCAGAACAGATCGCCCGAAGCCTCATAGCGAATCAGGTTTGCGTCCAAGTCGTACGCCTCGACGACGACATGGTCGGGACGCTCGATCTCGCAGCTAATGCCGGGGATAGACAGGCAGCCCTCGCTAAACGGCACGAGATGGTCGCTCTGCTCCACAATCACGGGATTGATGAGCACGTACGGATCGTAGTCGTTCTTGTCGCTGTAGTCGCAGTCGATGGTGACGAGCTGGATGAGTTCACCGATCTGCGGGGCGGCCAGGCCGCAACCGCCGTTGTCGAACATCATCTTCTTCATCTTCTCGGCAAGCGCCTCGATCGCCGGGGTGATCTCCTCGATGACGGCGCACTCCTGGCGCAGACGAGGGTCGGGCGACAGTACGATTCCGTTGGCTTCCATGGCCATCCTTTCGGGTTGTTACATCAAATCATAGGCGTCGACGTCAACGCTCACGCTCACGCCGCGCACGGAGCCTACCTCTTTGAGGCAGGCGTCGATATCATCAGAGACATGGTACCCTACCGGCGACTTCACAAGCAGATGGAAGCGGTAACGGTCCTTGGCTCTCTCGATTACACACGAAGCCGGGCCCAGCACCTGCGGCACGGCGCTCCCCGCCCGCAAAAAGTCGAGCGCGGCGGCATGCCAGCGGCGCTTAAGGAGCTTTGCAATGCGCCCAATGTAGTCCTGCGCGTCGTCTCGGTTCGCCGACCACACCAAAATGTTGACCAGACGCACGAACGGTGGATACAGGGCGTCGCGGCGCTGGTCCAGGTCGTAGTCGGTAAAGATCGAACGGTCGTGCTTAGCGACGGCGCGAATGACCGGATCCTCGGGCAGGTAGGTCTGGATGATGACCTCGCCGGGACGATCGCCGCGACCGGCACGGCCCGCGACCTGCTCCAGCAGATCGTAGGCGCGCTCCCCTGCGCGGAAGTCCGGCAGCTTGAGGGCGAAGTCGGCATTGACCACGCCCACGAGCGTGACTTCGGGAAAATCGAGGCCCTTGGCGATCATCTGGGTACCCAACAGCACCGCGCAATCGGAGGCATCGAACTGCTCGAGCAGCTTTTTGTGCGCATCCTTGCCGCGCGTGGAATCGGCATCCATGCGAATAATGGCGACGTCCTCGGGAAGCATCTGGCGCAGTGCGTCCTCGATCTGCTGAGTGCCCAGACCCATTTTTGCCAGATAGCGACTGCCACATTTGGGGCAACGGCTCGTGGGCGCGGGATACGGCTGCACGCGCCAAGACGAACCGCAGGTGTGACATTGCAGCGTGTGCGTGCGCTCGTGATACGTAAGCGCTGTGGAGCAGTGGTTGCAGGTGGGGACGCAGCCGCACTCGCGGCACATCAGGAATGGCGCAAAGCCACGACGGTTATGCAGCAACACGGCCTTCTCGCGCCGCTCTACAACGCGCTCCAGGCCTTCCATCAGCGGTTTAGAGAACATTGAGCGGCTGCCGTGCGAAAACTCGCGGCGCAGGTCGGCAATGCGAACCGTGGGCAGGACCGCGTGCCCCGGGCGTTCGGGCATCTCGACGCGCGTCCACGTGGCACCGCCGTACGTTCCGCGACGGCAGCGGTCGAGCGCTTCGGCAGAAGGCGTGGCCGAGCCCAGCACGAGTGGGCAGCGGTAGCGGCGCGCCATCTCGGCCGCCACCTCGCGAGCGTGGTAGCGCGGACTGGAGCCCTGCTTGTAACTAGTCTCGTGCTCCTCGTCGATGATGATGAGGCCCAAGTCGCTGAGCGGGCAAAAGAGCGCCGAGCGGGCGCCGACCACCACGCGGGCCGCACCGCTGGCGACCATATCCCACTGGTCGAGACGCTCGCCAGCAGAAAGACGCGAATGGAAAACGGCCACCGTCTCGCCAAAGCGCGAGCGAAAGCGGCCGACGGTCTGGGCCGTCAGCGAGATCTCGGGCACCAGCACGCAGGCAGAGCGACCGGCTGCGAGCACCCGCTCGATGGCGGAGAGGTAAACCTCGGTTTTGCCGGAGCCGGTGACGCCGTCGACCAACACCACGTCGCCATGAGCGTCCAGACGGGCGCGCTCAATCTGCGCGAGTGCCCGTTGCTGGCCGTTGGTAAGGGAGACCGGCGCCTTGCCGCTTGCCGAGGACAGCGTGGTCTGCTCGCTGCAGCCACGCCAGGCGCGGCGCTCCTCCACCACCACGACGCCGCGCTTTTCGAGCGCTTTGATGGTCGCCGACATGCTGTTATAGAGAAGATTAAGGTCGCGAGTCGTAACCGGGCCGCACTGCAGCGCCTCGATGAGCTGGCGCTGACGGACCGCGGTCTTGGGCGGCGTATAGTCAAAGCCTTCGGGCGTAAGCATCACCCAACGATTTTGGATAGGCTTGACGGCGGGCCGTTCAACAGTCCACGCATCGTCGTCGCCCTTGACCACACGCGGGCTGCCGCCCGGGGGCAAAAACAGGCGCAGGCACTCGGAAAGCGTCGCGACATACTCGCGGCTCATCCAGCGTGCGATGCGGGCAGCCTCGGCGGTAAAGAGCGGTTTGCTGAGGATGGCCTCGATGGGTTTAATGCGTGCGGGGTCGAGGGCGTTGTTGCCCTGCAGGTCGCCCAGCTCAGGGGCAATGTCGACGACATAGCCCGCGGCGGCACGGTTACCAAAGTGGACCAGGACTGTCGATCCGACCTGGACCCCGTTGGCAAGGGACTCGGGGATGCCGTAAGCAAACGGTTCCGACAGCGCACGGGTGGGGATATCGAGGACCACGCTCGCGTAGGCGGCAGGGGGCTCGGGCGCAGGCTTAGACTGAGCCGAGGCAGCGGCAGGCTTGGGCTTCACCGGAGCTTCCTCCGGTTCCGGCGAACCAAACAGCGACAGTTGTTGAGCCATACACCACCTCTAACGAACGGACCTGAAAGGGGTGGGACAAAATAATCAGTAGAGTTTGTCCCATGGCCGATACGAGTGTCGAGCTTGTTGCGTCACTCGAACATGGGACAAACACTACTGATTATTTTGTCCCAGCAACCCACTCATCGGTACAGAAACAAGAGCCCCGCTCGGGGGAACGGGGCTCGGATACATGCGTTTACGCGTCTACTATAGCGCCATCGTGCGGGCGCGGTCGATGCGTGCCAGGCAGTCGTCGCGGCCGACGAGCGCCATGGTCTCGCCCAGCGGGGGGCTCACCATGTTGCCGCAGACGGCGACGCGCACGGCCTGGAACACCACGCGCTTCTTAAGGTCCATCTGCTCGGGCAGCGGCTCAAGCGCGGCGTCGATGGACTCGGCAGTCCACTTGTCCACGCCCTCGAGCGCGGCCTTGGCGGCATCCAGAATGACGCCCATGCCTTCCTTAGCCAGGCCCTTGTTAACGGATTTCTCGTCATACTCGAGCGTCTCGGCCGTAGCGAAGATGGGAGCGGCGACGGTCACGGCGTCGGCTGGCATCTTGGTGCGCGGCTTGACGATGGCGGCAAGCGCGTCAATCCAGTCCTCGCCGTACTCGACATTACCCTCGATGAGACCCGCCTCGTGCAGCTCGGGGACCATGATCTCGTCGGCAAACTGGGCGTCGGACATGCCGTTGATGTACTCGGCATTGACCCAGTCGAGCTTCTTGGGGTCGAAGGTCGCCGGGTTCTTGGAGATGCGGTCGAGTGAGAACTTGCTGGCCAGGACATCGCGCGGGATGATCGTGGTCTCGCCGTCAAGCGACCAGCCGAGCAGCGCCAGATAGTTGACGAAAGCGTCGGACAGGTAGCCGGCGTCGCGGTACTCCTCCACCGAGGTGGCGCCATGGCGCTTGGAGAGCTTCTTGCCGTCGGCGCCCAGAATCATGGAGATGTGGGCGAACGTGGGCACGGGCGCGCCGAGGGCCTCGTAGACCATGACCTGGCGCGGGGTGTTGGAGAGGTGGTCGTCGCCGCGGATGACATGGGTGATCTTCATCATGGCGTCGTCGACGACGGTCGCAAAGTTGTACGTGGGCGTGCCATCGGAGCGGAAGATGACAAAGTCGTCGAGCTCCTTGGCGTCGAAGGTCACCTCGCCGTGAACGGCGTCGTGGATGACGACGTCGCCGCGGTCCTCGGGCACCTTGATGCGCAGGACGTAGGACTCTCCGGCCTCGATGCGGCGGCGGGCCTCCTCGGGATCAAGATCGCGGCAACGACGCTGATAGCCCTGGAAGGGGTCCTTGCGCTCCTGCGCGGCCTTGCGGTCGGCGTCGAGCTGCTCCTTGGTGCAGAAGCAGGGATAGGCCTTGCCCTCGTCCCAAAGTTTCTGGGCGGCCTGCTTGTACAGGTCCAGGCGCTCAGTCTGGGCGTAGGGGCCAAAGTCGCCGCCTACCTCGGGACCCTCGTCCCAGTCCAGGCCCAGCCAACGCATGGCGCGCAGGATGATCTGCGTGTTCTCGTCGGTGGAGCGGGTGGGATCGGTGTCGTCGATGCGCAGGATGAACGTGCCGCCGTTAGCACGGGCGAAAGCCCAGTTATAGATAGCGGTGCGGGCGCCGCCGATGTGCAGCTTGCCCGTCGGTGAGGGTGCAAAGCGGACGCGAACGTCTGATGCCATGGAAATCTCCTCGATTGCAGGATGGATGTCTAACCGCATCAGTATAAAGCAACAAAGCAACCTCCGCACAAAGGGCACCGACCCACTCATTGGGGACAGACTTAAATGACTACCCAATGAGCACCCGACTGGTCATTTAAGTCTGTCCCCAATGAGTGGGTGCGGAAAGGGTGTGAATGTTTGATTTACGCGCTATGATGTGCCCTTGCATAGAGAGCCCGGCGGAATGGTAACGGTCGCCGGGACACGTTTTTGAAAGGACAATCATGTCAGAAGAACTTCGTTCCATTCCACCCCAACACGGGTCCTTTGTTTTTACGTCGGAGTCGGTGACCGAAGGTCATCCCGATAAGATCGCTGACCAGATCAGCGACGCCGTCCTCGACGCAATCCTCGCCAAAGAAATAGAGCTCCAGGAGCAGGGCTACATCGCCCCCAACGGCGTTCCTGCCAACGTGGAGAACGTCCGCTGCGCCTGCGAGACCCTCGTGACCACCGGCACCGTCATCGTTGCCGGCGAAATTCGCACCCAGGCCTACGTCGACGTACAGGAAATCGCCCGCGGCGTCATCCGCCGCATTGGCTACAACCGCGCCAAGTTCGGTTTTGACTGCGACACCTGCGGCGTTATGAGCCTCATCCACGAGCAGTCGCCCGATATCGCCCAGGGCGTTGACGAGTCCTTCGAGACCCAGACCGGCGCTACCACCGACCCGATCGACCTGATCGGCGCCGGCGACCAGGGCATGATGTTCGGTTATGCCTCCAACGAGACCAAGACCCTCATGCCCATGCCGCACTACCTGGCAAGCCGCCTGGCCGAGCGCCTGGCTGCCGTGCGCCATGACGGAACCCTGCCCTACCTGCGCCCCGACGGCAAGACCCAGGTCACGGTGCGCTACGAGGAAGGTAAGCCCGTGGAGGTCACGACCATCGTCATCTCCACGCAGCACGCCGCCGAGATTGAGGACATGGGCAAGATCAAGGCCGACCTCATCGAACACGTCATCACCCCGGTCATGGCCGCCGAGAACATGCCGTGGGACAACGCGGACATCTACGTGAACCCCACCGGTCGCTTTGTCGTGGGCGGCCCCATGGGCGACACGGGCCTCACCGGCCGCAAGATCATCGTCGACACCTACGGCGGCTACGGCCGTCACGGCGGCGGCGCCTTTAGCGGCAAGGACTGCACCAAGGTTGACCGCTCCGCCGCGTATGCCGCGCGCTGGGTCGCCAAGAACGTGGTCGCCGCCGGTCTGGCCGACCGCTGCGAAGTCGAGCTTGCCTACGCCATCGGCGTTTCCAAGCCCCTCTCAATCATGGTCGACACCTTCGGTACCGCGCATGTTGCCGAGGACAAGATCGTCGAGGCCGTCGAGAAGACCTTCGACCTGCGCCCGGGCGCGATCATCCGCGACCTGGACCTGCGTCGACCGATCTACGAGAAGACGGCAGCCTACGGCCACTTCGGCCGCGAAGACGCCGACTTCACCTGGGAGAATACCGACCGAGTCGAAGAACTCAAAGCAGCCTGTGGCCTGTAATTGGGAACCACCAAGGTCACAACACGCACACGCTTTCAAAAGAAGTACCGCCCCCAAGCGGTACTTCTTTTTTATTAATCCGGTGGTGAAGATGCTTCGATATGAGTCTACGCTGCGTCCCCAGCTAATGAATTTTGCCATCTAGCAACTCCAACCATGTATCCTTAGTCCCGAGGGGCGGGGCATAAGGTCGATCGCGAGTTCCGCACGAGCCGGAGAGCACTTAATGTGCTCTCCGTGCGAGTCAGGACTGTCCGAGCAGGCGACCTTATGCCCCGTCCCTCGGGACGACGGGATAGAACAGGAGCGCATATGGCAGGCAAGCCGCAAACACTAGCTACGACCTCGGCATTCGAGATTTTGGGGCCCGTCATGGTCGGCCCCAGCTCATCGCACACCGCCGGCGCCCTGCGCTGCGCCCAAGTTGCCGCCAGCCTGCTCGAGGGCCGCATCACCAAAGTCACCTTTGGCCTGTGGAACTCCTTCGCCCACACCTACCGCGGCCACGGCACCGACCGCGCGCTCGTCGCGGGCATTCTGGGCCTCGACACCGATGACGAGAACATCAAGCAGGCCTTTGACCTCGCACGTGAGCAGGGCCTCGAATATCACTTTGACATCAAGGGCGACGACGCCTCCATCCACCCCAACACCGTCGACATCGATATGGTCGACGCCACGGGCGCCACGGCGCAGGTCCGCGGCGAGAGCTTGGGCGGCGGCAAGATGCGCATCAGCCGCATTAACGGCGTCGGCGTCGACATCTCGGGCATGTATTCCACGCTCTTCGTGGCGCACCAGGACGTCCCCGGCGTGCTCGCAGCGCTCACCAACCTGCTCGCCTACGCCCATGTGAACATCGCCTTCTGCCGCACCTACCGCACCGAAGTGGGCGGCCAGGCCTACTCCGTCTTTGAGACCGACGGCGCCCCCGACGACACCGTCGTCCCCATGCTCCGCAAGCTCGACAATGTCGATTACGCGACCTTTATCGAGCTCCCCGGTTCTGCCTCGTCGCTCTCCCCCGGCGTCTCGGCAAAGGAAATCTTCGACGACGGCGAGCAGCTGCTCAATGCGTGCGAAGAACTGGGGCTCAACATCGGCGCCGTCATGGCCGTGCGCGAGGCACGTCTGACCGGCGAGGCACACGCTATCGCCGCCATGCGCCGCGTACTCGACGTCATGCGCGAAGAGACCACAGCCCCCATTTCCAATCCACAGCGCTCGCTCGGCGGCCTCATCGGCGGCGAGGCAAAGCTTGTCGATGCCACCAGCCGAAACGATCTGAGCATAAGCCTGATGGGCGCCGTCCAGACCGACGCCGTGGCCCGCGCCATGGCCGTACTCGAGCGCTCCGCCACCATGGGCGTGATTGTCGCAGCTCCGACGGCAGGATCCGCGGGCGTTGTGCCCGGCTGCGTGCTGGCGCTCGCAGACCATTTGCAGCTGGACGACGAGCAGGTCATGGATGCCCTTTATTGCGCCGCCGCCATCGGCCTCAACCTCACCACGAGCGCCTGCGTTGCCGGCGCCGAGGGCGGCTGTCAGGCCGAGGTCGGAAGTGCGGCCGCCATGGCCGCCGCCGCGCTAGTGCAGATGCTCGGCGGCACACCCGAGCAGGCGCTCGACGCCAGTTCCATCGCGCTGAGTAATCTGCTGGGCCTCGTTTGTGACCCCGTCGGTGGCCTCGTGGAGGTGCCCTGCCAAAACCGCAACGCCATCGGCGTGGCAGCCGCCTTTAGCTCCGCACAACTCGCCCTCGCCGGCATTAAGAGCCTGGTGCCGTTTGACCAGATGGCACACGTCATGCTTTCGGTGGGCCACGCGTTGCCGGTCACGCTGCGCGAGACGGCAAAGGGCGGCATCGCGCAGGCTCCGGCCGCACTTTCGGCCTGTGCAAAATGCGGTGTGTGCGGATAGCGACAAAGAACGACTCGAAGGTGGGACAAATGTCCCACCTCTTTTGAATGCCACCGTTTCCATACCACAAACAACTGGGTAATCGCTATAATGCAAGCCCAGTAAAAACACGATGAGCCGCAAGGCGAAATTCGAAGGATATGCATACGATGTCGCAAAACGATCGAACTCAACTGATTCCCGATCCGCAGCAGCCGAGCAGGCACACAGGCGGCGTTCAGTCGCCGCGTCCTATCGCGCCGAGCCGCGGTCAGCAGCGAGGTGCGGCAAACGTTTCCCAACGTCCGAACAAGCAGCATCAGCAGCGCCAGGCAAATGGCAATGCGCCCAAGCAGCCCCCCACGCACGCTCGAGGCGATCGCGGCCCCGCACGCAAACCCGCCGAGAACAATAAGTCGGGCAAAAAGACGACGCTCTTTGTCGTCCTGGGTCTTATCGTCATTGTCTATATCGTAGGCGTCGTAGCGTTTTCGCAGGTAGCCTACCCCAACACCACTATCGCCGGCGTCGATGTCTCGTTCTCCAACGCTTCGTCTGCCGCCACCAAGGTCAACTCGGCTTGGAAGCACTATAAGCTCACCGTGACAGGCGATGACTTTAGCTGGACCTATCAGCCCGAGTCCGATGAGCCCATTGTCGACGGCGAAGCTGCCGCAAAAGAGATTATCAGCCGCAACGAAGCCATTGTATGGCCGGTTCGCCTTGTAGAATCCTTAAGCGGCAAGACCAAAACAACCGCTAGCTCCAACGAAGTCGATCTTGATCAAGACGTCGACCTGTCCATGCTCTCCGACACCTTTGACCAAAAGCAGTTTGAGAAGGATCTGGGCGCCGCCATCGACGAGTTTAACGAGGGGCGTTCGGGCGCGTTCGAGGCCAATAGCTCCTATGACGAGCAGGCCGGCAAGTTTACCGTCGAGAAGGCGCGCTCCAACGAAAAACTCAACCGCGAGCATGTCATTAAGTATGCCGAGCTCGAGCTTGCCTCGCTGGCCGAGACCGTAGATCTTTCCAAGCTCGGCAACGATGCCTATGAGCCGCTCAATGGAACGCTGACCGATGATCAGATTCAGGCCGCATGCGATGCCGCCAACAACTTCTTGGGCGTCAACGTGACCCTCAAGCTCAACGGCGAGGATGCCGGCAAGGTTGATGGCAGCTCCGTGTTGCAGTGGATCAGCTTTGCCGATCCGGCCAACCCCACGCTCGATACGTCGCAGATCAGCAGCTGGGCAGCCGAGCTCGCCAACGGCTTTAATACCGTGGGCTCCACTCGCTGGTGGACGCGCGCCGATGGCAAGCAGTGTGCCGTTGAAGGCGGTGACTTTGGTTGGTCCATCGACAGCAGCTCGCTCGCCAAGCAGGTCGAGGACGCCATTAACAACAAGCAGACCGGCGAAATCGAGATCAAGTACTCCCAGAAGGCCGACACCTTTACCGCAAAGGGAGAGCCCGACTGGAAGGCGTATATCGACGTCGATCTGTCCGAGCAACACGCGCGCTACTATGACGAGAACGGTAATATCGTTTGGGAGGCCAACTTTATTTCTGGCAAGCCGGGAGAGGATGCCACCCCCGAGGGCGTATGGCAGATCAACAGCAACAATGGCGCCAGCAAGCTTATCGGTGCCAAGGACCCCGAGACCGGCAAGCCCAAATACGAGAGCCCGGTCAGCTATTGGATGCCGTTCGAGGGCAATATGGTCGGATTCCACGACGCCACCTGGCAAAACGACAAGAGCTTCGATAACGCCGAATCGTACAAGTGGTGCGGTAGCCACGGTTGTATCAACCTGCGTCTGGCCGATGCCAAGTCGCTCCACGAGCGCATCAAAGTCGGCCTCTGCGTGGTCGTGCACTCGTAACGCAGCTAACGTCTACAACAAGTAAACAGCACGGCGACAAAACTTACAGTACCGTCATCCGCAACTTCTATACGCCCGCCTATCGCGACGGGCGTATATACTTATCGGAGCCATATCGATAAAGGAGACGCTATGTCCAAGGTCCCCACGATCAATCCGGGTCCTGACGATTCCGTTCGCATGCCCCAAGATGCCACCGAGACCCTGCCGATTATCAGCGCTGCAGACACCAAGCAGCCCCAAACGAGTCTCGACGATTCGACCGATATCTCCGATGAAGAAGCCTATGCAAAGCTCAAGGCAAAGCGTGCCGAGCGTCGGCGCAAAAAGCTGATTCGACGCGGTATTGCCGCCGGCGTCGTGGGTGCCATCGCACTCATTGCCATTGTCGCAACCCTGGTTATCAATGCGCAGCCGCAGGGCGCCAGCGGGCCTGTGACCGACATGGTGACCGAGGGCACGTTTACCACAACGGTCGAAGCGAAAGGCCAGCTCAAACCCATTTCGTCCTCAGTGGTCTCCCCTTCTGTCGACGGCACGGTCGATTCGATCAACGTGCAGGCAGGCCAATCCGTCAACGAGGGCGACGTGCTCATGACCATTAAAAACGACGAGCTCGATCGCAACGTTGCCGAGGCGCAGCGTGCAGTAGCAGCCGCTCAAGAAGACCTCGCCAACGCTCAGAAAGCCGCAGCTTCCGCGCAGGCCACCCCAACGACGGACGTCGATGGAGCTTCCGCCGCAGCGGCAGGCGCCTCCGCTGGGTCCGCCGACACGAACACCGTATCGGCCGCACAGCGCAGCCTCGCATCGGCCCAGGCAAACCTCGATCAGGCGAACGCCAAGGCCGCCGGGCGCACGGTTACGGCGCCGAGCTCGGGCAGCATCGTGGAGCTCAACGCCAAGGTGGGCGCTACGGTAACAGGCGGCATGATCATGGGCGAAAGCGATACGAGCGGCGGCAAGCAGTGCATGCAGATCGCCGACCTCTCCAAGATGAAGGTAACGGTTCAGGTGGGCGAAAAGGATATCGCCAAGATCGCCGTGGGCCAGAGCGCCAACGTGACCTATCCCGCGTTTCCCGATATCGTGAGCCAGGGCACCGTCACGGCTATCGCCTCGGTGGCAAACTCCGACTCCTCCTCCGGGAGCGGCGGCAGCGTGACCTTTAACGTCGACATCCTCATCGAAGCACCTGACAGTCGCCTTAAGCCGGGTATGACTGCCGAGGTCTCGGTAGTGACCGAAAAGCTCGACGACGTGGTGATGGTGCCGACCATGGCGCTGATGACCGAAGATGGCGAGCACTATTACGTCAATTTGGCCACCGATTCGGAGGGTAAAAAGACGCGCCGCGTGAAGGTGACCGTCGTGACGCAAAACGACAACGAGGCTGTTGTCGGTAAGACGCAGGTCAAGCGCGACGACCAGGGCAACGAGATCAATCCAGACGTCCCGGTTACCAAGCTACGCGACGGCGACACCATCGTGACGGATACCGGCACAGGCATGACGGCAGACGGCGGCGACAACATGCCTGCCGACGAGGGCAAGTAATGCGTCCCGTCATCGACATCCGCAACGTGCACCGCATCTTTGAGAGCGAAGCGGGTTGCGCCCACATCTTGCACAACGTGAGCCTGGCGGTAGATCCCGGCGAGTTCGTCGCCATTACCGGCCCCTCGGGCTCGGGCAAATCAACGCTCATGAACATCCTAGGTTGCCTGGATAAGCCGACGGCGGGCGACTACTACCTGCAAGGGCTCAACGTGGCCGAGCTCGATGATGACGAGCTCACCGAAGTCCGCGCCCTGAGCATCGGCTTTGTCTTTCAGAGCTTCAACCTGCTGCCGCGCCTGTCGGTTATCGAAAACGTCATGCTGCCGCTGGCCTACACCAACGTACCCTGTAGCCAGCGCGAAATGCGCGCCGTGCACGCGCTGCAGGCCGTCACGCTGCCCGTCGACCACTGGGACCACCGCATATCCGAGCTCTCGGGCGGCCAGATGCAGCGTGTCGCCATCGCACGTGCCCTCGTCAACGATCCGCCTATCATTTTGGCTGACGAGCCGACGGGAAACCTGGACTCCGCCACTGGAGCGCTCGTCATGGAAACCTTCCACAAGCTCCAGAAACGCGGCAAGACCATCGTACTCATCACGCATGACCCCGGCATCGCCGCCGAGGCCGATCGAGCCGTAACCATCCGTGACGGGCGAATCCATGACGGCGCATATGTCGCGCATACACCGAATACGTTACGAGGGGCCGTCAACAACCTGCCCGCGATTTCTGCAACCACCAATCAGCCGAAAGGAGCGAAGGCATGAGCACCCGCGATCTTGTCCAAGAAGCCCTTCACTCGCTCGAGGCCAACAAGGGACGCAGCCTGCTCACCATCCTTGGCATCGTCATTGGCATCGCCTCGGTCATCGCCATGACTTCGCTCATCGGCGGCATCCAAAACAGCCTGGTCAACAGCCTGGGCCTCAATGCAGCCCGCATGGTAGAGATCTATTCGTCCCAAGAACTCACCGATTCGGATGTGGAAAAGCTTCGCAAACTGGTGCCGCAGATTGAGCAGATCGGCATCGTCGATAGCGCCTATTCCGAGTACAAGGTCGGGGATAAAAGCTATACCGTCATGGCACACGGCGTCGATAGCGACATGCTCGATGCCGTGGGCGCCAGCAAGATCGTCGCAGGGCGCACCTACAACGGTATCGAGTCAAAATCCGGTGCGCGCGTGGCGCTCATCGGCCGCGGCGGTGCCGAGCAGCTGTACGGTAACGAACAGGACGCACTCGGCAAGACCATCAAGGTGTCGAGCGGAGAAGTGCAAATTGTCGGCGTTATCGATGGTGGCAACGAATCCATGGGTTCGCTGAACCTGTACATGCCACGGGCCGCGATCGCCGAGCTCTACGGCGATGACAATCCGTCGTTTCCGAGCGTGACGGCGCTCGCCGCCGAAGGCACGGATATGGATAGGCTCTGCAAGACCATCGAGTCCAAGGTGCGTAGCATAAAGGGCATCTCGAAGGACGACGAGTACGATAGCGTATCGGTAAGCTCCATGAAAAGCGCTATCGACTCCCTCAATTCCTTTATGGACGCCTTCTCGCTCATCATGGGAGCGGTTGCCGGCATTTCGCTGCTCGTGGGCGGTATTGGCATTATGAATATGATGCTCACCAACGTGACCGAGCGCATCCGCGAGATCGGTATTCGCCGCGCGCTTGGTGCAAGCCGACGTGATATCACCTCTCAGTTTTTGGCCGAATCCTCGGCACTGTGCGTCACCGGTGGCCTGCTGGGTGTCCTGATTGGCTATCTGCTGGCCTGGGGCCTCGCGATGTTTGCCGCAGGATCAGGGGTTCTCAGCGAGCTCGGCGCCAGCGGGCAAATCACACCGAGCTTTTCAATCGCCACGGTGCTGCTGGCCTTCGCCGTCTCCGTCGGCATCGGCGTAATCTTTGGCTTCTACCCCGCTCGCCGCGCGGCAAAGCTCAACCCGGTGGAGTGCCTACGCTACCAGTAAGCCACCACCAACAAGTTGCGGTGAATTAGGGACTGAATATGCTATCTAGCAGCAAAAACAGACACTATTTCACCGCAACTTATTGAAGAGCTGTTTGCGCCAGTTCTGGGCGTCGTCCTCGAGCTATTGATGGATGACGGGCTTGTACGGGTCGAGCTTGCTCGGGGCGCTCCTCCTCGCGGGCGGGAGTTCGCGCGCTAGGCGCGGCAAGCGCCTAGCGCGCGAACTCCCGTAAGAGCGCGTCTTCCACTTCCCGAAGCGAAAGGGCCCCGCCTCCCTCGGCGGGACGGGCGACCACGATGCAGCGCGCTCCCACGTCGCGCGCGGAGGCGATCTTCTCGGCCGTGCCGCCTACGGTTCCCGAGTCCTTGGTCACAAGCCACTGGGCGCCCACCTGCCGAAGCATCGCCTCGTTGAGCTCGCGGGTGAAGGGCCCCTGCATGCCGATGACGTGCGACGGCGAAAACCCCGCGTCGATGCACTTCGTTATAGCACCGGGCAGCGGGAGCACACGCACGAAGAAGCGCTCCGCGAAATCGGCGACGCGCGTGTAGGGAGCAAGCTCCTTGCTCCCCGTCGTGAGAAGCGCGCGACCCGGGTTCTCGGAGAGAAAGCGCGCCGCGCAGGCGATCGACGCGACCGACACGACGCCTTTGGGCAGCGCCTCGGCCGGGCGCGCAAGGCGCAGGCATCGTGCACCCACGGCGAGCGAAGCGGCCCGGATGTTGCCGCTTGCGAGCGTAGCGAAGGGGTGCGTGGCGTCGACGACGATGCGCGCGCCGGAAAGCTCGCGCTCCATGTCGGCCTCGTCGAGCCTGCCCGCATGCACCTCGATGCCCGGAAGCTCGCCCAAAAGCTCGCCTCCGTACTCGGTTGCCGCGTAGGCACGGGCGGGGATGCCCGCCCCGCTCGCCCATTCGCACAGAAGGCGGCCCTCGGTGGTGCCGGCGAAGATGCGCAGCGCCGGCGCGGATGCGGGCGCCGTCACTTCGGGCCGCCTGGGCGCGTGATCTGGTAGAGCAGCGCGTTCATAATGGCGGCCGCCACGGTCGAGCCGCCCTTGCGACCCCTCGCGACGATGGCCGGCACGCGTCGCGCGAGTAACTCCTCTTTCGCCTCGACCACGTTCACAAACCCGACCGGCACCCCAACGACGAGCGCGGGCGCGATCTTCCCCGCGTCCATGAGCTCGGCGAGGCGCAGAAGTGCTGTGGGAGCGTTGCCGACGGCCACGATGAGCGGACCCTCGATGTCGCAAGCTTTGTCCATGCTCGCAACGGCGCGAGTCGTGCCCGCGGCGCGCGCAGCCGCGGCGACATCAGGGTCGGCCATGTAGCACACGGCCTTGCAGCCGAGCTTCTCGAGCGCGGGCTTGCTTATGCCTGCGAGCGCCATGTTCGTGTCGGTGAGCACCGTGGCCCCTGCGCGCAGTGCGTCGAGCGCACAGTGCGCGGCGTCATGGGTGAACACGAGGGAATCGGCGTACGAGAAGTCTGCAGTGGTGTGGATGACGCGCTTCACGACGGGCTCTTCGAGCGGCGGGAACGTGCGGCCGCCGAGCTCTTCGGTGATGATCTCGAAGCTGCGCCGCTCGATGTCGCCGGGCGCCATCTCCTTGGAATCCATCTAGTACTCCACTCCTTCCCTTGCACATATCCCCTGCTCGTAGGGGTGTTTCTCGCACCGCATCTCGGTTATGTAGTCGGCCTTCTCCACGATCTTGCGGGAAGGCGCGCGCCCGGTGAGCGCTACTTCGACGCCGCACGCGGACATATCGAGCGCGCGGTCCACGAGCGCCTCGTCGACAAGCCCCTTCGAAAGCGCGTCGAGCGCCTCGTCGAGCACGAGCAGCCCCTCCTGCGCGCCCTCGAGCTCGGCGAGCGCGGAAGCGAGGTTCCCATCGTGCAGCTCGCACGTCGCGGCAAGTTCTTCCGACGTCATCGACCAGGTAAACTTGTCCGACGCCTTCCCCGCGAACACGGGCACGCCGAAATGCTCGGCGAGCAGGCGCACCTCCCCGCTATCGCCGTCTTTCAGGAACTGCACGACGACGACGCGGCGGCCTGCAGCGAGCATGCGAAGGGCGAGGCCCATCGCCGCCGTGGTCTTGCCTTTGCCGTCGCCATGATACACGTGGATCATACGCCCTCCTCGATAATGCGGTAGACATACTCCATGTCGAGCGCCCCGCGCACGACGTCGGCCAGGCGGTCGAACTCGCGCGCACGGTGATCGGCCGCGGACGCCGCGCCCGCAGCACCCACGACGCTCTCGGGCAGGCCGCGCATGCGCGCGAGCGAGCGAGCGAGGGCGAGCGCCACCCCCGGTTCGTCGAACAGGCCGTGGAGATAGGTTCCGAACACGTTTCCGCAGGCCGCGCCTTCTGGTTTGCCGCCAATCGTGCCCGCAGGGGCGCAGGAGACGGTCGTTTCGCCGTCGTGAATCTCGTACCCGCGCGCCGTCATGCCGTTCCACGCCGAGAACGCGCCTTGGGCGCCCGTGATGCGCAGCTCCGACTGGGCAAGGCGCTTTTCCTCCTTGAACACCGTACTTGCAGGGATGAGCCCGAGCCCGCGCGCGGTGCCAGCGCCTTCCCTGCCGTGCGGGTCGGAAAGCTCGTCTCCCAAAAGCTGGTAGCCTCCGCATATGCCGAGCACCGGCGTGCCCGCGCCCGAAAGCGCGCGTACACAGGCTCCGATGCCGCTAGCCGCAAGCCAGCGCGCGTCGTCGAGCGTAGTCTTCGAGCCGGGAAGCACCACCAGGTCGGGTCGGCCCAGATCGGTCGTCGAGGAAACGTAGCGCACGCCCACGCCGGACACGCGCGAAAGCGGGTCGAAGTCGGTGAAGTTCGACAGATGCGGAAGGCGCACGACGGCGACGTCGATGACGCCGCGCGCCTCGCGGGCAGATAGGCGCGGCGCGAGCGAGTCCTCGTCGTCCAGGTCGAGCGTAAGATACGGCACGACCCCCACGACGGGAACCCCGCACATCTTCTCGAGCGGGGCCAAACCCGGGCGCAGGATTTCCACATCGCCGCGGAACTTGTTCACCACAAGCCCCCGCAAAAGCGCGCGGTCCTCGGGCGCAAGGAGCGCGACCGTGCCGTAGAGCTGGGCAAACACCCCGCCCGGGTCGATGTCGCCCGCGAGCAGCACGGGGGAGGACACGGCGCGCGCGAGCCCCATGTTGACGATGTCGTTTTCGGCAAGGTTGATTTCGGCGGGGCTGCCGGCGCCCTCGATGACGATGACGTCGTTTTCCTCCGCGAGCGAATCGAACGCCTCCAAAATCTGCGGCATGAGCGCCTTCTTTCGCGCGAAGTAGTCCCTCGCAGCGAAGGCTCCCTGCGCCTTGCCGGCCACGATGAGCTGGCTTCGGTGGCCGCTTTCGGGCTTGAGCAGGATGGGGTTCATGCGCACGTCGGGCGCGATGCCGCACGCCTCGGCCTGCATGATCTGGGCGCGCCCCATCTCGAGCCCGTCGGCCGTGACGCCGCTGTTGAGTGCCATGTTCTGGCTCTTGAAGGGAGTCACGCGCAGGCCGTCCTGCGAAAGCACGCGGCACAGCCCCGCCGCGAGCAGGCTCTTCCCCGCGTTCGACATGGTGCCCTGGATCATGATGGGCTTGGCCCTACCCACGGGTATCGACCTCCTTCGCCGAGCCTCGGCCATCCGCGCCCGCCATAGCGCCGCTGAAAGAAGCGCCGCCCCGTTCGTCGGGTTCGCCTTCGCCCGATGCGCCTTCCGCCCGAAGCGCGCGGCTGAACGCCATCGCAAGCCGGGCGTTCTCCTTGCGCGTGCGCACCGCGACGCGGCACCAGAAACGGGACAGTACCGAAAACGAGTCGCACGTGCGGACCAAAACCCCCTGATCATACAGGCGCTCGGGGATGTCTTTCGCCGGCGTGCGGACTAAAAGGAAGTTCGCATCCGACGGCACGACGGAAAGCCCGAGCGAGGAGAGCTCGTGGGAAAGCCACGCTCGCTCGCCCTCCAATACATCGCGCGTGCGCGAGACGTATTCGACGTCTTCCAGGGCGGCGATACCCGCGGCCTCGGCGACCGAGGAGACGGGCCACGCCTGCCCCGCCCGGCGAATCCCCTCGATGAGTTGGGCGTTTCCGCTGATCAGATATCCCAACCGCAACCCCGCCATTCCGTAGAGCTTGGTGAACGCGGAGAGCACGGCCACATGGCGCGAACACGCGGCGCGTGCGGCCACGCTCCTTTCGCGGGCGTCGGGCGCAAATCCGAGGAAGCACTCGTCCACGACGAGCAGCGCGCCCGCCTGCTCGCAGCGGCAAGCCGCGGCCTCGATCACGCTGGGGTCGACGAGGCGCCCCGTCGGGTTGTTCGGATTGCAGAGGTACGCCACGTCTCCCGGCCCCTCGATCGCGCGGGCGAAGGAGGCGGGCACGTCGAAGTCGTCCGCTTCGGAGAGCGGGAACTCCTGCACGCATGCGCCGTAGTACGATGCCGCCTCCGAATATTCAGAGAACGTCGGCGCGCACACGACGATGCGTTTCGGGCGCACCGCCGCGGCGAGCCGCCAGATGATGTCGGACGCGCCCGCGCCGCAGACGATAGTATCTTCGGGAATGCCCTGGTCGCGCGCTAGCGCGCGAACGAGGGCGAGGCTTTCCCTATCGGGGTAGGCGTCGATTCGAGAAAGCGCCTTGCAAGCTGCGGCGACGGCGCGCGGCGAGGGGCCTGCCGGATTCACGTTCACCGAGAAGTCAATGAGGTCGGAGGCGCCCCCTTCGCAAGCGATGCCGAGCGATTGCGCGCTGCCCCCATGCGTACGGGCGCGCAGGATTCCCCCGGCAGCCCGGGGGGCGACGTGGTCTTCCCTCATGCCATCGCCCCCACGGCGAGCACGACCGCCGCGCGCGCGGCACCGAAGACGACGAGCGCGCATACGGACGCGGCGAGCATGAGCCTTGTCGCCCGGGCGATGTCGCCCCACTCGATTTCGCTGGACGCGTCGCCTATCGTCGGTTTCTCAACGAGCTTGCCAAAATACACCGCGGGTCCTGCCAGGCGCAGCCCGAGCGCGCCCGCGCACGCCGACTCGGTCTGCGCCGCGTTCGGGCTCGCATGGCGACGCCTGTCGCGGCGCCAGATGCGCGCCGCCCCGCGCGCGTCGAGCCCGACGATCGGGCACGCGGCGATCATGAGCAGGGCCGATAAGCGCGAGGGAATCCAGTTCAGCGCATCGTCGAGGCGCGCCGAGGCGCAGCCGAAGTCGATGTAGCGCTCGTTTTTGTAGCCCACCATGCTGTCGAGCGTGTTCACCGCCTTGTACGCCATGCCCAAGGGCGCACCCCCGATCATAAGGTAGAAAAGCGGCGCGATGACGCCGTCGCTCGCGTTCTCCGCCACCGTTTCCACGGCGGCGCGCGCGACGCCCCGCTCGTCGAGAACAGACGTGTCGCGTCCCACGATGAGCCCGACGGCTTCGCGCGCCGCGACAAGGCCGCCCTTCGAGAACGCGCGGGCCACGGCCAGGCTCTGGCGGCGCAGCTCGCATGCCGCGAGAATCTGATAGCTCGCCCATGCCTCGGCCACGAAGCGCAAGCCGGAGTGAACCATGCCGCAAACATGCAGGATTCCCCAGGTCAAAAGCCCACACGCAAGCGGAAGCGCCACGGCGAGCACAAGCCCTGCGGCGCGCATGCCCGCGGACGTTTGCGGGAATGCGCCCCGCAGGCGGCCTTCGGCCCACGTGATCGCGCGCCCCATGGCGACGACGGGATGGGGAAGCCAGCGCGGGTCGCCGAAGGCAAGGTCGGCCGCGAACCCGGCGGCGACGGCAAGAATCGTCATCACCGGGCATCGCCCCCCGAAGCGGGGCGAACGTCGCGAAGGCGGCGCCCATCCCAGGTGGCGGCCCATGCGCCGCCCGGCTCGGTATGCACGTCGAAGTATCCCATTTTCGGGACAGCAAGCTCGGAGAGCAGCGCTTTCACGGTACCCGCGTGAACGACGAAGACGGCGCGCCCCCTCCCCTGGGCGCGCTCCGATTTGCACGCCTCCCGAAACGCCGCGACGACGCGGCGGGTGAAATCGCTCTTGCCCTCGCCATGCGGGCAGCGCGTCTCGCACCAGGAGTCTACCCAGGCGCGGTAGCGCGCATCCTCTTTAAGCTCGGCAGCGCTTCGCCCCTCGAAGTCGCCGAAATCCATCTCGCGCAGACCGGGGCACGCCATAAGCTCCGCGTTCGGGAAGAGGATGCGCGCCGTCTGGTCGGTGCGGGCCATGCCGCTCGTGATAACACGGAACGCGTCACGATAGCACGCGAGGTCGCGCAAAGCGCGCTCGCCCGCGCTCGACAGGGGCTCGTCGGTGCCCGCCCCGCTGTAGCGATGGTCTTCCGTGCCCGCCGTGGCACCATGGCGCACGAAGACGACTTCCAAAGGCGCGCCCGCGCCCTGCGTCCCTCGAGGCGCATCGGCAAGGTTTCCTTTGATGACCTGGGGAATCCCGCACGTCATGCGCACGACGACGTCAGCGCGCGCAGCGAGCGCGCATCCCAGGCGCCCCGCGCGCTCGCGCCATTGGGCGTCTTCCGCACGCATGGGGACGACCCCCGAGCCGACCAAGGGCAGAATCACTGCGTCGAAGCCGATCAGCCGCTCGAGCGCCCGGTCAGCGTCGAGCGCGCGTACGAGTTCCTCAGCATGGTATGCGACGCGGCCGGCAAAAGCCGCGGGCACGCCGCCCTCCGCAAGCTGCGCCGCGTCGACGAAATCGTCCGCCGCGAACCCGAGCTTTTCGCGCACGAAGGTCCTCTTCCCCGAATGCGCGCCACCTACCACGAGCATCATAGGAGCATGCCCCCCACCACCAGCATGGCAAGCATCGCGAGCTCGGCCCATTGCAGAAACCATCCGGCCAAATCCCCCGTCACCCCGCCGAAGCGGGACAGAGCAACATGGCGGTACCACGCGAGCGCCAAAAGCCCCGCCACCGCCATAAGGGCGCCGACGGCCTGAACGCACGCGACCATCCCTGCAGCCGAAGCCGCAGCGAAAGCGCAAAGCGGCACGACGATCGCCGCGCGCTTCTTCGCAGGCGAGAGCCCCGCGGCCATGCCGTCCGCCCGCGCGGCAGGCCAGCATTCAACGGCGAGCCCCGAAAGCGAGCGGGAGAACACGAGCGAGCACAGAAGCGCGAGGAACGCCCCCGCCGTAAGCGGCAGCGCGGTGAACAGGGAAAACTGCAGAATAAGGTACACAACAACACCGATGACCCCGAAGGCGCCCGCCCGCGGGTCGTGCATGATCTCGAGCTTTCGCTCGCGCGGGGCCCAACTTGCAAGCGCATCGGAGGTGTCGCAGAGCCCGTCTAGGTGGATGCCTCCCGTCACCGCCACAGGCAGCGCCAAGAGCACGGCCGCGACGATGGTCGCAGGCACGTCGAGCAGGTTCGCCACATGCCCCCACACCGTCATGAGGAAGCCCTCCGCCAGGCCCACCAGGGGAAACGCGGCAAGCGCATGGGTTGACCCGAAATCGGTCCAGGCCGATTTCGGGACGGGGATGCGCGAGAACGTTCCGAACGCCGCGCCGATTGCCTCTACCATCTTCACCTTGTAGGTCCTTCACCTTTCATCCACACGGGAATCCCGCATACCACTTCGACTGCGCGGTCGGCCAGCGCCGCCACGCCCGCGTTCACGCGCGCGAGCGCGCGCCTCCATGCCTCGGTCCCCTCATCGTAGCGCATCCCATCGGCGAACACGTCGACGGTGACCACCACCGTATACGCAGCGGCCTGAGCGAGCCGTTCGATGCCTCCGAGCACCTCGCGCGCCGCAGCGTCGGGGTCACGTGGGGACAAGCCGCCTTCCGCGAAAAGCTCGTTCGCAACCAGGTTGCCCACGTCCTCCAAAAGAAGCGTGCAGCCGCGCGGAAGCCCGGGCACTGCGGCGCCCACGTCACGCGTGCGCTCGAGGGTGGAAAACCCCTTGCCCTCGCGCAGCGCCCGATGGCGCGCGATGCGGCGGGCGCCCTCTTCCCCAAAGGGCTCCATCGTTGCCAGGTACACGCGGGGGCCGTCGTGCCCGAGGCACAGGGACTCGGCGTAGGCGCTCTTGCCGCTCGCGGCGGCGCCGATGACGAGCGTCACCGTCATTTCCCGGCCTCGAAATGCTCGTAAGCAGCCATGCCAGTCGCCGTGAACGTCTTCCCACCCCGGTACACGCGCAGCGCCGAATCCAGAAGGGGCAGATACGCCATGGCGCCCGCGCCCTCGCCCAAGTGCATGCCTGCGTCGAGGGGCGCCTTTATGCCGAGCTCGCGAAGGAGCTCCCGGCTTGCGGGTTCGCTTGATGCGTGGGTGCCCACGAGGTAGCCCAAGGCGTTGGGGCACAGGCGCGCCGCGCACAGGGCCGCCGTGCAGGATATGACCCCGTCGAGGAGCGCCGGCGCCTTCGAGACCGCGGCCCCCAGGTAGAAGCCGCACATCGCAGCGATGTCGAAGCCGCCCACCTTCGAGAGCACGTCGATCGGGTCGGCGGGATCGGGCGAGTTCGCGTCGATAGCGCGCTCGACCACGTCGCGCTTGCGCGCGAGCGAGGCGTCCGAGAGCCCCGCGCCGCGCCCGACAAGGCTCCGCGCGTCCGCCCGGATGAGCACTGCGGCCACCGCCGCCGAGGTGGTCGTGTTGCCGATGCCCATCTCGCCCGCGGCGAGAAGGCGCACGCCGGCGCGGGCAAGCCCGCACGCGACGGCGATTCCGACCTCGATCGCGCGCACGGCCCCATCGCGAGACATAGCGGAGCCGAGAGCGATGTTGCCGCTCCCCCGCCGCACGTTCGCGCGCACCATGCGCGCGTCTTCTATGCCCCGGGCCATACCCACGTCGACGGGCACGACCTCGGCACTCGCGAACGCCGCCATGCGGCAGGCGCTCGCGGCCCCCTCGCACATGTTGCGCGCGACGGCTCGCGTCACATCTTGCCCGCTTTGCGACACGCCTTCGGCAACGACCCCGTTGTCGGAGAAGAATACCGCGAGCGCACGGGGAAACTCGGCCACCTCGGCGCTCCCCTGAGCTGCGGCGATACACGCGACGGCGTCTTCAAAGTCGCCCAATCCCCCCAAGGGGTGCGCGATGGAGTCCCACGCGGCGTACGCGGCGGCACGGGCGCACTCGTCTGCGGGCGCGATCCGGGAAAGCGCGGCTTCGAGCACGGCGCCCGGCGCCGACGAGAACGCGCGCTCGACTTCCTCGCGGATGCAGGCAAGCGCGGTTTCGGTTGCTTCAGCCATGCCGCCTCCTCTCTGCGAACGACGCTGCGGCAGACGCGAACGCGCGCGCAACGTCGGGGTTCGCAGGATAGTACACATGCGGGAAGCCCGCCACCAGGGACGGGGTGGTCGTCATGCACGGCCAGCCCTTGTCGCGCCGGGGCTTCTGCGCCCAAAAGTCGCCGCCCGGGCAGGTGGACTGCCAGTAGTGGAACTCGTGCGCGCGGATGCGTGTGCCGCGCGGCCCGTAAAGCCCGTCGCGTTGGGAAGTGAGCTCCACGTACCCGAAATGGGACAGCCTTCCCCCGTTCTCGCTTGCGCCCTCAAGGGCGCCCGCAACAGGCCAGCGCCGCCCCTCGCTATCGGCGATTTCGCGCTGCAGGTACAGAAACCCACCGCATTCGGCGACCGTCGGCATGCCGGATTCCACCGCGCGCCGCACCGCCTCGCGCATCGGCGCGTTCTCGGAGAGCTGCCGCGCATGGAGCTCCGGGTAGCCGCCCCCCAGATAGAGGGCGCTTGTCCCCCGGGGCAACTCGCTATCACACAGGGGGCTGAAAAAGGCCAGCTCGCAACCCAGATCCTCGAGCGCGCGCAGGTTCTCCTCGTAGTAGAACGAGAACGCCTCGTCACGTGTGACGGCGACGATGGGCCGCGCTCCCGCGATCGGCTCCAACCGGTAAGGTTCCTCGCGGATATCGGGTGCCGTCGCCGCCATTTCGAGCAAGCGGTCGACGTCAACGCTCTTTTCCACCAGCTCGGCCATCTTGCCGATGCGCGCGGAGAGCTGCTCGACCTCGTCGGCGGTCACAAGCCCCAGATGCCGGCTTTCGAGCGAGAAAGCCTCGTCGGCGGGGATATTCCCCAAAACCGCGACGCCCGTGTGCTTCTCGATCGCAGGCGCCGCGTAGGCGCAGGCAGCGGCGCTCGTCTTGTTCAGCACGACGCCGCGCACGTTCGCACAAGGCAGGAACTCGGCGATGCCGCGGATTACGGCGGCGAGCGATAAAGACGCCCCGCGCCCGTTCACCACTAAAACGACCGGCGTTTCCGTGTCGCGCGCAACCTGATAGCTGCTCGCGTCGGCCACGCCGGGCGCCATGCCGTCGTAGAAGCCCATGACCCCCTCGAGCACCGCGACATCCGCGCCCGCGGCGCCGCGTGCGAGCAGGGCGCGCAGCGTCGGGGCGTCAGTGAAGAAGCCGTCTAAGTTGCCCGAGCACGCACCCACGACGCGGCGATGAAAGAGCGGGTCAATGTAGTCGGGGCCGCATTTGAAGGCCGCGCATGCAAGGCCGCGGCGCGCGAGCGCGCGCAGGAGCGCGCACGTTACGACCGTCTTGCCGCTCCCGCTCGAGGGCGCAGCGACCATGAAGCGCGGGATGGACGTGCTCACCGGGCACCGCCTTCCCCACCTGCGGCGTTGCAGTTAGCAAGCGAGACCACCTCAACGGATGGGTTCCCCTCGACAGAGGGGTCCTCCCCGAAAGGCGACTCAGCAAGCGAGCCGACTTCGGCAAGCTCCTCGGCATCCGCGCTCGCACCGCGCGCACTGACGAGGAACACGGGGTTTTGCGCCTTCATAAGATGGTGCGAGCCTACAGCCTCAGCGCGGGCGGCCGACACCTGGCACGCCTCGAACCCCTTAAAGCGCGAACCCGAGAGGAGCGCGCACGCCTCGGTGAGCGTCTCAACGGTGACGCATGGCACGCACAGGCGAACCTGCGAGTTCTTCTCGAGCGCCGCCTCCACGATGGAGGGAAGCTCGCCCGCGCTCCCGCCGACGAACACGGCGTCGGGGACGGGCAGTTTCGCGAGCGCTTCGGGGGCGACACCGGGGACCGAATGCACGTTGCCGCACCCGAATGCATCCGCGTTCTCTCGGATGAGCCGCACGCCGGCCGCGTTGCGCTCGACCGCCCATACCGACCCCGCTCGCGCGACGAGCGCCGCCTCGATCGAAACGCTCCCCGTGCCGGCGCCGACATCCCACACGGTGTCGGTCGCGGTAAGGCGCAGCTTCGCGAGCGCGACGGCGCGCACCTCCTGCTTGGTCATGGGAACGTCGCCGCGGATGAAGAGCTCGTCGGGAATGCCCGAGGAAGCGTACGGCCAGCGGGAGCTCGCGGCGCGGGATGCGCCCGCAGAGTCCGCCGCGAAAGAAGCCGCCGCGGGCGCAGACGCGCCGGCCGGCGCCTCGGAGGCTGCGCTAGAGCCCGCAGGCGAACCGGCGCAGCCTGCGAACTCGATAAGCATCACGTTCAAGTCGTCGAACGTCTGACCTGCGATTTCACTTGCGGTCGCGCAGGTGATGCGCTCGTCGGGGTACGACAGGCGCTCGGCCACCGTCACGCGCGCGTCCCCGAAGCCCGCCTGCACAAGCTCGCCCGAAAGACGCGAGGGGTCTTCCCCGCCCGACGTGGCGAGGAAGAGCTCACCTGCGCGCTCGGCCTCGGCCACGATGTCGCACGCCACGCCGTGAGCGCTCGCGAAGCGCCAATCCTGCCATGGACGCGCGAGGCGCGCGGCGAGATACGACGCTGAGCTTATGCCGGGAATGACGCGCACGTCCACCCGCGCGTCGCCGGAGAGCGCCTCCACCAGGCGGCGCGCGCCGCTGAACAGCCCCACATCGCCCGTCATCACGACCACGGCGCGCTGCCACGACGCCGCATCAGTGAGCGCGGCGACGATGTCCGCCGTCTTCACGAGCTCGCATCTCACCACGTCGGGCGGCACGTCGATGCCGACAAGCGCGCGATGAGCGCCGATGACCACGTCGGCGATGTCGATCGCGTCGAGCGCCGCACGCGAGAGCAAGTCGGGGTTTCCGGGCCCCGCCCCGATGATCGTTACCTTTCGCATGGAATCTCCCGATACCCGCGCGGCGTGACCATACGGCCGCCTATGCGCTTCGTGTCCGCGTTGCCGACGAACACGGTGGTGAACATGTCGGCGTCGAACTCCACCAGCTCGGAGAGCCTGCACATGCCCGACTGCTGCCCCTCGCGCCCGATGTTGCGTACCCAGCCGCAGAGCGTGTCGGGGGCCTTCCATTCGAGCATAATCTTCGCCGCGCGCGAGAGCCTGTCGGCGCGCTTTCTGCTGCGCGGGTTGTACAAACAGATGCAGAAGTCGGCGCTCGCCACGGCAGCGAGCCTGCGCTCGATGACCTCCCACGGCGTGAGCAGGTCGGAGAGCGACACGACCGCGAAGTCGTGGGCAAGCGGGGCGCCGAGCACCGCCGACCCGCTCTGAGCCGCGGTGGCCCCGGCGATAACTTCCGCGTCTACATCGGGGTAGTCCTCCGCAAGCTCCAGCACGGGGCTCGCCATGCCGTACACGCCCGCGTCACCGCTGCACACAAGCGCCACGGCTTCTCCGCTCTGCGCGCGCGAAAGCGCCAGGCGGCACCGTTCGACCTCGCGCATCATCGGCGTCGCGAGATGCGCCGCGTCGGGCACGGCGGCGAGCGCGAGCTCCACGTATTTCGTGTACCCCACAACGATGTCGGCCGCCTCGAGCGCGCGCCGAGCCGCAATCGTCATGCCGTCGGGGCCGCCCGGGCCGATCCCCACCACGAAGAGCTTTCCCATCACCGCTCCTTAAACGAAAGTTCGATAGTTACCTTGGAAAACGCGACGGTCACGCCGCCGTGAGCGAGCTTCGGGAAGATAAGTTTGCCCCCGCCCGCGAGCGCCGCGCGCTCGCACACATTGTCGACCCCCACCGTCGCGCGCACGAAATCAGATGGCGAAACGCTGCCTTCGACCTGCGACAACTCCTCTGCGGAATACGTCGCGAGCGGGATATTGCGCGCGCGGCAGAAGGCGAGCAGACCCTCCTCGTGCGCCTTCACGTCGATCGTCGCCGCCTCGCGCACGGCCGAAGGCGAGATGCCCGCCTGCCCGCACGCGAGAAGAAGCGCCTCCCCGATCGCTTCGGCGCACGCACCGCGACGGCACCCTATGCCCGCAACGATGCAGGGCACGACAAGGCGAAGCGACTCGGGGGCAGGCGCCTGTGCCCGCACGCCCGCCGGCTTCCCCGTCACACCGGCGGGTACGACCTCGCCCG
>NZ_CAXTGI010000012.1:0-89386 GCF_964243765.1 Collinsella aerofaciens | reverse complement strand
TCTGATGGTGTCGACGTCAATGGTATACGGGTGCATCATCAACGTCTTCAACACAGAAAATATCAGTGCGGAATGTTTTGGGAGGTAACCCAAACAGCCCCGGCGGGGGTCCTGTGTAGTCACCCTTTAGGCGGAACTCTCCTAATTATTTGGATGAGTCGTTTACTTACTTGTACTGTTACCGTCTTCCCACTGTTGTTGGGGTATGCTTTGTTCGTATGTAAACGTATGACATGTTGATGAGGGGAGGGTGCTATGGCTCGCGAGGGCGCTCGTTCTAAGGATTCTGCTAAGCCTGGCATCAAGGAAGTTGCAGCGGTGGCGGGGGTTTCGCCTACTACGGTATCTCGCGTGCTTAATAATCGCGGCTACATTAGTCAGGAAACCCGCGATAAAGTCCATGCGGCGATGGAGCGCATCAATTACACGCCCAACGATATCGCCCGTGCCATGCTTAACGGTCGCCTGAACCTTATCGGCATGATCGTTCCCTTTGTGAGCAGCCCGTTCCATGCTCAGGTTGTGCAGGCGGTCGAGCGCACGTTGGCGGAAAACGGCTTTAAGATGTTGCTGTGCAACAGCGCCAATCGACCCGATCTTGAGCGTTCCTATATTGACATGCTCCGCCGCAATATGGTCGACGGCGTAATCGTCAACTCCCTCAATATCGGTGCCGAGGCATATGCCGAGATGGGCTTGAGCCTGGTTGGCATCGACTGCGATCTTGGCGAGGGCTCTGTCCAGATTGCAAGTGACAGCTATGGCATCGGCGAGCTCGCCACGCGCCGTCTGATTGATGACGGCTGCAGGCGTATCCTGTGCCTGCGCAGCAATAGCCGCATGCGCATGCCTGCCAATAAGCGTACCGATGCCTACCTCGATGTTGTTGAGCAGGCCGGTTTGTCTGCGCTTGTCCGTGAGGTCGAGTTCGTTAAGCCCGACGACGAAAAGGGCGCGGTCGTCGCGAAGATCCTCGATGAGAACCCCGATATTGACGGCATCTTTGCGGGAGACGACACGATGGCGGCCATCTGCCTCAACATGATGAAGCAGCGCGGCTTGAGTGCTCCGGACGATATTAAGGTCGTGGGCGCGGATGGTGCCCGCCGCACCATGACGTTTATGCCTGACTTAACAACCGTACGTCAAGATATCGATCGCATAGGAAAGCTCGCGGCCCAATCTATTATCGCTCTTGTTAACGGTGAAAAGCCCGAATCGAATACCAAGCTTCCCGTCGAACTTATCGAGGGCAAAACCGCGTAATTCGCCCCGTGCCAAAAAGAATCCATCAAACGCCACCGATAACCGTTCGCCGGCATATGTCAACCGTTTGCCGACGACTGGAACTGCGAAAAGACGTATGGATATGAAAACGTTTGACATATGAAAACGATTGACATATCTTGCAGATGTACCGAGTTAGTATCTCGACGGAAAGGAAGTCTCGGATGCATAAGGTGTATTACCAGCCTGAGGGAATTTGGGTAGGCGACATCATGCCGTACGGCGAGGACGGCACGTTCTATCTCTATCATCAGCGTGACACGCGTAACCCCGAACCTTTCGGAGAGCCGTTTGGCTGGGCACTCGCGACGACCAAGGATTTCGTCAACTACAAGGACTTTGGCGAGAGCCTTGAGCGTGGCGGCGACGAGGAGGTCGACCAGTACGTTTATGCCGGCACGGTGTTTAAGGTGGGCGACAAGTACCATGCGCTCTACACTGGTTGCAATCGCGATAAGGTCCGCGCACGTTTGATGAAGCAGGTTCTTCTTCACGCAACGAGTGACGACGCAGTCAAGTGGGAGAAGAACATCGCCGAGACGCTGCTTCCGCCCCAGGAGGGTTACGATGACCGCAACTGGCGCGATCCCTTTGTGCTTTGGGATGAGGAGAACGAAGAGTACATGCTCATCCTCGGCACGCGTGTGGGCGAGGACAAGCGTCTGATGACCGGTCGTCTGGTCAAGTTCACCTCCAAGGACCTGGATACCTGGGAGTTCCAGGGCGACTGGTGGAATCCGGGCCTGTACACCATGTTTGAGATGCCTGATCTCTTTAAGATGGGCGACTGGTGGTATCTGGTGTTCTCTGAGTACAGTGATGGCAACAAGACCCGTTACCGCATGTCTCGCTCTATCAACGGTCCCTGGATTACTCCTGCGGACGATTCCTTCGATGGCCGCGCGTACTATGCCGCACGTACCGCATTTGATGGCGAGCGCCGCGTTCTCTTTGGTTGGGTTCCTACGCGTGACGAGGGCGGCAACCCCAGCTCTTACCTGTGGGGTGGCACCTTTATGCCCCTCGAGATCGTTCAGCGTGCCGACGGAACGCTTGGCACCAAACTCCCCGACAGCATGCTTGGCGCCTTTGGCGAGGCTAAGGCAGTCGAGGCCTTTGAGCTTTCCTGCGAGTCGGGCAAGGTCGAGCAGGTGCTCGCTGCGGATGCCGGTTCCACCTATATGCTCGACGCAGACATCGAGCTCGCCGGTGACGCTGCCGGCTTCTCGGTGAAGCTCGCCGAGGACGCCGAGTCTGGTCTTGCCTATGAGTTCCGCGCCAACCTGCGTGAGGGCAAGCTCGAGTTTGCGGCGGCCCCCCAGTATCCGTGGTTCCAGGTCAACAACATGGGCCTCGAGCGTCCGTTGTTCTTTAAGGGCGAGGGCACTCATCATGTGCGCCTGGTCGTTGACGACGATATCGCGACCATCTTTGTCGATGATGTTGCGCTTAACGCTCGCTTCTGCAATAAGCAGGGCCAGGGTGTGGCGCTGACGGTCACCGACGGTACGGTCAAGTGCGCAAATGCAACGATCGCATCTCTGTAATGGCCACAAAACGTCTTATGATTTCGTAAGGGAATGGAGAGGAACATGGACTACAAAGTAGTGTCTCAGCAAGTCGTCGATAACGTCGGCGGTCTGGATAACATCGAGGGTGCCACGCATTGCGTTACGCGTCTGCGTCTGGTGCTCAAGGATACGAGCAAGTACAACAAGGCCGAGCTCGAGAACATCGATGGCGTCAAGGGCGTGCTGTACAACAGCGGCCAGCTCATGATCATCTTCGGTACCGGTACCGTAAACAAGGTCTATGATGAGTTTATGGCTCTGACGGGCGTTAAGGAGATCAGTGCTTCCGAGGTCAAGGGCGCCGAGGCGGACAAGAAGGGCAAGTTCTTCTCGGTCCTCAAGGTATTCTCGGACATCTTTATCCCCATCATTCCCGCTTTCGTCGGCGCTGCTATCATCATCGGCCTTAAGTCGCTGATCGTTGCCAACGGCCTCTTTGGCATGGAGGGCAGCCTTGCCGACCACAGCGAGTTCCTCAAGAACCTCGCAAGCTTCTTTGCCATTATCGCCACCACGTTCGACTACCTGCCTGTCCTGGTGATGTACAGCGCGGTCAAGCGTTTTGGCGGTAACCCGATCCTGGGCATCCTCGTCGGTATCGTCATGGTTCATCCGAGCCTTATGAACCGCAACGCGTTCGTTATGGACCCGACGGGTGCTGAGTATTGGAACTTTGGTCCGCTCTCCATTCCCATGGTTGCTTTCCAGGGCGGCGTGTTCCCCGCAATCCTGACCGCCTGGTTCATGGCCAAGGTCGAGAAGATTGCCCAGAAGTACATCCCCGAGGTCGTCTCGTTCGTCTTTGTCCCGACCGTTACCCTGATTCTTGCCAACGTCGCCCTGTTCACCGTGTTCGGCCCGCTCGGCAACCTGATTGGCGACGTCCTTGCCGGCGTAATCGATGTCCTGTACAACAGGATGGGCGTCTTTGGTGCCTTCGTCTTTGCCGCGTTCCTGCAGCCGCTCGTCGTTACCGGTACGCACCAGTTCATTCAGGGTATCGAGGCTAATCTCGTTGCCACGACCGGCTTCAACTACATCCAGGCCATCTGGTCCGTTTCCATCATCGCCCAGGGCGGCGGCGCCATCGGCATGTATCTCATTCACAAGAAGCATTCCAAAGAGCGCAACATCTGCATGTCGTCCTTTATCCCGACGCTGGTCGGAATCTCCGAGCCCGCTATCTTTGCTGCAAACATGCGCTACTCGATCATTCCGTTCATCTGCGCTTGCATCGGTGCAGGCTGCGGCGGTGCCTTCGTGAAGCTCTTTGAGGTGCGCGCTATCGGCCAGGGTCTGACCGGCGTACTTGGCCTGCTCATCGTCACGCCCGAGACCCTCGTGTGGTATGTGGCTGGCAATCTGATCGCTTTCTTCGTCCCGATCATCCTGATCTTTGCCTACAACAAGGCAAAGGGCGTTCCGACCACCGATGAAGAGGGTGCAGGCGCCGGCTTTGATGTCAGCTTCTAATCCAGATCCGTCAAGGTAATGTACGGGTCGACCTGTTGGAGAAGGGCGTTTGGCTCGCATGGGCCGGGCGTCCTTCTCCTCTACAAGAAGGACGATTGAATGTTCGATCAAAAACATAGGGTGACGCGCTCGGACTACGAGCTGTGGCGTGCCGGGCAGGATGAGACTGCGGCTCGCATCGCGGCTGACTCCGATAGACTTCTGTTCCATGCGGAGCCCGAGCTTGGCTGGCTCAATGATCCCAACGGTTTGGTGCAGGTTGGTGATACATACCACATCTATCACCAATACGATCCGTTTGATGCCGCGCACGGCGGACCGGTGCTGTGGAATCATCTGACGACGAAGGACTTTGTGGCGTACGAGAACCGCGGTCCCGCGCTATTCCCCGATTCAGATCTAGACTCGAGCGGTGCGTATTCGGGGTCTGCATTTATGCACGATGGCAAGATTCACTACTTCTATACCGGTAACGTCAAGCATTTTGACCGCGATGATTATGACTATGTGCTGACAGGGCGCGACCAAAATCAGATTCACATGGTTACCGAGAACCCCGATAAATTGGGGGAGAAGCACATAGCTGTTGGTCCGGTCGATTACCCCGACGATATTAGTACGCACGTGCGCGACCCCAAGATCCTGGAGCACGACGGTATCTACTATATGGTTCTTGGTGCTCGTACGAAAGACGACCGCGGTTGCGTGCTCGTCTATACCTCGCACGATCTTGAGTGCTGGAAATATGCGACGCGTATTGAGCTCGGCGAGAAGTTCGGTTTTATGTGGGAGTGCCCCGATCTGTTTGAGCTTGATGGCGAGCTTATTCTCGTTTGCTGTCCGCAGGGCGTGCCCGCCGATGGTTGGCGTTACCAAAACCCGCATCAGTGCGTGTGGTTTCGTATTGAGGCCGATTGGGAGGCGCCTAGCTTTAAAATCGCCGGGCAGGGTATGCCCCCGATGGTCGATGCGGGTTTTGACTTCTATGCCCCTCAATCATTTGCAGATGCCGACGGTCGACGGATTATGATCGGTTGGGCCGGCTGCCCCGATGCAACGGCTCAAAACCCGACGGTGGAACGCGGATGGCAGTGCGCGCTTACCGTGCCGAGGGTGCTGAATATGCGCGACGGTAAGCTCTGTCAGTGGCCCGCGCGCGAGGTTGAGCAACTGCGCAAGGAGCGTGTTTCGGTGACCGCCGGAGAGACCGTCGGCTCTCCTGGTCGACTGTTTGATGCCGTCGTGTCGTGCCGGGGGACGAAGTCCATTGAGCTGGAAGTTCGTGAGGGCGTTGTCGTGTGCTTTGCCAACGGAATGCTCACACTTGATATGGGCGATGAGGGCTATGGACGCGACAAGAGGTCGGTTGAGCTCGACGAGCTTTACTGCCTGCGAGTCCTTTCGGATGCCACGATGCTCGAGGTATTTGTCAACGACGGCGAGGTTGCGCTTACGAGCCGCACCTATTCGTCTGCGGCGCCGGCGATGCAGTTGCGCGCCGAGGGCGACGCCTCGATGGAGTTTTACCGTCTGGCTCGCTAGCCGCATTGTGAGTGACCATGGCGTTTTGGATACACAGGCTTTCTTGGTGGCTACCGTTTATCGCATATAGCTACCGTTTGCGGAGTAAGTAACACTCATTACCAAACCGTGTAGAATCTCATGCAAGCACGGAGTATTTCAGGGAGACGCTGTCCTTTGTTGTGGCGAAGGGCGGCGTCTCTCTGGTGCTTGGGAGTCGTTGTTCAATTGGGCGACGGGCGTGCGCGCGTAATAAATAACCAACGTCGAGATGGGTCGTGATAAGAATGGGCAAGTACGTAATCGTGGTTGAATCTGGTTCGGATGTGACGCCGGAGCTCTGCGAGCGCTATGGCATCGTGCGCGTGCCCATGCATGTCACGATTGGCGACGAGACCGTCGAAGACGGATCGATCGACCCGCTCGAGATTTATTCACGTTGCAACGAGTTTGGCGTGATGCCCAAGACGAGTGGCTGCGCGCCGGCGGATTTTGCACATGTGTACGATCGCATCCACGCCGAGCAGCCCGATGCGACCATTCTGCATCTTGCGTATTCCGAGGTTACGACCTGCTCGCATCAGTCGTCGAAGATTGCGGCAAAGGGCCGCGATTACGTCTTCTCCATGGATACGCGCTTTGTGTCGGTGGGCCAGTCGCTTGTCGCCGTTGAGACCGCCAAGTATATCGAAGCCCATCCGGATGCCACCGTCGACGAGATTTTCGCCTTTACCAATTCGGTGATGGACCGCGTGCTGCTGGGCTTTGTTCCTACGGACCTTGCCTTCCTTAAGGCGGGTGGTCGCTTGTCCAACGTCGCGTTCCTGGGCGCCCATCTGCTCAAGATTAAGCCCTGCATTGAGGTAACGGGTGGCAAATTCGTGGCGACCAAGAAGCTCCGCGGCTCTATGCTCAAATGCGCCCGTGCCTTTATTGACCACATGGTTGCGAAGGGCGATATTGATTACTCGCATATTGGTTTGGCGTATTCAGTGGGCCTTTCCGAGGAGCTGCGCGACGATATGGAAGTCTATGCGCACGACCTGGGCTTTAAGGACGTTACCTGGACTCAGGTCGGCGGCGTCATCTCGAGCCACTGCGGCCCGACCGCCTTTGGCGCGGTGCTTACGCTTAAGGCGTAAGGCCTGGCGTCTATCGATTTCTATTGCTTGGCGGCGAGCGGGTTGTGACGACCTTCCCGCCGCTTTTGCGTGGAGTCAAATAGGACGATCAAATTGACCGCTAAACCGTTTCGCCATCAGGCGTATGGGCTAGAATGGCTCTGGCATTTTAATTGAAAAAAACCAAAGAGAGGCAAGGTTGCGGGAATGGCTGAGATGACGCTTGAGGGTGTGGATGCTCATCCCGAGGACTCTGCGTATGCCCTGGGTCGCGTGCATTCGATCGAGACGATGGGAACGGTCGACGGACCCGGCATCCGCTTTGTGGTGTTTGTTCAGGGCTGTCCCATGCGCTGCGCGTATTGCCACAATCCCGATACCTGGTCTGTTAACGGCGGCACGATGGTGACCGTCGAGCATCTCATGGACGAGTTCCAGAGCAACCATGAGTTCTACCGTAGCGGCGGCATTACCGTTTCGGGCGGCGAACCGCTCCTGCAGCCCGAGTTTTTGGCCGACCTGTTCCGCGTGATGCACAACAACCCCGATGGCCGCGTACACACCTGCCTAGACAGCTGTGGCTATGCGTTTGATCCCAAGCATCCGGAGAAGTTCGATGCTGTGCTCAACGAGACTGATATGGTGCTGCTCGACATCAAGCATGCCGATCCGGTTGAGCATAAAAAGCTGACCGGTTGCGACCCCGCACGCATTCTGGCGTTTGGTGATGAACTCGCGCGTCGCAAGATTAAAGTCGTTATCCGCCACGTGGTGGTGCCGGGCATTACCGACACGGTGGAGGAGTGTGAGGCGCTCGGCCGCCTGATTGCCCCGTGGCATAACGTGGTGGGCCTGGAGATGCTGCCGTATCACACGATGGGTGTCGTCAAGTACGAGCAGCTGGGGATTCCCTATAAGCTTGAGGGCGTGCCTCAGATGGATACCGCGCGCATGCCCGAGCTGCGCAACGCCGTCATGACGGGTATGAAAAAGCGCCGTGCGGAGCTCAGGTCGGCCATCGGCTAACAAGCCCGTCCCAAATTGACTACCCTTTAAGATGCGCAACAAGGCGGGCTGGATTAGCGAGGATGGTTACTATTCGACATGCGATGCCGGACTGATCGAAGTCGACGGCCATAGCTATGTTATGAGTATCATGACATTGATGTCGTGGAGCGACCACTCGAGCGAGGTTACGGCTGCGATTGCAAAGGCTCTGTTTGATACGCGAGCTGCGCTGGCTTAGCGTGTTCGTTTGGCGAGGTCAAACAAAATGCTGGTACCATACCTTGGTTGAGAATTTCGTATAGGTTTGGGGAATGGTATGGCTACCATCGCGATTATAGGTGCGCTCGAAAAAGAGATCATGCAGATTAAGGAAGAGCTGAGTGACGTTTGCGAGGCGCGGGAGGCAGGCTTGACCGTCGTGAGCGGCGAGCTCGACGGCCTGACAGTTGTCGCCACAACGGCGGGCATGGGCACAGTGAACGCCGCCGCTGCAACGCAGCACCTCATTAGTAAGTATGCTCCGCAGGCTGTTGTGTTTTCGGGCATTGCGGGCGGTTTGAACCCCAAGCTCCATATCGACGACGTGGTCATTGGCAAACGCCTGCGCTATCTGGATACCGATACCGCGCTTATCGCCGAGTCTGCACCGGGGCTTGAGGAGTTTGGTTCGACGCCCGCGCTGGTCGATATTGCCGTCGACGTGCTTGCTGAGCGTGGGTTCGTTGACGCTTCGACAAATGCAGTCGCTTCGAACGAGGGCACCAAGCAGTTCCTGGTCGGCACGATTGCCACGGGTAACCGCTTTGTGACGGGCGCCGCCATGCGCAACGACGCTATCGAGGCGACGCATGCCGATTGTGTCGGCATGGAGGGCGCGGCAATTGCCCATGTCGCAACCAAAAATGGTGTCGATTGCCTGGTGTTGCGCGCTATCAGCGATAATTGTGACGAGGCGTACGATGCAATTTGCGATCGAGAGTTCGATCTGTTCGAGTATGCGCGTGTCGCAAGTGACATCACGCTCGATATCGTCCGCCGCATTGCCGCTGCGCAATAGCGCGCTCTTTTGTAAGAACCTACGACCAAGGAGTGTCCATGGCCGATTCCATTAACTACCAGCTTGCCAAGTTCGTCGCCAGCTACGGCAAGGTTTCGCAGATTCCCGAGTCCACCTGCCCCGAGGTGAGCTTTGTGGGCCGCTCCAATGTGGGCAAGTCGTCGATTATGAACAAGCTCTTTGGCCGCAAGAACCTGGTCAAGGTTTCGAGTACGCCGGGCAAGACAAGCAACATCAATTTCTTCGAGGCCGACGACGTGCACTTCGTCGACCTGCCGGGCTATGGTTTCGCCCGTCGTTCTAAGGCCGAGCGCGACCGCTGGGCAGAACTTATCGGCGACTTCTTCGACTCCGAGCGCAGCTTTAACTTGGTCGTCTCGCTGGTGGACATTCGTCACGACCCGAGCAAGCTCGACCACGACATGATCGACTACCTACAGGGCAACGAGTTCAACTTTATCGTCTGCCTCACCAAAGCCGACAAGCTCAGCCGCACCCAGCAGGCCCGCCAGGCAGCAGCCATCAAAAAGCAGCTCAACGTCCCGGCCGAAAACGTAATCATCACAAGCTCCCAGACCGGCACCGGCATCGATGAACTCAAGCGCCGCATCGCCGAGGCTTGCCTTTAATAAGTGCTCCTATCAATAAAATGCAGAACATCAGCCCGGCGACTTTCCGGAGCGTAGGTCCCTGTAGCCGCCGCCAACGAAGTTAACGTAGGGGAGACCAGGGGCTTTGCCCCCAAATCTTTCCGCAGGACGGCAGGACCCCCGCCGCACGAAGTGCGCAGCGGGGGTCCTGCCATGTCCGAGGACGATTTGGGGGCAAAGCCCCTGGCCTCCCCGGCGGGTATACGGGACGGCGACTACAGGTATTCGATCTGGGCGCCTTCCGTGTCGCACGTCAGAATATGCGTATCGCACTTGGGGAACTGCTCACGCAGCTTGACCTGCAGGAACTTTGCTACGATGGTGTCGTCGGTCACAGCCATGAGGGTCGAGCCCGAACCGCTGATCCAGATGGTCTTGGCGCCGCCGTTAAGGCAGGTGTCGCGCACGGCGTTGTAATCGGGAATCAGGCGGCGGCGATAGGGCTCCTGGATGCGGTCGTCGTTGGCGGCGGCAATCAGGTCAAGGTCGCCGGTCTCCAGGCCGCGCGTCATGCCGGCGATGCGGCCCATTTGCCATACGGCGGTGGAGAGTGGAATCTCCTGCGGCACGACCTTGCGCGCCTCACTCGTATGCACCTCGTAGGGCGGAATCACGGTAATAAAACGCAAGCGATCGCTCGCCTCGTAGCGCAGACACTGGGGGAGCGAATCAGTCGGCGTAAAGGAGCAAACGGCACCGCCCAGGATGGCAGGGGCGACGTTATCGGGATGGCCCTCGACCTCGGTGGCAATGCGGACGAGCTCGGCACGGTCGACGGTGTGGCCCGTCAGCGCGGCGGCCGCCATGATGCCGGCGACGACGCAGGTGGAGCTGGAGCCCAGGCCGCGAGCGACGGGCACATCGGTTTGAATGTCGATGGCAACGGGAAAAGCCGGCTCGTCCCATGCAGCCAGTGCATCGACAAAGCTCACGTAGACCAGGTTGTTCTCGTTTTGGAACTCCTCGGGGCAGCCCGTGATGGTGAGCTTGTCGGCGCGCTCAAAGGTGAAGTGCGAGTAGAGGCTGACGGCCATGCCGAGGGTGTCGTAGCCGATGCCTAGGTTTGCGCTGGTGGCGGGGACGGTGATCTTGATCATGGGAATCTCCTGGGCGGTCTGCCTGTTTAGTTCGCTGCTCGGGCAGTCCTGGCTCGCTCGGAAAGCACATTAAGTGCTTTCCGGCTCGTGCGGAACTCGCGACGAACTAAACAGGCAGACCCGCATGTCAGTTCGTCATCATCCCGGTGGGTTTCTGATAAAAGAAGGTGCGCCGGCTTTCGCCGGCGCTTAATAAGGGGTTTAGTTGGTGCTCATTCGTTTTGCTGCAGACTCGACGTAGCTTGCCATCTCATCGACGTCGCAGACGTCTTCGAAGCGGACGGGCTTGGACTCGAGCTCGGCGAGCTGGGTCGGGGCGACCGTGTTGGTGGCCTGCTCGAGCACACGCATAGCCTCAAAGTCGTCCTCGGGCACGTCGAGGCCCAGAGCGTCGCAGCAGGCGCGCGGGAACTTGTAGGGGCTGGCGGTCGAAAGCAGCACGCGGGCCTTGGCGCCCTCGGCGGGGGTGACTTTTTCAAAGACGTGATAGCCGCAGGCGGTGTGCGGGTCAATCACGTAGCCGTTTGCGTCCCAGCAGCTCTTGATGGCAGTGCGAACCTCGGCCTCGCTGGCCCAGCCGCAGCCAAAGATGCTCTGAATCTTTGCCAGCAGGTCGGCGGGAACTTCGTAGCGACCAGTCTGTGCCAGCTGCTCCATAAGGCCGGCAACGAGCTCGCAGTCGCCGTCGGACAAGAAGTAGAGCATGCGCTCCAGGTTGGAGCTAATAAGGATGTCCATCGACGGCGAGATGGTCGTGAAGAACGGGCGGTTACGGTCGTAAACGCCGGTGGTCAGGAAGTCGGCAAGCACGTTGTTCTTGTCGCTCGCCACGACGAGCTTGGCGACGGGCAGACCCATGCACTTGGCGTAGTAGCCGGCCAAGATATCGCCAAAGTTGCCGGTGGGCACACAGAACTCTACGGCGTCGCCAGCCTCGATAGCGCCGGCGCGCAGCAGTTGCGCATAGGCGGCAAAGTAGTAGACAACCTGCGGCACCAGGCGGCCGACGTTGATGGAGTTGGCACTCGAAAGCACAGTGCCGGCGGCTTCCAGGCGCTCGGCAAGCTCCTTATCGGCAAAGATGCGCTTGACGGCACTCTGGGCATCGTCGAAGTTGCCGCGGATGCCGCAGACGGCGACGTTATCGCCCTCCTGCGTGGACATCTGCAGATTCTGCACGCGGCTGACTTTGCCTTCGGGATAAAAGACGGTGATGCCCGTGCCCGGGGCGTCGGCAAAGCCGGCGAGTGCTGCCTTGCCCGTGTCGCCCGACGTGGCGGTGACGATCATGATGCGCTCGGCGCCGCCGTCCTTGGCGGAAGTGCGGGCCATCAGACGGGGGAGCATCTGCAGGGCGACGTCCTTGAAGGCGCTTGTGGGGCCGCCAAAGAGCTCCATCACATAGGTTTGAGGGACGTCAGCGCCCGGTGCGGCGTCGAGTTTGACGAGCGGCGTGACCTCTTCGCTCGCGAACGTGCCGCGGTATGCCTCATTCACACAGGCCGAAATTTCTTCGGTCGTGTAATCATTCAGTAATATTCCCAACACATCTTGAGCGATTTCAAAGTACGATTTATCTGCAAGCGAGCTGATATCGACCTGCTGGGTGCCGAGCTCGTCCGAGACAAACAAACCCCCGTCGGGAGCGATGCCGGTACGGATTGCCACCTTACTTGAGCACGATAAAGTGCGTCCTCGTGTACTATGATAAGTTCCCATATAACACTGCTCCTCGGATGCCTTGGTCCCAATCGGTGAAACCATGGTATCAGAGCGCGCAAAACAGGTTTGCAGAGGCTTTTAGAAAGGTAACCTCCAGCCCATGATTAAGATTGCCAAGTTTGGCGGCTCGTCGGTCGCCGACGCCGAACACTTTAAGAAGATCAAGGCCATCGTCGATGCCGATCCGGCCCGCCGTTTTGTGGTGGTTTCTGCCTGCGGTCGTCGCTTTAAGGGCGACACCAAGGTGACCGACCTGCTCTACCTGGTTAACGCGCACGTTAAGTACCACGTGTCGTGCGAGGAGCTGCTCGAGGACATCGGCCAGCGCTATTTTGATATCGCTGACGAGCTGGAGCTCACCTATCCCATCCGCGAGGAGTTCGCGGCCTTTGCCGAGCGCGCCCGCTCGGGCGGCTACTCCACCGAGGAGCTCGTGAGCCGCGGCGAGTACTTCACCGCCCGCCTGATGGCCGAGTACCTGGGCCTGCCGTTCCTGGACGCCGCGACGGTCGTGGCGTTCCATCATGACGGTACGCTCAGCATGAATCGTACCTCCGAGCTGGTGCAGGAGTACGGTCAGCAGGGCGGCTTTGTCATGCCCGGTTTCTACGGCGCGACGCGTGAGGGCCAAATCAAGCTGCTCGACCGCGGCGGCGGCGATATTTCCGGCTCGATCCTGGCCAAGTGCCTGGGCGCCGACCTGTACGAGAACTGGACCGACGTCTCGGGCTTCTATTCCGCCGACCCGCGTATTGTTCCCGAGGCTCAGCCCATTGCGCGCGTTACCTACGAGGAGCTGCGCGAACTTTCGTACATGGGTGCAAGCGTCCTGCACGAGGAGGCCGTGTTCCCTGTGCGCGAGGCAGGCATTCCGCTGGTCATCAAGAACACCAATGCGCCGCAGGACCCCGGCACCATCATTAGCGAGACGGCTGACGAGGGTGAGGCAGAGCCCATCATTACCGGCGTGACCGGTAAGCGCGGCTTTGTCGCCATCAACGTTGCCCGCGACCGTACCAAGCCGCGCGTCGGCTTTATGCGCCGTGCGCTTTCGGTCTTCGAGCGCTATGACGTTTCCGTTGAGCATATGCCCACCGGCGTCGATCGCTTTGGCGCCGTGGTGCAGGAGCAGGATGTGCGTGATTCGCTGTACTCGCTCGTGGGCGACATTCAGCAGGAGGTCGAGCCGCTCGAGATCGAGGTTGTTGAGGGCCTGGCGCTCATCGCGACCGTCGGCCGCAACCTGCGCGGCCGCGCCGGTATTTCCGGCCACCTGTTTGGCATGCTCGGCCAGGCCGGCGTGAGCGTGCGCATGATTTCGCAGAGCTGCGACGAGATCAACATCATTATCGGCGTCGAGGAGAAGGACTTCGACCTGGCGATTCGGACCATTTACCGCGCCTTCTCCGACGAGAATGGCATTGTGAAGGTCTCCGACCTTGAGGCTCCCGCGCCGGTCGATCCCGCTCCGGCCGCGCTCTACAAGTAGCTGCTATCCCAGTAGATTTTTGGGACTTGCTTCAAAAACTACGGCGGGGCGTTTCGTTTCGGTTTCGTTTCGACGGGGCGGGTTTCGTGCCCGCCCCGTTCTTGTATACACTGGCAACAATAATCGGCCTGCTCGGCGTGCGGGCAAAAGCCAAAACCTTTAAAGGGGGAAGCATGAAACAGTACACGGTTGCTATTTTGGGCGCGACGGGAGCCGTGGGCACCCAGATGCTCGAGTGCCTCAACGAGCAGGAGTTTCCGGTTGGCAAGCTCAAACTGCTGGCGAGCGTGCGTTCTGCGGGCAAGACCGTCGAGTTCCGCGGCGAGCAGATCGTGATTGAGGAAGCTTGCCCCGAGGCCTTTGAGGGCTGCGACATCGTGCTTGGAGCCGCCGGCGACGACATTGCGAAGGAGCTGCTGCCCGAGGCCGTCAAGCGCGGCGCCGTCGTGGTCGACAACAGCCACGCCTTTCGAATGGATCCCGAGGTGCCGCTGGTCGTGCCCGAGATCAATGCCGACGACATCAAGTGGCACCATGGCCTTATCGCCAATCCCAACTGTGCGACTATCATCGGCCTGGTTCCCACGTGGCCGCTGCATCAGCTCGCCGGCGTGAAGCGCATGATCGTCTCGACGTATCAGGCGGCTTCGGGCGCCGGTGCCCCCGGTATGGCCGAGCTCGAAGCACAGCTTGCCGCCTTGGGCCGTGGCGAGGAAATTCCCGAGCCGCGCGCCTTTGCCGCCCAGCTGGCGAGCAACCTGATTCCGCAGATCGGCGGCGTCAAGGAGGAAGGCTTTACCTCCGAGGAGATGAAGCTGCAGAACGAGGGCCGCAAGATCATGCACCTTCCCGAGCTGCGTGTGAACTGCACCTGCGTGCGCGTGCCGGTGCTGCGTTCGCACTCCGAGAGCATTACGCTCGAGTTTGAGCGCGACATTACGGTTGAGGAGGCCCGTGCCGCGCTGGCCGCAGCTCCGGGCGTCAAGCTGGTTGACGACATGGGCGCCGAGGATGCGCACGATCGCTTCCCCATGCCGATGGACACCTCCGACCAGGACCTGATCTGGGTCGGTCGCGTGCGCCGCGACATCTCGAACCCCGAGGCTGCGCGCGGCATCACCTTCTGGTGCTGCGGCGACCAAATCCGTAAGGGCGCGGCAACCAACGCCGTCCAGATCGCTAAGCTGCTCTGCGAGTAGCGGTTGACCTGTCCGGCGGGGGCCGGGCTTGGTTTTCAGAACGTCCTCGACCATGTGTGGCGCCTTGTCCTGCTCCTTCGGAGCCGCGGACAAGGCGCCACACTGGTCTGCGGAGTGTTCTGAAAACCAAGCCCGGCCCCCGCCTGCGGTGACGTTGCTGCGAGCTGCCCACGATGGGGCCGTTGTTGGTTGGGGCCGCTGGGCTGATGTGGGGGCACGTGGTTGTTGCGGGCCCTGGTCCCGGCGGCGGCCTCGGCGCTTTGCGCCTGCTGCCTTGGGGGGGCTGCGGAGCGCGGCCGGCAGCTGCGGCGCGTTGCGCCTGCTGCCTGCGGGGACTTTGGGGTCGTGCGGCAGCTGGGGCGCTGTCGCGCCTGCTGCCTTGGGTGACTTTGGGGTCGATTGGGGTTGTCTGCACAATTCGCGGTATTATGTTGCGGAGTTTTGAAAGGAGCCGCTGGTGGTCACGACGACATTTGCTTCGCCTTTGGGCGAAATCTTGCTTGCCGCTGATGGCCGCGGTCTGACGGGGCTTTGGTTTGAGGGGCAGGAGCACTTTGGTTCCACGCTTCTCCGGGAAGACTCCGAACATGTTGAAGGCGCCGACGCGGTTTCCGGTACCGGTGGCATGTTGCCGGTGAGTCCGGCAAATGGCGCGGCTTCTTCGGTGCTTGAGCGTTCTTGGGCTTGGCTGAATGCTTATTTTGCGGGGCAGGAGCCTCGGTTTACGCCGCCGTTGCATATGATCGGCACGGCGTTCCAGCGCGAGGTTTGGTTTGAGCTGCTTTCAATTCCGCGTGGCGAAGTCGCTACGTATGGCGAGATCGCTCAGCGTGTTGCGGCTCGACATCGTGTGCCGGGAAATGAGGCACCCGTCGTGTCTCCTCGTGCGGTGGGGGCTGCGGTTGCGCGTAATCCCATTTCGATTATCGTGCCGTGCCATCGCGTGGTCGCGGTCGACGGATCGCTCAACGGATATGCTGGCGGCCTTGATCGCAAGGAGTGGCTGCTTCGGCTTGAGGGCGCGTACGAGGAATAGCGCTCGAACGCTTTGCATAACTAGGACGCCGCGAAAGGACGAGCCTCCGTCCTTCTACGGCCGGCATGCGTCCAGACGCTTGGCATCTGCGCTTTAAGTTTGGCTAAGCCATATCTTGCGTATTTGAAAACGCGCAGGTTGAGCCGCTAGGGCTGTGCTAAGGCAGCTTTCGGTGCGCTATTATCGGCAGTATCGAAACCTGTATTTCCATGCGCCAAAGGAGCAACTATGAAGCTGATGCTTGCCGAGGACGAACCTGGTCTCTCCCGCGCCCTCACCGCGATTCTTCAACATAGCGACTACGAGGTCGACACCGCCCTCGACGGCTTGACGGCGCTCGAGAATCTACTCACCAACGATTACGACGCCGCAATCCTGGACATCATGATGCCCGGCATGGACGGCATCGAGGTGCTCAAGCGTACACGCGCCGCCGGAAAGCGACTGCCCATCATCATGCTCACGGCAAAAAGCGAGGTGTCCGATAAGGTCGAGGGCCTGGATGCCGGTGCCAACGATTACCTGACCAAGCCGTTTGCCGCCAAGGAATTGCTTGCGCGTATTCGTGCCATGACGCGCGCCGCGACGGCAATTGACGCCACGACGCTCAGCGTGGGTAACGTGCGCCTCGACACGGCGGCTTGCACGCTTGTGGGACCTTTGGGCGAGGAGCACCTGGCCAATCGCGAGTTTCAGCTTATGGAACTCTTTATGCGCAACGCCGGCACGCGCATGCCTACTGAACGTCTGATGCTCGAGGTTTGGGGTGAGGACGCGCCCGAAGGCGCCAACGTGGTGTGGGTCTATATCTCGTACCTGCGCAAAAAGCTGACGGCGCTTGGTGCCAACGTTGCCATTCGCGCGTCGCGTAACCAGGGCTATTCGCTCGAGGTTGTCGAGGAAGGCGAATAAGCGTGAGCGCGAGCGCGTGGTGCAAGCGCATGACGGAGTGGTTTCACGCCGCCTCGAGTAGTACGGGGCGGGCTAATTCTGTTGACGCATTGGGCCGCCGTCTGCGTCGCAAGTTTATCCTCGTTGCCATGGGCGCCGTGACCGTGGTGCTCACGCTCATCATCGCCGGCATCAACATCGTCAATTATTCGCATGTCTGCAAGATGGCCGACGCTCGCCTGGACTATATTCTGGCGGGCAAGGACGGTATCGATTGGGGGGACGAGCCTAAAGCCGAGCCCGCTAATGGCAAGGATGCCGGCGATAGCCAAGCGGGCGTTCGCATCAGACACTTCGAAGGCATGACGGCGGAGTCTCCCTTCGACACGCGCTACTTTACGGTGACGATTGACGCCGGACAGGTTGCCGATGTCAATACGGCCCGCATTGCCGCGGTTGGTGCCAAGCGCGCCGCCAGTATTGCCGCAAGGCTGCATGCCAAGGGCTGGACCTCGGGCTTCTCTGGCAATTATCGTTATACGACCGACGTCCAGGACGACGAGATCACCTATGTGTTCGTGGACTGCTCGCGCGAGCTTGCAAGCTTTCATTCGTTTTTGAGCGCGAGCGTGACGATCAGTTGCATTGGCTGGCTGGCGGTGCTGGCAATTGTGGCGGGTGCCTCGGGCGCGGTGATTCGACCGATGGTCGAGAGCTACAGCAAGCAAAAGCGCTTTATTACCGATGCGAGCCACGAGATCAAGACGCCGCTGGCTGTAATTGACGCCGCCAATGAGGTACAAGAGATCGAGAGCGGCGAAAGTGAGTGGACGCAGAGCATTCACGAGCAGGTTGCGCGGCTGACGGCGCTCACGGAACGTCTAGTGTTTTTGGCACGTATGGACGAGGGCTCGGCGGGCTTTACCATGACATCGATCGATCTTTCGGAGGCCGTGGACAAGGCTGCGGCGCCGTTTGAATCGGTGGCGGTTTCGCGCGGCAAGCGTCTGTCGACGTCGATTGCGTGCGGCGTGCGGGCCCATGCCGATGCTGCGGCGGTGGCGCAGGTGGTTGAGCTGCTTCTGGACAACGCCACGCGCTATGCGAGCGAGGGCAGCGTGATTGAGCTGATCCTGCGTGCCGTTTCGCGCGTTCAGGGTAAGGGCGCCACCGAGCTTGTCGTATCGAACGCCGTGGACGAGCTGCCCGAAGGCGACCTAGATCGATTGTTCGACCGCTTCTATCGTGCGGACGTGTCGCGCAGCTCCAAGACGGGCGGCTCGGGCGTGGGCCTATCCGTGGTGCGTGCCATCGCCGAAGCCCATGGCGGGAGCGCTTCTGTCTGCGGCCACGGTAACCAGATCACCTTCACCGTCCGCCTCTAAGACCTGCCAAAAAGGGACAGGTTTATTTTGGCAGGTTTTATCTGTGCAGACGGCAGCGGAGGCTGGCGGTGATCGGCGCCATGAACGCCACCGACCCAAATAAACGCACCTCTAACTGCTAAAATATGGACATCGTTGTTCGGCTCCCGAAGGAAAGGAGACGGTCATGCAGTACGAGATCGGCGGAGGGGCTTTCCCGGTTGTTACGTGCAACCTTAGCGACGGCGAATCCATGATCACCGAAAGCGGTGCCATGGTCTGGATGACCCCCAACATGGAGATGTCCACCTCGGGCGGTGGTATAGGCAAGATGTTCTCTAAGGCTTTTTCGGGTGAGGCGTTGTTCCAAAACATTTGGACCGCGCACGGCGATGGCATGATTGCGTTTGGCTCTTGCTTCCCCGGCCGCATTATACCGATCGAGATTGGCCCTGGTAAGAGCTGGATTTTGCAGAAGCGTTCGTTCCTTGCCGCGGAAAGTGGTGTTGAGCTGAGCATCCACTTTAACAAGAAGGCAAAGACCGGCGTCTTTGGCGGCGAGGGTTTTATCATGCAAAAGCTCACGGGCTCGGGTATTGCCTTTGCCGAGATCGACGGCGACCTAGTTGAGTACGAGCTTGCTGCTGGCCAGCAAATGATTGTAGATACCGGCAACGTGGCCGGCTTTGAGGAGACGGTGAGCATCGACGCGCAGATGGTCAAGGGCGTCAAAAACATCATGTTTGGCGGTGAAGGCGTGTTTAACACTGTGCTCACCGGTCCGGGGCGCATCTGGCTGCAGACAATGCCCATTTCCAATCTTGCGGCAGCAGTGGCTTCGATGACCAACAACAATAACTAATCGCGTATAGGATGACGCGCGCGGCGGGCCTGGCCTGTCGTGCGCGTTTTTTGGTGGCAAACGCCCTGTTTATCGGGTGCGGCTGTGCTCCTGCAGCGCATAGATCGACTTATCCATGTTGAACAGGTAGGCCACGACGCAGACAATAAAGAACGTCGGCAGACTGCTAAAGCCAAAGACCTCGCAGCCAATGAGGATCGGCGCGAGTAGCGTGTTGGTGGCGCTGCCAAAGACGGCGGCGTATCCCAGCGCGGCGCAGGGCTCGACGGGCATGCCGAGAATTCCGGCGAGCACGACACCCAGACTGGTTCCGATGGAGAACAACGGCGTCACCTCACCACCTTGATATCCTGCGGCAAGCGTGGCGATGGTGAGTGTGAATTTGAGCGCCCAGTCCCAAGGCATGATGGTGACCTTGCCGTCACCGTTGAGCGCCGCCGATATCAGGTTGGTGCCAAGGCCGCAGTATCGCCCCTGCCACAGAACGAACAGAATCGCCGACAGCGCAAGGCCCATAACGGCAACGCGTATGTAAGGGCTGGGGAGCAGCCGCGCTGCAAGGGTCTTGGCATGGGCAAGGCACCAGGCAAAAGCGCCACCTACCATACCAAACGCGATACCCAACAACGCCAGCCGTCCAAGACCGGGGAGGTCGAGCGCATACGAGGCGGTAATGGCGACCTCAAACTTCTCGAGCCCCAGGGCGCCGGAGGTCATGCTTGCGGCAAGCGAAGCCGTAAGCGCGGGAAACAACGTGCGGTATTCCATGCGTCCGGCGACCAGCACCTCGACCGCAAAGACCGTGGCGGCGAGGGGCGTTCGGAAGAGTCCGGCAAAGCCGGCGGCCATGCCGATAAGCAAAAACGTGTTGCCGGGTTCTCGGAAAGGTAGACGTCGGCCGATCCAATGCGAGACGGTTGCGCCGATCTGCACGGCTACGCCTTCGCGTCCCGCGCTGCCGCCAAAGAGATGCGTGGCCCACGTGCTCAGCATAATGAGCGGCACCAGACGCGGGGAGATGGCGTCCTCGCGTCCGTGACCTACGTCGAATACTAAGCTCATGCCCCGATCGGTGCCTTTGCCCCAGGTGCGGTAGGCAAATACGATGGCCAAGCCCATGAGGGCGAGGAAGGGAAGGAGCAGCACGATGTGCTCGTCACGGAAGGCGCCAATTGCCAGGAGCACACGACCAAAAAGGGCACAGATGGCGCCAACGATAACGCCGATAGGGATTCCGACGGCACCCATAAGCACGAGGCAACTATAGGTGTTGACCAGGCGTTTAATTCTGCTCGATGCGCTGCTTTCCGACACTTCTCCTCCAAAACAAAAAAGACTCCTGCCGCGGCGTGATGCCCAAGGGATATCACGCAACAGCAGAAGTCATCAGCAACAAGGCGGTTTAGGGCGACGCGACAGTTTTACTGACGCACCCAACGGAGACAATCATTCCGCAGCGGCATCATAGCGGCGGGCGCGGTTTGGGTCAAATGGTTGCCTTGGGACAGTCTTGGCGCCCGCCCGCGCCCTCGTTTCCCCATATAAAACCTGCCAAAATAAACCTGTCCCTTTTTGGTAGGTGGGAAATGGGTAATACTAAAGAGTTATCCGACCAGATGGGAATTAATCGATGGCCTATATCGAATTCAAAGACGTCATCAAGGCATACGGCGAGGGCGACGCCCGCATCCACGCGCTCGACGGCGCGAGCTTTACGGTCGAGCGCGGCGAGCTCGCCATCATTTTGGGTGCTTCGGGTGCCGGCAAGACCACGGCGCTCAATATTCTGGGCGGCATGGATACGGCGACCTCCGGCACCGTGACGGTGGACGGGCGCGACGTGAGCTCCGCCAACGAGGCTCAGCTCGTGGAATACCGCCGCGCCGACGTGGGCTTTGTCTTCCAGTTCTACAATCTGGTCCCCAACCTGACGGCGCTCGAAAACGTCGAGCTTGCGGCGCAAATCTGCCCCGATTCGCTCGATGCTGAGCAAACGCTTTGCCAGGTTGGCCTGGGTGAGCGCCTCGCCAACTTCCCCGCGCAGCTTTCGGGCGGCGAGCAGCAGCGCGTGTCCATCGCTCGCGCACTGGCCAAGAATCCCAAGCTGCTTTTGTGCGACGAGCCCACGGGCGCGCTCGACTACAAAACCGGCAAGCAGATCTTGCAGTTGCTACAGGACACCTGTCGCAAGCAAGGCATTACGGTCATTATCATCACCCACAACTCCGCGCTGGCACCCATGGCCGATCGCCTGATCCGCTTTAAGAGCGGCCGCGTGGAGAGCGAGACGGTCCAACAAAATCCCGTGCCTATCGAGACGATCGAGTGGTAGCGCCCATGGACCAGGACCGCCAAAACAGCCAGCGCCGCGACGCGCAGAACACGGAGCGCGAGCAGGATTTTACGACCTACCGTACCGCCCAAAGCTCAAACGATATGGTGCCGACGGTGTTTCGCCGTGGCATCTACCGCACAATCCGAGGCAGTCTTAAGCGCTTCTTATCCATCGTGGTCATCACCGCGCTCGGTGTGAGCGTGATGTGCGGCCTTAAGGCGGGCTGCGAGGACCTGTGCGATTCGGTTGACGCCTACTTTGACCGGCAGAATGTCTATGACATCAATGTGCAGTCGACCTATGGTCTGACCGATGACGATCTTGCTGCGATCCAAGAGGTCGATGGCGTCGAGACGGCCGAGGGCATCTATACCGAGACCGCCTATACCGCCGTGGGTACGACGCGCGAGCGTGTCGTCGTACAGAGCCTCTCCAAAGAGAATATTGACCAACCGGTGCTAGTACGCGGCGAGCTGCCCGAGACTTCGGGCGAAGTGGCAGTGACCTCACGTTTTTTGAAGGCTTCGGGCAAGAAAATCGGCGATACGGTGAGCTTTGCCGCCAACGATGCGAGCTCGTCGAACCAAAGCGCCAAGGACCAGTTTGCCGATGGGGACTACACCATCACGGCCGAGGTTCTCGATCCTACCGACGTGAGCTCCGACTCGACAGTCAACGCCTTTCGCGCTGCTTCGACTGCGGACTACAAGTTCTACGTGAGCGAGGATGCCGCGACATCTTCTTCCTACTCCGCTGTCCACGTGGTCGTCGAGGGAGCCAAGAGCCTCAACTCCTATTCGGATGCCTACTCGGCAAAGATCAATGAGGTCAAGGGCAATATCGAGAAGATCCGCGAGGAGCGTGAGAAGGCGCGCGCCCAGGAGCTGACGGTCGACACACCGGCGAGCTTGGACGCGGCTGAGCGTCAGGCGAATATGGTCTTTGGGATCGAGCAGGACAACATCAATCGCATGGCCGAGGGCAGCGAGGAGCGTGCGCAGGCTCAGGTCGACCTGGACCAGCGCCGTGCCGCCGCCAACCAGCAATTCGCCGATGCCCGCGCCGAGCTCTCCGACCTGGGCGAATGCACCTGGTACATCCAGGACCGCGGCAATATCGCAAGCTACTCGAGCGTCGAGAGCGATAGTTCTTCGATCGAGGCCATCGCCACGGTGTTCCCGTTCATCTTCTTTATCGTCGCCGTGCTTATCAGTCTCACCACCGCCACCCGCATGGTCGAGGAGGAGCGCACGCTTATTGGCCTGTACAAGGCGCTCGGCTATTCACGCGGGCGTATCCTGTCCAAATATGTGGACTACTCGCTGTGGGCGTGTCTGATCGGTGGCGTGCTCGGCAATATCATCGGATTTGTGGGTCTGCCGCTGTTCTTGTTTACGGTGTTCGACGACATGTACTCGCTGCCCCAGATGCTGCTTTCGTACGACATCGTGTCCTCAATCGTTTCGGTGGCGCTGTTTGCCGTGGGCGTGGTGGGCGCCACGATTATCGCCTGCCGCCACGAGATGGCCGAGACCCCAGCCTCGCTCATGCGCCCCAAGGCTCCGCGCGCCGGCTCGCGCATCTTGCTCGAGCGCATCGGCTTTATCTGGCGCCGCATGGGCTTTTTGAACAAGGTCGCTGCACGCAACTTATTCCGCTACAAAAAGCGCGCCTTCATGACCATCTTTGGCATTGCGGGCTGCACGGCGCTTGTGATTTGCGGTATGGGCATCCGTGATACGTCGGTCGCGTTGTCGCCCAAGCAGTACGGGCATATCACGCGCTATGACCTGCTGGCGGTTGCCAATCCCGATGATTTTTCGCAGACGTGCGCGGCACTGGATGAGCGCAGTGCAGCCAATGATTCCAACGTGACTGTGACTTCGACGCTGCCGATTATGACCGACAACGTCACCTTTACGTTTGGCGGAAAGAGCGAGACCGTGCAGCTGATCGTGGTGCCCGATGACCGCACGAACGACCTGGATGACTACGTGCGCCTAGAGGACGAGTCCAAAGAACCGCTCGCCCTGCGTGACGGGGATGTGTATTTGAGCAAGAGCTCTCAGCTGGTGCTGGGGATCAAGCCGGGCGATACGGCACACGTCCAGGATTCGTCGCTCAATGTTGCCAAGGTCAAAGTCAGCGACATCTCGCTCAACTATCTGGGCAACACGCTTTACATGACGCAAGGCACCTATGAGCGCGCGTTCGGTCGAAGTGCACGCCTTAACGGCGTCTTTGTGCTGCTTGAGGGTTCGTCGGCCGACCAGATTGCGTTTAGCAAGAATCTTAAGGGTGACGGTTGGCTTACGATTTCGAGTACGGCCGAGCATTGGGAAAACTATGAGGCGAACTTTACGATTATCAATTCGGTCGTGGTGCTCGTGACCTTTATGGCGGCGTGCCTGTCGTTTGTGGTGGTGTTTACGCTGTCCAACACGAATATCTCCGAGCGCGAACGCGAGCTGGCGACCATCAAGGTGCTGGGCTTCCGCCGTGGCGAGGTTCACCATTACGTTAACAAGGAGACGTTGATCCTCACGGCGATCGGAGCCGCGCTGGGCGTACCGCTGGGCGGCTTGCTGGCCGAGAGTTTTACGTACATTTTGCAGATGCCGTCGCTGTACTTTGACGTCGAGGTCGAGCCGCTAAGCTACGTGCTCGCCGTGGTGCTTTCCTTTGGCTTTACGTTTATCGTCAACCTCGCCACCAACCGTACCCTCAACAAGATTGACATGGTCGGCGCCCTCAAGAGCGCCGAGTAACCTGTCCTGGGATTCAAGTTCTAGCGAGCTGCCGACGCGCCCGCAGCAGCATTTTTGCATAAACCGCCACGCCAAATGCATACTTTGACGGGGCGGTTGCTTTTTGCCCACAGGTACCCCAGGGGGGCGTGCAAATTCCGGAGTATTCAGCGTCTCGGGGTCCGCGGGCGCGGGGGCGGGGGTGCAAAACTGCGCTGAAAGCCCCGATTCTGAGCCCCAACGCCTCTAGAGCCGCTCGTTTTTTTACAGGATGCGGCCCATGGTGCCTGCCTTTCGCCCAAAATCCAGTATGCAGGCGCCCTCGGCTGCTGAATACTCCCAAAAATGCACGCCGCATCCTACCCTAGGCACCCGTAGCTACTCTGCGGGTGCGTGGCCTGATAGTAAGTTGCGGTGGAATAGTTCCTGTTTGGCATAGCAGAGCCATGAAACAGGAACTATTCCACCGCAACGTATTGAGAGGGCTCTTGGCTGTTATGCGTACTAACATTTGTCATGAAATGGCAGGCCATTAGGGGGTTGCTACTCGTAGTTGCGGTAGGGTTGGGGCAGATTCTAACTAGAAATGGTGGTCGCTACCGGTTATTCTCGGCATACTCGGCTCATTCGATTGCGGTCGCCACATGAAAGGAACCACTATGGATCTTGCGATGGCACAGCGCCTCGTCGATCGCCGCAGAGCTGCCGGTCTTTCCCAGGAGGCTCTTGCTGCCCAGTTGGGCGTAAGCCGCCAAGCTGTCAGCAAATGGGAACGCAGCGAATCCTCGCCCGATACCGATAACCTTATTGCACTCGCCGCGCTGTATGGCGTGTCACTGGATGAGTTGCTATATGGGGAAGCGGCTAGCGATGTCGACACCTCGGCCGACGATGACGTTGACGCAAATAATTACGACGAGACTGAAGGCACCGAGTCTTCTACCGAGCACGTGGATCCTGACGGCAAGCCACTTGTCGACATTTCCCTTGCACGCGGCATTCACGTCGTCGACCCCAACAAAGGTGAAGAGGTTCATGTTGGTTGGAGCGGCATCCACGTGGCTAACGAGCGCAAGGGTGAAGAGGTCCATGTGGGGCCGGGCGGATTGCATATCGATACGCTAGAGGACGATGGACACAGCGTACATACCAATGCCGACGGCACCGTCACCATCGACGGCGAGACGTTTTCCAGCTGGAAAGAGGCACACGACAAGCTCGACCATCATGGCAAGCATTTCCACACCAAGATCGGTCGCGCATGGAATGAGTTTCCCTTTCCTGCACTTGTCGTCCTCGCCTATCTCGCGCTCGGCATCATCTGCGGCACGTGGGGTATGGGGCTCTTTCTGGTCTTTCTGATTCCCGTCTACGAGGCGATGGGCGACTTTATCGACCGACATCATCTCTCCAAGCTGATCGGCGTCGTCTATGCAACAGCCGCCATTGCCTGGTTCCTCTATATGTGGCTTTGTTTGGCACAGCCCCATCCCGCATGGGTCATCCTCATCACGATTCCCTTCATAGAGGCACTCATGTGCTGGTGCCGAAAGCAATGGAAGCGCCGCAAACAAGCCTAAGCCGTTCCAACCCGTCAACAATGCTTGGCCAACGCCGCTCGCCCCTTCCAAGTTGCGGTGAAATACGGACCGTTGAGGACCTTGGAGCGTCTAACAGTCCCGATTTCACCGCAACTCACGAATGGACAGGGCAATTCCAACACGGGAACTGGCATTTAACTCGCCGCATGCCAAGAAAAAGGCCGATTTACTACGATGAACTCGATGAGGCCGACCACACCCATCTTTTTCAAAAATCGGCAAGCTTTCTACCTGCGGTTTTACTTTCACCCTTTTCGGCATGGTCGAAGGCATTCGAATCATCGTAGTAATTAGGCGCATTTTGTAGCAAACGGTTCATTCAAGCTCGAACTCGAAGACCGATGGTCCCCTCATCCACGGCTGTGAGCGAAAATACCAAATAGAATAAAAATCGAATGGCTAAGTCTGTTTGGTGAACGGAGGCAATATGGGCGAGGTAACTGAAAGCGACTGGAAGCTGTTTAAAGAGCTGCTCCCAAAATGGCAAGAAAGCTATATGGAAATGCTCATCGGCCAGTACATCGAGATACTGAACGGTGGCAGTGAAGCGTCCAGTAGATTTTGGGCGTTAGAAGAGCGTATCAATAGGGACAAGCTGTCCTCAGGAGTGCTTGTGAACGATATTCGCCGCAGCACCATGCGTTATGAGATAGCCAACTTGCTTTCCGATAACGTTATCACGCTCGACGACCTTGACGGTTTCACCGAAGACATTAAGGGCTACGCACGACGTTGCATCGGTCGGCAAGAACGCTGAGCGACATGCGCATCCACAGCCGCTGTACTGCATAAACCGCCCCGCCAGATGCATATTTCGGCTGGGTGGTTGCTTTTTGCCCACGGGTACCCCAGGGGGCGGCGTGCAAATCCCGGAGTATTCAGCATCCCGGAGTCCGCGGGCGCGGGAATGGGTGCACAAAACCGCGTTGAAAGCCTTGATTATGAGCCCTCGGCACCTCAATGATCGCTCATTTTTACAGTATGCGGCTCATGGCGCCTGCTTTTCGCCCAAAATCCAGTATGCAGGCACCCACGGCTGCTGAAAACTCCCAAAAATGCACGCTGCACCCCACCCTAGGCATCCGCAGCAAGAAGACGAATAGCCTCGGCCTCCCTAGTTACCGCAGGAGCCCCCCAGGGCTTACCTCCCAAATCTTTCCGCAGGACGGAAGGACCCCGCCGCGCGAAGCGCACGGCGGGGTCCTGACATGTCCGAGGACGATTTGGGAGGTAAGCCCTGGGGCCTCCGATGGGGGCGGTTCCAGCCGAGGCTATTCGTCGCCGAAGCTGATGCCCAGCGCCTTGGCCTCGCGCACCAGATCACTCTGGGGATCGACATACTTGAGCTTGCCGGCGACCTCCTCGAGCGGCATGTGGCACATCTTGCCGTCACGCAGGGCAATCATGTAGCCAAACTCGCCGCGCAGGCAGCCAAGCGCGGCCTCGACGCCGCACTGGGTCGCAAAGATGCGGTCCTGGGCGTCGGGCTGACCGCCGCGCTGCGTGTGGCCGGGGATGGCGACGCGGGTCTCGCGACCAGTTTTGGCTTCGATCTCCTTGGCGATGTCGTAGACGATCGACGGGCTCGTACGCTCGGCGAGCTTCTTCTTGTACTCCTTCTTGGACAGCGCCGCGTCCTCCTTGGAGATAGCGCCCTCGGCGACGGCCACGATGGTAAAGCGGCTGCCGGTCTCCATGCGATGCTCAATGGTCTTGATGACGTTATCCATGTCGTAGGGGATCTCGGGAATCAAGATGACATCCGCGCCGCCCGCGACGCCGGCGTACAGCGGGATCCAGCCAACCTTGTGGCCCATGATCTCGATGACAAACACGCGGCCGTGGCTCGAGGCGGTGGTGTGGATGTCGTCGATGCACTTGGTGGCGACGTCGATGGCGCTCGTAAAGCCAAACGTCAACTCGGTGCCCCAGGTGTCGTTATCGATGGTCTTGGGCAGGGCGATAACGTTGAGGCCCTCTTCGCGCAGGCGGTTGGCGGTCTTGGTGGAGCCGTTGCCGCCCAGCATAAACAGGCAGTCGAGCTGCAACTTGTGATAGGTGTGGACCATCGCGGGCACCTTCTCGACGCCGTCGGCCTCGGGAGTATCCAGGCGCTTGAACGGCGTACGGCTCGTGCCCAGGATGGTGCCGCCGCGGGTGAGGATACCGCTAAAATCGGCGGGCGTCATGACGCGGAACCTGCTGTAGATAAGGCCCTGGTAGCCGTCCTCAAAACCGTAGATCTCGATAGGCTCTTCGCTATTGGTCATGAGCGTTTTGACGATGCCGCGCATGGTGGCGTTGAGCGCCTGGCAGTCGCCGCCACTGGTAAGAAGACCGATCCTAAGCATGATGAATCCTTCCGGGCAAGTTACAACATGCGCATAAGTTTACCCCCGCACACTGTTGATACAGGGGTAAAACGTGTTAGCTCAAACGTATAGAAATGTAAGCAACGTCAGGCGAGCGTAAGGTCGACGGGCCTGGCTCCTTACAGCGCGAAGGCGTCGACGTCGCCCCAGTGGCGGCGCAGCGTGATGGCGGCAGCGGGCTCGGTGTTGTCAAAGACGACCGACCATTGCGTATTGCTGGTGATGTCTTCCGGATTGGGCTCTTGCGCTGCGGCGCGTAGGGCCTTCCAAGCGACTGCCTCGTCTTGGGCACCGACATGGGCGTCAAGGACATCGGCGATTGCGACGGCGCGCTCTTTACCATGGCCCAGCTCGCCATTCTTTTGGTTGGGCAGCACTTCGTCGTCATAGCAGGCGTAGAAGTTCGTAACCTGGGTTACAGGAGTCGCTTTGAAAGCGCGGTCCGGATCGTGCGGATCCCACTCTACTACGCGCGCGTCACCGGCGGCGTCGTTGATAAAGAAGTGGTAATCGCGTCCTGCCATGGCGTGCATGTCGTAGGCGGAAAGCAGGTCGACAGCTTCTTGCGTGGTGGCGGCACGGTTGAGCACCAGACGGATGGCGAGCGAGGTATTGATGACGGGGCGTTGCGTGTCCTGGTCACAGGGCTTGGAATCCAGGGTGAGTACGGCAATGGACACGCCGCATTCGTTAACACCGTCGAGCTGGGCAAACGGGCCCATGAGTGCGGCGGCGCGTCCGGCGACGGAGTCAAGCGGAGTGTTATCGCCCAGGTTATTGAGGGCGGCAAACCCGATGGAGGCATAGCCGTCGCGCGGGTGATTGCGCACCAGCAGCGCCGAGGTGTCGTCCTTAAAGTCGTAATTGCGACCGGTACGCACGCGGCCTTCGGCATCTACGGCGACAAAAGCGCTGCAGGCAAACTGGGGCGCCTGGACATGTGCCGGCACACCGGGCAGCACCTGCGCCACCACGGCATCGATGTAGGCCTGGTCGTCGCGCACGCCAGCGGCGATGATGCGATCAAGATTGTAGTCGTAGGCGATGTCGATTGCGTACAGGTCATAGCCATCCGCGTAGCCGGTCAAGCGTTTGAGCGACGCGGCGGACTTGATTTGCTTGCGGTAAACGATGCCGGCGGCAGCGGCAAGGCCGACGGCGACACCCGCTGCTGCAGCGAGCAAATAGGCGCGGTGACGAGGTTTCATGGGGGACTCCTCTCATAGCATTCATATAGGCATTATCGCAAACGACAAACAGGTCACATGCCGCATTCCGGCGAGTGGCATGGCATGCCGAGCCCTAGAGCAGCGCAATCGCAACGATGCAGCATCCGAGTGCCAGAACAGCAAGGTCTGCCCGGTCAAAGCGATAGCTGCGCAGGCAGGTTCTGCTGACAGCCGGGTGCGCTCCGTATTCGCGGTTGACCATGGCGAGCGCGAGCGTGTCAGAGCGCCGCAGCGCGCTGCTAAACAAGGGCGTGATGACGGGGATAAAAGCACGTGCACGCTGCAGAGGCGAGGGGCTGTCAAAACGCGCCAAGCGCGCTTCCTGAGCGGCCTTGATACGATTGAATTCCTCAATAAGCACGGGGACAAAACGAAGCGTGAGCTGTATGGCGACGGTGGCATCGTCGGTGCGCAGGCCAAAACGGGCGAGGGGCCTCAGAAGCGCCGCGGCGCCATCGGCGAGTGCGGTGGGGGAGGTGGTCGCCATGAGCGTCGACGTTCCCAGCATAATGAGGGCAAAACGCAGCACGCAGAGCGCGCCAAAGAGCAGACCACCCGAGGTGATCTGCACGGGTCCCGCCTGCAACAGCAGAGTCCCCGATGCCGTAAAGAGCGCGTTGAAGACCAGGACAAACCCCATAAGCCAGCGAAATGGCTTGAGGGCACGAAGCGCCTGGCGCATCGAACTGCCGCTTGCGGCGAGCGAGGCGAATGCGGTGAGCGCGACGGCGGCAAGGGCGCCGGGCTGCTGGGCGATAAAGCCGGCAATCATAAAGAGCATGCAGAATACAAGCTTGGTGGCGGGGTGCAGCAGGTGAACGAGGCTTGACCCCGGACGAAAGATGCCAAACGAGACCGCCTTGGACGCTGGCGGAGTATGTCCGGTTTCCACGGGATGTACGGCCGTCACGCCAACGGATGTCACCTGGATGCCCTCGGAACTTTGCGGCAGCAGCATGCCGTCCTGCAGCCGAAAGGCCTTGTCGCAGATGCTCAGCACACGCGAATCGTGCGTGGCGATTACAATGCCGCGGCCGTGGCGTGCGAGTTGAGCCAAGCGCTCGAGCAGCAGCCGGTGGGCGCGGGGATCGAGTCCAGCGCTGGGCTCGTCGAGCAGCAAATACGGTGTCTCGAGTGCAAGCATATCGGCAACGGCGATACGGCGCTGCTCTCCGCCAGAATGGGCAAAGGGGCTTGTGTCGCCGATAGCGGCGAGATCAAACCCGACGCTGGCGAGCGATGTGCCAACGCGTCGCTTGACCTCGGCTTCGTCCAGTCCAAGATTGCGGGGGCCAAACGCCACCTCGTCAAAGATCGTGGCGGCAAAAAACTGCTGCTCGGGGCGTTGCTGCACGAGTGCCACGGTTTTGCGGTACGTACGAAGTTCATCCGCCGTGGGGCGTGTGCCAAGCGCGGTGCCGTCCGCCACGACAGACCCCGCCTGCACGGCAAGCGCTCCGGCAAGGACACGCAGCAGCGTTGACTTGCCGGAGCCAGAGGTGCCTGCGATACCGATCACGCTGCCGGGCCTAATTTCCAACGAAACACGAGATAGGGTACAGGCGTCTGCTTCGGGATAGCGGACGGTTATGTTTGAGCAAGTTAACGACACAGTTCCTCCAGGCCGCATCGAATGAGCAGATCGCGCTGGTCGGCAAGATCTTGCACGGTACCCAGGTATGCGATGGCGCCCGCCTCGAAGACGGCGACTCGGTCGGCGCGCGCGACCTCGTCGAGCAGCTGCGTGATCTGGATCACGGCAACATCGCGCTGGCAAAGATGATCGATGAGATCATTGACGGCCTCGCGGGCGGTCTCGTCGAGCATGGCGGTCGTCTCGTCAAAAATCATGAGCGAAGGGGTGAGCGCAACCAATCCCGACGCCGCCACGCGTTGTTTTTGGCCGCCCGAGAGCGTGGCGACATCGCGTTGCTCAAGCTCGACAATGCCAAGCTCGTTGAGTGCCTGCAAGACTTCTGAACGCATTTCGTCGCGGGGGACACCGCGGTTTTCGAGTCCAAAGGCGATGTCGTCTCGCACGACTGGAGCGACGATCTGGTTATCGGGATCCTGAAAAGCAAGGCCTACGGTGCCCTGCACGCACATAGCGTGCCCGTTCACGTCTTTGAGCAGCCCCGCAAGCTCGAGTGCACAGGTGCTTTTGCCACTGCCGTTGGTGCCGACAAAGGCGATGCGCTCTCCTGCCACGATATTGGCGGCAAGTGCAACGCAATCGACGGAGGGACGTGTGTCATCGGCTTGCTCAATACCGGCGAGCGCACCTTCTGCCACCGCGCCCGTAATGCCGCCGGTGACGCAGGCGGCGACGCCCAGAACGCCCAGATTGATAAAGACTGCCGGGGTCTGCAGCGCCATGGCGGCAACGCCCAGCTGGCCTACATTGTGCAGCACGGCGGCAAGCATGCTCACGGGCACCAAGCCAACACCCGGCACGGCAGCAAGGGCGACCATGCCGATAAAGGCGAGGACCGTGCCGCCTAGGCTATAGACGAGCATCATGGGCGAACCAAACAAAAAGCCCGATGCAAAGACCTTGACGAGCGCAACGGCACCGGCGCTTTTGGCATCGAGCGTATAGAGTGCGATGACTACGGCCACGTTGGCAAGGCCCAGTTTAATGCCGGGCACCGCGACGGGCAGCGGAATCATGGTCTCCAGATAGGACAGCACTAATGCGCAGGCGCACAACAGCGAAACGCGCGCCAGGCGGCGAGCGTGCTCGATATCGACCATCTCCACGGATTAGCGCCCCACTACGTCGTAGGTGGTCTCGGCGCTCGCGTCGACGATATCGACGGTAAGCTTGTGCGGAAGGCAGACAATTTGCTCCCCGGCAGCGTCAATCCAGCTCTGGTGCACGCAGTCCTGGTTGGGACAGTCTGCCTTCTCGACGTGCACGCGTCCATCTTTGATTTCGATGAGGTTGGTTCCCAAGTCGGTTGTAACGGTCTTGGTCGTGTTCTGGTTCAGAGGAAGCTCGTAGACGTTTTGCTCTCCATCGCGGATGACGACTGTGGCCGTGTCGGCGTTCGTGTTTGCTCCCATCAGACGCGTGGCGGCTAAGCCGGCGCATGCGACGGCCGCTATCGCCAAAACCAGGATGAGGTTGAGTCTTTTGTTGTCGCGCCCATCGCGCGCACCTTTGCGCTTGACCATCATGGCTCCTAGTCCTGCAAGATCTTGAACGTCGAGCCGTCGCTCTTGGTGGCGCGATCGTCCATATCGACTAAAACGCCGCCTTCAAAGCGCTCATCGCTTTCGATGAGCTCCATGGCGCGGTTGTGGCCGAGCAAAAACAGGATGGTAGAGTAGGCGTCCCCAAGCACGGATTTCTTGGTCATAATCGAGGCGCTCTTGAGGTCGGTGGCGGCGGGGTAGCCCGTTTTGGGGTCGAGGATGTGGTAGTAGAACGTGCCGTCCTGCTCAAAGCCGCGCTCATAGAGGCCGCTCGTCACAAGGGAGCGGTTGCGCGTCTTGACGGTGGCGAGCACGTCGTCCTGCGCGCCGTTGGGGTCTTGCACGCCCACGTTCCAGGCGTCGCCGTCAAAGCTCTTGCCCATCACGTAGACGTTGCCGCCCAGGCTGATGGAAGCATCTCTGACGCCGCTCTTCTTAAAGAGCGCCACGAGGTCGTCGGTGATGTAGCCCTTGGCGATACCACCCAAGTCGAGCTTGGCCTCGGGGTCGGAGAGGGTGACGGTGGTACCGTCGACCGTGATGGTGCGATAGTCGACATGGGGCAGTGCCGCCTGGATGTCCTCATCTGCGGGCTTGACCTCGTTGTCAAAATCCCAGAGGCTCGAGACGGCGCCGATGGTGATGTCAAAGAGCCCGTCGGACTCCTCGGCGTAGCGGATGGCTGCCTCGACGACCTCGGCGGTCTCGTGCGCGACTTCCACGGGCTTGCCGCCTGCATTGTTGATGTTCCAGATATCCGAGCCCTCCGCGGTGCGCGAGAACTTGTTCTCAAAGTAGGTGCAGCGGTCGGCGACCTCGTCCATGACCTTTTTGCTGCATTGGGCGCTGATATTCACGACAGTGTCGAAGACAAAGAGCGTCGTGCTCTGCACCTTGGGCGAGCTGTCGGAGCCCGCGGAGCCCGCTTTGGACGCGGTTACAGAGCCCGAGTCGCCCTGCGTGCCCGAGCAGCCGGTAAGTGCACCGGCGCAAGAGACGAGGGCCCCGCCTGCGAGGGCGATAAACGTGCGGCGGTCGATGGTGTGGGGGGTCTGGATCATGGTGAGCTTTCTGGTCGGTGGCGTTACGGATGAGCCTGCGCCTGCACGACTCGGTGTTGACGGGGTGCCGGGCCGCGGGTGCGCGTGCCCTACATGAGCAGGTAGCAGAGCGCGGCGAGGATGGCAGCCTTGACGAGCGTGAGCGCAACCTCGGTCCCGCGAATGGCGGGCCCTGCGGGCGGGCGCTTGCGGGTGTTGCTCTGCGCGAGCTCGCTGGCATCGTCGGTTGCTTGATCGCGCTTAAAGCCGTCGAGCCGGGCGAGCGTCACGTTGGCCATGGGGCAGCCATCGGCGCAGCGCCCGCAGGCGATGCACTCGCCCGATCGCAGGTCGGCGCGCTCGGGGTGGATGCGCACCGGGCAGCTGTCCTGGCAGCGGTTGCAACCGCGCGCACAGCTTTCGCGGCGGCGGTTGAAAAGCGAGACCGGCAACACTGGCAGCAGCGAGAATATGGCGCCGAAGGGGCAGAGGAACTGGCAGAAGAAACGCTCGACAAAGGCCATCCCAACCATGACCGCGCCAAGCGCGGCAAAGGCCGTGGGCACGATGCCCTCGAGCGAGCGCGCAGTGATGCCGGCGAAGGCGACCCAGGGGCTCGCGCCCGAGACCTGGGGCCAGATACCCATCACGCAGAGGGCGCAGATGCCCACGAGGACGGCGTACTTGACGAGCTGGAGCGCGTGCTGCACGCCCGCGGGGAGCCGGTGCGCGCCCTTGCCCTCACGGCGGAGTGTCCGGCGCAGCGGGGTTGCAAGCGCGTAGACGATATCGCCGAGCGTACCGAAGGCGCAGGCAAAGCCGCAGAAGAAACGGCCGAACACGCAGGTGAAGGCCAAGAGGGCCAAAAGCAGGGATAAAAAGCCGGTGAGCTCGATGGGTGCATGGCTCCCGAGCTGCGTGAAGATGTACTTGACGCCGTTGAAGGCGGCGTTCCAGGCGGCCGGGAAGCAGATGAGAAAGCCGAACTGTACGCACCAGCGCACACCGCGATGGAGGTACTGTCGGCGCAGGCGCTCCTGCATCTTGTTCTTGGGGTGTGCGATGACGTTTGCGCCGTTGCGCAGGCTCTCAAGGGTTCCCGCGGGGCGCTTTGCGCCGCGGGTCTTGGTGGATGCAGTCCTGGCCATTACTGCGTACCTCCGGCGTTGCTCTGCTCAAGCGCCGCGTTGACGGCGTTTAGGATGCCGGCACTCGAGAACGTGGCACCCGAGACGGTGTCGACGTTGGTTCCCTGGGCATCGCAGATGGTCTGCGTGAGGCCCTCGGCCTGCGCAAAGTAGGCGGGGGTCTCACCGGCGTGGTCTGTGACCTCGACGCTTTCGATGTATCCGTTCTCGATGGTCACGCGGCAGGTGACAGTGCCGCCGTAGCCCTGGGCGCTGCCCTCGAAGGTGCCGTCGGTGTCGTAGGCGCCGCGCGTCTGCGAGCGCTCGGCCTGGACAGCCTCCGCCTGGGTGCGGGCGTCGGCCTCTGCCGCCTGGGCGGCCCAGCTGCTGTAGCCCGCCACGATGGCGACGACGGCCGCGGCGTTGACGGCTTTGAGATAGAAATTGCGGTTGCGCCAGAGGTGGCGCCCAAGGAGGGCAAACGGGTTACGCATGGGCGCCAGCCTCCTCGGTGGCCCCGTTTGCGGCGGTCGGGTTGGCCGTAGGCTCATCGGGGGCGTTTGTCTTGTCAGAAGCGTCTGCCTTGTCGCCTTTGCTGTCGTTCGCGTCCTTATAAGCCGCGGCCGAGCGCGCGAGGGCGTCGGTGTAGGCGTTGGCGATGGCGCGGCTGGAGTAGGTGGCGCGCGCCACCACGTCGATCTTGCCAGCCTCGGTGCCCGCGAGCAGCTGCTCGGGGATGCCGGTGTAGACGGTACCGCGGAAGGTGCGGCCGTCGATGGCGTTATCGAGGTAGGGCTCGTTATCCTCGTCAAAGGGATCAAGCGCGTCGGAGAGGCTCTCGTCAGGCTTGCCGCCTACACCCTCGATATCGTGGATACCGGTAACCTTGCCGTCCTTAACGGTGACGGTGAGCTTGACGTAGTAGGGGCTGAAGGCTTCGTCGTCCTCCTCGTTTTTGCAGAGGGCGTAGCCTGTAAAGTCGCCGTCGGCGTAGTGGACCTCGTCTGGCGTGTCGGGCGAGGGGTCCGGGTTGGGCGCGGGGTCGGGGCCGGGTGCGGGCTCGGGGTCCTTTGTGCCGGCTGCGGCCTGCTTAAGGCAGCCCTGGATGGCGCCCAGGATGCCCTCGCTCGAATACGTGGCTCCTGTCACAGTGTCGACATTGACGCTTTGCTTTTGCATGACGAGCCCAGGGAGTGCGTTCCAGGCGCGGCTCCAATACTCGGGCGTGTCGCCCGTGTTCACGAGTTCTATGTTGGCGATCTTGCCGTTCGCGATGGTCACGCGCACGCTGACGGGCGTGTCCTCGCTGTATCCCCAGGCGGAGTCGGTGTAGACGCCGTCTGCGTAGCCGCCGGCGGGCGTGAAGGGGTCGATGGTGTGGTGGGGCTTATTGGAGGAGCCGCCGGCCGCAGGGGCGGGGGCAACAGCCTCGGCAAGCCCGCCCGATGCCTTGACCAGTGCGTTTTTGATGGCCATGAGCAGGCCTTTTGATGAATACGTGGCACCCGAGATAGTGTCGACCGACGTCGACTGAGCGCTAATCACCGACTGGGTGATCGCCCGGGCACGTCCAAAGTAGGCTGGGTCGTCTGCAGACGACACTATGTCGATTGCCACGATCTTGCCGCCCGCGATGGTCACGCGCACGGTGATACTGCCCCTAAAGCCGGTACCTGTGCCTTCATAGGTGCCGTCCTTGAGGTTTGCGGCGTCCATACCATAGGCCGAGGGGTCGAGCGATTCGGTTGCCGGCGTTGCCGTCTCCTTCTGGACGTTGGAGGTGTCGACGGTCTTGAGGTCGGCGCCTGCGGCCTCTTGCGCGGGCGTGGCGGCGACCGTCTTGGCCACGAGCGGGGTGTACTGGGACACCACGAGGGCCACGGTTGCGCCCACGGCGATCGAGGGCACGATGAAGCCTGCCGTGGCGAGGCCGTGGCCGAGCGCCTTGGCTTTTGAGTGCTTGGGTTGGTAGTTGTCCATTTGTGGGTGGTCTCCCGTGGTCGAGTATGAGAAAAGGCCCGCAGCCCTGGTTGGGGCTGCGGGCGCTTGCGTTGCGAGCGCGTGGCGCGCGTTTTAGGCGCTAGTGCTGCATGCGGCGGCGGATGGCGACGCCGGCGGCCGCGATGGCGGCGCCGATACCGGCGAAGATGCCGACCGTGGCGATCTGGGTATCACCGGTGCCGGGGAGGCCGCTTGCGTCCTTCTTGGATGCATTGGCCTTCTTGGTATCGGTGGTCGTCGTCGTGGTGCTCGTGGAGTTGCCCTTGGAGCTCTGGCTGGGCTTGGCGAGCGCCTCGCGGGCGGCCTTGAGCGCAGTCGTTGCCGCCTCGACGTCGGCGGCAGAGGCGTCGTCCTTCGAAAGCACGGATTGGGCTGCAGCCAGCGCGGACTGGTATGCCTTCCAGGAGTCGGCGGTGTAGTCGGACTCGTTCAGCGCATCGGCACGGCCAATCTCGACCTTAAGGTCGGTCTTCTGGTCGGTCGTTGCGGCCTTGGCGAGCGCGGCCTGAGCGTTCTGGAGCGTCGAGAGGGCGTTGGCAACCTCGTCGTCGGAAGCCGCGGGGCTTTCGTTAACGCCCTGGGCAGCGCTCAGCGCGTCCTGGAACGCAGCCCAAGATGCGGCGGTGTAGGTGCCCTGGTCGTTGCTCAACTTGGCAGCGGCCTCAATTGCGGCGTTGAGCGCCGTCTTGTCGGCCGACTTGGTGTAGGTGAAGCGCAGGTTGGTGGTGTAGCCGGTGGCCTCGACCTCAAACTGGTAGTCGCCGTTGGCATTGAACACCAGCGATTTATCCTGATTGGCGGCCGCCAGGTTAAGCGAGCCGTCGGCGTTGAAGATCTTTACCGCACCGCGGCCCTGCGCGCTGTACTCGGTACCGTTGACAGTGACCTTGGAGATGTTCGCGAGGTAGTTGGCAAGATCCTCGTCCGTGGCATCGTTGGCGGCGATGAGCTTAAGGTTTGCGGCGTCAAAGCTGGCAACGAGCTTGGAGGTGGTTGCCGTAAAGCTCGTGCTGATATCGGCAAACTTGCCACTCTTGTCGATGGCGGTCAGCGTGTGGCTACCGGGCTTAAGAGCCGAGGCGTCAAACGTGACGGACACGGAGCTGCGCGCGTTGCTGGCGAGCGGCTCGACATCCTGACCGTCAATCTGGTAGGCGGCGTCAAAGCCTTCAGGCAAGGTGACATCGGCATTGACGGTGGCGTTGGCACCGTCAAGCGAGGCATCCTTGGCCTTGATGGCGGCGTCGGCATCCTTGATGGGGACGTACTTGTTCATGGCAACGGTGTAGGTGCCCGTAGAGGTGTAGAACGTCACACTCTTGATGGTCTTGCCCATCATGGACTTGTAGTGCCGCGAGCTCAATGGGCTGCCGTGAGACACGTTGACCAGGCCGCAGCTCCAGGCAATCTCCTTGCCCTTCCAGATGTTCTCGACGGTGCGCATGCCATAGCCCTCGGTGGTGCCGTCCGCATCGGCGGCATTGACCACGGCACCGTATACGGTCGCCTGGTTGCCGTCGGCGTCGACCATCTGCTCGCGCAGGTTCTTAAAGTCGATCTCGTAGTCGCCGTACTTGCTGGAGGTCTTAAAGTCGGCTTTGACGTTTTCAAGTTCGGTGGCTTTCTTGCCCTCGACAGCGCCAAAGCGCAGGTTGCCCTCGGAATCGGCGGTGAGCTCCTTGTAATTGGTTGGAACCTCGCCGGCGGGCAGCACGTAGTAAGAGTAGTCCGCAGACTCAAACAGGGCGTCCTTGCCCGTGTAGGTCGTCGTGGACACCTTGCCCTTGATCGAGGTGGTGATCGTAACGGAGCTGTCGTCGGTCACACGGGTGAACTTGGACCAATCGATGTCGCCTTTGCCCACCTTGACGGCAAACGTGACGCCCGAGATATCCGTACCGTCGGAATTGACGTGGTAGGAGCCGCTCGCCAAGCTGGAGCGCGTCTTCTGCCGCGTAGCCGAGGTCACAATGTCGGTGCCGGCGTTGTTGTTCTCGGCGGCATAGAAATCGGCGTAGGGGATGTTCATGAGCACGTAGTCGCCGGCCTGGGGATACAGGCTCACGAGCGCGTCGAGCGCGCCCTGCAGGTGGGTGATCTGCTCGGCGGCCTCGGCTTCGCCCAGGTTTTTCTTGGCGAGCAGGTCCTTGGTCTCGGCAGTTTCGGTCTCGATGGACGAGGCGGTCCAGGAGTCCTCGGTGTACTTGGACTTATCGAGGGACTTCGCCTTGTCGTAGAGCTCCTGCAGCTGGGCCTTGGTGGCGTCGGTCACCGGCTCCTTGGCGCCCACGATGTTGTCATCGGTCGCCTGGAAGGTGTAGGTGTAATCGTTGTAGCCCAAGGCGTGGACGGTAAGCTTCCAGTAGCCGGTACCGTTGGTGCCCTCGGGCAGCTGGCAGCGCTCGGATTTAGTGAGGCCCAGCTGAATGCCCATGGACTTGTGCATCCAGTTGTCGGCCGCGAACTTGGTGCCGTAGGTGGCAAGGGCGTTGGTGTAGGTCGCATCGTCGCCGTAATAGGTCCAGGTGACGCTTTGCATATTGGCGCCCAGGTCGCCATAGTTGCCGTTGAGGTCTACGCGCAGGAACTCGCCGTAGGAGCCGCTCGCGTCCTTAACCGTGGGTTTAATGTCCGTGGCGGTCTTGAGCTCCTGACCCTTGATACCTGAGTCGGTGCCGGTGGTGGCGGCCGAGAAGCTGAAGGTTCCGTTATTGTTGGTCACGGTCTTAATGCCGTTGGTGTTGGCATCGACGTCCGCAACCAGGCCGGAGTAAGCCTGGAGGTTATTTTCGGTGTAGCCGCCGGCGAGCGTCTCGCCATTGGCGACAAAGCTGTGGCTCGCCTTAAAAGCCTCGAGGTCGCTGGTCTTGATTTTGACGGGAACGTACTTGAGTCCCGTGACCTCGTAGTCTTTGAGCGTGTAGCTTGCACCGTCGCAGGTCATGGCGCCGCGGTTCCACGTTACGGTCTTGCCGTCGGTCGTGGTGAACGACTTGCCGTCGGCGGCCCAGGTGGCCAGGTCAAACGTCGCGCCCTCGTTGGCGTAGATGGTAGCCATGCACTGGTAGCTGCCGCGGTGCAGGCCGTGGTTGGCGGTTGCACGGGTCACCACGTCAAAAGCGCCCTTGTCGGCCTCGTTGCGGGAATCGAGCTCGCTCGACGAAGCGGAGGACCCTGCCGCCTGCACGTTTTCACCAGCCCAATACTCGGCCCACGTCAGGCCAGCGTAACCGTAGGTGTACTCGTCGGTCGCAGGGGTCGACGGATTCTGCTCGTCATAGGCAGCTTGCAGGGCATTATCGACGGCAGCCTTGATGGCGTTGGACGAGATCGTAGCTGTGGTCACAGCGTCGATGCTGTCGGTGTTGCCGGCCGCCTCAATCTGCGCGGGAACGCCCTTTGCCTTTCGGCTGCCCTTGACGGCAAGGTTCATCTTCTCGTAGTCGTTGTCGCCCAGGGACTCGTAGTCTGCAACATCGACCTTGGTAATCTTGCCGCCCGAGACGGTGACGGAGACACTGACGTCGTAGGACTTGGCATCCCATTCGTCGCCCTTGTTATGCGGATCGTTGGAATCGGCCACGGCTTTGCCCGTGTAGGTTCCGTCAGCAATCTTGGACAGGTCGTACGAGGTGCCCGAGGACGCGTTTTGGCTGCTAGAATCGGTTGTGAGGAGGTTCGCCTCTTCGTTTTGGATGGAGACCGGCGCGTTGTTGGTAGCTTCGGTGCCGGTCTTCGTCATGGTTGCCGCAATTGCGGTGGTCGGGGCCATGGAGGTCACCATGGCGGTAATCACGGCTGCACGGCATGCGTTGCTGCCAAAGGCGTTAAGATGCCGCAGCACAGCGTTCTCTTTTTGCATATTGCCTCTTTCATCAGGGGTTTTACGTCGGATGCCAATCTCCTTTCCCGTGTTAGGGCACCCGTTTCTGCATAAATGTTGCTTAAGTATCTTAAGTTTGATTTGGGTAACTTGCCAAACATTTGCCAGATAAGTTCTACGGGGTTAACAAAAATAACAGAAATTAACCTTGGGTAACTCACATACCTGCGATTGTGCGGGCGCATTTGCCGCGCATAAGCGCTACCCTAAACAGGAGTACGACAAGACCGGGAGGACGGTTATGGAAGATACGACTACCACACATGTGACAGCCGACGATATCGAGGCCGCCAACGACCTCATCGACTTTATCGAGGCATGCCCCAGCATGTTTCATACGGCGGCGACCATTATGGCCGAGCTCGACGAGGCGGGCTTTACCTACCTGCCCGAGAACGCGGCGTGGGATATCGAGCCGGGCGGTCGCTATTACACGCAGCGCAACACCTCGAGCGTCATCGCCTTTAAGGTTGGCGAGGACCTGGCCGCAACGTGGGGCGAGGACGGCGTTGCCGGCGACTATCATTTTCAGCTCACGGCATCGCACAGCGATTCTCCGACGTTTAAGGTCAAAGCCGTGCCTGAGCTCGACGGTGCGGGTGAGACGCTGCGCCTGAACACCGAGGCCTACGGCGGCATGATCGACTACACCTGGTTCGATCGTCCGCTGGCGCTCGCGGGCCGCGTGCTGGTGCGCGAGGGCGACCGTATTGAGAGCCGCTTGCTTGCCACCGAGCGCGAGGTCGCTATCATTCCGAGCCTTGCCATCCACATGAACCGCGGCGTTAACGAGGGCTTTGCTCCCAACCGAGCCGTCGACCTGTGCCCGCTCATCAGCGTCGGCGAGCTTAAACAGGGAGATTTTGACGCACTGATCGCTGACGAACTGGACGTTGAGCCCGAGCAGATTCTGGGTCGCGACCTGTTCCTGGTCAATCGTCAGGATGCGCGCATTTGGGGCTGGGCCGACGAGTTTATCTCGACGCCCAAGCTTGACGACCTGGCCTGCGCCTATACCTCGCTGCAGGCATTTTTGGGTGCCGAGAATGCGCATGACATCTCGGTCTTCTGCTGCTTTGATAACGAGGAGGTTGGCTCCGAGACCAAGCAGGGCGCCATGTCGACGTTCTTGGCCGACGCGCTGCGCCGCATCAACGGATCGCTGGGCTTTGACGACGAGTCGTACCATCGCGCACTTGCCGCCTCGATGCTTGTGAGCTGCGACAACGCGCATGCCGTGCATCCCAACCACGCCGAGAAGTGCGATGCCCGCAACCAGGTTGTGCTCAACGGCGGCATCGTCATTAAGGAAGCCGCCAACCAGCACTACTGCACCGATGCCTTTAGCCGCGCGGTGTTCCAGGCCATCTGCGATGACGCCGACGTACCCACACAGGCCTTCGCCAACAAGAGCGATATGGCCGGAGGCTCCACACTCGGCAACCTGTCCAATATGCAGGCGAGCATGCATGCCGTGGACGTGGGCCTGCCGCAGCTGGCCATGCACTCAAGCTACGAGACCGGCGGCGTACGCGACGTGATGTACGCCATCCGCGCCCTCACCGCCTTCTACGAGCGCGACCTCCATATCAACGGAGCCGAAAGCGCGGAGCTCTAAAACCTGCCAAAGAGGGATGTTGATTTCGGCAGGTTTTATCTGGGCAAATGCAAAGGGTGAAACCGAGTTAGATCTGTGATACGTGGCCGCCGAGGTGCAGTGTGCCTCGGCGGCTTTTTGTGTACAGAGTACGGCTAATGCTTATAAATGCTATACATGCTTTACGTATTTACCATAGAGTTTTATGATAGTTTTGAAGTATTAAGGAGGTGTCATGACCACAACAGCCGCTCAGATCAACGTGCGTCTCGATGCCGATCTTAAAAGGAGTGGGGACGCCGCTCTCTCCAGGGCCGGTATGACGCCGAGCCAAGCGGTGCGTGCGCTCTGGCAACTTGCGGCATCTCTGGCTGATCGGCCCGGCGCGCTCGAGGATATCCTGCTGCCCAGTCGTGCCCGGGCGGAACAGCGCGAGCGCGAAAAGGCCGCCAAACGTAAGCTCGAGCTCATGGATCAGGGGTCGAAGCTGTTCGCTGCCGCTTGCCGTGAGTCGGGAATCGATATGGTCAGGGCTCAGCCATCGGACGACGAAGAGCTCAAACGGAATGCCTATGCGGATCGCTATGGCGAGGAGATGAGCTGGCTCTATGAGTGAGGCTCCAAGGCGTATCTTGGTTGACACCAACGTGTGGCTCGATTACTTCATTCCCTCACGACGTGGTCGTTCGGTGGCGATTGAGTTTTTACGCGATGCATGCACGGCGCAGGTGGATTTGCTGTACGCGGCGACATCGTCCAAAGACCTGTTCTATTTGATTTCAAGCGAACATAAGGCATGGTATCGACGAGAGCACGGTTCGCTTTCCCAGTATGCCGCTACGGCAGCGACATCGCTTGCATGGGATTGCCTCGACGTGTTGTCGCAACTTGCTACGCCCGTGCCCTGCGACCTGAGCGACATGTGGATGGCGAGTAAGCAGCGTAAGCTCCATAGCGATTACGAAGACGATTTAATCATCGCGGCAGCGATGCGCTCCCAAGCAGATTTACTGGTCACCAACGATGTCAAACTCTGTTCACACGCGCCTGTCGCAGCAATGAGCGTAGAAGACGCAAAGAATTACTTAGCAACGCTCTAACAATTTGAAGATCCCGCAGGTCGAATAAAAGTCAGCGAATGTCCCCAGGCGGGGCCGCGCCAGCCAGTCCCTATAGGTTGAACAAAAGTCAGCGAGAGCCCGCCAGAGTGAGCAAGGTGCCTTGAAAGAGGAGGGCATTGACCTTCTGGTTATGCCCGACGATTGAAAGGCAGATTGCCGCTCTGGCGGGCTCGCAGCGTCGAGGGGTTCCGGCGTTTGGTAAAACGCCGGAACAACCTAATGCTCGATCCAGCAGCGCAGGGTCTCGCCGGCCTGCAGGTGACGCAGATTCTCCGCGGCAATGTCGACGACGTTGTTGAGGGTGGCGGCTAGATGGAACCAGCCAGAGACGTGCGGCGTGATGAGCATGTTGGGTGCATCCCACAGTGGGCTTGTCTCAGGCAGCGGTTCGGGGTCGGTGACGTCGACCGCGGCGCCGGCGAGATGGCCCGACTCCAGGGCGGCAACCAAGTCGTCGGCGACCACAAGGTCGCCGCGGCCGCCGTTGGCAAAGAAGGCGCCCGGTTTCATCGCGGCGAAGAACTCGGCGTTCGCCAGACCGCGGGTCTCGGGCGTGCTGGGCATAAAGGATGCGACGATGTCGGCCTCGGCCAGGCGCTCGGGTAGGGCGTCCATGCCGTCCATGTCCTCAAACACGATGGGGTAGACGAGCGGATGGCGCTTGATGCCGCGGACGTGTGCACCCATGCTGCGGCAGAGCGTGGCGAAGTGGCCGCCGATATCGCCCGCGCCCAGCACCAGCACGTTGGCGTTTTTGAGCGAGGTAACTGGCCCCAAATCCTCCCAGCGATGTTCGCGCTGCAAGTCGTGATAGCCGGGCAGGCGCTTCATCATGGAAAGGACCATGGCAAACATGTGCTCGCTCACGGCCTGGCCGTAGGCGCCCACCGAGCAGGAAAGCTTAGCGTCGGCTGGCACGGTGCCGGCGGCCAAGTAATCGTCATAGCCCGCGGTCTGCAGTTGTAGCAGCTGGAGGTGCTCGCATACGGTAAGCAGGGCAGGGTCTATGTTGCCCAGGATCACGTCGGCATCGGCGACCTGCTCGCGCGTGGCGGCGTCGGAGCTCGTGTAGATAAAGTCCTCGCCCGGAGCACTCGACTCAAGAATTGCGCGATGACGGCCGTTGACGGGCAACAAAACCAGGATGTTCACAAGCAGTCCTCTCCGCTCAACCTACCAAAAAGGGACAGGTTTATTTTGGCAGGTTTTATCAGGCAAAACGTTCAAACAAAAACGCCGGATGCTAGACGAGCGTGCCCGTCAGCATCCGGCGCATCCACGGCTACCAGCTCAGCAGCTCGTAACCATCCTCGGTCACCACGAGCTGTACCTCGCACTGGGCCGAATCGCTGCCGTCCTTGGTGCGCACGCACCAGCCATCGCCCTTGCTAATCTTAATGTCGGGCGCTCCGGCGTTGACCATGGGCTCGATGGTAAAGACCATGCCCGGAGCCATGATGGTGTCCACATCGGGCGCCTCGGTGGTAAAGCCCACAAACGGGTCCTCGTGGAACTCCTTACCGATGCCGTGTCCGCCGTACTCGCGCACCACGCTAAAGCCGGCGTCCTCGACCGTCTTTTGCACGGCCTCGGCCATCACGGACAGCGGCAGCCATGGTTTGACGGCAGCCAGACCCGCCTCCACGCTGGCGCGAGTGACGTCGACCAGGCGTTGGCGCTCGGCCGAGACCTCGCCGATGCAGAACATGCGGCTCGAGTCGCTAAAGTAGCCGTCTAGGATCGTGGAGCAGTCCACGTTGATGATGTCACCCTCGTGCAGCACGTCCGTATCGCAGGGGATGCCGTGGCAGACCACGTCGTTGATCGAGGTGCACACACTCTTGGGGTAGCCCTCGTAGTTGAGGTCGGCCGGCGTGCCGCCGTGCTCGATGGTGTAGTCGTAGATCATCTGGTCGATCTGGTTGGTGGTCATGCCCGCGGCGATTTGCTCGCCTACGTAGTCGAGCACGCCCACGTTGATGGCGGCCGAGCGCTTGATGCCCTCGATATCGGCGGGCGTCTTGTAGAGCGTGCGGGGCAGAACCTCCCAGCCCTCTTCCCACAAGCGTTCGAGACGCTCATCAAAGGCGCTATGGCATTTCTTGTATTTCTTGCCGCTGCCGCACCAGCAAGCGTCGTTGCGGCCGGGCACGGGTCCTTTGTCATACATGGCTAACTTCCTTTCATCCGCAGCTAGTATAGCCCACCCACGCGTCCATAAAAGTTGCGGTGATATAGTTCCGATTTAAGCGGTTTAACAGCATAAACAGGAACTATATCACCGCAACCGATGGAGTGGGATGACGGGCACTAGCTGCTGCGTGGTTTTGCTAGTAGCTCACCTGGCAGGGGATGCCGAGGGCGCGCACGCGTGCGGCGATCTTGTCGAGCACCTCGGGCGCCGCTTTAGCAAGGCCGGCGACCGGTGTCTCGCGCGCCACCGTGTAGATGGTCGCCTCCTGCGGGCGAATGCGCTCAAGCGCCGCGAGCCAGGGGGCAACGTACTCCTCGCCGGTGTTGTCGATGAGCTTACCCTGATACTCGCCGGTCAAAAAGATCGTCTGGATAATAACGTGACCGTCAAAGCTTGCGAACGTCTCGATCTGGTGCTCGACGTCGTAGGGGCCAACAGGCTGGTCGAGCAGCTGGATAAACGCCGGGTCGACGGTATCGAGCTTAAGAATGTTGTCGTCGACCATCATGAGCGCATCGTGTACCTGGGGACGGTCGGCGCGCGTGCCGTTGGAGAGCACGGCGATCTTGGAGTTTGGGGCAAGCCCGTCGCGCAGCGCGACGGCGCCGGCGATGGCCTGCGGAAACTCCGGTGCGGCGGTGGGCTCGCCGTTGCCTGCGAAGGTGATCACATCGGGGAGCTCGCCCTCGGCTGCCATCTCGCGCAGCTTTGCCTCGAGCGCGTCGAGTACCACGGCAGCTGTGTTGTACGGCTCATGGCAGGGGCGCTCGGCGTTGAGGCCGTTTTCGCAGTAGATGCAGTCGAACGTGCAGATTTTGCCGCTGGCCGGCATCATGTTGACGCCGAGCGAGAGACCAAGGCGACGGCTGCGAACGGGCCCAAAGATGGGGCTGACATTCAAAAACGTAGACATAGGCATATGCTCCTCAAGACTATTGCGCCTAAGCATAGCATCGGCTCCAAAGCAAGGTGCGGGCTCTTGCTTTACAAGTCTCGTTTTTTCACGTCGCTCATGATGCCGTGCCATGAAAAGCCTCGGGTCGGGTAAAGTTAATCTGTTAACAAGGCGTAAGGCAATACGGGCCCATCCAGCCGTACTGACGTGCAGCCGGATGGGCATTGATGATGGGGGCACAACATGGATTTTACGGTCGAGAATGCGGGCACCACGATTGCCTGTCGCGAATATGCCGGCCCGGTTGTGTCGCCTGATGCTCCTGCCTTGGTGTGCGTGCACGGCGCTTGTGTCGACGGCACATTTTTCGACGGCATCGCTTGTGAGCTCAGTCGCAACTACCGCGTAATTGCCTACGACCGCCGCGGTTGCGGCGAGAGCGGCGACGCTGCGGACGGACGCTACGACCTCGCCGCCCAGGCCGCCGACCTGCAGGCCGTTATCGAGCATATTGGCGCTCCGGCAAACGTACTCGCGCACAGTGCCGGTACGTTGGTGGCCCTGGAGCTTCTCCGTGCAAACCCCGCCATAATCTCGCGTGCGATTCTGCATGAACCCGCCGTGACGGATGAGGGTGCCGGTCTGGGCGCTGCCCCGGTTTTGCTCGAGATGATCGCCGCGGGAAAGGTCTCCAGGGCATTACGGGCCTTCCTTGGAGCCCTCGGCGACTTGGACCCCGAGGCTCCTGGAACGACCGAAGCAGAAGCCAAGCATGCCCTGCGCAACGGCCGCAGTTTCATGGCAAACGAATACGGGATTACTATGACCTGCGTTCCCGATTGGGATAGCGTTCGCGCGTCAAAAACGGTGGCCGCCGTGCTCCTGGGCGAGCTCTCGATTGGCACGCCCCGTGAGGCTGGTACGCGAGCGGCTGCCGAATATCTCGATTGTCTTCTCGTGACGATCCCGGGCGCGCATAACGGTCTGCGCGATCGCCCGGCAGCGGCTGCCCGGGCTGTCCGTGGCATCCTGGGGCTCTAACACCCGCAATGGCTAAAGCAGGCTTCACCCGCAAACGTTTCGGCCGTGTTAACAAATGTGCTCAAAACCTCACGTCTGCGACTTCAATCGCGCCGCCTGCCAACTCATAAAAATGTAACAGCATTCACGTACTTACCTGCATCGACAAGGTGTTACCCTTGTAGCATTTGGAACCCACCGCTACCATGCGAAACTATCGAAAGGGCCCCATATGCTCAATAATCACGAGGTCAATCTAACCGACGAGGAGGCTGCCGCTGAGGTCGCCCGCGTCGCGAAGACCTACCCCGTGGTGCGTTTGCTGTCGGCCGATCAGATTAAGAGCGAGCCTAACTGCCTGCTCGCCGGCGATCGGTGTCCTTGTTTGCGCCAGTCGAGTCTTGAGGCTTTGGCAGACTCCGATGAGGTGTCGGAGCAACTGCTCAATGATGGCACTGAGTACCGCGCTCGCCTGCGCCCTCTGAAGGTCGAGGGCGAGCCTCACGTCCTGCTGATGGTGCGTCCGATTGATGAGCAAGAGGCTGCAGAAGAGGACCTTGTCTACACCGACGTGCTGACGAATGTGCGCAATCGCCGATATTACGAGGAAAAGCTCCGAAGCGCCCGCATGAATGCCGGCGTTGCGATGATCGACCTTGATGATTTTAGGGTCTTCAACGATACATGTGGCCGTCATGCCGGCGACCTTGCGCTCGGTGCTGTGGCGACAGCCATACGCAGCGGAATCCGTTCGACTGACGAGCTTGTGCGCTATGGCTGCGACAAGTTTGTGGTTGTCATGCCCAATATTCCCTCCGATGACTTCACCCGTCGCCTGCATCAGGTGTCCGATGCCGTTCGTTCCACGATTATTCCGGGCCATGAGTACGTGAGCTTGACGGCATGTGTTGGTGGCGTTCGCATTCATGGCGAGACGGTCGATGAGGGCGTTGGCCGCGCTGCCCAGTTATTGAGCCGCGCTAAGGCAAAAGCCGGTACGGTCGTGACCGATGCCGATTCCATCGAGGCCTTCCAAAGCGAAAAGCCCTTGGTGCTTATTATCGATGACTCCGAGATGAACCGAGCCATTCTCAGCGAGATGCTCAAGGACGAGTATTGCATCCTCGAGGCCGATAACGGTCGTATAGCGCTCGACATGGTCGACCGCTATGGCGATGAGTTGTCGCTCGTAATGCTGGACATTGTCATGCCGGGCATAAGCGGCTTTGAGGTGCTGGCCGATCTGTCGCGCCGAACGGGTATCGATAATCTGCCTGTCATCATGATTTCGAGCGAAGATTCCGATGATATGGTTCTGCGCGCGTACGAGCTGGGCGCCTCGGACTATATCAACCGCCCGTTTGACTCCCGTATCGTGCGCCGCCGCGTAAGCAACACCATCCGCCTGTACGCCAAACAGCGCCGCCTGACGAGCCTGCTGTCCCAGCAGTACAACGAGCGCGTCAAGAACAGTCGCATGCTCATCGACATCATGGCCGGCGTCATGGAGCTTCGCAACGGCGAGAGCGGCAGGCACGTTACGAACATCGAGAAGCTGACCGAGCTGCTGCTTGGCTGTCTGGTCCAGCGTAGCGGCACGGTCTCCCTCGACAATGAGGAACGCTCTACGATCGCCCTGGCTTCGGCGCTGCACGATATCGGCAAGATGTCGATTGACGATGCGATCCTCAACAAGCCCGGACGCCTTACGCCCGATGAGTTCGAGATTATGAAGACGCATACCACGATCGGCGCCGACATGCTGCTTGAGCTGGGTAGCCATCACGCCGGTAATGCGCTTATGGAATATGCGTACCAGATTGCGCGTTGGCACCACGAGCGCTGGGACGGCAAGGGTTATCCCGATGGCCTTAAGGGCGACGATATCCCCATCGCCGCGCAGGTGGTTTCGGTGGCTGACGTGTACGATGCGCTGACGAGCGTGCGCGTATACAAAGACGCTATCCCGCACAAGGAGGCAATCCAGATGATCCTGGACGGTAAGTGCGGCACCTTTAACCCGCTGTTGCTCGACTGCCTGTTCGAGGTGCAAGACCGTATTGCCGAGACGTTGGCACGCCCCGCCGACGTTGTCGCGTTTCCCACGATTTAGTTTGACCAAAGGAGTTTTTAATCCATGATTTCCATGCGTGAGGCGTATGAGAAGATCGGCGCTAATTATGACGACGCGTGCGCTCGGCTGATGGGCGGGGAAATGCTTGCCCGCTTTGCCCTCAAGTTTTTGGATGACGAGAGCATGGGCAAGCTGGAGGCCGCCATGGCGGCAGGAGACGCCGAAGGTGCGTTTATGGCAGCGCACACGCTCAAGGGCGTGAGCCAGAACCTGGGATTCGATAATCTGTACGAGCCGGCGGTTGTGGTGACCGAAGCGCTGCGCGGCGCCGATGCCGTTGACGGCGCTCGCGAGGGAATGCATGCGCTGCAGCAGCAATATGCGGCAACGATGTCGGCCTTGCGCGAGGCGGCCGAGTAAGAGCTCGCGAGCTTTGATGACTATGAGAGTTGATAATCTCCCGTTTTAGGCCCGGTGGCGGCCTCAAAGTGGGAGATTGTCCACTCTCGTTCGATACATGTCCAAAAATCCACTCTCACCCCTTCTGATTAGTGAATGGCCCATGCGCACTGGCGGGGCTTTCCGCATGCAATCCATATCGTTGTTCGATAAACTGTTCGAATAACGATAGAGTCGATGAGGGTGAGTGTATGTCCAACAGCGTTCAGCGTATGGCCAAGGCGGGCGAAAATATCAGGAAGCTTGGTTTTTGCATGGCAGCCGTTTTTGCAGGGATGCTCGTCGCTTTTGCCGCGTTGGTTGTTTACGTGATCTGGTATGCGGTTGCAAACGTTGTTTCTGTCGATTCTTTCGGTGTCGTGACGCTTCTCGATGGCGGGAGCATCGTTATCCCAAGCGGGCTGTGCCTGGCACTCGTCGTGGGTGTTTCGCTTGTCGTTTTGTGCGGAATCAGCCATAACATCTCTCGGGGCGTCTCGCCCTTTACCAAGGCGCATGTGCGGCTTATCCGTGTTCTCGCGCTTGCCTTTGCTGTTAACGCCGCGGTTTCGCTTGTTGGTGCCTATGGATCGGTCAATCTCACCATTGGCGGACTGGAGCTTTACATTGTGCCTCATTCCTTCGTTATTGAGATTTGCCAAGGCGCTACCTTTGATGCGGGGTCGTTTATCGGCGCAGTTGTCTGTTTGTTTATCTCGGCGATCTGGAGTTATGCCTCGCTGCTCCAAGAGCAGTCTGACGAGCTTGTGTAGGAGGAAACATGAGCTATCTCATCATCGAGCTTGAGACGCAGCTGCTTAAGACCGGAAAGACCAGTGCTGATCTGATTCGAGCGACGGGGCATACTCCGGCTAATATTTCAAAGCTTAGAAACGGAAAGATAAAAGCTATTCGCCTAAAGACGCTCCTCGATATCTGTGATGAGCTTGATTGTCAACCGGGAGATATTATTCAGCGCGTGAGCGAGAAAGAGCTTGAGGAGCTTATTGTCGAGCGTGCAAAAAACGTTGTGAGGCAGATGCGGGACGGCGGAGGCAACGAGGCGTCGCTTCCGACATCAGTCTTTGCTGTCGATTTGAGCGACGAGTAGCTTAAGGCGAACAACTAAAACGAAATATCAGCGTGAAGGGACCCGTGTCTAACACGGGTTCTTTCTTTTAGATTATCTTGACAAATATGAGTTATCGAAAAACAATAACAACTATGGAAAACGATAAAGTAAAGAAGGAACGATATGAGCGGTTTTGCTATCAAGCGGAACGGGAGGCCAATGAACGTATCAACGATAAGGCTATCAAGGGTGTCAAAGCGCTATGGGAGGCGCCGCGTTTTGCATGACGTTTCCTTCGAGGTACATCAGTCTGAGCTCTGCGCCCTTGTTGGTGCAAACGGGGCGGGCAAAAGCACGCTTATTAAAATCGTATTGGGCCTCTGTGAGCCATCGTCGGGGAGCGTGGAGCTCTTTGGAGGCAAGTCGAAAAAAGAGCTGAGCCTGATGCGGACGCGTGTCGGCTATGTGCCAGATTCCTGCGGAGCATACCAATCCCTCAGTGCGGCTGAGAATCTTCGGATCCGATGTGCGGAATGGGGACTCGATGAGAAACGTGAGGTTCCTCGCGTCTTGGGCCTAGTCGGGCTGGACGTCGATGAGAAAAAGAGCGTGAGCAGTTTTTCTCTGGGAATGAAACGGCGACTGGATATAGCTACGGCTTTATTGGGCGACACCGACGTACTAATTTTCGATGAGCCGGCAAATGGATTGGATCCGTTGGGCATCGAGAGTATATGGGCCCTTATCGGTCGATTGAATCGGGAGCAGGGCAAAACCATGCTTATCTCTAGCCACGACTTGGATGAGCTGGCATCGGTTGCAACAAGCTGCCTGTTTCTTCATGACGGTGAACTGCTAAAAAAGGAATCGATGGACGTCATAAGGGATGAGGCGCCATCCCTAAAAGAGTATTACAGGCGCTTGATGAAGGCGGTCTCGCTATGAAGCGGGCGATCCATCCCATAAAGGCAGATATGATGCGTTTGCACAGGATATTTCCGGCGAAGTTTGGTCTTGCGCTTATGCTGGCGTTCGGCCTTCTCTTCGGCATCTTTCTAAAAAACGGAACAACGTTGCTAGCCTTTGGCTATGGCGTTTGTGGGGAGGATATTGGTTTCTTCTGGAATGCAATCGATCCTTCTGCGCCTGATGAGTCCCTTGCGCGTAGCGCTTTTGCCGGTACATCCCTGTTCGTTCCACTCATCGTTTGTTTGGCGCTTTTACAGGAGCATGGCTATAAAGAGGGATACCGAATTTCTTCAGCAAGAGGTCTTACCCGCATTTATGGGGCTCTAGCTCATGCGCTTTCGTCTGCTTTAATAATTGGCGCAGCATATAGTGCGCTTTGCTTTCTTCTGTTTGCAATAGCCATAATACGTGGAGGGCATAGCTACGCGCATGGCATGCTGGCTGCATTTTTGCCTGCAATGATAGTCAACACCGTATTGATGATATCGGTTGCGCTGGAGACGGTGACCATCTATCGGATTACAGGCAGCGCTGTATTGAGCGGGGCTGCAATAATAATCGGATTTGTCATGAGCTTGACGCTCTACGGAGCCTTCCTTCAGGCACCTATACCATCCTTGCGATGGATCTTCTTCCTTCCTGGGCCGTACCTTGGAGTCGGATGTGCCCTTGGGTATAGCGATATGGGGCAACTGGCGCTTCTGGGCTATGGCGTGGCAGCCAGCTGTTTATCGGTATTGATTTACGCTCTCGTGAGCTTTCGTGCTGGGGGTGTGCTCAATGGCTCGTCAGATTAAAAGATTCCTCCATTCAGAATTGAAGCACGTGAGTAAATGGACGTACGCCTTAATCCCGGTAATTTATGCGTGCATGGTGGTATTGCAGCTTAATTCTTTCCCGATGTGGTTCTGCAGCCTCCGTGAGAACAGTTTCTTGGGCTTTTTCCCAGACCCGACGCTTCGGCTATCGGCGGAGGATGTCCTTCTATTTGGTAATGCAGAGGTTTTTCGCGGTCTGCTGTTCAACGTAGCCCCGTTGGCCCATGCATTGTTCTTTCCGCTTATCGCGTCTTGCATTGTGCCGCGCTTTGTCAGTTCGGGCTTTATTGAGGAACCGTGGGGGTTGTCGGAGGCTCGGGGAGGGAAGCGTGTGTGCGCTATCGTTGCTCGAGCGGCGCTGTCTTCTTTTGCCCTTTTGGGCGCGTTTATCCTGTCGAGTGTCGTTTTGTACTGTCTTAACTGCGCGATCGTTTTGGATGCTCAGCAGTATTTCAACCTGAATATGTTTTGCGATCGACTTCTTCTGGCGAGTGCGGTCTGCCTTGCATACGTGGTCTCTTGCGTGATCGTTGTTTCCTATTTTGGATCCGGCTTCGGTCCTATTGGCATGCTGTTGCTTGTCAACGTCGTAACGATCTACATACAGGTCGGGGCCAATTCCATGCTTCCACTTCCGGCCTCGATGCTCATGTGGATTTGCGGCGTGACCCCGTTGGAGGACGGTCAATGCACCTCGATTTTAATTGACTGCCTCATAAACGTAGCAAGCGTTTTTGCCATCTGCTTTACCGTCGACCGATTGCGGTCGAGATTTCTTTGATTGTTTGTGAGGGATAAACATACCGAGCATACCGAATACAGGGGGGCGGGCACCGTGGCTGGTGTACGCCCCCCCTGGCTTAGGAGGCTTTAACTTGTGTGGCTTGCGAGCTAACGGGCCTGCTTAACCTTAGCCGCTGCCTCGACAAACGACTTCCACAGGTTAAAGTCGGTCTCGATCGTCTGCCAGGTGTACTCGGGATGCCATTGCACGCCCAGGCAGAAAGGCTGGCCTTCGACCTCGATGCACTCGGGAACGCCGTCGGTTGCCTTGGCGACCAAACGCGTGCTTTTACCCAGACGATCGACGCAGCAGTGGTGTGCGGAGTTGGTTTGGATCAGCCTGTGTCCGCCAACCGCGCGGTCGAGCAGCGAGCCCGGCACAACCTCGACGGGATGCACGGGGTCGTTGAGCACGTGGGTATGGCGCCACTGCGTGCGGCCCTCGCGAGCGCCCAGGCTCGGTACGTCCATGCACAGGGTGCCGCCAGTGGCGACGTTGAGCAACTGCGTGCCACGGCAGGTGGTAAAGAGCGGCTTTTTGGCGCGGAGCACCTCGCCGACCAGCTTAAACTCAAAGCTATCGCGGATCTCGCAGCAGAGGGTGGGGTCGTAGGGTCGATCATCGCCCCAGCGTTTGGGGTTGACATCCGGGCCGCCGGGAATAGCGATACCGTCGGCGATATCGACGTAATGGCGGATGACCTCAATGTCCTCGGTGATGGACATCTGCAGCGGCAAGCCGCCGGCGGCAAGGATGGCATCGACAAAGACACTTGCGATTTCCTCGTTGGGGGAGAGCGTCTCGCTTAAAAACGGCTTCGCCTCTTCCCAGCGCGGCGCGACGAGGATGAGCGGGCGGTCGGCGGGATCGACGTCGACGTGCGGGGTGTATGACGATGAAGTGCGAGTTCCGATCATAGGTGTTGCTTTCGAGTTTGGATGGTCATGGCGAGCGAACATGGCAATTGGGTTAGTGGCCCTTGATGGAGTTGAGGAAGTCCTGGGCGCGCTTGGTTTGGGGGTGGTCGAAGAACTCGTCGGGCGTGCCGGTTTCCACGATCTGGCCGTCGGCCATAAAGACGACGCGATCGGCCACGCGGCGGGCAAAGTTCATCTCGTGCGTGATGACGATCATCGTCATGCCCTGCTGGGCCAGGCGGACCATGACCTCGAGCACCTCATTGATCATCTCGGGGTCCAGCGCACTCGTGGGCTCGTCAAAAAGCATGGCCTTGGGCTGCATGGCAAGAGAACGGGCGATGGCCACGCGCTGCTGTTGACCGCCCGAAAGCTGTGCGGGCACCTTGTCGGCCTGCTCGGCCACGCCCACGCGGCTCAACAGGTCCATGGCGCGCTCGCGGGCCTCGTTCTTGGAGACGCCCAGCACATCGACCGGTCCCAGCATGACGTTCTGCAGCACGGTCATATGTGCGAACAGGTTGAACTGCTGAAACACCATGCCCAACTCGGCGCGCATGCGGGCAAGATCCTTGCCTTCCTGCGGCAGGGGCTCGCCCTCGATGAGGATCTCGCCCGAGTCGATGGTTTCCAGACGGTTGATGGTGCGGCACATGGTCGATTTGCCCGAGCCCGAGGGGCCGATCACGACGACAACCTCGCCGCGATCGACCGAGAGATTAATGTCGTTGAGGACGTGCAGATCGCCATAGTGCTTATCGACGTGCTTGAGCTCAATCAGCGGCTGATTGCCGGTGGAAGAAGTGCTCTGTGCCATGGTGCTCGGCTCCTTATGACTCGAAATGGTAAATCGTTAGCGAATGATGGTCGCGCCGGTCTTGTGCGAGACGTAGACGGCGGCCTTGTTGATTGCAACGTTGATGAGGATGTAGATGACCGCGATCACCAGATAGACCGACACGAGCGCGTCGTAGTTGGTAATGAGCACGCGGGCATTTTGCATGAGGTCGGGGTAGCTCACCACGTAGGCGACGGTGGTGTCTTTGACGACGACCACAAGCTGCGAAATCAACGATGGAATGATAAAACGAATAGCCTGCGGTAACACGATTTTAAAGGTGATTTTAGCTTTGGAGAGACCGAGCGCCTGGGCTGCCTCGACCTGGCCGCGCGGCACGGCGTTGACGCCGGCACGGAAGATCTCGGCCAGTACGCCGGCCGCAGCGAGCGCGACAGGAAGTGTGAGCATCCAAAACGACGGCAGCGCGATCTTGTACTGGGGCAACACCAAAAAGAAGAAGTATATGAACAGAAGGCTCGGCACGCCGCGGAAGAAATCGGTGAGTACGCGGCAGACCAGCTGCAGCGGCTTGATGTCGCTCGTGCGGCCGAGCATGAGGGCCAGACCCAGTACCAGCGCGATGGCGCCAGCGGTGAGCGCGACCTTTACCGTGCCCTCAAAACCGGCAAGCAAGAACTTCCAGGTAGTGAGGTGCGTAAAGAAATACCAATAGTGGACCGAAAGCTGACCGGTCACATAAAAGCGCTGCAACACGAGGGCAACGAGTGCGGCAACGGCAACAAGTGAGATGACGGTGCCGATGCGAATCTTGGCGCGCATCTTGGGGCCGGGAGCCTCGTAGAGCGCATCGCGCATGGTAAGCGCGGGGGAGGAGTGCTTGCTCATCGGAGGATCCTCACCTTCTTATCGATGTAGTTGCCAATGTGGCTCACCACAAAGGCCGTGCCCAGGTAGCCGAGTGCCGAGATAAAGAATGCGGCGACGCCTCCGAGCGAGCGTGTGTTGATGTAGCTCACCACGCCGGTGAGCTCCTGCGGTTTAAGCGGCACCTGGCTGCCGAGCGCGGTGGTGAGCATGACGGCGATAAAGAGGTTGGTCATGGGCAATACGCTTGAGCGCAGTGCCTGCGGAATCACGATCTTGGCGAGGATGCGGTTAAAGCTCATGCCGAGCGAACGTGCGGCTTCGATCTGACCGACGCCGACGGTGTTGATGCCGCTCATAAAGTTCTCGGAGCCAAAGGCCGAGCCCAAAAGGACCGTGGCGACGATAACGCAGGTGCGGTAGGGCAGGACGACCTTGAGCGGCGGCAGCGCATAGACGACGATGATGAGCAGCGCGATGCCGGGGATGTTACGGAAGACCTGGACATACAGGTCGCCAAAGACGCGCAGCGGCTTGAGCGGTGACACGCGCATCACGGTGACAGCGACGGCCAGCACCATGGCGATGGCAAACGACTCAAGCGTCATGCCCCAGGTTGCTAGCAGCGCGTCAATGTAGTTCTGGCCATAGAGCGACCAGAGCTCAGAGAGACTCATGCGGACCTCCCACCGATAAGGAAAGGGGCTCCCGCGTGTACGGAAGCCCCGACAACTCAGTGAGGAAACAGTTTAGCGCAATAAAGCGCATCGCACGTTTCCGTATTGTTTCGTTGCGGCCGTTACTAGGCTCGCTGCCTAGGCGCCGACCTCGGGCAGCTCGGGAACATTGGTGTCACCCGTGCGGTCGCCGATGCAGATCTGCCACAGCTCGGTCCAGGTGCCGTCGTCCTCGATCTTCTTAAGGAAGTCGTTGACAAAGGCGACGCCGTCGGAATCGAGCGGCAGGCCGATGCCATAGGGCTCCTTGCTGCCGAAGGGCTTGCCGGCGATCTTGTACTTACCGGGCTCGCGGACCAGGGCGCTCTGCTGCATGTTGTTATCGATGACGTAGGCATCAACACGGCCCTGCTGGAGTGCCTGGCGGGCCTCCTCGTCGGTCTTGAACTCCTGCTGGCTGGCCTTGGGGGCGAACTCCTCCAGGATGGCGGGGCCGTTGGAGCCGGACTGGACGGCGACGTTCTTGTCGGCCAGGTCGTCGACGCTCTTGATGTCGTCGTTATCGGCGAGCACCAGGATAGCCTGCTGGGTGTAGTAGTAGGGACCGGCAAAGGAGACGAGCTTCTTGCGCTCGTCAGTGATGGTGTAGGTGGCAAAGACGGCGTCGACCTGGCCGTTCTGCAGGACGGACTCGCGCGTGTCCGAGGTCACCTGGGTGATCTCGACCTTGTTCTCGCCCAGAATGTAGTTGGACAGAAGCTGCGCGATGCCGGCGTCGAAGCCGCGGGTCTGACCGTCCTTCTCGTTGAGGAGGGAGAAGAGCGTGGAGGTCTGAACGCCACCGATCTTAAAGACGCCGGCGTCCTTGACGGCCGTCGCCCAGGCGCTGGCGGCGATGGCGTCGTCATCGGCCTTGGGGCCGTTGTCGACGAGCTTGTCGAATGCCTTGGCATCGAGCGTGGTGGAAACCTCGGTATCCTCGGAGTTCTTGGAGGAGGCGGCGGAGCCCTTGTCGGCCTCGGCGCTGGTGTCGGAGCAGCCGGCAAGACCAAGGCCGGCGACGGTTGCGAAGGTGGCGGCGACAAAGCCGCGGCGGTCGAGAACGACCTGCTGGGAGAGGTTCTTGCTCATGGTAGAACACCTTTCTCAATAAAATCCCTAGCGGTTGAGTAGAGTTATACCCTATCCCGCTCAGATGGGTCAACACGAAATAACTCAGAAACATACTTACCTTATGGGTAATTCTTCCTACCAAAAAGGGACAGGCACCTTTGTGGTGGTTCTGGCCGATGCAGCGGCATGCCTTGCTGTTATGTCTCGATCTGTAACATCTGCAGCCATTTTTGCCGAGTAACTGTTACAGATTGAGATTTTCTCTTCAGGGGAATTCGAATGTCTCAATCTGTAACAGGTAGACGGCCAAAAGGCCTCTATCTGTTACAGATTGAGACAAAGGTCAGGAGCAAAGACGGTTTGTCTAGATCTGTAACAGTTAGACGGGAATTCGGGCCCTAGATGTTACAGATCGAGATAGTTGAGCTCAAAAATAAAAACCTCCGCAGGGGTGCTTCCCTTGCGGAGGTTTTTTACTCGTTGAGTAGCCTTACGGCCTCGGCGGCCATGTTCTCGACCGTCATGCCGTTCTGAGCGAGCAGCTCGTTGGGGTCGTAGCGGTCGGGGAAGCCCTTGGCGATGCCGAAGGTGCGCGTGCGCACGGGCGTGCAGGCCAAGTAGCACGCGACGCGTTCGCCCCAACCGCCGTCCAAGATGCCGTCCTCGAGGGTGACGACAACGCGATGCTCGGCGGCAAGGCTGTCGAGGAACTCGCGGTCAAGCTCGGTTGCAAAGCGAGGGTTGACGAGCGTGGCCTCGATACCGTATTCGGCTGCCAAGCGGTTTGCCACACGCTCGCCCAGCTCAAAGAAATCGCCGAGCGCGAGCACGGCCACGTCGCGGCCCTGGCGCACCACGTTGTAGCGCGCGACACCGTAATCGGCGTCCTCGGCAGGCGCCAAGTCGGGGCGGCTTACCAGGCCAATGCCGGGCACGCGAATCGCCACAGGATGCTCGCGGTGATCGAGCGACCAGCTCAGCATGGACAGATATTCCTCCATGCAGGCCGGCGCCAAGTAGTGCATGTTGGGAAGACCGCCCAGCATGGAAATATCAAAGAACGAGAGATGCGTCTCGGATGTGGTGCCAAAGATCGACGCGCCAAATACCAGGATGGTTGCGGGGGCGTCGTTGAGGCACAGGTCGTGCCACAGCTCGTCGTAGGCGCGCTGCAAAAACGTGCCGTACACACCAAAGACTGGCTTGGCGCCCGAGCGCGCAAACGCGGTGGCAAAGGTCACGGCGTGCTCCTCGGCAATGCCCACGTCAACAAACTGCTTGCCTGCCGCGGCGCGAAGCTCGGGCGTAAAGCCCATGATGTAGGGCGTTGCGGCCGTGATGCCCACAACCTGCGGATCGCGCTCTATGGCAGCGCTCAGGGCCTCGCCCGTAATGTCGGCATAGGTGCGCGGCGCAGGCTCGCTCGGATGGCCCGGGCAGAGCTTGCGCCCAGTCGCCATGTCAAACGGACCTACATGATGCCAGCGCTCGGGGTCGCTCTGGGCCGGCTCAAAGCCCTTGCCCTTCGCGGTGGAGACGTGCAGCACGATGGGATGATCGATATCGCGCAGTTCCTGCAGCACGTCGACTAGGGCCAACACATCGTTACCGGCGTCCAGATAGCGGTAGTCGAGCCCCATCGCGCGGAAAACGTTGCGCTCACAGGTGCCGTTGCTGGCGCGCAGCTCGGCCAGATTGCGATACAGGCCGCCATGGTTCTCGGCAATGGACTGGTCGTTATCGTTGACGATGATGATCAGGTTGCTGTCGAGATCGGCGGCATTGTTAAAGCCCTCAAACGCCAAGCCGCCCGAAAGCGAGCCGTCGCCAATGATGGTGATGACGTTGTACGCATCGCCCGCCAGGTCACGAGCGTGCGCCAGGCCGCAGCCCAGGCTCACCGACGTGGAGGTATGGCCCATGGCGAACAGGTCGTGCTCGGACTCGTCGGGATTGGCAAAGCCAGAAGCCTCACCATAACGCTCCGGATCGATATAAGTGTACGCGCGCCCCGTCAGCGCCTTGTGGGCGTAGGTCTGGTGCGAAACGTCAAAGACAATCTTGTCGATGGGGGAGTTAAACACACGATGAAGCGCAACCGTGAGCTCAACGACGCCCAGGTTGGGGGCAACGTGCCCGCCGACGGCGGCGGAGCTTTCGAGGATTGCCTGGCGGATCTCGCCGCAGAGCAGCGGAAGCTCGGCGCGGTCGAGAGCCTTGACGTCCTCGGGCGTTGTCGTTTGCGTAAGCAGCATCGTTGTGGGTTACTCCATGCGAATCGAGTGCCGGCGCTCCCTCAGCCGGCACAATTGCACAAGACAGTCTCGCACATTTTGGCGTTTGATATGTGACGGCGGCGCGGTAATTCGCCAACTGGTGGGGCAAAACGTTTTGTCCGATGCCATACTGATAAGTTCCATGATGATTTTATTCATTGCGTGCAGGCTGTGGCTTGCCGCCGAGCGCCGCCGGAAGGAGGCCGCATGTCCGATACCGTTCGTGCCGAGAAAATCGCGTGCGAAGTAGACCATGCTGCCCGTCAACTGGCACAGGAGGGCCGTCTGGACCTGACGCGCGAGTTTATCCAGCATGGCGATGTGACGGTGTATACGCATGTGACCTCGGTGGCGCGGGCAAGTCTGTCCTTTGCCGAGCGCCTGGGCCGCGTCGGTATCTCCGTCGACCGCTTGTCGCTGCTGCGCGGGGCCCTGCTGCACGATTACTTTCTCTATGACTGGCACGATCCCGACCCAAGCCATCGACTGCATGGCTTTCGGCATCCGTTTTTTGCCCTGGCGCGTGCGGAGGAAGATTTTGAGCTGACGTCGCGCGAGCGGAATATCATCGCGCGCCATATGTTTCCGCTGGTACCGGTGCCGCCGACGTGTCGCGAGGCATGGATTGTGTGCCTGGCGGATAAATGGTGCGCGCTGCGCGAGACGATTGCCGGCCGTCTGCCGCGCAAAGACAGGGCGGACGATGACGTGAGCAGCGAATCGAACGAAAAGAGGAGAGGGTAGACGGTGGGAACCGCGATCGACATGGCATTTGACGGCGCGACGCTTGCCGCCTGTCCGCTCTCGGCGCTGGTACTCTCGTTTGCCTTCTACGGTTTTTGCGGCTGGGTATGGGAGTCGACGGTCTGCGCCATGCTCAACCACGGACGCTTTGCCAACAGCGGCTTTTTGCTAGGGCCGTGTTGTCCCATCTACGGTGCGGGCGGCATCGCGTGCTGGTTGCTGCTGCGTGGAATCCCAGACGCCTCGAGCCAGTTTGTCGCTGCCGCGCTCGTATGCAGCGTGATCGAATATAGTGTGGGCGTGCTGTTGGAAAAAACGACGGGTGCCCGGTTTTGGGATTACTCGCATCTGCCGTTTAACCTGCACGGACGCATCTGCCTGTACTGGGCCTGCGCGTTTGGCTTGGGTGCGTTGTGTATTTGCCGTTTAGTGGAGCCGGCATTGCTGGGGCTGCTTGGCCATCTGCCGGTGCTGATTGTGCGGCTGTCCGCCTTTATCGTCGCGGTCGCGATGATGGTCGATGCGGTGTGCTCGTTGGCCAGCTGGCGCCGCCTGTCCGATCAGCTTGAGCGTGTGCGTGCCGACCTTGCCGACCGCATCAATGAGTCGCTTGCCGACGCCTCCGACTCTATGCTCGAACGTATTCCCGATTCTACGATTGACTCGGTGGCACAGACGCACATCCGTAGCCGTGCCGTTAACGCGTGGCTGGCCGAGCTGGGTGACGCCGCGCTCGATGCCCTGCGCGAGAAGGCTTCGATGCCGACGTTTATCTCGGATGGTGCTCGCGGCCTGGCGCTCGCTGCCCGCCGCGTTGCCGATGTCGCGCCGAGCATGCCGCGTCCGTCGCTCAGTCGTCGCCTTGCCGGCAAGCGCATGAGCCGTCCGGTGCCGAGTGTGTCGCTCAGCCGTCGTGACCTGCGCTTCTTTAACGCCTTCCCGCGTCTGCGCATCAATCGCTACGAGGGCGTCATCCGAGCTACCGACCTCCGCGACCGAGCCCGCGAGCTGTTCCGGCGCTAGCCAGAGTGGGGCCAAGCGCGCCCTTCTCGTTCGCACATTTCCCGTTCGTTTCGCGCCCGTTGCTGCGCCGTTTCCAAGATTGCGGCACCGTTTCCATTCGACAACGCAGCGTTTAACAACGCCGTATCTGGTCTACACCAGTTGCCCCTCGGCCGCATTATGGGCGCCGACAACGTTCATGCGACCAAGGGGGGAGCGAATGTACGATACGGGATCAACAACGTTTATGCTCATCTGCACCATGCTCGTGTTTTTAATGACACCGGGTCTGGCGTTTTTCTATGGTGGCCTGTCCAGGCGCAAAAACGTCATCAATACCATGCTTATGTGCTTTGGCGCCATTGGCCTGGTTGGTGTGCTGTGGATTGTCGCCGGCTGGTCGCTGGCCTACGGTGGCGACGGTTCCAGCCCGTTTATTGGCGGCTTTGACCAGCTGCTGTGCCTGCCGGTGCTCAACCAGGTGCTGCAGGCGGCCGAGGGCAGTGCTACGGACGGTGCCGTCTACCCTCAGACCATCAACATCGCCTTCCAGATGGCGTTTGCCATGATCACGGCCGCTATCGTCACGGGCAGCCTGGCTGGTCGCGTTAAGTTTGGTGCCATGATGGCCTTCCTGGGCATTTGGCTGCTTGTGGTCTATGCGCCGCTCGCCCACATGGTTTGGGGCGGCGAGGGCTCCTTTATCGGTGACATCATCGGTGCGCTCGACTTTGCCGGCGGCGATGTGGTGCACATTTCGTCGGGACTTACGGGCCTGATTCTTTGCTTAATGCTCGGCCGTCGTCGCGGTTTTGGCATGGTGAGCTACCGTCCGCATAACGTGCCGTTTGTGGCGCTGGGCGCCGGTCTGCTTTGGTTTGGCTGGTTTGGCTTTAACGGCGGCAGCGAGTTTAAGGCCGACGCCGTGGCGGCACTCGCCATCCTCAACACCGTTACGGCCAGCGCGGCGGGCATGGTCTCGTGGCTTGCCGTCGAGCGCGTGCATACCGGTCGCCCCACGCTGGTGGGTGCCAGCACCGGTCTGGTCGCGGGCCTTGTGGTGGTCACGCCGGGCGCGGGCTTTGTCGAGCCGTGGGCGGCGCTGGTCATGGGCCTGATCGTATCGCCCGTCTGCTACTTGGCCATCAGCCATCTTAAGACCAAGTTCGGCTACGACGATGCGCTCGACGCGTTCGGTTGCCACGGTATCGGCGGCATCTTGGGCGGCGTGCTCACGGGCCTGTTCTGCGTGCCGGAGCTTTCGTGGACCGGTAAGGGCGGCCTGTTCTACACGGGCGACGTGTCGCTGCTCATCTCGCAGGTCCTGGGCATTGTGGTGACGGTCGCCATTGTGTTGGTGCTCGACTTGGTGATCGCCGCGGTGGTCAAGGCGCTGTTCCACGGCAGCCTGCGCGTGGACGAGGGCGACGAGGCGCTGGGCCTGGATGCCAGCCAGCACGGCGAGAGCGCCTATCCTTCTTTCTCCGGACTCGATTAGCAGCTTCCCCAAGCACCGCACCTTGCCGTTCAATCGTCGCTCACGTACTTAAGTACGCTTCGCTCCTCTTTCACGGCAATCTGCGGCACTTGGGAAACCTGCTAAGACCAGTCAGTTGAACTTATTGATCTCTGAGGTTGGTTTGCGGCACCTGGAAAACCCGTGCCATGTGAAGGACAATTCATTTCTTTTATTGAAGAGAGGAATTCACTATGAAGAAAATTACGGCTATCGTGCGCCAGGAGAAGCTTGAGGTTCTCAAAGATGCGCTGTTTGCTGCTGATGTTCGCGGCATGACTATCAACCAGGTGCAGGGCTGCGGCGCACAGCATGGCTGGAAGGAATACGTGCGCGGCAACGAGTTGCTTGTCAACACGATCCCTAAGGTGCAGTTCACCCTTATCTGCGCCGATGAGCACGTCGACGGCATTGTCGACATCATCTGCAATGCCGCCCGCACCGGTGCCGTCGGCGACGGCAAGATTTGGGTCGAGCCGGTCGAAGAAGTCATCCGCATTCGCACCGGCGAACACGGCCCCGCCGCGGTGTAGAATCGACCGTCTGCCATCCGCAACGTTAAAATGCTGCAATGAGGCACAAGACTTGCTTTGCGGATGGGCGGATTATGGGTCGCAATAAATATCCCGAGGAGACGGTCGCGAAGATTCTCGACGCGGCACTGGAGCTATTCTGCGCACAGGGTTATGAGGGGACGAGCATTCAAGATATCGTTGACCGTCTCGATGGCATGACCAAGGGCGCTGTCTATCACCACTTCAAGAGCAAAGAAGAGATTTTCAACGCCGCGTTTGATCGGGCAATGGCTCCGATTGTTGAGAACCGTCGCTCAACGCTTGATATCGGTAATATGACCGGTGCCCAAAAGCTCAAGCGACTGTACGCGCCCGAGTCCGTAGTTCCGCAAATTGAGCTATGGGCACGTATGCGTCCTGCAGCAGATCCGGTAAAAAGCTCGCGTCTTCTGGCGATGCAGTACCAGGGCTCGTTTAACGAGTCTGCCGATGGCTATCTCTTGCCGGTGATCGAGGAGGGCATCGCCGACGGCTCCATTGCGTGCGAATGCCCGCGTGAAGCGGCGGAGGCCGTATCGTTGTTGGCGAATCTTTGGCTGCTGCCGCTGTTCCGTCCGCTTGAGACCAAGGATCGAATGCTCGCTCGCGCTCAATGTTTGGCGCAGATGGCTGCCGCGGTGGGACTCGATTTGGGGGAAGAAGTGCTTCAGACAACGGCGCAGATTTGGGACGTATGGGACCGCGCCGGGTGGTAATATAGATACCAACGGTATGTAATTGATTTGTGAGGGTAGCCACGGCTGCCCTTTTCAAGTCATTAAATACATACTAGCGGTATGTATAGGGGGGACTTATGGCTGGGCTGAGAGACGTCGGCGTCTCATTGAAATCAAAAACAGTGCGGTCAATCAGGCTCGCGGAACTTCTGGTTGCGCAGTTGTGCACGTATTCGATGCTGTCAGCGCTGTGCTTTGCGTATCCGCTTTACTTGTTCGATTGCAGCGGATCGTCAACATTATATGGCGCCGTCGTGGCGACGGCGTTCATACCCGGCGTACTCGCAACTTCGGCTGGCGGAATCTTGGCGGATAGGGGAAGACGTCGCGAGGTCCTCGTGGCCCTCGGCATTGCTCTGATGACTGCATCGCTGCTGTCTATCCCCATGAAGCGCTCGTTGCCTCTTGCGGTCGTCGTAGTAGCGATACTTTGTGTTCAATATGGTGTTCAATCGCTGCTGAAGCCAATGCTCCAAATTGAGACGGTGCGCATGACGGGTGAAGAGAAGGTTGAGCGGGCCACTGCATTGGTTTCGCAGATGACCATGGTGAGCAATATCTTGGGCCCTGTGGTCGGGACGGCAGTCTATGGGTGCTTTGGCATCGATGCTCTTTGCACAACCGCGTCGGTGGCGTTTGCGATGTCAGCTCTCTTGTTTGGGGGCGCACTCAAGCAAAATGCCTCATCTGAAACGATGGGAGACGGCGCGACTCGTACGACATGCCGAAACGATTTTTGGGAGTCGATTCGGTATCTGTTGCAAAATGCATCATTGGTCGCTGTGATTTTGCTTGCGGCTGTTTTGAACTTTGCGTTGGTTGGGCTAACGATTGGCGCTCCCATTATTGTTACAAAGCATCTCGGCATGCAATCGTCCTGCGTTGGGATAGTTGAGGTGGCTATGGGCTTGGGTGGTCTTGCCGGCAGTGGCCTGGTCGGCATTTGGCCGCATCGTTTTTCTTTCAATGGCATATGTCGATATGTTGCGATGATCTGTTTTGGAGTCGCACCGATCATTGTCACGCTACTGTTCGGCGCAGATGCATGCATGTTCACCGTGTTTGCGGTTGGTTCGGCATGGGTCATGGTGTGGGCAAGCATTGCGTCGGTTGAAATTATCGCGTTTGTTCAGCGGGCGGCGCCGACTGAGCTCTGCGGAAAAGTGCTTTCGGTCGTTTACATGGTCCTTTCCTGCGCAACACCTATCGGCCAATTGACGTACGGGGTTGCATATGATCGATGGACACCGGCGATTGTATTCGCAGCCATGTTGGCGGTGCTGACGTTGACGACGGCTCTGTTTTATCGGCTGAAAAATCGCTTGCGGCGATTGTCTTAACGTGCTGGGGCACCGTTGCTTTGCGGAAGCGAATGTCCTGGCGCGTTGGAACACCCTTGCATGGGCATGCTTCTCTTTCGTCTAAAATAACGTGCAGACGAAGGAGAGGAATGCCCATGATCAAGATGTTCGCGAGTGACTTAGACGGAACGCTGCTTAACGCCCTGCACGAGGCAGATGGGACTATCCGCCGCGCCATTCGCGAGCTGACCGAGGCTGGCTTGCATGTGGTTCCCGCGACCGGACGCTCGACGCTGCCGATCGGCGAGCATGGCTTTACAGGCCTGGCGCTTGACGCCTGCTGCTCCAACGGATCCATCGTGCGCGGCAGTCATGGCGAGGTGCTCAAAACCTGGACCGTCGACCCGCAGATCACCGAGGAGCTACTCAAGGAGTTTCCGGATATCTGTTTTGACTGCTCCACGCCCGACGGCATGTTTTCGAGTGGATCGTTCGAGATGCATCAGGCGGGCTTTAAAAAGGACAGCCCCATCAAGCGTATCGTGATGCGTGGCATGCGTGCACGTGGCGGCTATCACGAGGAGCAGTATTTCGACCAGTCGATCGGCGACATCTTGCGCCACGATGTGTGCAAGATCAACTGTCGCGTGACCTCGCCCGAGCTAGAGCGCGACCTTAAGGCATATTTGGCCGAGCGATCGAACCGCGTGGTCAACGCGCCGTTCGACCCGGTGATGTTCGAGATCACGGACGTGGCGTGCAACAAGGGCGAGAGCGTGGCCTGGCTAGCGGGCTACTACGGTATTGACGAGGACGAGGTCGCGGTCTACGGCGACGGCGGCAACGATATCGCCATGCTCAAGCGTTTCCGCCACAGCTACGCGACCAAAAACGCAAACGATGCAGCTAAGGCCGCCGCGAGCGCAACTATCGGCAACTGCATGGTCCACGCCGTCCCCAAACACATGCTCGCCACCATGCGCAAGCAGAACTCCTGCACCGTCATCGAATAATGTGACAAAGGGACTGTCCCTTTGTCACAGTGGGGACTAGCTTCTTTAAACACGAACATATATTCGCATATTTAACTGCGCTTTGATAGAATCGGTATCGTTGGCGGCAGTTCCATGTGCCGGGCAGCGCCCTCCATCTGATGGGAGGTGATGCCCATGACCGATTTGATTGATTTCGTGAGGCTCCTGACCGCATTGGTCTCGCTTCTTACGACGCTTATCGGACTTTCCGAGGCACTCAAGCAACGCTCGAAGCGTAACAGAAGGGGTCGCCGCCGCTAAGGCGTTGACCCCCTAAAACAAGCAACGGCGCTGCCCAGCTTTCCAGAACTTGGGCTGCCGTCGACACTATTCTACCCACGAATGACATTTTGGACAATCGGCAATGTCGCTTCAGGCTGGGACAAAGGGACAAAGGGACTGCCCCTTTGCCACAATCTAAATATTGCCTTTACGTGTTGATGCACACGGTGTGCAATAATACTCGCACTGTGCAATAGCGCACAGGCTGAGTAACAAGGAGGACGCTTGTCCCAGCTCGAGAAATGCGATCGCCGGTCCCTTCGCTCGCAGCGTGCCCTTCGCCAGGCACTTGCCAGCGAGCTTGCCGAAAGCGGCGACCTTTCGCGCATTAATGTCGCGTCGCTCACCGAGCGCGCTGGCCTTACGCGCCGCACGTTCTATTCGCACTACCGCGATATCCCCGACTTTATCAATCAAATCGAGGACGGCTTGCTGGCCGAGATCCGTGAGCGCATTGAGCTCATCACCGCAGCTCAGCTGCCCGATCTCTATCACAACATCGATGAGCTCGAGCCGGCGCCCGGTTCGGTTGAGCTGCTGCGTTATCTTGCGGCCAACCGCGACTTAATCGGTGCGCTGCTGGGTCCGGGCGGCGACCAGGCCTTCATTAAAAGGATCATCGACACCGCGCGTGAGGCTGTGGTGCCGCGTGCGCAGACGGGCATTTTGGGCCTGGCGCTGGGCACGTTCTTTGACTACTACGTCACCTACGTCGTGAGCGCCGAGGTCGGCATGATTCAGCGTTGGTTTGAGCGTGGGCTCACCGAATCGCCCGAGGCCATGGCACGCATTATGACGGTGCTCGCTTTTGTGCGCCCTGGTGACCTGTATGGCCAACCCATCGATATCAACGTGCCGGAATACGGCATGAAGCTATTGAACTTGCAGCTCGAGGACGCGGCCGACACCGTCGCAACCGTCGAGTCCAACAACTAAGAGGAGAGACAGATGAGCAAACTCGTCGAGGGCATCAAGGATCGTGTGGTCGCTGCCGCACGCGAGGCCGCGCCCGCCGTGGTGGACGCGGCGCAGAAGGCCGCGACCGCGGCAGCCGAGAAAGTTGCCGAGGCAGTTGCCGATGCCAAGAACGCGGCAGGGGAGACGTCCATCGCTAGCGAGCCCGCCACCGCCGCTGAGCCCGTAGCCGCCGCCCACACCCCCGAAGGCGCGATCTTCAACCCCGAGAACGCTCGTGGCAACCTGCACCTGGGCATCGACGTGGGCTCCACCACCGTTAAGCTCGCCGTGCTCAACGATGACAACCAGATCGTCTACGCCAAGTACCAGCGCCACCACACCGACGTCCGTGCCTGCGCCCGCGACCTGTTCGAGGGTGCTGCGACTGTGCTGCCGGCTGCCCAAATGACCTGCGCCATCACCGGTTCGGGCGGTCTGCTGCTGTCTCAGTGGCTCGACCTGGAGTTTGTCCAGGAGGTCATCGCCAGCAAGCGTGCCGTCGAGACCATCATCCCGGCCACCGACGTCGCCATCGAGTTGGGCGGCGAGGACGCCAAGATCATCTACTTCGATAACGGCATCGAGCAGCGCATGAACGGCACCTGCGCCGGCGGTACGGGCGCGTTCATCGATCAGATGGCCACCCTGCTGCACACTGACGCGAGCGGTCTCAACGAACTCGCGGCCAACGCCACCACCATCTATCCCATCGCCAGCCGCTGCGGCGTTTTTGCCAAGACCGACGTCCAGCCGCTGCTCAACGAGGGTGCCCGTCCCGAAGACGTGGCCGCCTCCATCTTCCAGGCTGTCGTGACCCAGACCATCTCGGGCCTGGCGTGCGGCCGTCCCATCCGTGGCAACGTCGCCTTCCTGGGCGGCCCGCTGCAGTACCTCTCCGAGCTGCGCCACCGCTTCTACCTCACGCTCAACCTGGACGAGGAGCACCGTATCGTGCCCCAAAACGCTCACCTGTTTGTGGCGAGCGGCGCCGCCATGGCGCACGAGTCCAACAAGCTCAGCACGTTCCCACAGCTCATCGATGCCATCGATGCCCTGGGTGACACACAGGGTGCCGAGGTCGAGCGTCTGGATCCGCTCTTTGCCACCGACGAGGACTTTGCCGAGTTCAAGGGTCGCCACGACACCGAGGTCGTCCCCAAGGGCAAGCTCGACGGCTACACCGGCCGCGTGTTCATCGGCATCGACGCCGGTTCCACCACCATGAAGGCCGCACTCGTGGGCGAGGACGGCCAGCTGCTGCACACCTGGTACGGCAACAACAACGGCGACATTCTGGGCACGGCCAAGGTCATCATGGCCGATTTCTACAACCACATCCCCGCGGGCTGCACCATCGGCCACGTGACCACCACGGGCTACGGCGAGGCGCTGCTCATCGAGGCCCTCAAGGCCGACTCGGGCGAGATCGAGACCGTCGCGCACCTGCGCGGCGCCAAGGCGTTCCTGCCCGGCGTCGAGTTCATTCTGGACATTGGCGGCCAGGACATGAAGTGCCTGCGCGTCAAGGACGGCGTCATCGAGCACATCATGCTCAACGAGGCCTGCTCGTCGGGCTGCGGCAGCTTTATCGAGAGTTTCGCCGTGTCTATGAACATGGACGTGCGCGCGTTTGCCGATGCCGCCATCCATGCCAAGGCCCCCGTCGACCTGGGCAGCCGCTGCACGGTCTTTATGAACTCGCGCGTCAAGCAGGCGCAAAAGGAAGGCGCCACGGTGGGTGACATCGCGGCCGGCCTGTCCTATTCTGTCATCAAGAATGCCCTGTTCAAGGTCATTAAGCTGCGCGACCCCAAGGAGATCGGCAGTCAGGTGATCGTCCAGGGTGGCACCTTTATGTCCGATGCCACGCTGCGCGCGTTTGAGCAGCTCACCGGCGTGCATGCCGTGCGCCCCGACATCGCCGGCTGCATGGGCGCCTACGGTGCGGCCCTGCTCGCCCGCGATCGCGCCGGCGCCGACGGCACCTCGACCATTCTTTCTGCCGAAGACATCGCGCACCTCACCGTGACGCAAAAGCATGTCCGCTGCGGCCGTTGCTCCAACAACTGCCAGCTCACCGTCAACGACTTTGGCGGCGGCAGGCGCTTCATTACCGGTAACCGCTGCGAGAAGGGTGCCGGCCACAAAAAGCAGAAGACCGAGGCCCCCAACCTCTTCAAAAAGAAAAACGAGTTGCTCTTTAACCGCGAGGTGCTGAGCCCCGATGAGGCCCCGCGCGGCACCGTGGGTATCCCGCGCGCACTCAACATGTACGAGAACTACCCCTTCTGGCACGCGTTCTTTACGCGCCTGGGCTTTAGCGTGCAGCTGTCTGACCAGTCGAGCAAGAAGACCTACCAGGCGGGCATCGAGTCCATGCCGTCCGAGAGCGTGTGCTATCCGGCCAAGATGAGCCACGGCCACGTGATGAATCTCATCGACCGTGACGTCGACTTCATCTGGATGCCGTGCGTGCGCTGGGAGCGCAAGGAGGATCCGACGGCTGGCAACTGCTATAACTGCCCCATCGTTATGAGTTACCCCACGGCGCTGGCGCTCAACATCGATGAGATCCGCGAGCAGAACATCGAGTTCCTGTATCCGTTTGTGCCTTATCACGACAAGACCGAGCTCAAGCGCCGCCTGTACCAGGTGCTCGCCGTCGACCGTGTGGCCGATGCCGAGGCCGGTCGCGGTCGCGTGCGCGGACCCAAGATCACGCGCTCCGAGGTCGATGCCGCCGTCAATGCTGCCTTTGAGGCCGATGCGCGCTTCCACGAGGATATCCAGACCATGGGCGAGGAGGCCCTTAAGTGGGTCGAGGACCACGGCGGCCACGGCATCGTGCTCGCCGGCCGTCCTTACCATAACGACCCCGAGATCAACCACGCCCTGCCCGAGCTTATCTCGAGCTTTGGCTTTGCGGTCTTTACCGAGGATTCGCTTGCGCATCTCGTGAAGCCCGAGCGCCCCATCCGCGTCGTCGACCAGTGGATGTACCACAGCCGCCTGTACGCCGTCGCCCGTTTTGTGACGATGCGCAACGACCTGGATCTGATCCAGCTCAATTCCTTCGGCTGCGGCCTGGACGCTCTGACCACCGATCAGGTGCAGGAGATCCTGGAAGCCAGCGGCAAGATCTACACCGTGCTCAAGATCGACGAGGTGTCCAACCTGGGCGCCGCGCGCATCCGCATTCGCTCGCTCATGGCGGCGCTCAAGGACCAGGAGGCCGAGCGCTTGGCCGAGGCCACGGCCGCGGGCGAGGCCTACGAGCAGGGCGATGCCGCGCCGGTGGCTCCCTCCACGGATGCCCCCGCGTTCGCGAGCCGCAAGTACACGTTCGAGGCTCAGCGCGAGAGTGCTTCGACCGCATGGCCCAAGGTGCCCTTTACCGAGCAGATGCGCGAGGAGGGCTACACCATCCTGTGCCCGCAGATGGCGCCGATCCACTTTGACCTGGTCAAAGAGGTGTTCCGCGGTGCTGGCTACAACTTGGAGCTGCTGCCCTCGACTGACCACGATGCCGTCGAGGCTGGCCTGCGCTATGTGAACAACGACATCTGCTACCCGTCGATCCTGGTGACGGGCCAGATTATGGAAGCGATCGAGAGCGGTCGGTACGACCTGTCCAAGACGGCCGTGGTCATCAGCCAGACCGGCGGCGGCTGCCGTGCCACCAACTACATCGCGCTCATCCGCAAGGCCCTGCGCGAGAGCGGTCACCCCGAGATCCCCGTGATCTCGCTTTCGGCCGTGGCGCTGGGCGAGGACAACCCCGGCTTTAAGCTGACGCCGGCGCTGCTTAAGCAGGCGGTCTACGCGGTGCTCTTTGGCGACGTGATGATGCAGATGCTCTATCGCTGCCGCCCGTACGAGGCCACGCCCGGTGCCGCCAACGCGCTCTATGAGGAGTACATGGCGCGCGCTCGCAAGCTGGCGCCCAAGTTCAACAGGCATAACTACACCAAGCTGTGCCGTGAGGCCATTCGCGCGTTCGACACCATGCCACTTGTGGGCGAGGGCACCAAGCCGCGTGTGGGCGTGGTCGGCGAGATCCTGGTCAAGTTCCACCCCACGGCCAACAACCACGTGGTCGATGTCATCGAGCGCGAGGGCTGCGAGGCCGTGGTGCCGGGCCTGCTCGACTTCTTCCTGTACTCCATGAGCAACGCCGAGCTGCAGAAGGACGAGTTGGGCAGCTCTGCCACGACGCGTGCGGGCATGCAAGCGCTTATTAAGCTCGTGGACTGGATGCGTACGCCGGTGGAAGAGCTGCTCGAGAAGTCCCGCCGCTTTGAGGCGCCCGAGCGCATCGGCACCATGGCCGACAAGGCCCGCACGGTGCTTTCGGTGTGCAACAACATGGGCGAGGGCTGGTTGCTCACGGCCGAGATGCTCGACCTGATTGACCATGGCGCGCCCAACATCATCTGCACGCAGCCCTTCGCGTGCCTGCCTAACCACGTGGTGGGCAAGGCCGTGATCAAGGAACTGCGCCGTCAGCACCCCGAGAGCAACATCGTCGCGGTGGACTACGACCCCGGTGCATCCGAGGTCAACCAGCTCAACCGTATTAAGCTCATGATCAGTGTGGCCAAGGAGAACATGCGCGCCGGCAAGGGCTTTAAGCTCGAGAAGGTGGCGCCGCTCGCGATGGACGAGGTCACCGGCCAGATGCGCGCCCATGATGGCTGCGTGAGCTGCGGGCCGGCCAGCGAGGAGGCCGTAACATCGGTCGCCGAGCGTCTGGGACGCGGCATTAAGAAGTAACTGGCCTGCTATGGGCTAGATATGGGACAAACGGGTGGCAGCCGTACCGGTTACCACCCGTTTTTACTGGACATCTGTTGCGTAAACGGTCCAACTATCACCCCCTGCGAACTTAGATTTCGGAAGTATGCGGCAAAATTTGAATAGGCCGAGCACACCTGATATGTCCAAGCTCTGTACCTGCGGTTTTATTGGCGAAAAACCAGGATGTGCTCAAGAGTTCCGGAATTTGCCGCATACTTCCAAAAACGACGTCTCGGTGGCACCAAAAACTGTCCTCGGAACCCTGAGATAATGAACATATGTAGCCGTTTGCCGCGAAATACCGCCCGTTTATAGAACCCACCCCCAGCGCGCGTCATCCTTACGGTTGAATAAATACACATCTATGGAATTACGTAAGAGAGGACCGTTCCATGAGCTACAAGACCGTTTGTGTTGCCGGCGGCGGCGTGTTGGGAAGCCAGATTGCCTTTCAGGCTGCCTACTGCGGCTTTGATGTAACGATTTGGCTGCGCAGCGAGGGCAGCATCGGCCGCACCCAGCCCAAGATCGATCGCGTGCGCAAGGAGTACATTGCGGCAATCGAGGGCATGGCGGACGGTACGGGCGAGTGGTGCGCCGGTATCGCCGATGGCACCCAGCCCTTCGACAAGGAAGCGGCGCTCGCCGCCGTCGAGCGTGCCTACTCCACACTCAAGCTGGAGCTCGATCTTGCCAAGGCCGTGGCCGACGCCGACCTGGTCATCGAGTCTATGGCCGAGGACACCCAGGCAAAGATCGACTTCTACAAGAAGCTCGCCCCGGTTCTGCCGCAAAAGACCGTCATCGTGACCAACTCATCCACGCTGCTGCCGAGCACCTTTGCCAAGTACACCGGCCGTCCCGAGAAGTACCTGTCGCTGCACTTTGCCAACTCTATCTGGAAGAACAACATGACCGAGGTCATGGCACAGGACCAAACCGACAAGCGCTACTTCGACGAGCTCGTCGACTTCGCCAACGACATCCGCATGCTTGCCCTGCCCGTCAACAAGGAAAAGAACGGCTACCTGCTCAACTCCATGCTGGTACCGTGGTTGCTTTCGGGTCTTGACCTGTACGTCTCGGGCGTGAGCGACCCCAAGAGCATTGACCTCGCATGGACGCGTGGCACCGGCGCTCCCAAGGGCCCGTTCCACGTATTCGACACGGTGGGTATCCAGACGGCCTACAACATCGTCATGCAGTATCAGAAGGTGCCGGGCTTGGTGAGCCCGCTGCTCAAGAAGATGATGATGCCCTACAACTTTAAGGCTATGGCGTCCGTCCTCAAGAAGATGCTCGACGAAGGTAAGCTGGGCGAAAGCTCGGGCGAGGGCTTCTTTACGTACTAAAAATGATCTCTTGGGGGCGGAAGCGTTGGGGATCTACGGTAGTATGCGACAAGATCTGAATAGGTCGAGCAAGAGCCGTAGCGCGCGTTGACGTTTGGCCAATAGAACGCAAAAATGCACCGTTCGCCGATACTCCTCTCGCGAGTGGTTGCCATATGGTTTGATGTTGTAAACATATGATTGCCGGCAGGCCGTAGGTGACGTTCGTCATGATACCGGAGGTACCAAGTATGTTTTGCACTCCGTTAAACAAGTATCGGGCTGGTTGACATGAACCGCCGTACTATCTCGATAGCCCTCGCAGTGGTCTGCCTGGCTGTGCTCCTGGGCGCTGCAGGGCAGTTTGCTATAAATCGAGAAACATCCTATATGCAGGAATGCGTTTCCGAAGGCTTTGCCATTGATGGTTACTATCGGGATGACGAAACAAGTCGGGAAACCCTGGCTTTTCTTGAGGAGGACAACTGTCGATGGCAGCTGGTCGACCAAGACGGAATCTGCACGGACGGGCAGTTTAAGCGTACGGATGACCCCAACATCCTGATATTAAAGAAGGAAAACGGCGAAGAATTCGGTGCGGTCCACGTGGCGTATATTTCGCGCCGACGCGATCAGGGCTTGCTCTACCTATTTAGAGATACCAGGGTGACCCGTTTTTATCTGGTGAGTACCGGTCCGGCGTTTACAGTGGAGTCTGGCGATGTCGATGCGGACAGATGATTCACGGCAATAAATCAGCGAGCGGAGCGCGGCCATGGACCGCGCCCCGCTATTTGCTCGTGGCCCGCGTCACGTCTGCGCCATGTCGTGACTCGCGGCTGCGCGCATCCATCCCACGTCGCGTATTACTGCACATCAAACTCCACGCGATCGAGCTCGGGCACATTGAGGTCGATGAGCTTGCGGGCTACACGGCGGTCGTGTGCCCCAAGCGCCTCGCTTGTCGTCACGTGGGCGACAACCTCGCGCTCGACAAGGCCCTCCTCCTCGCCTTCGGTGGCCGAGGTCTCGACGGCAACGGTGTAATCCTTAAAGCCCGGCAGCACCGCGGCAAGCTCGCGCGTGGTTTCGGTGACGCCGTAGCCGTCCTGCACGCCGGCCTGTGCCGAGCCAATGGACCCCGCGGTCATGACGATGCAGGGGATGGCAAAGATCACCGTACCCACGATGATGCGGCGGCGCACCTTGTGTGACAGCTCATCGACCTCGGCATTTTCCTCGGCGGTCACAATGCCGTCGCCGTTGAGGTCGCGCTTGAGCGGCACGCGCAAAAGAAGTAGTACGGCTTCGGCCGCCAGCGCGATAAAGACGACGTTGATGCCAAACTCGTAGAGGGCCGAGAGAAACAGCGACCCGCTCGCGATGGCGATGCCATAGCCCGCCGCGCACAGGGGCGGCATGAGCGCGGTCGCCACGGCCACGCCGGCGATGAGCGTGGCGGGTTCCTGGTCGCGCGAGTTGCCCAGTCCGCCCGCAAAGCCGCCCGCGAGCGCGACGGCAAGGTCCCACACAGTCGGTGTCGAGTTGTCGATGATGGCGGCCGTGGTGGTGCCAAGGGGCGAGAGCTTAAAGTACAGCGTGGACGTGATTAGACAAAAGACCATCTGCAGCGCGAGGCCGGCAATTGCCTCGACGGCAATCTCGCGGTCGAGCGTGGCGATGCCGTATGCCATGGCAAGGACCGAGCCCATGAGCGGACAGATGAGCATGGCGCCCACGATGGCAATGTCCGAGTCGATATCGAGGCCGATGCTCGCGATCAACATGGCAATGATCAGGATGCATAAGTGCGAGCCAGTCAGGCGCGCCCCGTTTACAAAGCGCTTGCGAATCACGTGATAGGGCGCGCGTCCCTCGCGTATGTTGAACGCCTGCTTAAGGAAACGGGTGGCATTCTCCATGGCCTCGCTGTGTGCAGGGCGTATACCGTGACGACGATGATGACGCTCGCGCAGCCGCTTGATCTGTTGTTTGTCGAGTTCCATGCTTACCTCGTTTAGCTTCTGAGCCGCTTCTTGCGTCTGTCGTCTTTACTCTACACCGCGTTAGGCGAGGTGTCAGACAAGGTTTGTTGACCTGGAAGTCAGGACAATCGACATGGCTAAAACGCCGTGAGGATCATAAGAGTCAAATAGACAAAAAAGCGCGGGGCCGGTTTGATTCCGACCCCGCGCTCTGCGCTGGTGCGTTGTTGTTCGGCCTACCCCAGCAGGCTCAGACCAACAGAGACAAACGCCAGGATAACGCCGACGATGGACTCGCCGCCGAGCAGGCCGCTGGCGACGACCAGGCCCTGCTCCTGGAAGGCGGCATCCTTGGAGGCCTTCTCCTCGTCCGAAAGACCGGCAGCGGCGTCGCGGCGTGCGGCCCACTTGTCGTAGGCGAGCTTGGCGCAGGAGCCCAAGAAGGCCGTGAGCGACATGTAGAACGGCAGGTACACGCCCAGGCCGATCATCATGGCCGGAATGCCGAGCCAGTACATGACGATGCCGGCGATAAAGCCGCCTGCGAACCACGGCACGCTCGGGATGCCCGAGACCATGGTGGCGACGACGCTTGCCTGCGCGGCCACAAAGCTCTTGTCGGGGCCGAAAGCATCCGGACCATAGGCGGTGACAAGCGCGACCATGACGGCAGCGGCGACCAGGGCGCCCACGATGCCGCCGATGGCCTGGCCGATCCACTGCGCACGCGGATTGGTGCCCAGCACGGCGCCGGCCTTAAAGTCGTTCATGACGTCGCCCGCAAGGCCGCATGCCACGGCCACGATGCCGGCGATAAAGAGCAGCTTGACCTGGGCGATCTGTGCGAAGGCAGCCACGATGAGCATGACGATGAGGCCGAAGATCTCCATGGGGTCGATGCCCGTCTGGCCGCAGCTCTGCGCGCTCATGATGGTGGTGACAAAGGTGAACAGCGTGACGATGACGGCCGGGACGGGGCCAAGGTCGAGCGCGATGGCGACGATCACGGCGATGGCGGCAGTACCCAGGCCGATGATGCCGGCGTCGAGCTTAAGCGAGCCCGAGATGAGCGACTGCTCGTCGGTGTCGCTGGAGCTGTCGGCGGCGAGGCCGCGGGCGATGCCGGCGACCTGCGGCAGGATGTCCTTGAGGACGACGGCGACGCCAAAGCCCATCATGAGGCCCATGCCGAGCGATTTGACGATGCCCTGCGCAGTCACAACGTCGAATAGACCGGCAGCGGTGCCGCCCACGATGATGCCAAAGTTACCTAGCAGCGCGCCGGCAAACCAGAAGGCAACCGGGGCGAAGCCAACCAAAAAGCCGATGGAGAGCAGCATGGGCGAGTTATAGATGGCAAAGGTCACGCCGGGGATATTGAGCGTGCACAGCATGCTGGGCACCACGCCCAGAGCGTCGCGAAGCACGCTGTAGATGCCGGCGACGGCCATGGAGCCAAAGAGCTGCTTGCCGGTCTTGCCGCCGGCCTCGGTGGCGCGCAGTGTCTGAGCTGCGGCATTGCCGGTGGGGAACTCGAGCGCGGCGTCCACGATAAAGTGGCGGTGGATGAGCGCCGTTGCCAGCAGGCCCAAGATGGTGCCGGCGAGTGCCACGATAAACATGTCGAGCCAGCTGATCTGGTCGGCATAGCCCAGCATCCAGGCGCCCGGGATGGTAAACGCCAGGCCGCCGGCGACCATGGCGCCCGCGGACATGATGGTGTGGGTGACGTTGGCCTCGTTGAGGCTGGCGTCACCCATGAGCTTCAGGAAGAACAGCGAGATGACGGCAGCGAAAATAATCGGCCAGGGGAGTGCACCCATCTTGAGGGCCGTGTAGGCCGAGCTTGCCGTGATGATCACGCAGCCAAGGACGCCGATGACGACGCCGCGCAGCGTGAGTTGCCCGCGCATCGAAGCGCGGTTCGAGGGATTGCTCATATAAAACTCCTTTGCGTATATCCGCTTCCCCCGGGAGCGCCGTTACGGATACGGCGCGGGAAGTCGGGTTACCAAGGGCCGCCGCATGAGCTCGCGCGCGACCGCGCACCAGTATAGCCGCAAGCTAGTCATTTTGGGATGACTGGTTTAGGTAGGCGATATACTGCTGGACAGACGAAAGGAGCGCCGACGATGCTTAATGGGTGCGCATATATATTGACGGTCGACGTGGGCAACACGTTCATTCGCTTTGGCCTGTTTGCAGGGGATTCGGCCGCGGCGCAGGAATGTCCGCTTGCGACGTGCGAGATCACCACGCCGTCGAGCATCACAGCAGACGAGGCGCGCATGCGTCTCGTGCAGGTCATGGCCGCACTGGCGGCCGATGCGGGCATGCCGGGTGCGCTTGTGCCCGCGGCTGCCGTACTGAGCTGTGTGGTCCCCGCGCTCGAGCGCCCGTGGAAGGCGGCGCTTTCCCGCACCTGCACGGGGCGCGTGCTCACCGTGGGACCGGGCCTCAAGACCGGCATACCCGTGCACTACGATGACCCGGCCGAGATCGGCCCCGACCGCATTGCCGACGCCGTGGCGGCCCGTGCCGTCTACGGCTCTCCGTGCATCGTGATCGACTTGGGTACCACGACCAATATCGAGGTCATCGACGCGCGCGGCACCTTTGTGGGCGGCGTCATCGCGCCGGGTCTGGCGCTTGGCGCCCGCTCGCTTTCGGCTGCTGCGGCGCGTCTGCCGCAGGTCGAGCCCTCGGCACCCACGCATGTGATCGGCCGCAACACGCGCGAGGCCATGCGTTCGGGCGTGGTTCTGGGCGAGGTGGCCCGCATCGACGGCATGCTCGACATGGTGCTCGCCGAGATGCGCGCGACCAAGGCCGCGGGGGAGGGCGACGTGCCCATCGTCATTACCGGCGACGATGCCGAGGCGCTCGCGTCGCTGGTCGGCCACAGCCTGACGGTAGACGACGCGCTGACGTTGCGAGGACTCGCCGAGCTCTACCGCATCAACCAAAAGCCCCGCCGCGTGTAAAAGTGAGGGCGCCGGTGGGACAAACGCCCCCCACCTTTCACCTGCTACAATGGGTCAAACTATTGCGATTACGGAGGTGTCTGCCATGTCGGACGATCTTCATCAAACTTCGTCAGGCAAGCGCCTGGACGTCATTAGCTGGGACGAGTTCTTTATGAGCGTGGCCATCGCCGCACAGCGCCGCAGCAAGGACCCCAACACGCAGGTGGGTGCGTGCATCGCCAGCACCAACCACCGTATCCTTTCGGTGGGCTACAACGGTACGCCCTCGGCGCTCAACGACGACTTTTTCCCGTGGGGTACGAGCGACGACCCGCTGCAGGACAAGCACAACTACGTGGTCCATGCCGAGGCCAACGCCGTGCTCAACTACCGTGGCTCGCTCAAGGACCTCGAGGGTTCCACGGTCTACGTCACGCTGTTCCCGTGCCACGACTGCGCCAAGATTTTGGCACAGGTGGGTGTGGGCGAGGTTGTCTACCTGGACAACAAGTACGCCGACACCGACGACGGCCGCATCAGCCGCCGCATTCTCGACTCCTGCGGTATTAGCTACCGCCAGGTTATCGTCGATGTCCAGATTGGTACCGGGGGACAGGCTCGGCAGTAGCGCGTGCCAACGCCAGCTGGTAACAACAGGCAGCTAAAAGATCCCCGTCCCAAATTGACTACTCGTGAAAGTCGCGTCTGCGCGCATGGACGGCTCGTGAGCGGGTACACGGCTGTAGTAACATAGCTTCTGTCCGCGGGCGCGCCCGCGTAATTGTGAGAAAGGAGCCCCTGTGGCTGTTAACGAAGAGCTGCTTAAGAAGGTTCTTGAAGAGATTCGCCCCAACCTGCAGGCCGACGGCGGCGATATGGAGTATGTGGGCGTTGACGACGAGGGCGTCGTCAAACTGGAGCTGCAGGGCGCTTGCGCCGGCTGCCCCATGAGCTCGCTGACCCTGTCCATGGGTATTGAGCGCATCCTGAAGGAGCATGTGCCCGGCGTTACCCGTGTCGAGCAGGTCAATGCCTCCGGCGAGACCGACGACCTGTACGACGAGTACGCGCCGTTCTAAGATGCGAAAGCTGCGGACGGCATACTCCGCATAGACGTTACGCCCAAATATGCGGCTGCGAGCGTAAGGCCCGCGGCCGCATTTGTATGTAGGGAGTAGGAGGGTCGACATGCTCAACGACTTCTACCATATGCTTGATCCCGTCGCGATTTCAGCGGGGCCCATCACGATTTACTGGTATGGTCTGGCCTATGTGGTCGGAGCTCTGCTCACGGCGGTCGTCATGTATCGCACGCAGCGTCGCTGGGGCTTTAACATCACGATTGACGACCTGACGAGTGTCGTGGTCGGCGTGGTCTTTGGCCTTATCATTGGCGCCCGTCTGTTCTACGTCATCTTTTACGGCGACGGCTACTACTGGGCGCACCCGCTCGAGATCTTTGCCACCAACGAGGGCGGCATGAGCTTCCACGGTGGCCTGGTCGGCGGCATCTTGGGCGGCATCATCGTGTGCCGCATGTATAAGCTCGATGCATGGACGTTGGCCGATCTTGCCGTCATTGGCGCGCCGCTGGCCCTGTGCCTGGGACGCTGCGCCAACTTTGTCAACGGCGAGCTGTGGGGCAAGCCGACCGATCTGCCATGGGGCGTGGTCTTTGGCGGGACTGCGGGCGATATGCCGCGTCACCCCTCCCAGCTCTACGAGGCATTTCTTGAGGGCATCGTGCTCTTTTGCATTCTGCAGGTGCTCAGCCGCAAAAAGCCGCTGCTGCCCCAGGGTACGTTTATGGGCGTGTTCGTGATGGGATACGGCATCGTCCGCTTCCTCGTCGAGTTCGTGCGCGTGCCCGACGCCCAGCTTGGCTATCTGCTGGGCGGCGTCATCACGATGGGGCAGCTGCTGAGTCTTCCGCTCGTGATCGCCGGCCTGGCGCTCATCATCTTCGCGCGACACCGCAACCGTCCCCAGCGCATCTACCTCGACGCCTAACCACCACAAAGGGGACAGGCACCTTTGCGGTGGTTTTGCCGAGTTTGATAGGTTTCTAGAAAGGCTTTCGGACTGTGAAGGATTCCGATCTCTCCACAACGGCTGCGCGCGACGCGGCCCGCATCGTCTGGTTTAAGCGCTACCCCGCCAAGCAGACGCTCGCCGCATTTTTGCTCGCGCTGTTGGCGACCACGGCGTTTTCCATCGATCCCGCCCCGGTGTCGAGCAACGCAGTCTTGGCGATTGACCCCAAAGCCTCGGGCATGCTGTACGTGTGCTACGAGGTGCTCCTCTCGTTTGCCGGCCATACCGACGCGGTCATGCTGCTTGCGCTTGCCTGCCTGCTCACGCTGCCGTTTCGCTACGTATTCTTTGGCCGTGGCGACACCTGGCGCCCATCGATTATTCTGCCGTCGCTGTTTTTCGCCATCTGCATGGTGTTCGGCCGCAGCTACGACCTCACCGACTCGGCCGAGATTGTTCTTGGCGACAAGGCCCGCATCATCTGCGCCTGGATTGGCGGCGCGGGCTGGATGCTCCTAGCGATCGTGGCCTTCTATCTGGCTTTTGAGTGTCTGGATTGGCTGAGCTCCCGACGCATCCCGTTTTCCGAGGCGCACTTTGGCCGCATATGGCGTGTGGCTCACGCCGTGCTCTCGGTCCATCCCTTTGCCGGGCCCTTCCTGGTGCTTATGATCGCCTGGGCGCCCACGCTCATCGCTTCGCTGCCCGGCCTTTTTATGGGAGATACGGGTGCGCAGATTCGCCAGTGGTTCAACTATCCCAACGGCACGAGCGACTACCTGCGCCTACTCAACCCCAACGTGCTGCTCAACGGGCATCATCCCGTAGTACACACGGCCATTATCGGCTCGTGCGTTCAACTGGGGCTTTCGCTGTTCAACAGCGCTAACGCGGGCCTCATCATCTATACCTGCGCTCAATTTGTCATCACGGCTGCCTGCATGGCCTATTCCATTTCGTCGCTGCGCAAACTGGGCGTGAGCCTGCCGGTTCGCGGTGTGATCCTGCTGTTCTTTGCGTTTATGCCGATGTTCTCTAACTACGCGGCCCTGCTTACCAAAGACGTGCTCTTTGCCGACGCGTTTTTGGTGCTGCTGGTGCAGACCGTCAAGCTCGTGGCATGTGGCTTGCCCCGTCGTGATGCCAATGCCGAGCGTGCGGGCGAACAGAGGCCCGTGCTCTTTGCGCGCCACGACTGGCTGTTGCTTGCGCTGGCTGCTATGGGTTCCACGTTTTTGCGCAATGGCGGTCTGGTCTTTCCGTTGGCGGCCTGCGTGATTGCGGCGGCGTTTTGCGCATGGGATGTACATGTCGCCCGTCGTGCGGCTAAGCAGACGGGCACCGCGGTCTCATGCGCCACGCCGCGCTTCCGCTGGGTTGGCGTCCTCGCGGTGCTCGCACTCTGCCTTGCCTCTAATATGTACTTCACCAAGGTCTTTATGCCGGCGCACGACATCACGCCTGGTTCCAAGCGCGAAATCCTCTCGATTCCGTTCCAACAGACGGCTCGTTTCGTCCAAAAGCACGACGGCCTCAACTCGGGCGTCAACCCCACGGTAAAGGAGGACGGCACCATCGTGGAGGCTCCTTGCGACGGCTTGGTGACCGACGAGGAGCGCGCCGTGATCGACCGGGTGCTCAAGTACGAGAATCTGGGCCGCCGTTACAACCCGGATAAGTCGGATGCCGTCAAGAACTGCTTTAACGAGTACGCCTCGCAGGAGGACATCAAGGCCTATTTTGAGGTCTGGGCGCAGATGTTCAAAAAGGATCCCGAGTGCTATATCTCGGCGCTCATCAATAACTATTACGGCTACTTTTATCCGAGCGCGCGCGATGCCTGGGTCTACAGCACGGCGCGTAGTGCCGAGATCATGGCGCGTCCCGACAACCTCAAGTACTTCGACTTCCATCCGGTTGACAGCAACGTGGTGCGCTGGTGCGACCACCTGATCAATCTGTACCGTGTGGCGGTGCAGCGCATCCCGTTTATTTCGCTCACCATGAGCTCGGCCACCTATGTGTGGATTATGATCGCCGTGGTGGTCTACCTGCTGCGTCGTCATTCATGGCGTGCGCTGGCGATCTGGGTGCCGCTGTTGGGCGTGCTCGCCGTGTGCCTGATTGGTCCGTGCAACGGCTCGACCTACATGCGCTACCTGTATCCGGTCATCGCCTGCATGCCCTTCGCCATCGGCGCCACCGTCACCCGCAGTGACTTCCTCTGGTCCTAACCTGGTGCATTGGGGTCAGGTTTCTTTGCTGCACCAAAGGGGCCATCATCACGACGCCTTCATTTTGGGGTTTATCTTGCAGGCCAGTAGGTATATCATAACGACGTTTGTTTATATTGCCCGAGCATCTGCGCTGGGCTTTAGGTCGAAACCGATAGGAGACACGTATGTCCGGACACTCTAAGTGGGCCACAACCAAGCATCGTAAGGGCGCGCAGGACGCCAAGCGTTCCGCCCTCTTCTCCAAGCTCAGCCGCAACATCACCGTTGCTGCCCGTCTCGGCGGCGACCCGCTGCCCGAGAACAACGCCAGCCTCGCCGCTGCCGTTGCCAAGGCCAAGGCTCAGTCCATGCCTAAGGACAAGATCAAGTCCGCTATCGACAAGGCTTTTGGTTCGGGTGCTGACGCCGCCGTCTACGAGAACATCGTGTACGAGGGCTACGGTCCCGCCGGTGTTGCCGTCTACGTCGACTGCCTGACCGACAACCGCAACCGTACCGCCGCTGATGTCCGTTCCGCCTTCTCCCACGCTGGTGGCAACCTGGGCACCTCCGGCTCCGTCGCCTTCCAGTTTGAGCGCAAGGGCCAGATCGTCGTCGCCAAGGAGATCCTGGACGAGAACGCCAAGAAGGAGACCATGATCGCCAACGGTGCTGCCGGTGACGAGGATGAGTTCATGATGGCCATCGCCGAGGCCGGTGGCGAGGACTACGAGGATGCCGGCGAGGAGTGGATCGTCTGGACTGCTGCCAACGACGTCATGGCTGTCTCCAAGGCGCTCGAGGAGCAGGGCGTCCAGGTCAAGGGTTCCGAGACCACCATGGTCCCGACCACCCCGACCGAGGTCTCTGGTACCGACGCCAAGAAGGTCCAGCGCCTCATCGACCGTCTTGAGGAGCTCGACGACGTCCAGGACGTCTACAGCACCATGGACATGACCGACGAGGTCATCGCTGCCCTCGAGGAGGAGTAGCGCCAGCACGGATTGAGCCGTGCATATCTGGGCATAATGAAGCGAGCATGCAAGCCTCGTGGAATAGATGAGCCGGATCCGCGTGCGTAGAGCACCGGACCCGGCTCTTTTATAATGATGCGAACCGTTCTGCATTTCGAGAGCCGAGATTTGAAGGGAGCGCCGCGTGCGCGTACTCAAACGAGCCCTAGCGATCGTGTATCTTGCCGCCACCATCGTGGCACTGGGTACGCTTGTCTGCCAGTTTTGGGGGCCGTATACGTATCGCTTTATGCTGCTGATGCGCGACCCCATGCCGCGCATCGTCGTGACGGCGTGCGCCGGCGTCGTGGCGATCGGCGTACTGCTGAGCTTTTTCCGCCTGATGTTCGCCCGTCGCGAACCGTCCTGCGTGCATCCGGCGGGGGAGCGCAATATCGAGGTTACCCTTGCGGCGCTTTCTTCGTGCGCCAGGGCTGCTGCCGAGCGTGACGACCGCGTGATGGTCGAGCATGTCGAGGCCCGCGTCCAAGGCTCCGACGATTCGCACGTCCGTTTTAAGGTCGAGGCCATCGCGCTCGATGATAAGGACGTTGCCGCTCTTGCCACCTCGATGCAGCAGCGCATCGAGAAGGCCTGCGACACCATGCTCGGCACGCCGGGTACGACCGCGCGTGTCCGTTTTTTGCCGTCCAAGACTACCGTCCAGACCGTGGAGGTTTCCGGTGAGTGATACCAATCAAGATAAGACCGCCCGCACGCCGCGCCTGACGATCGATCAGAACGCTATGCCGGCAGGCGAGTCCGCCGACACCAAGCCCGAGGCCGGCGAGCAGCACGACAGCGCCGCCAACGACTTTGACGAGGCCATGGGTCTCATCAAAGGTACGGGCGCTGCTATCTGGAGCTACGCCGTGCGCCACCCCAACACTACGCTCGGCGCCGTGGCAGGCTTTATCCTCGCCGTGCTGGTACTTACGTTGGGCCTGTGGGACACGCTCGTCATTGCATTCTTCGTGCTGATCGGCGCTGTGATCGGCCAAATTCGCGACGGCGAGAACGGGATCGTCAACTTCTTCGGTCGTCTGTTTAGCGGCCGCTAATATGTATTCGACTGTCGCATTCGCGGCAGGCATAAGGAGGAACCATGGCTTTTAATACGAAGGTCGATGTAGCCGATACCGAGCTCGAGGAGAACGAGGCGGTCGTCGCCGAAGCTGAGGATGTGACGCTCGAGGACGAGGCTCTCGTCGAGGCCGAGTCCGATACGGATGAGGACGACGAGGAAGCAGACGAGTCCGAGGACTCGCTGACCTATTCCAACGGCGTGATCGAGAAGATCGTTGCCATGGCCACTCGCGAGGTTCCGCACGTTCTGGGCATGAAGGGTAACCTCATGCACTTTGTGCAGGAGCAGTTTGGTGCCGAGAATCTGACCAAGGGCGTGACGGTCGAGGTCACCGATGACAATCGCGTGGTCGTCAACATCTCCGTCATCATCGAGTACGGCGCCTATGCGCCCGCGATCTTCGACGATGTTAAGGCACGTGTCACCGAGCGTCTGGCAGCGATGACCGGCCTTGAGGTGGCGGGCGTCAACCTGCGCATCGAGGACGTCATCACCCCCGAGGAGTACGAGCACCGCACCAGCCAGCACGAATAACCTTCCAAAAAGGGACAGGTTTGTTTCGGCAGGTTTTATCTGCGAAAACGTTAAACGGCCGACCGCGCAAGCAAAAGCGTGGCCGGCCGTTTTTGTACGCTCCCGATGTAGCCATACCGCTCGTCTAACTAAGGGTTGCAATCCCCACGTTCCGCGTTACCCTAATGGGCGCATTGTTTCCAAATTGTTAACGAGGGGTTGCCGTAATGGCCGACGAGCACGAAACAGAAAGCAAGGCATGGGCAATTGAGGCCGCTGCGGCAGAGGCGGCGTCGCGTGCTGCCGAGGAGGTGCATCGTCCTCCCGTAGTGCCGATGGAGCGCGTGGTCGATCGCGATGTTATCGAGCGGGGCGAGCGCGCTGGTCGCAAGCGCAGCCAGGAGCCGGGCTTCCCGCGCTTTTTCGCCGAGCTCAACCTGGGCCTGATTCTTACGGCTTTTGCCATCGTCGCGTTTAAAACCCCAAATCACTTTGCTTTTGGCGGCACCTCGGGTGTGTCGGTCATTCTCTCCACGTTGTTCCCGACCCTGCCCGTCGGTGTCTTTATGTGGATTATCAATGCGGTGCTCGTCATCCTGGGCTTTATCTTTTTGGAGCGCAAGGCAATCCTGTGGAGTGTCTTTGCCTCGTTTGCGCTGTCCGCCTATGTTTCGCTGTTTGAGCTCTTTATTCCGACCGATGTCTCGATGACGGGCGATATGTGGCTCGACCTGTGCTTTGCCGTGATTCTGCCGGCGCTCGGCAGCGCCATTGTCTTTGACATCGGCGCCTCGACGGGCGGCACGGACATTCTCGCCATGATCCTCAAACGTCGCACGACGCTCGAGATTGGCCGCGCCCTGCTGTTGGTCGATATCGGCATCGTGACCATCGCGGCCTTCTTGTACGGTCCGCGCGTCGGTCTGTATTGCGTGCTCGGCCTGTTTGCCAAGACGCTTGTGGTCGACAAGGCCATCGAGAGCATTCACCTGCGCAAAGTCTGCACGGTCATTTGCTCCGAGCCCCTTAAGGTCGAGGAGTTTATCGTCAAACATCTCAACCGCACAGCAACGATCAGCCGCGGCTACGGTGCCTTCTCGGGCAAGTGCGTGACGGTGATCATGAGCGTGCTAAGCCGTCGCGAGGCCGTGCAGCTGCGCCGCTATGCGCGCGAAGTCGATCCGGGTGCCTTTATCACGATCGTCGACAGCTCCGAGATCGTCGGCAAGGGTTTCCGCGGAACGAACTAACGCAGACGTATTCAACGAACCGCCTGCTGGCGCCGTGTACCTTGCAAATCGGTCATCTTTGAGTATTTGACCCCACATTGGGCAATAATGATGCTAAAGACATCGTTTGCGATCCAAGTGATTCGTTCAAGATACGAAGGGATGATTCTATGTTTTGCTCGCAGTGTGGCGCCCCTATGGGCGATGGCGATAAGTTCTGCGGCGCGTGTGGTGCCCCCAATGCCGGTGCCGCAGCCTCTGCCCCTCAGGGTCAGCCTCAGCCTCAGCAGTTTGCCCCTCAACCGCCCGTGGCGAATGCGCCAAAGGGCTGTGTGGCTCAGGCGTTCCAAGATATGACCAAGACTCCGGGCGTGCTGCAGCGCGTGTGCCAGATTGCCTTTTTACCGGCGCTGATTTGTGTTGTGTCGGTACTCGTGCTGCTTATTCCCGTTATTGGCGGCATTGCAGCTGCCATCGGCTTTTTGGCAGCTTGCATTGCGAGCGTGTGTGGTTCCGGCTTTGGTATTGAGTGGGGTCGCGATCTGTCGCTCAAGGTTGATGACGGTATGGATCGTCCACTCATGCGTTCCACGTCGTTTGGCCTCGGAGTCTTTTCGAGCGTTATCTCGGTCGTGCTCGAGGTTATCGCTGCCATTCCCGTTATCGGTGTAGTGCTTTCGCTGGTGGAGAGCGTGGTAATTGGCGCCGCGGGCTCGTATTCGTATTACGGCTCTTATGCACTCGAGGCAGCGCTGTTTGGCTCGCTTGGCCTGCTTGTCCTGGCTATGATTGCCACGGCGGTCTTGGGGGTCTTCTTTAAGATGTTCGCCGACATCGCCGTGATGCACTTTGCGGTGACCGGTCGCGTCGAGAGCGCGTTTTCGCTCGACAAGGTTTGGGCGGCGTTTAAGCACAACAAGACCAAGCTGTTCTGTGCTTCGTTCCTTCCCGAGTTTTTGACGGGCCTGGTCGCCAACGTTGTCACATGGATCTTGACGGTCGTCTTTGGCGCCATTGCCGGAATTGGCGCGTACGGCTATTACTATCGCCCCACGGGTATCGAGGCGATTGTCTCCGGTGGTGGCCTTATACTCGTGCTGTTCCTGGTGCTGGTCGCTTTCGTCACCGTATTTCTTACGGTCTTTGGCAAGATGCTCAAGCACCGTGCCGTTGGCTATTGGGTTGCGCGCTACGCAAGCGAGTGGGCCGATGAGGATAAGGACGACGTTCTGACCTTTGTGCTGCCGTTTGAGAAGAAGTCCGCTCCTTCGGGTTATAGCGCTCCGGATGCTGCGCCCGAGCCTGAGCCCGAGCCTGAGCCCGAGTCCCAGCCCGAGCTCGCACCCGAGCCCCAGCCCGAGCCCGCACCCGAGCCCCAGCCCGAGCCCGCACCCGAGCCCATGCCGGAATCGGAGCCCGAGCCCGCACCTGAGCCCGATCCCGAGCCCGAGCCGAGTCCCGACGAAGAGCCGCAGGACGAGTAGCCCTGCCACCTGCCATTTGGGGACGGGGTAGAAATGGTAGAAATAGAGCCTGACAAATGAGCGGGGGCGGACGTGTCGAAACGTCCGCCCCC
>NZ_CAXTGI010000011.1:0-92548 GCF_964243765.1 Collinsella aerofaciens | reverse complement strand
CAAATTGGCATGAAAAGAGGACGGCATAGACCTTCTGGTCATGCCGTCCTCTTTGAATGACAAGTTGTCGCTCTGGTGCCCGCGCAGCGTCGAGCAGTTGCGGCGTTTGGTAAAACGCCGCAACGAACTAGCTCAGCATTGCATCCATCATCTCGGAGTTGACGGAGTCGTCGGCAGACCACTCGCCGTCGTCGTTGCAGGTGTACTTGAAGATAACCGTGGTCTTCCTGGGCTCGGTGGCCTTGGTCACATCGACCATAACCTGACCGGCCATCTTGTACAGCTCGTCATCGGAGGGAACCGTATCAAGCGCGGCGACCTTCTCCTGATACTGGGTGGAGAAGTCCTCGACGATCTTGTTCATGGACTTGCAGGTGATGGAGACCTCGGCGGTCGCGACACCCTTGTCCTCGTCGACCGTCACGTCGCCGATCTCGTAGTCAAAGCCTTCGAGATAGGTCTTGGCATACTCCTTGGGATCGATACCCAACTGCTCGAACTCGTCGCCCGAAGCCTCCTCCAGACCAGAAAGGAACTCGTCGCCACCGTTCTTGACCTCGTCAAACTGAGTCGTAAGATCCTCGGTGATGAGTTCCTCGATCGAAGGGCCTCCACAACCGGAAAGCACGACCACGCATGCAACCAAGACGGCCATGAGGGGCGCAAGCAGCAGCTTCTTTTTCATGTTGTTCCTCCCAATGAGCGGCACTGCGCTTCCCAGACGCGGCGCACGTTGTAATAAGTAAGCCCATACTATCCGCTTATGAACACCCTCGGCAACGCGAAGGCGCGGTCGGTTCGTTTTAGCGTCCGAACGGTTTGCAAGCCCGCCCAACGTGCAATAAAACGCTTCCCCACGGTGCAATAAAAAAGGTGGCCGGAAAACCCGACCACCTTTGCACATCCTTTGGATGCCGCAGTTTACTTGCGGACGACCTTAACGATGGCGTCACCGGCGGCGACAGCGGAGTCGGCCTCGACGGCGAGTTCGACATCGGCAAACTCGGCGGTGTTGGACACGGCCACGACGACGCAGTCCTTGTAACCGGCGGCAGCGATCTTGGCGCGGTCAATCTTGAGCATGGGCTGGCCAGCCTTCACGACGTCGTCGGCCTTGACGAAGCCCTCGAAGCCATCGCCGTTCATGTTGACGGTATCGACGCCAACGTGCACCAGAACCTCGATGCCGCTATCGGACTGCAGGCCCACGGCGTGACCCATGGTGACGGTCACCTTGCCGTCGCAGGGAGCGTAGACCAGATCGTCCTCGGGCCACACGGCGCAGCCCTTGCCCAGAACCTCGCCGCCAAAGACGGGATCGGGCACGTCGGCCATCTTGATGACCTTGCCCTTGACGGGCGAGCACAGCACGTCGGCGCCGGCAGAAGCAGAGATGGAGGACGGAGCAGCGGCAGCCGCGGGCTCAGCCTTCTTCTTGAACATGTCAAACAGACCCATACGTTTTCTCCTCTTGATTAAGCGCAACGTTATGCGCATGCCTATGGTGATTATAGTGCCAAATGGTTCAAATGCTAAGGTGGGGACTCGAATCGCGAGCCCATCCCAACGCTTTTCCCCGGTGGCACTCATATTGTCGATTAATCCAGGCCCTCGGCACCGTTGGACTTGATGATCTTCTGGTAGGCGTAGAAGCTGTCCTTGCGGCGGCGCTCGTAGGTACCGGTGCCGTCGTCGTACTTATCGACGTGAATGAAGCCGTAGCGCTTGCGCATCTCGCCGGTGCCGGCAGAAACCAGGTCGATGGGGCCCCACCAGGTATAGGCGATCAGGTCGACGCCGTCGGCAATGGCCTCGCCCATGGCCTTGATGTGGCTGCGCAAGTAGGCGATACGATACGGATCGTGGATGGAGCCGTCCTCCTCGACCTCATCGTAGGCGCCCATGCCGTTCTCGACCACCATCAGCGGAATCTCGTAGCGGGCGTAAATCTCGTTGAGGGCGATGCGCAGGCCCAGCGGATCGATCTGCCAGCCCCAGTCGGTGGACTCCAGATAGGGGTTCTTGCCGCCAAAGGTCATGTTGCCCTCGGTCATCTCGTGGTCCTTGTGGGTGCCCACGGTTCCGGACATGTAGTAGCTAAAGGTGTAGAAATCGACCTTGCCGTCGGCGATATCCTGCAGATCGCCGTCCTCCATCACGAGCTCGACGTCATTCTCGGCCCAGAAACGCTTGGCATAGAACGGATACTTGCCGCGCACCTGCACGTCGGAGCAGTACCAGTTCATGGTATTCATCTCCTGCTGCGTGGCGAACACGTCGGCCGGATCGCACGTGGCGGCATAGGAGAGGACGAAGCAGTCCATGTTGCCCATCTTAAACTGCGGATAGTGCTCGTGGGCATAGCGCACGACGCGGCCGCTGGCGACAAACTGGTGATGCAGGGCCTGCATACGGGCCTGCGGCGTAGTATGGACCGCCGAAGCCGGACCCTCAAAGCCCTGAATCATGCTGGTCTCAAAGAGGTTGCCAATGTCCTGGGTGCCGCAGTTGATCTCGTTGAAGGTGAGCCAGAACTTGACCTTGTCCTGATAGCGGTCGAAGACGGTCTGGCAGTACTTCTCAAAGAAGCCGATGAGCTCGCGGCTCGCCCAGCCGTTGTACTTCTCGACCAGGTGATAAGGCATCTCGTAGTGCGACAGGGTCACGAGCGGCTCGATATTGTGAGCGCGCAGGCAGTCGAAGACGCGATCGTAGAAGGCGAGGCCGGCCTCGTTGGGCTCGGCGTCGTCGCCGTTGGGGAAGATGCGGCTCCAAGAGATGGACATGCGGAACATGTTGAAGCCCATCTCGGCGAACAGCGCGATATCCTCCTCGTAGTGATGGTAGAAGTCGATACCGTCATGATTGGGGTAGAAGCGGTCGGGGTCGATGTCGATCGTAATCTGACGCGGCTCCTTGTAACTGCCGCCCAAAAAATGGTCGTCGACGGAAGGACCGCGGCCGTCCACGTTCCAAGCGCCCTCAAACTGATTGGCGGCAGTAGCGCCACCCCAATAGAAACCCTCGGGGAATCCCATAAGTGCCTCCTCGCTCATGCGTGTTGCTGATGAAACGAGTATGCCGCCGAGTCGCTCCAGGCCAGGGCGAAGGCGCCGATTTGGACACTTCTTTTCGCAGACGCGCGCTGCAACAGCGCTGCAGCTGAAACTTTTTGACACCGAAGGAGCGAAGACGATCCGCCCCGCGCTTACCGGCGGTATGCCGCGGGGGTGCAGCCATACTTGTCGTGAAACTTACGGTAGAAGAAGCTCATGTTTTCATAGCCCACCGCATGCGCAGCCGCCCCGGCCGTGGCGCCACCGCGCAGAAGCTCGGCCGCACGCACCAGGCGTCGCTCCTGCACAAGCTGCCTAAAGGTCTTGCCCACATGCCGCTTGAGGAGCGCCGTCGCATAATTAGGGCTCAAGCCAAACTCCGCCGCCATCCCCTCGAGGGAGCATGCAGCGAATTCGCGATCGATATAGCCGAGCATTCCCGTCACCAGGGCAGTGGGCCCCGCCGCGCCGTCCGCCGCGCCGCGCACCAGCTTGCGCTCGTAGCAATCCATGAGCTCGGCCAAAAACAGCTGAAACAGACGCAGGACGATCTCGGGACCATTAGGGCTCGGGTCATACAGCTCACAGAGCATCTCCTGCATGTAGCGCCGAATCCGACGGCTCTCGCCGCAATGAAAACGGACATGGCCCCGATGGTCCGTCTCGCTGTTGAGCGCGTTGAACAAAAACCGCGAGACCGCGCTCTCGCGCGAGAGGCTCGACTCGAGGCTCCGGCGCAAAAAAGAGCGTGAAACGGTCATGCTCAGCATGATGTCGTCCTCACCAAGCGCCGCCACGGCATGCGGGCAGAGGGCGTCGAGCAAAAGCACCTCGTTGCGGCCCAGCTCGAGCCTCTCCCCCGCCACCGTCTGCGGGCAGCGTCCGCGATACACATAGCTCAGCTCCACGTAATCATGCACGTGCTCGGGAACTGCATTAAAGCGCGAGTTTTTCCTTATCGTCAGGCCACGCGGCATGCCGGGCTGGGCATAGGCAAACCCTGGCTGGCCAATCTTGCGCACTGGGCATCCGTCGATTTCGACATGCTCGGTCATAATCGACCAATCAAATGCCATGCCGTCTTTATAAGCGATCTCACTGGCGCTCAGTTCGTTGAGCCTACGCTCGAGCTCGTCGATCTCCATGGCTTGCCAATCGTTGATTTGGTCATAGTTCGTCGTGATTCAGATATTAGCAGAACGCGCCGACGCGTCCATAATCTGTGCTATGCAGCAGATCGATCGAGCCAAGGAGGATCCATGACCGCGTACTATCAGCAGGTGCTCGAGGGCACATACGACAACCACGTGCTTCCGTTTTTGTGGATGAAGGGCGAGAGCCATAAGACCATTGCCGAGTATCTGGAAAAGATCGCCGGCGCCGACATCCACGAGGTCTGTCTCGAAAGCCGCCCACACCCCGATTTTTGCGGCGAGGGCTGGTGGCGCGACTTGCGCTTTGTCATTGACGAGTGCAGGCAGCTGGGCCTTAAGCTCTGGATCTTGGACGACGCGCACTTCCCCACGGGCTTTGCCAACGGCGCCGTCAAGGAGGCCGTGCCCGAGCTCCGCAAGATCGTGCTCACGCACCGCACGTTCGACATCGTGGGCCCCACGTCCGCCGCGAGCATCGCGCTCGCCAACATGCTCGACAAAACGGAGCGCTTCTACGGCGTGACATTTATGCAGGACGGCAGCCCCGTCGACGTCGCTTACCGAGTAATCGACGATGCAGACGGCAACCCCAGCCGCCTGGTCTTCGATGCACCTGCGGGCCTCACGCAGGCATGCGTGATGTTCACGAGCGGCAAGACCTCCTACAACGAGGACTACATCAATATGGTCGACCGCGCCTCGGTGGCGCAGCTCATCGATGCTGTCTACGAGCCGCATTTTGAGCATCTGGGCGATGAGTTTGGCAAGACCATCTTGGGCTTTTTCTCCGATGAGCCCGGATTTGCCAACGAGAAGGGCACCACGGGCCCCGATGGCATCGCGGACACGCTCATCGGCAAGGCCACCGCGCCCCTACCCTGGTCGGCCGAGCTTGAGCGTCGCCTGCGCGCGGCACTGGGCGAGCGCTACCTGGCCGAGCTCCCGCACCTGTGGGACCGCGAGCCGGCCGGCGCGCGCGTACGCCACGTCTATATGGACATCGCGAGCACCCTCTATAAGGAGTGCTTCTGCGACCAGCTCGGAGACTGGTGCCGCGCGCGCGGCGTGCAGTACATCGGCCACGTTATCGAGGACAAGGACTGCCACGCGCGCCTGGGCGTGGGCGCCGGGCACTACTTCCGCGCCGTGGGCGGTCAGGACATGGCGGGCGTCGACATCGTAATCAACCAGCTGGTACCCGGCATGGACCGCGGCCTTCACAGCTACGGACGCGGCGTGTGGGACCTCGAGTTCTATAACTACGTGCTGCCCAAGCTGGGCTCCTCGGCAGCACACCTCGACCCCAAAAAGCAGGGGCGCTGCATGGCCGAGGTCTTTGGCGCATTTGGATGGCACGAAGGCCTACGCGAGATGAAGTGGATCGCCGATCATTTTTTGGTGCGCGGCGTCAATTGGTTTGTGCCGCATGCCTTTAGCATGGCCGCCTTCCCCGACTGGGACTGCCCGCCGCATTTCTATGCGCATGGCCAAAACCCCCAGTTTGCACACTTTGGGCAGCTTATGAGCTACATGGACCGTACGGCGAGCCTGCTGAGCGGCGGGCGCGCAACGACCCCGGTGGCGCTTCTCTACCATGCGGACGCCGAGTGGGCAGGCGAGGCGAACTTTATGCAGCATGCCGCCTCCGAGCTTATGCGCGCGCAGGTCGACTTTGACATCGTGCCGGCAGAGGCATTTGAGGACGCAGGGCGCTATGCCGTTGAAATTGCCGCAGACGGTAGCGGCTTTAGCGTGAACGGCCAGGCATACCGCTGCCTGGTGATGCCCGGAGCCGAGTTTGTCGGCGAAGCCGTGCTCGACTTTGCCGCGCGTGCCGCAGCCGCAGGTGTTGCCGTGTACGCGCTGGATGAGTTGCCGAACAAGCGCTACGACGGTGACACTGCAGGTCGCGAGGGCTTTGCCTCCCTGGATGCAGCCGCGGTCGCCGGCATCAAGCTCCTGGCGACCACCGAGCTCGCAGACACACTTGCCAACACCGGCATGCAGACCGTGGTTTGCGCCGAGCCCCAGCCCTGGCTGCGCGCACTGCGCTACGAGCGGGCGGGCGAGACCTATCTGATGCTCGTCAACGAGCATCCCAAGCAGGGTATCTCCACTCAGATTGCGCTTGCCGACGGCACACCCGTTGCAGGCGCGCGCCTCGATCTGCTCAACGGCACCGAGCCCGCCGCCTTTGACGGCACGCTCGAGCTGGCTCCCTACGAGAGCTGCATCGTGGTCCTTGGGGCCGCAGGTTCCGCCGGCGCGGCAACTGCTGGAGACGAAGCCGCATGCATCGACGGGCCCTGGGCGGTTGCCTTCTCTGCCCCTGGCACCGATGCCTTTGGCGAGTCTGTTGAGCTTGCAGACCTGCACGACCTTTCCTCGGCCGAATTCCCCGGCAAGGCCGGCACGTTCCGCTACCAGGCCTCCTTTGTTCTGGGCGAAGCGGCCAGCCGCGCTGTCATCGACCTTGGGGAGGTCTTTGAGACCGCAACCGTCACCCTCGACGGCAAATCCCTCGGCACCCGCATCTGTCCGCCTTACCGCTTTGAGGCCGCCGCACTTTTAGCCGGCGAGCACGCGCTTACGATTGACATCATCAACACCCTCGACCACGCCGTCCCCGACATGTTCGGCATGACCGAGCCCTCCGAGCCCAGCGGCCTCTTGGGCCCCGTACGCGTGCTCGGGTAACAACCCCGCACAACAGCCCCTTACGAGACGCCCGGCTTGGCCGGGCGTTTTATTTACCGTTATGATTGGTTTATCGCGACGCAAACGCATAGGAGCCATATGGATATCAGGCGAAAGATCACGCAGGGCAAAAGCCTCACCCCCACCGAGCAACAACTTGGGCAAACGGCCCTCGCCATGGGCGAGGATGTGCGCGGGCTCTCTATTAAGGAATTTGCCGCGCGCACCAACGTTTCCGTTGCGAGCGTGCACCGTTTTTGCAAAAAGCTCGGCCTCGAGGGATTCAAAGACCTCAAGGTCGAGCTCATCCGTCAGGCAGCCGAGACGGGTAACCGGCGCGACGTGGACATCAACTTTCCCTTCGATGCCACCTCCACTCCTGCGCAGGTGATGGAGCGTATGGAGGGGCTCTATCAGACCACTTTGGCCGAAACGCAGGAGCTGCTCGACCCCACACAGCTCGACCAGGCCGCCAAGCTTATCGTGCGCGCCGGCACCGTGGACATCTACACGGGCTCGCATAATCTGTATCCAGCGGGAATGTTCCGCGATCGCCTGCTTTCTGCCGGCAAAAGCGCGACGTGCCACGACAGTGTCGAGGCGCAGGTGCGTACGGCGCTCGCCTCGGGCCCCGACCATGTGGCAATCGTTATCTCCTACAGCGGCCTTGCCCCCAACCTCAGGGAGATCTTGCCAATCCTCAGCAGTCGACATGTCCCGGTCATCGTCATCGGCACACCGCACTGCGCCCGCATTCACCCCGGCTTTGCCGCCTATCTCACGGTGAGCGATCACGAGAGCATGACGCATCGCATCACACAGTTCGCCAGCCACATCGCCGTGCAATACGTGCTCGATTCGCTCTACAGCAGCTACTTTGCCAAAGATTACGCCCGCTGCTCCGAGTTCCTCGAGCGGTCGTTTCCCTACACCCGCCTGCCCGGGCTCAAGTAGCGACGAGCGTGGATTTTCGGACACTAACCTAACGAGCGTGGATAATCTCCCACTTTGAGCCCGCGCACAGGCCAAAACCGGGAGATTATCCACGCTCATTTTGGGTCCCCTGGGAACGCATGAGGAGGGCGGATAGACAGCCGTTATTTGCGAGGCGTCAGCGACGTAAAGAGTCCGTGTTGGTTGCAGTAAAGATATATCCTGCCGCGCCCGGTAATATGGAAGCGCGGCTGCACCGATTGCTCTGGATAGAGCTTCTTAAAGCAGATGCCATCCATAGTCGCATATGCCACAAAGCTAATGTAGTGATCCTTGGTCATGGGATGATCGAGCGTGACGTACCAATCGTCCTCGATGCGCTCGATGGAAAAGGCATGGTCCGCGTCCGGCTCTTCGGCCTCCTGGGGAAACATCGTGGAGCCACAGCAGCTAAAGCTGCCTTCTCCGAGCGCGTGCACAACGTTTCCGCAGATAGGACAAACGTAAAAGACGCCTTTGAGCATATTGCCTGCACGGTTGGCGTTGGCCCGAATGTCACCAGCCAAAAGCTCAGCCACGCTTATGCCGAGTCTCTGGGCCAAAGGCCCAACGAGGGAAATGTCGGGAAGGCCGCGGCCGGATTCCCACTTGCTGACGGCTTTATCGGTCACGCCAAGGCTTTCCGCCAGGGCGCGCTGGGTGAGGCCGCGCTCTTCGCGCAGCCGCTTGATGACATGCGCTGCCAAAAAAGTATGGGAAGCATTGGTTTGCCGTGTCTGGTTCATGGGCTGTCCAATCAAATTGAAGAAATGGAGTGAACCGGTTCGACAGTCAGTATCCATTTGAAGGCCAGGCTCGACAACCTACGCTGCGTAGACATGCGCCAATCGAACGAGCGCGGATTTTTGGACGCTCATCCTAAGTAGTCATTTAAGAACGTCCCCAATGACCACATCAGGAGTGTCCCCAGGTGCCGACACAAAAGGAACGTCCCCAAGTGCCGCATCGCCAGCAACGGGAGTGCCGATGTTTTGGTAGCGACAGCGAAAACCCGCCAGAGCGAGCAAGGTGCCTTGAAACGAGGCGGCATTGACCTTCTGGTCATGCCGCCGAAGTTGAAAGGCAGATTGCCGCTCTGGCGGGCTTGCAGCGTCGAGCCGTTACGCGGTTTGGTAAAACCGCGTAACTAACGGACTCCGTACTGCTCGTAGTAGGCGTCGATGGCAGCCTTGAGCTCGTCGTCGATGACGACCTTGCCGTCGATCTCGTGGTTGTAGAGGGTCTCGACGACCTCGGCCATGGAGACGATGCTCGCGACGGGGAAACCGTACTTGGCCTCGATCTCCTTCTGCGCGGTGGTCACGCCACCCTTGCCGACCTCCATGCGGTTGAGGGACACGATCAGGCCCTTAATCTCGACGTCGGCGGCAGCCATGACCTTGGGATAGGTCTCGTCGATGGACTTGCCGCTGGTGGTGACGTCCTCGACCATGACCACGCGGTCGCCGTCCTGGGGCTCATAACCCAGCAGGTTGCCCTTGTCGGCACCGTGATCCTTGGCCTCCTTGCGGTCGCAGCAGTACTTGACCTCCTTGCCGTACAGCTCGTGGTAGGCAATTGCGGTCACGACGGCCAGCGGAATACCCTTGTAGGCCGGTCCAAACAGCACGTCAAAGTCGTCGCCAAAGTTATCGTGGATGGCCTGGGCGTAATACTCGCCCAGCTTCTTGAGCTGATAGCCCGTCACGTAAGCGCCGGCGTTCATAAAGAACGGGGACTGACGGCCGCTCTTGAGCGTAAAGCTGCCGAATTTCAGAACATCGGACTCGACCATGAACTTGATGAACTCTTGCTTGTAAGCCTCCATGCGGGCTCCTCTCGTAATCGCGTACGTGCCTTCCAGTTTAGCGCAGGCAGGGCATATTGCGGGCGCGCTTTGAGCCCGCAGTATTCTGTAAAGGCTTTGTCAGGGGTAATGGTTTTCCGAACAATGGGGTTGACACGGCAAACCCCCTCATCAAAAATACGGGCGGATTGAAACGGGTACGAAATGCCCGAAGCGCATCGCGCCCGGCCTTAAGGAGGTGTGCCATGGAAGGCAGCCATAGTCGAAAAACCTGCATGTCGCCCTCGGCACGCCGCGAGGATTCCGCACACGCATAAGTGCCAATAGCCAATCGTCAAAACCACCACAAAGGTGCCTGTCCCCTTTGTGGCGGTTCGTGAGTATGACGTGGGCGACATCTAGGTTTTTAAAGCAAATACGACACGTACGCTAACTCCCTTTAACAAGGAGGACCCTATGCTGATGCTCAAAACCGCCACGGTACTCGAAGCCATCTCCAAGCGCCGCCGCACGGCGCGCCCCGCCGCTCACACCGGCCTGTCCAAGAACACCATATTCGCCGCCACGCATAGCGCCGAGGACGCCCTCGTGCTGCTCGACGCCACGGCTGACGGACTCACCGCCGAGCACGCCGCCGAGCGCCTGGACGCCGCCGGCCCCAACACCATCGAGGCGCCGACTAAGACGCTCGCCCGCCGCATCGCCGACGCGTTCATCGATCCCTTCGCCGGCATCCTCGCCGCGCTCGCGCTGGTCTCGCTCTACATCGACGTGCTCGCCGTACCCGAGCCGCAGCGCGACCCCTCCACGGTCATCGTCATCGGCATCATGCTGCTGGTATCGGGCGGCATGAAGTTTATCCAGGAAGCCCGCAGCGGCAATGCGGCCGAGGCCCTCAAGGACCTGGTCTCCAACACCTGCTGTGCCCTGCGTGACGGCGAGCGTATCGAGATCCCCTTTGACGAGCTCGTCCCCGGCGATGTGATCCGCCTCTCTGCCGGCGATATGGTGCCGGCCGATGCCCGTATCATCACGACGCGCGACCTGTTTGTGATTGAGTCCGCGCTCACGGGCGAGAGCGAGGCCGTCGAGAAGACCACTGCCGCAGTTGTCATCGAGGGCGCCGACAGCTCTGCGCTGCCGCTGTCTGCCTGCAAGAACATCGTCTTTACCGGCACCTCCGTGCAAAACGGCACCGCCATGGCGCTTGTTGTGGCCACCGGCTCGGACACCTACCTGGGCGGCATCGCCAAGATGCTCAACGGGCGCGGCGAGAAGAGCGCGTTTGACCGCGGCGTCTCGAGCGTCTCCATGCTGCTCGTGCGCCTCATGCTCGTTATGGCGCCGGCCGTCTTTGCCATCAACGCCGCCACCAAAGGCAATGTCATCGACGCGCTGTTGTTCGCCACGAGCGTGGCTGTGGGCATCACGCCGCAGATGCTCCCCGTCATCGTGACCACGAGCCTGTCGCAGGGCGCCAAGGACCTCGCCCGTCGCCAGGTTATCGTCAAGGAGCTGGCGGCGATCCAAAACCTCGGCGCGATGGACGTCCTGTGCTGTGACAAGACCGGCACCCTCACCGAAGACCGCATCGTGCTCGAGCGCTACCTCAACACCGACGGCAACGAGGACGCACGCGTGCTGCGCCATGCGTTTTTGAACAGCTTCTTCCAGACTGGCCTCAAGAACCTTATCGACCTGGCCGTCATCGACCGCGCCGATGTGACGCCCTCGGCCGCAGCACCCGATTCCATGCTGGGCCAGAGCCTGCGCGACCGCTATACCAAGGTCGACGAGGTGCCCTTCGATTTCTCGCGCCGTCGCCTGAGCGTAGTTGTCGCCGACGCCCAGGGTAAAACCCAGATGGTTACCAAAGGAGCTGCCGAGGAAATGCTCGAGATCTGCTCCTTTGTCGAAGTCGATGGTGCCGCCCAGCCGCTCACCGAAGATAAGCTCGCCCAGATTCGCCAGCAGGTCACCGGGCTCAATGCCGAGGGCCTGCGCGTGATTGCCGTGGCGCAGAAGACCAATCCGCGCTGCGTGGGCGAGTTTGGCATTGCCGACGAGTGCGACATGGTGCTGATGGGCTTTTTGGCTTTCCTCGATCCGCCTAAAGCAAGTGCCGCGGGCGCCGTCGCCACCCTCGAGGCCAAGGGCGTGGCGGTCAAGGTCCTGACCGGCGACAACGACCGTGTCGCCGCCACCGTCTGCGAGCAGATTGGTATCGATGCGAGCAACGTCTTGCTCGGCTCCGAGATCGATGCGCTCGATGACGCCGAGCTTGCCGAGCGCACCGAGAACACCCATCTGTTCGCCAAGCTCTCGCCGCTGCAGAAGGCGCGCCTGGTGCGCGTCATGCGTGAGCTGCTCGGCCACACCGTGGGCTTTATGGGCGACGGCATCAACGACGCCGCCGCCATGCGCGCGAGTGACTGCGGCATCTCGGTCGACTCCGCCGTCGATATTGCCAAGGAATCCGCCGATATCATCTTGCTCCAGAAGGACCTGGGCGTGCTCGAGCGCGGCATCATCGAAGGCCGCCGCACCTACGGCAACCTGCTCAAGTACCTCAAGACCACGGTGAGCTCAAACTTTGGCAACGTGCTGTCCGTGACTGTCGCGAGCCTGTTCTTGCCGTTTTTGCCCATGAGCGCCCTGCAGCTGGTGCTGCTGTCGCTGGTCTACGAGATCGTGTGCATCGCGCTGCCGTGGGACACCGTCGACGCCGCCTGGACTGCCCGTCCGCGCGCCTGGGACGCCGCGTCCATCAAGGGCTTTATGCTCGAGCTGGGCCCCGTGAGCTCGCTGTTTGACATCGTGACCTTCGCCGCGCTCTTCTTTGTGGTGTGCCCCGCCGCCGTGGGCGCGAGCTGGGCCGAGCTTGCCGCCGCGGGCGACGTCGCAGGCATGGCGGCCTTTGCGGCAATCTTCCAGAGCGGCTGGTTCGTTGAGTCCATGTGGTCGCAGACGCTCGTGATCCACATGCTGCGCTCCCCGCGCCTGCCGAGCCTACCCGACCACGCCGCGCCGGCACTGTGCGTTCTCACCGTACTGGGTCTGGCGCTCGTCACCTGGCTACCGGCAAGCCCCGTCGCCGATGCGCTCGGCCTCATGACGCTACCAGCGAGCTTTTTCGCGCTGCTCATCGGCATCGTTTCCGCCTATATCGCGCTCACCCAGCTGGCAAAGCACCGCTACATCACCCGCCACGGCGAGCTGCTGTGACACCTGAATTGCGGCGCGCGACCCATCAGGCGGTTAAAAAGTCCCGCCTCAAATTAAACCGCCCCCATTTCCCGTGCTAAGGAAATGGGGGCGGTTCACGCCGGCCTTTATCTTTTTTTGACAGCCTCGTTTGGCTCGCGCTACACCAAGCGCATGGCCTCCTGAACAGCACCGTAAAGGTTGGCGTCGTTGCCGAGCTCGGCCGCCTTTATCTGCGGCACAGGAATGCCGGCAAGGGTCCCTTCGTAACTCGCGAGGGCCAGCGGCATCTGTACACGCAGGGCATCGACGAGCTCGGGATGGCACGAGATGCCGCCTGCGATCACAAAGACCTCGGGGTCGAGCACGGCCTGCAGGTTGATGAGCTGTCCGTCAAAGGCGCGAGCGTAGCGGTCGAGCGCGCGCTGCGCCGCCATGTCGCCATCCGCGATCCACTCAAAGACGCGGCGGCCGTCCACCGGAGAATCCGCAGGCAGGCCCTTCTCGGCAACGGCGGCATCGCGGAGCGCACGCCAACCGCCCGAACCCGCAAAGGAGTTTTCCATGCTCGCAGCAGTCGTGACATCGTTGCGCAAGAAGCTAAACTCGCCTGCAAAGCAGTGCGCGCCGCGCAGGACCTTGCCGTCGATGACGATACCGCCGCCGATGCCCGTGCCGATAGCGAGCACCACGCCAAAACGCGTCCCGCGCAGAGCGCCAGCCGCATACTCACCGAGTGCACAGCACTTACCGTCGTTATTGACGGCAATCGGCACCCCCAGAGCCTCGCGCATAAGCTTTCCGAGCGGACAGCCATCCATAAACGTGAGCGCACCACCGCGATGGATCGTTCCTGTGACATCTCCCTCGTAGATGCCGCCGGGCGCACTCACGCCCACGGCGCTCACGCGCTCGCGATACGGCTCGACGAGCGAGATCAGCGCCGCGACCGTCTCATCAGCCGTGGTAAAGCCCGTCGGCAGGCTTCCGCGCTCGCGGATGGAAAAATCCTCGCCCAGCACAGCCCATTTAACGGCCGTACCGCCCACATCGATTCCAAAAAACTCCTGCATGTTCACTCCTTACAAGCGTAGCCCCGGACGCGCATCGCCGCGACCATCACAGGGGCTACCCCCCCCTGCGGTGGTCGTGCAGCAAGTCACGCCCGGAGCCGATTATCTCTGTTTTACGCCTCTAATTTGGTCAGGCGAAGCATCATATACTGCTTACTTGGGAGATCGATGCGGAACTTGCCCTCAAAGGTTCCGGGAAGCTCCTCCTCCGTCATGCCCCATGTGTCCACGACACTCACCCTGTATCGAGCGCCCGACTCGCCCTCAAACTCACGATACGCCGGACGGTTGAATCCAAAGTACATAAGGACATCGGCAGTCCCGCGGCCATGGTCGTTGGACATGCAGGTGACATCCCAGGTAAACGTACCGTCAAGGATACCGACCTCATCGGGCACCCAGTCAAAATCGGCCGGCAGCGCCTCCATGTAGCGACGGCAAAAGCCAATGCGCTCGGGCGAGTCGCCGTAGAGCTTGCCGCCGTGCGCCCACCACAGCTTGGGTCCGCGGTCGACGTAGGTCTCACCGTGGGTCACATAACCGCCACGTAAACTGCCCTCCCAGAAACGACGCACGAGCTCCTGAGCGGTCAGGTTGCCCCAACCCCAGTTGATGTTGCCCTCATAGCCGACCTCGTCGATCAAAACCGGCTTGTTATACTGCGCGCGCAGCGTGGTAACGTCCTCGGCCGTGTTCTTAAGGTCGCACCTCTGGTAGCTCACATGCGTAATCCACGGATGGCTGTGGTCAAAGATCTCACGGCAATTGTGGATGCTGCGCAGATGACCATACGGGTCGTTCGCCATGATGATGCGGGCATAGCGATCCCAGTCCTCGGCCGGCTTCCACGGCATAAGATCCCACTCGTTGGCAAGGCTCCACCAGATGTTCTTGTATGCCGAGAAGCGGCGGGCGACATACGTCAGGTAGAAAACATCCTCCTCGCGCGTCATACGAGAGAAGCCCCAGTCCTCGGGCTTGTCGTACGGATGAAAAACGATGAGGTCCGCCTGGATGCCCAGCTCGTCGAGCTGCTCGATGCGGTGCTCAAGGTTCTCCCAAAACGGCTCATAGAAGCGGTAATGGTCGAAATCGCCCTTCTCGCCCTCGTAGGCATACATCGCCGGGTCCTCAACGTTATAGTCGTAGAACTTGGGAAAGACACACATGCGGATCTTGTTGAACGAAGAGGTGGCGAGCGTCTCGAGCGTCTGCTCCTGCAAGGCCGTATCCTGGTTGGTCCAGGCATAGCAAGTGGTGCCAAAGGGCAGGTAGCGCGTTCCATCCTCGTAGGCAAAGTTGGAATCCTCGTCGGTAATGAACGGAGCGTCGTGGGCAAGCACGTCTTTTGCCAGCAGCACACGACCATGGTTGTCGCCCGTGGCAGGCACGGCCTCAAAAGAGCCGGCGGTACCATCGAGCTCGGGGTCGTTGGAACTCACCGCGTAGTTCCAGACGCCGGCGCTCTCGGGCATAAAGTTAATTCGGTAGCAGCCATTGCCCTTGTAGAAGCCATGGACCTCAAAGCTGTCCTGGCCATCTGCGCGGGCGAACCGTGCCGACAGCTCGACCTCGACATAGGGATTGCCGGCCGCGGTGCCCGTGAGCTCGAGCTTAAACACCTTGTACTGCTCGACGGTGGTCATAATAAGCCTCCAAGTTAAGCGATTGAATAGTCGGAGTCCGTCGGGCAACGCGAACGCTGCCCGACGGAAGGAAAGAGAGCGACGGATTACTTGGCGTTCTTGATGAGCATGATGAACACATAGCCCACGGCGATGAGCACGATGGAGATCGGGAACGCCATGAAATAGGAGCCGGTGGCGACAACGATTGCCGAGGTCACGATGGGGCCAAGGATCTGGCCGATGGTGTTGGCGATGTTGAGGATGCCCAGGTCCTTGCCGGCGTTCTCCTTATCGGGCAGAACATCGACATTGAGCGCCTGGTCGACGGAAGAGTAAATACCATAACCAAGTCCGGCCAGCAGCGCGAATCCGTACATGCCGATAACGGACTTAAGCAGCCAGGGCAGAGCGATGCCGATGCACATCATGATCGTTGCGACGAGGATGATGGGCTTGCGACGGCCGATCTTGTCGGAGATAGCGCCCGAGGTAAGCGAGGCGACAAGCGACACGACCATGATCACGACGGACATGGAGGAGAGGACGGCGCCGGCTTCTGCCACGGGAAGACCGATGTACTTCTCGAGGATGTAGAGCTGATATCCGTTGATGCAGAAGTAACCGAAGATGAGGAGCAGGCGGCCAAAGAGCGCCAGATAAAAGTCGCGGCAGTTCTTGGTGGGCGGAACGAACATGAGCAGCAGCGACTTGAGATTGAGCTTCTCAGACTGCTCGCCCTCGTCAAGAGCGGCAGACTTCTCGCGCGGCCAAATGATGACGGCGAGGATGCCGGTCAGCAGCCAAGAGACCGTGCCGATGATAAAGCCAGGAACTGGGTTGGAGAGGAACTGCGTACCGATGATGGTGCCAATCGACTGGCCAGCCGTTGCACCGCCGCCATAGAATGCGGAGAGCGTGCCGCGCTTGTTAAGCGGAATGCGGTCGGAAAGCACGGCAACAGCAGGGGCAAGCATGCAGTTGAGGCCAATCTGCAGCACGCACCAGGAGGCGACGATCATGGGAAGTGTGGTCGCGACCGAAGTGCTCCAGAAAGCACAGCCGCAGATAAAACCGCCGAGAACGATAAACGGTGTGCGCTTGCCAAAGCGGCTGTGGCAGTGGTCGGAAAGCGCGCCGAAAACGAGATTTGAGAACAGGGCGAAGATTGAACCGACCGAGTTCATCGCCGCGAGAATTGCCTCGGGCTGACCAATATTAAGGCCGTTAAAACGCTCGGGGAACAAGACGTTGGAGCCGATCGTGCCCGACATCATCCACATAACGCCAAAGATAATAAAACCGATCATAAAGCGCCATGTCTCGGTTTTGGTCATGGGCTTTCCGGTGTCGGGGGCGATAGCGTTCTCGTCAATCGCTGCGGCGGTTTGATTTGCCATGGGATAGATCCTCTCTGTGATGGAATGCGCGAGGGCGCCCGTGCACCAAGGGTCAAGGGGTCAAACCCGCTGGATGCGGCGGCCGTGGAATGGGGTACGGCCGCTCGCGAGCGTCTGTTGGGCGTTACTTACTAACTAGTTAGTAACTTCCATGACCTGTATAGTACGCTTACTAAGTACTTAGTAAGCAATAAGAGCGGTAAACGGTTGTTTTGAGCCGCTGAACGGCTGAGGTAAGCTATGGGGGGTATACAAAAGGCATTTGGCGGCAATACTCGAGCCGCCCTAAATAAGGCAGCGCGATTTATATGGACACTCAGAAAACTCCCACACCCGCGGCAAAGAAGCGCAGCGCCGCAGCGCAGGAACGCCTTGACCAAATCGTCTCGGCGGCAGTGCGGCTTATCAACGCGCGAGGCTTTAACGGCATGTCGCTTCAGGCGGTAGCCGATGAGGTGGGCATCACCCAGGCGGGCGTGCTGCACTATGTGGGCAGCAAGCACGGGCTTTTGGTCGAGGTGATCCGTCACTATTACGACCGCAGCTCAACCTGCGACGATTACCTCTCCCTCTTTCGTCCTGGCGGGGCATTTGAGGACCAGAGACCCAAGATTCCCGAATACTGCCGCCTGATCGTGGCAGAAAACAATAACCAGCCCGAACTCGTCATGCTCTTCCAGATGCTCAACACCGAGGCCATGAGCCCGGAGAGCCCGCTGCATGAGTATTTCAACGACCGCTCGCGCGGCGTTATCGAGCCCGAGCCCGGTGGCAACTGGAGCGTTCCCGAAGGGGTCGACGCCAACGAGGCGCTCTCGTGCGCGCTGGCCGCGATGTATGGATTGGAAGGCCGTTGGGTGGCGCGACCCGACGAGATCGACTATCCCGCCGAGTGGTCCAAGTTTGAGGACATCCTCTTTCCCCTTCCCCTCTGGGAGGGCTACCGCTAAGAGCGGCGGTACGTGATTGCCATCACCGACCGTAACGACTATGTCGATATAAAAAAGGCCCGAGACAGCGCTCGGGCCTTTTTGCCATTGGTTATGTTGGGGCTGCGCGCTACTTTGCAGGTGAGACCACCAGGAGCGCGTCGTGCTCAAAGGGGTGTTGGGCCACGCGGATCTCGCCGTCCCCGTCGACGGACGCAACCGGCAGGTTGGCAACGCGCTTGGTCTCCAGGTCAAACGCCACAGCATTCCAGGCGGTGACGCCGCCCTCGAGCTTGAGCTTGACGGCCGTGGTCCTCGGCAGATAGACCACCACGCGCTCGCCCACGCGGGCCACGCGGATGGCCTCGCGCGCGTCATCGAGCAGCTCCTGCGCCGGAACCACAGCCGCCGCGTCGTCGCCAGCCGTGGCACCCAGGCCGCGCAGCACGTGCTCGATCAGGCCAAAGTCCCACACGCCCGCAAACTGCAGGCACTCCTGCCAGCGGAACGGCATGTCAAAGCCCTCGCCCAGGACGCTGCCACGGCTCTGAGAGGTCTGCCAGTTCCAAACGCCGTGCGCACCGTAGGTGATGCCCGCCGAAGCACCAGCCAGAATGCTCGACCACACGCTCGCGCGGCAGTCCTGCGCGGTAAAGCGCCAGTACACGTTGCGGCTCGCGCCCATCTGCTCGTAGCAGGGCTCGGAGTTGACCATCGGCTTTTTGGGATAGTTGGCGATAAAGTCCTGCGGCAAGCGCCAAGCCTCGGGCTGGCCCTCGTAGTTGTGGCCGGGCTGGAACATGTAAAAGTCCAAACGGTCCAGATACTGCGCCGGTATGGTGCGGTTGGCGCGGTTGATGTGCATGGTGCGCAGCGCCTCGGGCGCGCGCTTGACAACCTCGTCGAGCGCGTCCTCGTAATAGGCAATCGCCTCGTCACCGGCAAAGTCGGTGTCGCCCGTCACCACGTAGACGGGGTCGAACTCGCCCAGGTTCTCCACCACGCGCGCCACATGGCGGCGCACCTCGGAACGCGGCATGACCTCGGCGCCAGTGCGCTCGGCGATCATGGAGCCCCAGGTACCGGGCACGTAGTTACACCACATAAGCACGAGCGCCGGGCGAATGCCGTGCTCCACGGCCGCCTGGCACATGCGGCGGGCACGGTCCCAGTATTCCTGGTTGGGCGCGCTCCAGTCAAAGTGCACGCCATCCTCGCTCGCGTAGGGCCAGATGCCCAGGTCGGGCAGGCAGCGGTCCCACTGCGGCAGGGTATTGACCTGCAGCACGTTCATGCCCTGCTCGGCGCGGCGAGTCAGATAGTAGTCCCAGTCGTCCTCGGCAATGCTCGTAAATGCACTCCAGCACGTATCGGCAAACCAAAAGAACGGCTTGTCGTCGCACAAGAAGCCATCCTGGCGACCGTTAACGGTCAGTTTTCCCAAACTCATCTGCATGTCCTTTCGTTTGACAAAGGAGTTGCGAACCGCCGGGGGCTTTCGCGGTAGCCCCGCGCGAAAGCCCTCGGCACTTGGCAATCCCTCGCGGGCGGATCTCATCCGCCCCCAATCAGTCTACCTTGCAAAAAAGACCCCGCCGGGCTTACGCCTGACGGGGCCCTGTCGTGTAGGGGTCTTTTTAGACCGAATGGCTTGGCCTTAGGCCTCCATCTCGGCGAGCTCCTCCTTGGAGAAGCCAGTGGCAAAGACGACGGCTGCTGCGATGACAAAGGAGATTGCCATACCGACGATAGCCCAGACGGTGTTCATCTGTCCACCCTGCAGGTAGTTGGTGAAGACCAGGAAGTTGGAGGCACCGCCGGCCAGGTAGTAGGTAACACCCATGAGGCCGGAGAACACAGCGCCGATGGCACCGCCGATGAACATGCCGAGCATAGTGCGACGGAAGCGCATGAGGATACCGAAGAGCGCGGGCTCGGTGACGCCGCCGGCGATGGCGGAGATGACGTAACCGATGGCGAGAGACTTCTCGTCGGGGTTCTTCATCTTGAGGAAGGCACCGAAGGCGCAGCCCCAGACGGCGGCCATAGCGCAGTTGGTGGAAACGAAGACGAAGGGATCGTAGCCGGCAGCGATGATCTGAACCTGAGCGAGCAGGATGACGGGCATGTGCATGCCGCAGACCACGAAGAGCTGCCAGAAGGCGCCGAGGATGGCCATGACGATCAGGATGCCGATGCCGCCAAGGTCAGCAAGGCCGAAGAGGGCGTTGGCGATCAGCGTACCGATCTCGTTGCCGATCGGAGCGAGGACGATGAAGGCAATGGGGATCGTGACGATCATGGTGCAGAACGGCGTGAAGACCGTGGACAGCACGTCGGGCATGACCTTCTTAAAGAACTTCTCAACAAAGTACAGGACGGGCACCGAGAGAATGATCGGCAGGACGGACTGCTGGTAGTTGGCAGCGGCAATCTGGATGCCGTAGACGGAGATGATTCCGCCACCCTCCTGAGTCGCGACACTCACGACGGACGGGGCCATGAGAGCGCCGCCGAGGAGCATGCCCAGAACCGGAGAGGCGCCGAGCTTCTTAGCGGCGGCATAGCCCAGGTAGATGGGGATAAAGGTGAACGTGGCCTCGTACAGCGTGGTGTAGAGGAACGTATAGGTCGGATCGGTATCGGAGAGCACACCGAGCATGGTGGGGCCGAGGACGGCCGCGATGGTGCGGAACAGACCGCCAGCCATGAGCAGTGGGATGAGCTGGGTCATGGAGCCGGACAGATAGTCGAGGATGATGTTGGGCAGGTTCTTGAGCTCGAACTTCTCCTTGGGAGCATCGAGGTTCTCGTTGACGGCCTCACCCTGCTTGACGCCGGAGATGGCGACGAACTCGGCGAGCACCTTGGGCACGTTCTGGCCAATGATGACCTGGAGCTGGCTGCCGGCGAACTGGCAACCCAGAACACCCTTGACCTTCTTGATCTTCTCCACGTCGGCCTTGCTGTTATCCTTGAGCGTCAGACGCAGGCGCGTCATGCAGTTGGTGGCAACGGAAACATTCTCCGCGCCGCCCACGAGCTCGAGGACATCGGTGGCAATCTGCTTGTTATCTACTGCCATGGGACCCCTCCCCATATCTTCGTGTGCCAGCCCCCTTGGGCTTAAGCACGCCTTTGGCCCGGCGACTATAACCCCTTACGGTTGCCGGACCCTTGGATACGCTTTTGTAAACAAGGTGTTTACTGAACGTTTACAGGCTTTAGTTTACACGGAGCGCCTCATTTGTGGCAATTTTGCCGTCTGAAGTCCGGTGAACGGTAGGAAATCGGGGGTGAGCGTATTTAAATGGCAGAAGATGGTCTCTTTGGCCATCTATTCATATATAGCTCTTTACGTGGGCTTTTATTTTGATAAACACCTCGCTGACCTGTTACCTCATCAGCAGAAGCCCTGCTAGAAGTTAGTAAACATATGTTTAGTGGTTCATTGCGTGTTCAGTTTTGCCGTTTACCGAGTTTATCTGCTTGTTCTGCAATTCTGGATTAAACTAAACATGTTTATATTGTATTGCCGCTTATGTTTCGTGTTGGCGGCACAAGGGAGGCAGCTCATGGAACTCAAATCGTGTACCTACGCAACCGTCACCACCTTGGGCGACTTTGGCCCCTGGATCAGCAAGGTCGTACTCGACCTGCCCTGCACCGTGCGCGCCAACGATATCGACGCAAGCACCTTCCATATATATGTAGAGCGTCACGAGCGCACGGGCGAGGTCCTGATGCGCAAGGAGCGCGGCGCCGACCATGCCGCGCCCTCCGCGGGTTACATCGACATTCTCGCCGCATATCCGTGCGACGAGAACGGACGTAAGCTCGCCGTGGGCACCCATGTGGCGCTCGAGGTCGCCGAGCAGCGCCTGACCAAGACCATCGAAGGCGGCGTCATGGGCTCGCGCATGCTCGATGACCAGCTGCGCATCACGCAGCTCACAGCTCTTCCCGGCAACGACGGCGACGATCCCACCTGCGGCCTGGTCTTCGACACCTGCCGTGGCGATATCTGCCCCGCGCTCAAAGGCTGGAGCAACGCCACACAAAAGACCGCCGTCGACGGCATCGCGCTCGAATACGGCTTCTTTGAGCCCAGCTTTAAGGCCGAGGACTCAGCATGCTTCAACCCCTTTGCGCCCGAGGCAACGGTTGTGCCCCAAAAGGCCCCGCTCGTGGTGTATCTGCACGGCGCCGGCGAGGGCAAGGGCACCACGCAAGGCGAAGGCGCCACGCGTGCCTATATCGGCAACCGCGTCACAGCCATTAGCCAGGCGCAGATCCAGCGCTACTTTGGCGGCTTCGCCTGGGTGCTCGTGCCGCAGTCGCCCACGTTTTGGATGGACAACGGCGTCGAGCAGCTCGGTCACTCCAACCAGAGCATCTACTCCCCCGTGCTCAAGGCGCTTATCGACGAGTTTGTCGCCGAGCATGCCGACCGCATCGACACCGACCGCATCGTGGTCGCCGGTCTTTCCAACGGCGGCTTTATGACCCTGCGCCTGTGCGCCGACTACCCCGATTTCTTCGCCGCGGGCCTTCCCTGCTGCGCCCCGTGGTACAACGCCACGGACGAGGACGTGGCCGCGCTCGCCAAGACGCCGCTGTGGTTTACGCACTCCAAGGGCGACGAGCTTGTGTCACCGCAACAGACCGTGCTGCCGCTCACGGCGCGCCTGCGCGATGCCGGCGCCAACGTGCACCTCACCTACTTTAGCCATGTCGAGGACCTGACCGGCGTGTATCGCGAGGCCGACGGCTCGGCCAAGAAGACGTTCAACCACGGCGTGTGGATCCACCAATTCAACGACCTGTGTTATCAAGACTTCGACGGGGGCAACGTACTCATCGACGGCGAGCCGGTGGGCTGCTGGGAGTGGTCGGCCAGGGTCGACCGCTAAGCCCTCCCATCGCGGGGACCGGGGTTTAGTCTCGCAAACGTCCTCGGGCATGCATGGGCTGGCGCTTTGCGCTTCGCGCTGCGCCTGCCCATGCCCCCTGCGGAATGTTTGCAAGACTAAACCCCGGTCTCCGCTGCGTTGACGTTGCTGTGACCCTGGCCGGCCGCTTCTAGCGGGCCGCCGGGTCGGTGGCGATGGGGGCATGGGTCCTGTCTTGCCTTGCGCGTAACTGGCTGAATTGATTTTGATTGGAGCTGTTCCTATGTCCCAGAAGTTGACTCGGGTGATTGTTACCACTGATATGGAAGTCGATGATATGAACTCATTTGTTCATTTGGCTCTGTATCTCAACTTGCTTGATGTTCAGGCTGTGGTGTATACGGCTTCGCAGTATCACTTTCTTGGGGATGGAGTTCATACGCTCGGCGAGGTGAATTCGCATTGGCGGACCAAGGGCGTGCGCTCCTATACCTGGGATGTTGTGCCTCATGAGCCCGATCCGCTGGCCGGCGAGCTTCGCGAGTATCGGCCTTTTCCCGAGCATTGGATCGAAAGTCTTTGGAGCAACGAATACGCCCAGGCTTGGCCGCAGCTGCAGGCCAATGCCGTTGCCGCCGGCGAGCCGTCCTTCCCCACGCCCGCACAGATGATTGAGCGTACGTTTGTGGGAAATGTTGCTTTTGAGGGTGATGTGACTGAGGAGACGCCCGGTTCGCGCGTCATCGCCGATGCCATCATGAACGACGACCCCCGCACGCTGTGGCTGCTCAGCTGGGGTGGTATGAATACTATCGTTCGTGCCCTCATGAGTATTGCCGAGCGTTATCGCGCCACACCCGAGTGGCCCGCCGTACAGCAGCGGGTCTATCAGAAGGTGCGCGTGATGGGCGTTGCCGATGGCGTGGGACAGGACAACTCGTGGCTCGACCATGGGCGCGAGCTCTTTCCCGAGCTCGTCTTTTGGCGTGTGCCCTATATGTATGGCGGCTATGTCGACGCCAAGACGGCTCAGCCCGATACGCTGCCGCTGTTCAAGGCTCCTTGGCCTGAGCAGAATCTCACGCAGGACAACGGCCCCCTCATGGCGCGCTACATGCTCTATGGCGATGGCAAGGTCTACGAAAACGAGCCTGAGCGCTTTCAGTTTGGCAAGCATGCCCGTCTGGATTGGGGCCTGGAAGGCATGCCCGCGGTGCAGTTTGAGCGCGGCGACTTTATGGCCGAGGGTGACAGCATGACCTATATTCCGCTGCTGCCGTTTGGCCTGCGCGGTATCGACGACCGCGGCTTCGACACACTGCTCGGCCGCATGTTTCTTGATGGGCATCCCGATGCGAACGCGCCCGCCGGTCTTGCCGCCCTCGGCACGCCTGCAGACGACAATCTCAATCCCTATCTGCGTGCCTATCAGGAAGACTTTGCCGCCCGCGCGCAATGGTGCGCCCATGATCCGGCCATCTGCTCGCATCCGGCACATGTTGTCGAGGTCACGGCCGACCGCAGCGCCGCAGCCGGCGAGCGCATCGACCTTGCGGCGACCATCGTCGACCCCGACGACCGCGGCTTCGACGCACATTGGGATATCGCCGTGGACCCGTCGAGCTATGCAGGCGTCCAGGATCTGTCGATGTGGCAAGAATGCACGGTAGACACCGCTTTCATCGTGCCCGCCGACGCACGACCCGGCGACCGCTTTGTGCTCACCCTCACCGTGCTGACGCACGCCGAGCGCCCCTGCACCCGCTACGCCCAGGTCGCCGTGACTGTGGCGTAGCAAGGACAGCGCCAATATTCAACAAAGAGCGTCCCCAGGTACCAAACGAGCGAGGATTTTTGGACACCCAAATGACGAGAGTGGATAATCTCCCACTTTGAGCCTGCACACAGGCCAAAAACGGGAGATTATCCACTCTCACTCTACGGGTACTCATTGGGGACGTACTTAAATGACTAGTCAGACAAGAACGTCCAAGTGCCAAAAAAGGGGCGCCGTCGGAATATCCCGGCGGTGTCCCTTGCGCTGAACTGTCCCCCAGAGGAGAAAATACCTGTAGGAAGCGTTACTCCTCGTCAAGCTCGGCCTGGTCGGCCTCGGTGATGCCAAAGAAGAAGGCGAGCACGGCGGAGACGATAAAGGCCACGGCAAAGCAGATGCCAAAGTTGATGAGGTTGCCCATACCCGGGGTGAGGTAGCCCAGGAACACCAGGAAGTTGGAGTTGGCGCCCGGCATACCCAGCGTCACGCCCAGAATGCCGGCGAGCAGACCAGAGATGGCGCCGCCGATAACCATGCAGGGAATCATACGCTTAAAGCGCATGATGCAGCCAAACAACGCGGGCTCGGTCACGCCACCGAGGATAGCCGAGATGACATAACCAAAGGTCAGGGCCTTCTCCTCCTTGTTGCGGATGCGCAGCGCGGCACCAAACACGGCACCCCACACGGCAATCATGGCAAAGTTGGACGCAACAAAGATGAACTTGTCCTCGCCCAACGCCATAAAGGTGGCGAGAGCCGGCATGATCACGGCGATGTGCATACCGGTCAGAACAAACAGCTGCCACAGACCGCCGACGATTGCCATGGCGATGTAGAAGCCGATACCGGTGCCCGCCATACCAAAGAGGACGGCGGAGAGCAGGTTACCGAGCTCGTTGCCGATAGGACCAAGCACGATAAGCTCGATGGGCACCATAACGACCATCGTAAAGAACGGCGTAAAGACGGTAGACAGAACGTCCGGCACAATCTTCTTAAAAAACTTCTCGACCCAGTAGAGCGCGGCGCAGGAAAGCAGGATCGGCAGAACCGTCTGCTGGTAGTTCTGCAGCGGAGCGCTGATGCCATAGACCGTGAGCGAGGTCTCGCCGCTCTGGGCGAGCGCCACGATGTCGGGGCAGATGAGGATACCGCCGCAGAACATGCCGAGCACCGGACTCGCACCGATCTTCTTGGCCGCGCTGTAGCCCAGATAGACCGGCAGCAGGTACATGGCCGCGTCAAACAGGTAGGTGTAGAACAGCAGGTAGGTGGGATCGGTCTCGGGCACCAGGTTAAAGACCTGCGGACCGATGAGCGTGCCGATGCACTTGAACAGGCCGCCGGCCATCAAGATGGGGATCAACGCCACCATGGAGCCGGACAGGTAGTTGAGGATGTTGTTGCCGATCACCTTGGGCGTGAGCTTTTGCTTAGGTGCATCGAGGTTCTCGTCGATTGCGGCGCTCTTGGCAAAGCCGCCCATTGCACACACCTCGTCATAGACCTTGGGCACGTTCTGGCCGATGATGACCTGGTACTGACCGCCCGACTCCTGGGCGCCGATGACACCCTTGATCTTTTTGACCTTGTTGGTATCGGGAATACCGTTGTCCTTGAGCGTGAAGCGCAGACGCGTCATGCAGTGCGTCACGCCCGAGACGTTCTCCTTGCCGCCGACGGCTGCAAGCACGTCCTCGGCAATCTTCTTGTTGTCGGCCATAATGACCTCCTTTTCTCGCGGGACCCGCCCGCCGGCACCTCTACGGCGCCCTCAACAACCCGTCGCCCGGCTGCCGCGATTTGTAAGGGGTATGGGGAGCTTCGCGGCGGCCTCAGGCCGGTTTACCTGCAGCGATAACCGACGCTGCTGCGGTATATCTACACCCGGGGGTGCGAGATACGATGAATGTGCATGAGCACGTATAGCTTCTCGGAGTCGCTGATCTGACATCCAAAATGTTCCTCGATAAGCACGCAGGCGTAGTCGAGAACCTCAGCCGAACGGCCCATCTCGCCGCGCACGGTTCCGTAAAGCTCCGCGCCGTCGGTGTTCATGGGCTCACCGGTACGAATGCGCCCAAACAAATAGTGGATATGGGTAGCGAAGCGTGCAAACTCAAAGCCGTGACGGTCGACCTCGATTCCGTAGGTCTTCTCGATCCTTGCGATGATGGCGCCAATGAGACGTTCATCGTCGCGGGCCTCGGCGTCGGTTTCGGCCTCGTTCTCGGGCGCCAGACGCGCGTTGAGCAGGCACATGGCGATCCCCACGCCCTCGCTCTCTGCAAGCTCCACATTGAGGGCATCGAAGATACGCCTGAGGGCAAAAACGCCCACCTTGTACTCGATGGGATACATCTGCGCCACGTCATAGGCGAGCGGCATCTGCACGGTAATGCCGCGCTTGGCGCGCTGCAGGGCAAAAGTAATGTGGTCTGCAAGGGCGAGCACGGCGTTGTGACTGAGTTCGTAGGGGAGCTCCAGGTCGGCGGCTTGAATGATTTCGGCAGAGACCGCGAGCACGCGGGGCGATAGCTCTTCGAGAAGCGCCAGGTAATGTTCGTCCACGTTGTAGAAGGTGCGCTCGATAGCGGCGAGCGGCAGGTCGCCCGTCTCCTTGTCGATAGCGAAGGCGATTCCCTTGCCAAATGCAACGACGCTTCGACCCTTTGAGTCGGTGCACATAACTGCGTTGTTGTTGATTCGCTTGACGACCTTCACAGTTCTTCCCTTCGGCAACGGCGTTCTACGGCGGCGCATGGCGTGCATGCGCGGGCGCAAATCGACGAGCCGCCCGATCATGCCTCGAAGGGAGTCGCACTCAAGCTGAGCTCTTTATAGTATTTAAGCGTCATTGAATCGCTTTAATAGCGGAATTGTGGCCGCGCTTGGTGAACGGTCGGCATTAATCGGTGAACGGTCGGCCCCCTGCGCGGCCGACACCGTCTCCCGTTTAGAGGTAGCCCCCAGGCAAGGAGTGTCCCCAGGTGCCGGCACAAAAGGAACGTCCCCAAGTGCCAAACGAGCGGGGATTTTTGGACACCCAAACAACGAGAGTGGACAATCTCCCACTTTGAGCCCACAAGCAGGCCAAAAATGGGAGATTATCCACTCTCGTTCTGCGAGCACTCATTGGGGACGTACTTAGATGAGTAGTTTCACTCATTTAAGTACGTCCCCAATGAGTACCCAATGAGTAGGAAAAATGGGCCATGTGTCCCAGTTGTGGAGACTCGTTGAGCCGTCTGGGTATCGTGAAAGATCGCGCACTCCCCCATCATCAAAAGTGACACACGCTACCTGTTGATGGGAGGCAGCCATGGGCTTCTTTGACAAGATGTTCGACAAGAAAGAGTGCGCGATTTGCGGTACCGAGCTGGGACTTTTGGGAAAGACCAAGATCAGCGAAGGCTACCTGTGCAAAGAGTGTGCCGGCAAGCTCTCCCCCTACTTCCACGGCTATCGCTCCAGCACCGCGGACGATATCCGCGAGCAACTCGCCTACCGCGAGGCCAATGCCGAGCGCCTGGCGTCGTTCAACCCCACGCGCACACTCTCGGCCGGGCGCACCAACATCATGCTCGACGAAGACGCGGGCCTGCTGATCATCACTTCGCAGAGCCGCTGGCGCGACGCCAATCCCGACATCATCGAGTTCTCGCAGGTACTCGGCTGCGATATGGATATCGACGAGCACCGCACCGAAATCTATCGCGAGACCAAGGACGGCGAGCGCGAGAGCTACAATCCGCCGCGCTACGACCTGGATTACGACTTTAACCTGACCATCCACGTCAACACGCCGTACTTTACCGAGATCAACCTACGCGTGAACGACTCCACCATCGATCAGCGCGGTTCCATCGAATACCGCGAGGCCAAGCGCCAGGCAACCGAGGTCCGCGACGCGCTGGTGCAGCTGCGTCAGGAAACGCGCGACAGCGTCGTGGCCGCTAAGGCCCCCAAGACCGCGGTCACCTGCCCCTTCTGCGGTGCAACCACCATTCCCGATGCCAGCGGGCGCTGCGAATACTGCGGCGGCGCCATCGGCGCATAGCCTCCGGCAGCGAAAGGACCGATCATGGCCTTCGAGAGCGTCAACTATCAGTGCCCCGCGTGTGGCGGCCCCCTTCACTTTGCCAGTGCCGAGCAAAAGCTCGTCTGCGACTACTGCGATTCGCGTTTTGAAGTCGAAGAAGTCGAGGCCCTCTATCGCGAGCGCCAGGACAAGGCAGATGCCAAAGCCGATGCCGCAGCCGCGGCCCCCAAGCCTGCTGTCGACGATGCCGTGCAGGAGCTGGCTCAAAACGCCGGCTACATCTGCTCGTCGTGCGGCGCCGAGCTCGTGTCCGACGGCACCGTCGCCGTCACCACCTGCCCGTACTGCGGCAACTCCGCCGTGGCACCCGGCCAGCTCTCGGGCGACTTCTCACCCGACCTGGTGATTCCGTTTAAGCTCGGGCGCGACGATGTCATGGCCGCGCTCAAAGACCACTACAAGGGTAAAATCCTGCTGCCCAAGAGCTTTGTCACCGGCAACCACATCGACGAGGTCCAAGGCGTTTACGTGCCGTTTTGGCTCTACGGCGCCCGCGTTGCCGGCGAAGTGTACTTTGACGCGACCAACGAGGCCGTGACCGAGGAATCCGACCGCACCGTCACGACCACCGACCACTACGACGCCTACCGTAAGGGCAATATCTCGTTTGAGCGCGTGCCCGTCGACGGATCGTCCAAGATGCCCGACGGCCACATGGACGCCATCGAGCCGTTTGACTATGACGCGCTGCGCCCGTTCTCGGTCGCCTATATGCCCGGCTACATCGCCAACCGCTATGACGAGGATTGCGAAACCTGCAAGGCGCGCGCCGAGCGCCGCATGGAGGAGAGCACGATCTCGGCCCTGCGCGAGACCGTCGTCGACGAGTACGACGACGCCACGGTCGAAAGCAAGCAGCTCGACTACACCTGGGAAGAAAACGATTATGCTCTGTTCCCCGTGTGGATGCTCTCTACCTCGTGGAACGGCAAGGGTTACCTGTTTGCCATGAACGGCCAAACCGGCCGCATGGTCGGCGAGCTTCCCTGCTCCAAGCCCAAGCTCGCTATCGCCTCGGTGCTGTTCTTTGCGATCGGATTTGTCCTTTCCCAGATTCTCTTTATGGGCGAGAACGCCTTCGATCCGGATTACCTCACCTTTGATGTCGAGGGCATCCTCATCAACATCGTCGCGCCGCTGATCATCGTGATCATCGCAGACGTGCTGCTGGTGGGCCAGCTCAAGACGGCCAACGAGGCCACCCACGCCGACTGCTACTGCGGCGAGCTCGACCTGACCGAGAAGCACGACACCTTCAGCCACACCGAGACCACCGTTGTCATGAAGGACAACAAGGACGATTAGCCATTCTGACCAATACCACCCGGCCTTTGACGAGAAAGGAAGATCACCATGGGACTCTTGAAAGCTGGATTGGGTGCTGCCGGCGGCGTCATGGCCGACCAGTGGAAGGAATTTATCTATTGCGAATCGATGCCCGCTGACGTCTTGGCCTGCAAGGGCAGCAAGCGCACCGGCGGCCGCAGCTCCAACACGCGCGGCGAGGACAACGTCATCTCCAACGGCTCCGTCATCGCCGTCAACGACGGCCAGGGCATGCTCGTGGTGCAAAACGGCAAGATCATCGAGGTCGCGCTGGAGCCCGGTGAGTTTGTCTTTGACACCGGCAGCGAGCCGAGCGTCTTTAGCGGCAACCTGGGCGACTCCATCAAGGAGACGTTCGCCAATATCGGCAGCCGCTTTACCTTTGGCGGCGACGCGGGCAAAGACCAGCGCGTCTACTTCATCAACACCAAGGAGATCATCGGCAACAAGTACGGCACCGCCTCGCCTGTGCCCTTCCGCGTGGTCGATAACAACATTGGCCTGGACGTCGACATCTCCGTGCGCTGCAACGGCGAGTATTCGTACCGCATCACCAACCCGCTGCTGTTCTACACCAACGTGTGCGGCAACGTGACCGATAGCTACACGCGCGATAAGATCGACAGCCAGCTTAAGTCCGAGCTGCTCACCGCTCTGCAGCCCGCCTTTGCCAAGATCTCGGAAATGGGCATTCGCTACAGCGCCATCCCCGGTCACACCACCGAGCTCGCCCGCGCGCTCAACGAGGTCCTCTCGGCCGACTGGCGCGACCTACGTGGCGTCGAGATCGTGAGCTTTGGCGTCAACTCCATCGCCGCCTCGCAAGAAGACGAGCAGATGATCAAGGACCTGCAGAAGGCCGCAGTCATGCGCGATCCCACCATGGCGGCCGCCAACATCGCCAGCGCCCAGAGCGACGCGATGCGCGCGGCAGCGGCCAACCCCAACGGCGCGATGGCAGGCTTTATGGGCATGGGCATGGCAGGTGGCATGGGCGGCATGAACGCTAGCCAGCTGTTTGCCGCCGGCCAGGCACAGCAGCAGGCTGCCCCGCAGCCGTCTCCGGCTCCCGCCCCCGCACCGGCACCCGCTGCCGCACCTGTGGCCGGCGCATGGACCTGCAGCTGCGGCGCCACCAACACCGGCAAGTTCTGCTCCGAGTGCGGCAGCCCCGCACCCGCCCCGGCACCGGCCAAGTGGTTCTGCCCCAACTGCGGCAGCGAAAACGGCGGCAAGTTCTGCAGCAACTGCGGAACGCCCAGGCCCTAACCCCTCTATCTGGTAATTGGCGGGGGATCCGCCACCCCCGCATTTGCTTCTATGGGTTTCGTTCGATAAAGGAGGACACCATGAAGACAACGTTCAAAAAGTCCGCACTCGCATTTCTGACATGCGTCCTGGCGCTCGCCTTTGCCCTGACGGGCTGCAGCGGCGGCGGCAAAGACCCCAAGGCCAACTTCGTCGGCAGCTGGGAACTCTCGGGTGGAACCGTGGATGGCGAAGAGCTAACCGATGAGTACATGAAGATGCTCGAGGATTGGGGTGTCCACTGCGTCCTGATTCTCGATGAGGACGGTACAGGTGCCCTCGACCTGTTCCTTGAAGTCGTCGACCTTAAATGGGAGGCAAAGGACGCCACCACCGTAACCCTCACCGCCGAAGAAGAGTCGTATGACATGAAGCTCAAGGACGGCAAACTCATCCTCGAAGAAGATGACGGAAATCTTGTCTTTACCAAGTCCGACAAGGACCTGTCCGGCACGGTGAAGAAGGATCGCGAGGCGGCCGAGAAGGAAGAGGAGATCGATGAGGCCGTCGAAGACGACGATGTCCAGAACGTCGAAATCTCCCCCGCCGTCACCGTCGCCGATGACGATCTGTGCACCATCACCATCACCGAGAAGTTCAAGGACGACTGGGGCGATATCGGCTTTGTCGTCAACATCACCAACAAGAGCGACAAGGACCTGACCTTCTACGCTCCTTCCGGCAAGACCAACGTCAACGGCACCATGAAGGAACCCTGGTTCTCGGCTCACCTGATGCCCGGCACCAACGCCACCGAGGAGTTCACGTTCTCGAGCGGCGAGCTTGACAGCCTTGACGACCTGGTCAACACGACCATCGGCATCGACGCCTACCTGACCGATTCCTACGAGGACGTCGCTTCCTACACCGCGACCATCGCGTAGCGACAGACACCGACAGCCGCGGATTGGCGGACACATCCGCGCACTTGCCAGGCGGGGCCGCAGGAGATAATCCTGCGGCCCCGCCGCTTTATGCCGACAGCACTGCCCATACAAGCAGGCCGCCCGCCGTTTTCTGATGCAAAACGGCGGGCGGCCTATCTTTGGCGTTGGAGCATGGGCGGCGCACCGACTACGGGCGCTCCATATTGGGGACGATGCTGCCCTCGGTCACCGCATGCACGGCAAGGCGCATGATGTTGTCGTAGCCGGTCTTGCTTAGGATCTCCGAGATGCGGCGCTTGATGGTGCCCTCGCTCATAAACAGCTCGGCCGCGATCTCGCGGCGGCTCTTGCCCTCGCAGGCAAGGCGCAAAATCGACAGCTCGACATCGTCGAGCGCCGCCGTACCCGAAAAAATGCTCTCGGGCGGCTTGGGAAACGTGCAATAGCCCGCCAGCGTGGAGCGCATCACGGCGAACAGTTCGTCGATACCGACGTTCTTGTACACAAAGCTATCGACGCCCGCCTCGCGGGCCTGATCGACAAAGGTGATCTCGGGCATGCCGGTCATGATAATGATGCGGCACTCGGGCAGTTGCTCCTTGATGCACGCCGCCGCCACGATGCCGTTGGAATCATGCTCGGTGCATACGTCCATCAGTATCATGTCCGGGCGCCCCCTGAGCGCGACACCTAAGGCCTCGGAGGCATCGGCGATGGCGGAAACAACGGTCATATCGGGCTGGTCACCAACGGAGCGTGCCAGGCTCTCGCGCAGAATGGCCTGGTCTTCGACAATTAACACGCGGATCATGAGCTTCTCCTTTGGACCGTGGCGCTGGAGGCGAGCGGAATGGATACCGTAAGCGTAAAGGGTGGGGCGGCATGGACCTCAAGGCTGCCGCCCAGATTCTGTGCGACATGCCTCATACCAGGGATACCCGTTCCCTCGCGATACGATACGGGGGCCGGGGACCCGTCGTTAGAAATCGTCATGCGCGCGACGGCTTCAGCATCCGCCCCCTCCTGCCACAGACGCACGTGGACCCGATGCGCCTGCGCATGCTTGGTGGCATTGGTCGAGGCCTCGCGGATAATCTGCAAAAATGCGGCGGCGACACGCGCGTTCTCAGGCAGCGCGCCCTCAACATCGATCTGTACACTCACCAGGCCAAAAGCATGGACGATATCGCCCAGCTGCTCTGCAGGCTCGCTGGCACCGCCACTGCGCAAATCGGCGGCGATTGAGCGCGGCAACGGGTCAATCTGCTCGAGCGACTCATCGTCCAGACGCCCCTCCTCCAAATAGCGATGAAGAATGGACAGGCGCTGCCCGATCACATCGTGCACGCGGGCGCGCATACGCAGGTAGGCCGCATTGTCGGCAACCTTTTTAACTTCTTCGATCTGGGCCTGGAGCTCTTTGCCCGCAAGCTCAAGCAGGTGATTGGCTTGCGCCAGGCGGTCATGAGCATGCGCGTACTCTGTCACATCAAGACCGATAATACGCTCGAACGAACGGCCCGAAACCATAACGCGATCACACACAAATAGGCGAATCTCGGCAGGAGAGACCTCGACCACCGCACGCGCCTCACCAAAGCGGTCCAGATTAATCCGCACACGATTCCTACTGCTTTCAGGCATTTGCATGCTAAGTTTGCGCAGGTCGTTCCATGTGCTGCTCATGTCACGCAGATCGGTGGGCATATGAAGTTCCACCAGGTTTTTGCGCATGCAGCGGTTCATGAGAAGCGGACGGCCCCTCGGATCTAGATACAGGATGCCCACGGGAATCACGTTGATGGTCTCGATCGTCGAGAACATGGTGATATCCTCCTGGCGGTTACGGACGTCCATCAAGAGCGCCGCGATGGAGCGGAACAGGAAGAACGCTCCCTCTGCGATAAGGACAACGGTCCACGCCGAGCCCATGGCAAAAACCACCGGTGGTGTAACGGCGACAACAAGCAACAGTTCGACCAGCATGACAAGGCGACGATAGTGCACCATAAGTACCACGCCATAGGCAAAGATTGCGGCATTGAGCCACAACGCTCCGCCCATTGCCCTGGCGCAAACGTCAAGCGGCGCCACCAGATACGAGCCAGACGACGCGAATAAGATGAGCGCCGAAATCATCAGGTGAAGCACAAGACTCGCCTCGTAGGCGCAAATCACCTTACGGTTATAGGACGAGCGGCGCGATGCGATGAGCGGGACGTGGATCGTCTGCAGACACGCAGTCAGGGCAAAGACAACATCGAGCGCAACGATTTGGGGAAGGATGAGCGAAATCTGCATCGTCACTCACCCGCCCTCGGCATCAAGACGATCATGCGCAGCTGGCCGGGCTCGCCCTCAAGGCGATATGCCACGTTGCGCCCTTGCAAAGCGCTTTTGAGCTCTTGCGCAGCGGGCGTCTGCGAAAGATCTGCATCATCGTTGGAAAAAAGCGTGGCGCGCAGCTCGACACTGCATCGGTCATGGTCGCCCAAGTGATACATAAGCGCCGGATGGTCGGTGGTGTAGGCAAAAAACGCAAAGTCATACACGCAGTCGTACAGGGCGCTTACCGTACTGGCATGCATCGGGCGCCGTATGGCGATAATCGAGGCGCAATCGATATCGATGGTGCGCAGGTCGCTTGCGAGCTCGTTGGCAATGAGCTGGATGCGGTCTCGATCAAAACCGCTCTCCCCGTGCTGTGCCAACGTGAGCGACCCCTTGCGCTTGCAATAGGCGACGAGCATCTTGGCGCGCTGCAGCATGCGGTAACGCTCGTGCGAAGACGCTTCGTCGGTCAACGGCGGCAGCGAGCTCAGCAGGTCGTACATCCCTTCGAGCGCGCGGGCAAGCGCCTGGTCCACGTCTTGGACCAGCAAGGTCTCGGCCTCTTGATCTGCCAAATGCGTCTTAAGGTCGTAGTCGGCGGCGAGCAGCTCGTTTTGACGCTGCAGCTCCATGCGACGATGTGCCAGTTCACGGTTAAGCTCGTTGAGCTCCGACACGTCTTGGGCAAGCAGCGCCGATCCGCCCAGCAGCGGAAAGGCGCGATACATTACATCGGGATCGGACGCCACGGCAAAGGCATGAGCGCGCCCGTGCTCCTGGGTCCGCAACTCCTCGCGCACGCCTACCGGCATTGGCTTTGACACTGGCGTGGCATAGGCCTCCTGCAAGTCGCGCGTTAGAACTTTGAGGTCGAACGGCAAGGTGTCGAAGATGCCAGCTATGTCGTGATACGACGGAATGACACCGCAATCGAGACAGATTTCCATCGCCACCACGCACAGGACGCAATAGACGAGCGAAAAGTTGAGCCTCCATGCCCAGGGCACGCGTAACGCATACGAGACGGCAAAGAATGCGCCACCCAGCAGTACGAGCGCCGCCGTGCCCGAGAAACGCCGGATGCGAAAGGACGAGGACCGACCAACCAGGATAAAAAAGGCCACGAAGTCGAAGACCGTCCACACGAGAACGACAAAATAACCCCAGCCGTACGTGTAATCGTTACTCCAGGTGTCGCTTGTACGGTCAAAGCGGAAGACCTGCTGATGAAAATCGTTGGTGAGCACAAATCCGATAAGCAGGATGGCCGCAATCCACAGCGCAGCGCAGTAGCGGCGACCCAGGCGGTGTTGTTCCAGGCCCGCAAGGCGCAGGCCGCAGAGCTGGTAGAGCAGCGGAATGAGCGTCATGGGCACGTAGTACAGGTACCACAGCACGGTGGCATAGAACGGCGTGAACGACTTGTACTTGAGAATGACTTCGATCATCCACAGGGCGCAGATGGTGGCGACGGCAACAAGGCGGCGACGCAACACATAGTCCAAACAGCGCAGATAGACCGATACGCCCCAAATCGAAAATACAATTGCGGCGACAAGCAGCGGGAGAGAGCTCGAATGGGCGAGCGCATCCACGACCTCTTCGGACACCTTGCTATAGGCGGGCACGGCGTTAGAAAGTTTGGGGTCGAGGGCGAACAGCGCCGGCAAGACCGCCAAAAGCATGAGGAACAGCGCGGTGATGGCGCCGGCGATAGCAAAGACGCGATGACGGTACACCTGATGTGTTATGCCAACAAGGAATCGCGGCATGGCGAAGAGCCTGCCACCCCTGGGATCCGCAACCGGCGCGGTCCGGGCGGCCGCGTGGCCGATATGTCGCTCGCGGGTACCCATAGTCCCTTTAGTGTACCGACAGATGGGCCGAAAAAGCGGGCCGCATGTCCCAAAATCCGCAGACGGCAGGGCGCCCGGCGAGCATTATCTGCTCGCCGGGCGCCCTGGCTAGGAGACTCTGAAGTTGAGTACCTCAGCTTCCTTAGGACAGGTCCTCACCATTAGAGGCAATAACCTTCTTGTACCAGTCGAAGCTCTTCTTCTTAGAACGCTTGAGAGTGCCGTTGCCCGCGTCGTCGCGATCCACATAGATAAAGCCGTAGCGCTTGGACATCTCACCCGTGCCGGCAGACACCAGGTCAATCGGGCCCCAGGTGGTGTAGCCCAGCAGGTCAACGCCGTCCTCGGTCACCGCGTCGCGCATGGTCTGAATGTGCTGACGCAGGTAGTCGATACGGTAGTCGTCGTTGATGGAGCCGTCCTCCTCGACAACGTCCTTGGCGCCCAGGCCGTTCTCGACCACAAACAGCGGCTTCTGATAACGGTCGTACAGGTCGTTGAGCGTAATACGGAAGCCCAGCGGATCGATGGCCCAGCCCCACTGGCTCTCCTGCAGGTAGGGGTTCTTGGCGCCGGCGAAGGCGTTGCCCTGGGTGCGCTCGACATCGGGGTTATCGGCACCGGCGGAGCAACGGGTGCTGTAATAGCTAAAGCTGATGAAGTCGACGGTGTTGGCGGCCAGGATCTCGCGGTCCTCATCCGTCATGCCCACATCGATGCCCAGGCGCTCGAGCTTCTTGAGCGCATAAGCCGGATAGTAGCCGCGGCTCTGGACGTCGACAAAGAAGTAGTTGTCCTGGTTGTCGAGCTGCGCCTGGCGCACATCGCCCGGACGGCAGCTGTAGGGGTAGTAGCTACCTGCGGCAAGCATGCAACCGATCTTGACCTCAGGGTCGATCTCGTGAGCGATCTTGGTTGCCCAAGCACTGGCGACGAGCTCGTTGTGGGCGGCAAGGTACTCGACGGCCTCCTTGTTCTCGCCCTCCTCAAAGACCAGACCGGCACCCATAAACGGCAGGTGCAAGATCATATTGATCTCGTTGAAGGTAAGCCAGTACTTCACCAGACCCTTGTAGCGGGTGAAGATCGTGGTCGCGAGGTTCTTGTAGAAGTCGATGAGCTTGCGGTTGCGCCAGCCGCCGTACTCCTTGATGAGGTGAATCGGGCAGTCGAAGTGCGTGATGGTCACGAGCGGCTCAATGCCGTGCGCCTGACACTCGCGGAACACGTCCTCGTAGAAGGCCAAGCCGGCCTCGTTGGGCTCAGTCTCGTCACCGTTGGGGAAGATGCGGGTCCACGCCAGGCTCATGCGGAAGGTCTTAAAGCCCATCTCGGCAAAGAGGGCGATGTCCTCCTTGTAATGGTGATAGAAATCGATGCCAGTCTGCGCGGGGTAGTAATAGCCGTCCTCGAAGTCGAGCATCTTGCGCTGGCCGGAGACCACCGCATAGCGCTCGGGGCCGTGCGGCGCCACATCCACGTTGGCTAGGCCGCGGCCATCCACGTCGTAAGCGCCCTCGCACTGGTTGGCAGCCGTTGCGCCACCCCACAGGAAGTCTTTACGGAAAGCCATGCATCGATCCTTTCATACGCTGCTTGTCGTGTTTTTAGTATCCCCGCAAATAGGGCCTCGCTCAACGACAGCGGCGCAGGCCGACACTTCTTTTCGCGCACAGACGCCCGGCGGCCGCCCCCGTCTGACACTTTTTGATACCTGCCCGCCCAAACCGCCAACCACCACAAAGGGGACAGGCACCTTTGTGGTGGTTTGGGCCCGGTTTGTCTCGATCTGTAACAGGTAGGCCGCCAAAACCGGGCCTGGTGTTACAGATCGAGATCTTTCGGGCACCCTCTACGATTTATCTCAATCTGTAACAGGTAGAGGCGATTTAACCCGCTAGATGTTACAGATCGAGACAAACAGGAAGCCCCTAGTCGCAGGTGATGTCGAGGTTTTTGCCGACGAGGCCCACGTAGCCGCCTTCGGCTGCCTTGGGGCTGTCGGCGTGGCAGAGGACCCACTTGTCGGCCTTCCAGTAGCAGTAGCTGTCACCGGCGGCAGGCATGTCGGCTGCAGCCTCGGGGCGCGGGCCATTGGTGCCCGCCGGCAGCGCCACCATCACCTGGAAGCCACCGTCGTCGACCATGCAGGGCGTGTAGTGGAGCGTGGTGTTGAAGACCTCAACGACCTTGCCCGCCGGCACGCGGAACGCCTTAACGCACGCGGTGTCAAGCTTGCCGTCCTCGATCTCCCAGCGATGCGCCACGAGCAGGATAAAGTCGCGGGCGCCCAGGTTAAACTCGCTGGCGCGGTGATACTCCAGGCAGTTGAGGCGTGTGTTGTGCCCGTTGCACCAGCCGAGCTGGAAGGGGCGGCCGCCGTACATGAGAAAGCCCAGCTTATCGGCATCCTTGACGCCCTCGAGCTCCGGCGCGCTTGCTACGTACTTACTGCCCTCGGGGATGGGCGTGGCAGAGAGCGCCTCGATGAGCGGAGCGGTCAGGTTGGACGGAACGTCGTTCCACACGCAGCCATAAGATTTGAACTCGTGATCTGATACAGAGTAGATATGCATGTTCGCTCCTGTTCGTTTATGTGACAGTACGAACATTCTAGAACATCATTCATCCACGACCACGTTCAATACCGAAAACATTGCATGACGAAATCACCCGCTCAAAAAGCGACATGCAGTTTCCTAGTCGAGATAATCTTTAAGAAACTCAATAACGCTCATACACCAGTAGTCGGTCTCCGGCGCATGGGGCTTCATCAATGCGTGCCCCCCTTCTGAATACATGACTCCCTCATGGTGTACTCCAGCTGCATCCAGAGCATCGACCATCTTTTCATAATTGTCGGGCGATACAATATCATCGTCAGCGCATTGCCAAAGATATGTCGGAGGATACTGCTCCCACACATGCTGATTAATACAGAAATCATCGAGCGAGTCGCGACCAGCCCCGCCGCACACCGAATCAAGAAATCTATTGTCTGATGCGTTCTCAAAGCCATGAAGATCAATCGGTGCATAACACAGGGCCAAGGCTTTTGGCGCCTCGCATCCGTAGGACGCAAATCCCTTGTTGTCCGTCCCCCACTCGGCAGTTAAATGCGCACCAGCAGAAAAGCCGATAACTGCATAACTTTTTGCGACATTAAATTTCGCTGAATTCTCCAGGACAAAACGGACGGCTCGATTTAAATCGTCGATTGGGCGCGGCATCAAAGGCTCGACCCTCACCCTGTATGACAGCACGAACACGTTATAGCCCGCATCGTTGAGCTCGGGGGCAACGGGAAAGCCTTCCACTTGATGACAAACGCTCTGATAACCTCCGCCCGAAACCGCAATGATAAAGGGAGCCCTAGGTCTCCCGGGAAAGAAGAACAGTTTCGTATTGCGCCGAGTCGGATCACGGATGCAGTCGGCTTCATCCCAAATATCGTAGGCAACCTGCCTCCCGTCATCCACGAGCTCGACAATTCGATTCAATCCACGCAAAACGCGAGCAGTTTCATATGGATTAGCATCAGAATTCATATGAGACACAATGGGTTTATTCCACATGCGCTCCCAAGTTGAAGGCCGGCAAAGCATAAGGTGCTCGCCAAAGCCAGCGAACTCAGGAAGGAGCGCGATTTCGCCAAACGTCATATCGGCAGTAATTGTCATAGCTAGTCACTCCAAAAATGAGGGTGGGCTCGCGTGAATCAACGGCAAGCCCACCACATGCAATCTGCCGCGGGGTTTTCGGCAGCTTACATCCCGAATAATTGTCTACTCCACTACCGCCTCTTCATCAGGGCGATACAGGATGTAAACGAGAACGAAGTTAAGAATTAAACCGACGACATTGCAAAGAATTGCGCCGATGAGGCTGCTCATATCACCAGAAGGATCCATATAACCGGGGAAGCTAAAAATGCCGCTCGACGTCATAACGAACGTACAGGTGTTGAAAATCGCCGGGATAACAGCACTGATTGCTCCGGCGACCATGGAAGCGATAATGATCTTCTTGTGCTCCAAGATGATGCCGTACAGCGCCGGTTCCGTAATCCCGAAAAAGCCCGTAATGGCACAGCTGAACCCAAGACTCTTTTCACTCGGGTCCTTCGAGCGGAGGGCAAACGCCAAACAAGCGCCGACAACACCCATGCTGCAGCAGAGAAGTCCAAGGATAGGATCGGAGCCGACGGTCATAATATTGTTGATGGAAAGCACGATCAGGGCCCAATGGAGTCCAAGGGGGATCATAACGAGACCGAATATCGGCCCGAGAATAACGCCGCAAAGGACGGGGCTGAACTGATAGACCGCCAGCACTGCAGCCGCAAGCAAAGAGCTCGCCTGCTGAATAACGGGGCCGATCACAAGGAGCGAGACGGGGGCGGCAACAGCAACCGTCAGGAACGGGACGAGCGCAAATGCCACAACATCGGGAAGAACCGCCCGCAGCCACTTATTAAGAACGGATGCGAACCAAGCCGCCACGATAGCAGGAAACACCGTGGAGGAATAGCTCACCATTGTGAACTTCATGCCGAGCAAATCCAGCGCATCGCCCGCTCCGGCCGCAGCAACGAAAGTCGGATAAACCAGGATTGCGCCGAGTACCGCACCGATATATCGATCGGTTCCAAAGAACTGAGCAGCAGATGATCCGACAAGAACGGGCAGGAAATACATGCAGGCATTTCCCATGCCGTACAGCAGAGTGTATATTCCGCTCTCGGCGGAAACAGCACCCGCCGTCGTCAGAATGCTAAGGATGGCGTTTATCAATCCGCATGCGATCAAGGCAGGAAGAACGGGCATCATGATGCCGCTGATGAACTTCATTAGCTTTCCCAGAAAGCCCTTAGTCTCTCCTTCGCTTGCCTCGGAATCTCCGGCGTCAATCCCGGTTTCCTTGGCAACGATTTCATAGACCTTATCGACCTTAGGTCCCACAATCACCTGATATTGCCCCGCGGAATGGCGAATGTCGATCACGCCATCAATCGCCTTGACTTTTGCATCGTCTACGATGCTTTCGTCCTTAAGGTTGAACCTTAAACGAGTCATGCAGTGAGCTACAAATGTAACGTTGTCTGCGCCGCCCACCATCTCGAGAATCTCGGCAGCGAGCTTGGTTGTATCTGCCATAAATACCATTTCTCCCATGTTGAGTTTTATATGTAACCATCAGCAAAGCGCGCGCCTTTGCCAACTAATTACCTTGTTTTCGATGCAATTCGATTGATGTGCATCATGAGGTAGAGTCTTTCTTCGTCTATAAGTTCCCGCCCCGTCAGTCGGCTGAGAACAGAAGCAATATCATCGGCGCACATTGATGCCACCGGATATTCTTTTTTGAGCGAGAGGTACATCTTGCGGTTGTCGCTCACGATGCTTTCGCCAGAGTTCAACCTATTGAATAAGTACTGAAGATGGGTTGCGAACCTTGCGTAATCGAAACCTTCCCGATCAACTTGAATGCCAAGCCGATTTTCAACAGCAACGGTTGACTCCTCCAGAACACGATCGTAGATATCCGCGCTAAACTCTTTAACTACTTCGCATGAGTCCGAATCGGCCATGTTATTGATAAACGCCATGGCAATTCCAACTGCCTCATGAGCTGGAAGCCTAACGTTAAGACGTTTCCTGATTATCCTAAGTGCATACTCGCCGATTTTAAATTCGACGGGATATTGTTGGCGGACATCAAACGATAAAGGCATGCGGACAACGATATTTTGCTCTTTGCGCTTAACCGCATACGCGATATGGTCCGCAAGGATAAACGGCAAATTAGGGCTCACCTCATAAGGCAGCAAACCTGTCGACATATCAATAACATCCGAGGTAAGCTCGAGAAGCTCGTCGGGGACCTCGTCAACGAGAGCGATGTAGCGAGAGCTAACGTTATAAAACGTTCGTTGAATCTCCGAAAGAGGGACCTCGTCTCCGACATTCTTGAACCCCAGACCACGGCCGAATGCAACCAACTGTCTGCCATTTCCATCGACGCAGAGGACAGCGCTGGTATTAATTCGTTTAACAATTTCCATGTGCCCCCCTAAACAGAACAAGGCTCCCGAAGCAGAATCCGACAATCAATGTCAACAGATGCTGCTTCAGGAGCCTTGCCTGAATATCACTTTGAGAACTAGTTTAAGCGAGCTAGTGCTAATGACCTCGAATAAACACTTCTAAACAGTTAAACGGTCGATATCTCCGTGTGAACGGTTTGGAGGCAGAGGGCGGCCCTTACGCCTGCTGGTAGTGCAGGTGCTTCTCGTCGATATCGGCCAGGTCACGGTCGAGATAGCGGCGCGCGAGCCAGTTTGCCATGGGGAGGTTCTGGTCCAGGTAGTTGCCGCACTCCTCGGGAGCGGCGCCGGGGACATCACCCTCAAAGCCAGCGACAAACTCGAACAGCTCACGCACGAGCGGCAAGATCTCCTCGCTCGTCAGCTCGCCAAAGACAACCAGGTAAAAGCCCGTGCGGCAGCCCATGGGGCCAAAGTAGACAATGCGGCTCGACCACTCGGCATGGTTGCGAAGGAACGTCGCACCCAGGTGCTCGATGGTGTGGCACTCGGCCGTGTTCATGACCGGCTCTTTGTTGGGCGTGGTCAGGCGCAGGTCAAAGGTGGTGACGGCGGCGCCGGTCGCCGGATCGCGGTCGATGCGGCTCACATACACGCCGGGCTCGAGCAGCAGATGGTCAACAGAGAAGCTCGCGATACGCTCCATGGCAGATCCTCTCGATAGTCAATTTAGGACGGGGCTCTTTTAGCTGGTTCGAATGGTCGCACCAATCATACCAGTCAAAAAAGCCCCGTCCCAAATGAGCTACACGGGACGAGGAACCAATAATTTTTGAATCCGGGGATAGCCTGCGGGCGCCGCGCAGCCGCCTAGGCGGTGTATGCGATTGTCGCCTTGACGGCATGGCGCCAGCCGGCGATCTTTTTGGCTCGTTCGTCGGCAGACATGGCAGGCTCCACGATGCCGCGGGCGCCGTAGACGTCAACGACGTCGCGCGTGTACATGCCCAGCGCAATGCCGCAGGCCCAGGCCGCGCCCAGACCGCTCATCTCGTCGTTGCTCGCAATGCGGATGGGCGAGCCGACCAGATCGCTCTCAAACTGCATCAGGTACGCATCGCGCGTGGGACCGCCATCAACACGAAGCTCGGAAAGCGCCGCGCCAGAATCCTCGACCATTGCGTCAATTACGTCAAAGATTTGATAGGCAATCGATTCGTCTGCAGCTTTTACGAACTCCGCGCGACCCGTGGTACGCGTCATGCCAAAGACGCAGCCCTCGGCGTCACTCGCCCAGTGCGGCGCGCCCAAACCGGTAAACGCCGGCACAAAGTAGACGCGGCTCGCCGGATTGGCGGCGTAGCACAGGTCGGTGACTTCCTCGGGATTGTTGATGAGCTCCAGGTCGTCGCGTAGCCATGTCTTGACGGCGCCGGCGTAGCTCACGTTGCCCTCGAGCACGTACTCGGTCACACCGTCCATACGCCACGCAAGCGAGCTCGAAAGCCCGTGTGAGCTGGCAACAAACTCGTCGCCGACGTTCATCATGACCGAGCTGCCGGTGCCATAGGTCGCCTTGGCCATGCCGCGGCTGTGGCAGCCCTGCGCAAACAGGGCCGCATGGCTGTCGCCCAGCACGCCGTGCACCGGCACGGGAGCCGGCAAAAAGCCACCCAGGTCCGTTGTGCCAAACAGGCCGTCGGAATCGGTCACCTGCGGCAGGCAGGCCACGTCGACGCCAAAGGCCTCGCACACCGGCTCGCTCCAGCAGCCACGGCGCAGGTCGAAGAGCTGTGTGCGGCTGGCGTTGGACCAGTCGCAGCGGAACTCCGCGCCGCCCGTGAGCGTCCAGACCACCCAGGCGTCGATAGTGCCCAGACACAGCTCGCCCGCCGCCGCGGCCTCGGCTGCCGCGGGAACGTTCTCGAGGATCCAAGCCATCTTGCCCGCCGGATAGTAGGGCGAGAGCACCAGGCCCGTCGTGTCACGCACCAGCTCGGCCACGCCCTCGCGCGCGGCCAGCTCGTCGCACAGCTCGCGGGCGCGGGCGCACTGCCACACCACGGCGTCGCACAGCGGCTCGCCCGTCGTGCGCCTCCAGGCAACGGTAGTCTCGCGCTGGTTGGAAATACCGATGCCGGCGATGTCAGCCGGATCTACCCCAGTCTCCTCCACCACGGCGCGCGCCACGGCCAGCACGTTGGCGGCGATCTCGGCTGGATCATGGCTCACCCAGCCAGCCTCGTTGACAATCTGGCGATGCGGGCGATCGGCACGATGGATCAGATGGCCGCCCTCGTCCACCAGCAGCGCCTTAGTGCCCTGCGTGGACTGGTCGATACCGATGATGTAGCGGCCCATGGCCACCCCTTTCAAAATGAATGTGACAAAGGGACTGTCCCTTTGTCACATTCCAATTACTCTGCGGGCAGGAACTCGGCAACCGTCTTGGCAATGCCTTCGCCGGTGAGGCCGTAGTGCGCGAAGACCTCGGGGCTCGTGCCGGTGATGACCGGCGCGTCGGGCAGGCTCAGGCACTTGACCGGACGCGGGCAATGCTCGCCCACGACCTGCGCGACCATGGAACCCAGGCCGCCGAAGGGGCTGTGCTCCTCGACGGTCACGACAGCGCGCGTAGCCCCGGCGGCCTCGATCACGGCCTCGGTATCGAGCGGCTTGACGCAGTACATGTCGAGCACCGTTGCCGAGATGCCCTGCTCGGCCAGCAGGTCGGCGGCGTCCACGGCATGGCGGACCATCTCGCCGGTGGCGACAATCGTCACATCGGTGCCGCGACGCACCCAGGTGGCGCGGTCCATCTGGAACGGGCACTCGTCCTCGGTGTACACGTCCTCGACCGGGTTGCGGCCCACGCGGATGTAGGCCGGCTTGTTGTCGGCTACCAGGGCGCGCACAAGCTCGGCGGTCTGGAAGCGGTCACTCGGCAGATACACGCGCATGTTGGGAATCGCGCTCATAGCGGCGATATCCTGCGCAGAATGGTGGCTCATACCCAGGGCGCCATAGGACACGCCGCCCGAGATGCCGATGAGCTTGACGTTGGTGTTGGAGTACGAAACGTCGACCTTGCATTGCTCATACGAACGCGTGGTCACAAAGGACGCCGGCGAGGCGGCCCAGGCCTTCTTACCGCACGAGGCCATGCCGGCAGCGATGCTCACCAGGTCCTGCTCGGCAATGCCGACCTCAATGGACTGCTGGGGATACTGATCGAAGAACGGCGTGAGCGACGCGGAGCCGCGGGAGTCGGAGCACAGGACGACGATGTCTTTATCGGTTGCGGCGGCCTCGAGCAGCGTGTCGCAGATAACCTTGCGGTTGGCGATCTTGTTAGCCATTGATAGCCTCCTTATGGGCAGCGAAATCGGCGATGATCTGGGCATATTCCTCATCGTTGGGCAGGTGATGATGCCAGGCGGCCTTGTCCTCCATAACCGGCGAGCCGTAGCCCTTCACCGTGTTGAGGATGATGACCGTGGGCTTACCCTTGGTCTCGGCGGCCAGCGTCAGCGCGGCGTCGATGGCCTGGACGTCGTTGCCCGGAATGGACAGCACGTTCCAACCGAAGGCGGCCCAGCGCTCCTCCTGCGAATCCTGCTTCATGACGTCCTCGGTGCTGCCGCTGATCTGCAGGCGGTTGCGGTCCACGAGCGCGCACAGGCTATCGAGCTGGTAGTTGCCGCCGCTCATGGCGCCCTCCCAGACCGAGCCCTCGGCAAGCTCGCCGTCGCCCATGATGGTGTAGACGCGGTAGTCGCGGCCATCCATCTTGCCGGCAAGCGCCATCCCGACGGCCACGGGCAGGCCGTGACCCAGCGAGCCCGAGTTCATCTCGATGCCCTTGAGCTTGTTGTTGGGGTGGCCGATGTAGGGGCTGCCGAACTTGGAGAAGCGGGCCTTGACGTCATCGAGGTCAAGATAGCCCTCGTGGCAGAGCACCGCGTAGTAGGCCTCCATGGCGTGGCCCTTGGAGAGCACGAAGCGATCGCGGTTGGGATCGTCGACGGTCTCGGGAGAAATGTTGAGGTGGTTGGCGTAGAGGGTCATCAGCGCATCGATGACCGACATGTCGCCGCCGATGTGCCCGCCGGCGCCAGCCATGATGATATCGACGCAATCGCGGCGAAGGTCCCAACGCAGGGATTCAAGCTCTTCGATAGTTGCCATTTCTACTCTCCTCGCAGGTAAGCTTTGACGTCTTCTTCGATGGGGTCGTACAGGTCGGGGACAATGCCGATGTACTTGCACGCCTCGTAGAGCACCGGCACCACGTTGGCGTGAATGGCGACGCAGTGGTGGATGTAGGGACCCTCGACGATCTTGGCCTCGAGGCGCTTGAGGTTGTCGACCTCGACCCACAGGTAGGTGCCCATGCCGGCCGGGCCGTCGATGCCGCGGGCGTTGCCCAGCAGCAGCGAGTACTCGCCGTTGTCGCCGTCAAAGCGGGCAAGGGTGAGGTCGCCGTGCTTGGCCTCGGCCGTCAGCGCGCCGGGGTGATCGAAAGCCAGCGGGTAAGTGAGCTTGGGCTTGACGGCCGCGCAGCTGCAGGGCCAGGGGCCGCAGTGCTGCAGCAGCTCGCCGTTCTCGTTGTCGGGATGACGCACAGTCCAGTCAGCAAACATGCCGCGGTGACGGCCCAGGTCGGCGGCCTCGACCATCAGCGCGGTGATGGCGCCGTGGATATCGGTCTCGCATACGATAGGAATGCCCATCTCGTTGAGGATGGCGTTGGCAGCGCAGGGCATAATGCCCAGCTCGTCCTGCAGAGCGTTCCAGCACTGAATGGCACCGGCGTTGCAGCCATACTTCTCGACCAAGCGCTTCATGGCGATAGCAAGACCGGCGACCGCGGGGACCTTGTCCTCGGGAATGCAGATCTCAAAGCTGTCACCAATGTGGGCGAGCATGGCTGCCATGGCCTGCTCGTCGGCCTGGGCGTCGCGCACGGCCTGGACAAGCTCGGTCATGGGGATGGGCGAAAGCTGAATGTTGAACTTCTCGAGCAGCTCGCCCTCGTTGCACATGGTGGACCAGAAGTCGAACGGGCGAGTGGCCATCTGCAGGATGCGGGTGTGCTTGAAAGTCTTGACCACGTTGCACACGGCCAAAAAGTCCCAGACACCGCGCTCGAACTCGGGATCGGTCAGACGGCAGTTGGTCATGTAGGTGAAGGGAACCTGGAAGCGACGCAGGACCTTGCCGGTCGCGAACAGACCGCACTGGCTGTCGCGCAGACGAGTGCCGTCGGGCTCGGGGCGCTCGTCGCGCGGGCCCCACAGCAGCACGGGCAAGCCGAGCTCGCGCGCAAGGCGGGCGCAGACATACTCGGTACCAAAGTTGGCGTGGCACAGCATGATGCCGTCGACGCCCTCGGCGCGGAACTTCTCGACGATAGGCGCGATATGGCTGTCGTCGAACAGCAGGCCCTCGTCGTTGATGTCGTCGATATCCACGATGTCGACGCCGATCTCGCGCAGACGATCAGCCGTCAGGCCGCGATACTTGATCGCGTCCGGCGCGCTAAAGATGCTGCGGCGCGTGGGTACAAAGCCGAGCTTGATCTTATCCATGTACGTCCTCCCCTTATCACATGTTCAGTAAACAGATGTGTGTTTCGTTTTGTTCTGTTTACTAAATGTTTTACTCTTTTGTTTAAAAGTTTAGCGCGAAAGTCTCGTAAACGGTAGAGAAATCAGCCTAAACGGTATGTAAACAATCTGAACATACAAGGGCAACAAAAAGAGGGCCCCGAAGGACCCTCTTCTGAATGGCACTATGTTAACTGCCCTAGCGAGCTTTGGCACGCTGCAGGCAATGCCGTCTCCGCCTAGATTTCGCGCACGCTCTGGCGCTCGACAAAATAGGTCGACACGGCCGTTTTGCAGGTATAGCTCTTGGGATTGCGGATGTTACCCACCAGACGGCGCACCGCGATCTCGCCCACCTCGTGTTTGGGAACATGCACCGTGGTGAGTGGCGGGTTGGAGAAGGCGCCCAGAGATAGGTCGTCAAAGCCGATGATCGAGACATCCTCGGGCACGCGAATGCCGTGCTCGTTGAACGCGCGCATGGCACCCACGGCGAGCACGTCGTTCTCGGCAAAGAAAGCCGTCGGCAGGTCGTCGCGTGAGACGCTGTCGAGCCATGCACCCATATCGCGATAGGCACCTTCGAGCGTGGTGCCCAGCGTGACGCGCCATGCCGGGTTTGCCTCGAGGCCCGCATCCTCAAGTGCTTGGCGATAGCCGCGCTCGCGATCCTTAAAGTTGCGGATACGAAGATCGCCTGCCAGATAGCCGATTTGCCTGTGACCCTTCTCGATAAGGTAGTCCACGGCGCGCAGCACCGAATCGGTATTGGCAATGACTACGGCATCAAAGTACTGGCGGTCGCTCCAGCCGTCGAGCACGATCAGGTGGGCGGCAGCGTTGGCGAACAGGGCGTAATCTTCCTCACCCAGCTCGGTACCCATCAGCACGATGGCGGCAGACGGGTCGGCGATCAGGCCCTCGACCTGCGGACGCACGGCGTCCAGGTCGCTAAAGTCGAGCGAGACAAAGCTCGTGCTCATACCGTGGCGACGCGCCTGGCGCTCCACGCCCTCAATAACCGCGGGATGGAAGGTGCTCTCGTCCAGGATGGCGCCCGTCTTGCGCGCGAGCACAAACTGGATGCTCTCGAGTTGCGTCGACTGCTGATAGCCGAGCGACTGCGCGCACTCCAGGATGACCTTGGCGGTCTCCTCGCTCACGCTGCGCTTGCGGTTGAGCGCGTTGGACACGGTCGCAGGCGAAAAACCGGTGATGCGGCTGATCTCGCGAACACTTGCTTTGGCCATTGTTCCCCCTAGTAACGGTCGCGGTCGAGCATCGTGGCCTGACCGCCCCGGGACTCGACAACTAAACGACCGCAAATTCAATCTAAACAGAATAGTAAATGTTTAATAGCTAGTTTAGCCTGTTGTCAAGTGAAGCGACGCGACTATTCCCCCAACGGGCGTATTTACTCGGTAGCTAATCTGGAACGGGGCACAGAAACCGTTTAGCCAAGGATGCGGGCCATGCGTGTCTTAAACTCCGCGAGGAAACGTGAGGCGTCCACGGTCAGCGCCACAAGCGCGCTCTTGTCCGGATCGGACAGGCGGTGCTCGTCGCAGATGGTGCGGCCGCGATACTCGCCCAGCAGGTCGACACGAAGGTTACAGCCGAGCGCACCCACGAGCGTGGGATCAATCGCCACGGCAACCGCCAGCGGATCGTGCAGCGCGCAGCCGCCCAGGTAGGGCGCGTTCATCTCGTACGAACCGATATAGTGCTCGACCATGCTCGCAAACGCGCAGCCCGCCATGGTGCCCGAGCCCGTCCAGCCGGCAACGTCGCGACGTGTGAGCACCACGCGATGCGTCACATCCAGGCCCACCATGGTGAGCTTGCGGCCCGAGCGCAACACGGCATCGGCCGCCTCGGGGTCGCTCGCCATATTGGCCTCGGCGCCCGCGCTCACGTTGCCGGGCACGGTAAGGGCGCCGCCCATCACGACCACGCGGCCGATGGACATCATCGCCGCCGCATCGCGCTCCAGGGCAAGCGCCAGATTGGTGAGCGGGCCAGTCGCAACGTAGACCAGATCGGGACCATAGGTACGCGCGGCATCAATCAGGTAATCGACCGCCGCATTGCCGTCGGCCGACGTCGCGCCCACCGGCTCGTACGGCGAGGCGGGCACGCTTGCGCCGCCAATACCGTTCTTGCCGTGAATGAGCGCGGTGGACGCCGGCGGCGTGTAGGGTTCGGTCGCCTTCATGGGACGATCGGCGCCCAGGTACACCGGCACCTCGGGACGGCCCAACAGGTCGAGCACCGCCAGGCAGTTGTGCGCCGACTGCTCGACGCGCACGTTGCCAAAGCACGTGGTGACGCCGACGAGCTCCACCTCGGGACTCGCGATGACATAGGCGAGCGCCATCGCATCGTCCACACCCATATCCAGATCAAGGATCAGCTTCTTGGTTGCCATTGTTCTACTCCGCTTCTCCGTCTACATCCAAACCGTCTAAACCAAACCTGTGCTCGACTTCCGCACGCGTGGGAATTGATTGCTGAGCGCCCAGGCGCGACACCGTCACTGCCGAGGCGCGAGCGCCCGCGGCCATGCACTCAAAGAGCGGCAAGCCCTCTAGGCGAGCCGCCGCCAACGCGCCGATAAACGTATCGCCCGCGGCCGTCGTATCGACCACCGCGCTCGAAAGCGCCGGCATGCGCAGCGGCTCACCGCCATCGCCGAGCGTAACCGAGCCGGCGCCGCCCAGCGTGATGACCGCGGCGCCGGCGCCCTTGTCGAGCAGCGCATTGAGCGCGGCGACGCAACTCGCATCATCTGTGGGCAGAATGCCCGTCAGCACCTGGCACTCGGTCTCGTTGGGGCAGACCAGGTCGACCGCAGGCCAGACCTCCGCAGGCAGCTCGCAGGCGGGCGCTGGATTAAAGACCGTATAGAACCCCAGCTCGTGAGCGCAAACAAGCGCCTCGGCCGTCGCCGCAAGGTCACATTCGCCCTGGGCAATAAAGACGCTTCCGGCAGCCGGGGCGATCTCGCCGGCATCCCCGTCGAGCTCGTCGGCCACCAAGCGCCTCAGCGCGTGGGCAACGTCCTCGCCCGCAAGCGCATGGTTGGCGCCAGGCGACAGCACGATGCGGTTGTCGCTCTCGCAGCGAATGATAGTCGCGGTACCGGTCTCCACGCCATCGAGACGTGTCACAAACTCAACGCCCACGCCGGCATCCTGAAGCCCCGCCACGAGCACATCGCCAAAGGTATCGCGCCCAACGGCGCCAATCATGCTCGTGCGCGCACCCATGCGCGCGGCGGCGACGGCCTGGTTGGCGCCCTTACCGCCGGCGTTGGTGATAAAACCGCTGCCACCGACTGTCTCGCCCGCGCGCGGCATACGCTCGCACGCCACCGAAAGGTCCATGTTCATGCTGCCGAACACCGCAACGATGCTGTGGTCCGCCATGGAAACCTCCTCGTCCGTGGGCTCTACACCCGCTGTCGGCCGTCAATCGTGTGCTCTCGCACCCCCTATAACTTTAGTTCACTTTGATGTGGACGCGCGCTTGAGCTTGCGCCAGCAGCAAGCATTCACAGGAGCAGGCAGTTACAATGAAGGCGTGCTGATTATTCTCGTCATTGGATGATGTTTTATGGAACAACTCTCGCAATCGGGCTCGCGCGGTCGACGCCGCACGGGCAACGAGCCGGCACCGCACGAACGCGTGAAGGGCGGACGCCGTGCCAACGAACCGCGACGCACCGCGAGCCCCCATCGCGCTTCTGCCAACAACGCGGGCCGCGCCAACACTCCCGCCGCGGAGCAGACGCCTGCTCGCCCCAAGTCCCGCTACATCCCTGCACTCGACGGTCTGCGTACGCTCGCCGTCGTCGCGGTGGTGTTCTATCACCTTAACCTCACGTGGGCTCAGGGCGGCCTGCTTGGCGTCACGATCTTCTTTGTGCTTTCGGGCTATCTGATCACGCGCTTGCTGCTCAACGAAGTCGCTAAGACCGGCCGCATCGACCTCAAGAGCTTCTGGATCCGCCGCATCCGTCGCCTGGTCCCCGCCGTGGTAACGGTAGTGTTCGTGACCTGCGCGCTGTGCACCATCTTTAACCACGTGATGCTCACCAAGATGCGCCCCGACATCCTGCCGTCGCTGCTGTTCTTCAACAACTGGTGGCAGATTGCCCAAAACGTCTCGTACTTCAATGCTCTGGGCGACCCCTCGCCGCTTACGCACTTTTGGTCGCTCGCCATCGAGGAACAGTTCTACCTGGTTTGGCCCCCGCTGCTGCTCGCTATGGTATCCATGCACATGAGCAAGCCCAACACGCGCCGCGTGGTTCTGGGCCTGGCTGCCGTCTCCGCCATCGCCATGATGGTGCTCTATAACCCCGCCGCCGACCCCAGCCGCGTGTACTACGGCACCGACACCCGCGTCTTCTCGCTGCTGCTGGGCGCCTGGATGGCCTTTATCCCCGATTGCGACCTGGCACCGGTGCGTCTCGCTCATCGTTTGGGGCTCAATCGCCTGGCTGGCGCCGCCAAGCACGGCAAGAACGCCGAGGGCAAGCATGACGCTACGACCGACGGCGCAGCCGAGACCGTCCCGGCACAGCCGAGCGCCCTCGTGCGCTTTTGGTCTTCGCCCGCATCCATCGATGTGTTGGGCGTCGTCGGTCTGGTTGGCCTTGCCGCCATGGTCGCGCTCACCAACGGCTACACCGCGTTCCAATATCGCGGCGGCACGCTGCTATGCTCCATCCTCACGCTCATGGTCATTGCGGCCTGCGTGCAGCCCCAGGGAATGGTTGCCCACGCGCTGTCCGCCGAGCCGCTCGTGTGGGTTGGCAAACGCTCGTACAGCATCTACTTGTGGCACTATCCGCTGCTGTTGCTTATGAACCCGGTCGCCAACATCAACGATACGCCGTGGTGGCAGTATATTTTGCAGGTGCTGTTGGTGGTCACCGTGGCCGAATGCTCATATCGCTTTATCGAGACGCCGTTTAGAAAGGGCGCCTTCGGCCGCATCGTCGCCGAGTTCCGCGACGGTACCACCACGCCCGCCAACTGGGTGCGCGCGCATATTCCTGTGTGCGCCACTTGCGGGATCGTGCTTGTCATCGCGCTGGGCGGCCTGATCTTTGTGCCGGAGACCTCCGCGCTGAGCGGTGAGGGCGCCGAAGTCCTCAACAAGGAAGCCAAAAACACCGCGCCCACCGACCAGCAGGCGGCCGACGATACCGACAAGGACAACGACGGCTTCCCCGATGGCTCCTACGACCTGTTGATGATCGGTGACTCCGTGTCGCTGCGCGCCGTTGATTCCTTTGACGGCGTGTTCCCGCACAGCCATATCGATGCCGAAAAGGGCCGCCAGTTTGATGCGGGCCGCGCGACATTTGAGGGCTATCTCCAACAAAACCTTGCCGGCAAGATCGTGGTCTTTGCACTGGGCACCAACGGCTTGGTAACCGACGACCAGATCGACGCCATCATGGCCGACGCCGGCGAGCAGCGCATTGTCGTGTTTGTAAACACGCGTAGCCCGCAGCCGTGGGTCGGGTCCACGAACCAGGCCATCGCCAACGCCGCCACGCGCTACAAGAATGTACGCGTTGTCGACTGGTACGGGTACAGCGCCAACCGCAACGACCTGTTCGACGGCGACGGCACGCACCTGTCGACCACCGGCGTGACCGAATACCTCAACCTGATCCACGATGCGGTCAAGAAAGACCTGCCCGTGCACCCCGAGGACCACGTCAACGATCCGCAGCCGGCAGCCGTCAAATCCGCCGCCGACGCACTCGTCAATGCCCTCGCCTACAAACCACACAAGCTGGGCACCGACAAGTAACACGCGGCCAAATCTGCTTCCACCCGCAGGGGGCGTCGGCCGTGGCCGACGCCCCCTGCGGCAGTTAGGGACGCTCCTTTTGCACCGGCACCTTGAGGCACTTCTGGCGCAGCCAATGAAGACCTCTAGAGATGAATTTCAAGCCGCTCCGCCGCTCCAGGCATCGTTTCCGCGCCTCGCGCCTGCCCCAAACAATCAAAACAAGCCCTTTTCGCCGCAACCTCAAAGGTCTGTGGGCAAAAAAGGGCAAATATGAGTACTGTTACCATTTTAGTAGCAGGCAAAACCACCCAAAATGACGTCCGAGCAACCCCTACAACCCCCTAAAGCAGCCAACCTGACTTGTTTAAGGTGTATTGGAGCCAATTTTAATGAACATACTATAGGTTATGTTCATTATCTTCTTGGCCGTAAATGTCATCAGTCTAGCAACAGTACTCATATTTGGCATTTTTTGCCCATCGTTATATAACTGACCCCCTGTAGCGGGCAAAAAAGAGGCCGCAGCCCATGGCCGCGGCCCGCTCGAAACCCAAAAGAGGCGCTACGCGCTGTAGCCCATCGCTTGCAGCACAAACATGACGACCGTCAGCACCGTAATCACGCCGATAGTCGCCCACGTGAGCACGTTCCACACGCGACCGTTGCGGTTGGCCCCCATAATGTGGCGATCCGCCGCGATAGCCACCTGGAATACCAAAACTACGGGCAGCAGCACGCCGTTGATGACCTGCGAGGTCATCATAATCTGGAACAAATCGACGCCGGGCATGAGCACCAACACGGCAGAAATGCCGATGATGGCCGTAATGATGCCGCGATAGACCGGGGCCTCGTCCCAGCTGCGATCGGCGCCTCGTTCCCAACCAAATGCCTCGCAGATGGCACTCGACGTAACGCCCGGCAGCACGCAGGCAGCCAAAAAGCTCGCTGCGACCAGGCCCGAGGCAAACAACACCGTGGACCACTGGCCCGCGATGGGCTCCAGCGCGCGGGCGGCATCGGCGGCATCGCTAATCTGAATACCCGCCGGGAACAGCACCGTACCGGTCGTGATGATAATGAAGCCCGCAATGATATCAGCAGCAATCGAGCCGCTCACGGTATCAATACGCTGCAGCACGATGTCGTCCTCGCCCGCATTCTTATCGACCACGTTGTTCTGAGCCAAGAAGATCATCCACGGTGCGATGGTGGTACCGATCGTTGCGACCACGAGCGACACGTAGCTGGGGTCGTTTTGAATATTGGGGACGACCAAGTCGACCGCGACCTCGCCCCAGTTGGGGCCGGCCATAAACGCGGCGACGATGTAGGTCACGAACACGCAGCTTACCAGCAGCAAAATCTTCTCGATGCGCTGGAAACTGCCCGACATGGTAAGCATCCACACCAGCAGCGCCACGAGCGGCACCGAAATGCTCGCCGGCACGCCAAACAGGGCAAGGCCACTCGCGATACCCGCAAACTCCGAGATGGTCACCGCCGTGTTGGCGATCAACAGCGCCGCCATGGCCAGCACGCTCTTGCGCACGCCAAAGCGCTCGCGAATGAGCGACGCCAGGCCCTTACCCGTGACGCATCCGCAGCGCGCCGCGGTCTCCTGCGTCACGATGAGCAGCACGGTCATGACGGGAAGCATCCAGAGCATCTTGTAACCATAGCTGGCGCCCGCGCTGGAATACGTGGCGATGCCGCCGGCGTCATTACCCGAAAGCGCCGCCAACAGACCGGGGCCCATAGCGCCAAAGATGGCGGCGATGGTCAGCTTTTGCTTGGCGCTCGCCTTTTGCTTCGTGTTTTGCACGCGACCACCTATCCCATGACCGACATGGTGAGCAGCACCGCGGCGATGCAGTACGCCACACACGAGATCATGACGGCGATAACGTTCATGGCGGTACCCGACGTGTTAAGGTCGTGCTCGTCGCGCCAGAACAGCACCATCAGGTAAATCACAGCGCTCATGTTGCCAATCAGGCAGATGATGGCCGCGATGTTAAAGCAGCCGGTAAAGAGCCGCTCCTCAAACATAGTGGCATCGGGGAACGCGGCGGTGCGCACCAGCTGCGCGCACAGGTAGGTCACGAGTGACAGAATCAAGCCCATGCCCGTGCTCTGGAAGAAGAATCCCAGGTACGGCTTGGGCTCGTCGTCGTGACCGTCGTACTCGAGGAAGTAGTTCTTGACGAACGACACCATGCGCGAGGCAGCCAGCAGCACGAGCGGCATGGCGCACATGGGGAACACCACCAGATGCGCGGAGCCCAGCGCCGTCCCCAGCACCGTCGCCATAATGCACGAGGCGATGCCCCACACGACGACCCAGTACTGACGATGCACGAACCAGCTGAGCACGTTCGTCGAGTCGTCCGACGCGCTATCGCCCGAGCCGACACCGGCGATCTGCAGGTCCTCCTGATGCTCCTCGGCGATAACGTCCATGGCGTCGTCGAAGGTCACGATACCCAGGATATGACGGTTCTCGTCGCAGACAGGGATGGCAACCAGGTCGTACTTGGTCATCTCGTCCGTCACGTCTTCCTGGTCCTCGTCGGGCGACACGTAGACCAGATCGCGATAGGCGAGCTGGCCCAGCGTGGCGTCGCGGTCGGCCACGATCAGCGTGCGCAGCGAAAGCACGCCCGTCAGCATACCGCTCGGATCCTCGGTATAGACGTAATAGACACTCTCAAAGTCCTCGTCGAGTTTGCGAATCGCCTCGATGGCATCGCCGACCGTCGCTGTGGCGGGCAGCGAGACAAACTCCGAGGTCATGATGCGGCCGGCGGTGTTGTCCTCGTAGCCCAGCAGATTACGAATCGCCTTCTCCTCCTTGACGCCCATCAGGCGCAGGAGCTTCTCGGCCTTCTCATAATCGAGCTCGTCGATCAGGTCGGCAGCGTCGTCCGGGTCCATCATGGCCAGCATCGACGATGCGTCGGTATCGGACAGGCCCTCGAGCATCTCGGTCATGAGTTCGTCGTCATCGAACTCCGAGATGGCCTCGGCGGCCTGTGCCGTATCGAGCTGGGCGAACACCTGCGCGCGCAGGCGCGGATCGAGCTGCTCGATGATGTCAGCGATGTCGGCAGGATGCAGCTCGCCAAGCGTCTTGTGCGACACCGAAAGCTGGATGTTTTTAGTCGAGCGATCGAGCAGGTCCATATAAGACCAGGCGATAATGTCCTCGCTGAGCGGCTTGCCCAGGTGCTTCATAAAGCCCTCGACGACGTGCTCGAGCGCGGGGCTGATTGCACGCAGCAGACCGCGGGCACCGACCTCGGCACCCAGCAGGCGCAGCTGATTTTCGCCCGACATGGAGAACTTGATGTCGTTGACGCGCACGACCTTCATGCCCTGTGTGTCGACAATCTGCTTGTTGAGAACATCGCGCGCCAGCAACAGCTCGGTCGGCTGCAGGTACGAAAAACGGATTTCGGTGGCCGACGTCTTAAGGTGTACACCCGTCTCGTCGATACGGTCGACCCATTTGCGCCAGCTGATCATAAACGGCGTCTTGCCGGGACCACGGAACGCGAGCGACGTCACGTGCGGAAAAACTTCGCCGGTTGCAATGCCAAAATCGTTCACAACGCCGAGCTTTTCGCCGTCGACGTCCAAGACCGGCAATTTGAGCATCTCACTCAGATAATTCAATGGTGCTCCCCATCATTATTCCTGCGGACCGCGTGGCCATGCCGGCACGCAATCCGTGGACTTTTAGACATGTATACGCATGCGCGGGCGGCACGCCGCTCGACGCTCACACCCCGTGCACGCGCAGAAAGCACCTGCATGGGGTCATCGACTGTATGGTCGAGGTTTGGATTTCACCTGTAACCTTTCTCTTGACCCTCATTAACCGCAGTAACTATAGCATCAGCATCGCGCTGCGGCACCGAATTTATGCGCTGCACATTGCAGGCATACCAAACACTGACGTATCCGTGACATAGTCATTGGGGACGTTCTTACATGACTAGTCCGTGGTGTCATCGTCCTCGGGGAGTTGGGGGAACACGGCGTTTTTGGGCATGGAAACCTTGGTGAGCGAGGTGAGCTTTTTGCTCAATGCCGTGTCCGTTTTGACCAGGTCGCTGAGCGTCACGATCTTGTAGCCGTCGGCGACAAGGCCATCGATAATCTGCGGCAGTGCCTCGAGCGTCTGCTCGACGCACTCATCGCTATCGGTGAGCAGCACGATATTGCCTGGCGTCACCGAATCGAGCACGGTCGATACTTGCTCGTCAGCGCCGTTGAGCAGCCAGTCGCCCGAATCGATATTCCACGAAACCACGGCGGACACCAGGTCCATCGAATCGATCCAGTTTTGCTCATCAAACGCGGCGTAGGGGGCACGCAGCAACATCGTCTCGACGCCGGTCGCCGACTTAATCGCCTCGGTGCCCTTCGCGATCTGCTTGCGCACCGTCTCGCGATCCTCGCCCTTGAGCGAATCATCGCTGTAGCTGTTGGAGCCGATCTCGCACCCGGCATCGACAATCGCTTTGGCAGTAGCGGGCGAGGCTTCCGCGGCATCGCCCGACAGGAAGAACGTCGCCGTGACGCCCTTTTCCTTGAGCACCTGCAAGATCTGCTTGGTCGCGCCGCTCGGACCCTCGTCAAATGTCAGGGCCACGTACTTTTCGTTGCCCTTGGGCGCTACGCTTGCGCACTCGACTACGCAGTCGGTGGCGGGCACGACCTCGCCGCGGTCCTGCGTCTTGCCCGACTGCTCGCCGACCCATACCTCGGAGCGGCCCTGAACGCCCCAGGTTTTGACATACTCAATGGCACCCGTGCCCTCGACCTTAAGCTTTGGCTCGATAGTCGTGGCCTGGACCTCGTGCTTTTCGTACACGTTGCGGCCGTCCTTGACCGTCACCTTCTCGCCGCCCTCAAGTTCGCGACTATCCCATTTGCCTTGCTTCACGCGCTTGCCGTCGACCTTCACCGACAGCTTTTCGCCGCCATGGCGCTTGAGCACGCTGTCGTCGACGGCCAGCAGATCGCCGGCGTCGTACGTTTCGGTCAGGCTTTGATCGTCGATAAGATTCTGCAACGTAGAACCCACGCGCACCGCGGTCTTTTGCCCGTTGAGCTCCACGTCCACGCTGCGGTTGACGTAGCCCACGACGGCAGCGATAAACAGCACGAGCGCGCAACCCACGGCGATAAGCGCATAGGGCAGGCGAGACGGACGACTCGGCGAGCGCCCGTTGCCGATACGCGCGCTGCGATCGCTAAACCCACGGCTATGGTTGAGGTACATCGCGCCGGGCTTACGGCGACGTCGACGCTGACCACTGGGCAGCTGCCCCAGGTCGCGGTGCGCCGTCGGACGCGCACCCGAACGCCCGTTTAAGTTAGATTCGTTTTGGCGCATGTGCCCTCCCCCATAAACACAGCGAGCCGGAGCAACATGTCTCCGGCTCGCCTCCCATCATTTGGTACGTCTCTATTTGCTAGCTTTTGACGAGCCCCCGCTCGCCTTTTGATATTCGTCCTTAAAGGCCTTGAACATACCGCGCGTCTTGCCGAGCTGCTTGCCCAGTGCACGACTGCCCTTGTCCACGGCGACCGATCCCTTGTCATCGAGCACCTTGGCGCCCTTCTTGACCTTATCGCCTACCACGACACTGGCCTCGGCAGCCTTGGCGGCCGCGCCGCCCGAATACCCGAGCGCCTTGACCTCGTCCGAGACAATCATCGCGCCGTTCTCGTAGCCGCGCAGCATCGTCGGCGGCACCTGCGTGTCGCCCACCAACACGCTCGAAGCGGCACCGGCGGTCACGTAGAACACCTGCACAATACCCGAGCGCGGCTTGAACTCAACGTCCGAGCAGTAGCCCACGACATCGCCCGATTCCGTGCGCACGTCCATGCCGACCCAGATGATGCAATCGTCCAGGTTGATATCGAGGCGCTTGGCCGCGGCGGCATCGTAGGTGCCCTTGACGTCGTCGACCGCGACAGCACCCTCATAGACGCCGATGGCATCGAGCGCCACAAAGCGGTCGGGACGCTCGATCATACCCGCGATATCGGACTGGCGGACCATAAAGCCCACCACGCGCGTGCCGCCCGGGGTAAAGACGGGAAAGTGAATCTTGCCGAGCTTTTTAGGGCTGCGCGGCGTGCCGTCCTTTTTGGTGCGCTTGTCTTCGGCAGGTTTGCGGTAAACCTTGACGCCGACAAAATCCCCTGCGCGCATTATGCCTCGGTCGAGGGCTCCGTGGCCTCGGTGTCGGCCTCAGCGACGTTCTCGACCACGACGTCGGCAGCGGGCGTCACGTTGCCGCCCGAGATGGCATCGTTGAGCTGCTCGCGAAGCTGGTCCATGCGCTCGCGGGCCAGGTCGACCTTGGCGCGCAGGTCATCGGTCTTGGCGTCGACCATCGGACCAAAGTCGTTGACCGCGGCACGAGCCTCCTCGGCACTGTGCTCGTAGGTGTCACGCATGTTGTCCCAGGCATCGTTGGCGATATCGGCGGCCATGGCGCGGGTCTCGGCACCCGAGCGCGGGGCCAGAGCAACGCCGATGATAGCGCCGGCGGCAGCACCAAAGAGCGCACCGGAGACAAAGCTGAAAGTCTTTCCCATGATCATTCCTCTCCTGCGGGCACCTCGATGCCCACCGTTTGAATGCTGTCCATTATACCCGCAGCGCAACACTTGCCGTCACGCTCATCTGCGTACGGTAAAGGCGCAGGTACATGATGGTGATAAGCGAGTGAGCCTACTCCTGAGGCGCAACCGGCATGGCCACCGTGGCGGCCGGGTCTTCGCCGGCGCCATCGACGAGCGGCAGGCTGCCCTCGTGCGCCGAGCCGGACGGAGCCGTTGCCGCACCGCCAAAGACGGCCGCGGGGGCCTCGTGGTTCTCGACGACCGCGCCCTCGGTATCGATTGGCATCTGCGGCTCGTCGTCAAAGCTCGGAACGCCTTGGGGCTCCGCAGACTCGGGCCCAGCAGGCGCCTCGGCAACGGGCTCAGCGCCGGCGTCGGCAGGAGCGTCGTCCTCGGGCGCATCCTCGGCCACGTCCTCGCCGTTCGCAGCGGCAACGGCCTCGTGCGGGTCCTTGCCCTCGGCCTCGGCGCGCATGCCCAGCACCAGGTTGCGCAGACCCGCGACCGTGCCTTCCACGTCGGGGGCCGGCTGATCGGCGTGCAGGTACGCCCAGTCCATCATAAAGGTCGCCGACGACAGCGCGCCAATGGCCAGCGCGTCATCGGGACACGAAAGCTCAACCTCAAAGACGCGCTCGTCATGCTCGCTCACGCGCGTGCGACCGCACGAGATGCTGCCAGCAAGACCGGTCTCGTTCATGAGCTCAACCGTCACGTGCTCCAGCAGATGGCAAAGCTCAGTCTGGCCCATGCAGTCCTGGAACTCGCGACCCGAATCGCCCAGGCACAGATGCTTGGCAATCGCGGGCACCAGGTAGTACACGCGCGCCGTGGCCTCGATATCCTCCGAGGTCATGAGCGGCATGCCGGGGTTCACCAGCACGTGCGCGCAAATCTTGTCCTCGCTGACGGTGACCTTAAGGATGTTGAACAGGCCTGCCATAACTCTCCCCTACTCGTCCTTGCCCTACTCGTCGCCATCGTGCGGATCCGCAGTGCCCGCACCCGACGCCGCCGGCTTCTCTGCCGAAGACTCGGAATCCTTCTTATCGGTTTCGGCCGGAGCGATCACGCGAATGAGCGAGATGCGCTGGCCACGCATCGACTGCACTTTAAACTTGTACCCCGCGACCTCAAACACCTCTCCGATGTCGGGCACCGAGTCGCAAAGTTCCAAAATCCAGCCGGCGATGGTCTCATAATCATCGCTTTCCTCGAGCGGCCAACCAAGCTCAATCGCGTCATCGCACGAAAAACGCCCATCGACGAGCCACTCGCGGCGCGAAAGGCGCGTGAGGTACTTGTTGTCGGGGTCGAACTCGTCCTCGATCTCGCCGACGATCTCCTCGACGATATCTTCGATGGTGATGATGCCGGCCGTGCCGCCGTACTCATCCACGACGACCACGATCTGGTCGTGCGAGGTCTGCATCTCGGACAGCAGCGGCAGGATGTCCTTGGTATCGGGCACAAAGGTGGCGTCGCGCAAAAAGCTGGCGATGGGCTGGTCGCCCTTGCCGTCGAGCGCGGGCTGGATCAGGTCCTTGATGTGCGCGATGCCCGCGACGTTGTCGGGGTCCTCGTGATAGACGGGGATGCGGCTGAAGCCGGTCTGGCGCATGGTGGACAGCACGTCGGCGACTGTCTCGTCGTCCTCGCACATGGTGGTGTCCACGCGCGGCACCATGACCTCGCGAGCCACGGTGTCGCCCAGATCGAAGATCTCGTGGATCATGCGCTTTTCCTCGTCGAGCAGGTCGTCCTGCTCCGAGACCATGTACTTGATCTCTTCTTCCGAGACGTTCTGACGGTCGTCGGCGCTCTTGATGCGCAGGATGCGGGCCAGGCCGTCGGAGCAGGCACCGGTCAGCCACACGAGCGGGCGGGCGATCTTTTGGAACACGGAAAGCGGTCCCACGACCTGCTTGGATACGCCCTCGGCGTTTGCGAGGCCGATGCGCTTGGGCACAAGCTCGCCGATCACGATGGACACAAAGGCGACCGCGACGGTGATGATGACCGGCGCCAGGCCGCGCGCGATGGCGGAAAGCGGCGCGATGCCAAAGCTCATGAGCCATGTGGCGAGCGGGTCGGACAGGCTCGTCGAGGCGACGGCGGACGAGGCGAAGCCCACGAGCGTGATGGCGACCTGAATGGTGGCGAGCAGCTGGTCGGAATCGGCGGCAAGCTGGACGGCGCGCTCGGCGCGCTTATCGCCCTCCTCGGCATCGTGTTCCAACACGGCGCGCTTAGCCGTGGTGAGCGCCATCTCGGACATGGAGAAGTAGCCGTTGATAAGCGTTAAAACGAGCGTGGTAATAAGGGAGATGGTTATGTCCATCGGGAGTTTCTCGAACCTCCAAGATTCGGGACGTTGGGCAGTAAGCGTAGGTGACGGATAGGGCAATTGCGCCGGTCGCCCGTGCGAGCGGAGCCGTGGGCGCGGTCGCTAGATTACGAAGAGGATCACCGCCATGAACTGGAAGATGCTGCCGGCGAGCACCCACAAGTGGAAAACACTGTGCAGATAGCGCACGTTTTTGGCGATATAGAACGGCACGCCCACGGTATAGCACACGCCGCCGACGGCGAGCAGGGCAAGTGCCACGGGGTTGAGCAGCGACACGAGCTCGGGCAGCTTAAAGACGACAAGCCAGCCCATCAGCAGGTAGACCAGGCCACTTACCCAGTGCGGTTGACGCTCGCGCATAAAGCACTCGAGGGCAATCCCGACGATGGCGATGGCCCACACGGCAAAGAACAGCGCAGGGCCGCCGTCGTTTGCGAGCGTGATGAGGCAAAACGGGGTATAGCTGCCGGCTATGAGCAGGTAGATGCAGCTGTGGTCGATGATGCGAAACACGCGTTTGGCGCGCGCGGGCTGAATCGCGTGGTAGAGCGTGGAGGCCAGATATTCGAGGATAATGCTGACACCATAGACAATCGCCGCGGCCATGTGGGCCGGGCCTCCGCCGCGCAGGGCGGCGAATACGATCAGGAGCACCAGACCCGCGATACCCAGCAGGCAGCCGACACCATGGGTGACGGAGTTCATGATCTCCTCGCCCACCGTGTAGTGTGGAACGGCCGCGGTCTTGGGCCGCGGCTTAGAACTGTCGCTCGAATCGGACATGCCGGTTACATCCTCCAACGTAAAGAGTTCTCAACACTATATCAAAGCGTCTGGGTACGTGCGAAATTTGCACCATATGTGACCCTTTGTTTACCCATTCTTTGCTTGTTGACGCATCAACGGCGAACGTCCATAATGCGCTTGCATTAAATGTTGATGTATTAACATCTTATAGGAGAATACCGCATGGCTCAAAACGCACGTTCCCATCGAAAGCTCAAGATAGCCGGCATCGTTGCACTGGTGGCTGTCGTCGCGCTGCTTGGATTTGCCGGCAACTTTTTGTTTGACTTCGCGCTGAATCCCCGCGCGCCATACACCATGAAGATGATGCAGGATAGCAAGAACGACAAAGAAGGCGAGCAGCCGGATGCCGAGGAAACCGAGGCGCGGGCATGGTTTAAAGAGAATCGTGAGAGCAGCAGCCTCACCGCAGATGACGGAACCGAGCTCGCCGCTTGGTATTTTGCCGCCCCAGAGACCACACACAATTACGCTGTCTGTCTACACGGATACACCAACGAGCCCATCGGCATGGCCCGATACGCCAAACGCTTCCATGACCGCGGCATGAACGTACTCGCGCCCGCCGCCCGCGCCCACGAGCGCTCCGGCGGCGACTATATCGGCATGGGCTGGCCCGAACGCCTCGACATCGTCGCGTGGATCGAGCGGATCGTTCAGGCTGACCCCGAGGCGCGCATCCTGGTCTTTGGCGAGTCGATGGGTGCGGCAACCGCCATGAACGTCGCGGGGGAATCTCTGCCTGCAAACGTGAAATGCATTATCGAGGACTGCGGTTATACGAGTGTTTGGGACGAGTTTTCCTTGCAGCTTAAGGATGTATTTGGGGTGCCCAGCTTTCCCTTGCTCGATGTAGCAAACTTGGTGTGCAACGTGCGCGCGGGCTACGACTTTCATACGGCGAGCAGTGTGGAGCAACTCAAACACGCGACGGTTCCCATGCTGTTTATCCACGGCGACCAGGACACCTTTGTGCCGTACGACATGCTCGACCAAAACTACGACGCGTGCGCCAGCAAGGTCAAGCAAAAGCTCACCATCCATGGCGCTACCCACGCCAAGAGCGCGCAAGTTGACCCCGAGCTCTACTGGAACACGGTCAACAACTTCCTCGACGAGTATTTTTAGGCGAATAGCACGGTTTACTGGTCTATCTGACCCCCTAGCACTTCCAAAAAGCCGCCCGCGAGAGCTGTGCTCGCGGGCGGCTTTTGCTAACGTTGCGCTACAAAAACGCTTGTTTTGTTCAATAGCTAGGCTCTATTTGACCTCGATGAGCTCATACTTGCTCGTGCCTAGGCCGATCTTCTCGGCATGCGCAATGCAGGTGCGCCAATCGGTGTCGGGATGCGTGATGCAGAAGGGGTCCTTGGCCTGCTCGCCCTCCAGATGCTCGTGGCTATGCTCCATCTTGGCCGCGCTATCGGTGAGCTCGGTGTTGGGCAGCGGTTCGGATGCCATGACGGCATCGGCGCAGGCCTGGTCGATGGCGACCGGGTCGAAGCTCGCGAACATGCCGATATCGTTGACGATAGGCGTGTCGTTTTCGGGATGGCAATCGCAGTTGGGGCTGATATCCATGGCAAGCGAGATATGGAAGCTCGGGCGGCCGTCGACGACGGCCTTGGTGTACTCGGCGATCTTGCAGTTGAGCACGTCGGCCGCGGCGTCATAGCCGGGCTTGATGCAGTCCTGATTGCATGCCGCAATGCAGCGTCCGCAGCCCACGCAGCGATCGTGGTCGATGGCGGCCACGTGGACCGTGCGGGTGTTGCCGTTGGCAAGCTCGCGCTCGCGGGTATCGTCAAACGAGATGGCGTCGTGCGCGCAGATTTTTTCGCAGGCACGGCAGCCAACGCAGTGCTCGGTCGCGACGTTCGGCTTGCCGGCGGCATGTTGCTCCATCTTGCCGGCACGGCTGCCGCCTCCCATGCCCAGGTTCTTCATGGCGCCGCCAAAGCCGGCCTGCTCATGGCCCTTAAAGTGGGTGAGGCTGATCACGATATCGGCGTCCATGAGAGCCTGACCGATCTTGGCCTCGCGCACGTACTCGCCGCCCTCGACCGGGACGAGTGCCTCGTCGGTGCCCTTGAGGCCGTCGGCGATGATGATCTGGCAGCCCGTGGCATACGGGGTAAAACCGTTCTGGTAGGCGGTATCGATGTGCTCGAGCGCGTTTTTGCGGCTACCGACGTAGAGCGTGTTGCAGTCGGTGAGGAAGGGCTTGCCGCCCAGCTCCTTGACGACATCCGCGACGGCGCGGGCGTAGTTGGGACGCAAAAAGCTCAGGTTGCCCAGCTCGCCAAAGTGAATCTTGATGGCGACGAACTTGTTCTCAAAGTCGATCTGCTCAATACCGGCGCGGCGGATGAGGCGCTTGAGCTTGTCGAGCTGGCTCTCGCGAGCATGCGTGCGCAAGTTGGTGAAGTACACCTTAGCGGGTGCTGCGGGTGCAGTTGCGGTCATAGATCTATCCCCTCGGTCTATATGGCGTTACAGACATAGAGGATGGTACCCGTTAAAGTAGGGTCAAAGTCAAGCGCGAAACCTAGTCGTTGGGGAGGTTCTTAAACGACTACTCTTGGACTTTAAGGGCTTCGGCCAGGCTCACGCGCTTGATAGAGCGCGTGTGTAGCAGCGCCACGACCAGATAGGTTGCAAAGCCGATTCCTGCGCACGCCGCCATGGACCACCAGGGCACATAAATCTCGATATTGCCGTTGTAGGCGAGCAGCATCGAGCGGAAGATGGCCGTGAGCGAGCCAATAATGACCGGCAGGCTCAGCACGAGCGACGCCGCCACGCACAGCGTGATCGAGCGGATGTACAGATGCGAGATCTCGCTATCGCGATAGCCAAAGACTTTCATGTAGCTGATCGACCGGGCGCTGTGGTCGATCACCGCCTTGGTCAGCAGGTACATAAACAGCAGGAAGATAAACACCGCGAGCCCGACCATCATGCCGATCATTTTGCTCATCATGCCGATGAACTGGTCGCCCACGGCGCGCATGTCGTCGGGCGTGGTGTCGCCGGCAAAGTAACGAGCATCGAGGTCGAGCTTCTCATCGCTCGCATAGCCGTTGAAGTAGGCGGCGTCGTTGCCGAACAGCTCGTTAAAGTCATCGATACTCATATAGATATTCATGTCCGACTTGGAGCCCCAGGTACAGTCCTTGCCCGCGTACTCAAGGGAATAATGCTCGCCCTCGTACTTGTCGTCGAGCGTGACCTTCTGGCCCTCGCTCCAGCCAAACTTATCGAGCAGACCGCCGCCAAAGACGACGCGCCCATCACCGACGTTGAGGTCTTTCCAATAGCGCGAATCGGATGAAATGCCGTAGACGGAAATCGTCTCCTCGCCATTACCATCGCCGCGGTCGTATTGCAGCTGGTAAACGGCATATTTCTCGGCCTGCGCAATTGCGCCCGCGCCGTTATCGGTCGTATTGACCGGGTGGATATCGTCGTCGTCAGTGTCAATCTTAGAAGCCTTGTCGATCAGGTCGATAGCCTCGTCGCGGTCGCAGCCGAGGGCATCGGCAAGATCGTCAAGGCGCGCGTAGAGCGCATCTTTCTTGTCCTGGACCTTGGCAAGCGCGTCCTGCGCTGCGGTCAGGCTCTCGGCAGACGAAGATGCGGTCGCGGCATCGGCTGCCGCCTGCGCCGCATCGGCCGCATCGTCAAGCTCATCATCGGCATCCTGGGCAGCGGTTAGCAGCGCGCCGTCAACCGACTGCAAGCGCTCGAGTGCCGACCATTGCTCGCGCTCCTCGGCGGTGCCCTCGAGCTCCAGCGGCGCTTTGAGCGTATACTGGTGCTCGGCGACCAGGCTCGTCTCGAGGTTGTCCGCGTAGTGCGTCATCGTGGGCAGAATCGCCAGGCCAAAAAGCATCAGCAGCGACGCAAATGCAATGCCCACGAAGAGCGTGGCGAAGTTGCCCAGGTTGCGCAGGAAGATACGCAGGCGGAAGCGGGAAACAAAGCCCATGCGCTCCGACAGCTGCAGGCCGCGCTTGGTGCCAGACTTGCCGCTCGCCTCGTGGCGAAGGAACTGCAACGGCGTCTTGCCCATTTTGCGAAGCAGGCCCACCAGCGTGATGAGGATGAGCGCGGCGGCGGGAACCACGGCGCACTTCACAAAGATCTCCCAGCTCCAGTACACCTGGAAGGGCGGCAGGCTGTACGAGCCGTAATAGAGGCTGCGCATGGGCTCGGTAAAGAACACAACGCCGAGCGCAGTGCCCAAAAGCGCCGCGACCACGCCCACGATGGCGGGAAGCGCAAGGTAGTGCAGCACGATCTCGCGTCGACGATAGCCGCTGGCGAGCAGCGTGCCGATGATGGCGCTCTCCTCCTCGATGGTGGCGTCGGTCAGGACCACAAAGACGAACGCCATGATCACGATGATGATGTCGAGCAGCGTCATCCACATCATGGAGTCGCCGTCTACGTCGTCGCGTGCGTAGCCAATGCCCTGGTTGGAATCGGCGTCGATGAGGTCATCCACGCGTGCATCGGCATCGGTCAGCGCCTCGACCATATCCTGCTCCGCATCGATGCGATCCGCGGTGGGGAGGTCGCAATCGGTAAAGATAAAGGAATAGGTGTAGGCAGGCGCGCCACCGGCGTCCTCAAGCGCGGCAAAGCCGGCGTCGGTGACCTCGGCCACGCCGTACGTGATGGTGTTCACCGTAAAGTCCGAATTGTTGAGGAACAGCGCCTGGCTATCGGGTTGAGTCATGATGCCGCAGATGGTGTAGGTGCGACCCTCGAGCTCGACTCTATCGCCCACGGACAGGTTGTTATTGGTGGCAAAGACACGGTCGATGGCCACCTCGTCATCCGTCTTGGGCTCCTTGCCCTCACAGTAGGACGCGATATCGACCTTGGTGCGGTGCGCATAGGTGCGCAGCGTGCGCTTGGTGCTGTCGTCGCCGGCGGTCTTTTTTATGATGGCGTCGATGGAGAAATTCTTGTAGAGCGTGACGCCGCCGACGTCGTCGGCCGCGTCCTCGGCGGCCTTGAGTTGATCGTCGGTAGCCTCGAAGGAGGTGGTCACGCGGCCGTCCTCAATCGTGTACGCATTGCGCATGTCGTCGATAAGGCAACCGATGGAATGCGCCGCGAGCAAAAAGCCCGAGGTGAGAGCGATGCTTCCGCACATAAGCAAAAAGATTCCCAGGTACTTGCCGATATTGCGGCGCAGCTCGCGCGGGAGACGTTTTGCGAGAGGTGTCATGGCGCCGCCTACCAATCGAGTTCGGCGGCCGCGACGGGCGACTCGTTGAGCTCATCCTCGACGATGCGCCCGTCGCGCAGGCGCAGCACGCGATTTGCCATGCGCGCGATGGCGGCATTGTGGGTGACAATGATGATGGTGCAGCCGTAGGTGCGGTTTACATCCTCCATGAGCTGCAAGATTTCCTTGGACGTCTTGTAATCAAGCGCGCCCGTGGGCTCGTCGCACAGCAGCAGACCCGGGTTTTTGACGAGCGCGCGGCCGATGGCACAGCGCTGCTGCTGGCCACCCGAAACCTGGCGCGGAAACTTGTTGCGGTGCTCGTAGAGGCCCAGTGAACGCAGCAGGTCGTCGACATTGAGCGGGTTTTTGGACAGGTGCGCCGTGACCTCGATGTTCTCCTTGATGGTGAGATCGGGCACCAGGTTGTAGAACTGGAAGACAAAGCCCAGCTCACGGCGGCGATACTCGCCCAGGTCGGTAGGCTTAAGCACCGTGAGGTCGCAGCCGTCCACCAGAATAGAGCCGGCGTCGGCATCCTCCAAGCCGCCGATCAGGTTAAGAAAGGTCGACTTACCCGAGCCCGAAGGCCCCAGCATGACGCAGATCTCGCCGCGGTTGATGGACGTGTCGATGCCATCGAGTACCGTCAGGCACGCATCCCCATCGCCGTAGTGCTTTTTGAGATTCTTAACCTGGACGTAGGCTTCCTGCGTTGCCATGCTATCCCCCATTGTTAGCCTTGTACTACTTTATGAGCGTAATAGTAAACCTTGGCGAACTATTTTTGGGCGAGAGCGGGGATTTGTTTCAAGACTAGTCGTTGGGGACGCTCTTAAATGACTAGGTGGCTAGGCGCGGGATTTGGCGCGTGCGAGGGCGAAGCCTGCGGCGGCGATGGCCACGGCAAAGAGCACCGTGACGCCTAGGTCGCAGGCGATGTCCCCCAGCACGGCAGACGTCAGGTCCGAGGCAAGCGCCTTGCCGATCGCGTCGTTCACCCAAAACGTCGGCACAAAATGCGCCACGGTCTGCACGGCCGAACCCATGAGCGACAGCGGCATCCAGGCGCCGCCCAAAAACGTCATGAGCATGCCAAGCAAGTTGCCCACACCGTTGAGCAGCTCCTCGCGCGCACCCAGGCTCGAAAGGGAAAAGCCAACGGCCAGCGGCGTGCACGCCAGGGCAAACGTCGCCGCCAGCGCCAGACATACACGGCCCACGCCGACCTCGGCGACCGCGCCGGCAAAGCCCACGACGCCCATCATGCTCGACACAACCCAGATGCAGACGGTGATCACGGCGGCGGCCGCAAACACGGCAAGCGAACGCTGGCGCCCGGGGATTGGACCGGCATCCATGCGACGTACGTGCTCGGGCTCGTTCATGCCCGAGAACACCAGCCCCACCGACACGATGACCGACGAGATAATCGCGTACGCGCCAAAGTTGAAGTACGACTCGAGCGTGGCGGCGGCTGTCGAGTCAACCTTGACCTGCTCGATCTGGACCTCGGCACGCTTCGCGGCCGCATGCTCGGCGGCCTTGGCAACGTCGCCGCTAGAGGCGGCGGGCTCAAGTGCGGCTGCAGCGCCCGCGAGCGAGATCAAGCGCGAGGCCTCGGCAGACGAAAGCGCCGCCGCCATGGTGCCGGCACCGTAGGTCACATCGAGCTTGGGCAGGGACTCCCCCGCGCGGGCGGCTGCAACGAGGTCGTCCTCAAACCCCTCCGGGATAAAGAACACGCAGTCGGCACTGCCCTTGGCGCTGTTGCTCTTGGAGAGCGCGTCCGCGAGGTCGTAGGTGCCGTCGCCGACGCCCGTGACCAGCTCAAAGCGCGAACCCAGATGCTTGGTAAGCGCACGCGAAAGATCGCTGTCGTCGCGATCGACCACGATCACGTTGGCATCGTAGGGCTTGTACTCGGTGAGCTGCGACGAGTTCCAGCTCACCGATGCCGCGATAAACACACCCATGAGCGAGATGAACACCGTATAGATAAGCAGATAGAGCGGGTGTGCGAGCGCCATGCGAAGCGCAGTCTTAAAGGTGCTCATAGCGGCTCCTTCCAAAGATCAGCGTGGCGGCGGCGACAAACACCAGGGCCATCAGGACGAGTGCGCCCGCGCGAACGGCAAAGGGGCCCAGGTCCTCAAAGAAATACAGGCGGTTGAACATGTCGCAGATGAGCTTGACGGGGTTGAGCCAGCACTCGGCCGGGCAGGCGCGGGCGACGTCGTCGGCAAGCGCCATCGCCGGCTCGCCGTAGAGGCCGGCGAACAGGGCGCACGTGGTGGCAAAGCCCGTGAGGATGCCCGACTTGGACGCCTTGCCGCCCTTAACGGGAAGCGTGCCCACAAAGAGTCCCAAGCCCGTGGCGGCAAGCGCGGAAGCGGCGCCGCCCACCAAACACAGTCCCTCGCGCCCGCCAAAGTCGATGCCCACGACTAGGCGCACGTAGCCGATCGCAATCGCCATCGAGGCAAAGGAGACCAGCCACGAGCCCACAAAGATACCGGCCAGTGACGCCGTTTTGGAAAGACCACCCACGCAGCGACGTGCGCCAAGGCCGGACAGATTGGGCTGCAGATCGACGACGCTCAAGGCGGCAAACTCGGCAGACATCATCGCCACCAGACCAAAGAGCGCATAGTAGTAGATGACCGTGCCATCGGGCGTGGTACGCGTCAGGCTCACGCGGCGGGTGCCGCCCTCGAGCGACAGGGCGCGCGCAACCGCCTCCGGGTCGGCGAGCGCCGCTGGGTTGTCCTGGGCAATTTGGGACATGAGCTCGGCATTTTGTGTATACGAGCTTGCCACCGTCTCCAGGATGCTGCGATCGGTGAGCACCGACGACGCACGCGAGCCGTCATAACTCGATAGCAGCGTGAGTTTGGGCGTGCCCGCGTCGTCGACCGTATAGATGCCCGCGACCTCGCCGGCCTTAAGCGCACGGCTCGCGTCGGCTGCGTCGTCGCACTCGTGGATCTCGAGCAGTTGGTCGTCGCCTTCCTTGGCAAGCGAAGCCGCCACGTTCTTAAAGGTCGAGGCGTCCCAGGCCTCGTCCGCCACGATGGCAACCGGCACCGGATCGACCGTGCCGTCGGAGCTGAGGTTCGCAAACATAAACATGAACATCGTGGAAAGCGCGATGGGAAAGAGAGCGCCCCAAACCCACGTGCTCGGCCGGCGCAGCAGCGTCTTGACCGTGGTGATGATGGTGTTGAACATGGCTGCCCCCTAGTCGCGCAGCTCGCGGCCGGTGATCTCGAGGAACACGTCGTTGAGGGTCGGCGGCTCGCTCCACACGCGGCCGAGCGCCACGTCGGCGGCGCGCAGCGTGTCGAGGATGTCGACCAGGTTATGCGGGCTCGCTTCGCAGGTGCAGACGAGCTCGCCGCCGGACAGCTCGACTGAAAGCACGTGCTCGAGGGCGCGCAGCCGCTCGACCGTGGCCGACTCGACGGCGCCGACCTCGACCGTCACGCGCTCGCCCATCTGAATCATGCGCTTGAGCTCGTCGTTAGTGCCCTGCGCCAGCACGCGCCCGCCGTCCATGATCATGATGCGGCTGCAAATCTGCTCGACTTCCTCCATGTAATGGCTGGTATACACCACCGTGGCGCCCTCGTCGCGCAGGCGGCAGATGCCCTCCAGGATGGCGTTGCGGCTCTGCGGGTCGACCGCCACCGTGGGCTCGTCAAAAAAGATGAGCTCGGGCTTGTGCGCGATACCGCAGGCGATGTTGAGGCGACGCGCCAGGCCGCCCGAGAGCTTGCCGGGGCGGAACTTGGTAAAGTCACCCAGCCCGACAAAGTCAATCGCCTCGTCCACCAGCGCACGGCGACGCTTGCGATCGTTAACGTAGAGGCTGCAGAAATAGTCGATGTTCTCACGCACGGTGAGCTCGTCGAACACCGCCACCTGCTGTGGCACCACGCCGATGCGGCGCTTGAGGTCATAGCGGGCGGGCGTCATGGGCTCGCCGAACAGCTCGATGGTGCCTTTGTCGTAGGCGAGCAGCTGCAGAATGCAGTTGATGGATGTGGTCTTGCCCGAGCCGTTGGGGCCCAGCAGGCCAAAGATCTCGCCAGGGGCGATGCTCAGGTTAAAGTGGTCGAGCGCGATAAGATCGTCGTAGCGCTTGACGAGGTTTTCGACGTGGACGATGTCTGTCATGAGGCGGCCCTTCTGTTGATTGCGGCCCGGTACGATTGCATCATCGCAGGAGCCGCCGGCGCGCACCAGTGAGCTTTGTCACGAGTGCGAGGGGGCGGAGGCGAAACCCCCGCTCGCGCGAGCAATCGACGCCGCTTTGCCGCGCGGGAAGAATGTCACGGTTGCCCCGGGCGGCGCCTCCCCCGCGCGCAGCATCGCGTACAATACCCGTATGAACAGGCTTTTCGACAAATCGATCGTGCTGGCGTGCTGCATTGCGGCCGCCACGGGCCTTGCTGTGGACGCCCGCCTGGTCGCGGCGTTTTGCCTTGGCGTTATCGCCACCTCGCTGGCCGAGGTCGCACAGGGGGAACGCACACGCCGTGTAAGCAAGGCCGCGAGTTACGCTTACATCATCGCGGCCGTCTTTGCGCCGCCGTTTGTGCCGTTTGCGCCTCTCGCCCTCTATGACATTGCGCGGCGCGTGCGCCGTGAACACGTTTGGGTCGCGTTGGGCATTGGCGTCGCCTTTGTCTTTGCACTCGTCGCGGACCTACGCGCCGACGCGCTCACCGCCCGAACGCTTCTACTGACCGCCATCCTTTCAGTTGCCGCCACCTTGTTATCGCTACGTACCGCCCAGTTGGAGCGCGAGCAGCAGCGCATGCGCCGCATCCGCGACGAGCTGCAGGAACGAGCTCTCGCGCTCGAAGCGCGCAACCGCGACCTTGCCGATCGCCAGGACTACGAAGTCGAGCTCGCGACACTCGCCGAACGCGCCCGTATCGCGCGCGAGATCCACGATAACGTCGGCCACCAGCTCACGCGCGCCTCGCTGCAGACCGAGGCCCTGCGCGTCGTGCACGCCGACGAGCCCAGGGTTGCCGCCGATTTCGCCGACGTCAAACGCACGGTTGACGAGGCGCTCCAGCTTGTGCGCACCAGCGTCCACGCGCTCAACGACAACGCCGTCGACCTTTCCGTGCAGCTCGAACGCATTGTCGAAGGCGCGCGCTCGGACGGCGGTCCGCAGATTGAGCTTGAAGTTATGGCCGAGCATGCACCCGCAAACGTCGCCAACTGCTTTGCGGCGGTCCTGCGCGAGGCGTTCTCCAACACCATGCGCCACGCTTGCGCCCATGCTGTCACTGTACGATGCATGGAGCATCCGTCGTTTTACCAGCTCATCGTTACCGACGATGGCACGGGCGGGGTCCAAGCAAGCAGCCGCGGCGCCGCGGAGGGCATGGGGCTCGCCTCCATGCGCGAGCGCATCGAGGCGCTTGGCGGCACCTTCACCGCCGGCCCGCGTGCCAGCACCGGCGGCTGGCGCGTGTTTGCCACCGTTCCCAAACAGCAAGGAGATGAGGACTGATGAGGCTCATCGTTGTCGACGACGACCGCTTGGTGGTCGATTCGCTCAAGATTATCCTGGGCGCCCAGCCGCAGATCGAGGTAGTGGGCACCGGCGCCAACGGCAACGATGCGGTTTCGCTCTATGCCGAACACGCGCCCGATATCGCACTGCTCGACATTCAGATGCCGGGGCGGGACGGTCTTTCGGCGGCACGCGAGATCCTTGAGCGCGACCCTTCGGCGCGCGTGGTGTTTCTGACGACATTCTCGGATGACGAGTACATTGTGTCGGCGCTCAAACTGGGCGCCCGCGGCTACCTGATCAAAACCGATGTCGCCGCCATTCCGCCGGCGTTGGCGCAGGTCATGGACGGCAAACGCGTGCTCGAGGGAAAGGCGATCGAGGACATCGATTTTGACGGAACGGGCGTCGAGGCGGGCACGACCCGCCGGCCCGCGGCCTTTGCCGGCCTGACCGACCGCGAGTTCGAAGTCGCCGAGCTCATCGCCCGTGGCCTCGACAACAAGGAGATTGCCGCCACCGCCTATATGGGCGAAGGCACCGTGCGCAACCACATCAGCTCAATCCTTGCCAAAATGGGCCTGCGCAACCGCACGCAGATCGCCATCGCCTACCTGCGAGGGTAGTTGCCCAAAGACCGAGCCCCCCGGCATAGCAAAATCGCTGCTACCGATTTAACGCCATTTCAAAACTATGCCGGATTACTACGATGAATCGCCAACCTTCAACCACAGCAAATTGCGCGCTTGCAAAACCGCAGGTAGAGCGCTTGCAATATTTAGAAAAATGCAGTCATGGTCGGGAATGTCGAATTCATCGTAGTAAACCGACATAGTTTTGTTCGGATAGTCCCGCACGGATACCATCCCAGGCCTCGCGGGACAAAAATGATCCGTTTTCTTCCGCCCGCGGAGATCGGCTGACAGCGCCCGCCACGAAATCGGTCCATCTACTACGTTTGACTCGATACCCCCGACCATATCCGCTTTTCATGCAAAATCGCAGACGTTCTACCTGCAGTTTTGCTTTTGCGTTTTTCGCCATGGTTGAGGGTAGCGGCTTAAACGTAGTAGATGGGCCCATTTCGTGGCAGACGGGTCATTTTCGGGCTGGACGGGTCGCGTGGCGGCCCGCACACGCGTTCACGCGCGGGGCCGGTGGGGCAATTTTGCCCCACCGGCCCCGTTTTCGCGCTATTCCGGCTTGGTTTCTACCGTGGGAGTCTTATCCGCCGCAACCGGAGTACGGGCGGTGTCCATAGTCAGGCAGTGCTTGGGGCAGCTTTCGATGCACTCGCCGCACACCACGCAGGCGTACGGGTCAATCGACCAGGTACCGCCCTTGCGATCGACCGCGAGCGCGCCCGCCGGGCAGCGGCGCGCGCACATGCCGCAGCAGATGCACACATCCATGTCGTTGACGATATGCCCACGCAGGCGCTCGGGTGCCGCGAGCTTCTCCTGCGGATAGCACACCGTGACCGGCTGCTTGACCATAGAACCCAAGGCCGTCTTGGCAAATGTCAGCAAACTCATGCCGCGCCTACCTTTCCGTGCAGCTAATGCAGGGGTCGATGGTCAGGATAATCATGGGCACGTTGGCAATGAGCACGCCCTGCAGCGCATGCGTCAGACCCGCCAGGTTTTGCGACGTCGGCGTGCGTACGCGAAAGCGGTCTAGGTTCTTGGTACCGTTACCGCGCACATAGTAATACGCCTCGCCGCGCGGCTGCTCAATCACAATCTCGCCGCGCGCGCCGTCGGCCGGCGTAAGCTTGGTGCGCCCGCCGATACCGTCGTGCGGAATCTTGCCCACAAGCTCCTTGATGATGTCCATAGCCTGCGTGACCTCGGCACAACGCACCTGGCAGCGGGCATAGCAATCGCCATCGGTAGCAACGATGGGCTCAAACGCAGCCAGGTCCGCATAGGCACCGTCGCCGAACATGCGCACGTCGTAGTCCACGCCCGAGGCGCGCCCAAACGGGCCGACCATCGAAAGCTCCAGCGCATCTTTCTTGCTGATCACGCCCACGCCATGCAGACGCTCGCCACAGCTGTCGTCGTCCAAAAACGTATGCACCAGGGCCTCGTAGTCGGGGCGCATGGCGTCGAGCGTCTGGACAATGCCGGCCAGCTCGGAGTCCTCAATGTCGTGCTTAAGGCCGCCGATCTCGTTGATCGACAGAATCACGCGACCACCGCACGTGCTCTCAAAGATCTTGAGAATCTGCTCGCGCAGGGTCCACGAACGATAGAACAGCGCCTCGAAGCCAAAGGCATCGGCGAGCAGGCCCAGCCACAGCAGATGCGAGTGAATGCGCGAAAGCTCATGCAGAATGGTGCGGATATACTGCACGCGGCCGGGCACCTCGATGTCGAGCATGCGCTCGCAAGCGCTGGCATAGCCGTAGCTGTGACCCACGGCGCAGATGCCGCAGATGCGCTCGGCGATGTAGCCAAACTGATGCATATCGCGCTTTTCGGTGAGCTTCTCGAGTCCGCGGTGCACAAAGCCGATCTGCGGAATTGCCTCGATGACGCGGTCGTCCTCGATCACCAGGTCCAGATGAAGCGGCTCGGGCAGCACCGGGTGCTGCGGGCCAAACGGAATAACGGAGCGATGTGCCATGGACTTTACGCCTCCTTTTTCTGCTTGTCGCGGGCGGCCTTGGCGGCAAGCGCCGCGCGGACCTTGGCCGCTTTCTCGGGATCCATGGCGGCGAGCTTTGCCTCCATCTCGGCAGCCTTGAGCGCGGCCTTCGCGGCAGCTTCATCGTGTTGAGCATCGGAGCCGGCAGCCGCAGCGGGCTGAGCAGCGGCGCCCGCGGCATCGCCGGCGCTGGCAGCGCCCTTCCCCGCGGCGGCCGTGGTGGCGGCAGCCTTCTCTGCCGCGGCTTTGCGCGCCTTGGCCTCGGCAGCGGCACGGACCTTCATGGCTTTCTCTCGCGCAGCCTTCACCTCGGGCGTGATAACGCTCATGGGCTCGGCAGTCGAGACCTGGTAGAAAAAGCCCTTAAAGTCGATCTGCATATCGGTGATGGCAAGACCGAATAGGTCGTGCGCTTCGTTTTCAAACGGGAATATCGCCGGATAGTACGAGCTGATGGACGGAATCTCCTGGTACCGATCAATTCCCTCAACCACCAGGTTCTCGATCGGATAGCTGCCATCCTGCGCAATATGCTCCTGAGCAGAGCGAACGTTGATAAACGTATAGACCAGGCGATACGTGCCATCGTCGACATTGCGCTCGGCGTGCATTTGCACAAAGCGCGCGCCGACGCCCTTGAGCGCCTGGACATGCGGCAGGAGCTTGTCAATCCCGACGGTGGTATAGATAGCCTTTTGCATTACTCGACCTCCTTTGCAGCGGCGGGAGTCTCAGCAGGTGCGTCGCCAGCGGCGGGCGCAGCAGGCTTCCCGGCATGCGCGTCACCGGCACCGTCAGTCCCGGCCCCCGCAGTCACAAACCCGTCCTCGCCCAGCTCAACGCCACCGTCCCAGGTAGCAGCGCCGCCCACGGTAAGCGGGTCACCGCCAGCGCGCATCACGGCCTCCTTCTGGTCCAGGATGCCGCACGCCTCCACGATGGCATCGATCACCGTCTCGGGGCGAATGGCGCACCCGGGCGCGTACACGTCCACGGGAATCGCTCGGTCCACGCCGCCGATCACGTTATAGGCATCGCGGAATACACCGCCCGAACACGCGCAGATGCCGCACGCCACCACGCACTTGGGCTCGAGCATCTGGTTGTAAATCTGGCGCACGACAGGCAAGTTCTGAGCGTTGACCGAGCCCGTCACCAAAAAGATGTCCGCATGCTTGGGGTTGCCGGTATTGACCACGCCAAAGCGCTCCGCATCGAACAGCGGCGTGAGCGAGGCCAGCACCTCGATATCGCATCCGTTGCAGCTCGAACCGTCGTAATGAATAACCCACGGCGAGCGCGACATTTTATGATCCATGGATGCCGCCTCCTAAATAAACACGTCGACGAGGATGGGCATAAGGTTGAGCAGGCCAAACACCAGCGCCACGCCCCAGCCGAGCTTAAAGCAGCTGCGCCAGGTGCTACGGGCGAAGGTGTTGTCGATCAGCACCTCGACAAAGTACGTCGCGACCATCACGACCAGGGCTACGACCCAGCTCACGGGGTTGTCCCAAACAAAGAACATGCCCACCCACATCAAAAACAGTACGGTCTCGCACCAGTGCATAAGGGTCATCTTGGCCAGCGTGCCGCCGCTCATCTCGGTGGCGACGCCCTGGACGATCTCCTGATGCGCGTGATGCGAATACGAAAAATCGAACGGCGACTTGCGCAGCTTGATGGTAAGCACCGCGAGCAGCGCGAGGAAAATGGGCGCGCTGTACACGATGATGGGGACCGGCTGCCCCGTCACGGCGATGGAATCGAAGCTGTCGGTGGCAAGGTACAGGCCCACGCTCATCAGCAGAACGGCGGGCTCGTAACTCATAACCTGCAGCAACTCACGGTCGGCGCCAACCTGGGCAAACGGGCTTTGCGTCGAGGCGGACGCCAGCACCACAAAGATCGCGGCGAGCGTAACCATAAAGGCGCACAGCAGCGTGTTGGAGCCCGACACAAAGATGCCGCCGCCCACCACGGTAAAGACGAGCGCGCACGCCATATAGGTATCGTCCATGGTGTTTACGCTGGCGGGAGCCTTGCGCAGCAGCTTGGCAACGTCGTAGAAGGGCTGCAGCAAGCGCGGGCCCACGCGGCCCTGCATGCGAGCCGAAAGTTTGCGGTCAACGCCGTCGATCAGGCCGCCCACAAGCGGCGCAATCAAGGCAAACGCCACGGTGCCAATAAAAATGCCCACGACGCCCGAGCCTTCAAAATACTTGCCGCGCAGCACCGAGGGCGCACTCATGGCGAGTCTCTCGGGCCCAATCCACGCGCAGCACAGCAGCGCAAACAGGATGATGGCACAGCAAACAACACTACCCGCGGGGCCAATACGCTTCTCGCCAAGGGCGTCCTCCGAGTACCAATTGCGCTTTTCGGCCTTCACCTCGTGTCCCATCGAGCCGCGGAAATGGCGGTATTTGTCGGTTCCCACGCCCGAAAGATATACGTTTACGTGCGGTTTGTTGCTCACGCGGAATGAAGTCAGCAGCACCACGGCGATAAACGCCACGATAACCACCATCAGATACATGGCATCCTTGCCAATAACGTACGGCACGCGGCCAAACACCATGGCCAAGTAAGGCGACACCAGACCGCTCGAGATAACCGGGAACGCCACGCAGCACAGAATCAGCAGCGCGGCGATGGTGTTGAGGGCCATCCATTCGGTCTTATGGACATTGACCTCAACGTTTTGAGCCGTGGGATCGACGCCCGAAAGCTTAGCAAGCCACTTGCCCCAGAAGAAGAAGGTCGCGGCCGAGCCAAAGGCAAGCACCATGATCATGAGCACGTTGCCGGTCTGCGCAAACGCCACCAGGGCGCCCCACTTGGACACGAGCATGCCAAACGGCGCCACAAACATGCCCATGATACCCAGCATCATCAGGCGCGTCAGGTGCGGCATGCGGCTGAACATGCCATCCATGTCCTCGATATCGCGGCTGCCGATATGATGCTCGGCCGTGCCCACGCACAGGAACAGCAGCGACTTTGCCACCGTGTGGAACAGGATCAGGAAGATGGCGGCCCACACGGCCTCGGGCGCGCCGACACCCAAGCAGGCGCTGATGAGGCCCAAGTTGGAAATGGTGGAGTACGCGAGCACGCGTTTGGCATTGCTCTGCGAGATGGCCATGAGGGCAGCGAGCAAAAACGTGATGGCGCCCACACTCGTGACCATAAAGCCGGTCACGGGGTAGATGGCATAGAGTGGGCTCAGCTTGACCATCAGGAACACGCCGGCTTTGACCATGGTTGACGAGTGCAGCAGGGCGCTCGTGGGAGTGGGTGCAACCATGGCACCCAACAGCCAAGTGTGGAACGGCATCTGTGCGGCCTTGGTGAGCGCGGCGAGCGACAACAGGATGACCGGCATCACCAGCAGCGCGGACTGCGCGGTTCCGGTGCCGGAAAGCTCGATCATGCCCGAGATGGTCAGCGGCATGCCGTTAACGTGCAGATACATAAGTCCGGCCAAAAACGCGATGCCGCCCAGCATGTTGAGGATGATTTGGGTAAAGGCGTTCTTGATGGCCTCGGGCGTACGCGTGTAGCCAATCATAAGGAACGAACACACGGTGGTGATTTCCCAGCCGCAGAACAGCCACTCAAGGTTGTCGCTCGTCACGATGACGAACATGGCCGAGAGGAACAGGAACATGAGCGCCAGGAACTGCGGGCGACGGTCGGGCGCGGTCTGCCCGCGCAGCACGGCCTCGTGCTCGTCATGGGCCTGGAAGTCCTTCATGTAGCCCAGGGCATACAAGCAGATTAGACTGCCAACGATGCCGACGGCGAGGACCATGATCACGCTCATGTAGTCCAGGTAGAGTGGCGTTGCCGTGACGGCTTCGGCCGCGGGCAGCGTCATGGCTGCAAAGGCGAGCGAGCCCACCAGCTGGACTATGCCGAGCACCGTGGTGAGCGCGTTCCTATATTTGTACGCGTTGTACAGGATGACAGCGCACAGGATGACGTCGATAACGGAACTGATGATCGAGAGCACATGCGAGGTGCCGGGGGCAACCTCAAAGCTCTGCGGACCCGTGCCAAAAAACATGACGGCGACTACAACTGTCACCGCCATAATAATGCCGGAGCCTATGAGCCCCGCCGCATCGCGGGCGCGGTCACCGCGCGCGAGCAGCATGCCCAGCGCCGGTACCAGCGGAAACAGGGTAAGGAAATACAGTAGCGTCATACCATCACTCCCCCATGCTAAAACGCTGCAATTGTTTAACGTTATAGCTCAATTGAGGAGTAGCGGCGGCGGGTTTTCGGTCAACTGGGGAGTTTTAGGCGTACGGGGTAAGGGCACGCCCGCATTGGAGCAGAGGGGCGGCAAGAAAAATGCGCCCCTGTGGGTGCACCATCCCGTTTGCTATTCCGCCTTTTTAACGCGCGGCTTGCGACCGCGCGGCTTATCGACCAGTGCGGACTCACCGCTCTCGCGGTACTGACGGCACCAAGCCTTGACCGAAGACTCGCTAGGAATCTTGTGCTTGATCATGGCCTCGCGAACCGTTAAGCCGTTTTCCAAGCGGTCCTTGACCACGGCGAGCTTAACTTCGTACGAATAGGTGTGATGATGCGAACCGGCGTTGAGAACGGCGTCGGCACCGCCCACGGCATATGCGCGGGCCCACTGACGAGCCGTGGCCTGGGGAATGCCGAGCTCCGCGGCGAGGGCGCGATGACCGACCCCCTCTTGGAGGACCTCGACGGCGCGCTGCCTAACCTCGGGCGCATGCGTGCGAGTCCTTGTTGCTTCCGACATACCTGCCACTTCTTAGCCTTAACCGTTAATCTGCTTTCTTACGTGCATGTTAGATAGTAGCATTTTACTGTTTGCTCAAAGCAGTTAATTAAAATAGACGCGGCGTTATCTGGGCATTTGGCACCAATTTACGACATTTCTTTATCGATTATTTACGCTGGTAGCTGACTCGCAGCCAATCGTCATTCGCCTGTCAACATAATTGACACCTCTTTATGTCCTTTGGCATAGAGGATATAGTTATTAACCCCTCCCCCAATAATTTTGAGTAATCGGCAAGGCAGTAGACGTCCTTACTCCTCATGATTACCGCGCATTGCCATCCACCGAAGCAAAACAAAAAGGGCGGGGCCTGCTGCGCTTGCAGGCCCCGCACCGGTTGACACCCGACGGGACACAGCCGGGCGAGGCGGATCCGTGCTACCGCCCCGCCTGGCCGCGATGTTCAACTACAGCTCGTTGGCCGCGTGATACGCCGTGCGAATGGCGCTCGCAATGTCGGCGGTGCGCTCGCCCGAGCAGTCGCCCACGCAGGTCACGGGCACCGTCACGCCATCCAGGTCAAACGCGTTGGCCTTGGAGCCCACGGCCATCACCACGTAATCGCAGGCGATCTTCACCGGCTCCTCGGGGCCGTCCTCGGTGGTGTGCACGGCCTCCACGCCCTCGTCGGTAACGGCGGTCAGGCGGGTCTTAACGTGCTGTTCCACGTTGTGGGCGGCGAAGTCGCTCATGATCAGCGGCAGAATGGTCTCGGACTCGCCCGCGGCAATCTTGTCGAGCATCTCGACGATCGCCACCTCGCAGCCGTGCTGCAGCAGGTACTCGGCAGTCTCGGTGCCCACCAGGCCACCGCCAATGACGGCAACGCGCCCGCTGAGCTCCACCTTGCCGGCCAGCACGTCCCAGCTCGAGACGACCTTGTCCGAGTCGGCACCCGGAACGGGGATGACCACGTCGTGTGCGCCCACGGCCACAATCGCGGCGTCGGCGGCGTTGAGATCCTCGGCCGTAGCGGCATGGTTGAGCTCGACCTTCACGCCCAGGCCGGGCAGAATCTTCTCGTAGTACTCGACCGAGCGCATGATCTCGTCCTTGCGCGGAGGCGCGGCTGCCAGCACAATCTGGCCGCCCAAGTGATCGCTCGCCTCATAGACGGTCACGTCGTAGCCGCGCTTGGCCGCCACGCGCGCGGCCTCCAAGCCGGCAATACCGCCGCCCACCACGGCGACCTTCTTGTCGCCCTCGCCCGGCTTGATGGCGATGGTCGCCTCGTCGCCGTTCTCGGCATTGAGCACGCACGAGATGTACTTGCGGTTTTGAATCGCGTCGACGCAGCCCTTGTTGCAATTGAGGCACTCGCGAATGGGCTCACCCGTGGCGGCCTTCAGCGCAATGTCGGGGTCGCACATGAGCGAGCGGCCGTACGCGATGATATCGGCCGAACCGTCTTCCAGAATCTTCTCGCCGGCCTCGACCGAAACAACACGGCCGACAGTGGCCACCGGCACGGAGACCAGGGCCTTGACGCGCTCGGCCACGGGCAGCGTCCAGTTGTAGGGCATGGCGCCCATGGGCGGAATGGTGTCGCCCATGTTGCCGGTATGGTTGGCCTGTGCAACCTGGATCATGTCGATGCCGGCGCCCTCGAGCAGCTTGGCAAACTCGCAGGCCTCATCGGGCTGCAGGCCGCCCTTGCCGCGCGGCGTGCCGTCGGGGTTCTCCATGATCACGGGGAGCTTGTACTCCACCATCAGCTGCGGCGCGGCTTCCTTAATGGCGGCGACGACCTCGAGCGCATAGCGAACGCGGTTCTCGAACGAGCCACCGTACTCGTCGGTGCGCTGGTTGAGGATGGCCGAGCACAGCGAACCCACCAGACGGTCGCCGTGAACCTCGATGGCGTCGATGCCGGCCTGCTGCGCGCGGGCGGCCGAGGCAGCGATGGCCTCCTTGATCTGGGTGAGCTGCTCTACGCTCGCCTCGTTCACAAAGTGCTGCATGTCGTGGTGCAGCTTGGCGTAGGCCTGCTTGCGGATCTCGTTGGACTCGGCCATCTTGGCGGCAAAGGTCTCCTCGTCGCCGGCGGCCTTGGCCTCCTGCGCAGCCTTGGCGGCGGCCATGGAACCCATGACCATGCGGCCGACGCCGGGCACGTCGTACTCGGGGTGAAACAGCTGCAGCGCGACCTTGGCGCCGTGCTTGTGAACGGCGTCGGCCAGCGCCTTAAACGTGGGGATCTGGGCGTCGGTCGCTAACTTGGGCGTGGGGCTTGCGGTCATAACAGGAGCAACGTCGCCGATGACGATGTAGCTCACGCCGCCACGGGCCAGGCGCTCGTAAAAAGCCAGGCTGCGCTCGCCAATGGAACCGTCGCGCTCCTCGTAGCCGGTGGTCAGCGGCGGGAACATAATGCGGTTCTTGAGCTCAAGGGGGCCAACCGTAATGGGCTGGAGCAGTTTGGATGCGGGTGCGGTCATGGACATTCCTCTCTTGTAGGCGCGGCGGCGATGTTGCCGCGTAGTTGTCTAGAGGATATGGCATGGGGGCACAGTGGCGCAACGGAAATCGGCAGACAGCAGGCAGCGGCAGGTGGATGGGGCGGGGCGGCCCGTCGGTTTGTCTCGATCTGTAACAGTAAGACCCTATTTTGCCGAGCAACTGTTACAGATTGAGACAAACCAATCTAGCCTGCCGAAAGATCTAGATCTGTAACAGTTACTCAGTAAAAACCGTCCCTCGTGTTACAGATTTAGACAAACGAAGACCGTCCTGCCGAAACATCTCAATCTGTAACAACTACAGACCAAAACCGGACCCACCTGTTACAGATCGAGACAACCCCAACAACAACGACACCGTCCCCGTTCGAGGAAACGACCGCCACACTCACCTTTTTAAACAACCTAATACTGCACAGCCTGCGATAATAATTTGGTCACGCGTCGACTACGGCGAAGACGCGGCAGAAGGGACACCCATGCAACCGAGTACCACCGATACGTCTACCGCAAAGCAAGCGCTGCTCGAGGCGCTCTTGAACGACACGGGGCTCAAGAACCTCACGCAAACGGCCTCTACCGTTATGGGCAACCCGGTGCTCGTCGTCGATCCCGTCTACCGCTACGCTGCCCGCGGCGGCTTTGAACTTGACGATGCCGACGACTCCCCCTTTGCAGCCATCACCCGCGCCGAGCTCTCCGAAGGCGACATGCTGCAGGACGAAGCCGTGCGATACATCATCAAATGCGGCTTAGACGAGGAGATTGCCCGCTCGACAGGCCCGCTTACACGCTATAACGACATGTTCCGCCTCAACACCATGACCGATGCGATCAAGGTGCACGGCACGTGTCTGGGCCGGGCAATGATGATCGAACGCAATCACGCCTTTGGCGATAGCGATCGCGAGGTCTTTGAGTTCTTTGTCCGACTGCTCGCGCAAGAACTGCAGAAAGGCGGCTTTCTTTCGTTGGGCGGCCCGCAACAGGGGCCATATTTTCTCTCGCGCCTCCTGGACGACGAAATCCCCAACCCCATCACCTGCACACGCAAAATGCAGCTCGTCGGCTTTGCGCCGCTTCCCGCCCTCTACGTTGTATGCCTGCTCAAAAAAGATTCCCAGCTCGAGGCGCGCGAGGCGGAGAGCATCCGAGGACAATTGCAGCCGCTACTGCACCATAGCCTTATCACCATGTACGAAGGTGAGCTCGTGGCGCTGGTAAGCCGTCCGCCCTCCACGCAGCTACCCGCCAACGATGAGGCGGTCCTTGCCCGCGTTGCTGCCACGAACAATTTGTTCATTGGCATCAGCAACGAGTTTTCCCAGGCAACCGATGTGCGTTCGCACCTCAATCAGGCACGCGCCGCCATTCGATACGGCTCGACCTTTACCAAAATCCTCGAAGACACCCATGTGTATCGCTATTGCGAATACACCTACATGGAAATGCTCGACATCTGCAATGACCACATCAACCTTATAAACTACTGCCATCCGGCAATCTGGGCACTTTGGAAGCATGACCAGTCGCACGATTCCGAGCTGGTCGAGACGCTCTTTGCCTTTATGCAGCACAGCTGTAACACGGTGCGCACCGCCGCGATCTTGTCGCTTCACAAAAACACGCTGCTCTATCGCATTAACCGCATAAAGGAAATCACCGGTAACGACTTGGCATCGGGAGAGGACCTCTTTTTGTTCCACCTCTCGATTCGCACCCTAATCTACCTTGGCTTTCTTGAGCCGAGGATTAAGCCCCGCACCAGCGCCGACCTGCACTGCCGCAAGTAGGCCGGGCGGGGCTTGGGCAAAACTAGTCGCGCTTAATCTCCAGCGTGGGGAACGTCATCTTGGCGTACTTTTCCATGAGCGGCTTTACTTCGTCCATATGGGCGAAGAACTCGTCGCGGGTCTTGTTGATCTCGTTGAGGTGCTCGGCGCGCGCGTGGTCGTCGTTGCGGTCGCGAATCAGGCCGTTCTCGGCAATCTTGAGCTTGGGGCGACCGGTGCGCTCGTCGGTTACGATATCGCCGCCCGCGCCGCAGACCGCACACTCCCAGGGAAACTCGACCCCATCCCAATGCTTGTCGCCGGGGTACACCAGGGAGCTGTGGCAGTTGGGACACACGCCGTCATCCGGATCGCCCAGCCAGCAGCGCTCGTCAACAGGCGTGCGAATGGCCTTGACGATGTTCTCGCCCATCTTGTGGGCGCGGGCGACCTGTCCACCCCACTCCACGTCGTCTCCCCACACAAAAGCATTGCCCGGGCGGCCGTCGCGCTGCGCCATATAGCGATCGACGACAGTCATCGACATGGTAAACATAGTCGCCTGCAGGCTCTCCAGTGCCAGGGACTGCCAATCGTGCATGGAGCCGCCGACGGAGATGAGGCCGGCAACGGTATGCGGATTCTCCTTTACGGCACCGATGGCAAGCAAGAACGAAAGCTCGTATGCCAAGAAGCGCTGGGCAAAGCGGGTGTACACCGAGCTGGGCGTAAGGTCGTAGGTCGGAACCGAGAAGATCACGCCCTGGCAGGTCTGCAGTTCGCGAATAATCGCATCTACATCGTCTTTGTTTTTAAGAACGCAGCCGTGATATTCCTTTTGCAGGCCGGCGCCCATCTTTCCCATCTGCATGGTGCAGCCCTCGCAACCGGTGCAGGGCAAGATGTTATAGTCGAACAAATTGATCAGCTCGACCTCGCCGCCAGCCTCGCGCACCGCGCAAAGGGCCTCTTTGGCCAAAGCCTCGCCGTTGCCACCGTGCCTGCCGGCACAAATCGCCATCACTTTAAACGACATGGTCGCTCCTCTCCAGAGCATTTTGGACACGGATTCTGCCCGTGTGTACTTCGCAAAAAGCGTACGGCAGACGTAAAACATGCGCACCGTCCAGGCAACCAAGGCCCGCTCGGTATTTGCGGAATACCTCGTGCAGATAAACAAAGGCCCCTCCCGCATGCCTACAAGGGACAAAACGGAAGGGGTCGGCGCTCTTATTTGCGCTTAAAGGGAATGGGTTTGGGCGGGCACTTGGGCTTGACGGCCCCAGCCGTGACGATCGCGCCGTTGTCGCAGATATCCAGGCAGGCACCGCACTGGGTGCAAGCCTTTTGGTCGATCACGTGGATGAACCGCGGCCTTCCCAGAATCGCGTCCTCCTCGCAAACGTCCGAATCGACACACTTGTTGCATGCCTGGCATTTGGAGGCGAGGATATGGAAGGTCAAGAATGCCTGGCATTCCCCGGCGGCACAGACCTTCTTGGTGGTGTGCTGCATAATCTCGCCCTCGAACAGGTCGAGGAACGACTGCACCGTGCGCGCCAGCACGCGACCCTGCTCGCACAGGCACTGCGCCTGCATCACGGGGCAAAGGTCGCGAAGGAGCGCCAAGTCACCCGGCTTGCCCTTCTTGCGGCAGATATCGGCAAGAATCGTTGCAATCTGATGCGAGCCCTCGTAGCCAAAGACACAGCGTCCGCAGCTCTCGTGACGATAGAGCGTGCAAATGTCCAAAAGCGCCTTTGCCATGCAGTTTTTGGCGGTGTAGACGCGCACGTAGTCGCTGCATAGCTCAATCTTTGAGGTGTCATCGGGCCTCAGCAGCAGACCGCTGGGATAGCCAATCCCCACCGCTTTAGCGTCGTCGGCGCCCGCCGCGGCAACCAGGGATTCCGCACTCACGACACGGTCGACCTCAACGGGCTCCTCGGCCCCGTCAATCCACACCCAGCGCTTGCCTTCGGCGGCAAGTAACTCTGATCCGCTCAGGCAGCGGTCGGCGCCATCGCCCTCGCAGCAAGATGGGAGAGGCTTTTCGCCGTCGAGCATCTTGGCCGCGGCCGAACCGTTGGCATAGACAAAGCCCAGGCTCGGGTCGCACTCGATCACGCGGCAGGACTCGCCCAACGCATCCGCGAGCGCGGCAGAGACCTCATCGCCTGCCGGTACCAAAACCGCCTGGGCACCGGCCCCTGCAATTTTTTCCGCAGCGGCCGCCACGTCCTTCTTAAGGAGCCAGAGCGCGACGGGAGCCTGCTTATGCGCAGGCATAAAGTTGATGATCGTCATGGGTTATCGCTCCTTTCCTAGTATTCGTTCCACAGGCGCGGCGTACTGATCGTTAGGCGCAAATCGCACTGCAAGCAGCGGCTCGCCTCGCACGTAGCCTCATGGTCGGTATAGGGGCACTCAAACGTATCGAAGTTATCCTTACGCGTCTGGGCATCGACAAACTCGGGCTGCACGGCATCGTCGTAGAAGCCCTCGGGGACGCGGCCAATCCACTGCTCGGGAGCATCATGCTCGGTCAGCTCCTCGTCGATGTTGCCATCGCCACCCAAAGCGCGGTCGATGGCCGAGGCGCACGTGCGACCTGCAGCGATTGCCGCGATCACCGATTTGGTACCCGTCACGCAGTCGCCCGCCGACCAGATGCCTTCAACGCTCGTCTTGCCTTCGGTATCGGCCACGATATACGGGCCGTGCGTAAGCTCAAGGCCCATCTGGGCCGTGCCCTCGGGCTTTTGACCCACGGCAAAGATCACGCAGTCGGCATCGATGGTCTTCTCGCCGCCGTCGAGCAGTTCGGTGACGGCGCGGTGGTTCTCGTCAAAGTAGAACCGCTCGATCTTGCGGATCGTCATGGAACCGACCTTGCCCGAACCGTCCTCGGTCTCGTTAATGCTGGTAAAGGCATAGGCATCGTGCAGGACCACGCCTTCCTCGGCGGCCTCGGCACGCTCCTCGGGCGTCGAGGTCATCGCGTCTTGGGCCTCAAGGCAGGCGACATCGACCGAGGCGGCACCCAGACGCACGGCAGTGCGGGCGCAGTCGTACGCCACGTTGCCGCCGCCAAGCACCACGACGCGCTTGCCCGTCAGGTCCGGGGCGCTGCCCATACGGGCGGCCTTCAGAAAATCGGTGTTACGCAGCACGCCTTCGAGGTCGTGGCCGGGCATGGGAAGCACCGTTCCGTCATGCGTGCCCACCGCAACCAGCGCGGCATCGAAGCCCTGCTCCAAAAGCGCCTGGGGCTCGGCGATTCGCTCGCCACAGCGCAGCTCAATGCGCGGCTCGGCGTCATCACCCTGGGCAATCTCTAAAATCGTCGCAACCTCGGCATCGACCGTGGCATCGGGCAGGCGATACGCCGGAATGCCGTAGCGCATCTGGCCGCCGACCTTCTCGTTGGCCTCGAACACCACGACCTTGTGGCCCTTCTCGGCGCAATAGAGTGCGGCGGTCAAGCCGGCGGGACCGGCACCCACAACGGCGACGCTCTTGCCGCTCAGCGGCTCATGGCGCACGTTGGCCTTCCAGTCGCCCGCATCGCGCACGGCCGCGGCGCGCTTAAGACGGCAAACCGAAACCGGCGTGCCGTTGAGCTCGTTGCGCTTGCAGGCATCCTGGCAGCTATGGACGCAAATGTCGCCCAGGCTCTCGGGGAACGGGACCTTCTCGCGCACCACCGCGGCGGCTCGGGTGTACTCGCCGTTACGGATGTGACGCAGGTAGCGTGGGATATCCACGTGGGCGGGACAGCCCGAGCGACAGGGGACCACGTTGTCGGCATAGGACTTGTTCTCATCGAACATATCGAGCGTGTCGACGATCGAGCCCGTGGGACACACTTCGATACAGGCACCGCAAAAACGGCATCCGGCCTCTTGCAGACTCACGCTGCCGTCCGTACCAATGCGAATGCCGTCCTCGGTGCGCTGGTAGTCCAAGACGCCGGCGCCGCGCAGCTCGCGGCACGCGCGCACGCAGCGACCGCACCGAATGCAGCGGGTGAACATATGGGTGATCAGCGGGTTCGATTCGTCCGTGGCGACCGGACGGCTCTTGGTGCGCCAGCGCGCAGGCGAAACTCCCATGTACTGATACATAGACTGCAGCTCGCACTTGCCGTACTTGGGGCAGCCGGTGCAATCGGCGGGATGCGTGGCCAAGATAAGCTCCATTGCCAGCTTGCGCACGCGCTCGGCCTGCTCGCCTGTCGTGTTGACGACCATTCCCTCGGCAACCTGCGTCTTGCAGGCACACACCGGCTCATCTTGGCCTTCGATCTCGACCATGCACAGACGGCATCCGCCGACGGCCTCAAGATCGGGATGTTTACACAGATGCGGAATATAGATACCGGCATCGAGCGCGGCTTCCAGGACATTTTGCCCTTCGCGTGCCTCGACCTCGGCTCCATTAATCGTTAGCTTCATTCGTTCCCCTCAAAACGTCGCTCTTGTCCAGAAAGGCGCCCGGGACCAAAGCGATCCCGAGCGCCTCGCTTGTAGGGCAAATCCCCGCCCGCACCCAACGCGTGGGTGTCTGCAGGCGCGAACAGCTGCGGTGTTACGACCACTCCTCGTCGCCCGCGTCCTCAAAGAGGGCTGCGGCGGCGTTTTCGCCGGCGATGCGACCCGAGTTAAGGCAGAAGCCCATGGTGTTACCCGGAATGCAGTAGTTATAGGAGTCGCCATAGATGGTGCAGGCATCGGTGCCAACGCAGTACAGGCCAGGGATGACCTCGTAGTCGTCGGTCATGACCTCCATCTTGTGGTTAATGAGCACGCCGCCCAGGGTGCCGTAGGCGCCACAGTACTGCTTGCAGCAATAGAAGGGGCCCTTCTCGAGCGGCTTCATAAACTCGCGCTCTTTCTCAAAGATGTCGTCCCAGCCGTTGTCGCACATCTCGTTGTACTCGTCGACGTTGGCGAGCAGGCCCTCCACGTCGATACCCGCCTTCTCGGCAAGCTCCTCCAGCGTATCGGCCTGGCAAATCGCCGGGTAGCCAGCCTCCAGGTCGCGGTTCCACTGCTCCTCAAAGCCGTCGTACAGGTCGTGCGGATGAACGTGGCTGACGATATCCGGGCCATCCTTCTTCCAGTGCTTGAGCATGCGGGAATCAAAGATGGCATAGGCGACCTTGCCGGGAAGATGGTTGATGGCGTTGCCGACAAAGGTGGTGTTGAAGATCTCGTCCTCCGGCATAAAGCGCTCGCCCAGGCGGTTGCACCAGTAGCACGGCTGACGGAATGCGCCCTCGACATAGAAGTGGTTCATGTTGTCGGGGATCTGATACATGAGCTCCATGGTCACCGGGGTGTGGCCGCCGCCGACCTCGTGGCACATGTTGATGCCGTCGCCGTCCATGCCCGGAATGGCAAACGAGAACAGGTCTTTACCCCACTCAAAGTCGAGCTTCTCCTTGATGAGCTTAGCGTTGTGGCCAAAACCGCCCGTAGCGACAATCGCAGACTTGCACGAGATTTGGTACTCCTCGCCGTCCTTGTCCTTGGCGGTCACGCCGCAGATGGCGCCGTCCTCGCCCTTGATAAGGCCGGTGCCCGGGCACTCAAACATAAACTCGACACCCAGGTCCTGGGCACGCTCGGTCATGCGCTTGGTCATCGTGGTCGCCGCGCGAGGACCGGGCTCCGAGCCATCCTCGGGCTGCACGACATGCCAGGTGTACTCGCCGTCGGAATAGGCGCGCGTGCGCTCGCGGGCGCGGAACGCCGGACGCACGGAGTTAAACACCACGCCCATATCCTGCAGCCATGCGATGGTATCGCCCGACTTAAAGTAGTAGTCGCGCACCAGGCGAGCATCGACCTGGTAATGGGTGTAGAACATATGGCGACGGAAGAGCTCGCCAGGCGTGACCTCGATCATCGAAGCCTTCTGAAGCGGAGAGCCAGCGGCGGCAGGCCCCATGCCCATGTTGGCGGCGCCACCGGTAATGGGGGCCTTCTCTAGGGCAATGACGCGAGCGCCTGCCTCGGCTGCAGCGACCGCTGCGGCAAGGCCACTCAGACCCGCGGCAACGACAACGACGTCGGTCTCTAACTGTTTCATGCGAATCCTCCTTTATAGGACTCTTGGACGAACCCGGACTTCATGCGAATTGCATGCGTATCGACAGCCATACTTTCGCTCGAAAACAGACTCAAAGCCATGTGCAGGCGCACCGATGTTTGCCCATAGCGACCATGGGCTTTGTGCGGATGAACCATGCGTTTGGGCAACGCTTTCGAGCGCATGGCCCTGGCGCCACACGTACAGGGGGGTGTTCCTATAGTTTTGTCAACTGGGCAATGCTGTTTTCGAGATTGAATCGCGACATGCTAACGCCAGGCCTT
>NZ_CAXTGI010000010.1:0-93105 GCF_964243765.1 Collinsella aerofaciens | reverse complement strand
TGCTCTACAGTCCTGCGCAAGACGGAAAGCACATTAAGTGCTTTCCTTTGCGTGCGGAACTCGCGACAAACTTAACCCCCGCCCCCAGCCCCGGAGACCCTCCCTGCCGTCACTTTGTTCGAGTCGTTGTTGTTCCTCGCCGCTTCCGCGGCTCGAGGTCCCCGTTCTCCTCGGCGGGGTTGTCTAAGGTTGTCGCTGAAGCTCTGCCTTTTGCTGAAACAAAAACGGGGGATGCGGCTTGCATCCCCCGTTTTTGTTGCGGTTAGTCCAAGTCAATAAACTTGGTGCTTAGGATCTTGCCGTCTTTGACGAGCATTCTGGCCATGGTGGGGCCTCGGGTGCCTCGGGGGTAGCTGGCGCTGCCCGGGTTGAGGACTAAGCAACGGCCCACTTGGGCTTCTTTGGTTACGTGGGTGTGGCCGTTGATGGCTACGTCCACGGATCCCACCGGAAGGTCTTCGCGGTAGTGGGCTACGGCGAATTTGAGGCCTTCGTAAGTAAAGAGCGCAAGACGGTCTACATCGGGGCCGTAGTCGCGGTAGTAATCGTTGTTGCCCAGTACGGCCCGCACGGGGGCGATGGTGCATAGGTGCTCGTAGTCCATCTCTGACGTAAGGTCGCCGGCGTGGATAATCAGGTCTGCGCCCTCAAGCTCGTCCAGGAGCGCAGGCGATAAATAGCCGTGGGTGTCCGAGATGATGTCGATACGCTTGGCGCTTGCACTGTTCATGGGATCCCTTCCGCATAAAACGATTCGGCAGATACATACAAAAAGGCCCCACGGCTCCGCAGACGATGGGTCTACAGGGCTGCGGGGCCAGTGTGCTAGAGGCTCAGGGCCTTCTTGAGCGGCACGACGCGGCGGCGCGAAACCGGCACGCGTTCGTCGACGCCCGTAATGCCCAGCTGGATGGCGCCCGAGGGCACCGTCTCAACGTCCGTGACGCACGCCAAGTTGACGATATAGCGGCGGTGAACACGGAAGAAGCCAAAATCGCAGAGCTTGGCCTCAAACTGCGCCAGCGCGGTCGTCGACAAAAAGCGATCATCGACGGTATAGATGCAGGAGTAATCGTCCTTGGCCATGATAAAGCGAATGTCGTCCACGGGAATGAGCACCTTGCGGCCGCCCTTTTCCACCGGGATACGCTCGATGGTCACCTTGCTGTCCGTAACCGGCTTGGCGCGTTGCATGACCTTCTCGATCGCGCGATCCAAGCGAGCTTCCTCGACCGGCTTCATCAGATAATCGACGGCATCCACGTCGAATGCCTCGACCGCATGGTCGCTATACGCAGTCACAAACACGATCGCCGGCGGATTTTTGAGCTTATGCAGCGCCTCGGCAAGTTGCAGGCCCGAGGCACCGGGCATCGAGATATCGAGAAACACGACATCCACGCGACTTTCCATAAGCATCTCGATGGCGGAGCGGACGCTCGACGCCTCCGTGATCGTGCCGATCTTGCCCGTTTGCTCGAGCAGGAAGCGAAGCTCCGAGCGAGCCGGCGCCTCATCATCCACAATCATCGCACGCAGCATAGGGATAAAACCTTTCGTCAACTAACTACGCCGGGCATCCGTCGCATGACGTTGAGCCCGTAGCCTTTTATTTTACTCTTGAATGTCAAAGATGCTCTCTGACAAATCAAGATGAAGGAGCACTTTGGTGCCCTTGCCCGGCGCCGATTCGACACGCGTATAGGAGTGCGGCCCATAAAAGCGATGGATGCGCTCCGAAATATTGTGCATGGCCACACCGGCGCCGCCACCCTGGGGAGAGCTGGCGTCGGGACGGGCAGAGCGCTCGTCAAACAGTCTGGCGGCGGTACCCTCATCCATGCCCACGCCATTATCGGCCACGGCAATCAAGATTGCATCCTCGCCGTCTTGGTGAACGGTCACGTCGATCCTCAGGGCGTCGTCATCGCCCATACCATGACGTACGGCGTTCTCGACAATCGGCTGGATCACGAACGCCGGCACCAGCGTATCTTCCACGTCCTCGGACACATCGAACGTCGCAAGCACGCGGTCCTCGCCAAAGCGGGCCTTCTCAAAGGTAAGGTAGCGCTTGGTCTGTGCGACCTCGCGCGAGACCGGAATAAGCGATCCCGAGTTGTCGAGTGTAGCACGATAGAACGATGAGAACTCACGAAGCAGTTCGCGGGCCCGCAGCGGGTCGGTGCGCGTAAACGATGCAATGGTGTTCAGCGTGTTGAACAGGAAGTGCGGGTTAATCTGCGCCTGCAGCGCACGCACCTCGGCGCGCGCCGTGAGTTCCTTTTGCACCTCGAGCTCGTGGATGGCGAGCTGCGTGGACAAGATCTCGGCAAAGCCCGAGGCAAGCGCATACTGGGTACGGTCGACGGCGCGCGGGGTCTTGTAGTAGAACTTGAGCGTGCCGACGGTACGATCGCCCACCTTGATGGGGGCGATAATGCCGGCGGGAACTTGGTTGTGCGAGCCGTCCGAGCCCACGACATCCACCATACGGTTGAACGACTGCACGATGCCATGTTCGATAACGTAGCGTGTGGCAAGCGTGTGGATGGGAGTATCGGGCAGCAGTTTTTCCTCAAACTCGCCCGCGCAGGCAAGCACGTTGTCCTCGTCGGTGATGGCCACCGTCATGGCGCGCGTCTCGGGCAAAATGCGCCGGCACACCAAACGCGCCGACTCCTGCGTCAGACCGCCCTTAATGTCCTCGAGCATGGCCGAGGCCACCGAGAGCGTCTCCTCGGTGTACTGGGAGCGCACCGAATCGGGATTGAGCGTCAAAAAGATAAAGATGCACAGAAAGATGCACAGCAGCGCGCAGGCAATCACCGTGGCGATCGGCTCGATACCGGTCACCAAGGCAAAAATAAAGTACACCAGCACGCAAATGGCGCATGCAACGGCAATGATGCGAAAGATTGATATTGAACTATCGCGCTGGGCGCGGCGGTCGATCATTCGGCCCCCTCCAGGATACTGATCAGTTGTGCGTCACGCCAAAGCCCGTCCATGATCTTGGGCCAAAAGCTCTGGAAACGCAGGTAGCTTGCAGCGTTTTGGCGCGCATAGGCCTTTGCCTCGCCGATACCATGGCGCCAAATGCGCAGGTAGCCCTCATGCTCGCGGGTAAACACGCTGCGGACCATAGCGGTCTTGCGCACGCGGTCGTCGAGCTCGCGCGAAATCCACGGGCCCGGGTAGGGCATGAGCGATGCCGCCGTAACGGGGATGAGCTCCTTTTGATGCGCGGCGAACGTCAACTTGGCCCGTTCGTAGTACCAACGGTATACATCCTGCATAAAGCGCGGTGAGCGCTTTTCGGACTCCGGAGGCAGATGGCGCACGGTCCACTCGTTATCAAACCACACGTCGTAGCCAAACATACGCATGTTAAAGAGGTAATCCAAGTCCTCGCCGCGGGTGATAAACGGGTCAAAGGCCACACGCGTAAAGGCGCGGGCGTGCAGGGCCATCAGGCCGCCGCACACGTAGTTGGAGCGCGAGATGCGGGTGCCCGAGAGCGCCTTTTTCATCCAACGGTTGAACTCGATGCGCTTGGTCCACCAACGATGGCAGATGCCCGCCTTGTCCGTGGGAGCCAGCGGCGAGCCGTCGCGATCGTAGAAATAGCCGCTCTTGACCAAGATCGGCAAGCCCTGACGCGTCTGCTGCCCCAACGCATAGGTCGCGCGCTTCATAAAGTCGGCGTCGATGACAGTCTCATCGTCATCCAAAAAGATAACCGCGTCATGCCCCAGCACCGCAGCACAGGCTAGCCCCATGTTGCGGATGGCACCGTAGCCTCGCAGGCTCACGCACTCGCCCGAACCCTTGGGCGCGATCTGAGCAACCCGGTCTGCGATGCGCGAGGCCTGGGTGTTGGTGACAACGGTGACCTTGAGCGTGGGATGCGCGTCGACAATCTCGTGCACGCGCAGCGACACATCGGCTGTGGCAGAAACAGGACAGACCACCAAAAGGATGATGCGCGGGATGTCGCACACCTGCTCAAGCGAGGCCAGGCAGCGGTCGAGTTCGGGATTGTCGGCGTTGAGTCGCGTCGAATGGTCATAGGTGCCAGGGGCGTTTGCGCAAGCGTCATCGCCCGCCCAATACGTTGGAATCACGACCGTGGCGTTCATGCCTTACCCTCCCTGCAACACAAAAACGGGACGCCGCCAAACACAGGCGACGCCCCGCGACCTAGCTGATTCCATCATACCCACTTGGGCAAATCATTGCTCGCAAGTCGCAATGTTTATTGCGGATAACCCCAAAAGAGTACCGTGGACAGGCACAATAGCCGCTCGCTCCTATGCGGCATGCTCTGCCGCCCGAGTCATGCGGGACAGGCGGACCAGTAGCATAAAGCCAACGACCAGCAGCACGCCAATGGAAAGGACGCCCAGCGACGGGTTGCCGGTCAGCGAGGTGACGACCGACACCAGGAAGGTGCCCATAACGCTTGCATAACGACCAAAGATGTCAAAGAAGCCGTAGTACTCGTTGGACTTTTCCTTGGGGATAATGCGGCCAAAGTAGCTACGGCTGAGCGCCTGCACACCGCCCTGGAACAGGCCGACCATAATGGCAAGCACCCAGAATTCAAAGGCGGTCTTTAGGAAGAACGCGGCGAACAGCACAATCCCCATGTAGGCGGCGACCGCCACCAGGATCATGTTGAGCGTGCCCACGCGTCCGGCGAGCTTGCCGTAGATGATGGCGGACGGAAAGGCCACGAACTGCGTAACGAGCAGCGCCAGCACCAGCTGCGTCGAATCGATGCCCAAGGCCGATCCGTAACTGGTGGCCATGGAAATGACCGTGTGCACACCGTCGATATAGAAGAAGAACGCGATCATGTAGACCAGCACGGTCTTATTGTGGGCAATCTCGCGCATGGTGTGTCCGACCTCGGAGAACACACCGCCCACGATGTGGCCGATGGTGTCCTCGGGACCGCGCTCGCGACCGTACTTTTGCTTATAGGTGCGAATGAGCGGCAGGGTAAAGATGAGCCACCAGGCACCAGTGATGATAAACGACAGACGCGTTGCCAGCATGGTGGGGATGCCAAGAGCGGGGCCACCCATGATGAGCGCCAGGCAGATGACGAACGGCACGGTGGAACCGATGTAGCCCCAGGCATAACCCGAGCTGGACACGGCGTCCATGCGCTCGTCGGTGGTAATGTCAGGCAGCATGGCGTCGTAGAACGTCATAGAAGAGTTAAGGCCGATGGTGCACAGCACGTACACGGTCAAAAATGCCATGGCGGACATTGGGATAGCCTGCGCCAGGCAAAGCACCAGGCCCGTGAGGAAGAAGCCCAAGAAGAACTTGATCTTGTTGCCGGCGTAGTCGGCAAGTGCGCCCAGAATGGGCATGAGCATGGCGATGACCAGCGAGGCGATCGTCTGCGCATTGCCCCAAGCGACCACCAGGTCGGCCGAGGAAGCGCCGGTATTGATGGCGTTAAAGTAAATGGGCACCACCGAGGTATTGAGCAGCACGAGGGCCGAATTGCCCACATCGTACATAACCCAGTTACGCTCGAGCTTGGTGTATTTCATGGACAGGGACCCTTCGTATTTGCCCGATATGCAGTTAGTTCATCGTACCCCAATTGTCCAGAAGCACCGGTAAGGATTCGGCAAAGGGGCACGCATGAGCCCTATTCCTCGCGGTCGAACTCCTCATCGGCATTGAGCACGCGACCGCTGTAATTGACATGGTTGGTCACGGCTTCCATATCGCCGGTCTCGATAAAGCGGGCGACCGTGCACTCGTAATCGAGCAGCGCGCGGTCAAAGACCTCGGGGAAGCTCTCGGTCGAGACTTCATCGGTAAAGGGGTTCTTCCATGCCAAGTGGCCCAGGTTGCCGGTACGCTCGGGCAGCTCGGTCGTCACGCGGTGCGCAAGGCCGTCGAGCAGCGAGTAGTCGTGCACCAAGCCCTCAACCAGCGAGATCGCGCGCGTCTTTGCGGAGCCGGCCGGCTCAATCGCGCGGTAAAGTCGCTGCATATTGGCAACGGCAGCACCGTACTCCCCCGCCGGAATGTCAATGCCGTACACGCGTCCGGCAACATAGCTCATCAGCACGCCGGCCACGCGATTGATGCGATCGGTGGTGACGATCTCGCCCGCCGGCGGGTAATCGTCGACCGTAGCGCCATCGCGTTTAAGCTGCAGCATCAGTACATCCAGGTCGCTCTCGATCACAGCATGGACCTGACTGCTCGAATCCTCAAGCTCTGAATCGGACTCCACGATGCCAAACTGCTGCTCATAGACAAAGGGATGGGCGTTGCGGTCGAGCACGTAATGAGACAGCAGGCCCAGCGCAAAGGCGCGACCCAAGCTGGCGTCGCGCGGCAGCAGATGCGACACGCCGTCGCGCAGGCACGCGAACTGGCGAGACATGCGCGAGCGATGCATGACCTGCGCCAGCAGCGTACAGTCGGAAACACGCGGTGTCAGAATGTGAAAGAAAAACGGGTCGGGACCTTGGTTTCCCAGGATAAAGGCGATGCGCTCCTCGTCGGACGTAATAACGCCCTGAGGAAGACGGTCGATGCTTTCCTCGCCAAACAGATGATGCGTAATGAGCGCGGGCATATTGTTCCTTTCGATTTCATTCGATGTCACCCATTATGCCCACCGCACGGTCACGCCAAACCTGCAGTGGCAAACGATGGCATACGGACCGCCTACGCAAGCCCCAAGTGCGCCTTAACCTCGGCAGCGCGACGACGGGACACCGGCACCGTCGAGCTCACGCGGTCGAGCCTGAGCTCCATCAACCCCGTGGAGCCAATCTCAACATTGTGCACGTCTTCCAAATTGACCAGATAGCTGCGATGAACACGAATAAAGCCCTCGGAGCCCAAGCGACGTTCGAGCGAGGAAATCGACTCATTAATCAGATATGTTCCCTCGGCGCAGACGGCGTTGCAAAAATCGGCACGCGCCTCAAAGTAGCAGACATCCGCCACGGGGATGAACACCTTTTTACCCCCGCGGTCCACCGTCAGGCGAAGGGGCTGACGCGGGGTATGGACAGCGCGGCGAACACCCAGGGCGGTTTCGATCTTGTCGAGCGCCTTCGACAGGCGCGCGTCCTCGACCGGCTTGACGACATAGTCGACAGCATCGAGGTTATACGCGTCGGCCGCGAACTCTGCAAACGCCGTCACAAACACCACCACCGGCGGCGTCTTTAGGTTTTGCAGGGTCTCGGCTAGCTCAATTCCCGAGCGGCCGGGCATCGTGATATCCAAAAACAGCACGTCGGGCTTGTTCGACAGAATCGACTCCACGGCCTCGGTGACATTGCCCGCCTCGGCAATCTGTCCCACACGTGCATCCTTTTCCAGCAGATAACGTAGCTCAGCCCTAATAGGAGGCTCGTCATCAACCACCAAGATGTTCCATCCCTCGGACATATGCGCTTCCCCTCTTTTTTCTCTCAATCCAACCGCGCGCTACACCTTCATCGGCGCCGGCTCATGCGGCTCGCCGTTCAGCTCGACGATGACCTGCGTCCCCACGCCCTCCTGGGACTTCACGCGCATGCCAGAATCTTCCCCGTAAAAGAAATGGATGCGCTGAAGCACGTTGAAGAGCGCCAGGCCGCAGCCTCGCTTGATGGAGCCGTCGGCGGTAATGCTCTCGGGCTCCTCTCGGCGATGCTGCTCAAACAGGTGCGCGCAGACTTCTTCGCTCATACCGATGCCGTCATCTTCGACGATGATCTCCAGACCGTCATCGGTCTCAAAAGCCCCAACACGAATAGAAAGCGGCTCGGTCTCGCGCTGGGCATGCTTGATGCAGTTTTCGAGCAGCGGCTGTAAGATAAACGGCGGCACCATGCTGTCGCGCACCTCAAAGTCGATGTCGACCGAAACGCGCAGACGGCCGTCGCCATACCGGGCCTGCATAAGATTGATATAACGAGTGCCCTGTTCCACCTCATGCTCGAGCGTGGTGAGCGTATCGGAGTCAGAAAGCGTCTGACGATAGTAATTGGAAAAGTCGATCAGCAGCGATCGCGCCTTGTCGGGCTCGGTTCGCACGAGCGACACGATAGTGCTGATGGTATTGAACAGAAAATGCGGGTCGACCTGCGACTGCAGGGCGCGCAGCTCCACGCGGGCCGTAAGCTCGTCCTGGCGCTCGAGCTCAAAGCTGGCGAGCTGCGTGGAAATGAGATCGGCAAAGCCCGAGGCCAACGCCGTCTGGCGCATATCGATGCTGCTCAGGCGGGGATAGTACAGCTCGAGCGTACCCACGCAATGCCCGCGCACGGTAAGCGGTGCGACAATACCGGCGCGCAGGCGCGGAAAGTAGCCACCTGTCTCGGTCGAGGCATCGCGCGAGAAAACGCTTTGCTCACCGCTGTTGATCACATTGAGCGTGGTCCGCAGCACCACCGGGGTGCCCGCGGGGCATTTTGCCGAGTCCTCGCCCCAGCTTGCCAACACCTGCTTGCCGTCGGTAAAGCAGATGGCAGAGGCGATGGTTTCGGACAGGATGATCTTAGAGGCGCCCAGGGCAGCTTCGGGCGTAAGGCCGCGCGACGTGTAGGCGAATATTTTCGACGCGATGGCGAGCGTGCGGTCGGTAGCGCTCGATGTGAGGTCGTCGGGAACGACAAAGACGTACGAGAAGAAGAAGCACAGCATGACCAAGCCGGCAATGACGACAACGGCCGGAACAGGATTGGGATTATCGGTTAGATCCCAGATGAGCAGCAGGATAAGCAGCGGAACGACAATACCGAGCAAGATGGCTTGAACCACATGCTGAGCGGTACGAAAGACCTTGGTAGAGTTGTAGCTCTTGCCCAGAATCAGCCTATTGAGATCCACCGTCATCTCCTTCTTACTGACGCACCCCATAGCAATAAAGAGGGCCGCAAGCGACCCTCTCCATTGCATTATGCAATCAAATACTGTGTTTTACATCAAGCCATCGATGAACGGTAGCTTAGGCGCTGTACTTGTTTGCCTCGCCGAAGGTGCCGGCCTCGACAATCCAGCCGTCCTTCATGATGACGTCCATGTTGTCGGTGTTGAGCACGTGGATGTCGGCGGCGACGTCACCGTTGACGACCAGCAGGTCGGCGCACTTGCCGGCCTCGATGGAACCGGTCTCGTCCTCGATGTGGCACATCTTGGCACCGTTGAGGGTGGCGCAGGTGATGGTCTCGACCGGGGTGAAGCCGATCTTGTCGACAAACTCGTACATCTCCTCGATGGAGCAGGTGCCGTACGGGGTGACGAAGGAGAAGGAGTCGGAGCCGATCGTCATGACGACGCCGCGCCTCTTGGCCTCGCGCAGGCAGTCGTAGTTGCGCTGCAGCTCCTTCTCGACCAGGGTGCCCTCGTACTTGTCGTGCAGCTCGGGGACGTAGACGGGCGGATAGGTGGCGTACCAGGTGGGCAGGAAGGCGATCGTCGGAGTGAAGAAGGTGCCCTGCTCGGCCATGAGGTCCATGGTGCGCTCATCGATATCGAAGCCGTGAATCAGCTGCTCGCAGCCAAAGCGAACGGAATCGTAGGCAGCGGCGTGGTTGTTGTAGCAGTGGCTCCACACGGGGATGCCGACCATCTTTGCCTCTTCGACCACGGCCTGGATCTCCTCGGAGCAGTAGTGCTGGTCGCGACCGGAGTCCCAGCGCCAGATGCCGCCACCGGTAGCCCAGATCTTGATGGCATCGGGGTTCTCGCGCAGGCGACGACGGACGGCCTTGCGCAGATCCCAAGGACCGTCGACCTGATCGCCCCAGGGGTGCGATTCCTTGTTGAGCTCCTGGCTGCAGTGGTGGGAGTCGCCGTGGCCGGCAACGCGGCAGAAGCCAAGGCCGGTGGCCAGAACGCGCGGGCCCTTGAAGACGCCCTTGTCGATGCAGTCACGGATCTGGATACCAAAGCGGCCGATCTCGCAGACGGTGGTGAGGCCGTGGGTGAGGCAGTCGTAGGCCTGCTTGACGGCGACGGCCTGCTTCTCGAGGAGCGGCTGCATGACCCAGTCGGTGTCATCGTCGGTCAAGTTGCCCGAGAAGTGCAGGTGGGTGTCGATCAGGCCGGGAAGGACGGTCTTGCCGGCGGCATCGATAACCTCAACGCCCTCAGGAAGGTCCTGCATAGTGCCGGCGTACTCGATCTTGCCGTTGTCGTCGACGAGAACGAGGGAGTTCTCGACCGGCTCGGCACCGGTACCGTCGATGAGCTTGCCGCCAACGATTGCATACTTAGTGGACATGGTTCCTCCTTATGGATCCATATAGTGGGCGAGGCCGTGTTGGGTTAAGGCCTCACAAAGCTACCCAAGTGGTGCCGGGTTCGGTGCGCGGGAGAGAGGATTCCGCGCACCCGATCCGCCCCGGCCAGGCGTTACTTTTTGCGGGAATTGGTGAAAGCCATGAGGGCCAGGCCAACAGCCAACCAGCCGATCACGATGCTCCACTCCACCATGTTGAGGGAGGCGGGAGAGAACGGGATCACGAGCAGGCCAATGATGGTGCCGCAGGCAACGATAGCGAGGCTGATGCCAAACTTGCCGCCGGGCACCTCGTAGGGACGAGGCAGGTCGGGCTCGGTGAAGCGCATGCGCAGGCAAGCGAGGGCGACCATGCCGCAGGAGAAGATGAAGGCGAGAGCCGACACGTTGGTCAGAGGGATGAGCATGTTCTTGCCCAGGAACGGACCGACGACGGTGATGACGCCCAGAACGACGCAGGCGAGCTTGGGAGCGCCGGACTTGGGATCGACCTCGGCGAACTTCTCGGGCAGCTGGCCCTTTCGGCCCATGGCGAGCATGATGCGGCTCGTGGCGCCGTAGAAGGAGTTCATCGGGCCCATGGGTCCAAGCGTGGCGATGACGAGCATGGCCAGGTACAGGAGCATGTTGATGCCCTTGAGGCAGGCAAGCGCGGGAACCGGGCTCTTAACAAACTCATGCCAGTCGAGGATGGTGCCGAACGAGTAGATGCAGACCATGTAGAAGCCGCCTGCGGCCAGCAGGGCCAGGGAGATGATCTTGCCGAACTTGTTCCAGTTGAGGCCCTCGGCCGCTTCCTCAGCCTGCTGAGGAATGGTGTCGAAACCGGCGTAGAAGAACGGGGTCAGAACCAGGACCGAAACGATGCCTGCGAACAGGCTGGTGCCCTCGGTAGCAGGCTTGCCGCCGCCAGCACCGGTGACCTGGGAGAACACGGGCATGGCGTTGTCCGGCGAGCCGGTGAACAGCGAGACGCCCATGGCGAGCAGCATGCCGCAGAGCAGGGCCTTGGTCAGGAAGGCTTGCAGCTTGGCGGCCGAGCTGGCACCGCGGAAGTTGAGGAAGATGACGTAGGTCGCAAAGCCGAGCGCGATTAGCGTCGGGAACAGGTAAACGTCGGCGCCCAGGATGGTGTAGAGCTTGACGGCGCGCAGCCACTCAAGGCCGGGCAGGCTGCCGAACATCTCGGACACGAGGGTCGAGATGGCGATGGCCTCCCACGGGCACAGGATGCCGTTGCCCAGGGCCAGGAGCCAGCCGGTGATGTAGCTCATCGTACGGCCAAAGCTACGATCGACATACTCGACGATGCCGCCCGAGATGGGGATAGCAGCCGTGAGCTCACCGAAAACAGCTCCGACGGGCACGAGGAAGATTGCACCCAAGAGGAATGCGATCATAGCGGGAACGGGACCGCCGCCCACGACCATCCAGTCGCCGACCTGCAGAACCCAACCGGTACCGATGATGGCACCGAAACCGATGGTGAAGAAGTTCCAGAGCGAAAGCGTTTTCTTCATGCCGCCGTTGTCCTCGACTGCAACTTCTGCGTTCTTGTCCGCCATTGTTCCCCTCCTTTCCTTTTTGACGCCCCCTGGCGTCACCCCTTGCGCGGTCCGTTTTGCCGCGCGCTTTTATTCCATGGCTTTAAGATACGGCCTTGGCGCAGCAGCGCCGCTCGCAGCTCGACCGAAGGCAGAACTGCAAAACGAGCGGCACCGTTTTTGGGACGAACGGCGGGAGACGTCATTCGTCCTGGACGCTTTCATCTTGTCTGCTTTTGAATACCTGTTGCCGTGACGCTTGGCGCGCGGCGCGGCAACGTTCATACCATTTGTCAGGCTTTTGGCGCACATACCCATGTGTCGTGCATCTTTTTATGTAGGATAGACAAGTTACACACGAGGCAAGGTGATTCGAATGGCATACGGATACAATGACGGCGACCAACGGCCACAAAGCGTGCGCCTTGCCGGCCGCACCACGCCAACGCCCAGAAGCACCTCCGACAACGGCAACCAGCAGCGCCCCCAAGAGCAGCCCGGGGCTTCTTCTCGGCAACAAAGCCGTACCGCGCAGCAGTCAGACCGCGTGAGCACGAGCACACGCCAACGCCAGACCGACACATCGCAGCCGCGCCGCTACGATTGCCGTACGACCGACCACTACGTTAAGCGCTCCTTTTCGCCACCTCAACGCAATCGCGGCAATTCCGCCCCTCGCCCCGCGTCGCACACCACAAGCCACGCACTTCCAGCCCGCCGTCTACGCCTTGCGCTTTGCTCCATTGCCGCCTGCCTCGTCTTTGTGTTTTTGGGATCCTGTATCTCGCACGGATCAGCCGGTCTTGAGCCCACTGCCGAGGACAAGCTGCTTAAAGCTCCCGTCGCGCCCGGTTACTCCTTTGCGTTCTCGACCCCACGCTCGCAATGGCAGGCCGGCACCATGCCCCACATCTACCAAATTGACCCCGCATGGTCGGAGCTGCCCTATGCCGGTGGCACTATTCGCGAAAACGCTTGCGGCCCCACTTGCCTCACCATGGTCTATATCTTTAAGACCGGCCACACCGATAAGACGCCGGTCGATATATGCGCACTGGCCGAAGCCGGCAACTACGCCCCCACTGGTGCCACCGAGTGGTCGTTTATGACAGGCGGTGCGTGGCAGCTGGGGCTCAACGGAACACAGCTCTATAACAATCGCAAATCGATTACCCAAGCACTTCGCTCGGGTGCGCCCGTCATCGCCGCAGTGCGCCCCGGCACGTTTACCAACGTAGGCCACTATATCGTGCTCTACGGCATCGACGATGCCAACCAGATTGGCGTCTACGACCCCAACTCGGCCAGCCGCAGCGCCCGCCGCTGGGGCGTGGTGGAGGTCCTCAACGAAATCGAAGCCATGTGGGCCTACTACTAGTCATTGGGGACACTCATTGGGGACAGACTTAAATGAGTAGTCCCAGATTGCCAGGAACCGCCGGTACGGAAAGCGCATCCCACTTTGGAACTCAATGGTGAGATGCGCTTTCCGCTAGCGGTCCGTTTGGGAAACAACATCCCGCTTTTCGGCCAAATTCCGGGATGCATTTTCCCGTTGAGGACCTCAAGGGAAACTAGATCCCGTTTTGGACGTTCATCCTGGGATGCACTTTCCGCAGTTGATCGACAGTGGCCTTTAAGGACTGTCCCAAGCTGCCGGCAGGAAAGGACCGTCCCCAAGTGCCGGGTTTGTCCCCAATGACTAGGTGAATAGCAAAAGCCCCGCAGTCGGAGCGGACTGCGGGGCTCATGAAGAGAGGCTAGTTTGCGGGCGTCTTGCCTGGCGCCCACGAGAGAGGCAACGAAGTAGAGACTACTCGTGGATGCGGGTACCGGAGAGACCGGCCATGGTCTCGGCGGCCTTGTCCAGGGCGCCGATGATGCAGGTGCGGCCCTTGCGGGAGCGGGCGAACTTGATGGCGGCGCGGACCTTGGGCTCCATGGAACCCTTGCCGAACTGGCCCTCGTCGGCCAGGCGCTCGGCCTCGTCGGCGGTGATGTCCTCGAGCTCCTCCTGGTTGGGCTTGCCGAAGTTGATGGCGACGTGCTCGACGGCGGTCAGCAGGAACAGGACGTCGGCGTCGCAGTCCTCGGCCAGCAGCTCGCCGCCCAGGTCCTTGTCGATGACGGCGGGGACGCCCTTGTAGCAGCCCTTGTTCTCGTAGTCGCGGACGACGGGGATGCCGCCGCCACCGCAGGCGATGACGATGAACTCGTTGTCGAGCAGGTTGAGGATGGAGTCGGCCTCGACGATCTTCTTGGGGTCGGGGGAGGCGACGACGCGACGCCAGCCGCGGCCGGAATCCTCGACGAATACCTTGGAGGGATCCTCGGCCATGAACTCCTTGGCCTGCTCCTCGGTGTAGAAGGGGCCGATCGGCTTAGTCGGGTTCTTGAACGCGGGATCGTCCGGGTCGCACTCGATCTGGGTGACGACGGTGGCGGCGTGCCAACGCTTATAGCGCTTGTGCATCTCGCGGCCGATGCCCTGCTGCAGGTGATAGCCAATGTAGCCCTGGGACATGGCGCCGCACTCGGGCAGCGGCATCTCGGGGGTGCCGATGGCGTCGTGGGCGGCGGCGAAGGCGTTCTGGATCATGCCGACCTGCGGGCCGTTGCCGTGGGTGATGATGATCTCGTTACCCTGCTCGATAAGACCAAGGAGAGCGTGGGCGGTGTTGCTCACGGCCTGGATCTGCTCGACGGGGTTGTTGCCGAGGGCGTTGCCGCCAAGGGCGACAACGATGCGGTCGGGCTTACCGTACGGTTTACTCATAGTATTCGTTCACTTCCCAGCTACTAGCGAAGCGTCGCGTACATCATGGCCTTAATGGTATGCATGCGGTTCTCGGCCTCCTGGAACACACGAGACTGCGCGCTCTCAAAGACCTCGTCGGAAACCTCCATCTCGGTCACGCCGAACTTCTCGGCAATCTCGGCGCCGATGGTGGTCTGCGTATCGTGGAAGCTCGGCAGGCAGTGCATAAAGATGGCGCCGGGGTTTGCCTTGGCCATGACCTCGGGCGTTACTCGATAGGGAGAGAGAAGATCGATTCGGCTCTTCCACAGCTCCTCAGCCTGACCCATACCGACCCAAACGTCCGTATAGATCACGTCTGCATCCTTGACGCCCTCGTCGATATCCTCAGTGAGCTGGATCGTGCAGCCATTCTGAGCGGCGATCTCCTGGCAGCGCTCAAGAAGCTCGGGATCGAAGTGCGTGGCGCCCTCGACATCGCCCTTGGGTCCGCAGGAGCAGAAGTTAATGCCGAGCTTGGCGCAGATAACCATCAGGGAGTCGCTGACGTTACCCTGCTCCTTGCCCATATAGGTGAGCTTCATGCCGCGCGTGTCGCCAAACTCCTCACGCATGGTAAGAATGTCGGCAAGGGCCTGGGTGGGATGGTACTCGTTGGTCAGACCGTTCCAGACGGGAACGCCAGCCTTGGCGGCAAGCTCCTCGACGATCGACTGGTCGGAGCCGCGATACTCAATACCGTCATACATGCGACCGAGCACGCGGGCGGTATCCTCGATGGACTCTTTCTTGCCCATCTGCGACGAGCCGGGGTCGAGGTAGGTCACACCCATACCCAGGTCCATACCGCCGACCTCGAAGGCACAGCGCGTGCGCGTTGAGGTCTTCTCAAACAGCAGGACAATGTTCTTGCCCTCGAGAAAGCGGTGCGGATAACCGGCGCGCTTCATATCCTTGAAGTTCTTTGAGAGGTCGAGCATGTACTCGATTTCCTCGGACGTAAAGTCAAGCAGGGTAAGAACGCTTCGACCAGAAAGATTAAGAGCCATGATTTGAGTCCTTTCGATTGTTGGAACACACAAGGAGGGATGGGCGGCGCAGACCACACGCGCCGCCCAGATACGCTAACGCTGACTAGATTTCCTCACGCCAGAACGGCATGGTCATGCAGCGCGGGCCGCCGCGACCGCGAGAAAGCTCCTCGGAGGGAGCGACGAGCAGCTCGACGCCAGCCTTGTAAAGAGCATCGTTGGTGACAACGTTGCGCTCATACACGCAGACCTTGCCCGGTGCGACCGCAAGAGTGTTGGAACCATCGTTCCACTGCTCACGGGAAGCCTCGATCGGATCGCCGCCACCGCACTCAATCATGGTGATATGGTCCATACCCGTCGCAAGCTCGAGGATATGCCGCAGGGTGCCCTCGAGTTCCTCGATATGCACCTCCCCCTCTGCATCGCCCTTGGTCAGGCGGTAGGCACGAAGCGTCTGGTAGATGCCGGGATAGACCGTGAACTTATCGCGATCGACCTGCGTGCAGACGGTGTCGAGGTGCATGTAGGCGTAGCCGTGCGGGATCTTGATGGCATAGATGTTCTCGATCTCGGCCTCATCGGAACCCCAGAACATATTCTTGGCGAGCTCATCGATGGCTGCAGTCTGGGTGCGCTCGGAAATACCGATGGCGAGCGTCTTGGCGTTGATGTTGAGGATATCGCCGCCCTCGATATGCCACTCGCTGTTGTGGTCGTACCAGATGGGGCTACCGGCATAATCGGGATGGTTGCGGAGCACCGTTTCGTAGAAGATTACCTCGCGGTTGCGCTGATTCCAGTACATGCGGTTCATGGTAGCGCCCTTGCCCACGACAGCCAGAGGGTCACGGGAGAAATACGAGGCCGGCATGGGGAACAGCACCATATCGTCAGCCTTCAACTCCTCGCCGTCCATACTGGCAAGAGAACCGCCAACCTTGGGGATCTCGAGGTCGCGAACGTAGAGGCCGCCCATGGCAGCAAGGACAAACTCCTTGTTGTCCTTAATCGAATCAAGCTTCTCGACAACGGCCTGGCGAAGGGCCGCGTTGGAGATGCCGGACTCACCCATGAACTTCGTCATGAACTCTGCGCGAGTGCCCTCGACTTTGTCAAACGTCTCAGCGAGCAGCTCTTCCATATAGACGACCTCGGCGCCAGCGCCGCGAAGAAGGTCGGTAAACTGATCGTGCTCTTTCTGGGCATAGTCCAGATAGAACGCGTCGTGAATCCAAACGCGGTCGAAATCCTCCGCCTTCATGTTTACAAGATCCATACCGGGGCGATGGACGCACACCTTCTTGAGGGCGCCAATCTCGCTATGAACGTTCAGTCCTTTGTTCATCTCTATCCTTCTTTCTCACAACTTGTATGTGGGGTTTTGCATTTACGGCAGGGGGATAAGACCCGAAACCGCAGTGAATGCCATGCAGATAACGCTTACGACCAGGAAGAATTTCCAAGCGACCTTCCACCACTGGCCTAGCGGAATCTTGCAGACGCCAAGACCGGCAACGAGCATCGCGCTTGTTGGCGAAATGAGAGACATGGCCGCGCTGCCCATGGAAAGACCAGTAACTGCGGCCTCGGGGTTTAAGCCCATCAGCTCAACAAGCGGGCCGAAAATGGGAATCGTAAGAGCAGCGATGCCCGAGGAGCTCGGAACGAGGATCGACAGAAGGTTATCCACGACATAGAGAATGCTCGTAAAGATAACTGCCGGAACTCCGGAGAGAGCCGTGGCGAGCGTGTTGAGAATCGTATCGATGATGAGGCCGTCATTGGCGATTACGAGGATTCCGCGGGCGAGGCCAACAACGATGGCAGAGAACGCGAAGTCTGCAATTCCCTTAACGAACTCGCCAGCGATCTCCTTCTCATTCATCCCGGAAACAACACCCGAAAGAAGGGCCATGGCCAAGAAAAACGCAGAGATTTCGTTCATGTACCAGCCCTGGGCCACCAGACCCCAAATGATGGCGGCAAGTCCAAGCACGAAAATAACCATAACGGCTTTCTGCCTACCGGTGAACTCGCTATCGAGGAGATTCTCGTCCGCACCAAACTCTTTGCGCTTCTCGATATCATCGTGGAAAGCTGGGGATGCCTCGGGATTCTTCTTAACCTTGAGGGCATACATCACAACCCATGCGATGGCAACTGCAGTGAGCACGACAAGGGCGATAGTACGCAACCAAAGCTGGGGGTTGCCCTGGATACCGAGGATGCCCTGGGAAATCAGGACGTTGAACGGGTTTACGGTAGATGCGATGTATCCGATACGGGCACCCACAAACACCGTCATGAACGCTGTAATTGAGTCGAAGCCCATGGCCATCATGATCGGCATAAGAATCGCAAAGAACGGAAGCGTCTCCTCTGCCATACCAAAGGTGCTGCCGCCCAAAGCAAAAAGCACCATTAGGATCGGAATGATGAGGACGTCCTTGCTCTTGAACTTCTTCACCACTCGGGCGACGCCGCTCGTGATGGCTCCGGTCGCCGTGATGACCTGGAAGGAACCTCCCACGATCATAATGAATGCAACGACCTCGACCGCTTGCTGGATGCCGATCGCAGGGGCCTCAAGTACTTCGAAGATGCCTTGGCGAAGATCGACCTCGTTGCCGTCCTCGTCCGTATAGACCTTATCGACAGGCTCATAGGTGCCCGAGACCGTTACCTCGCGACCGTTAACCTCCTGGCGCTCAAACGAACCCGAAGGCACGACCCAGGTCAGAACGGCAAATACGGCCATCAAGACGAGAATGATGGTGTACACGTGCGGGACTCGAAGAGTGCGCTTCTTTTCTGTCTCTGCCATCTCTCCTCCTTAATTCAGGGGTTTTTCGTTGCCGGCAAAGCCATTGTGTCATCGCGCAAAACACCCTTCCGTCTCTTCGCCCGCCAACGAAGCACATCGACCCGTAAACGGATTCCAGATTGATGTAATTCGTCAATTGTCTCTTTAAATAGATGTTTAACATCAATTACTAGCCTTGTTCATGCCATTCTCCTGTGACAAATATGATGTAAATTGAATCAATCTCGTAATGTGCCACTATGGAAGCAATCAATACTCATCGCCAAAGCGAGGTCTTATGTCCGCACTACATGTTCAAAACGAAATAGGAAAGCTAAAAAAGGCCCTCCTGCACTGCCCCGGCTCCGAAACGCGCAATTACCCCGACGGGCAGTTCAATCAAGTCTTTACGCTACGCCCGTCTAGCAGCTCATTCGATCTTGAAAAGGCTCTCAAGGAGCATCATGCTTACTCGGCGATGCTCGAGCGCGAAGGAGTAGAGATTCTCTATCTTGAAAACCTTCTTACCGAAGCCCTTGATGCGACAGACCAAGCGCGTCGCTCCTTTATCGATAGCTTCATTAGAGAATGCGGCGCGTGCGGCATTGAGCTCGAGTCCGCTATTCGCGATTACCTCGAGCACATCGAGGGCTCCCGCGCTCTGGCCCAAGCGGCCGTCAACGGCATCCGTTATTCCCAGGTCTTTGACACGGATAAAGAGATGTTCAGCCTCGCAAAACTGACAGGAGACGCATATTCGCCTGACGACCTTCTCGTAGGCCCCCTTAACACCATGTGGTTCACGCGCGATCCGGCGAGCGTCATCGGCGAAGGTGTCACGCTCAACCATATGTACTGGTCAGAGCGCAACCGTGAGGTTATCGCCTACAAAACGATTTTTAGCTATCACCCGGATTTCCGCGAGATCCCTCAGTTCTTCAAGCATGAATCGACTTACCACATTGAAGGCGGCGACCTGCACAACCTCAATAGCGAGAACGTTGCCGTTGGTATATCCCAACGAACCGAGCCGGCAGCGATAGATACCCTAGCAAATAACTTGCTCTGGGATGAGCGCTCAACTATTGAGTCCGTATGGGCCATTCAGGTTCCCTACGATGATCTCTGCATTCATCTCGACACATACTTCACTCGTGTTGGCTACGAGACATTCCTCGTAGCCCGGGAGCTTCTCGATCAAGCGCGAGTCTACCGCATTACACGGGGCAGATCGGAAAGGACAACCCGGGCGCGCCATGTCGAAGGTGGGCTGAAAGAAGCCTTGAGATTAGCCCTGGGTTCAAGCTCGCTGCAATTCATCCCTTGCGGCGGTTCAAATCCCGGAGCGGCGGAGGTCGAAAGAACCAACAATGCCATAAGCACCCTTTGCCTGGAGCCCGGCAAGGTCTGCGTATACGAAGAGAACGCCGAGACTAACAAAGCACTGGAGCAGGCGGGCATTGAACTTGTGCCCATCTCTATCTTTGAGCTGACAAACGGCTTTGGCGGCCCCAGCTGCCTCTGCCTTCCCCTCGTCCGCGCTTCATAACATGGGAACGGGTCAAAACATAAAGGCTCTTCGCAAGCGCGAGCAGCTCACGCAAGAGGAGTTCGCGGCACTCATCGGCGTCTCCAAAGAAACGGTATGCCGTTGGGAAAAGGACCGCTATGCCATCCGCCGGTCAACATTGCTCAAGATCGTATCGAAATTCAATCTGCCGCTCGACGATCTCACATCTGAAACCGCAGGGCTTGCCGCAAAGCTCGACTACGAGGGGCAGAAGCGGAAATCCAAGGAAACTACTACTGACTCCCTTTGCGATGTATTTAAAATCCAGATGAATGGAGGCAGAACGGGACTTAAGCAGACCGGAACAACGGCGCTCCCCTCATCCGTATTCAAAAACCATCGCGGGTGCTTTTTTGTTCAAATGGACACATCTGCCATGTCCAAATGCTATCCGATAGGATCCCTTCTCCTGGTGGACCCCAACCTGAAACCCTGGAACGGATGCTCCGTCATCGCCTTGGCCGATAATTCCAGAATGGTCATACGGCGATATAGCACCGGCACGAACACAGTGATGCTGTCATCCTACTCATATCGCACGTCGGAACCGGATATTGTGCTGGACAAACGCCGAATCAGGATTCTCGGAGTCATCGTCTGGTTTCAGGCATCCCATGACCTGAGCATCTAATCAGATTGGCTCTTATTCGCCTTCCTCATTTGCTCGCGCTCCAAACAGCAAAAGCCCCGCAGTCGGAGCGGACTGCGGGGCTCATGAAGAGAGGCTAGTTTGTGGGCGCTTTGCCTGGCGCCCACGAGAGAGGCAACGGAGTAGAGACTACTCGTGGATGCGGGTACCGGAGAGACCGGCCATGGTCTCGGCGGCCTTGTCCAGGGCGCCGATGATGCAGGTGCGGCCCTTGCGGGAGCGGGCGAACTTGATGGCGGCGCGGACCTTGGGCTCCATGGAACCCTTGCCGAACTGGCCCTCGTCGGCCAGGCGCTCGGCCTCGTCGGCGGTGAGGTCCTCGAGCTCCTCCTGGTTGGGCTTGCCGAAGTTGATGGCGACATGCTCGACGGCGGTCAGCAGGAACAGGACGTCGGCGTCGCAGTCCTCGGCCAGCAGCTCGCCGCCCAGGTCCTTGTCGATGACGGCGGGGACGCCCTTGTAGCAGCCCTTGTTCTCGTAGTCGCGGACGACGGGGATGCCGCCGCCGCCGCAGGCGATGACGATGAACTCGTTGTCGAGCAGGTTGAGGATGGAGTCGGCCTCGACGATCTTCTTGGGGTCGGGGGAGGCGACGACGCGACGCCAGCCGCGGCCGGAATCCTCGACGAATACCTTGGAGGGATCCTCGGCCATGAACTCCTTGGCCTGCTCCTCGGTGTAGAAGGGGCCGATCGGCTTGGTCGGGTTCTTGAACGCGGGGTCGTCCGGGTCGCACTCGATCTGGGTGACGACGGTGGCGGCGTGCCAGCGCTTGTAGCGCTTGTGCATCTCGCGGCCGATGCCCTGCTGCAGGTGATAGCCAATGTAGCCCTGGGACATGGCGCCGCACTCGGGCAGCGGCATCTCGGGGGTGCCGATGGCGTCGTGGGCGGCGGCGAAGGCGTTCTGGATCATGCCGACCTGCGGGCCGTTGCCGTGGGTGATGATGATCTCGTTGCCCTGCTCGATGAGACCGAGGAGGGCGTGGGCGGTGTTGCTCACGGCCTCGATCTGCTCGACGGGGTTGTTGCCGAGGGCGTTGCCGCCAAGGGCGACGACAATACGATCGGGCTTGCCAAGAGGCTTAGACATTGCTGGAATCCTTTCTGTAAAAGGCCTACAACCCATTAATAACCCGCGTCCGTGCGATACGCGAGTTTATTAAGGTTTATATTCTCTTTATCGCTCATTTTATTCATTTTGAAAATAGTTTAACGGTGAACGGTCGTTTTTACCCGCTCAGCGTAAAGAAGCCCAGCTCACACATGTTTACGTCATCTACGTGCGACTTTATTTAATTAGAGCAGAGATTAGGCTGGATTATGCAAACTATATCTTTGCTAAACACATAACGGACACTGCAATTATTTACTCGCACTATACGAGATTCTATGCACTTGCAAGACAAGTATGCACCCCTGCAATAACACGGGGCTTTTCATCCAACAAAAGGGATAGCCAATCGCGCTTCACTTTGCGGCAAGCGACTGTGAGTTTGCAGTATAGAACTTTACCGTCGGGTATTGCATGAACGCCGTCGACGCCCTCTCGCTCCTGCGCGCCCAGGCAATCGAGAACATCAGCGGCGTCCCCAGTCTTTTTGCATGGCACCGCGCCGGCTCGATGGCTCTGGGACCTAAGCGAATCTTTGCTATCTGCCAATTTTTGTATGATTTTGGTCATTCCTATCTGCCAATTTTTGTATGATTAGGGGCAAATCTATTTGCCAATTTTTGTCAATGAGGTGTTTTAATGCTACGCCGTAAGGTCACTAACAGGCTTTTGAACTGGAAAAATAACTCTCATAAGGCATTGCTTGTTACCGGTGCGCGTCAAATTGGCAAGAGCTATGCGATTCGCGCGTTTGGTAAAGACAACTACGCGTCGTATTTTGAGGCCAATTTGCTGCTCGATGCCGAGGCAAGAGATGTGCTCATTGGCGCTAAGAACGCCGTTGACTTTATCAACCGCGTGGCCCTTCTTGCGGATGCACCGCTTGTTGAGGGAGATACGCTTATCTTTGTCGATGAAATACAGGAGTATCCGCAGATCGTCACGCTCATGAAGGCGTTGGTCGAGGACGGGCGCTTTAGCTATGTCTTCTCGGGGTCTATGCTTGGGACTGAGTTTAAGGGGATCTCTTCTTTCCCGGTGGGGTATGTCGAGCACATTGTTATGCGGCCAATGGATTTTGAAGAGTTTTGTTGGGCAAACAGCATCAGCGAGAATGTGCTTGCAGACATCCGCAGCTGCCTTGTCGAGAGGCGTCCCGTCGAAAACTATATTCATGAGGCGATGCTCAAAAACTTTAGAGCTTATATCGTTTGCGGCGGCATGCCGGAGGTCGTACAGAACTATATCGATTCGGGTTATTCACTCGTGAGGACGCGTGAGCTTCAAATTCAGCTGGTCGATCAGTACAAAAGTGATATCTCTAAATATGCATCGACTCGAGCGTTTAACGTTCGCGCGATTTTCGAACAAATTCCCGTTCAGCTTGAGGCGGAGTCCCATCGCTTTGTTGTTTCATCCCTGGGCGGGGGGGCTCGCCTTCAAAAATACGAGCAGGATTTCCTATGGCTGGTGAACGCGGGCGTCGGTTTGATGGTCGCCCAGGTGACGGAGGCCCGAAGTCCTCTTAAGAGGACAGAGAAGGCGACCGCCTTTAAACTATACGAGTCTGATACAGGCATGCTCGCATCACGGTATCCCGGCAGCACGGCACGCGCTGTCTACCTTGATATGAAAACCCCCAACCTCGGCGGTCTCTATGAGAACGTGGTCGCGCAGGAGCTTGTCGCCCTTGGAACTGATGCATGGTACTACCAGACACGCGAGGTCGGCGAAGTTGACTTTGTGATCGAAGGCACTCGCGGGCACGTTGTCCCAATCGAGGTCAAATCGGGCAAGAAGGTTCGAGCCCATGCGGCCCTCGACCGTCTGATGAGCGTGAGCGAGTACAAAATCCCCGAGGCCGTTGTGCTAAGCCACGAGAACCTCAGCAAAGAGGGCAAGGTCCTGTACGTTCCAATCTATATGACATTCTGCCTCGATGAGTTTATGGAAAAGGACGACCCCAACAACGATTTCTCGTTTGCACCCATATCCCTCTAGGCCATCTGGGTCCGCAACCAGGTCCCCCTCTATTCCCAAAGCAGCGCGTGGTTTCGCGGCAAAGCAGCGAAACAGCGACCGGAACAAGGCACCCCATCAGCCACGTCCTTCATCAGCCCACACAATCCGAGGACGTAGTCGTAGCAGGATCTGAGGGCTAACCTTCGCGGACACTCCGCAGGACGAAAGAACCCCCGCCGCACGTAGTGCGCAGCGGGGGTTCTTTCATGTCCGAGGACGTCCGCGAAGGTTAGCCCTCAGATCCTGCGGTGGGAGACCTAGGCCTCGTTGTACACCGTCTTGAGCTTCAGCAGGTGCTGATAGCGGTCCATAGCGGCCTGCTCATTCTCCTTGAAGAGCTCCTCGGCGCGCTCGGGGAAGGAACGCGTCAGCGAAGCGTAACGGGCCTCGTTCATCAGGAACTCCTGATAACCGCCCGCGGGCTCCTTGGAATCGAGCGAGAACTTCTTGCCGGCAGCAGCCTCGGGGTTGAAGCGGAAGAGGTTCCAGTAACCGCACTCGACAGCCTTCTTCATCTCGGCCTGGCAGTTCTGCATGCCGCCCTTCTTGATGGAGTGCATCTCGCAGGGGCTGTAGCCGATGATGAGGGACGGGCCGTCGTAGGCCTCGGCCTCGTGGATAGCCTTGAGGGTCTGAGCCGGGTTGGCGCCCATGGCAACCTGTGCCACGTAGACGTAACCGTAGCTCATGGCAATCTCGGCCAGAGACTTCTTCTTGGTCACCTTACCGGCAGCGGCGAACTGAGCGACCTGGCCCAGGTTCGAGGCCTTGGAGGCCTGACCACCGGTGTTGGAGTAAACCTCGGTGTCGAAGACGAAGACGTTGACGTTGTGGCCGGAAGCCAGGACGTGGTCCAGGCCACCGAAGCCGATGTCGTAGGCCCAACCGTCGCCGCCGAAGATCCAGAAGGACTTCTTGGTGAGGTAAGCCTTGTCGGCGAGGATCGCCTTGGAAGCATCGCAGCCACACTTCTCGAGCTCGGCAACGTAGGCAGCGGCAGCGGTCTTGGAGGCCTCGGCGTCATTGACGGAGTCGATCCAAGCCTGACCGGCGGCCTTGAGCTCGTCGGACGGACCATCGGCAGCGATGATGTCCTGGGTAGCGGCGATCAGCTTGTGCTGAACGGCCTCATAGCCAACGGCCATGCCCAGACCATGCTCGGCGTTGTCCTCGAACAGGGAGTTGTTCCACGCCGGGCCGTGACCGTCCTTGTCCTTGCAGTAAGGAGCGGTGGCAGCGGGGTTGCCCCAAATGGAGGAGCAGCCGGTGGCGTTGGAGATGAACATGCGGTCGCCGGCGACCTGGGTCACCAGACGTGCATAGGCGGTCTCGGCACAGCCGGCGCAGGAGCCAGAGAACTCCAGGTAGGGCTGCTTAAACTGGCTGCCCTTGACGTTGGCCGCGATGAGCTCCTTCTTCTCGGAGACGTTCTCGACCATGTAGTCCCAAACGGGCTGCTGGTCCATCTCCTGCTCGGTGGGAACCATCTCGAGGGCGCCCTTGGGGCAGACCTTGACGCAGTTGGTGCAACCCATGCAGTCGAGCGGGGACACAGCCATGGTGAACTTCATGCCCTTGGCCTTGGGGCCCATGGCGTCGAGCGTGCGGGTAGCCTCGGGCGCGGCGGCAGCCTCGTCCTCGGTCATCGCGAACGGACGGATGGTGGCATGCGGGCACACGTAGGCGCACTGGTTGCACTGGATGCACTTGGTCTCGTCCCAGTGGGGAACGACCACGGCGACGCCGCGCTTCTCGTATGCGGAGGCGCCCAGCTCAAACTGGCCGTCGGCACAATCGACGAAGGCGGAAACAGGCAGGCTGTCGCCGTCCATGCGATCGATGGGCTCGAGCAGGTTCTTGACCTGCTGGGCGATAGCGGACTTGGTCTCCTCGGAGAGCTCGACGGGAGCGGCATCCTCGGCGGTAGCCCAGTCGGCCGGAACCTCGAACTTACGGAAGGCGGTAGCGCCGGCATCGATGGCCTTGTGGTTGGCGTCGACGATGGCCTGGCCCTTCTTCATGTAGGACTTGGTGGCCGCGTCCTTCATGTACTGCAGGGCGTCCTCGGCGGGCAGGACCTTGGCCAGCGCGAAGAAGGCGGACTGGAGCACCGTGTTGGTGCGCTTGCCCATGCCGACCTTGGCCGCCAGGTCGATAGCGTCGATCAGGTACACGTTGACGTTGTTGTTCGCGATGTAGCGCTTGGCCACGGCGGGCATATGCTCGGCGAACTCCTCGTCGCTCCACTGGCAGTTGACCAGGAAGGTGCCGCCCGGCTTGACGTCGCGGACCATCTTGAAGCCCTTAACGATGTAGCTGGGGTTATGGCAGGCGACAAAGTCGGCCTTGGTCACGTAGTACGGCGAACGGATCGGGGAATCACCAAAGCGCAGGTGCGAGACGGTGACACCGCCGGTCTTCTTGGAGTCGTACTGGAAGTAGGCCTGGACGTACTTGTCGGTGTGGTCGCCGATGATCTTGATCGAGTTCTTGTTGGCGCCGACGGTACCGTCGCCACCCAGACCCCAGAACTTGCACTCGATGGTGCCGGGGGCTGCGGTGTTGGGCGCATCCTCGGCCTCGGGCAGGCTCAGGTTGGTCACGTCATCGACAATGCCGATGGTGAACTCACGCTTGGGCTCGTCCTTCTTGAGCTCCTCGAAGACAGCGAACGCGGACGCGGGAGGCGTGTCCTTGCTGCCCAGACCATAACGGCCGCCGACAACCTTGATGCCCGTCTTGCCAGCCTCGTAGAGAGCGGAGACGACGTCCTGGTAGAGCGGCTCGCCGATGGAACCCGGCTCCTTGGTACGGTCCATGACGGCGATCTTCTGGACGGTCTCGGGGAGAACGTCGACGAAGTGCTTGATGGAGAACGGACGGAACAGACGAACCTTGACCAGGCCGACCTTCTCGCCGTGAGCGTTGAGGTAGTCGATGACTTCCTCGAGCACGTCGCAGAAAGAGCCCATGCACACGACGACGCGGTCGGCATCGGGAGCGCCGTAGTAGTTGAACAGACCGTAATCGGTGCCGAGCTTCTCGTTGATCTTCTTCATGTAGCCCTCGACGACGGCGGGAAGCTCGTCGTAGACCTTGTTGCAGGCCTCACGGTTCTGGAAGAAGATATCGCCGTTCTCGTGGCTGCCGCGGGTGTGCGGGTGCTCAGGGTTGAGCGCGTGGTCGCGGAAAGCCTGGACGGCGTCCATGTCGCACATCTCGGCCAGATCCTTGTAGTCCCACATGGCGACCTTCTGGATCTCGTGGCTGGTGCGGAAGCCGTCGAAGAAGTTAAGGAACGGGGTCTTACCCTCGATGGCGGCAAGGTGAGCCACCGGCGAGAGGTCCATGACCTCCTGGACGTTGCCCTCGGCGAGCATGGCGAAGCCGGTCTGACGACAGGCCATGACGTCGGAGTGATCGCCAAAAATGTTCAGGGCGTGGGAAGCGACGCAACGCGCGGAGACGTGGAAGACGCCCGGGAGTTGCTCGCCCGCGATCTTGTACATGTTCGGGATCATCAGGAGCAGACCCTGAGAAGCCGTGTAGGTGGTGGTCAGAGCACCGGCGCCCAGCGAACCGTGAACGGTACCGGCCGCACCTGCCTCGGACTCCATCTCGACGACCTTGACCGGGGTGCCGAAGATGTTCTTGCGACCCTGGGCCGCCCACTGGTCGACATGGTCGGCCATCGGGCTGGACGGCGTAATGGGATAGATTCCCGCTACCTCGGTGTACGCATACGAAACATATGCGGCCGCCTCGTTGCCGTCCATAGACTTAAACTTACGCGCCATATACCCCTCTCCTCTCATATAGGTATACAGGCCCCGGCGATCGCCGGGATGTTGGCGTGATGGGATTTACGCTGTTGCTTCCAATCATCTGGCAGGCAGGCTCAGCAGCAGGTACGTGGCGTGGAGAGAAGACATGCCGAGGCGAGGGGCAACTGATGCGCCCCACAGACCCGACCGCCCGTCTTGCACATGACCGAGCGCCGCAAAGGCCGCATGCCGGATGCTCCCGGGCACGCCCCGGCGATGGGAAGCGCCCGCAACGGAAATCCGCATGCGGGTTTATTGTACCCCGCCTTCAAGTGTAATTTCGGCAAATATAGGCGGGCGGTAAAGGTTTACCTTGGGTGACTGCCAAGGGCAAAAATGGTCCCTCCATCCCCGGGCGACTGGCTCTGGCGCGCCAAGGAGCGTCCCAAAGTGCCGGCAGGAAAGGAACGTCCCTATCTGCCGGCTAGAGGGCACCGAAGAGGATGGCGTAGGTAGTGGATTCGCCGAGCTTGAGCTCGTCGCCGGGATTGAGTTGGGCGGAACGGCCGGGCTCGACCTGAATGCAGACGCGCGTGGCCCCGTTTACCACCACGGTTCCGTTGGTGGACGACAAGTCCTCGACGTGCCAGATATTTTGAGCATCGCACCAGATATGGGCATGGCGGGCCGAGACATCGTCGCCGACGTCGGTAATATCGCCCTCACCAGTGGCCAGCGCGCCAATCTCAACACCCTGCTCACTCGGCTGAATCCAGCGCGGGGCGCTCACGACAAAACTATTTTGCACGCGCAGCAAGCCCAAGGGGTGCGCCGGGGCGGGTTCGCGCTCGCCTGCGGTCATCGACATGCCAAGCGAACGCGGCGTGGAGGTGCCTCCGCCACAGGTCGCGTGCGCGTAGTCAATGGCATAGTTCACCGAGGACCGCACATCCGCCGAACAACCGACGGCGACAAACAGCACGAGCACGGCCTCGGCGCGCTCGGCGGGCATGAGTTCCGCCGCCTGGGACAGGCGATCGAGCGCGTTGCGATAGAGATTCGTGTCCTGGTGGCACTCTTCGAGCGCGCGTACCATCGGTTCACCTGCAGGACCGCACACCATATTGATCACAGCCGTGGAGTCCATGGGATTTCGCTGGCGCAGGGCCAGTTGCGACATAATACGCGCAGCCGAGGTACCGTATTCGGCAAAGTAGCGCTGCTGAAGCGTGCCGACCGGCGCGCGAACGATAAAGCGGGAAACCCAAGAGCGATCGGCGGCCCGGCTCTGCGGGCTGCGGCCGTCGGCGAGCGGACGGGACGAAAGCACCAAGCCGCACAGCTCGATATGGCTCAGATGCGCCGCGCGCTTAAAGATGTCAAACATGGCCCCGCATGGGGTGAGCTCAACTTGAGATGCCATGACCTAGGCCTCCTTGGTCGTAGAAATAGAATCGGACGATACTTCGACAGGTCCGCCAAAAGTACGGGCAGCTGCGGCTCCACCGGCAAGCGGAGTCGCCATCTGGGCTTTTGTGCGTCGCGGTGCCGAAACGGGAAGTTCAAAGGCAAAGCCCATCGCAAGCAAAAACCACGTAAGCGTATAGGTTGCAATCAGAGCGGCAACAAGGCCGCCCATCACGGCGCGTTGAGAGAATACGCTACATGCAGTCACAACCAGCACCGGAACCTCGCAGGCAGAAAGCGCAAGCACACCCTGCAGGAACCCCGAGCGCCGATCGCGCGCAAGTGCCCCCGCGGCAACGCCGGCCATGCCTGGCAGCGCCAGCGCCAGTGCGGCAATAACACCCGGTAGCGACCCAGACCACACGAGCGATCCCAAAGTCGCCGTCACGCGAGCGCCCGACGCCAGCAGCGCGGCCGAAACCACGACCGCAGCCCAAACCACGCCGCAGACGACCGCCGCGCCGACCATCAGCGCGCGACGAACCGCGCGGCCGGACGCATCCATGGGGCACGGCGTGAGCGGCTCGCCGCGGAGCGAACGACCGACATTTTGCGCATAGTGGTCACAAAACGCCGAGAGTGCCGCCTCGACCGCCGCCGGCTCGGGACGATCTTTTTGATGGCTGGACAGACAGGCCATCACCACGTCGAACAGCTGGGCATCGACAAACGCCAGCGCATCGCGTAGTTCCTCGGAATCCGGCTCAAGCCCCAGCTGCTGGGCCTGCTCGGCCGCGGCGAGCGCCACATCGGGCTCACGACGAAGCAGCTGAGTCAAATCACAACCGGGCGCATGGGCACCAATGGGATAGTCGGGCCGCGTGTCCATCTTGAGACGGTAGGGGCTCGCGATGTCGCGCGTCTTTTTGCGCGAACCCGAGGTGCCCGAAGTGCTCGGCGCGGCTTCGTATGGCGCGACGCCGGCAATGAGCTCGTAAACCGTGCTTGCCGCGGCATAGACGTCGATCGCCGGCGACATACGCAAAGCGCGCAGGTCGGGAATATCGTCGGTGAGCATCTCGGGCGGAGCGTAGGCCACCGTCGCGCGACGCAGCGTGGCATAGCGCTCCGTAAACGACGCCTTGCCGCCGGTACCGGCCACGGCCGACGCAGGATCGAGCGCCAGCGACGAGCCAAAGTCGATCAGGCACAGGTCAAAGGTGCCCTCGGCAAGCTGCCGGTCAAGCGGTAGACGCGCCGTACGCACCATAATATTAGCGGGCGAGATATCGCGATGGACAAAGCCCTCCCCCACCAGGCTCATGCGGCAGAGCAAGTCGAACAGGTCGCGCCCCAAGCGCGCCGCCACAAGCGGCGATAGGCGGCCGGCATCGTCAACGGCAAAGCGCGAGCGCAAGCGGGCGAGCGTCTCGCCCTCGACCCATTCCATGACAATTGCAGGCACACCGTCAACCTCGCCCCAGCCATAGAGGCGGGGAAAGCCCTTAAGGCCCGAAAGGGCGCGATGGCATTCATATTCCTCGCGAAATGCCGCTTTGAACTTGGCGACCAGCGCCTCATGGGCGGCATCGTCGTCAAACTCATCGCGCGTCGGCAAGATGAGCTGTTTGAGTGCTACGGCCTCGCCTTGGGCGTTGACGGCACGCGTCACGCGGCCGATACCGCCACGGCGCATGGTGGCATCGTCGGCAAACAGTATCGTAAAACGACGCAGATAGGCAGGCAGTTCGTCCTGACCGAGCGCAATGGCCGGCTCAAACCCGTCGACACGCGCCAGGCGCAGGCCGACCATGGGATCGCGACCGAGCGATTGTGGTGTGGTGGATGCAAGATCGGTCATCATAGGGCAAGCGCCGCCACGTTATTGTTGAAGTTACCGAGCGCGACGTCATCATCGCCGTAATGGCCGACCCATTGACATAGGTTGGTGTAACAGCCCCACAGATTGGCATACTGCTGATACCACTTTGACCGGGGCGAGAATGTCTGACGACCGAACTCGGCTCGAATGACAAACATCTCCCCGACCAAGCTGTCGCACGGCCTGGGATCTCCCGTAGAGTTATAGGTCGAGACCACGTCATTGGCACGAGAAACATAGCCGTCGAGCATGTTGTACTTGGTCACAAGCCAACTGTGAATGCTCTCTTCCTCAGCAGCGGAAAGGCCACCGGAGTTTGCATCGTTGTCAGCGTTGCCGCCCGTCGAGCCGCCGTTTCCAGACCCTCCGGCAGAGGAACCCGACCCAGAGCCGCCGCCCGAACTCGACGAATCCGAGCCGGAGCCAGAAGTATCCGAGCTACCGGGCTTTCCGGACTGCTGGGCGTCCTGCTCCTTCTGCCGCTCGACCTTATTCACCGTTGCCGCCACGCTATTGTTGGACAACCGATCGATGATCTTGGTGTTGGTGAGCACGATGGTTTTGCCATTGGCAAGCGTGACTTCGTTGTCCGGGGCCTCGGCGCCGTCCGCGTCGTCGGCGCCAAACACAATATGCGCGACCACACTTGCCCAAGCATATCCAGTCGTGGTGCCCAGATCACTTTTGACCTCATGCCCTACGCGCGGTTCGCATGCGGCATGTGCCTGTATCATGGACGGCACGGTCATGCCATAGGCAGAAACGCCAGCTATGACCAGCACCAGCGAGCACGACAGCAGCGCGTACGCCCGAGGCGCCAAGCCCAGTCGGCGTCGCATGCGCACCGCGACGCCGCGCTTTGTCTGAGTGCCACCGGGCCGCATGCGTTCTCCTCCAACAAAAACACGCCGCTCGGGAGCGGCGCATTCATTCGAATCCATATTTGAGTGTATCAGCGAACCCAAAAGGTTGCGCAACGAATGGGCAAATTAAGGATGCGAGTGGAAGCATCCATGCGATAAGCGGATACAAAGCATCTTTGTTGCACAACAAACTTACAGTCGCACGGGGAAATTATGACTACCCCGTGCGTCGCGAGGAAAACATACGGCAGGAGCAGGCTCGCCACCTAAATCGTGCGACGGGCCTCGATGGCGCGCCCAAGCGTAAGCTCGTCGGCATACTCCAGGTCGCCGCCCACGGGCAGGCCGCTCGCCAGACGCGACACCTCAACGCCCAGCGGCTTGATAGTGCGAGCCAGGTAGCTCGCCGTGGTCTCGCCCTCAATATTGGGGTTGGTGGCGATGATGACCTCGTGGATGTCCTCGTGGCCCAAGCGTGCCAGCAGCTCGTGAATGTGCAGCTGCTCGGGGCCAATCTTGTCCATGGGACTGATCACGCCGCCCAGCACATGGTACAGGCCATGGTAGCTGCCCGTGCGCTCGATTGCCTGGACGTCGCGCGGCTCGCCCACCACGCAAATGCGAGTGGTGTCGCGCATCGAATCCTGGCAGATGGAGCACTCGTCGGCCGTGGCGTAGTTAAAGCAGCGGCTGCAAAAGTGAACCTCCTGCTTAACCTCCAGGATGGCCTCGGCCAGGCGGCGCGCCTCCTCGGCGTCAGCCTCCAACAGGTAATAGGCGATGCGCTGAGCCGACTTAGGGCCAATGCCCGGCAGGCGACCCAGCTCATCGAGCAATTTTTGCAGGCTATGGTTGGCACTCATATATATGCGCGTCTTAGAACGGCATGCCCGGGATGTTGAGGCCGCCGGTGATGGCGCCCATCTGCTTGTTGGCGAGCTCGTTGACGCCGCGAACGGCCTCGTTGACGGCAGCCATAATCATGTCCTGCAGCATATCGACGTCCTCGGGATCGAGGGCATCGGGATCGATGGTGAGGTTGACGAGTTCCATCTCGCCGTTAACGGTCACCTTGACCATACCGCCGCCGGCAGAGGCATCGACGGTCTGGGACTTGAGGTTCTCCTGCGCGGCGGCAAGCTGCTCCTGCATCTTGCGGGCCTGCTTCATCATCTGCTGCATGTTCATACCGGCCATGACGGCTCCTTTACGTGCGGCCGCACGCCGAGCTGCAAGGGCAGCCGGAGCACGGCGGGACTTTCAAACTCAAAAATCGTACCACGGCGCGGGGCAAGCAAGCGGGGCGGACACGCTACCTCAGTCGATATACATGTCCTGGAGTGCAAACCGCACCCAAAGATTATGCGAAGTTGAATAATTCGCATCTGCATAATATTGAAAGCTAAATCTTGTAGAGCCGGAATCCGACATTTTCTGCATCCAGCTAGATAACAAAATGCCGAACCGCTGCTCGAGGCGGCGCTCATGATGGCAGGGTATAATTTGATCGTCACAGACAGCAATTTGGAGGTGCCCCCATGAATGCCCCCGACGCGCTCCAAAACATCCGCTCAAAACACCCCGTTGCATATGTGGTTCTCTATCTCTTTGTCGGCTGGGCATTACTGGTTGTCATCACCCATGCTATAGCCTTTGGAGCAGAACTGCTGATAACCAGCTCGGACCAGCCCACCGTCAAATGGGAAGCGACCGATGAGTGCACCGATGGAACCCGAACCATTTACTACAACAGCCCGTCCCTCTACCAAGAGTTCAAGGTCAAGATAAAGGACTCCAAGATTGTCGGTGCCGAACCAGGCGCTTTCTTGACAATCGGAGCAACCCTCGACGCCGAGCAAGTCGAGTACACGGACAGCCGCGCGACGTATCGTGTCGACCTCAGCACCCTAGGCCGACCGTCACGCATCTGCCTGCTCGAATGCGAGACACGCGGCACCACGCTACACATGTCCGAAATTCAAATGCGCCCGGATAAAGAGCCCCTAAAGGGCTAGGGGTCCTAAGCCCAGCAAGCGATTCTCAACAGTAAAACGACAGCCCACCGGTTGTTTCTTTCCAGCGTTTGCAAATCAGCGCATGGTTAGATGAAACAAACTGCATGATATCGCGTAAATCCCGAGCAGGAATATCGCCCTTGTTATGGGCCAGCTTGCATCCGCCGGAGCGGGTAAGCCATATCTTGGTCGCCTCGGCGGTGGGGCGCTTGACCGCGATATGAACATGGACGGGCTCGCCGTTCTCCCCTGTCCAGAAAAAGATGATGTACGGCCCGAGTCGGAAAAGACTAGGCATAGACCCGTCCGCCTTCGTAAGCAAAACGCAGGATGAGCGGGGCATTGTTGCGTACAAAATCATCGAGTTCTTTGAGGTCTGCTTCGCTAAAGCCCTCGTGCGACACCCAATTGAACGCCGGCAAGATGCACTCCGCCGTGTCAAAACCCCAATCGCGTGGGCGCTCCACAACGACCTTCACCGTATTGTCCTCACGGACTTCGGAATACGAAACTTGCGTATCGTCCTCAAGGCGGACATATTCCCACATCATAAGCTCGCTCCGTTCAAAGACGTCTCTTCTTGAGCAGTATACCCGCCTGTACAGCTACTCCACCGGCTTGAAGATGGTGGCCTGACCGAAGACGCTGCGGATGAGGGCTTTGGCCTCGTCCTCGGTCTGCGGGATGCTTGGGGCTGCGCCCTGATGGCCGAAGGGACTGCCCGCGCCGGGGTTGGACTCCCAGGGAGCTGCAGGAGCGTCCTCCTCTTTGGGGGCAGTTGCAGCGGGCTTGGGCGCGGGCGTCGCACCCGGCACGTCGAACGGAGGCAGATCGTCCCCGCTCGCATCGCCTGCAAAGCCGCCGACCATGGCGTCATCGTAGGGCACCTGCTCGGATTCCCACGGTGCAGACTGCGCAGACGGCTGAGCCTTGGGAGCGGACGCGCGCTCGGGCGCTCGGGGTGCGGGCTCGGTCGGGAGCTTGCCCGTGGCAGGAGCGCCAGCGGGGTTGTCGGAGCGCAGCCAGGGGGCTTTGCCCAGGTCGGATGACTTGGGCGCAGGCGCGGCGGCGGGCTTGGGCGCGGGGACCGGAGCAGCCTGTTTGGGCGCAGCGGGTTCAGGCGCCGACGGGGTCGGTGCCGCTACCGGTGCCGCTTTTGGCTGCGTCGCGCTGACGTTCGAGGATGCAGGGGCCGCCGAGGACACGGGTTGCGGGTCCGCAGATGCCGCAGCCCGTGCAGATGGAGAATGCTCCTCATGTTGAGGAGCCAGCGTGCCACCTCCATCCAGGACGTAGTCGACGATGCGACGACCGAAGACCGCACTGACTGTCGGCAGGACCACCGACTGCGTGTCGGCGCGTCCGAGCATCTTGATGGCAAAGGTCGAGCCCGCGGGGAACGAGACCGTGAGCTTGGAGCCGTCGTCTGCTGTGGCGCGGGCATTGAGCAAAAGCCCTGCGTAGGAGGCCTGACGAGCCTTGACGCGTTCGACGACCTCGGCCCATTTGCGCTGGAGCTCACCGGCATCCTCGACCGCGGGCGTCTCGGCAGCACCGGCGGCGGCAACCTGGGCGGCATTGTTGGACTGGGGCTTAGGTGCCGGAACGGTGGCAGGCGCGGGAGCCGAAGCCGCAACGGGTTGAGGTGCAGGCGTTACAGGTTTGGGCGCAGGAGCCGGAGCCGCGGACTTGGGCGCAGGCTGGGCAGCCGGAACAGCAGCGCCGCGGTCCCAAGGCATGCCGCCCTGATGCGCGGACGTAGCAGCGGGGGCGGCGGTCGCCGCAGGAGCGGCAGCACGGGCGCCCGAAATGAGCGTCGGCTGCTGGACAGCAGCGGGGGCGGATGTTGCAGGCGCGGCAGCCTGAGCAGCAGCCACGCTCGCCGGCACGGCGCCGTTGGCAACCATGGCCTCCAGGCGTGCTACACGCTCGGCCAGGGCCTCAATGGTCAGATCGGCCTCGGGACGTGCCAGGCGCGTGCAGGCGATCTCGAGCACCAGGCGCACGTCGCTCGCGCCCCTCATCTCCAGTGCGGCATCGTCGAGCACTGTCAGCACACGGGCCAGGCGGTCGGCAGGATGCTCGCCAAAGGCAGCGGCCTCGGCAGCAAGCGCCTCGGCCTGCTCGGAGCCGCCCTCAAACAGCTCGGCACGGGCACCGGCAACGCAGGCAACGTACACGTCACGCACATGCGCCACCAGGTCGCGCGTCAGTTCCAGCAGATCGTTGCCTTCCTCGACCTGCGCGCGAATAAGCCCATACAGATCGGCGACATCACGATCGGCAATGGCGCGCGCAAACTCGCCCAGAATCTGGTCCGAAACTTCGCCCAAAAGCGAGCGGGCATCGTCCGCATGCACGGTGCCGTTGCCAAAGACGCTCAGCTGCTCCAGCGTGGAGAGCGCGTCGCGCATGCCGCCCTTGGCATGGCGTGCCACGATGGCAAGCGCCTCGTCGTCGTAGTCGAAGCCCTCCTGCTCGCACACGTATGCCAGGCGGCGCTCGATATCCTCGTTACCGATGCGGTGGAAATCGAAACGCTGGCAGCGCGAGAGGATGGTCTCCAGAATTTTTTGCGGGTCGGTGGTGCACAGCACAAAAATCACGTGTGCCGGCGGCTCCTCGAGCGTCTTGAGCAGCGCGTTGAACGCCGCCGTCGTGAGCATGTGGACCTCGTCGATGATATAGATCTTGTACTTGCCGCGCACCGGGGCAAAGTTGACGGAGTTGATGATCTCCTCGCGCACATTGTCTACGCCGGTACGGCTTGCGGCATCGAGCTCGTAGACGTCTGGGTGGTTGCCCTCGGCGATGAGCTCGCACTCCTCACAGGTGCCGTCGGGCATGCAGCCGCTCGCGCCCTCGGCGCGGGCCGCCTCGGCATTGCGGCACAGCAGCGCCTTGGCAAGGATGCGCGCCATGGTGGTCTTGCCCGTGCCGCGCGGTCCGCAGAACAGGTACGCGTGGGACAGGCGCCCCTCGGTGATGGCGTGCTCGAGCGTCGAGACGATATGCTGCTGGCCCACCACGGAGTCGAAGGTGAGCGGGCGATACTTTCGGTACAACGATTCCATGGGTGCTCCCCCGGGTATACTGAGTCTTGTTGCCGCGACGACCATGCGGTCGCACGGCATACTGCATCCATAATAACCCGTACGGCGAGCCCGCCGCGATAGGAGTCCAAAGAGCATGGCAGACGCAGAGAGCAACCTCGTTCCCTCCGAAGCAGCCGACCAGGTCGAGGTCGCGCTCGAGGCGCAGGCAGCAGCCGATGACGGCATCCTGTACCTTAACGAGTATCAGTACGAAAACGACCTCGTCACCGATTTCGCCCGCTTGGTTGCCTCGCCCAGGCGCCGCGGCTCGCTGTATGTCGCCGCCGCCATTGCCGCCCTGCTGGGTATTGGCATGCTGGTGGCCGGCGGCAGCTGGATCAAGTTCGGCGTCGTCCTGATCGTGTTCGGCGCCTTTTTGGCCTGGTGGAGCAAAAACCTGCACCATACGCTCGCGCGCGACTTTATCGAAGCCGTCGAGGCAGACGAGTCCATGGGCGGCCGCTACCGCCGCGTCGCCGCCAACGAGGACGGACTGATGGTATGGGGCAAGAGCGGCAAGTCGCAGTTCTTCCCGTTTGAAAAGCTCGACCACGTGCTCGACGGCGAGCGCATCTTTGTCGCCATGTTCGCCGACCAGGGCGTGACGATCCCTAAGGACACCTTTGTGCGTGGTGATGCCGAGCAGTTTGGCTCCTTCCTCAAGGCGCGCATCAACAAAAAGCTGCGCATCGAGACCAAACGCAAGAAGATGAAGGCCGAGAAGGCCGCAGCCGAAGCCAAGCAGGGCGACAAAGCCGACAAGCCCCAGGGCGACAAGGGCAAGCGGCGCAAGCAGAAGAAGAGCAAGAAGAAGCGCTAGGGCCGAGCGCCACTGCGAAGGGAATCTCATCCCGCTTCAGCGTAGGATGAGGCTCCCCCAACAGGACCTTCGAGTTACTTCACTTCAAACCTTAAGAGCCTCCGCTCCGGCAGATCGGTCATCTTCATCGTATAGGCTCCGGGAAACGCTTTCTCAAAACGGACGGTTTCATAATCTTCGAAATAGTCGTTGGTGTTTTGCATCATAAATGGGACGAGCAACTCGTTTTCTGCCCCAACCTCCACGGCAAACGCAGCAGAGCCGCCAAGGACCGGCATGGCTTGCGTTATCAGATCGGTATTGACTACAAAATCATAGTTTGGCGCAGACTCCGGAACCAGATGCCAAACATACGCTTTGATTCCACCGTCGATATTATCCCTATTTCTGACACGCATCTTTACGGCGATAACGCACGTGATGTCGGCATCCTTCAGTCTCGTTTTCGTATCCACGGTGCCATATTTTGAATAATCGTCATGCGCTCGTTTGAGATACTCGCGCGGCGTGAGTAGTTCTGCTCCATCTATGCAAAACGAATACCCATCAGTCACCACATCCTTCGATCCCAGAAACGCTCCATCCATCGAGAGCCATTCGCCCTCCGCGTAATATTTCTCAGGAATGACTGTCCGATTCCTGTTAACGACGCTCACCCTCATGCCCGCAAGGCCGGTAGCAGCACAGCAAAAAAGCGCGAGCGCCGATCTTCTCGTCCACAGGGTCTTCTTCATCGCGCTCACGACCTTTCCCGAACTTCCACAACGGCACCGTCGCGCATGCAGTAAACCCGATCGGCCAGCTCCTCGAGCACCTCTCCGTCATGGCTAGACAGAAGAACCTCGCGACCCGTTGATGCCGCCATCGCCACAACACGCTTGAGCATTTCAACGCCCGCTTCGTCGAGGGCATTTGTTGGTTCATCGAGAACAAGCAGCTTCGGCTTTTCCATAATCGCCGCAGCTATCCCCAGACGCTGCTTCATCCCAAGCGAGTATGCTCGGAACTTCTTTTTTTCGTCTGCATCGAGCCCCACGAGCCGCAGGGCGGAGCGAATGTCCTCGGGGGTGGCAACGCCCTTGATTTGAGCTATGAGTTCCAGATTGTCGTAGCCAGACAGATATCCTAAAAAGGAAGGAGCCTCTATCAACATCCCAAGACTCGGCGGAAACGAGATATCAGCCCCAAGTCTTTGACCATCGATAATGATTTCGCCCTCGGTGGGTCTAATCAATCCGCAGACCGCTCGCATAAGCATGGTCTTGCCCGAACCGTTTATCCCCTGAAGCCCGACCACAGTCCCAGGGTCAACCTCGATAGACACGTTGCGCAGGACATCGTTTTTGCCCATGCGCTTCGATACGTCCCTAACGATCACGCTCATATCTTGTCCCTCTTTTCGATAAGGTCGGCCTTTCGAAACCACAGTCCACCCAACGATAGACATAACGACATAATCACAATTGAAAACAAGCCACTCGAGCCCGTCGCAATTCCTTCTTTGACGATTCCACCCCAGCGCAACAGCATCAAGGCATTTCCCAGCAGCGCCCAATGCCGCGCATATGCCGAACAGATCAGGTAGCTCATTACAACCGCAAATGAGGCTGACGGCCCAAGCACAAACCCAACCGCTGCCTGTGCAAACGCAAGCGCCTCAAAAGCAAAAAAGAGACCTATGAAAAACGGCAGCGCATCCGCCTCGCCCACTTTGAGAAACCACGGCGCCAAATTAGCCAGCTGAAGCGACTCGCCATGGATGACCGCGCTGAACGAGGCGCTCACCATCAAGCTCCAAATCACAACAGAGCAAACCACCACAAGCAGCGAAAATGCCGTTATTGCCGTTACTGAGATAAAACGCGAGACCCACCAAAGGGTTCTCGCCCGGCATCGGACAAGCGTTTGCAAACCAAACCCGTGCAACGATTCGGCGGGATAATCGAGTGTTGTATAGAGAATAAGCAGAATGAGAAATAGCCATCCTAGCGGAGGCACAAACATGACCCCGGGCCTAGGCTCAAACGGAGCAGATCCGGCAAACACGAGCGCAAGATTGTCCGCAAACCCCAAGGTATCCGTCCTGACCCCATACACAGAAGACAATCCGTAGGCGTACACCAGGTTCGCAACGGTCACTGCTGCAATCGCAATAAAGGTAATGATGTTCTTCTTCAAAACGGTCCTCAGGTCCGCGGCGACCAGCCTAAACAGCATCAGACCATCTCCCGCCTTTTCCACGCCCCAGAAAAAGCCAACGAAGCAAGGGTCAATAATATGATTTCCGCAAAACCGGCTCGAATGTCTGGCCAGTTATTCAGCGATTCCGACCTGATGCTGTTGAGGATATTGCAGTTAAACCCCACGCAAGCCATTACGCCGAAGATCCAGCCATTTGCAAAATGCCACGCAACCATTAGCAGATACGGGACAATTATCGCTTTGATTCTGCTACGAAACAAAATTGAGAAGCCAGTTACAGCCATGGATAAAGTCCCGAGCGTGACAGCATCGAACAGCGTGTATGCGAGCACATACGACAAAGGATGCGAATAAAATAGACCGGAGAAGTAGCTATGCAGGTAAAGTCCTACGTAAGTCGACTCATCGACCCGAGGAAGATACGCAGGAAAAAGCATCGAGACGATCAGGAAATTGACGAGCAGAGGAATGGCAGTCACTGTAAACGCGGAGAGGAAAGCAGACAGCATCTTTACGTTCACGTACGCCTTTCTGGAAACGCGCGTGCATATCTGCATGTCATAACCACTCAAACGCTCAAAGAGGCACGACCAAGATCCAGCCAACATTGCAAGCAGGGGCAGTGCATAGAAAAACACCGACGCAGACAGCGGCGCGTTCGCGCTCACAACAATCCAGTTACCGAAGCTGCTTTCACGTGTTTGACCGAGATAATTTTTGGCTTGCATGCCAACGCCGTAACCAAAAGAAAGAAGGTTGTGACGTTCTTTTTCCAAATTTGCCCACGGCTCCAGCGCGGCAACTATTGCAACTGCGACTGCAATCAAGAGAGCAAAGATAAAAGCTGGACGTCTTATCGTTTTCGACAGTTCGTATCTTGCGAGCTTTTGGTTCATACGTACTCCTCCCCCTTCCGACCCAGAAAGCCGGAGGGAGCCATTTAAAACAACTATGCGGGAAGCTTGCGGAAATGCCCGACGCAGTCGGGGCTCCATACACCAATAACAGTGCCGTAGCCAGACTCCGCCCATGCAGTCAGTCGCGCCGCAGATCGCCCGTTCTCACGGACGAGGTTATACATTTCCCACTGTCCCTTGTGATTCGAACGATACGTTCCCTGAGTACAATTCATGCTGCCGCTACCGCTTGTGTTATACGCACCGTCTGTATATAACCGAAGCGGATTTCCCGTATAGCCCTGGATATCCAGATAGAGCGATGAGGAATCATCCTTTTGACGGTAGCCAGTTGCACTCGTCCCGGCACATTGAAAACTAAATGCCCTATCGGCATTGTTCGTACAGGTCGTAATTCCCGTATCGGCGTTTTGAGTAATGCTAGAAACCTGAGAGGTGTCAAACTCCTCTTGCGCGAACGATGCAGCGGGAACCCCTAGGGACAGACCCGCAGCAATCGCCAACCCGACTCCGATTCGAGTAATAGCGCTCCTTGGCTTAATCATGGCCTTCTCCAATCAAAAGCGGCTAACAATGCGTCGACGCACAGCAACCTTTGCATGAATGGAGAAAGATGTCTGTAAACACTCGCTATTGAGTTGATAATCCAGGCGTTTACACGTTATCTACCTGCGATAACAATGAAATAAGCTCTGCTTTGTTCTTGATCTTCAACTGGCGATAGGACGCGGATCGCAGCGCTTGCACCGTAGATGCAGCGTAACCGACATCCTGCGCAATGGTCTTTGTCGTTGTGCCCTCTGCCGTCATCAACAATATTCGGGCCTGAACATCGGACAGGGCGCGCGACGTAAGCAGAGCCAGCCGGCGCACGTGAGCTGCTTCGGTGGACCCGTTCGCACGGTACTTCAAGACGGCCTTCTCGTCCTCAACCGAGCGTACGAGCACGATGTGCGTAACGAGCATGGGCACAGACCAGCAAACAATCACCGTTGCCACGACGACATTGACGGCCGAACTTTGCCCCAGCAACGACGCAAGGAACAGAGGCTCGAAAACCGTCAGATCCTGCACCATGTTGAGCAAGACAACCCAGACAGGAGCCGCCGCCCCAAAGCAAAGCATCCATATCCCAAGCATTTTGCGCTGCGGGCAGCTACGCAGCACTATGTATGTGAGCAACATCCCCGTCAGCACCGCGAACCCATGGATTCGCCCCCTAGTGGCCGCATGGATTAAAGTAGCCGCACCTATTGACACCAACGGCACGATAGCCCGGACACGGGCATGCACCTTAAACGGACGCAGCCCAACAGCGAGCGAGACCGTAGATGCCACGCCGCACAGCAGGACCGGCGCAGCCATCAACGGATCGCATATACACCTCCATGCCGCGATATAGACAAAAGACCATTCCACGGCAGACAGCACCGCCCATACGCACGGGCTTCCGAGCCCAATCGCCCCATCCGTTCTAGTCAGCGCAACTTCACGATTCAGTTTTTCACCCGCGTAGTGCAGCGACAGAAGCAGTCCGAGACCCAATGCATAGCTTGCGAGAGAAAAGGCGACTGCCCGCGAAACACCGGATCCCCAATCGCTATCCGCCATTACCAAGGGGCCCGCCGCAAGGAGGATAAAAAATGTTGTGAGCAGGTATCGAAACAGCCGGCGCGTCCGAACTGATGTCAACATATCACCAGCATGCCGCTGCAGCAGACCAGGCCCTGTAGCATCACCCTCACCCGCAAACAATGCCACGAGCTCGCGTGAGCCCGCAACCGATGCCTTCCCGTATGCTCGGTGAAGCGTTGTTCGCACCGTCGATGGCTTCGTACCCGTCTCCCTGGCAATTTCCGCCGGCGTTTTCCCTTTGAGCAGCAGTCGAACAAACTGCTCTTCTCGAGGCGACAGGGCAGGGGAAAACACCCCCGCATCGAATGGGTCGGACGTGCGAGGGGTATCCGAATTGTTGTCCCGTTTCTCCCTTAGCAATGTGCATACGAAGGCGGCAACAGCAATAGCGGACCCCATCGACAGTGATGCAATGACTGCGGCATCGCTTGCAAAGTATGCCACCTCGACAGCCGGAACAAGGCCAATGGGAACTGCTACAAGCACAGAACGGGCAAACACGTCGCCCTGCCCCCGACCAAAGGCGCGGGGACAGCAAAGCAGCGGGACCGCAGCCAATACGAGATAGACCAGCGGAATTAAAAGCACGAGGCCAATTGATGCGGCCGTTACAGAGGGCATCCCCCATGGCTCGGGAACGACTCTCCATGAAATTCGACAGCAAAACAGCAGGCACGACAGGACAACTATTGTTTCTGCAAAAAGCGTGCTCTGCGATCGGCGGGTCCCCCTTTCGCCGTCCCGCGCCGCCCCCCGTATCAAAGGAGAGCCCGCCGTATCCCAAATTACATATGAGAGGAGCAACGACCCAGTGAAGCACAAGGCACACGAAACACGATGCAACAACCAGATTGGTGCAAACACGATTGGAATAGAATCTCCGCGAGCATAGAAGGCCAAGTCGACCCATTCGGGAACCACCGCAATAGCAGCAAGGAAAACACCGAAGACGCCAAGGCGACCCGGCCGTCTTATTTCTCTCCCCTTGCGGAGCGCAACACCATGACCAAACGCCGCGAGGCATGCGCCAAGGATAACGAGCCAGGTCATTGCACCTGATGCCAAGCCGATTGAAGATGAAAACCGGTGATAAGGGGTAACCGCCATTACGACGAGCGCAATGGCGAAAGCAGATGTGGCAGAACAGCGGGAAAAGAGCATATGACCTCCATAGCGTGTCATTATATCGCTCGGGCTGCTCGTTTATCTCCACGCCCACACCAGCCAGCATCAACGATTCAGGCGAACTCCAATCCGAGCCAGATCACGGTTCAGCTTTTGTCCGCAGTCCCCGCATCAAAGCGGGATGCGGTTTCCTTTTGAGCGTCGATCTGGAAACTGTATCCCGTTCTGAGTCAATATTCTGGGACGCAGTTTCCGCAGCACACCCCATTCGGAAAGCGTGTCCCAGTATTTGGCCGCAAACTGGGGCGCGCTTTCCGGATGGGTCGAGACGAAGGCCAAGCCAGACAGGCAGCCTCGCATCCCGCCATCCTCGCCATCCGCCTGAGCGTGCTACACTAGCAGCATCTATGCCACCGCGAACGGCTCGGCCCCGCGCCCGCCGCTCGCAAACGAACTTTAAACGCACGAGGGTTGGCCATGCCGCTTTTCTCGCAACATACCGCCCGGTTCTCGCCGGACGTTCCCTTGGAGGGCACTAGCTCTCGCGAGCTGCTCAAGCGGTACCAGCCGCTCGAGACGCTTGCGACCGGCGGTTTTGGCTCCATCGAGATTTGCCGCGACACGCATCTGCGCCGTCGCGTGGCCATTAAGCGCATCCCCCTTATCAACGGCGCCGGCATGCCCGCCAGCGACATCATGGACGTGCTGCGCGAGGCGCATACCGCCGCCATGCTTCAACATCCCAATATCGTGCAGGTTATCGACTTTACGCACGACACCGCCTATGCCTACCTGGTCATGGAGTATGTCGACGGTATGTCGTTGGCCGAGTTTTTGCATCGCGTGGACGGCCACTCGCTCACCTTTGACGAGGCCGCGGCCATTGCCGACGCGCTGGGTCAGGCACTCACCTTTGCCCATGCAAACGGCGTGCTTCATCTGGACATAAAGCCCGCCAATGTGCTTATCGACCATTCGGGCAATGTAAAGATCACCGACTTTGGCATGGCGCGGCTGTCGTCCGCCGGCGGCTTTGGCGGATCGCGCGGCGGCACCATCGGCTACATGCCGCCCGAGCAGCTCGATATCGAGACCGGCACGGTCGACGAACGTGCCGATGTCTTTGCCCTTGCCTGCGTGATCTACGAGGGCCTGTGCGGCAGTGCCCCCTTTATGGCGGCCACGCCTGCCGACTCGCTCGACCGCATCATCGGCGGCGCCACCTATCCCAGCGAACTGATCCCTCACTTTCCCCCGGGGGCCGAGGCGGCGCTCATGAGCGCTCTCTCCCCCATGCCGCAAGACCGCCCCGATAGCATCGAGGCATTCTGCGACCGACTCCTTGCCGGCTTGGGGAGCGTGCGCGAAGGCCGTCGCAGCTTGGAGCAGATGGTAGGCGAGCTTTCGAGTGACGAGTGCGCGGCAGATGATATCGAGCCATCGAGCTACGAGGATGACACCGTCGAGGTCGACCCCGCGCTTGGCTGGGCGGGCACGCGCTGGGGCCGCGCACACAATTACACCATGCGCGGCATCTCGGCGCTCTCATGCGGAGCCTTCAGCTTTTTGCTTATGCAGACAGCCGGCGTCGCGACGCTTCCCGGGCTGGTCGTGGCGGCCGTCGCCATTGGCGCGGCGGCAGGCTTGGCCCCGCAGATTGGCTCGGCCATCTCGGCCGTGGGCTTTTTGGTGCTCATGGCCAACGCCACCATGCAGGCGCAGGGCATCCTGTCGATGCTGCCGGTCGCGGTCATTTTTGCCGCTGCCACGTCCGGTTGGTGGATTGCTTGGGGACGCACCGAGGCGGCTGCGAGCGCGACGCTCACCTGCGCGCTTGCGCTGGGTTGCCTAACCGGCGACGCCCTCCTTGCCGCCGGAGCCGCCACGAGCATCGCGGCGTTTTGGCTCGGCCCGGCAAGCGCAGCGGCGGCCACGGGCATGGGCGCACTCTTTGCCCGCCTTGCCGCAGCGGCTCTCTCTGCGGGAGGCGTACTGGGGCTTAGCAATGTCGTCGCAGCGCTGGGAGACGCGCTCCTTCTCGCTGCAATCGTGCTGGTTGCAGCAATAGCCGCGGCAACATCGCTGCTGCTCAATGCTCATGCCAAGCGCGCCGAGCAGGGATCGAACCTTGCCGCCATCGTCGCAATTGCCGTCGCCGGCATCGGCTCGGCCGTATCGTTTTGTCTTGCACACCATATGGAAATTGCCAGCCTTGCGGGCCCGGTCGTCGCCAAGGCAGCGGTTACGGGAATCCTATCCTCTATAATCGTCGGGATATGCCTTTATTTGCTCGGATACCAAAGAACCTATACGGAGAGTGATCTTTCGTGAACTTCCTGAACATCTTCGAGGACCACGTGGCCGGCATCTTCGGTGCCACCCGTGCCCCGTTCTCCTTTAAGAAGCTTGCCAAGCAGGCCGCTCGCGACATGGAGGATCAGACTCTGGTGATCAACGGCGTCAACACCGCGCCGGCGCTCTATACCATCCTGATTGCCGCCGACGACGATCCCATGCTCGCCCCGTTCTATCCCGAGCTTTCGCGCGAGGTCCGCGAGTTTGTGAAAGCGCAGGCCGAAAAGCGCCGCTACGTCTTTGTCGGCGAGCCCCTCGTTCGCTTTATGATCGATCCGCAGCTGCGCGCCGGCAAGTTCTCGGTCTTTGCCGAGAACGTCGATGCCCCCACGCTCGGCCGCCTGTACGAAGAAGAGCGCGCCTATCAAAACGGCCTGGGCCAAAACAACTCCGCGGCAAGCCGTGCCGCCAGCGCCCCGCGCGCCGGCCAGCAGCAGTTTGCTGCCCCGCAGCAGCAGCGCCCCGCCGCCATGCCCCAGCAGCAGCCGACGCCTCGCGCCGCCGCTCCCGACCCGCTTGCCGTGGCAGACCCCTTCGCGCCTAGCGTCCCCGACCCCGCCGCAGCACCCATCCCGGTGCCGCAGACCGTCTCGCGCGACGCGCTTGCCGGCATGGGCGGAGCCGCCGCGACCGGTGCCGCCGTGGGCCTAGGCGCCGCAGCCGGCATCGCCTCCAACATGGCGAGCACTCGCGCCCCGCAGCGCCCGCTCGCCCAGCTCGTCGACGTCGTGAGCGGCGAGAGCCATAGCATCACCTCCGCACAGGTGACTATCGGTCGCGAGCGCTCGGTTTCCGATATTGCCCTGCGCGACCCCAACGTGTCGCGCCGCCACGCCCAGCTCACCTTTACGGGCTCGGATTGGTCGATCGAGGATCTCAATTCCACCAACGGCACGCTCGTCAACAACCGCCGCATTACGCGCTGCCCGCTGCGCAACGGCGATCTGCTGACGTTTGGCCTGAGCACCTTTGAATTTAGGGGATAGTCTCTTATGAACATCGATATCGTCCTGTTTGCAGGCCGCATTGTCCTGGTCGTCCTGCTCTATATCTTCCTGTTTGCCGTCATGAAGACCGGCGTGGGGCTCGTCCGCGGCCAGCGCCGCGACTCGGCCATCTGGACGATCGATGTGGACAAGGGCCCGCGCGGCATCCGCGGCATCCACGTGGATATGCTCGGCCCCGTCATCGTCGGCCGTTCGCCGTCGTCGGACATCTGCATCAACGAACCGTTTGTCTCGGCCTCGCATGCGCGCTTTTCGCTGCAGGGCCCGGCACTTATTATCGAGGACCTCAACTCGCTTAACGGCACGCTCGTCAACGGCCGCCAGCTGGTGGAGCCCGCAACGCTGCGCGAGGGCGACGAAGTCCAGATTGGCGACGTGGTCATGAAGGTGAACCGTCGATGATCGACGAGGAGAACAAGTCCGCAACCATGTCCGAGACGTCGGCCGCCCCCGCGGCCGCGCCGGCTCATGCCGCCCCGGCGGGCCCTGTGCCCGTGGAACCCGAGGACACCGTGTTCTCCCTGCCTCTTTCGCATGTAACGCAAGAATATCCAACGCTGACCGACGACGAGAACGCCGCTGACGGCGGTAACGCCCCCATCGGCGTGCACGCCGCTGCCGAGCAGCCCGCGGTCCCGCAAGACACGCCCGCGCCGGCTCACTTTGCCGAACCCGTCGCCACGGCGATTACCGAGAGCTCCGCGGTATTTGCGGCTCCCGAGCCCGCGGCACCGGTGTTTCCCGTAGCGCCGGCACCCGCCGCAGCGTCCGAGCCTGCAGCCGTCGCCCCGCAAGACGACGAGCCTGTCGACCGTACAACCGAAGAGCCCGCCACGCCCAACGTCAACGACCCGAGCAACGATGCCGACACCGTCTCGCCCGGCGATACGGCCGAGATTGACGTTGCCGCCGTGGAGGCCAAGCTTAAGGACCCCGGCTCGACCATGAGTTTTGAGCCGCTGACCGACGAGCGCGTCGAGACTGACTCGACCTACGACGCCGGCACGACCACGCAGCTCATGTGGGGCGCCCGCTCCGATGTTGGCTGTGTGCGCCCGCATAACGAAGACTCCTATCTGGTGCAATCGCCGCTCTTTTGCGTATGCGACGGCATGGGCGGCCACGCCGCCGGTGAGGTAGCCTCCTCCATCGCCGTCGAGACCATTGCCAAGACAGCGCCGCAGGCAGCCGACGCCGCACGACTGGCGGCCGCCGTCGAAGCTGCAAACGCCGCGGTCATCGAGGCTGCGCTCAACGGGCTTGGCAAGCCCGGCATGGGCTGCACGGCAACCTGCGCCTATATCGAAAACGACATGCTCGCCATCGCCCACGTGGGCGACTCGCGCGCCTATCTGCTCCACGAGGGCACGCTCATCCGCGTGACCCGCGACCACTCCTATGTGGAGGAGCTCGTGGACGCCGGCGAGATTACGGCAGACGAGGCTCGCGTCCACCCCAACCGCTCGGTCATCACCCGCGCGCTGGGCTCGGATCCCGCCATGTATGCCGACCACTTTACCCTGCATATCGAGGAAGGCGACCGCCTGATCCTGTGCTCGGACGGTCTTTCGAGCATGATTCCCGATAGCGATATCGAAAACATCGCCACGCAGTCCTCGACCGCGCAGATTTGCGTCGACAACCTTGTTGACGCGGCACTGGTCGCCGGCGGGCACGACAACGTCACCGTGCTTGTCGTTGACCTGGTCGACGATGGCGTCATGCGCGAGGCAAAGCGCGTCCGCCGCCGCAACATCACCATTGCCACCGTACTGGGCATCGCTTTTGTGCTGGCGGCAGCCATCTGGGCCTACGCAGGCATCACCGGCTCGTACTACCTGGGCACCTACAAGGACACCGTCGCGGTCTACCGGGGCATTCCCGGCAAGCCGCTCGGCCTTAAGCTGCACTGGCTCGACAGCACGACCACCATCAAACTGTCCGACCTGCCCGAAGACACACAAAATCGCCTTAAGGCAGGTATTCAGCAGACGAGCATCGACGACGCACAGGACACCATCTCCAAGTACCGCCATCAGATCGACGAGGAGCAGACCCGTCAGGTGATCGACGCGCAAACGATCCGCAATAACACCGACCAGGGTTCGACCTCCGAATCGGATTCCGAGAATACCGCCGAACAGTCCGCCGAGGCCGAAGCCTCCGATAAGAATTAGAAAGGGAGTGCCGCTTATGAGTCGCCGTAATACCGAACTGCTCTTACTCATCGCCTCGGCGTTCCCCGTCATCCTGCTGTATGCGATGTACGTGCTCACCGCAGGCGCCGCCATCTCGTTTGAGACACTTGCCGTTCCGATCGGTCTCTTTGCCGCCTTCGCCGCGGCGCATATCGCCGTGCGCATTCTGGCACCCGGCGCCGACCCGGCCATCCTGCCCATCGTCTTTGTTCTTTCGGGCATTGGCATCACGTTTGTGACGCGCTTGGCGCCCACGCTCGCCATCTCGCAGCTCGTCATCCTGTTTATCTCGGTGGCGTTGATGGTGGGTACGCTTGCGCTGGTCAAAAACCTCGACGTGGTCATGCGCTACAAGTACACCTTTGGCATCATCGGCATCATCTTGCTGATGCTGCCCATCTTTATCGGCACCACAATCTCGGGCTCTAAACTGTGGATTCGCATCGCCGGCTTTACCATTCAGCCCGGCGAGTTCGCCAAGGTCTTTATCGTGCTGTTCCTAGCCGGTTACCTGGCCGAGAACCGCGAACTGCTCTCTATCTCCAACCGCAAGATCTTGGGTCTTAAGATTCCGCGTCTGCGCCTGCTGCTGCCGCTGTTCGCAGTCTGGGGCGTATGCCTGCTCGTCGTTGTCTTCGAACGTGACCTGGGCTCGGCCTTGCTGTTCTACACCATCTTCTTGCTGATGCTCTACGTTGCCACGGGTCGCTTCTCGTATGTCATCATCGGCCTTGTGCTCTTGGCCGTGGGGGCCGTGGGCGCTTACAAGTTCCTGTCGCACGTCCAGGTTCGTTTCCAGATCTGGGCCGATCCCTTTAAGGATGCACAGGGCCAGGGCTACCAGATTGTCCAGTCCCTCTTCTCGCTGGCCGACGGCGGCCTTGTTGGCGTCGGCATTGGCAACGGCATGGCCAACAACATCCCCGTCGTCGAGTCCGACTTTATCTTCTCGGCTATCGGCGAGGAGATGGGCCTTTTGGGCGGTGGCGCCGTTCTTATCCTGTTTATGCTCTTTGCCGTACGTGGCCTGACCACGGCAGCCCGTGCCAAGTCCGACCTTGCCGCCTTTAGCGCCACCGGTCTTACGGCCGCTATCAGCTTCCAAGCGTTCTTGATCGTTGGCGGCGTTACCCGCCTGATCCCGCTGACCGGCGTCACCCTGCCCTTTATGAGCCAGGGTGGCTCCTCGCTGCTGGCAAGCTTTATCATCGTCGCGCTGCTGCTGCGCGCCGGTGACGAGGCAACCGGTCGCGAGGCCGAGCTCACCGGCACCGGCACCATGGCCGCCATCACCGACGACCAGGTCGCCTCGGCGTCCTCCCCGGCTGGCACGCGCTTCGCCACTTCGTCTTCGTATGCCCGCGGCAGCCACTCCGCCGGCTCGCGCATGCGTCGTCGCCTGCTCGACACGCCCGAATCCGGTGTGCTCGGCCGCGTGGCGCTCGCCAATCGACTGACCCGCGCCGTGCTCGCCTTTACGGCACTATTCGCCATCCTTATCGGCAACCTCACCTATGTCCAGGTCATCAAGGCCAAGGACTATCAGGACATGCCGACCAACAACCACACCATCGCCCGCTCCAAGTACATCCAGCGCGGCTCCATCATCACGTCCGACGGCGTGACGCTGGCCGAGTCGCTGCAACAGGAAGACGGCACCTACGCCCGCTCCTACCCCAACGGAAACATGGCCGCTCACGTGGTGGGCTATGTAAGCCAGCAGTACGGCACCGCTGGTGTCGAGAGCGTCATGAACGAAACGCTCACCGGCTCCAAGGATTACTCCAGCTGGGACAACGCCCTCGCGTCGCTCGCGGGCCAAAACCAACCGGGCAACACCGCCAAGCTCACCATCGACTCGCGCATCCAGACGGCTGCCGAGCAGGCACTCAAGGGCTTTAAGGGTGCCGTGGTGGTTATGGATCCGCGCACCGGCGCGGTCCTCGCATGCGCAAGCTCGCCCACCTATGACAACACCAACATCGATGCCCTGATGCAGTCGGGCGGTGGCGAGGACGGCTCCATGTACGACCGCGCCATGGACGCTCTCTATACCCCGGGCTCGACCTTTAAGGTCGTCACACTCTCCGCGGCGCTCGAAACCGGCACCGCCAGCCTTACCAGCACGTACCAGGCGCCCGGCTCCATGGATATTGGCAACGCGCCGGTCACCAACTATGCCAACGAGAGCTACGGCACCATCAGCCTGCAGCAGGCCTTCGCCGTGTCGTCCAACGTCGTCTTTGGCCAGGTGGCAAACGAGGTCGGTGCCAGCTCGCTCGTCCAGTTTGCCAACGCCTTTGGCTACGGTCAAAAGCTCGGTCAGGATCTGACCACCGCGGCTTCCATCATGGCCGACCCGTCGCTTATGACCGAGTGGGAGATCGCTTGGGCAGGCGCCGGCCAGCCCGTCGGTATGGACCACACGCCTGGCCCGCAGACCACCGTTATGCAGAATTGCGTGATCGCTGCCGCTATCGCCAACAGCGGCGTCGTCATGGACCCGTTCTTTGTGTCCCAGATACTCGCCCCGGACGGAACTGTGGTTAAGACCACGCAGTCCCGCTCGCTGGGCCAGGCTGTCAGCTCTGCCACGGCCGACCAGGTCAAGCAGGCCATGCTCGCCGTCGTCCAGTCCGGCACCGGCACCGATGCCCAGATTCCGGGCGTCAAGGTTGCCGGCAAGACCGGTTCGGCCGAGATCGGCGGCACCAACGTCAACTCTATGTTTGTTGGCTTTGCACCTTACGATTCACCCACGGTTGCCATCTCGGTGGCCCTGGAGGATTACGACAAACACGACGTCGAGGCGGCCAAGATTGCCGGCATCGTCCTGACCGCGGCGCTCGCCGCACAGGGAGCGTGATGCCCATGATCAAAGCGGATACTTATGGCGCGCCGCGGCCGATGAGCTAGCGACAACGCGCCACACGGCCCCAGCGGCCACACATTTGGTACTACACACATCGTTGAGCGAATAGTTATGTTAGGAGCAGGAATGGAACAGAGGGTCCTCGGGGGAAGATACCTCCTCAAGGATAAGGTGGGGACGGGCGGTATGGCGACCGTCTTCCGTGCACAGGATCAGGTCCTCGACCGCACGGTTGCCGTCAAGATCATGCTGCCGCAGTATGCCGGCGACGCCACCTTCGCCGCCCGCTTTAAGCAGGAGGCCCAGGCAGCTGCCGGCCTGTCCTCCCCCTATATCGTGGGCGTCTACGACTGGGGCAAGGACGGCGACACCTATTACATCGTCATGGAGTACCTGCGCGGTACCGACCTTAAGAGCGGCATCAAGAGCCACGGCGCCCTCGATCCCAAGAAAGTCGCGCAAATCGGCTCGCAGATCAGCTCCGCGCTTTCGGTCGCGCACAAGCACGAGATCATCCACCGCGACATTAAGCCGCAAAACATCATGGTGCTGCCCGACGGCAACATCAAGGTGATGGACTTTGGCATCGCGCGCGCCAAGAACAGCCACCTCACGCAAGACAACAACGTGCTGGGAACCGCCCACTACGTCAGTCCCGAGCAGACCCGTGGTCAGGACCTCGGCCCCACCTCGGATATCTACTCGCTGGGCGTCGTGATGTACGAGTGCGCCACCGGCCGCGTGCCCTTTGACGGTGATGACGCCATCTCAGTCGCACTCAAGCAGGTCAACGAGCTGCCTATTCCGCCGAGCCAGATCAACTCCGGTGTCGACGCCGACCTTGAGCGTATCATCCTCAAGTGCATGGAGAAGGACCCGGCAAACCGCTTCCAGACCGCCGACGAGCTGCGTCAGGTGCTCAACAGCTACCTGTCGGGCCGTGCCGTCAACATCTCGGAGCCCACGCGCATCATCGGTGCACCCGGTGAACTGGGCGCCACCAAGACTCGCGAGCTTTCCGATCAGACGCGCGCCATGGTACGTCCCGTCTCGGGCGTGAGCGGCCAGAATACCGCCCGTAGCTCGGTTTCGGGCTCCACCGGCTCCTACGAGGTCGAAAAGCCCAAATCCAACAAGAACAAGATCATCGCCGCCGTGGTGGCAGCCGTTGCCGTCATCGGTATCGTGGTGGCCTTTGCCACAGGACTCTTTGGCGGCGAGCAGGTCACCGTGCCCGATGTGCTGGGCAAGGACCAGCAGACTGCCGTCGAGCAGATCAAGGAAGCCGGCCTCGAGGTCGGCACCATCGACCAAAGCTACAACGACGATATCGACGAGGGCAAGGTCGCCGAGCAGACGCCCAACGGCAAAACCAAGAAGGCCAAGGGCACCAAGGTGAACCTGGTAATCTCCAAGGGCCCCAAGCCCTCCGAGAAGGTTGAGGTTCCCCGGCTTGTCGGCCTGACCAAGGACCAGGCAGAAGCCGCGCTGGCAAGCGTTGGCCTGAAGGGCAACGCCTCCGAGGAGGCCAACGAGGCCGATGAGGGCCAGGTCTTTGAGCAGGGCACCGAACCCGGTAAGGAAGTCGAGAAGGGCACGACCATCTCGTACAAGGTCTCCAGCGGTCCTGACACCACCTCCGTCCCCGATCTGACCGACATGACCGAGGCCCAGGCGCGCAACGCCCTCGATATGGCAGGCTTTGGCGTCGACGTGAGCTACCAGGAGAACGATTCGGTTACCGAGGGCACCGTGATTAGCTGGAACCCCAGCGGCAAGCAGAAGCCTGGCGCCACGATTACCGTCGTCATTGCCAAGAAGTCCGGCAAGGCCAGCGTTCCGGGCAACCTGTACGGCAAGAGCATCTCCGCGGCCGTCACCGCGCTCAACAACGCCGGGTTCTACAACATCGCATTCTGCGATCAGAACGGCAACCCCGTGAGCGGCAATGAAAACGCCACCGTTACGGGCGTCTCCCCCACCGGCAAACAGTCCACCGACAGCACGATTACGCTGACGGTTGCACTTTCTGGCTCGGGTTCGGGTTCAGGCACGAGCACGGGCGACGATTCCGGTACGACCAACTAGTCGCAACCCAACCGCTCATTACGGCTCTCGCCGCAAACATATTCGCTCACAGGCGCCCGCTTGCTCCCCCAGCAAGCGGGCGCTTCGTTTTTGACATGACATGAACCAGAAGAGCCCGGTACCGTGACGGTGTACCGGGCTCGATCAATCTCTGGTGTCCCCGGGCTGATTCGAAAACTCCCCCCCGCGGGGAAATTGGTGACGCGGGTGTCGACGGTCCTAATCCGTCGGCAGCTCCCACAAACCAGAAACGGCGCCGCTCTCGCGACGCCGTTATAATCTTCTGGTGCCCCCGGGCGGATTCGAACCGTCGACACCCGCTTTAGGAGAGCGGTGCTCTATCCCCTGAGCTACGGAGGCATGTTGTACTAGTGTAGCAGATTTACACGTTGTGATGCAGCGTGTAGCCACTCTTCGAAGTTGCGGTGGAACAGCCCTCCGGAAAGTGCGTCCCACTATCCAGGCAAATTCTGGGTCAGACTTTCCCCATGGGACCTCGCTGGGAAACTGTGCCCCAGAATTTCGACTCGAAACGGGACACGGTTTCCCAAACGGGCCCGTTCCGGAAACTACATCCCGCAATCGGCACTCGAACCGGGATGCACTTTCCCGATCGAGCCTCATGGGAAACCGCGTCCCACTTTAGGGGGGCGCTCTTTAATGGCTAGTTGCCTTTGTGGAAAAGGTTCTTGATGACGGAGGGGATGCTCTTGGCGCCCTTGGCCGTCACATCGATAAAGTCGGGCGAACGCACGAGCTTATCCTCGTCGACGTACTTGCGGACCGCGCGAAGCGTCTCTTTGTCGTCGCGCGTCGAAAACGTAAAGTGACCGTTGTCCTTGGTGAAGATGGCAAAACGCGTAATCTTCTTGGTGCCGCGCAAAACCTCGGCGGCAATATAGTCGACCTCGTCCCACGGGATTTGAATATAATCCTCGGGATTGCGCTCGTTATAGTACTCGAACGCCTTATTGCCCACCATCACGTTACCGTGGCTGGTAAGCCCCATCAGGCAGGTTGCCGGCGTTGCCAGATCGACCGTGCTGTTCTGAGATTGCGCCATACGCGCCTCACCCTCCAACTAAAACAATCGGACCGCATCCAGTGTACCCACCGGGTGCGGTCCGTTTCAATGGCTCAAAAGCCCTTACCTAGCAACTCTCGGTCTTAAGCCGAAGCGTGCTTACATGAAGCCGCAGAAGCGACCGATGATGCCGACGGCGAAGAGAGCCAGGATGATGACGATCGGGCTGACCTTCTTCTTGAGGAGCTTGCAGACCAGCAGGGTCAGGCACACGGCGGCAAGGCCGGGGATGAGCTGATCGAGGTTAGCCTGAAGCGTGGTGACCTTCACCTGATCAAGGGCGTTAGCACCGATGGAGTTATACATCGTCAGTGCTTCCTTGACACCCTCAGAACCGGAGGGCAGATTAGCCCAGTCGATAAAGGCGCCAGCAGACTGCGTGACCTTGGAGACGACCGGGGTGAAGGAGATGGACACCCAGCGCTCAACCAGGGCGCCAATGATGAACATACCCAGGATGGAAGCGCCCTCGGTGACCTTGCCCATCAGACCGCCGGAGAGGTCCTTGGCGATGGAGGAGCCGACCTTGTAGCCAAACTCCTGCGTGTACCACAGGAAGGCGTAACGGATGATGTTCCACGCGAAGAAGAACAGCAGCGGACCGGCGATGCTGCCGGACAGGGCCAGGGAAGCGCCCAGAGCGCCCAGAATCGGGCGAAGGGTGAACCAGAAGGCGGGGTCGCCGACGCCGGCGAGCGGGCCCATCATACCGACCTTGACGCCCTGAATGGCGACGTCGTCAATCGGAGCACCGTTGGCGCGCTCCTCCTCGAGAGCGAGGGTAACGCCAATGACGGGGGCGGAAACATAAGGGTGGGTGTTATAGAACTCCAGGTGGCGCTTAAGAGCGGCAATCTGGTCATCCTTGCTGGTGTAGAGCTTCTTGATCGCAGGGATCATTGCGAAGCACCAGCCGCCGTTCTGCATACGCTCGTAGTTCCACGAGCCCTGAAGGAACTGATGACGGAAGCAAACCTTCTTGCGGTCAGCCTTGGTGAGCTGAATCTTGTTCTCTGCCATATGTATCACTCCCCTCCTACTCGTAATCGTTCAGAATGTCGCCGAGCGGGTCGCCGGAGCCACCGCCCATGCCGCCACCCTGCTTGGCCAGATCCTTAAGGCCAAGGTAGATGAGGGCAAGGGAGATGCCGATGAGGCCAAGGGCGATCAGCGTGAGCTGAGGGATGGCAGCAAGGACAAAGCCGAGGATGAAGAACGGCCAGGTCTCCTTGGTGGCCATCATGTTGATGACCATGGCGTAACCGACGGAAGCGACCATGCCGCCGCCGACAGCCATGCCGCCGGACAGCCAGTCGGGCATAGCGTTAAGCGCGTTGGTAACAGCCTCGGCCGGGATGATGCACAGAAGCACTGCCGGGATGGCGATACGAAGACCCTGCATGAGGATAGCAGCGTACTGCCAGCGCTCGATGCCGGCGAAGTCGCCCTTCTCGGCGCAACCGTCCATGGCGTGAGCGATAGCGGTAGCCAGGGTACGGCAGATCATGGTCAGGAACAGACCAGCGACCGACAGAGGCACGGCGACGGCGATAGCGGCGGTAACGGCCTTGGCCGAATCGGTGGCGCCACCGTTGAGGGCGAGCACCATGATGATCGAAGAAGCGACCGAGGCCAGGGCGGCGTCAGGCGCGACGGCGGCGCCGACGTTAGCCCAGCCAAGGGCCATCATCTGGAGCGAACCGCCCAGGAGGATGCCCTCCTGAAGGTGACCGGTTACGAGACCGATAAGCGTGCATGCCACGAGCGGCTGATGGAACTGGAACTCATCCAGAATGCCTTCCATACCGGCAAGCAACGCGACAATCGCAACAAGCAGAATAGTGATTGCAGACATGTATCGGACCCTCCTTTACTATGCTTGAGCGGCCAGTTCGGCCTTAGCTTTCTTCAACATGGCGTCGAGATCCTCGGAGGAATCCGAAGGAACCTTGCGGACCTCGAACTTGACGCCCTTGGCCTTGAGGGCCTCGAGAGTCTTAACGTCGTCATCGCCCATAGCGACGGCGTTGGTGACGACGACCTTGCCCTTGGAGTGAGCCATGGAACCGATGTTGGCTTCCTTGATGTCGACGCCGGCCTCGATGGCCTTGAGCAGATCCTGCGGGTTCTCGAAGAGCAGCATGGCCTTGGTGTCACCAAAGCGCGTGTCCTTGACGACCTCGGCCATCTTCTTGATGGGCACGACGTTGGCATGGACTCCCGGAGGGGCAGCCTGCTCGATCATGGTCTTGCGGAGCTCGTCGTGAGCAACGCCGTCGGAAACCACGATGATGCGGTTGGGGTTGATCTGCTTGGTCCACGTGGTGGCCACCTGACCATGAAGCAGACGGGTGTCGATACGGACGTGGGCGATCTTGATGTGCCCGTCGCCGATGACCGTTCCCGGAGGGATGGCGCCTGCAGGAGCAGCGGCGGCCGCAGCCGGCTTCTTCTCCTCGGGCTCCAGAGACTCGGGCTTGACGCGCACGCCAGCCTTAGCCTCAGTCACGAGATGTTTTGCGATCGCATGTGCAGTGTTCTTTGCGTCAAAGCGCTGCGAATATGCCTCGATGAGCATAGGCAGGTTGACACCGGTGACGATAGCCCAGGAATCGTGGCCCTCGATGAGCCCGCTGATCTGGTTGAACGGCGTACCGCCCCACAGATCAACGAGGAAGAGCACCTGCTCCTGGTCCTCGAAGGAAGCGACTGCTTCCTCGACCTTGGCACGGAAGTCGTCGGGGCCCATGCTCGGCTCGAGCGAGACCACGGCTACAGACGGCTGATCGCCAAAGACCATCGAGCCCGTCTGCTTGATTCCAGCCGCCAAGTCACCATGGCTAGCAAGAACAATACTTACCATCACATAACCTCCTTTTTGTCTACGTATTTCCTACACGACAAAAAAGAGTATAGCCGCAAGTGTGGCAAAATTATAGGAAAAAATGTGAATGGTTGGATTATTTGTTTAAACGTCATGCTTTTGTTACAAGTTGGTTACATCGCTGGTTTTCAGCTATTCCTCGCTAAACATAATTAGTTTGACCATCTTAGAAAACAGATACAGGCACAGCATTCACTAATACCGATTTAAATCGGATAAGAACCTGCTTGACTCTTCGATATTTTGTTTAAACAGACGTGACTTGACTAATTTCGTTAGTTATGCTCTAGCAAACCGTCAAAAAAGAATAGTCATTGGGGACGTTCTTTAATGACTAGTCGTTTAAGAACGTCCCCAATGACTAAGTTAGGCGATGTGGAGGGGGTTGGCGGCGTCGACGGCGTCAGGAGCAGCGGGACCATCAGGGGTAGCGTCTGCCAGGTTCTCGTCGGGGGTCTCGATCTGCTTGATCATGACATCCTGGCCCTGCAGCAGATAAGTCTCGCCGCTACCGCAATGGGGACAGGTCTTTCCGTACTCGACCGTCGCGTAGTCGCGGCCGCACGCCTCGCAATGTGTCACGGCCTCAACGGGCTCCACGATAAGCTCCGAGCCCTCGGTGATAGGCTTTTTATCTGCTGCCCAGCGCCAAGCGTCGAGCAGCAAGTCGGGAACGACGCCCGAGACCTCGCCCAGCAGCAACGTCACGCTCGAAACGCGACGCACGCCATTGGCGCGCGCCACATTCTCGACATCGCGAATGATGTGATAGACGATTCCGAGCTCGTGCACTTTTATATTCCTTCCGCCGTTCCCGTTATGACTACTTACTTGCGACCGAATTTGATCTTGATGGCACGCTTGAGTGCGTACTTGCCCAGGCTGGGGAGCTTTTGCTCGTATTTGACCATCGTTGAGCACTCGGGGCGGTCGCGATCCAGATGGATGGCGTCAAACGCGCACTTGGTGGTGCACAGGCCACAGCCGATGCACTTGTTGGGGTCGACGATCGAGGCGCCGCAGCCCAGGCAGCGGGCGGTCTCGGCGCGCACCTGCTCTTCGGTAAAGGTCTCGACGTACTCGCTAAACGGCGCGGCCTTCTCGCGCTCGCGGTCCACGTGGGCAACCTCGCGGCTCGCGTTGTCGTAGCTCTCGATCACGACATCGTCGCGGTCGAGCGCGGTGTAGCGGCGCTGGTTGCGGCCGATGGTGAGCGTGGACCCCGGCTGCACATAGCGATGGATGGACACGGCGGCCTCGTGGCCGGCGGCGATGGCATCGATGGCAAAACTCGGACCGGTGTAGACGTCGCCGCCCACAAAGATGTCTGGCTCGGCGGTCTGGTAGGTCTGAGGATCGGCAAGGGCACCCTGACCGCGGCCAAGCTCCACCTTGGAGCCAGCCAGCAGGTCGCCCCACACAATGGACTGGCCGATGGACATGACCACGCGGTCGGCATCGACGCGGCGCAGGTCGTTCTCGTCGTACTCGGGCGCAAAACGCCCCTCGTCATCGTAGACGCGCGTGCAGCGCTTAAAGGTGATGCCGCGCACATGACCGGCCTCGTCCAGATGGACCTGCTTGGGGCCCCAACCGCAGCTGATGTGCGCGCCGTCCTCGATGGCCTCGCGACGCTCCTCCTCGCTGGCGGGCATCTGGGCCTCGCTCTCCAGGCAGAACATCTCAACATGCTCAGAGCCCAGACGGCAGGCGTTGCGCGCGACATCGATAGCAACGTTGCCGCCGCCCACCACGATGGTGCGGCCGGGCAGCGCGTCAATCTTGCCGCTGTTGACCTCGCGCAAGAAGTCGACGGCCACGGTCACATCCTCGGCATCCTCGCCCGGAATACCGGCAAGGCGGCCGCCCTGGCAGCCAATGGCAACGTAGAAGGCCTTAAAGCCCTGCTCGCGCAGCTCATCGAGCGTCACGTCACGGCCGACCTCCACGCCATAGCGGAACTCGGCGCCCATCAGGCGAATGATCTCGACCTCAGCCTCGATAACGTCCTTTTCCAGCTTAAAGCTGGGAATGCCATAGGTGAGCATGCCGCCCGGGCGCTCGTTCTTCTCGAACACGACGGGCTTGTAGCCCTTCTCGGCAAGATAGAAAGCACAGGACAGGCCAGCCGGGCCGGCACCGATGATGGCAATCTTCTGATCGAAGCCGCCGGCGCGCGTCGGCGTCACCACGGACGGGACATAGCGGGTCGCGGCATCCAGATCGCGCTGGGCGATAAACTTCTTGACCTCGTCGATAGCCACGGCGGCGTCCACACGGCCGCGGGTGCAGGCATCCTCACAGCGGCGGTTGCACACACGGCCGCAGATAGCGGGCAGCGGGTTCTCGCGCTTGATGAGCGCCAACGCCTCGTCATAGCGGCCCTGCGCCGCGAGCTTCAAATAGCCCTGAACGGCAACGTGCGCGGGGCAGGCCGTCTTGCAGGGCGCGGTGCCGGACTCATGCGTCTCGATGCGGTTGTCGTTGCGGTAGTTGGGCGACCACTTGGTGTGGTCCCACTTGGTGGCATCGGGCAGCTCCTGGCGCGGATACTCGGGCACGCGGCCGCCGGCCTTTTTGCTACAGAGCTTCTGGCCCAGTTTGGTGGCGCCGGCCGGACACACCTCAACGCAGCGACCGCAGGCCACGCACTTGTCCTTCTCGACCTTGGCGACGTAGGCCGAGCGCGACAGGTTGGGCGTGTTGAACAGTTGCGAGGTGCGCAGGGCGTAGCACACGTTGACGTTGCAGTTGCAGATGGCGAAGATCTTGTTCTCGCCGTCGATATTGGTGATCTGGTGCACAAAGCCGTTGTCCTCGGCCTGGCGCAAGATGTCGTAAACCTCGTCGCGGGTCACGTAATGGCCACGATCGGTCTCAACCACGTAGTCGGCCATATCGCCCACGGCGATGCACCAATCGGCCGGGTCGTCGGCGCAGCCCTCACCCATCACGCGACGGCTCGCGCGGCAGCTGCAGGTGCTAGCGGCATATTTGCCATCGTATTTGTCGAGCCAATGCTCGATATGCTCGATCGGCACCGAGGTGCTCGCGGCGTCGATAGCCTTCTCGACCGGAATGACATGCATGCCGATACCGGCGCCTCCGGGCGGCACCATCGGCGTGGCCTTGGACAGCGGTCCCTTGGACGCCTGCTCAAAGAACTTGGCATAGACCGGATGCTCCTCGAGCTGGCTCACGCGCATGTTGAGGAACTCGGCGGAACCCGGCACCAGCATGGGCAGCACCCACTGCTTGGCGCGCTCGGGATTTTCCCAGTTGTACTCGAGCAGACCCGTGTAGCTCATGTCGTCGAGCATCTTCTCGATATCGGCCTCGGGCATGCCGGTGAGCTTGACCATCTCGGGCAGCGTGTAGGGACGGCGCATCTTCATCTTGCAGAGCACTTCGGCCTGCTCGTCGGTTGCGGCCTCGGCAAACGACCAGTACTCGTAGCCCAGCAGCTCGTCGCGATGCAGCAGGCGGTTGGTGCAGTGCTCACACAGCTTGACAATGGCCTCGCGCGGATGCTCCGGCAGCGGCGGCACGAACTCCGCGCCGATATCGGGCTCGGTGTAGCTAATCCCCGGTCCGTTGAGAATCATGGTTGTCCCTTCTCTTGCCGCAGCCCGACGAGGCCGCAGCGCCCCTCTTTTTTTGCAGGCCGGGCATGCCCCCATGCCGTTCACCCGCCATTGTTGACATTGTGTCAAAAACAGTATTGACGAACCGTCAACAATATTCAAGACTGTTAGGTGAACGGTCGGGCTCAAACGGACGAAAGGCGGCAAAACATGGGCGGCAAAACAGCAGATACCTCTGTGGTCGATGCCGTCCCCGCATCCGATAGTGCGGCAAAGCGCCTGACGGGCGACGAACGCCGTCGCGAGATCCTCGATGCCGTGCGCACCGTAAGCTCCGAGCTGGGCGTGTCCCACCTATCGGTATCGGCCGTGACCAAGCGAGCCGGCTGCACGCGTTCATTGTTCTACCACTACTTTGCCGATATGGATGCCGCCGTCACCGCCGTCATGGACGAGGCGATCGACGGCTTTATCGCCGAGCTCGAGCAATGGAACGCCAGTCGCACGGTTGGCGACATCGAAGGCGCGCTCGACACCGTCGCTCCGCTCTTTAAGCGCCTGGTCGTGAGCGGCCACGAGCTGCCGAGCACGCTCACCTCGAGCAGCGGTGCGCTCTACGGCGGCTTTCTGCACAACGTGGTCCAGCGCGTGGCGCAATACATTTGCGACACCACCGTGGTGGACTTTGTCGCCCATCACGACCTGCGCATCGACCATGTTTACGAGACGTTCTACACCCTCATCATGGGACTGTTGATGTATATCCGCACGCACCCCGATGTGCCCGACGAGACGGTCAAGGAGATTATCGCCTCGACGCTCCACATCGAGGGCTACACCGCCAAGTATCCCGAGCGCAAGCCCAGGAACTGACGATATATGGCCAAACTGCCCGCGTCGGAAGAGGGGCCGCGGGCGTATGAAAGGAGAGCAGCATGCTGTTCGATGTTTGGGGTAGCGATACCCTTATCCACTGGGTCGGCTGGGCCATGGTCTTTATTGGCCTGATCGTGCTCAACGAGGTCGGCCGCCGCACCAAGCTGGGCGCGGCAATCATCTTTGGCGTGGCTCCGCTGGCCATGACCATCTACTGCGTCGCCATCGCCATCGGCGTCTCACAGGGTGCCGAGTGGGCGCTCACCAACCCCACCCATGTGTACCAGAACAGCTGGTTCCACTACGCCAAGGTATACGCGGCGCTGGCCGGTTGCTGGGGCTTCATTGCCATTAAGTACCAGTGGGGCAAGATCGGCAAGGCGCATTGGTTCCGCGCGTGGCCGTTTGTGATCGTCGCCATCAACATCTTGATCGCCGTCGTGTCCGACTTTGAGAGCGCCTATCACTTCTTTGTCCTGGGCGAGTCCACCTGGGTCACCTCCGAAGGTGCTACGCAGCTGGCCGGCTGGAACAACGTGTTCAACGGCATCGCCGGTCTCATCAACATCTTCTGCATGACCGGTTGGTGGAGCGTCTACGCCTCCGAGGACAAGACCGATATGCTGTGGCCCGACATGACCTGGGTCTACATCATCGCCTACGATATCTGGAACTTCTGCTACACCTACAACTGCCTGCCCACCCACTCCTGGTTCTGCGGCTTTGCGCTGCTGCTGGCGCCCACCGTCGCCGCCTTTATCTGGAACAAGGGCGGTTGGATCCAGAACCGCGCCTTTACGCTGGCCATTTGGTGCATGTTTGCCCAGGTGTTCCCCTATTTCCAGGAGGAGTCCATCTTTGTGACCCACTCCACGCTCGATGCAGGCGCCGCCACCGCGGTCTCGATTGTCGCGCTGATCGCCAACATCGCCGCGATCATCTACATCGCCTACCGTGCCAAGAAGCTCGGCCGCAATCCCTACAAGCAGGATGTCTTTGAGGGCACCAGCGATTGGGAGAAGGCTACTGCTCGCCGCGCCAAGGTGGATTACGCGCACGCCGAGTAACATGCCCGGCGCAAACGCCGCTTGAATGTGAAGTCGCCTGGCCGACTCCGCGCAATGCAACGTATTGCATGCCCCCGGAAAGCGATTTGTCCGCTTTCCGGGGGCTTTTTGCTGTTGCGCGCATCCACGCACACATTCAAAACCTCTCGCACAGATAAAATCAGATTTCCGATCGCCTGACAGCTCTATATGACCTTGTTTTTGGGTACATTGTTGTCCCGATATTGAGCTTGGGGGATATATGAAAGATGAGACGATGGGCCAAGAGGATGCGACCCAAGATGCAGAAGCTTGCGCTGAGGCCTTGGAGAGCTTAGACCGGATTTCACTCGATGAGATTGCGTTTGACGATTCGGGCGTTGGTGTGCAGGATGAGCCGGAAGCCGAGGCGCAGTCCGATGATCAGGATGCAGATGACGTTGAGCCTGCCAAAGATGAGGCAGGTCACGAAGACGCCGAAAGCGAGGCCGGCAATCAGCCCGAATCCGACACGGGCGAGGAAACCGTCTTGCTCGACAGCTTGCCGGCCGAGGATTCGCTGACCCGCGAGCTTCCTGGCCTGGGTTCCGCACCAGCCGTGGACGAGACCATCGCCATGGGCGATATTCCCCTGCCGTCCGTTCCCTCGGCACGCGAGGCCGAGGTTCGCCATCGCAAGATGTCGCCCAAGCGCCGCAATCTGATGGTCGCCGGTGTCGTGGCCGTCGCGCTCGTCGCCGGCGGTGCGGGCTATGCTGCCTGGAACGGATATCAGCAAGAGCAGGCTGCCGCTGTCGCTGCCAATGCCCACACGATGATGTCGGTGCAGATTGGCGTACATGCCGCGGGGCTCGACTGTTCCACCGGCTCCAAGATTCCCGTACAGGTGAGTGGCCAGGATTCTGACGGATCCTCCGTAAGCGAAACACTCTATGTTGACGAGCACGGCCGTGGCATCAAACTACTACCCGGTGACTACACGCTCTCCATCGCTGCCTCCCCCATCGCGGCCGACGGCACCATCTATACCGTCCCGACCACCAAGACGCAGGTCACCGTTAAGAGCGATGGACAGGACCTAAGCAGCCAGGTCACCTTTAAGCTCAAGGTGCCTTCGGCCGACACGGTAACCGACGACCAGATCGATGCCGCCGCCAAATATGCCGAGGAGGGCGGTGCGAGCTCCTCCGCCACCGCCAAGGTGCTCCAGCAGGCGGCAACCGCGCGGCGCGACGCCGCCGTCAATGCCGTGAGCGCGCAAAAGGCACAGGCGGCCCGTGATGCCGACGCCCGTCACAAGGCAACCGACCTCTACCAGTTCGATATCCCCGTCGAGTGGTACGGCAAGGTCGAGACTTGGCAAAATGGCAGCACGCTATGCATCTATCTTGCCGGCGACAGCGATACGCCGATCGTGACGCTCGTCGCGGTGCGCGAGGGCGAGAGCTTTACGCCCGATGAGGGCGATACGGTTTTGGGCGCGGCCAACCTAGGCAACGGTTATACCGTCTACGCCAGCGGCCCCGTCTATCCGTACGTGGTACCCCAGACCATCAACGGGCGCACGCAAGATCCCGTGTCGACCTATCCCATGGACACCGCCATTGAGCTTGTCGAGCTTACGACCGGCAACCGCTACACCTACAGCCAGATCAAGAACGTACTGGTCGGCAAAGACGGCAAGGCCGACGCTGCGACCAAACTAGAGACCGACTACCTCGCCCAGATTCTCCTGCCGAGCATCAAAGCCCAGGACTAGCCGTCTGCTCCGCCCAGACCAGTCTTTTTGGGACGGGGCTATTTTAGCTACCCCGTCCCAAATCTTGATTAGCGGATAAGCAAGATTGATGTGCATCTTGATTAGTAGCTAAGCAAGTTTTTCCGCTGCCGCTCCCCCGAAGGATGTCGAACGGCTGAGGCAAAGATAAATCATCGGGCAGGTAGGACGGCAAAAGGAGCTAAAAAGCCCCGTCCCAAATGAGCTGGTTTAGCGCCAGGGGTCGGCTTCGAAGAGGGGCTCGCGCTCGGGGCGGCGATCGCTGTAGGGATCGTAGCCGTCGTCGTCCTCGTTCTCGGCGCGGATATAGGGGTCGCGCGGCTTGGGTGCCGGCTTAGGCGCAGACTTGGGTGCGGCGGGTGCGGCATCGGTCGCCGGCGTGTTCGTCTTGTTCTTGTCTGTCATCTGCGCATCTCCTTGCATCGCATCCGTTCAACATCATCGATTGTCGCACGAAAAAGGGCGGCGGACCCCATTGGATCCGCCGCCCTTGGCGTTTAGAGACGGCTGGCAGATTTTAAGGCATGTCCCATAAATCTACTCGGCGTCGGGGACCTCGTAGGTGGCCGCCGGCGTGTTGTCGCACACGACGGTAAAGCCGCCGTCCTTGTCGGCATCGACCGTCACCTGATCGCCCTCGCGCACCGTGCCGTCGATGATGGCGGCGGCGATGGCGTCCACGACCTCGCGCTGGACCAGGCGCTTGAGCGGACGGGCACCGAACACGGGGTCCAGGCCACCCACGGCGAGCATCTGCTTGGCCGCCGGGGTGATGGCAAGCGTCATGCGCTCCTTGGCCAGACGCGCGCGGACGTCGGCAAGCTGGATGTCGACGATCTTCTCGATCTGCGCCATGCCGAGCGGATGGAACACCACGATATCGTCGATACGGTTGAGGAACTCGGGGCGGAAGGTCTGAGCCATGGCGGCGTCGACCTGATGGCGCATCTCCTCCTCGTCCTTACCGGACAGATCGGCGATGGCCTTGGAGCCCACGTTGGACGTCATGATGATAATCGTGTTCTTGAAGGACACCTGGCGACCCTGGCCATCGGTCAGACGGCCGTCATCAAGCACCTGCAACAGCACGTTAAAGACATCCGGATGAGCCTTCTCCATCTCGTCGAGCAAGATTACGGAGTACGGACGACGGCGCACGGCCTCGGTGAGCTGGCCGCCCTCGTCGTAGCCCACGTATCCCGGAGGCGCACCGATCAGACGCTGGACGCTGAACTTCTCCATATACTCGGACATGTCGATACGCACAAGCGCGCGCTCATCATCGAACAGGCACTCGGCCAGCGCCTTGGCGAGCTCGGTCTTGCCTACGCCGGTGGGGCCCAGGAAGAAGAAGCTGCCGATGGGCTTGTCCGGATCGGAAAGGCCCGCACGGCTGCGGCGCACAGCTGCGGCGACGGCGGAGACGGCCTCGTCCTGGCCAATGACGCGCTTATGCAGCTCGCCCTCCAGGCCCTTGAGCTTGTCGAGCTCGCCCTGCATCATCTTGGACACGGGCACACCGGTCCAGGCGCTCACGACCTCGGCAATCTCGTCGGAGGTCACCTGCTCGTTGAGACCCTCGCCGTCCTGCTGCTTTTGTGCCTCGAGCGCGGCCTCGGAATCCTGAATCTGCTGCTGCAGACCCGGAATCACGGAGAAGCGCAGCTCGGACGCACGACCCAGGTCGCCGTTGCGCGTCGCGCGCTCCTCTTCGCTCTTGGCCTCGTCAAGCTGGCCCTTAAGCTCCTGCACGTGGTCGATGGCGTTCTTTTGGTTGAGCCAGCCGGCCTTTTGCACGTTGAGCTTTTCCTGGACCTCGGCAATCTCCTGGCGCAGAGCTTCCAGACGCTCCTTGGAGGCGTCATCGGTCTCCTTCATGAGCGCCTGCTCCTCGATCTGCAGCTGGGTGAGCTGACGCGTGGTGGCGTCGATCTCGACCGGCATGCTGTCGAGCTCCATGCGCAGGCGGCTTGCGGCCTCATCGACCAGGTCGATGGCCTTGTCGGGCAGGAAGCGATCAGCGATGTAGCGATCGGAGAGGTCGGCGGCGGCCACGAGCGCGCTATCGGTGATATGCACGCCGTGGAAGATCTCGTACTTCTCCTTGAGGCCACGCAGAATCGAGATGGTGTCCTCGACGGTGGGCTCGGAGACCATCACGGTCTGGAAACGTCGGGCGAGTGCCGCGTCCTTCTCGATGTACTTACGGTACTCGTCGAGCGTGGTCGCGCCGATCGCATGCAGGTCGCCACGGGCGAGCGCAGGCTTGAGGATGTTGCCGGCATCCATGGAGCCCTCGGTGGCACCCGCGCCCACGATGGTGTGGAGCTCATCGATGAACAGGATGACCTTACCCTCGGATTTTTGTACTTCCTTGAGCACGGCCTTCAAGCGGTCCTCGAACTCGCCGCGGTACTTGGCGCCGGCGACCAGCGCGCTCATGTCGAGCTCGATGAGGTCGCGGTCGCGCAGGGTGCTCGGCACGTCGCCGGCCACGATACGCTGGGCGATGCCCTCGACGATGGCCGTCTTGCCGACGCCCGGCTCGCCGATGAGCACGGGGTTGTTCTTGGTGCGGCGCGACAGTACCTGGATGGTACGGCGAATCTCGTCGGTACGGCCGATGACCGGGTCGAGCTTGCCGGCGCGGGCGAGGTCGCAGATGTTGCGACCGTACTGCTCCAAGGCCTCAAACTGCGTCTTGTCCTCGGCAGACGTCACGCGGTCATCGCCGCGCAGCTCCTCGTAGACTTGCTCGATGCGCTCCTTGGTCACGCCGGCGTCACGCAGAACGCGGCCGGCCTCGCCCTTGTCCTCGGCAAGTGCCATCAGCAGATGCTCGGTCACCACAAAGCTGTCGCCCATCTTAGTGGCCTTCTTTTCGGCCTTCTCGATGACGCGGACGAGCTCGTTGGACAGGCCCATCTGCTGACCCTCGCCCGAAACCTTAGGCGCGTGGTCGATGGCATCCTGCGTGGAACGTGCGAGCTGGGCCGGGTCGGCACCGATGCGCTCGATGATCACGGAGATATTGCGCTCGCCGGCGCCGAGCAGGGCAGACAGCAGGTGAATCGGCTCCACCGCGCCGGCCTGCGCGTCGGCAGCCGTGCTCATGGCGGTCTGCAACGCCTCGCGTGACGTCATTGCTAGCTTATCGATTCTCATGGAATCACCTCTCTTGGGGTGGCCGCCCTACGGGGCGGCTTCACGTTGTTCGAGAAGTATTGTTGCCAGCTTTGTACGATCTTATACACAAATCTAAGTCTCTATATATAAGATTTTCTGAGTGCCCCAGCAGCATCAAAACCACCACAAAGAGGACAGGCACCTTTGTGGTGGTTGCAGCCTCTATTTAATTGCCGAGCCCGTGCTTCCCGATTCGGCGTTCCAGGGCATCTCATCCTCGAACAGCCATGTACGGGCAGACCCACTATCGCGTGCAGTCTGCGGGTCGGGCAAGCAGGTCTGTTCATAGGCATCCTGAATGCACTGACCCATAAAATCGTTGAGCTCGGTCTGGTTGCCCTCCATGACATAGGCGACATCGCCGTCCAAGATGTAGATACCCGGCCCCTCATTGCCCTCGTAGCCCGGATCGTACGAAACATCACATAACTTGGCGCCATTCGCGGTGTCCAACTCGATGGATGAGTGGCATCCGCCAACCATGTCGTTCGCTTTTGCCCGATAGGACGCATATCCATACCAGCGCTTAAAGGTTTTGCCCCTGAGCAGCTCGGACGCCCTGTCGATCAGACTAGAATCCGTGGTATAGCGCATAGCCCCAAGCTGAATATGTGGATAATTACTAATGCCCAGCGCAGCCGGTTGCTCATCAAAATCAACGGTAATGGTCTCAGGCTTGTCGTCGCCGGTCAGAAGTTCGACAGATTGAGTCACAGGCTTGACCACCGGCTCCGTCACCGCAGCAGGTAGAAACGCCATGCCGACAGCGCCCATGCCAACCACAGTGATCGCAAGCGCCAAAACAATCAATCCAATACGGGCAGGACTTCTCACAGCAAAGCACCTCACAATGCAAGCCTTCGCCACCTGCACTAATGATATCGCAGCCAGCACTATTACCAAAAGGAGCCGCTCGTTCCCCACCACCACAAAGGCGCCTGTCCCCTTTGTGGTGGTGGGGCACGAGCTCGATATTGCCATGCTCGTTGAGCGACATTTCAATAAATGTCCCTACAGGATTTCATCCGGGCTGGCGGGCTTGGTTGTTTTGGGGATGCCAAGTTTGGATGACGCGAAATCATCAACATTGTCCTTGATCCCGTCTTTTGTATAGACGGTGACCATATAGGTGCTGTACCCAAATTCGCTCTTGTTGCATATCGCCCAGGCCTGCCAGTAGGCGGCCCTGCTCCGTCCTTTTATTATTCCGATGCGGCGGAGTTCTGTTCGCTTTAACTTTTGGTCGTTATCGATGGATCGGCCGGCCTCCTCGGTAAGCCCGCACCGTTCGATCAGCTTGTCGAGAACTTGGTTCATGTGACGCTCGTCGGTGTTTGGAGCATAGTCGTAGGCGAGGGCGATGGAGTCGAGGGGCTGGTCATCGATCAAATAATTCATCGCCTGAGGTTCAAGGCCGAAATGAGGAGACTGTCCGTCGACCTGATCGAGCAGCGGTAACTTTGACCGCCAACTTCCGGTGGGAATTGCATCTTCGTAAAACACGCCGCGGCAGATAAAGGAGAGCGAGGTGGCACGCGAGCCGGCGTCGACCATTCCGCATAAATCGAAGGGCGAGGCGATACCAAGGGAAAAGGGCGTGATGACGATAAGGAAGAACATCACGATGGGTACGGCGAGAATGGCGATGGCGTTACGGCAAGTGGAGCGAGACGGCTTCATATGTGCCCCCTAAGACAAATAGCAGGCAAGTTCCATAACAAATGAATAATCTCAGATAACAACTTATTCTAGCCCATAACAAGCAAGGACATCAGACATTGGGAACAGGCCTGTTTGCCCGGTCATTCATTTTTGTTCCCCACCACCACAAAGGCGCCTGTCCCCTTTGCGGTGGTTTTCAACAAAAAGAAGCCGCCCCGATAACAGGGACGGCATCAAGCAAGTCTATTTTTGGCGTCCCCCAAGACCCAACGAGAACGCAGAAATGTAGCCCGGGGCCACCCTTTGCCGAACGCGACCCTCGCGAAGCGCGTGAGCGGGCGGGAAAGGGTGGCCCCGGGCGGACAATGAAGTGCGTTACTCGGCAGCGGCCTTGAACTTGTTGTAGTTGATCAGACAGCCGGCCTTGACGATGGCACGTTCTTCGGCCGTCATATCGGCAATGTAGAGCACAATCTGCTCGACCGCACCATCGGCGCGCACCACGTAGGCGGCGATGTCCTTTAGGTCGCCATCGAGCGCGGCACGGATGCCCGGCACAAAGACGTAGTCGCCCACCTCAAAGCTGGGCTCGGCCTCCATCTGGAAGGGCACCATGCCCCAGTTCATCACGTTGGAGCGATAGCGCTTGGTGGCGTACTCGTGAACGATGTTGGCCAGGCCGCCGATCACGCGCTGGCAGCTCGCGGCCTGCTCGCGGGCAGAACCGTCGCCCGGCTTCTTGGCATAGAGCATGGAGCCGTACTCGGTCGCCTTGGCATCGGCCGCGACGCCCGCGCCGGCCAGAGCCTCAAACACGCCGGCAAGCTCGGCATCGAGCGCCGCTAGGTCGCCTGCGGCCTCGCCGGCCACGCGGCGCTTCTCCACGGCGTCGACCTCCTTGGAACGACCGACGTAGGCCGGATCGCGGCGGCTGAGCGTAAACTCGGCCAGGCCCAGCGGGTTGGAGCGGAAGGAGCTCGTCTCGCCCGAGGGAATGAGCTCGTCGGTCGTGGTAACCGGGTCCATGATCTTGGAGCACACCTTGAGCAGGATGTCGTCGCCGAGCGGCTCCATCGCGGGCCACGGCTTGATGTTGGGGCCTTCGACCAGCTCGTCGGCAGGCTCCGCCTTGCCAAAGCCCCAGTACACGCGCTTTTTGTACGGCGCGTCATCAAAGGTGTACTCGCAGGCCTCGTCCCAAGTCTCCTCGGGCAGGTCGGTCGCCGGCGTCAGGACGCCGCCGTTGGCAGCCGTCGCTGCAATGGAGCGAGCGTCCATCAGGGCCACGGCGCTCAGCTGGCCATTACCCGGCTTGGAACCCTCGCGGTTGGGGAAATTGCGCGTGGTGTGGCGGATCGAAAGGCCGTTGTTGGCGGGCGTGTCGCCGGCACCGAAGCACGGGCCACAGAACGCCGTGCGCACGATCGCGCCGGCCTCCATAAGGTCGTAGATGTAGCCGCGGCGTGTAAGCTCGAGCGCCACGGGTTGGCTCGTGGGATAGACCGACAGCGAGAACTCGCCGCAGCCGGTGTTGGCGCCCTTGAGCACGCGGGCAGCCTGCACCACGGAGTCGTAGTTGCCGCCCGAGCAGCCGGCGATAACGCCCTGCTGCACGTGCAGCTTGCCGTCGACGATCTTGTCGAGCAGGCTAAAGTGCGTCTTGCCCTCGCCGATCTTGGCGGCCTCGAGCTCCACCTCGTGCAGGATGTCCTCGAGGTTCTCGTTGAGCTCGTCGATCTCAAAGCCGTTGGAAGGATGGAACGGCAGGGCGATCATGGGCTTGATGCTCGACAGATCGACCTCGACGCAGCCGTCGTAGTAGGCGACATCGGCGGGTTTGAGCTCGCGGTAGTCGTCGCCGCGGCCGTGCATGGTCAAAAACGCGTGCGTGTCCTCGTCGGTGGCCCAGATGCTCGACAGGCAGGTGGTCTCGGTGGTCATGACGTCGACGCCGTTGCGGTAGTCGGTCGTCATGCTCGCGATACCGGGGCCCACAAACTCCATGACCTTGTTCTTGACGTAGCCCTTGGCAAAGACGGCGCGAATGATGGCGAGCGCCACGTCATGCGGGCCGACGCCGGGGCGCGGGGCGCCCGTGAGGTAGACGGCAACGACGCCGGGATAGGCGACGTCGTAGGTGTCGCGCAGCAGCTGCTTGGCCAGCTCGCCGCCGCCCTCGCCCACGGCCATGGTGCCCAGGGCGCCGTAGCGGGTGTGCGAGTCGGAACCCAGGATCATCTTGCCGCAACCGGCAAAGTTCTCGCGCATAAAGGAGTGGATGACGGCGATGTGCGGCGGGACGAAGATGCCGCCGTACTTCTTGGCCGCGGAAAGGCCAAAGACATGGTCGTCCTCGTTGATGGTGCCGCCCACGGCGCACAGCGAGTTGTGGCAGTTGGTGAGCACGTAGGGCAGCGGGAACTGCTCCATGCCCGAGGCGCGCGCCGTCTGGATGATGCCGACAAAGGTGATGTCGTGGCTCGCCATGGCATCGAAGCGAATCTTGAGCGCCTCGGGGTCGCCGGACGTATTGTGTGCCTGGAGGATCGAATACGCGATGGTGCCGCGCTTGGCATCCTCGGGCGTCTGCGTAATACCGCGCTCGGCAGCCTCGGCCGCAGGCACAACCTCGCTGCCACCGCGCAGGTAGATGCCGTCCTCGTACAGCTTGACCATACTGTCTCCCACTCTGCCCGAAAAGCTCGAGCGCATAGCATACATTCGTTCAATATCGTGCCATAGAACGGTTGCGAGTGGGTTACGAATCTGCACGTTCACTTTATCTCAGTAAAGCATAGGACGAGCCCGGTATAGGCCGGCAGATTTGGTGCAAGAGTGTCCCTTGCGACTAGTCATTTAAGAACGTCCCCAATGACTACCCTACCGCATCCGGAGCAAGGCAGCGCCGCAGGTAGAGGACGGACAGCGAGCGACGTCCAGAGCGAACAAGTTGGCATGAAAAGGGCAAGGCATAGACCTTCTGGTCATGCCTTGCCCTTTGAATGACAAATTGTCGCTCTGGGCGGCGCGCAGCGTCAACTGGTCCGCCGTTCGGTAGAACGGCGGAACTACTACTCATTTAAGTCTGTCCCCAATGAGTGCCTACAGGTCTCCTCCGGTGCCTAGCAGTTTGCGCATGACTTGCTCGGGGTTGACTGAGCCGTCGCGCGGGGCCAGGGCGGTGATCTTCTTCTGCATCTTGTACTCGTGCAGCTCGTCCTCGAGCTGGCGCACGCGAGCGCGGAGCTTCTCATTCTCGCGCTCGCGCTCCTCAGCACGCTCTTTCATATCGAGAATGCGCACCACGCCGGCAAGGTTGATACCCTCGTCAGTCAGCTGGTTGATGAGCTCCAGGCGCTCGATATCGGCACGCGAATACAGGCGCGTGTTACCGCCCGAGCGCTGGGGGTTCACCAGGCCCTTGGACTCGTAGACGCGCAGAGTCTGCGGATGCATACCAGTCAGCTCGGCCGCCACGCTGATCATGTACAGCGGTTTGTTCCTATTGTCCTCGGCCATGCTACCTGACCCCTTTCCGTCTCGTTTCGTCCATCATAAGCCCGCGGGCGCGGGCGTGCGCCACGACCGCCCTAGTACGTCGCCTTGTAACGGTTGACCTTCTCGCGATAATCGCGCGTGTCGGCCTCGCGCAGCTTGGTCATGGCATCGCGCTCGTCATCGGATAGGCTCGTAGGGACCTGCACCTTGATCTCGACGAGCAGCGCACCCGTGCGACCGCGATGCTTAACGTCGGGTGCACCCATCTCCTTAAAGCGGAACTTCTTGCCCGTCTGGGTACCCGCGGGCACCTTCAGACGAACCGTCGCGCCGCCTGGCGTGGGCACGTCTACCGTGCAGCCGAGTGCCGCCTCGTAGACCGAGACCGGCACCTCCATGGTCACGTCGGCACCTTTGCGCTTAAACAGCGGATGCTCCTCCACGTGCGTGGTCACGACCAGGTCGCCGCGCTCGCCGCCGGCAACGCCATACTCGCCGCGACGCTTGTAGCGCAGTTTGCCGCCGTCGACCGCGCCCGCGGGCACCGAGACCGTAATGGTCTGCTGTTCGCCCGTCGAGGGAATGCGATAGGTGACCTTGTGCGTCACGCCGCGGAATGCGTCCTCGGCCGAAACATCGACGGTCAGCGACAGATCGCCGCCCTTGCGAGCGCGGCTGCGACCCGCGCCGGCACCGGCAGCGCCCGCAGCCCCGGCAAAGCCCGAGCCCCAATCGCTGCCCCAGGCGCCGTTGCCGCTAAAGATGCTGTCGAAGATATCGCCCCAGCCGCTGGCGCCCGCGCCGGCGCCGTAGCCGCCGCCATACGCGCCGCCCGCGCCCGGCATGCCGCCAAACATGAGCATCTGGTCGTACTCTTTGCGCTTCTTCTCGTCCGAAAGCGTCTCGTAGGCCTCGCTAATCTCCTTAAACTTGGCCTCGTCGCCGCCGGCATCGGGGTGATATTTTTGCGCGAGCTTGCGAAACGCGCTCTTGATCTCTTTGTCGGAGGCGCTCTTGGATACGCCCAGGATGTCATAGAAGGTTTTGCCTGCAGCCATCGTAGCTCCTCTCCTGTTTCATCCGCCGCCCAGCAGACGACGGCTCATGCTTTCATATGGCACTAGGCCAGAAAGGGCCCCGGGTGTTGCCCCGGGGCCCTTCTCAATTACTCCTCGGTGCTCTCGGCCGTATCGGCCGCAGCATCCTCGGGCGCCGCTTCGGGCTCCGGTGCGGGGCGCTTCTCGCCACCGTAGGTCACCGTCACCATCGCGGAGCGCAGGATGCGATCCGCCATGCGGTAGCCCTTCTGATACACGTCGTTGACGGTCTCGTCGTACTGCGATGCGTCCTCGACGCGGCCCACAGCCTGGTGCTCGAGCGGATCGAACGCCTCGCCCTTGGGGTCGATGGGCTCAACGCCCTCGTGCGCGAACACGTCGAGCAGCTTGGCATGCACCGCATCGACGCCGTCGACGAACTGCTTAAAGTCCTCGGAAAGCTCCTGGCTACGGGCATGGTCGATTGCACGCTCGATATCGTCAACCACCGGCAACAGCGCGGTGACGAGCTTCTCGGTCGCGCGCTCGCGCTCGGCGATACGCTCGCTAGCGGTGCGGCGACGGAAGTTCTCCCAGTCGGCCTGCAGACGGGCGGTACGCTCGGTGGCGTCCTTTGCCTTGTCCTCGGCGGCCTTCTGGGCCTCTGCCGCAGCATCGAGCTCGCTGCGCACGTCGGCAAGCTCCTTTTGGGCCTGCTCGAACTTGAGCTTAAAGTCGTTGTCGGCGGCTTCCTCACCGGCGCGGATAGCGGCTTCCACCATCTCGTCCTCGGTCATCGTCGCCTCCTTGTTGGAATCCTCTACCTGGTTCTCGGCAGCCTCGGCGGCCTCGGCCTCGTTGGCCTCGGCAACGCCTGCGGCCTCTACGGGAATCTTCACGTCCTTCTCCTCAGAGTCAACGGGGGCGGCGCCAGCGGCGGCCGCCTCCGTGCGAGCTTTACGGGCGGACATGATTACTTGTCCTCGTCGTCCACAACCTCGTAGTCGGCGTCGACAACGTCATCGTCGGCAGGCTGGGCACCGGCGGCACCGTCGGTCTGCTGCTGAGCGTCGGCGTAGACAACCTGAGCCAGCTCGTAGGCCACGGACTGCAGGGACTCGCCAGCGGCCTTGATGGCCTCGACGTCAGAGCCCTCGAGCGCCTTCTTGGCGTCGGCGATAGCGGCCTCGGCCTTGGACTTCACGTCGGCGGAAACCTTGTCGCCCAGCTCGTTGAGGGTCTGCTCGGTGGAGTAGCACAGGCTGTCGGTCTGGTTGCGGACCTCGACCTCTTCCTTCTGCTTCTTGTCCTCCTCGGCATGAGCCTCGGCGTCCTTGACCATACGATCGACTTCGTCGTCGGACAGAGCGGTGGAGCCAGAAATGGTGATCTGCTGCTCCTTGCCGGTGCCCTTGTCCTTAGCGGAGACCTTGACGATGCCGTTGGCGTCGATGTCGAAGGTGACCTCGATCTGCGGCACGCCGCGGCGGGCAGCCGGGATGCCGGTCAGCTGGAACTTACCGAGCGACTTGTTGTCGCGGGCAAGCTCGCGCTCTCCCTGGAGCACGTTGATCTCGACGCTGGTCTGGTTGTCGGCAGCGGTGGAGTAAACCTCGGTCTTGGAGGTCGGGATCGTGGTGTTGCGGTCGATCATCTTGGTCATGATGCCGCCCATGGTCTCGACGCCCAGCGACAGCGGGGTAACGTCGAGCAGCAGGATGCCCTCGACGTCGCCGGTGAGCACGCCGCCCTGGACGGCAGCGCCGTCGGCAACGACCTCGTCGGGGTTCACGGACATGTTGGGCTGCTTGCCGGTCATGGTCTTGACCAGATCCTGGACGGCGGGCATACGGGTGGAGCCGCCGACGAGGATGACCTCGGTCAGATCGGAGAGCTTGAGCTTAGCGTCGCGCAGGGCGTTGGTGACAGGCTGCTTGCAGCGCTCGAGCAGGTCGCGGGTGATCTTCTCGAACTCGGCGCGGGTCAGCGTGTAGTTGAGGTGCAGCGGGCCAGACTGGTTCATGGTGATGAACGGCAGGTTGATGGTGGACTGCTGGGCGGCGGAGAGCTCCTTCTTGGCGTTCTCGGCGGCCTCCTTCAGACGCTGCAGGGCCATGGGGTCCTGACGCAGGTCGACACCGTTCTCCTGCTGGAACTTATCGGCCATCCAGTCGATGACGCGCTGATCCCAGTCGTCGCCGCCCAGGTGGTTGTCGCCCGAGGTGGACAGAACCTCAAACACGCCGTCAGCGAGGTCAAGGATGGAGACGTCGAAGGTGCCGCCGCCCAGGTCGAAGACCAGGATGCGCTGGTCGGTACCCTGCTTGTCCAGGCCATAGGCAAGAGCAGCAGCGGTCGGCTCGTTGACGATACGCTTGACGTTGAGGCCGGCGATCTTACCGGCGTCCTTGGTGGCCTGACGCTGGGCGTCGTTGAAGTAGGCCGGGACGGTGATGACGGCGTCGGTGACGGTCTCGCCCAGATACTTCTCGGCGTCGGCCTTCATCTTTGCGAGCGTCATGGCGCTCACCTGCTCGGCGGTGTAATCCTTGCCCTCGATATCGACGACGGCACGGCCACCCTGGCCCTCCTTGACCTCATACGGCACGGTCTTGATCTCGGAGGTGCACTCGGAGTACTTGCGGCCCATGAAGCGCTTGATGGAGAACACGGTGTTCTTGGGGTTGGTGACAGCCTGGTTCTTAGCGGCCTTACCCACGACACGGTCGCCGTCGGCACGGAAGCCCACGACGGACGGGGTGGTGCGGTCGCCCTCGGCGTTCACGATAATGGTCGGAGAACCGCCCTCGAGAACGGCCATTGCGGAGTTAGTAGTACCAAGGTCGATACCAAGAATCTTACTCATTAGAAATTCCCTCTCTCTTTTGCGTTCGCGCCGCCTCGACGGTCTGTCGCGCGGCGCTTCGGCTTGTCTTTCAGGATGTAGTGTATCCCCTTATGGGCCGGAATATACAAAATCTAAGTCAATTCATATAAGATTTCTTATTGCCGAGAGTTTAGGTTCTTAAATGCGCAGGTAGATGCACTGTTTGAGTTCTGGGCAGATCTATTGAGATCTATGTAGAGTTGACTGAGGTGTGAGCCTGAAGCCGTACAGGGGGCCTTGGAGCGACCCCGGGGGAAGCGCGACCCAGTCTGAGCGTAAATTCCGGGACGCAGTTTCCGCCGGGCGGTCCAACCGGAAACCGTGTCCCGTTTTGGACGTGGATTACGGGATGCGGTTTCCGCAAACACGCTCAATCGCCCTATATTTCAAGTCACCTGTAGCTAACATTTGCGCAGCTCAACGGCCTCACCTGCATGTTTTTTAGTAAGCCGTGGCATACTCGGCGAACGGTATGAAGATGCCGGTCAGAGGGTATTGCAAACGGTCGCTCCCGTGGTATGTTTTTGCCCGAATCAAACCGACGCGCATCGCCTGTAGCGTCGGTCAACAGAGAGGAAACTACCATGGCTCATCCCGTAATTGATGCCGACGAGTGCATCGCTTGTGGCGTTTGCGTCGACTCCTGCCCCGCTGGCGTTCTGGAGCTCCAGGACGTCGCCACCGTCGCTGACGAGGACTCCTGCGTCGCCTGTGGCGCTTGCCAGGACGCTTGCCCCGCTGGCGCGATCACCGAGATCGTCGAGGAGTAACAACTCCCGCACTTGCACACTCAAAAGTACACCGTGCACAAAAAAGGAGGCCTCCGCATCGCCGCGGAGGCCTCCTTTTTTGTGCGGATAACCAATTAGGCACCATCGCAGGTTGAGCTCACGTCAGCGAAAACGTCCCTAAGCGAGCAAGGTGACGTGAAAGAGGAGGGAAGCGTACTTTGGTACGCGACCGACGATTGAACGTCAGATTGCCGCTTAGGGACGTTTGCAGCATCGGCTACGACAGATCGTCCTCGTAGGGCATCAGGTCTGCCAAATAGCCCTTCTCCCTGAGCATGGCCTCGATCTCGTCGAGGGTTTGCTCATCCTCTGCCGCAATGCGATGGAAGTGATAGCCGCTCGTCACCGTTAATAGGGGAAAGCTCTTGCCGCTCTCGATATCGTGTAGGTAGCGCTCGACATCGCGACGATTGCGAATGTCCAGGTCGGCCGTGATTTTGCCGTACACGCGGTGGTTGACGATCACGTTGAGCACGGCGCCGCCCGCGTCGACGATGCTCGTGAGCTCATCGCCTGCCTGCTCCACGCTGTGGCGAACCTTGACCAAGCGCGTGGGCACGGCGGGGCTGCTGGGGGCCTCCTGTAGTACATAGCCGCGATTGGTGGCGACGATATCGTGCCCATCGGCACGCAGCAGGGCAATATCCTGAACCACGACCTGACGGCTCACTCCCACCTCGCGGGCAAGTGCACTGCCCGAGACAGGTTCTTTGGCCCCCTCGAGCACGGCCATGATGGCACGGCGACGCTCGCGAGCGTCCATTATTTACCGTCCAGCAGACGCAGGTGCTTAAGCGAAAGGTCGAGGATCGGCGCAGAGTGCGTCAGAGCGCCCGAACTAATATAGTCAACACCCAGGTCGGCCAGGGCGCGAATGTTGTCGGCGTCTACGTTGCCCGAGCACTCAGTCTTGGCACGACCGGCGATAAGCTCAATCGCGGCAGTCATGTCATCGTGGGTCATGTTGTCGAACATGATGATGTCGGCACCGGCCTCCACGGCCTCGCGTACCATGTCCAGGTTCTCGCACTCAATCTCGACCGTCGTGGTAAACGACGCATGGGCGCGCGCCATCTCAATCGCGCGTGCCACGCCACCGGCGGCGTCGATGTGGTTGTCCTTGAGCATGACGGCCGTCGACAGGTTATAGCGGTGGTTGCTGCCACCGCCGATCTCGACTGCGGCCTTCTCGAAGACACGCATGCACGGCGTGGTCTTGCGCGTGTCGACAAGCACGGTCTTGGTGCCCACGAGCGCAGCCGCCATCCGATGCGTGTAAGTAGCGATGCCGCTCATGCGCTGCAGGTAGTTGAGCGCCACGCGCTCGCCCGAAAGCAGCACGCGCGCGTCGCCGCGCACCTGGCCCACGTGATCGCCAGCATGCACCTCGTCGCCATCCGAGGCATCGAACAACACGGAGCTCTGCGGATCCAGCAGCTCAAAGGTGCGGGCGAATACATCCAAGCCCGCGATGATGCCATCGGCCTTGGCGATAAGCTCCACCGTAGCGGGACGCGCCGTGGGACACACGCTCGCCGTGCTCACGTCCTCAAAGGTAATGTCCTCGCGCAGAGCCTGCAGAATCAGATCATCGACGACGAGCTTCATGGTAATGGGATTCATGGTCTATTCCTCCACGGCCTGCGTGCCGGCGGCACGGGCCAAATCATCGATTGCAAGGGTATCGGCACTCAGGGCGCGGTGACGCCCGTCAAGCGCGGGCTCACCGGCCTGCTCCACGGCCAGTGACTCGCCGGTACGCATGTACCACGCGGCGCGACGACCCCAGACCAGCGCCTCGAGCAGGCTGTTCGATGCAAGGCGGTTCTTGCCGTGCACGCCATTGCAAGCCGTCTCGCCGGCGGCGTAGAGCTCGGGCATCGAGGTGCGGCCGTCCTTGTCGACCCACACGCCGCCCATAAAGTAGTGCTGCGTGGGTGTGACGGGAATGGGCTCGTCCAAGATGTCGCGGCCGTCTTCCAGACAGCGCGCACGAATATTGGCAAAGTGCCCGGTCACCACGTCGCGCTCGACGGGGGCAAAGCTCAGCCACTCGTGCTCGACGCCGTCCCGCTTCATCTGCTCGCGGATGGCGGCAGCGACCACATCGCGCGGCTGGAGCTCATCGGTAAAGCGCTCGCCGGCGGCGTTGAGCAAAATCGCGCCCTCGCCGCGGCAGCTCTCGCTGATCAGGAAGGTGCGGCCCGGCTGCGGCGAGAACAGTCCCGTGGGATGAATCTGCACGTAGTCCAGGTGCTCCATCGTGATGCCGTGCTCCTGCGCGATGTAGCAGGCGTCACCGGTGAGCTGCGGGTAGTTGGTCGAATGGTCGTACACGCCACCGATACCACCCGTTGCCCACAGCGTATGGCGGGCATGGATCTTAAACGGCTTGCCGGCATGTACGCCCTCAGCGGCATTTGCCAGCTCGTCGGCGGGACGAACCGAGTTATCCTCGTCCACGGGAACGGCGACGACGCCGGCGCACACCGTAGCGCCATCGCGCTCGGCGGTCAGGATGTCGGTCATGGCAACGTGTTCGAGAATCTGCACGTTGTCCAGCTTGCGGACAGCCTGGAGCAGCTTGGTCGTAATCTCCTTGCCCGTAATATCGGCATGGAAGGCGATGCGCGGGCGGCTGTGTGCGCCCTCGCGGGTAAAGTCGAGGCTGCCGTCGGCCTTGCGCTCAAAGTCCACGCCCATGGCCAGCAGGTCGTTGATGACCGAACGGCTCGAGCGAATCATGATGTCAACACTCTCGCGGCGGTTCTCGTAATGACCGGCGTGCATGGTGTCCTCAAAGAAGGCATCGTAGTCAGAACCCTCGGGCAGTACGCAGATGCCGCCCTGCGCGAGCATCGAGTCGCACTCGTCGACAGCGCCCTTGGAGAGCATGATCACGCGCGTGCTCGTCGGCAGATTGAGAGCCGCATACAGGCCTGCCACGCCGCAACCGGCAATGACAACGTCACACTCCATATCGGGGTATTGTTTGGTTTCCACAGGAATCCTCTCCCTTGTAATGTGGCATAAGGGATGGTCCCTCATGTCACATTGGCTTAGCGCGCCGCGTACTCGAGCATGCGGTCGAGCGTGAGCTTGGCCTGATCGGCGGCCTCGTCCGACACGCCAATCTGCACCTCGCCCTCGCCCGTCTCCAGGCAGCGCACGAGCTTTTCGAGCGTGATGAGATCCATGTTGACACAGGTGGGCTGCACCGCAGGGAAGTAGAACTTCTTGCCGGTGCCCTGGCAGCGGCGCTCAAGTTCGTAGAGCACGCCGCGGACCGTCACGATGATGAACTCGCTCGCGTCCGACTCCTCGGCATATTTGATGATGCCGGCAGTAGAGCCGATGTAGTCGGCCTCGGCCAGGACGTCGGCCTTGCACTCGGGGTGCGCCAGCACGAGCGCGTCGGGGTGGGCCTCCTGCGCGTCGACGATCTGCTCGACGGTAATGATGTGATGACGCGGGCAGTAGCCGTTGTTGAGGATGACGTGCTTTTGGGGCACCTGCTCGGCCACAAAGCGGCCCAGGTTCTGGTCGGGAATGAACAAGATGTGCTGCTGTGGCAGCTCGGAGACGATCTTGACGGCGTTAGAGCTGGTAACGCACACGTCACTCCAGCTCTTGATTTCGACCGTCGAGTTGACGTAGCAGACGACAGCTAGGTCGTCGCCGTACTCGGCGCGCGCCGCATCGACCGTCTCGCGCTTGACCATGTGCGCCATGGGACAGTCCGCGCCCGGCTCGGGCAACAGCACCGTCTTGGTGGGATTGAGCAGCTTGGCGCTCTCGCCCATAAACTCCACGCCGCACAGCACGATGGTCTGCTGCGGTAGGCTTTTGGCGAGCTTTGCCAGATAGAAGCTGTCGCCGACGTAATCGGCAACGGCTTGGACCTCGGGCGCCACATAGTAGTGCGCCAGGATCACCGCGTCACGTTGGGTTTTTAGTTGCTGAATGGCCTCGACAAGCTCTGCGGGCACCAGTGCCGCGCGCTCCGTTGCCGTCGTTGCCGATGCTAGGCCGGCCGCGATATCGCGTGCAAGCTCCGACGCATCCATGTTCGCGCTCTGCGCCATCAAGGCCCCTCTCTTTTGGCGAATCTTGGGGCTTTAGTATGACACCTAGGTTTACAGCTGACAAGACAGCTGTAAACCTAGGTGTAAAGTTGAAATAAAGATTCGACCATGCGGCAAGTCCATATTCGAACTGGCAAGCTGAGGATAGCCGAGCTCTCGATAGCGCAGGAGGCATCTTTCGCCACCGCAATACCGCTCGGCGCGAGTTGCGCACCGTGAGGCACGAACGGGCGCTCCCCCGCGAGTGGTCCGCGCCCAATGTGGCAAAATCGAATTACTAAGGGGGCCGAATGCTCAAGATTATTGCCTGCGACGATGACGTCGCTTTTCTAGATAGACTGCACCGAATGATCGACCGTTGGTCGACCGAGACGGGCACGGCGGTCGATGTTGCGCTCGTTACGCGCGGCGAGGACCTGCTGGCCCGCCATGCCGCATCGCGCGCCGACATCATCCTGCTCGACATGATCATGCCGCTCGTCAACGGCATGGACACCGCGCGCGAATTGCGCCAGACCGATACCGCCGTGCGCCTGGTGTTTCTCACCTCATCGCCCGAGTTTGCACTGGAGTCCTACGAGGTCCGCGCCTTCGACTATCTGCTCAAGCCCGTGACTTACGAACGCCTGGCGCAGTTACTCGACGAGCTTTTGAGCATGCGCCCGGCGGCAACCGACGAGCTCGTGATCAAAACGTCCTTTGGCTACCACGCCCTGCGCCTGTCCGACATCGAATATGCCGAGGCGCGCAACAAGCACGTGGTCTTCCATCTGCGCGACGGGCGCGATATCGAGGCACTCGAGTCGTTCCGCAGCGTCGAGGACCGTTTGGCGCAAAATACCACCTTCTTTAAATGCCACCGTAGCTACCAGGTCAACTTGCGCAACATCGACCACTTCGATCGCACGGACATCGTCATGCGCTCCGGCGCGTGCATTCCGCTGTCGCGCAGCAGCAAGCAGGGGTTCCAAGACGCCTACTTTGCGGTGCGCTTCGAAGGCAGGAGGAGCTGATGATCTCCTCGGTCGAAATAATCCTTTGGGCAATCCACCACGCCACAACGCTACTCTTTGGCGTCTTTGCCTCGGCGGCGCTGTGCGGTATCGAAATTAATCGACGCCATGCACTCGAGTTGGTGGGGGTCGGAGCCGCAACCGGCGCTGCCTTCTCGATCGCCAATGTCGTAGGCGGAGAGCTTTTTGCCCGTCAGGCTTATCCGCTTGTCGTGCACCTGCCGCTTATCGTCTACCTGTGTGCGCGCTATCGTCTGAGCCCGCTGCTCGTTATGTTGGGAGTCACCAGTGCCTACCTGAGCTGCCAATTCAGCAACTGGATGGGCATCGCCGCGCTCGCCGCCACTGACTCGCAAATCGCGTACTACGTGGCGCGCATTATCACCACGGTCGCCGTCTTTGCGATCCTGCTGCATTGGGCCCGTGACATTGGACCCCGTCTGGCGGTCAAAAGCCCTACCGAGCTCGAGATTCTGCTCATCCTGCCGCTCGTCTATTACGTCTTTGACTATGCCACCAACGTCTACACCACGCTGTTCCACTCGGGCTCGGTGGTAACGGTTGAGTTTTTGGCCTTTGCGCTCTGCGCGTTCTACCTTATGTTCCTCGCCGTCTACCTGCGTGAATACGAAGAAAAAGAGGCTGCCGAGCGTGAACGCTGGATGCTCGAGACACGCGATAGCTCGGCCATGAAGGAACTCGATGCATGGCGCCAGTCCGGACGCGAGCTGTCGATTCTGCGCCACGACATGCGGCACTTCTTGCGCGGTCTGGCCGTCTTGATCGAAGAAGGCCGCACCGACGAGGCACTCGATCGCATCGATACGCTATGCGAGGCCAACGACCGCACCGCCGTGCGCCGCTACAGCGCCAACGAGACCGTCAACATCGCGCTTTCGTCGTTTGGCTCGGACATCAGCAAGCGCGGCATTTCCGCCGACTTGCGCGCCGCCGTGCCCCAGAGCGTGCATGTGGCCGATGTCGACCTGTTCAGCGTGCTTTCGAATGCCCTGGAAAACGCCATTGCCGCGGCGAGCACCGCCCCCGAGGGCAAGCGCTTTGTCGATCTTGATCTGCGGTTTGAGGACGGGCAGCTGCTGCTTTCGGTTTCCAACACATTTGGACGGGCGCCGCACATGGTCGACGGCATGCCCGTGGCTCAGCACGCCGGTCACGGCTTTGGCACCAAGAGCATTAAGCTCGCCGTGGAGCGCATGAACGGCAACTGCCAGTTCCGCATTAACGGCGATCGGTTTGAGCTGCGCGCCGTGATGTAAGGGCGCGGGCGCGACGGATTTGCGTTTCGCGGGTACGGCTCGCCCGCTCGGGGTCGTTTGTCGACGCGGGCTCGCTACAGCGGCGCGGCCGCCGGAGTCAGCTGCTTGATGTAGGCCCACATGCGCTGCTTGGCGGCTTTGTCAGTGAGCGCCGCCTCAAAGCCGTCGAGCGCGAGCACGCGGCGGCCCTGCACATGAGCGACCAGGCCGGGCTTGAGCATGGCGGTGTCGAAGTCATCGATCGCCACGAGCATGTCGGCGTAGGTCTCGCGCATGGCGTCAGCCGCGTTGTTGTCGAGCAGTAGCACCGCCTCGGGATCCAAGGCCTCAAGCGCCTCGCGGAACAGCTCGCACGGCAGAGTCTCGCCCACCGCGACCGCTCCGTCGCCTGCGCCGGCGACGCTTGCCAGCACGCAAAAATCCTCGGGCGCGTAGCCGATGGCCCCAAGCGCCTTGCGCAACGCCGCGCCATCCGGGCCGGCGGCAAGCTCGCCACCCGAACGCTCGGCCTCGTCCAAATCGCCTTTGACCAGCACGATCGGCGAGCACGCGTTGCCCACGATGCGCACGCCACGGACCGCAAGCGATGTGAGTTCCTGCTCGGCCGCCTGGGCGATGGCTTCTTTTTTCTGGCTTTGTGACGTGGACATGCGCTCTCCAATCGTTTGCGTGCCAACCATTATATAAAAGAGCTGCCCGCGAGTGGTTGCTTTGCGGGCGGCTGGGTATAAGCACGGTCGTACTGAGTTTTACGCGGCCAAGCCGCGTCGCATTTTGGAGGTCACCATGGCTGACATTAAGCAGATTACCCCCGAGAACTTCGATTCCGTCGTTAACGACAGCCTTCCCGTGCTGGTTGATTTTTGGGCGCCCTGGTGCGGGCCCTGCCGATCGCTCTCGCCCATCGTTGACGAAGTGGCCAACGAGCTGGCGGGCAAGCTTGCCGTCGCCAAATGCAACGTCGACGACAACCAGGACCTGGCCATGAAGTATGGCGTCATGAGCATCCCCACGCTGATTGTCTTTAAGAACGGCGAGGAAATTGACCGCTCCGTTGGCGCTCTGCCCAAGGCAAGGCTGCAGGCATTGCTGGAGAAGCACCTGTAATACACTTGTTACATGTTGCCGTCTGCCTGCCGTCCATGAGCGCTTTTACACCGCTCGCCGGACTTTTGGGTGCACCGCGTGCGACCACGGATAGTATGGTAGTCACAAACAGCCCCCAGTGAACGGGTGCGGGTCGCACAGACTCGTACCCGTTTTCTTATGCAGCTGCGCGCAAAGCGAGCGTAGTAAAATCTGAACCACTGAACTGCCCCATACAAAAGGAGATTTCCCATGCATGATGTTGGAATGAACATGAGCCAGCTTGCCATGAGCGTCAAGCAGGTCGACGACACCATCGAGCTCGCTCACGAGTGGAGCCATCAGCTGCTGCATGCGACCGAGAATTTTGACATGGAGCGCATCGGCGCCAAGCTCGAGGCAGCCATGGCCGCGCTGCACGAGGCCCACGACGCACTCGAGGGCTACGAAGAGGCCATCGAGGCCGACCACAACTCCGTCGGCTCCGTGAAGCTGGTGTAAGGTGGCCGAACACGAGCACGGCTGCGGGTACGAGCACGAGCATCCGCACGGGGCGGACGGTGACGCGGGCTGCCACTGTAGTGGCTCCGGCTCCGAGCTGGTCCGTTTTTCGGTTACCGCACCCGACGACCTGCTGCGCCGTTTTGACGAGCAAATCGCACGCCGCGGCGACGTGGCCAACCGCTCCGAGGCGGTGCGCGACCTGATTCGTGCATCGATCGCCAAGGAGCAGATGCGCACGCCCGATGAGCATGTTATCGGGTCGCTCACCATGATCTACGACCACCATACCGGCGATCTGACGCGCCGCCTTGACGAGGTGCAGCACGACTACACCGACGAGATCGTATCGACCATGCACGTGCATCTGGATCACCACAACTGCTTGGAGATTCTGGCGCTTAAGGGTCGCGGCGAGCGCGTCTACGAACTAGCCGACCGTCTGCTGGGCCTGCGCGGCGTCAAGCACGGCGAGCTCACGTGTGCCGCCACCAGGCAGAGCCTGGGGCTGTAGCGGAACTTACCGCGGCGCACCTGCCAAAAAGGGACAGGTTTGTTTTGGCAGGTAACAACTGGGGCGTTGCGTTTTCCCAGATAAAACCTGCCAAAATAAACCTGTCCCTTTTTGGCAGGTTTTACTGAAGGAGGGTCGCATGCGGCATGTGCATATCCATGTAACGGGCATTGTGCAGGGCGTTGGCATGCGACCGTTTGTGTATCGCGAGGCTATGGCGCATGGCATTTGCGGATGGGTGCTCAATGCGGGCGACGGCGTGCATATCGAGGCGCATGCTTCGGTCGAGGCACTCGACGAATTTGTCACCGCGCTGTCGGAGCACGCGCCGACAGCGGCCCGCGTTGAGCATGTCGCTGTCGCAGACCTGGAGCCCGACGCTTGGGATGCCGACGATGAGCGGGCCTTTCGTATCGTAGCGTCGCAGGATCAGACCGTGCACACGACGCTCATCTCTCCCGATATCGCCACCTGTGACGATTGCCTGCGTGAGCTGTTCGACCCCGCCGATCGGCGCTATCACTACCCCTTTATCAACTGCACCAACTGCGGGCCGCGCTTTACCATCATCCGATCGCTGCCTTATGACCGAGCGGCCACGTCGATGGATTGTTTTCCCATGTGCCCCGAGTGCGCCGCAGAGTATGGCGACCCGCTTGACCGGCGCTTTCATGCGCAGCCCGATGCCTGCTTTGACTGCGGGCCACATATTACCTGGCGCGAGGCGGGCGTGGGCAATGAGCCGAGCGAAGACGCCGCGTCGCCGGCCGTCGGCACCACGCGCGAGACCAGTGACGCCATTATCGACCGCTGTGTTGAGCTGCTGGCCTGTGGCAGTATCGTCGCTATCAAGGGTCTGGGCGGATTTCACTTGGCATGCGACGCCTCCAACGAGCAGGCGGTGGCCGAGCTGCGCCGTCGCAAGCGCCGCAGCAACAAGCCGCTTGCCGTCATGGTGCGCGACCTTGCCGACGTTGAACGCCTGTGCCATGTCAACGACATTGAGCGCGGCTTGCTGGCCGGCAGCATCCGCCCCATTGTGCTGCTGCGCCAACGGGCTATTTGCAAGAGCGACGGCTCCCCCGACGCCTTCGCGCTCGCGCCGTCCGTCGCGCACGACCTTCCCGAGCTCGGTGTCATGCTCCCCTACACCCCGCTTCAGCATCTGTTGCTTGCCGCGGCAGAAGCCCGCGGTATGCACGCGCTCGTCATGACCAGCGGAAACCTGAGCGAAGAGCCCATCGAGACCGACGACGATCTTGCCTGGGAACACCTCGTTGCCGCCGGCATCGCCGACGCGTTGCTCGGCAACGACCGCGCGATCCTCTCGCGCTACGACGACTCCGTGGTGCGCGTGGTCAACGGCGCCATTATGCCCGTGCGCCGTGCCCGCGGATACGCTCCGCAGCCGTTACCGCTGCCGGCACTCGACGGCGCTCCGTCCTGCGTGCTCGCCTGCGGGCCACAACAAAAGGCTACGATTGCGCTTACACGTGAAGGGACGAACGGCGAGGCTACCTGTTTTGTATCGCAGCATATCGGCGATGTCGAAAACGGCGCGACCTTCGACGCTTGGAACGCCGCGCGCACGCGTCTGGAACATCTCTTTGACCTGACGCCTGCCGCCCTGGCATGCGATTTACACCCCAGCTATCTATCGAGCCAGTGGGCGCGCGAGCAGGCACGGGAGCACAATCTGCCGCTTATCGAAGTCCAGCACCATCATGCGCACATCGCGAGCGTGATGGCAGAAGCGATTGTTGCAGGCCAGCTTGCGCCCGAGGCGCGCGTCCTTGGCATCGCCTTCGATGGCACGGGAGCCGGCACCGACGGCACCATATGGGGCGGCGAGTTCCTTATCTCCCGTCTCGCCGATTTTGAGCGCGTCGCGCATCTGCGCACCTGGGCACTTCCCGGTGGCGCCGCATCCGTACACGATGCCCGCCGCAACGCCTTTGCCCTGCTCAGTGAGCTCGGCCAGCTCGAGCACCCAAGCGCCGCTCGGCTTTTGGACAGCCTTGACGAGCAAACGCGCCGCGTGACAGCCACCATGATCGAGCGCGGCATCAACAGCCCGCGTACCAGCAGCATGGGGCGTCTCTTTGATGCCGCGGCAGCGATTCTGGGCATCTGCGACAAGGCAACCTACGAGGGCGAACCCGCCATAGAACTCGAAGCCGCCGCCTGGCGCGCGCTCAGCAGTGAAAGTGCCTGCCTCACCGGCAATATAGCCGGCTTTTCCGTAACCGAATCATCCCGTCCGGACGCCTGCCATGTTCTAAACTCCAGATCGCTTATTGAGGCGCTTTTGGAGGGAATCAGGGCCGGCGTGCCCGCCGGCAAGCTCGCGCTCGACTTCCATATCGCCATCGCGCGCTCTTCGGCACGAATCGCACGCGAAATCTGCGCGCGCGAAAGCATCGATACCGTCGCGCTCTCGGGCGGCGTGTTCATGAACCGACTCTTGCTTCAGCTCCTTACCCACGAACTCAAAGACGCCGGTCTTGCCGTCTTGGTCCCCCACTCCGTGCCCGTCAACGACGGCTGCATCGCCTACGGTCAGGCGGCGATCTCGCGCGCTCGCCTCGCGCAGACAGCATCGCGATAGGCTGTTTTGCCAGTCTGCGCGCCGCCGTCTCACAGGTGTAACGCGTTTGCTCGTGACTCCCGCGAGCGCTACCATCAACTGATGGGTAATTAGGCGCCTATCCAGCGCAAAACGTATAAAAGGGGAACATTATGTGCCTTGCCGTTCCCGGTAAAGTGGTCAAACGCGACGACGACCTTAAGGCGACCGTCGACATGATGGGCATCGAGCGCCCCGTTTCGCTGCGCCTCGTGCCGACGGCACAGGTAGGCGACTATATTCTCGTGCACGCCGGCTTTGGCATTCAGATTGTCGACGAGCAGGAAGCCCAAGAGACACTCGAGCTCGTCAATACCATGACCGAGCTGGCCGAAGAGGACCAGCTCGCCACCAACCCGGCCGAGGCATACTAGTGGCGCCCGAGCAGCCGGCTCGCTCCGGTATCGACTTCTCGGCATTTCGCGATCCCAAGCTGGCTCGCGAGCTCATCGAGCGCATTCATGAGCTTGTCGGCGACCGCACCATCAACCTTATGGAAGTCTGCGGCACGCATACCGTGAGCATCGGGCGCTATGGTTTTCGCTCCATTATGCCTGCCGGGCTCAAACTGCTGAGCGGTCCGGGTTGCCCCGTCTGCGTTACCGCCAACCGCGATATCGACCATGCAATCGCGCTCGCCAAGATGGACGGCGCCATCATCACCACCTTTGGCGACATGATGCGCGTGCCCGGATCGTCCACCTCGCTTGCCGCGCAAAAGGCCGCGGGGCGCGACATTCGCATTGTGTACTCCCCGCTCGATGCACTCGACATTGCCGAGCAAAACCCCGATCGTCCGGTCATTTTTATGGGCGTGGGCTTTGAGACCACGACGCCCACCATCGCCGCCGCCATTTTGGAGGCCGATGCACGCGGACTCCAGAACTTTTCGGTCTATTGCGCTCACAAGACCACGCCGCCGGCGTTGCGCGCCATCGCCAACGATCCCGAGACCGCCATCGACGGCTTCATCCTGCCGGGCCACGTCGCCACCATCACGGGCTTGGCCCCCTTTGGCTTTTTGGTCGACGAGTTTAAGACTCCAGGCGTGGTAACGGGATTTGAGCCGGTCGACATCTTGCAGGGCATCTGCATGCTGGTCCAGATGATTGTCGAGCACAGGCCCGCAATCGACAACGCCTACCGCCGTGGCGTCAATGCAGACGGCAATCCCGTAGCGCGCCAGCTGGTCGAGCAGGTGTTTGAGCCATGCGACACCACGTGGCGCGGGCTGGGGCCGATTGCGGCTTCGGGTCTTTCCATCCGACCCGAATTCGCGCGCTTTGATGCCGGCGCCCGCTTTGACGTGCCCGTTGAGGCGACGGTCGAGCCGCGTGGGTGCCGCTGCGGCGACGTGCTGCGCGGGGCCATTACGCCGAGCGACTGCCCTCTGTTCGGCCGCGCTTGTACACCCGAGCATCCCATCGGCCCCTGCATGGTGAGTTCCGAGGGCAGCTGTGCAGCATATTTCCGCTACCGAGGCTAATGGGTTCCGCCGCTCTAACGAACGGCGAGCCGGTCGACGCTGCACCTCACCCATATAATTCCGTCCTCGATTGGAGTTTTCGATATGTCCCGTACTGCCACCGATAGCACTGTCCTGTTGGGCCACGGCTCTGGCGGTCAGATGATGAAACGCATCATCGATGAGGTCTTTTTGGATGCCTTTGGGTCGCCCGAGCTGCTCGAGGGCAACGATGCCGGCGTCGCCGCGCTGCCCACGAGCGGGCGCATCGCCATGTCGACCGACAGCTTTGTAGTCTCGCCGCAGTTCTTCCCCGGGGGCAACATCGGCCGCCTCGCTGTATGCGGAACCGTCAACGACGTCGCGACCTCGGGCGCCAACGTACGCTACCTATCGTGCGGCTTTATCCTCGAAGAGGGCTATCCCATGGATAAGCTCCGCCAGATTGTGCAAACGATGGCCGAGACGGCGCACGAGGCGGGCGTGGCGATCATCACCGGCGACACCAAAGTGGTCGAGCGCGGCGGGGCCGACGGCGTCTACATCAATACCGCCGGCGTGGGCGAAGTGCCCGTGGGCGTAGCGCTCAGCGGCGCCAACTGCCAGCCCGGCGATGTCATTCTGGTATCGGGTACGCTGGGCGACCACGGTATCGCCATCATGAGCCAACGCGAGGGCTTGGCGTTTTCGAGCACCATCGAAAGCGATGCCGCGCCGCTCAACCACCTGATTGCCGATGTGCTTGCCGCAGCACCCGAAACACGCTGCTTCCGCGACCCCACGCGCGGCGGCCTGGCGTCCACGCTCAATGAGTTTGCCCAGGCCAGCGGCGTTGCCATGGAGGTCGACGAGGATGCCGTGCCTGTGCGCCCCGACGTGCAGGCAGCCTGCGAGATGCTCGGCTATGACGTGCTGCAGGTAGCAAACGAGGGCAAGATGGTTGCCGTGGTGCCGGCCGAGCAGGCCGATGCCGCGCTGGCAGCCATGCGCGCCGCGCGCTACGGCGAGAATGCCGCTATTATCGGTCGCGTGCTGCCGCTTGCCGAGGACGCCCGCCCCGCCGTGCGCGTGCGCACCGGCTGGGGCTCGACCCGCATCCTCGACATGCTCGTAGGAGAGCAGCTGCCGAGGATTTGCTAACGACAAAGGCTCAGGGCTATTAAAGATATTCAGATTCCAAACATGCCCGGCACGCATGCCAAGTATCATGGGGTGCGTTTTACAACTCAAGCGGCAGGAGCACCCATGGCAGCAGCTTTTTCCCATGTGATCTTTGATCTGGATGGCACCATCCTCAACACGCTCGAGGACCTGGCGGCCGCCGGCAACCATACCTGCGAGACGCACGGCTGGCCCACGTTTGCCGTAGACGAGTACCGCTACAAGGTGGGAAACGGCATGCTCAAGCTGGTCGAGCGCTTTATGCCTGCCGAGTATGCGGGCGATGGTCGCATGTTTGAGCAGACGCTTGCCGAGTTTAGGGCCTATTACGGCGAGCACAAGGAGGACCACACCGCACCGTACGCCGGCACGATCGAGATGCTCGACCGCCTGCGCACCGCGGGCGTGCAGCTTGCCGTGCTCACCAACAAGGACCATGTTTCGGCCGCTCCGCTTATCGAAAAATACTTTGGTTCCGAGCGCTTTGCGCTGGTGCAGGGCCGCGTCGATGCGTTTCCTCCCAAGCCCGAGGCGCCTGTTACGCTGCATGTGATGGAAGAGCTAGGCGCCGACCCGGCAACCACGCTCTATGTGGGCGATTCCAATGTCGATGTTCTGACCGGTCACAACGCCGGCCTCAAGAGCGCCGGTGTCACCTGGGGCTTCCGTGGCCGCGCAGAGTTGGAAGCCACCGGCGCCGACTACGTGGTGGACACACAGGAAGAGCTCGTGGCGCTGGTGCTTGGCGAGTAGCAGGGCTGTTGCTCAACGCGGCTGTAGCGATTCTGCCGCGCGGAAAGTGCATCCCGTTTCAGAGCAATATTCCGGGTCGCGCTTTCCGCAACCCACCCCATCCGGAAACCGCGACCCACTATTCGGCCAAAAACCGGGTCGCATTTTCCCGACCGCTCGATGCAACGCCAATACACCAACCACACCCAAAGAGTGTCCCCAACTGCCGGCAGAGACGATATGAGCAGGACATAAAACATTGGGAGCCCCCGGCATGAAAGTCCGCGGATTAGGCCGACAATGGTGAGTG
>NZ_CAXTGI010000009.1:58995-99560 GCF_964243765.1 Collinsella aerofaciens | reverse complement strand
CCGGTTCTCAAGGTGCACGCCTGGCGGCTGGTCCGGTCCGACCGGGCCGCGCGGCAAGGAGATATATTGCCAGACCGGAGGGGCGCCGTGGGCGGGAATCGCGCACTCCATATTTTGTTCACAAATGAATAGGTCCCTCAGTCGCATCACTGAGGTTAAAACTGAAGCATTGGCTTCTGATATTGGCGATGACCAGCTGGTTTATAGGTGTTAAGGCATCGGTCATCTCTGGAGCGCCACTTTACTCCAAAAGCATCAGCTATTTGTTTCCCGTCGGTAAAAGGCAGGTTTTGTTCGCCAAGCGTTCTTATATATAGAGAAGTTCGGGTTCGAACCCGTGTCGCGGCAACAAAAAAGCGGCCGGCATCCGCCAGTCGCTTTTCTATTCTATGGTGGGCCGTCAGGGGTTCGAACCCTGGACCTTGGGATTAAAAGTCCCCTGCTCTGCCAGCTGAGCTAACGGCCCGCGGGTGGCATTGTACCACGGTCTGGGACTATTCCCAACTCCATTGGCCGTTCTGGAAAATCACAACTTCACGTCCATCAGGCGTAATGCCCGTAATATCGATGTCGTCCGTGCCAATCATAAAATCGACGTGCGTGCTCGAGACGTTAACGCCATGCTCCAGGAGCTCTTCCTTGGACATGTCATACCCACCCTCGATGCATTCGGGGAAACCGACACCCAGCGCGAGATGGCAGCTAGCGTTCTCATCATAGAGCGTGTCATAGAACAGAACGCCACTTTCGCGAATTGGCGTGTTCTTGGAAATGAGCGCGACCTCACCCAGATGAGCGGCACCTTCATCGGTGTCAATAATGCTCGCAAGCGTCGCCTTGCCCACGCGGGCATCGTAGTCCACTACGCGACCGGCCTCGAACTTAATCCAAAAATCGTCAACCTTGTTACCGTGGTGAATGAGCGGCATAGCCGAATACACGATACCGTCGGCACGCATACGATCAGGCGAGGTGAAGACCTCCTCGGTGGGGATGTTGGGGAAGAAGGGGTGTCCATCGGGCGTCCTGCCCTTGCCGCCGGCCCACTCGTGACCCTTCGTCATGCCAATCGTCAAATCGGTTCCATTTGCCGAGGTGTAATGCAGGTAGTCGAAACGATTGTCGTTCAGGAAACGCAGGTTCTTTTCGAATGCGGCGTCATGGAGTTCCCAGTCGCTCTCCGGGTCCTGGCCATCGGCGCGAGCGGTGTGCAGAATCGCATTCCACAGCTTATAGATTGCAACCTCATCGGCGTCTCCCGGGAACACCTCGCGCGCCCAGGCAACGACCGGAGCGCCGGCGATACACCACGGGTTGATGTTGTAGTCCAGTCCACGGCGGAAGACCTTGCACTGCGTGTTCCTTGCCTTAGAAGCTGCAGCGGGCTTGGCGGGATCGATACCCTTGAGAGCCGCAGGATCCGCACCCTCGATAAAGATAAAGCAGGCACCGTCCTGGGCCAAGGAATCAAGTTGCAGGCGCTTCCACTCGGGCGTCTGCTCAAAATAGGTTTTATCGACATGCTCGTACGTGAGCCTCGTCACGGCGTCATCGGCCCAAATAACCGTCACGTGACCGGCACCGGCGGCATAAGCCTCCGCGACCACCACGCGCGCAAACGGCGCGCACTCGACCGGAGACTGAACGACAACCTCCTGACCGGGCTTGACGTTTACGCCCTTGCGGACAACCAGGCGCGCATAGTTTTTAATCTTGGGCTCTAGGGCCTTCATGCCCTCCAGAGCCTCTTCGACCGTCAGGGCAGCTCGAATCATGTGCCACTCCATCTATCTATAGAACAGTAAAAAGGCGCGCCGCAAAAACGACGCGCCTTATATCTTAGCGATAAGTATGCATGCAAACGCTACTTCTTCTTGGAGTCCTTCTTGTCCTCCTCGGCAGCCGAGCGCTCGATAAGGGCGTTGAGCTTGTTCTCGGACATGCCCTCGGCCTGCGTGCGGTACATGTTGCGCAGGGGACGAATACGAACGAAGTCGTAGATAAAGTCACCCAAAATGACGACGTAGGACAAAACGATGCCGACCATCTGGACAGGGCTGGACACCATGCCAGCGGGAGCGAAGTACAGCGAAGCCCAAATGGCCACGACGAGCACCATGCCGATAGCGAGCACGGCCCACCAAATACGGCGGCGCTTGGTGTAGTCCTCATCCTGCTTGAGAAGGATATTCGACACCGTGTAGATGCGATCCTCGCGGGCGCGCTGCTTGGCCTTGCGGGCGCGTTTTTCCTCCTTGGAAAGGCCTTCCAGGTTTTCGCCCTTCTCGAGCTCTTTGCGGCGTGCCTTGGATGATGCCGGCACGACGTGAACAGAGCTCGCTGCCTGACGGGCGGGCTTAGCGGATGCGGCGGACTTGCGCGCAACCCCGGTAACCTCGCGGGATTGCGTGCGCTTGTTCGTGGCGCTGCGGGTACTCACTTACGCGTTCTCCTTCATGCTTGTGAACTGGGAGCCCGTGATGATCTGGAAGGCCTCGCGATAGCGCTCGGACGTGCCATCGATGACCTCGGCGGGCAGGTGCGGGGTCTCCCCCGTCATATCCCAGTTGGCCTTGAGCCAATTGCGGACGAATTGTTTGTCGTAGCTAGGCTGGATCTTGCCCTCCTCGTAGCTGGCGGCAGGCCAGAAACGGCTGGAGTCGGGCGTGAGGCACTCGTCGATCAGCGTAACCTTGCCATCGATGACACCAAACTCGAACTTGGTGTCGGCGATGATGATGCCACGGGTCGCGGCGTACTCGGCAGCGGCCTTGTAGATCTTGAGAGACAGGTCGCGAATCTGCGTGGCGATGCCCTCGCCAACGATCTCGCAGCAACGCTCGAACGAGATGTTCTCGTCATGGTCACCGATCTCGGCCTTCGTGGACGGCGTGAACAGCGGCTCGGGAAGCTTGGAGGCCTCGGTCAGACCCTCGGGCAGCTGAATGCCGCAGACGGTGCCGTTCTCGTCATAGGTCTTCTTGCCCGAACCGGTCAGATAGCCGCGGACGATGCACTCGATAGGAATCGTCTGGGCCTTCTTGACCAGCATGGCGCGGCCTGCGAGGTAGTCACGATACTCGGCAAACTCCTCGGGGAAATCCGCCGGGTCGATGGAAACGAGGTGGTTGGGAACGATGTCGGCAAACTTATCGAACCAGAATGCCGAGATGCGGTTGAGCACCTCTCCCTTAAACGGAATCTCGTCGGGAAGAATGAAGTCGAACGCAGAAATGCGGTCGGTGGCGACCATCAGCAGGTTTTCACCGGCATCGTAGATATCACGAACCTTGCCACGGGAATCCGGACGACGCTCCATCGTTGTCACGTGAGTCACTCCTTACCAAAATACGACAGTAATGCGGGTTCTTTCCCGCACGTTTTCGCAAACTCGGAGCGGCAGGGACGAAACCCCTCCTTCACCGAATAGCGAAAAGCTAGTGCTCCATTGTAGTAGATGCCGCGTCCGCCGTGTGCTCGCGAGGCAGATGAATCGTAAAAGTCGTACCCTTTCCAAGCTCCGACTCCACGGAAATGTAGCCATGATGGCGCTCGACAATCTGCTTGGTCACGGCGAGGCCCACGCCCAGACCGCCCGCCTCACGGGCACGGCTGGCATCGGCGCGCCAAAAACGACCGAAGATGCGCGACAGATCGTCCTTGGCAATACCGATGCCGGTATCCGAAACGGCAATACTGACATGCTTGCGGTCACTGAGCACCGACACCACGACCCAACCGCCCTCGGGGGTGTAGCGCATGGCGTTGCTCATGAGGTTGATGACGCACTGCGTGATCATGTCGGGATCGGCCTCGACGACATCGTCGTGACTCTGGGTTTCATCTGCAAAGCGCAAGCGCAGATCGCGGTCAACAAACAGGCGCTCCTGAGCGTTGACGATGGAACGCACGAAGGGAACCATGTCCACCGGCTCAAGGTTGAGCGGCGCTGTGCTGTTTTCCATGCGCGATAGATCGAGCATCTGCTGCACCAGACGGGCCAGGCGACGTGTCTCGGATGCAACGGTTTCCAGATGCTCGTCGTCGGTGGGATACACCCCATCCTGCATGGCTTCGACTGTCGCGAGCATGGCCATAAGCGGAGTGCGAAGTTCGTGAGCCACGTCTGAGGTCAGGCGCTTCTCGTGTTTCATATCCTTCTCAAGCGAAGTGGCCATCTCATCGAAGGTCTCACCCAGCTGATCAATCTCGTCATCACCGCGCAAACCAGTACGAGCGGACAGATCGCCATCGCGAATTTGCTTGGCCGTGCTCGTAATACGATGAATCGGCTTGGTGAGCATGCGCGACACGAGCGATCCGATAACGACCGAAATGCAGATTGCAACAACCGCGGCGAGGGCCATGGCGTTAAAGGTCTTCTCCCTAAATGCAGAATCCGCCTTGGTGAGCAAGGCATCGGAGCCGATGGCCCATAGCTTTACCTGTCCGACATGCTCGCCCGAAGACGTTATGATTTCGACGTTGGCAACGCTATCGGAGTCGGTTGGAGCAGACGAGACCGGGCTATGCGATGCTTTTTTACCGCTCGAGCTGCTCGACGCTGATTCGCTCTCGCGCACATCGGCGGTCGCACTTGCCGAAGGCCATGAGTCGTCATAGACGACAACGCCCTTCTTGTTGACGACCTGCATACTCAGGTCGTCGGACACCAAACTCGATGTCGCGACCGTACGTAGCTCGCCCGCAGTCCAGTTGCCGTTTTCCTCATACGAAGTCGCAAGCTTTTCGGCAGCGGAATTTGCGATTTCGACGATATTGGAGCGCGTGTAATCCGAAAAGACCGTGCCCCACACAACAGAGACCACGCCCACCAGCACCAATACCGTCATGAGCGATGTCAGAGCAAAAGCAAGTGCCATGCGCGAGGGATAGCTCATCGTTGGCCGCGAATCGGAACGAGGCGTGTTCCAACTAGCCTTGGAACCCGCCTCGCTCTCCTGCTTGTGCTTTTGTCCGATTTCAAAGCGCGCAGGTGTCATATGTGATTTCCCTATTTCTCGTCCGACTTATCGGTCTTGGCCGGAGCCTCGAAGCGATAGCCGACACCGTGGACGGTGTAGAGCCACTTGGGCTTCTTGGGATCATCGCCCAGCTTGGCGCGAAGGTTCTTCACGTGGCTATCGATGGTGCGCTCATAGCCCTCAAAGTCGTAGCCGAGCACCTTCTCGACCAGCTCCATGCGGTTGTAGACGCGACCGGGGTGACGGGCAAGCGTGGTGAGCAGCTTAAACTCGGAAGCCGTCAGGTCGACTTCCTTGCCCTCGACCAAAATCTTGTGGCCCGAGATATCGATGACCAGATCGCCGAAGTCGAGTACCTCGACGGCTGGCTCGTCGGCCTGATGGGCACGGCGGAACAAGGCGCGTACGCGCGCGACAAGCTCGCGCGGCGAGAACGGCTTAATCAGATAGTCGTCGGCGCCGAGCTCAAGACCGATAATACGGTCCTCGATCTCGCCCTTGGCAGTCAGCATGATGATAGGGACATCCGAGGTATCGCGAATGGTGCGGCAAACGCGCTCGCCGGGGATCTTGGGGAGCATAAGGTCGAGCACGACCAGGTCAAACTGATGCTTCTCGAACTCCTCGATCGCGGACTGACCGTCGCCGACACCCACAACCCAGTAGCCTTCGCGCTCGAGATAGGCAGCGACGGCGTCACGGATTGCCTTCTCATCCTCGACCAGCAGAATCTTTTTTGCATCTGAAGCCATAACACGGCCCCCCTGTCTCAATCAGCTAAGAACAAGCCCATTTTAACGCACCTGAGCCCGCCGGATGCCACTATGACGCGGCAGCTCGGCGGGCGGTACTCACAATTACAACGCGTTTATTCCCCTGTTGGCGCCTTTTTAACCCCTCTAAGCTTAAAGAGAGAATAGGCGTGCGGTGACCGTCTCGGGTATACCCTGGCTGTTGCGCACCGTGGCGTACGTAAGGAATGAGTCCGATTTTCCCGCCGTAGCTGGATAATCGCCATATTCCAAAGCGCGGTCGGGCGACAGTAGCGAGCCATAGGTCTTGGCAGAGGTGTCGATGAGAAAATGCGATGCCTGTACCTTAACGAGATATTTATTCTTCTTGCCGGCAGCACATGCGAGTGGCTCGCGGGACAGGAAGAGGTATGGCCCTCCCTCATTACCGATATACGTGCCCATGTTGCCCAGGCTGCCCACGCCACTATAGGTCGCCTCGATAGAAAACACGAAGGTATCGCCCATATATACGGCCTCGAAAGGCGAGACTGACGAGGGAAGGACTAGCTGGGCACGTTTGGTGTTGTTGCCATCGGTCAGATCGATTGCCGTTATGCCGTAGTAGACGCCCTCGTCGTTGCGGACACGCGGCGAGATGGTCAAAATGCCGTCGCTCACGCGCGGGGCCGACGCAAAGCGGCCCGTCGATTTCCAAATTGTCTCGGCCTTGGATTCATCAAGCGAGCGACGATAGCAAAACGAATCACTACTCGCTTTATTGCCGCCTGCCGAAGGCATTTTATACCAGATGGCTGATGACCCGAACGCCGTGAACAGTGGCGGATCGTAGTCCTTGCCACCTCGATCGAGCTCAACCACGTCGCCAGAGAGCGAAGCGCCCGACAGATTTTGGGCGTAGAGCTTCCACGATGAACTGGCAAAGTTCATCTCAACCCACGCAAACACGCCGTCGCCGGCACGGACATCGTAAAAAGCATATCCCGTGCCCTCGATAGGATTCTCAATTAATGTGGTAAGCGAGCCATCGCCCAGGTTGAGCACACCGAGTGTGTTGGCGTGCAGTGCCGATGCGGGCGCCATCATTGCCGCAGCATAGTCACCATCGCAGTAGTACAGCAACGTGCCCAGCGGCAGCGTCCACGATGCCGCCGGCTCAAGATCGATGTCAACTGCCTCGTACTCATCAGTGATCGAGACAATCTTCGAATCGTCCTTGATAACCTGCGGCTCGCCAGCGGCATCATCACTGGTGCCCGTTTTTTTCGAGCAACCGGCAAGCACCGTGGCAGCGCCCGCGGCAGCACCGCCGAGCACAAAGCCGCGGCGCGATATTCCATTCTTGATGTGGTCGGCGATACCCATTAGGCGATCTCGGCGCGAGCAGCCTCGATAGCGCGCGTAAGCTGATCGGCGCAAGAGGTCTTCTTCATGCCGCAGGTATTGCCGGCAAGAACCTCGATCACACGGTCGGCAGGAGCGCCCTCGACCAGTTTAGAGATGGCCTTGAGGTTGCCATCGCAGCCGCCGGTAAACTCAACGCCCAGCACCTTGCTGCCGTCATCGGAAAGGTCAAGGTGAATATTGCGAGCACACACGCCCTGAGGCTTGTAATCAAACGAAATCATGCGATCCCCTCTCAGAATGTTATTCGAGACGACTATTATCCCCGTCTTTCCCTAAATGCAACGAGGCGCTTTGCCGGCAACACACATTACCAGCAAAGCGCCCTAAAAAGCTAACGTTATGCCCGAACCTACTCGAAGCTCAGCTGCTCCAGACGATCAAAGACCGTGTCGATACGGGTGAGGAAGTCCCACGGATCAAAGATCTCGTCGAGCTTCTCCTGACTGACGGTGCAGCGCGGGTCGGCCTCGAGACGTTCCTTAAAGGTGGGGCCGGAGACACAATCCTGTACCTCATGCCAGGTTGCCATGGCGTTCTCCTGCACAATGGCGTACGCGTCCTCGCGGGTGATGCCCGTATCGACGAGGGCCAGCAGAACCTTGGAGGAGAAGATGAGACCACGGGTCTTGTTGAGGTTGGCCATCATGCGGGCAGGGTACAGCTGCAGGCCGTCGATAACGCGGATGAGGCACTGGAACATGTGGTCGAGCGCGATGAAGCTGTCGGCCTGGGCGACGCGCTCGGCAGAGGAGTGCGAAATGTCACGCTCGTGCCACAGGGCGACGTTATCGAAGGCAACCTGAGCGTTGGACTTCACGACGCGCGACAGACCGCAGACCTTCTCCATGGTGATCGGGTTGCGCTTGTGCGGCATGGCGGAGCTGCCCTTTTGACCCTTGCGGAACGGCTCCTCGGCCTCGAGGGTATCAGTCTTCTGCAGATTGCGAACCTCGGTAGCGATGCGCTCACAGGTGGCCGCGGTGGTGGCAAGAACGCCGGCGAGATAGGCGTGATGGTCGCGGCTGATAACTTGCGTGGACAGCGGGTCGTGAACCAGGCCCAGGTGCTCGCAGACATACTCCTCGACAAACGGCTCGATGGAGCTGTACGTGCCGACAGCACCCGAGATGGCACCGAAGGCAACATTCTTGCGGGCGTCCTCAAGGCGATCCAGATCGCGCTTGAGTTCCCAGGCCCAAGAGCCGAACTTCATGCCGAAGGTCATCGGCTCGGCGTGGATGCCATGAGTGCGGCCGGTACAGAGCGTGTTGCGCTCCTCAAAGGCGCGACGCTTGCAAATCTCGCCGAGCTTCTTGACGTCCTCGATGATCAGGTCGCAGGCCTGGGTGAGCTGGTAGCACAGAGCCGTGTCGCCCAGATCGGAGCTGGTCATGCCATAGTGAACCCAGCGGCTGGGCTTGGGGTCGCCCTCGGGAACATCGGCGTCGATGTACTCCTTCATGTTGGTCAGGAAGGCGATGACGTCGTGGCGCGTGACCTCCTCGATCTCGTCGACCTTTGCCTTCTCAAAGTTGGCATGGTCGCGGATCCACTGGGCTTCGTCTTTAGAAATGCCGATCTTGCCGAGCTCCGCCTGGGCCTCACAGGCCAGGACCTCGATCTCCTGCCAAATGGCGTACTTGTTCTCGAGGGAGAAGATGTGTCCCATCTCCGGGCGGGTATAGCGATCGATCATAGCGGCTCCTTTTTGGTTATTGGCACGTTGGTCGTAACCCAACCATTGTACCGTGCGCAGGTGCAAGTATGGGCAGCAGGCATTAACCTAACATTTTGGAATTGGAGCGGGCAACGGGACGTCCGCGTATTTGCTTCGCAAATCCGCACCGGCTGCGGTCGATCTCCTCGGATTCACGGAGACGATGGGGAAGACTTTGTTGAATTGGCCGTCCCAAGGTCTCCCGCGCTCGATGGAGCGGGCAACGGGACGTCCGCGTATTTGCTTCGCAAATCCGCACCGGCTTCAGGCGCCTGCCGGCGCCTTCGCCTGCTCGCTACAAACGCTTCGCGTTTGTTTTATGCTCGCACCCTGGCGGGTTCGAGTCCCGGCGCTTTATTGAAAAAAGCACGGCACCGGAACGGTGTCGTGCTTTTACTTTTTCTGGAGCGGGCAACGGGACTCGAACCCGCGAGTGTCAGCTTGGGAAGCTGATGCCTTACCACTTGGCGATGCCCGCTTGTGTGTTGGCTAGTATAACGCGGTTGTCTTGTTCGATACAAGGGTGGCGATGCTTGTTTTAGCTGTGGAGATTCGTTTGAAAATCGCATCAATTGTGGAGACGAGGACCTTTGGCCTCCTGTTCTCCTTATCTTCTACCTGCGCTTTTGCCTGATTGTTGTATTTGAGCTCAATTTGTCAGGAATTGGGCAAGCTTTTGGTCAGGCTCCGGTACTTACCCGCATGAACCTCGGGGGTAGCCTCATCCTACGCGTCGCAACCTCCCCATGCGGCGCACGAGGGATAAGGAGCAGCCATGTCCAACGCACCCACGCACTCTGTCCACAGCGCAATCGCAACAGGTCCGCTGCTCCTGCTCCTCTTCCTGCTTTTCGGCTGTCTGGCACCGGGAGCCGCATTTGCCGTCGATGGCTACGACCAGCTCGGCTTCCGCACTATTAGCGATGATTGTGGGCCCTTCTTCATCGGCAAGTATGAAGCTCAAGACGCCTCGATTGCCTACTGCATGAACCAGGAACGCCCCGGGCCCACCAAGCCGGGCGGTCCATGGCTCAACTTTGATCAAGGCTGGGTGTGGCTCGACGACGAGTTCGCAGCAATCGTTTGTCACGGATATCCTACCGCCACGTCGTTTGGCGGTTACCATCTTTCACCCGATCGCGCCCGCGCCGCCACCCAACTCGCCGTATGGATGCTCAACGGCACTACCCATGTCGACGGCAGATACTCCTACACGACCGCTCAGGGCAAAACCAAGAGTGGGCACTTTACCGCCGACAATGAAGTCGTGGCGGCTGCGCGGTGGCTCCACGACAACGCAAAATCAGGAAGCATCAAAGCCGCTCCGCACCGCGCGCGGCGCTATTTAGGAACCGTATCGGGCGGCAGCAAACGTCAAGACATGCTCTATGTACTGCCGGCGGTCTCTGTTTCCTTCCAAAAGCAGTCTGCGAACACCGTTATTACCAGCGGAAACAATACCTATCAGTTTGACGGGGCAACATTCGATGTTTTTGAGAGCGCCAGCGACGCACGTGTCGGCACCATCCAGATGGACGGCAACGGTCGAGCACAGGCAACACTTCTGCCCAATACGGCATACTACCTAGTTGAAACGAAGGCGCCGGCCGGCTATGTCCCTCGTCGTGATCGCATCGCCTTTACCACGGGGAATGACGGTGGACAGGTCGACATTGAAGAACAGCCCGGCACCATCAACCTGCGTATCGTAAAACTCGATGCCGCGACGAATGCCGGCCCCCAGGTGGGATCTTCGCTCGCAGGAGCAGAATTCGTGTGCGTATCGCAATCAACCCCTGGATGGACACAAACTCTCAGGACCGATGAAAGCGGTCGAGCTACCCTCACCGATGTCCCCCTGGGAACCTTTACCATCTATGAATCGAAGGCGCCCGAGGGCTATTTGCCCTCCGGTGACAGTTGGTCTTACACCGTTGGAGCCGACCAACTCGGCGATTCAGGCGTGGTCGAGATCGAATCTCGCGTTTCCGATATCCCCATTGCGTTTGACCTTGAGATTTCCAAATTCAAGGACTACGGCAATAGCGATCAATCCGGCCTGGAGCAGCCGGCAGGAGATGTTGTCTTTGAGGTTGTCAGCAACAGCTCTCAGCAGGTTGTTGGCACACTGACTACAAACATCTATGGCTTTGCCTCCACCAAAGATCAGCCCGGAGCATGGTTCGGCACAGGCAAGCGACCCGCCGGTGTCCACGGAGCCATCCCATACGACCGCGCCGGCTACACCGTTCGCGAGGTTCCGGAAACCGTCCCCGAGGGTTTTAAACGTGCAGGGGAATGGACCGTCGGGGCCAATCAGATCTCCGACGGCGCCGAGCTTCAATATATCGTGGACAACCACGCCCTGTCGACGCATCTCCAAATTGTAAAACGCGATGCCCAAACAGGCGCTTCTGTTCCCCTAGCCGGATTCACCTTCCAACTCCTCGACAGCAATCACAAACCTGTCTCACAAACTTGCTGGTATCCAGCACATAACGTAATGGACACCTTTACGACTGACGCGACCGGCACCGTCACACTGCCCGAATCGCTCGTGCCGGGCACCTATTATGTACGCGAAACCTCGGCCAAAGAGCCCTATCTTGTCGGCGGAGAGATCGAGGTAAACATACCCGCCGATATAAACCTAACGCCCGTTGCAATCGTCTCGTATTATGACCACGCCGCGACCGGAAACATCAGGATCGTTAAAACCGATGCCGTAGACGGCAGCAGCCTCGCGGGCGCCATCTTTGAGATCCGTGCCTCGGGTGATATCGTGCGTCCCGACGGTAGCATTGCCGCGCTCGACGGTGAGACTGTCGCTACCGTCACGACGGATGAAACTGGAGAAGCACGCGCGGACGACCTCCCGCTGGGATCTGGCACCGCACGCTACGAGGTTGTCGAGACTCAAGCGCCGACCGGCTTCTTACTCGACCGGACGCACCATATCGTCGACCTTACCTATGCCGACCAGAAAACACCCGTTGTGGAAGCACGGCTTAACGTATCCGACGATTACACCAAGGTTGATATCTCCAAGGTCGATGCAAGCGGAGAGCAGGAAGTGAAAGGCGCACAGCTCACCTTATATGGTCCCGATAAAACCGAAATAGACTCCTGGACCTCATCCGACAAGCCGCACCGCGTCGAACATCTTGCACCCGGCACCTACTCGTTGCGCGAAATGATATCTCCGCGGACCTATGACCTTGCCGAGGAGATAACGTTTGAAATAAAGGACACGGGAGAAGTCCAATCCGTCTCGATGAAGGATGCGCCCATCGAGATCAAAGGACAGGTCGACAAGCGTCAGGAGCTTGTCCAACCTATCGAAAAGGGCCTGTTGGCCAACGGCGATGGTAAAAATCGCGCCGCGACGCAAACCAATAGTGATGGGCTTTTCTCCTATACCATCGATGCTCGAAACGATTCCGCTACTTGGGTTGATGAGTTTACGATTACCGATGATCTTGAGTGCGCCAAAGACGGCACGGCGAGATTCGTCTCAATCGAAACCCCCGTCGCCATCGGCGACCTCAACGGTCTGTGCAACGTGTGGTATCGCACGACGCCGTTGGACTCGACAGACGTCGATGAGCCGGCAAACGCGACGCTTGACGATGGGCACGAAAATCCTTGGCTTGAGTCCGACGAAGTAAAAGAGAGTCTGGGTGAGGATTGCCGCCTCGTCGATTACGACGGCTGGCACCTCTGGAAGACGGATGTCTCGACCACGGAATCCACCACACTCAAGGCGAAAGAACTCGACCTTGCATCCAATACCGTCGTGACGGGCATTCGCATTGAATACGGTGCGGTAGCCGCCGACTTTACGACTCGAAGCGATACGGATTCTTGGACCCGCGATGATCTCAAAGATGAGCACGACGACCTTGACGATGCCAAAGCAATCCTTGGCACAGATGCTCGGGGCGCAGTCGTGCACATGCAGGCAACGTCGGCTTATACACCCCAAACTGCACTCACCAACAGCGCACGCGTCGATCTTTGCCGCAACGGCGGCGGCGATAAACTTGAGTCACATGACGAGGACCGTGTCATTCAACGCTGTACCCTACCGCAGAACCTACCGGCAACAGGATCAGCTCCCATCGCCGCTTTCATCACCGCGCTCCTGACCTCGGGTGCCGCAGCCCTATGGTTCGCTCGCCTTAGGTCAATCCCAAAGAAGCGCTAGCGCGATGAAAAAGCGGGCGAGCCAGTCCCCCGGCTCGCCCGCTTTCAATCATTTAAATCGCCGTATCTACTCTGCAGACGAAGATCCACCATCAACGATTGCTTGCTCGGACTCAGGAATCCCATCGGCACCCGTGCTCTGTTCTTGCTCCACCTCTTCGCTGATTGCGGAGGCGGGGGTCGAGCCCTTCGCGCCCACGATGTAGGCAGCTCCAAACCCTAACGCAATGGCAATCAAGGTCAAAATCACGTAGACAGGCCAATGGCGCTTAATATACGAAAACACGTTGACTCCTTAGAGCTCCGTCTACGAACGGCGGATAACCTCGGTCACGACCTCGGATACCGTGGCAATGTTCGTCGGGTTGACATTGTGGGGCAGGTCGTCCTCGGTACGAGCGCAAGCCAGACGCGTGCCGTCCACGCCGGCGATGGTGAGGGCTCGGCGGCTCGCCTCGAGCGCGGCGTAGGCATCGGTCTTGGCATAGGGCATCTCGAGCGCGCCACAATCGACATGGAACGACTTGCACACCTTGCTGACCAGGTTCATGATGCGGCGATCGCCCTTGAGCAGCTGCTGTTCGCCCTCAACCGTCACCACCGAAAGCCTACCGGCGCCGACGGATTCAAGATTGATGAAGAAGACGCCGCGGAGCTTATCGCGATGCGAAGCCAAGAAGGCCTTCATACCGGCGCCATCACAATCCGAGGCGCCCGTTGCCACAAACCAGATATCGTGACCGAGCAGCTCATCGTCGCCCATAGAGGCGACAGCCGAGAGCATATCTTCGGAAGAAGCTCCGTCGGAAGACGTAGCGCCGCCCTTCCAGCCATCGTTATCGTCCTCGAAATTATCCCACGAACCGATGCCGCGACCGGACTTCTTGGCATCGTAATCGTCTTCGACGCCCAGCCAATCACTCATGCTGTCCTGTTCGTTTTTCTTTTTACGACCGAACAGGCCGCCCAGGCCGCGCTTGCGAGCCTTGGGTGCCGCCGGGGCGGGAGCCGAAATGGTCTCGATCGGCTGAGCGCCCGACGCAACGGGCCTAGGAGGCGCAACGGGTGCCGATGTTGGTTCGGGACCCTGAGCGGTAGCAAAGGGGTCGTTGACCTGTGCGGAGGGGTCGGGAAGGTCGAACAGCGACGTGCGAGACGCAACGTTTGCCTGCTTCATCGACGGCAGCGACGAGTCGGGGACCGAAGCCAGCGGAGACGAGGAAGGTGCAGGCGACGGAGCCGACGCCGGATCGGGAACATTCATCTGCGGACGCGGTGATGCCTGGGAGGAAATCTGGGCCATAAGGGAATCGACCGTTTCGTCCTGGGTGGGAGCAGCATCGACAACCGTGGCACCGGAACCACTCGGGGTCGGCATGGTGAAAATCTGCGTGGAGTAAGGCCTCGACTCATCTGTCTCGGGAGCCTCGGAAACCGCAGGTACTTCCCCCTGCTCGACCTTGGTCGAATCATCTTGCTCGGCTGCCGCGTATTGCTCTTCGTCAGGGTTGGCCTCGACGGCCTCGATCTCGGCGGCATCTTGGACTTCGGCAGCATCAATAGGCTCGTCATCGTCTGCCGCGTCGCCCTGCTCATCGGAAACAGGAAGGGGCTCGGCAATCGCGGTGCCTTGCTTTTCAAACGTTATCGTGGAATCGAACTGCGCGGCATCAAACGACATGGCGCTATCGACGTGCTGCTGAGCCTCGAAAGACGTCGTCGCCTCAACAACATCCGTGGACGCCGGTTGCTGGGACTCAAAGGACGTTGTAGCTTCGGCAGCGTCGACGGGCACGGACTGCATAGCCTCGTTCTGCTCGAACTCCTGCGCCGCGCGCTCACGTGCCGCCTCGGCTGCCTGCTGCTGAGCGATAGCCTCCTGCTCGGCAGCCTCGCGTGCGGCAGCGCGCTTCTCCTCGAAATCGTCGACAAATTTCTTGCCCTTTGCAAGCGCACCCTTAAAGAAGTTGGAAGCACTGGCGCCAATCGAAGAGAACGCGGATGCAATATCGGCATGGGGCGTTGCCGCGGGAATCTCGGCCGAGAAATCAGTATCGCTCTCGTAAGACACGCGCCTCGGCTGTTCAACGTAATCGTCGTCAGACTCGTCCGTAACGTCTTGCGCCGGCGCGGCGGGAGCCAAAATGTCCAGTCCTGCCGCGGGATCGATCGCGGACACCGCCTCGGGCTCGGCAACGGCAGCGGTAACCGCGGCAGACTCATCATCCACGGCGACAACGGGCGCAGGTGCAGTCACGACGGGGGCAGGCTCGGGCTCAAACGTCGGCTCCTCGCCTTCCTCGTAATCGAGCGTGCAGGACTCGGGAAGCATTCCGAGCGCACGGATGGCATCCGAACCAAAGCGGATGTTGCCGGCGGCATTGCGATAGAGCTTGGGCTCGGGCTCGGCCGCGACAGGCTCCTCCGCCGGCTCGGCAGCGGGAACCTCGTCATTGAACTCTTCGGCCTGGACAGCCTGATTCTGATCCTCGGGCACGATGGCGCCAATCAGCGTCTCGTCGGCAGACGCACCCTCAAAGCCCTCGATCTGCTCGTCGAAAGCCTCGCCCTGTTCGGGCTCGGTCTGAGCGTCGGGAGCAATCGGCTGACCGAACTCGTCCTCGGCGTAGGTAGGCTCTTCATACTCGATGGTGTTGCCGTAGTCGTTTTGCTGTTGGGCCGCGGCACACTCCGCTGCTGCGCGCGCCATCTCCTCGGCACGACGCTTCTGCTCCCCAAAATAGGTATCGAACGGAACATCGTCGGGAAACTCGTTTTCGCCCTGGAAGGGAGCAACGTTGTCCATAACGCCGAGCATAGCGGCGACAGAAGACTTGTTGCACACCGCGCCGGACGTATAGGGAAGAATGTAGCGGTTAGAAATGATGTTTGCCGCGTTGGCGAGCGCAACGAGGGAAGCGAGGATCGCGACAATCCACAGCAGAACCTTGAGCGCGCCGGGGAGCGGCAGGATACGCAAGATGGCAACGGCAGCAGGGGCAACCGTGGCAACGGGCAACAGCTTGGCGATGAGCGCACGATAAGAAGCATAGGGCTCGCGGGTGAGCAGCTCAGCACGGGGAGAGTCGTAGTGTGCGACAACGACCACCGGGCGGTTGCGCGGAGACGCGAGCGGGCCCGAGGCCTTGTGGTAGGCGATGACATTTTGGCTCACGCCCGTCTTGCCCAGGCGCGAAACCACGGGGTGGCCCGTGCGTTCGAGCACGTAAAGAACGGCACCGACAATGGCCAGCAAGGTGCCGACCAAGCCGATACCGCCGCCGATGCCCATCAGTAGGGCGCCGGCAAACGCAAGAATACCGGTAACGGCAAATGCCAACCTACTGGGCGCCGGGGCATTGAACTCCTGAACCTCGGGATCAAAGCCGTGGTTGCGGAAGATCTGAGCGATATCCTCGGCAGCCAAGCGCTCTTCTTCGCTGCATGCCGGCGTAATGCCGGTGTTCTGCAGCAGGTGGTTAATATAGTTCTGGGTGTTCGCCATGTGCGCTCCACATCCATAATCCGACAAATAGGCCCAATGCATGCACATTAGAACCGTATATAGTCGAAAGTATACCCCGAGCGAGCGCAAACGACCGAATTCGGGCCATCTTAACGCCCCGAGCGGACAAGGATATAGCCTAATCTCCATATCGGACTAAAATCATGGCAGCAAACCATCTTCTCATGCGAGGACTCTATGACGGCAAGCGACTCGACCGCGACAATTAAAAAGGGGAATTCGGAGCCCAGTTTCGATAAAACGGCTCAGCGCATCCTCAATCTTTTCTTTGTGCTCAACAGCTCTCCCGAACCGCTGACGACCGAGCAGATCGTCTTGGATTCTGACCTGGGATATGACTCGGGCAATATCGACTCGGATAAGCGCAAGTTTCGGCGCGATCGTGACAAACTGCTCGAGCGTGGCATCTTAATCAAGGAGGTTCGCCCCGCCGGTGCGCAGGAGACCGAGGAAAGCTCGTGGACAATCGACCGCGAGCACACGTTTGCAGCAGGTGGCCTCATCACCGCAGACGACGCCGACATCCTACTCAACGCCATCGACCAGACGCTAGCGGCCGGCTCTTCCACCTTTGCCGCGCCGCTTGCCGATATTCGCTCCAAGATTGCCTACCTCACCGGCAGGACGACGGCGGACGAAGCACCGATTCGCCGCTCTCCCACCGTCGATGCGGTATGGAGCGCCTTTGCCGAGCGATGCGCGCTGCGATTTTTATATCAGAACGGCCGCGGCGAGCAGAAAGAACGTACCGTCTGCGTCTACGGCATGTTCGAGCGCGAGGGCGTGGCGTACTTCTGCGGCCTCGACAATGTCACCGACGACATCAGGACATTCCGCTGCGACCGCATCGTTCGCGCTTGGCGTCCTTCGAAGGCCTACGCCATCCCTGCAGACTTCAATCTCAACGACTATCTGTTCTTTGAATTCGATTTTGCCGACCGACCGCCCGTTGCAGCTACGTTCTCATTCGCCCCTCAGACGCAGATCGATATGATCAACGGTCTCACGCGCGGGCGAGGTAAGCTCGCACACACCGATGCGGGATGGATCTGGACCGTTGACGTGCGCGACCTTGAAGCCGCTGCTTCATTTTGCATGGCCCACGCCATGGACGGCATGAGGCCCATGGCCCCCAAATCGCTCAAACAGGCGTGGAACCACCTCATCGAAAGGACGGTGCACGAGCATGCCCGTGCGTAAACTCACCAGCGAGCAGAGGCTCTCGCGCGCCATCGACATCATGGAGGCCCTCTACGCCGCCGGCGAGAACGGCATGACTCGAAACGAGATTTGCAGTCGCTTTGACATCACGGGGGCGTCGCTCGACGAGATTCTCGAGATCGTCTCGACGCTCGCGGACCGAGAATCGGGTGCGCGTATCATCTGCGAATGCCACGGCGAGCGCGTGGTCCTCACCGGTGACGCCGGGCGTGTACTACCGCTGCGCCTGAGTGCCGCCGAGGGCGCTGTGCTCAACCACGAACTTGAATCGTTGGGGATCGAGCCCCAGGCGGCGGCTCGAATTCGACATGCTCTTCTACCCGAAGAGCTCGGCTATAACCAGCACGTCTTTGACACCGTCAACCACGGGTCGCACTGGCAGCAGCTGAGCTGCGCCATTCAGGACGGCGTTCGCTGTCGTATCTCGTATCGCTCGATGGACGATGCGCGGCCACGCGAGCGTCTGGTCGACCCCTTGCGCATTACAGCAAACGGCGACCAAACATATCTGATTGCCTGGGACATCGCGGTCGATGAGCAGCGCACCTATCGCATGGATAAAATCGAGGGACTCGCCTTGACGGAAGACTCCGTCGTGCCTCACGCACCGGACGTTGCATCCCTCCACGATTCCCTTGCCCGGACGCAGCGTAGCGCAAAGCTCTTGATGCCATTCGATATGGCGGAGCATCTGGACTGGGCCGGCATCACCCTAATCGAACGCAGCGGGACAGACATGGCAACGGTAACCGTACATTACGGCTCCGAGCGTTGGCTGCTGAGCCAGATAATCGCAGCGGGCGGAGCCATCCGCATCTTGGATGACCCCGCCCTGTCAAAGCGTCTGTGCGATATGGCAAAAACCCTCGTCTGTCCGCTTTAGCGCCGCCGCTCGTGGCGTGCACGCCACAGCTGCAGATAGTGCCCGATCTGCGCCGATTCGATGCGCTGGTAGGAGCTCGTGGGCAGCGACGTTAAGAACTTCTTGCCATAGCCCTTCGTCACCAGGCGAGGATCCGCCAAGATCAGCACACCGCTATCGGTCGACGAGCGAATCAAACGCCCCGCGGCCTGCTTAACCTCGAGCACCGCCTCGGGCAGCGAATAGCGCGCCCATGCGCGGTCTTCGCGCAGGTTGCGCTCGCACGAGAGCGGGTCCGTGGGGCTCGAGAACGGCAACTTGGGAATGATGACGCAGCGCAGCGTCTCGCCGCTGGCATCAAACCCCTCCCAGAAGGCCTTGAGCGCAAAAAGCGACGAGGTCGGTTCGTTGATAAACCGGTCGCGCAGGCGACGAGGAGATGAGTTGCGCTGCTGGCAGTTGAGCTCCAGACCCGCACGGGCCATCTTGGGCTCAACGCGGGCGTATAGGTCCTCCATGTCGCGCCGATTGGTGAACAACGTGAGCACCGATCCGCCCATGGCAAGATGGGCGTCGACCAGCACGCGCTCGAGCGCCGTAAGATAGCTCTCACGATCGCGCGGATCGGGGATATCGCCCGCAACGACTACAGCCATGTTCGAATCGAAGTCGTAGCTCGAGTCCAAGTGCAGCGATGAGGATGTTGAAGCACCGATGCGATCGAGGCCGACCGCATGGTTAAAGTGTTCAAAGCTTTTGGACACCGTCATGGTCGCCGAGGCAAAGATAGCCGTGTGAACCTCGGGCAGCCACTCGGTTGCCAAGGCCTCGCCGATGTCGATGCGCTCGGCGGTCATTGACTCTCCGCCGGCACGCAGCCTGCGATTGACCTGCAGCGAATACACGTAGTGTTCATCGGTACCATCAATGATGAGTTTTAGGTTCTCGGCCAGCTCGTGCAGGCGGCGCGAGATATCACCCAGGTCGACAACAACCTCTGGCTTGTCGGCGGCGACGGCTTGCACCAGCGCGTCGACGCTCTTGTCAGTTTGTTCCAATGCGTCGATGCCAGTGTAGGCCGACTGTAAGAAATCATGCCAGTCGTCAGATTCGCGCAGCTCGGGGCCAATCCATAGATTGGCATTGTCATAGCCCCCACGGGCACGGCGACCGAGCTCGCGAACGCCATCGAACACGCCGGCAATCGCCATGCTCGCGCGCGCAACCGTCGACGTCGCCTTGGCAGTAAGGCCCAGATAGAGCGTAGAGCCCTCGGAGGTTGCCAAATCACGGGAAACCTGGCTTAGCGCGCCGGTGCTCGAGCCACCCAGACGCTCAAACAGAACGCGTGATTCGTCCGCCGACACCACACGCGCCCACTGACGGCGCGCCTCGCGCTCGATGGAATGGGCCTCGTCGATTACCCAATGACGAATCGGCGGCAAAATCCTGCCCTCGGCCGCGACGTTGCGGAACAGCAGGGAATGGTTGGTGACCACCACATCGGCATGCGCCGCACGACGGCGAGCGCCGTGGACCAAACATTTATCAGGGAAAAACGGGCAGAGGCGACGAGCACACTCGCGCGAGGCCGTCGTAAAGTCGGGACGGTTGACGCTGCGCCACCGAATGCCGAGCGAGTCGAGGTCGCCATCGGCTGATTGGCAGACGTACGCCATAATGACCGCGACCGCCGTGAGCGTGTCCGCCGGATCGCGCTTGGTGGTAATCTCGACCTGGCCGCGGCTCATGCGCTCAAGCTTGCGCAGGCACGGATAGTGGTCATACCCCTTGAGAGCGCAAAATGACAGACCACCGTCCAGTTGCTCCGCAAGTTTTGGCAGCTCATGGTACATGAGCTGGTCGGCAAGATTGTTCGATTTGGTCGCAATACCAACCGTGATGTTGTTACGGCGTGCTGCCTCGGCAAAAGGCACCAGATAGGCCATCGATTTGCCGACGCCTGTGCCTGCCTCAATTACTCGATGAGTGCCCGTGACCAGCGCATCGCGGACCTCGAGCGCCATCGCGATCTGCTCATCACGCGGCTCGTAGGTGGGATACATGCGATTGACCAGGCCACCTGGCGCATAGTCTGCCTCGATCTCCTCACGACTCGGCATCTTGAGAACCGGCAGTTCATCGGCGTCCACCCGATCGTCGGCGCGATCGGCCTTGAGAACGTCAGCACGAGCGGCGCTGAGAGAGAAGATGGAACCAGGGTTCTGCCCTGCCAAGAATGAGAAGATAGGACGATAGGACCAAGGCACGTCCGGATGCATGTCGGCTAGGCGCGCCATGAGGCCCTGGGGCAAGTCGGCGAGCGCCACGAGCAACACGCGCCATACGCCACACAGGGCGTCGACGTCGGCATTGGCACGGTGTGATACCGAGTCGCAGCCAAACAGATCGGCCATAAAAGACAGCTTGTGCGAGGCCAGGCGCGGAAGCGCGATGCGCGACAGCGCCAGCGAATCGATCCAAATATCGCTCACGTTGACGCCGCCTTTGACCGACTCGATAAACGAGCGGTCGAACGTGGCGTTGTGTGCGATCACCGGGCAGCCACCGACAAAATCGGCGAGAGCGGCGACGGCCTCAACCGCCGACGGGGCATCTGCCACATCGGCATTTGTAATGCTCGTGAGCTCGGTAATCTCGGCGGGAATCAGCTGCCTGGGATGCACGAAGGTATCGAAGCGGTCGATGACCTCGCGGCCCAAAAGACGGGCCGCCGAGATCTCGATCAGCTCGTTGTCCTGCACCGAAAGACCCGTGGTCTCGGTATCGAGGATAATCACATCTTCCTCGATAAGGCCGAAGGACTGCGTTTTGGCGCGGTCGGCAAGCGTGGCATAGGAGTCGATGACAAACTGCGGCGTTCCTGACGAAACCGCGTCCTCGATTAGCATGCAATGCCCGCTCGACGAAGGCCCATACGGATCAGGCTGTCACAGACCTGCGGGAACGTCATGTCGTCGGTGTGGCGGATCTCATCCGGATACAGCGACGTATCGGTCATGCCGGGAATGGTATTGGTCTCGAGGATAACGGGGCCGTCCTCGCTCACAATAAAGTCGCTGCGCGAGATACCCAGGCAACCGAGGGCCTTGTGAGCGGCACAGGCAAGTTCCTGAGCGCGAGCGTAATTCTCGGGTGAAATCTGCGCCGGAATGCGATGGATATCCGTAGGGTCGACATACTTCACGTCCAGATCGTAGAACTCGCAGTCCTCGGGCTTACGAATCTCGACAATCGGCAGGGCGCGTACGTCATCTTCGCCGTATACGCCGACGGTGATCTCGGTACCCTCGATGCACTTCTCGACCAGCACTTTGTCGCCGTACTCAAACGCCTTGGCGATTGCCGCGGGCAGCTCGGAGGGCTCATGGACCAGGGAAATGCCATAGCTGGAACCGTTGACGGCCGGCTTCACAAAGCAGCGCTCGCCACAAACCTCGACGATATGATCGATATCGACTTCATCGCCCACCTCGAGCGCAAGGCCGGGGGCAATGGGAATGCCCGCCTTGGCGTATAGGAGCTTAGAGACCTCCTTGTCGGCACCGCAGGCGCTGGCAAGTACGCCCGAGGCCGTGTAGGGGATACCCAGGGTCTCCATGGCACCCTGCATGGCGCCATCCTCACCGCCGGCGCCGTGCATGGCGATAAATGCCACATCGAATCCGCCGGTCGCCATGGTTACCATAAAGTCATCGGCGGCCGTGTCAAGCAGCTCCACCGAGGTGTAGCCGGCTTCCTTCAGTGCCACCACAACGTTCTTTCCCGAATCGAGCGAGATCTCGCGCTCGGCGGAATGACCGCCCGCCAAGACCGCTACGTGCATGTTCTCTAGGCTTTTACCCGGCATGGGCAGACTCCTCCTCTATAATTTCTGCAGCTGATACCATATTGTAGCGATACCCTCTACGTTTCCCCAAAATCGAAAGGCTTCCATGAATCCCAGGACTAAATCTCAGGACATTCGCGACTTGAGCCAAAACGATATTCGCGAGCTCGTGGCCGAACTTGGCCAGCCCGCCTTCCGCGCGAAGCAGCTCATCGAATGGGTCTTTGAGAAGAACGTTTGTTCGTTTGACGATATGACCAACCTTCCCAAGGCTTTCCGTGAGCAGCTTAAAGAGGCTTTTGCCTTTGATACGCCGACTGAACTCACCAAGCAGGTTTCCAAAGATGGCTCGCGCAAGTATCTGCTCGAGTACCACGATGGCATTTCCGTCGAGACTGTCGGCATGCCCCGTCGTAACAAACTTTCCGTCTGCGTTTCCACCCAGGCAGGCTGCGGCATGGGCTGCGCCTTTTGCGCTACCGGTCTCAACGGCCTCAAGCGCTCTCTGACCGCTCAAGAGATCGTCGACCAGGTGCTTCATGTATCCAACGACTTTGGCGAGCGTGCCACAAGCGTTGTCTTCATGGGCCAGGGCGAGCCGTTTGCCAACTACGACGAGGTTCTCAAGGCATTGCGTATCCTCAACGACCCCGATGGTATCGGTATCGGCGCTCGTCACCTCACCGTCTCTACCAGCGGCGTTATTCCCGGTATTCGCAAATTTGCCGATATCCCCGAGCGGTTCACTCTTGCCGTTTCCCTGCATTCCGCCATCCAGCCGACGCGCAATAAGCTCATGCCCGGTGTTAAGAAGTACACGCTGCTTCGCCTTCTCGAAGCGCTTCAGCTCTACACCGAGAAGACTGGCCGCCGCCCGACCTATGAGTATGCCATGATCGAAGGCGTCAACGATACGAATCCCGAGATGCAGGCACTCTGCGACTTCTGCGAGGGAACGCTGTGCCACGTTAACCTGATTCAACTTAACGACATCGAGGGCAGCCCGCTCAAGCCGTCGCCGATTCATAAGGTTGAGGATCTTCAGCGTCGTCTTGAGTCCCGTGGCATCGAGACCACGATTCGTAACTCCCGTGGTAACGATATTGACGCCGCTTGCGGACAGCTGAAACAGCGCTTCAAAGTTCAGAAGAACGCATAGGGGAGTCGCACTCCAAAACGTTTCATGTGAAACATCGAACGGCCCCTGTTGCAGGATATGCAACCGTGGCCGTTTCATTTATTGACCTCAATTTTGGACCGCTGCTAGCTTTCCCATTTTTTTGGACAAAATAAGGGACCCTTGTCTCATGAATCAGACAAGGGCCCCTCAAAATATGCAGGGTAATTGTTAGGTACCTAATAGCCTACATTTTCCCATTGGTTGCTAACCCAACCTTGATTAATCTTAGGATTTTTCGTTACCTGAGCAGTGCGCATGGCAACATCTTCTGTCATAACATCCATTTTCTTCTTGGAAGTATCGACAATATCCCACGCACCACGAAGCAAACGACCTCGAAGTTCATCGTCTGTCGCGATCTTATAGCCAGCAAAGGCACCAGCCGCGACAGTCGTCACCAATGCAATCGCAGTTAAAATCTTATTCCTCATCTTGGCCTCCTTGATCAAACTGAATCATTTCACCAAGAATACGAGAGAGCTCTTCCTCGTCTTTAAACTCAATCTCAATCTTATTCTTTCCACGCGAGCTCTTCACGCGCACGTTGGTATTAAATACCTGACGAAGTACACGCGCAGCCTTTTTAAAAGACTGAGGCGTTGCAGGCCTCGGAGTCTTAGGCGTCTCTCCGGCAGAAAACAATGGAGCAAGATTTTCTGTCGCTCTTACGGAAAGGCCCTCCGCAACAACCTTCTCTGCAAGTCGAATTCGAGCATCCTCATAGGGAACTGCAAGAATCGCACGTGCGTGACCAGCAGTAAGTTTACCCTCAAAAATCATCTGCTGAACTACTTCGGGGAGATCGAGAAGGCGCAGCGAGTTTGTAATTGCAGAGCGTGACTTGCTTACGGCCTTCGACAACGCCTCCTGGGTCATACCGCTAGCATCGATGAGCTGGCGATAGCCCTTAGCCTCTTCGACGGGATTCAGATCAGAACGCTGAAGATTTTCGATAAGAGCAAGAGCCAGCATCTCTTCATCATTAACATCTTTAATGATGACAGGCAGTTCCTCAAGACCAGCAAGCTTTGACGCCTGGTAACGACGCTCACCAGCGATGATCTCATAGCCGTTTCCATGTTTGCGAACCAAGAGCGGCTGCAAAACGCCATGTTCTTGGATTGACTCGCTCAACTCGCGAAGTTCAGTTTCATTAAAGTGAATTCGCGGTTGATTAGGGTTGGGAACGATATCCTCAATAGGTAGTTTTGTTTCAGATGCGACATTTGAAGCAGATGCAGCAGAACCACCGGTCTCATACTCAGCCTCTGAGACCAAAGCATTGAGTCCGCGTCCCAATCCACCACGTTTCTTTGCACTAGGCACGCTTGATCACCTCTTTTGCAAGGTTCATATACGCTTTTGCACCCTTGTTTTGAGGTGCATAGGTAATTACCGGTTCTCCAAAAGACGGAGCTTCAGAGATTTTAACCGTACGGGGAATCAGTGTCTTAAACGCCTTATCACCAAAGTACGATTGAACTTCTTCAACAACCTGATTCGACAAAGAAGTACGTGAGTCATACATGGTCATAAGCACGCCATAGGTGTCTAAGCCCTTGTTCAGACGCGATTTGACCATCTTCATTGACTCAAGCAGCTTCGTAACGCCCTCGAGTGCGTAATACTCACACTGGATTGGAATCAAAACGCTATCTGCTGCGGTCAAGGCATTGATAGTAAGCAGGCCGAGCGAAGGAGGACAGTCAATGAAAATAAAATCGAACTCGTCCTGAATCGGCTCAAGCAAATCTTTGAGGCGGGTTTCACGAGCAATTGCGCTTACGAGCTCAATTTCGGCACCTGCAAGCTGAATCGTAGCTGGAATTACGAATACCTTTTTGCAATTTGTATCAAGAACAAGCGATTCTGCCGGCACATCATTCAACAATGCATCATAGATGCAGTGATCAAGGTCTTCTTTTTCAATTCCAAATCCACTGGTGCTGTTTCCCTGCGGATCAAAATCGACAATCAGTGTCTTACGACCCTGCTCACCCAGTGCTGCTGCAAGGTTTACAGCCGTCGTTGACTTACCGACGCCGCCTTTTTGATTGATGATTGCAATGATACGCGTGTCTTTTGCGCTCTTAGAACGCTTAACGTCGCGAAATCCCACGGTCCCTCCTGGTGTGTATTAAAGCTGTCAAACGGAGGATGTTTCACGTGAAACATTCCGATTCGATATCAACCGCCATGTTTCACGTGAAACACTGCAAGTTGTTAGTATCCATTATGTTTCACGTGAAACATCAAGGCAAGCGGATTCTTCTTTGCCATGCCATTTGCACGAGGCAATGAAACGGATGCTGGATGACTCTTCTTAAGAACAATGAACTCCCTGTGGCCCAAGCCCTCAGGCAAATCGATTGCGTCATTCAGAAGCAAAGTGAAGCCGCAAATCTTAGCTGCTGACATGCCGGAAGCAAGCTCCTCATCCGAAGGATTGCCCTTGGTGATAACAAATAGACCTCCATCCTTGAGGAACGGAGCCGCATACTCAACAAGAATCGGTAGAGGGGCCAGTGCGCGGGCGGTTACGACAGAGAACTGCTTCTTATGGCTTCGAGCATATTCTTCAAGACGATCATGAACGGCATGAGCATGTTTCAATCCAAGAGCATGGACAAAAGAATTGACAGCATCAACCTTCTTGCCAACAGAGTCAATATAAGTAGCTTTACGATGCGTGGTTATGGTTAAAGGAATACCGGGGAAGCCCGCACCTGTTCCCATATCGAGCAAAGCTCCCTCAGGAGCCTTATTGATATAAGGGAGCAAAACAAGAGAGTCGAGGATATGAAGTACCGCAGCATCTTCAACGTTAAGAATACGGGTGAGATTAGTTGTCTTATTTGTTTCCAGAACCAAATCCAAATGCTGAATACAATTCCTCATCTCAACATCAGATACGCTCAAGGAATACTCTTTGCAATAGGAAGTTAGACGAGTCAACATCTCGTCAGCTTGCTGATCAGTAAGTACTAACAACGAAAGCTCCTTTCTGACAAAAATCAGTGTATCGAGAACTTTTGACAAAAAAAGGGGACGTGGAAACCACGTCCCCTTAGCATAAGCTCGAGTAGATTATCGAGCAACAATCACCACATGGCGATCGGGGTCAGAACCCTCAGAATGAGTATCGACGGCGTCATTGCCACGAAGTGCAATGTGAACCAGTCGGCGCTCGTAGGCATTCATGGGCGGAAGCGAAACACTCTTATGAGTGCGGATGGCACGCTCGGCTGCAGACTGAGCCATGGAGGCAACCTTGTCCTGACGGCGGCTCTTGTATCCCTCGACGTCCACTACAACCGGATACCTAAAGCCAAGCTTGCGGCTCACTAGCAAAGAGAACATAACCTGAAGGGCATCAAGGGTGCGACCATGACGGCCAATGAGAACAGCAAGGTCGGGAGCCGTTACATCCAGAATCAGCTCACCCTCGTCGCCCTCATACTCATCGATAGGAGAGTTGGCGGCATCGAAGTGCGAAAGGATGGAACGCAGGATGGAAATCGCGACATCGGCAATGGTGTCGAGCTCCTCGTCGGTCAGCTCTTCACCGGCCTTGTAGCGCTGTGCAATCTCGGGATAATCGCCCGCGACCTGCGGGGCAACCTCCTCAAGCATATCCTCGATGATCTCTTCAGACATAACGTACTCCAAAAGTTAGGTACCTAAATAAGATTGATATCCCGCTACTTCTTCTTGTGCGGGCGCGGCTTCTTCTCGCGACGAGTGACCTCAACCTGCAGCGGCGCGTTCTTAAGGCGCTCCTCCTCATCGGCCTTCGCCTTGTCGATGACCTTCTGCGTCACAAAAATCTGCTGGATAACCTGCCAAGCAGACGAGACGTCGTAGTACAGCAGAACACCAACGGGAAGGCTCCAGCCCATCCAAAGCATCATGACCGTCATGACAACGGCCATCATACGCATGCTCTGAGCCTGCTGGCCGGTCTGGTTGCGCGACATATAGAGCTGCGGAATCAGGGTCAGGACAGCGAACAGGATCAGGCAGACCAGCGCAGGCAGCGCGACCATAAAGCCATCGGCAAAGGAGGCACTCGGCGTGGTGGTCAGGTCGGGCAGAATATTAAAGAACGAGAACGCGCCGTCGTTAAAGTAGTCCGGCAGGTTACGCAGCAGCGTAAATAGGGCGAACAGGACAGGCATCTGAATCAACAGCGGCAGACAACCAGCCATCGGGTTGAACTTGTTCTCGCTGTAGAACTTCTGCATTTCCTCGGCCTGACGCTGGGGATCGTCGGCATAGCGCTCCTGGATCTCGAGCATCTTGGGCTGCAGCACCTGCATGCGTGCCGTCGACTTAGTCGACTTGAGCATAAGCGGCGTCAGTAGCAGACGGATGATGACCACCAGGATGATGATGGACAGGCCCCAGTCGACCGCAAAGGTCTGGATGAGCTTGAGCAGCTCGAAAAGGATGTTAACGATCCAATCCCACATGTAAGTTTTCCTCCGATAGCGAGTGCCCGCTAGGGCACAGGGTCATAACCGCCGACGTGCAGGGGATTGCAGCGAGCGATGCGCCTCACGGCAAGCCAGCAGCCTCTCAAAACACCGTACTTCTCAATCGCCTGGACGGCGTATTGCGAGCACGTTGGGTAATAAATGCAGGCGTCAGGCAATAAGGGCGAAATAACCTGTTGATATATGCGAATAGGAGCGATGGCAACACGTCGCAAAACGTGATTGCTCATCGCTCCTCCCCGGCAACGCCGGCGCGTTTCATAAGCGAACGCAATGCATTGTCCATCTCCTGAGGCGAAGAAACCCTCGTCTTGGGAGTTGCGAACAAGATGATGTCATAACCCGCAACGGGAAATCCACAGCTGCGGGCGGCCTCGCGCATCACACGCTTAGAACGGTTGCGCACGACAGCACAACCGAGCCGTTTAGCACCAACGAAGGCGACCCTTCCGGAGTCGCCTTCGCCAACCGATTCACATATGGTCATTCGAATCAGAGGGTGATTGAAACGACGCCCCTGACTGAACACATGCTCGAAATCTTGCCGAGACTTAATAGTCTTCATGCGAGATGTGTGTATCGCTGCTAGACAGTGAGACGCTTGCGGCCCTTGGCGCGACGACGGGCGAGCACGGCACGACCACCCTTAGTGGCCATACGGGCACGGAAGCCATGGGTCTTGGCACGCTTACGCTTATTAGGCTGATACGTACGCTTCATCTTAAGTTCCTCCTGCTGCATTTCGAGTGTCCGCGGGGGCGCGGACGCAGATATAGACACGTGAGCTTGAAGATTGTAGGGAAATCAATGTTCAAATGTCAAGAAATCAAAGGTAAAAGGTTGCGCAGTTCACACGGTTCCCCCATAAGCCGAGCTCGATTTAGCGGTGCATGGCAACTTTTCACGATATTTCATCGGGTTTTCAACAGGTCATGTTGGCAATGTTGAGAACTTTTCGTCCGTTTTCCAAAGTTTTCAACAGGTTTTGAAAAGTTGTCGAAAGATGAGAAACATTGCACGGTGAGCTACTATTTGTTCGAAACCTTTTGAAAGATTGCGAGCGGCATGTCTGACGACTTTTACACCATGGTCGATTCCGGAGACCCGGCACCCGACAACGAGCACATCACCGGCGTGCGCGAAGAGCGTGAGGAAGGCGAGCAGACGACCACGCAGGCGCCAAAAGCCATGTACGCCGCGCGCATCGCCGTCTATGACGACATGCTGTCGACACCGCGCGTGATCGTCATTGATCCGCAAGATGTCCGCACGTATTTGGAAGAGACGACCAACACCGTCTACCAGTGCATGAAAGAACAAGGTGGCCATATCTCGCTCATGGTCATCCGTGAGATTGTCGAAAACTTTATCCACGCGCACTTTGCCGAGCCCATCATCTCGATTCTGGACGGCGGAGACACCATCCGCTTTGCCGATCAGGGGCCCGGCATCGACGACAAGGAGCGCGCTTTCGACTTTGGCGTTACCAGCGCAAACAGCAAGATGAAGCGCTATATCCGTGGAACCGGAGCAGGGTTTCCCATGGTGCAGGAGTATTTGGAAAACGCCGGCGGGGCCGTGTCCATCGAGGACAACATGGGCAACGGCACCGTGGTTACGGTAAGCCTGAACCCTAAACGCGTGCAGGAAATCGAACGCGCCGGCGGACGCGGCGCTGCCGTGCGACCCGAGACGGAGCAGCCCACATATCCCCTGCCGGGAGCTTTTGCGCAGCAGCCCATGGCAACGCAGCAGATGCAGCCCCCCGTGGGACAGATGCAGCAGCCCGGAATGCTTCCTGTACAAGAGCCCCAGGCGGCATCGATGTCGATGCCGCCAAACGTGCCAGAGGCCATGCCGCTGGCGGATCAGGATGCAGCAGCAATGCAGCAGGCGGCGGGGGCACCGGGCGGCCAGCAAATGGGCTATCAGCCGTACCAACAGGGATATCCATATCAGCAGATGCCGCCACTGGGGTATGGCCAGCAGTTCCCGCAGCAGTACCAGCAGGGATATCAGCAGCCGTACCAGCAGATGCCGCAGCAGCAGTACAACCCCTGGGCCCAGCAGATGCCTCCGCAGCCTTACCAACAGTGGCCTCAAAGTTTTCAACAGCAAATGCCGCCGATGCAGAGTTCTCAACAACCAGCAGCTCAAATGATGTATCCTAATGCAGCAAATCAGTATGCGCAGCCACAACCGGACGTGTTCGTAAGCGATCGCGGCAACGCCGCGCTGGGCTATCTGGCGCAAAATCAAGCGTGCGGTGCAACCGATCTGGCGAGGGCGTTTGGAAACTCGGCCCCCACTTGGTCACGCACGCTCAATGACTTGGCGCGGGCCGGCTTGGTCATCAAGCATGGCCAGAAATACCATCTGACCGAACTCGGCGCCGCTCGCGTGCGAGCTCAGAGCTAAAGAACGGGAGAGACAGTGGACGAGGAAGCAAGCATCATCCTGGGGGATGCCATCGCCTTTTGCCAGCGCGACGGCCAAGATGCACGCCTCATCAACATGCTGGGGCAATCGCGCGCCATAAGCCTGACCGAAGATACGCTCACGATCGAGGCCCCCTCGCGCTTTGCCATCGCGCAGCTCAAAAAGCATCAGCCGACTATTGAGGCCTATCTGGAAGAAATCGCCTTTGCTCCGATCGCGCTCGACATCGTGGCACCGCAAGGCGCAACGGCCGAATCTGCTGCCGCGACGGTGCCCGCCACGGCTTCCGCTGCTTCCCCTGCGGCGCCAGCCTCCGCAGGCGACGTGCCGACAATCGAGCACCAGCACAGCGATGTTTCCCGTGAAACCATGGCACCGTTGCCGACCGCGGCGGCGACGTCAACGAACGCACCCGTCACGCACATGCCCATCGCTCATGACGCAGCGGCGGGCGCGGATTCGGGCATTGCAATCAAGAACACGCTCTCGGCCGATGATTTTCGTCGCATGATGAACCAGATGAAGGGCGGAGCGCCGACTAAGTCCACGCAAGCCGCGACCCCCGCTTCACCCATGCCGGCACCGACCGTGCCGGCCGAGCAGAATACGGATGGAGCCCCACTCGCCGCGAACTCAAAATTTACCTTTGAGAACTTTGTCTACGGCCCCGAGAACAGCCATGCCTATCGCTCGGCACTCAAGTTTGCCGCCCTCGCGGACGAGCGCGGCACGTGCACATCACTGTTCATCTACGGCAAATCGGGCCTGGGCAAGACGCACCTGCTGCTTGCCATCAAAAACGAGCTCGCCGAGAAGTCGCCCGAGATCAAGGTCAAGTATGCCAACTCCCAGGCATATCTGGACGACCTGATGACCGAGTTCGACCGCCAAAAGAAGAGCAACGCCCCTATCATGCAGGCATACCACGGCGTGGACGTGCTCATCATCGATGACATCCAAAACATCATCGGCAAGCGCGCGAGCGTGGACTACTTTTTCCAGCTCATGGACGAGTTCATCCGCAACAACAAGAAGGTCGTCATCGCGGCAGACCGCGCCCCCAAGGACCTGAGCATGGACGAGCGTCTGACCAGCCGCTTCAACGCCGGCATGCTCTGCCTGGTCGCAGAGCCCAGCTACGAGATGAAATACAAGATCTTGCAGCGCTATTACGAGAACACCATCGTCGCCGCTCCCGAGGCAGGCGACGACTCGCTGCTGGCGGCCTATGGGGGCGACAGCGGGCACCTGACCGACGACCACTTTAAACACATGGCCGAGGTCTCGGGCACCAACATCCGCGAACTCGAGAGCTTTTGCGAGCGCTGCGCCGGCGAGGCGGGCGACCGCGAGCGCGAGGGCGGGGAGCTCACCTTTGACGATATCGACGCCATCGCCAGCCAGTACTTCGACACATCGGCCAAAAAGATCAACGTCCAGACGGTTCAGTCCGTCATCGAAGAGCAGTACGGCGTGACGCACGAGGAGCTCATCGGCCCGCGTCGCAACGCCAATATCGCCAAAGCACGCCATATTGCCATCTATCTGGCCATCGAGATGTGCGAGATGACGACCACGGCGGTGGGCGCCGAATTTGGCAACCGCAACCACTCGACCGTCAGCACGAGCTACAAAAAGGTCCAGAAGATGATCCAGGAAGACCGCACCGTCACCGAAGACCTCAAGTCGCTGCGCGATAAAATTACACTGCGCTCGTAGGGAAATAGAGACACCTGTTGAAAACTTGTCGAAACCACGGGCATAAGGTGTCTAAAACCCAACCCGCGGTGATGAAAAGTTTTGCGCAGGTTTTGAACGTGGAAAACCACCCCTGTTGCACACAGGTTGCTGTCGATTCTCTTTCTGGGTCTGACCTGCGTCTTTGGGAGTAATCAACAGTTTCGTCAGTGCTATTACTATTATTAAGATATTTATATCTATAGAAAGGTATTAAAAGATGAAGTTCACCGTCAGCCAGAGCTCGCTTACACAAGCCATCGGCGTCGTTATGAAGGGTGTCGCTTCGGCATCCACCCTCCCCATCCTGTCGGGCGTGCTCGTTAAGGCCCAAGACGGCATTTTGGAATTCCAGACCTCTAACTACACCATCTCGATCCGTCATCGCATCGCGGCGCATGTCGAAGAAGAGGGCGAGATGGTTATTCCCTGTAAGATGCTCTCCAATATCACCAAGACCCTCCCCGATGCCCCGGTCACCTTTGAGCTGTCCGAGCGCCAGGTGCTGATTGGTTGCGAGAAGAGCTCTTTTAGGCTGAACACGCTCGATGCCAATGACTTCCCCGAGTTTCCGGCCTATGCCATCGAGAGTGCCGTGGAGCTGCCGACCGATGTCTTGTCCGAAATGGTCGGCCGCGTGTGGCGCGTCACCTCGACCGACAAGGCTCGCCCCATCCTGGGCGGCGTGCACATGAAGGTCGAGAACAACACCGTACGCCTGGTAGCGACCGATTCCTTCCGCTTGGCCGTGTGCGATACGCAGGTCGAGACCTCGACCCTCGAGGGCTCCTTTGAGCTCAACGTTCCGGCTGACGCCTTTAACGACGCGCTGAACATCATGGCCAGCCAGGCGACCATCATGATCGGGGCTACCGACACCCAGGTCGTCTTCGAGGCCGGCAACACCACCTACGTGTCGCGTCGCATCGAGGGCGTGTACCCCAACTACAAGCAGCTCATCCCCGATTCGTGCGTGACGAGCGTCAAGATCGACGTCGCCGCCTTTAACGCCGCCCTCAAGCGCGTGGCCGTTATCGCGAGCGCCAACCCCGCCGTCAAGTTCGAGATCGATGTCGAGAACGGGCAGATGGGCCTGTCCTCCATTTCCAATGACCAGGACCTTGCGCAGGAGACGATCGATGTCGGGGCCGAGGGCGAGTCGGGTACCATCGCCTTCAACTACCACTACATCTTCGGCTGCCTCAATGCCCTGTCCAAGGAGAAGGAGATCACGCTGGAGCTCAAGAGCTACTCGCAGGCGGGCATCTTCAAGTCCTACGACAAGATCAACTACCTGTACCTGGTCATGCCGGTCCGCATCTAGCACTGCGCCATGACCATGTTCGCCCGCGATCTTTCCGTCGCACACTACCGCAGCTTCGATAGCTATCACCTTGCCCTGGACGAGGGCGTGACGATACTTGCGGGACCCAACGCGGTGGGAAAGACCAATCTCATAGAGGCGCTGCAGCTGCTGACGAGCGGCGCCTCGTTTAGGCATCCGACCGCAGCCGAGCTCGTCCATGACGGCGTGGGCTCGTGCAAGATCGAGCTGAGGCTCGAGGGCGACGGCCGCGTGCTTGATATGGGATTGAGCGCGGAGGACGGTAAGCGCTCGTTTAGCCGCAACGGCAAGAGATGCTCTGCCGCCGGTGTGCGCGGGGTTCTTCCGAGCGTGCTGTTTTGCCCCGACCATCTGGACATGGTTAAGCGTGGCGCCAGTGTGCGCCGCGCCGCCCTCGATGACTTTGGCATGCAACTGAGCGCACGCTATGCCGATCTTGCGAGCACCTATGGGCGCTGCGTGACCCAGCGTAACGCCTTGCTCAAGGAGACCTGGTGCTGCCGCGAGATGCTCGGCGCGTGGAACGATTCGATTGCCCGCGCGGGCTCGGCCCTGCTCGTGCACCGGTTGGCCCTGCTCGACCGGCTGGCGGGCCATGTGCACACTGCCTACGGGCAAGTAGCGTCAGGTGAGGCCGCCAACGTGACCTATGCGTCCACGCTGGGGGCTTTGCCCCAGGTCGAGGATCGCGAAGAGCTGAAGGGTTGGGCGTACGAGCGCATGCTGGCCGCCCTTGACGAGCATGCCGACGAGGAAATTCGCCGCGGCGTGACGTTGGTGGGACCGCATCGCGACGAGATTGAGTTTACCGTGGCGGGTCGCTCCGCCCGTTCATTTGCCAGCCAAGGACAGCAGCGCACGCTGGTGCTGTCCTGGAAGGTGGCCGAGGTTGCCGTGGCTCGCGATGTCCTGGGCACCGCCCCACTGCTGCTTTTGGACGACGTGATGAGCGAGCTCGACGGCGAGCGTCGCGGCGCTTTCCTGCGGCTGATCGGCGATGATATCCAGACGGTCATAACCACGACCAACCTGGGGTACTTTACCGATGACCTGCTTGATCGAGCCAAGGTGGTGAGCATGGGTGAGACGTGCTAATTACGAGCGCGAGAGCGAGACAGTCGCCTTCAGCGGGTTTTTGAACGCAGAGCGCCAGCGCATCCTGGCGGCTGCAACGCCTAAGCGCCGTGCGCAGATGGAGGCCGCCGAGGAGTCGCGCACGGTCTATCGCGCATGGAACGCGGTGTGCTCGGGCACGCGCGAGGGGCGGCATGTGACGGGACTGCGCTACCTGCCCGAGTCCAATGAGCTGCTGGTGTATCTCGACTCGCCCTCGTGGACGCAGGAAATGACGCTGTTGCGCGAGATCATCCGCGCGCGCATGGAGCGCGCCGGTGCGCATGTGGACGGCCTGGTGTTCAAAACCACCGCGCCCGGTCACACGCCGCCCGCCGCCAAGGAGCGCCTGCGCCCGGCGACGACCGAGCGCCCGCCGGCCCCGCACGCCGACCTAAGTGAGGCCGAGTGCACCGAGATCGAGCGCCAGGTGGCGCCCATCGAAGACCAAAAACTGCGCGAGGCCCTCGAGAATGCCATGAGAGCCAGTGCCGAGTGGGCCAAGGGCGTGCAAAGCAAAAAAGAGCCTTAAATCGCATCTGGTGGCCTTGTAGAGCCAAATACCCTCGGTCCCGAGGGTATTTTTTTACGATAAACTAGTAAGGCTGTACACATTTTCTTGACTGAAGGAGGACGTGTGGCAAACGAAAACGATTACGATGGCGGCGAGATTAAGATTCTCGAAGGTCTCGAGGCCGTTCGTAAGCGCCCGGGCATGTATATCGGCTCGACGAGCGCCAGCGGTCTGCATCACCTGGTGTGGGAGATCGTTGACAACTCCGTCGACGAGGCCATGGCCGGTTTCTGCACCGAGATCCAGGTGACGGTCCACGCCGACAACTCCATCACGGTCGTCGACAACGGGCGCGGCATCCCCGTCGACGAGCACCCTGTTAAAAAGATCCCGACGCTCGAGGTCGTTATGACGATCTTGCACGCCGGCGGTAAGTTCGATAACTCGGCCTATAAGGTCTCGGGCGGCCTGCACGGCGTGGGCATCTCCGTCGTCAACGCACTGTCCAAGCACGTGGTCGTTCAGGTTCGTCGCGATGGCAACACCTACGAGATGGAGTTCTCGCGCGGCAAGACCGTCAAGAAGATGGAGGTCGTGGGCACCTCGGATTCAACGGGCACCACCGTCACCTTCTGGCCCGACGACGAGATCTTCGAGACCTGCATCTACGATTTCGATACGCTGCACAACCGTCTGCAGGAGACGGCGTTCCTCAATAAGAACCTCAAAATCGTGCTGACCGACGAGCGCGAGGCGACTCCCCACGTGGAGGAGTTTTGCTACGAGGGCGGCATCATCGACTTCGTCAAGTTCCTCAACGAGGGCAAGGACGTCCCCGAGGCCTTTAAGGAGCCCATCTACATCGAGGGCAAATCGGATCCGGACGCGCCTGTGACCAAGATGGGCGAGGTCGAGGTTTCCCTGCAGTGGAATAGCGGCTACGGCGAGAACGTCATGTCGTTCGCCAACGACATCTACACTCCCGAGGGCGGCATGCACCTTGAGGGCTTCCGCACCGCGCTCACCCGCGTGATCAACGACTACGCGCGCAAACAGAACCTGCTCAAGGAAAAAGACGCCAATCTGACCGGCGACGATGTGCGCGAGGGCCTTTCGGCCGTTATCTCGGTTAAGCTGCCCGATCCGCAGTTTGAGGGCCAGACCAAGGCCAAGCTCGGTAGCTCCTATATGCGCGCGCTGACGCTCAAGATCGTGACGGACGGCCTTGCCGATTACCTCGAGGAGCATCCCAAGCCCGCTCGCGAGATCGTCAAGAAGGCGCAACAGGCCTGCAAGGCGCGCAACGCCGCCCGCAAGGCGCGCGAGGCGACCCGCCGCAAGAGCCTGCTCGAGACGGCGTCCCTGCCCGGTAAGCTCGCTGACTGCTCGGTGCGCGATGCCGAGCTGACCGAGCTCTTCATCGTAGAGGGTGACTCGGCAGGCGGTTCGGCCAAGGACGGCCGTCGCCGAGACATCCAGGCGATTCTGCCCCTGCGCGGCAAGATTCTGAACGTCGAACGCGTTGGTGACCATCGCGCATTCTCGAGTGACACCATCCAGTCGCTGATTACCGCGATCGGCTGCGGCGTCACGACGAGTGCCGGCGACGGCGGCGACTTCGATATCACCAAGGCGCGCTACCACAAGATCATCATCATGACCGATGCAGACGTCGACGGTGCGCATATCCGCATCCTGCTGCTGACGTTCTTCTACAAGTACATGCGTCCGCTGATCGATGCCGGCTACGTCTATGTTGCCTGCCCGCCCATCTTTGGCATTAAGGTGCGCAACAAGATCCACTACGTGTATCCCAACGGCCGCCAGCCCGAAGACGAGATCCTGCGCGACACCATCCAGAGCCTGGGCCTGAACCCCGACGACAACGACGAGGACGGCAAGGCCAAGGACGGCAAGATCACCAAGAAGCGCAAGGGCTATACCGTCCAGCGCTACAAGGGCCTGGGCGAGATGGACCCCAAGCAGCTTGCCTCGACGACGATGGACCCCAAGACCCGCATCCTGCAGCGTGTGTCGATCGAGGACGCCGTGGTGGCAGACCGCGCCGTGCGCGAGCTGATGGGTTCCGAGGTCGGCTATCGCCGCGAGTACATCGAGAAGCATGCGCATGATGCACGCTTCCTTGACGCTTAAGAGGAGGTAACGTGGCAGACGATATCAACAATAACGAGGGTATAGGCGAGGCCGGCGATGCCGGTATGCCCGACGATCTGAAGCGCCTGCTTGCCCGTGCTGAGCAGGGCGAGGACGGCGATCCGGACGCCTATAACCCCGATGCCGATGATGATGAGGAAGAGGACGACGACGCCGAGCTCGAGGAGAGCTTTGGCGAAGTCGACCGTGGTGCCTCGGCCGGTGAGGATATCAACGGTGGCCAGCTCCAGATTTCGGAGTTTGGCCGCGAGATGAAGCAGTCGTTTATCGAGTATTCGATGTCGGTCATCACGGCGCGCGCCCTGCCGGATGTGCGCGACGGCTTAAAGCCGGTGCACCGCCGCATCCTGTACGCGATGAACGAGAGCGGCATCTACCCCAACCGCCCACACAAGAAGTCGGCCTGGACGGTCGGCGAAGTTATCGGTAAGTACCACCCGCATGGCGACTCCGCGGTCTATGAGGCCATGGTCCGCCTGGCGCAGTGGTTCTCCATGCGCACGCCGCTCATCGACGGCCACGGCAACTTCGGCAACATCGACGGCGACGGTGCGGCAGCCATGCGTTACACCGAGAGCCGCCTGGCAAAGCCCGCCATGGAACTGCTGCGTGACTTGCAGAAGGATACTGTCGACTGGCAGCCCAACTACGACGAATCGCTCGCCGAGCCCGTGGCGCTGCCTGCGCGCTTCCCCAACCTGCTGGTTAACGGCAGCCAGGGCATCGCCGTCGGCATGGCCACCAACATCGCCCCGCACAACCTCACCGAGGCGATCGAGGCCACCTGCTACCTGATCGACAACCCCGACGCCACCGTCGACGAACTCATGCAGATCATGCCCGGTCCGGACTTCCCCACCGGCGCCATCATCATGGGCAGCGCCGGTATTAAGCAGAGCTACGAGACCGGCCGCGGCTCCATTACCGTGCGTGCCAAGGCACACGTGGAGTCCACCAAGACCGGCCGCAGCCGCCTGGTCTTTACCGAGATTCCCTATATGGTCAACAAGGGCACCCTGCAGGAGAAGATCGCCCAGCTCGTCAACGACAAGCGCATCGAGGGCATCTCGGATATGCGCGATGAGTCCAACCAGAAGGGCATCCGTCTGGTTATCGAGCTCAAGAAGGGCGTCATTCCGCAGGTCGTGCTCAACAACCTGTATAAGTACACCTCGCTGCAGACGACCTTTGGCGCCAACAACCTGGCGCTCGTCAACGGCGTTCCCAAATGCCTGAGCCTGCGCGAGATGCTGCAGCACTACATCGATCACCAGGTCGACGTCGTCACCCGCCGCACCCGCTTCGACCTTAAGAAGGCCCAGGCACGTGCCCATATCCTCGAGGGCTACCTGATGGCTCTCGACCATATCGACGAGGTCATCAGCATCATCCGCTCTTCGCAGACCGATTCCGAGGCCAGCAGCCGCCTGATCGAGCGCTTTGGCTTTACGCCCGAGCAGACCACGGCCATTCTCGAGATGAAGCTGCGCCGCCTGACCGGCCTGGAGCGCGACAAGATTCAGGAAGAACTGGACGGCCTGCGCCGCGCCATCGCCTACTATGAGGACCTGCTGGCGCATGAGGAGAAGATCCTGGGCGTCATCAAGGAAGAGATGCGCGAGATCTCCAAGAAGTTCGGCGATAAGCGCCGCACCGAGATCAGCCATGTCGAGAAAGACCTAGACGTCGAGGACCTCATCGCCGACGAGGACATGGTCGTGACCATCACCCACACCGGTTATGTCAAGCGCATCCCGGTGGCCGCCTACCGCGCCCAGAAGCGCGGCGGTAAGGGCGTGTCGGGCGTCAACCTCAAAGAGGACGATGTCATCGACGAGATGTTCATCGCGTCCACGCACGAGTACGTGCTGTTCTTCTCGAGCAAGGGCAAGGTCTATCGCCTGAAGGTGCACGAGCTGCCGGTGGGTACGCGCCAGGCGCGCGGTACCGCGATCGTCAACCTGCTGCCCTTCGAGGAGGGCGAGAAGATCGCGAGCGTCATCAGCTGCCGCGAGTTCCCTGCCGACGAGTACCTGATGTTTGCCACCAAGAGCGGCATGGTCAAGAAGACCGTAATGAGCGCATATGACCGCAGCCGCCGCGACGGCCTGATCGCTATCAACCTGCGTGACGACGACGCGCTGCTGAACGTGCGCCGCGTGCGCGAGGGCGACAAGATTATCCTGGCCACCACCGCGGGCAAGGCGATCATGTTCTCCGAGGAGCAGGTGCGCGCTACCGGCCGCGATACCAGCGGCGTTCGCGGTATCGGTATGAAGGACGGCGTGAGCGTTCTGGGCATGGAAGTCACTAACGGCAACGGTGATCTGTTCGTCATCACCGAGCGCGGCTACGGCAAGCGCACACCGGTCGCGGACTACCCGGAGCAGAATCGCGGCGGCCAGGGCGTCTACACCATCCAAATGACCGAGCGTAAGGGCAACCTCGCAGCCATGAAGACGGTGGGCCCGCAGCACGAGCTGTTCATCGTGACGGAGGGCGCGACGGTCATTCGCGTCAAGACCGATGAGATTAGCCAGACTGGCCGCGCCACCCAGGGTGTCAAGATGATGACCGTCGACGACAACGACCGCATCTGCGCCGTAGCCCGCATGACGGCCGCCAAGGAGAAGCCCGAAGGCGAAGGCGCCGAGGCCGCAACCGACGCCGAAGAGGCCCCAGTCGACCTAGGCGACGGCAACGACATACCAGAGGATCTCCTGGACGAGTAAGAGGCCCTAGCTGGTAGAAAATATCAGGCCCCATATATCGGCGGTCGGCGCACTGCGCGCCGACCGCTTTTTGAAAATCTTTGAACCCCACGTCGGCCCCGGCTGCCCGGCGGCATGCGAAGTCGATCGCGAGTTCCGCACGAGCCGGAGAGCACTTAATGTGCTCTCCGTGCGAGCAGGACTGTCCGAGCAGGCGACTTCGCATGCCGCCGGGCAGCCGGGGCCGACATCCCCCAAAGATTTTCAAAAAAGTTGTTGACGCGCGCGTAACGACTCGTCTAATATATCCCTTGCGCGATGGACCTGTA
>NZ_CAXTGI010000009.1:0-58901 GCF_964243765.1 Collinsella aerofaciens | reverse complement strand
GGACCTGTAGCTCAGTTGGTTAGAGCGTCCGGCTGATAACCGGGAGGTCACAAGTTCGAATCTTGTCAGGTCCACCACTTTCTTTCGCAATAAACACCCCAGCGAGAGCCGAGTCGCCGCTGGGGTGTTTATTACTGTCTCCGTGGGGGTTTAGCTCAGCTGGGAGAGCGCGGGCTTTGCAAGCCTGAGGTCAGGGGTTCGATCCCCCTAACCTCCACCATGATGGACCTGTAGCTCAGTTGGTTAGAGCGTCCGGCTGATAACCGGGAGGTCACAAGTTCGAATCTTGTCAGGTCCACCATCAAAACTGTGAAGAGCCTCGAGGGTTTCCTCGGGGCTTTTTTCTTACCTACTGAAAGTAGTCAAAAAAGCCCCGCCCCAAATTAACTACTTTGATTTTGTGTGCTGTGCGAAAGTTTGGGTAGTATAGCTATTCAATGCGGCGGGCTGCCGCGTGTTAACCGCTACGTACCGGAGGTGTTCCATGGTTCGTGTCGACATAGAGACCATCGTCATGGCCGCCGGTCCCGTGCCATCGCTTATCGTACTTCGTGAGCGCAGCAGCAAATCGGACTCGCCCGCGCCGCTGCGTTCCCTTTCCATTCAGACTGGTTCGTTTGAAGCTGCTGCCATCAGCCGCGGCATCGATAGCGGCCGCGCCGAGCGCCCGATTACCCATGACCTGCTGCTCGACACCGTCGACGCCCTGGGCGCCAAGCTCGAGCGCATCGAGATCGTTCGCGCCGAGCCGCCGGTGTTCTACGCGACGATCGTCGTACTGGTCGATGGCGAGGAGCGCAAGATCGACGCCCGCCCCAGTGATGCCATTGCCCTTGCCGTGCGCAGCAATGCTCCCATGTTTGTGGAGGACGACATCATGAATCGCCTGGGCACTGTTTCTACCCACGCCGAGGAAGCCGACGACGAGCAGGAGTTCGAGAAGTTCGACGAGTTCGTCCATACGCTCTCCCCCGATGACTTCTAAATGTCTGGCACGCGAGCGGAGAGGTCGCTGATGGGTACCCGCGTATCGGCTGAAGCGGCCGCCATCGCGCGTGAAGCCCAGATGCGCTCGGAGGCTTCTGAGGCGGCTCGCATTGCCTATGTGACGCAGGCCCGCACGCTTCGCGAGCGCCGCGGCTCGTTTGTCAAGATGGTTGTCGTCTCCGCCCTTGTCGCGGCAATCTGCTCGCGCCTTCGTGGTACAGTTGGTGCGCTTGGGTTTTCGATTTCAACAGGCTTGGTAATCTGGGGCGTGGTCGATGCAGTAATGCTGACCAACCAGATCAAGGTACTCGACAAGCGCGCGATGGATATGATGCGCGCCCGCGACGCTGCCGCCAAGATTGCTGCCGAGGCACAAGAACTGTAACGACGCCGGACTCGATGGGAAGGTCTAAAGATGGCACAGGATATGCAGGACGCCGGTAACGTCTCCGCCGAGCTCGACGCCATGGTGTGTGACCTGATTGGTGCGTTCTTGGATGACCTTGCCGCCGGCGAGAATCCGGGCGTAGTTGTGGCGATCGAGGACGCTGCTTCCAACCGATATCTGGCGGCGCTCGATGAGGATGGCGAAGAGGCGTGCCTCGAGGCTGCCACCAACTTTATCTCCGAGCACAAGATGGGTCTTAAGGACGAGGGGCTGGGCCGCATCGCCCGTTACGCCATCGGCTACACCGGTTGTGTCGAAATTGACGGCGGCTATCACGACGCCCTGCTCGTGAGCTTCTTCGAAACCACGCTCGAGAGCGGTTTTTCGGCATACGTGCTGTATGAGGGCATGGGTGCCGGCGATGGTTTTATGTGGAGCGACCCTGAACCTGCAGGTGAGGAAACCCCTCTTATCTAAAATCGCTAAAATAAACGAGTTTTCGGTAAAAGGCTCAATATTCCCGCTGAGCGTTGTATCGCTGGGCGGGTCGCATACGCGTGCCGTTTGTATATGGATAGAAGATAGGGGAACTACATGCGCGTAGACAATCTGAGGAACATCGCCATCATCGCCCACGTCGACCACGGCAAGACGACGATGGTCGACAAGCTCCTGCGTGCCACGGACGCCTTCCGTGCCAACCAGCAGGTCGAGGACCGCGTCCTGGACTCTAACGACCAGGAGCGCGAGCGCGGCATTACGATTCTCGCCAAGAACATCTCTATCGAGTACAAGGACGTTAAGATCAACGTCATCGACACCCCGGGCCACGCCGACTTCGGCGGCGAGGTCGAGCGCGTGCTGCGTATGGCCGACGGCGCCCTGTTGCTGGTCGACGCTTTTGAGGGTCCCATGCCCCAGACCCGCTTCGTGCTGCGTCACGCTATCGATACCGGCCTTAAGATCATGATCGTCATCAACAAGATCGACCGTCCGGGTGCCAACCCCGAGAAGGCCTACAACGACTGCCTGGACCTTATGGCCGACCTGGGCGCTACCGACGACCAGCTTGAGTTTGCCATGGAGCATGTCATCTACGCCAGCGGCGTCAACGGCTTTGCCCGTCATGATCCCGAGGACGGCAACATGGACATGTACCCGCTGCTCGACATGATCATCGACGACATGCCCGCACCCGAGGTTGACGAGACCGCTCCGCTGGCCATGCAGTGCGTGACCATCGATCACTCCAACTTCGTCGGCCGTATCGGCATCGGCCGCGTGTACTCCGGCACCATCCACCAGGGCGACCAGATCTTGGTCGTCAAGAACGACGGCTCCAGCGCCACCGCTACCGTCAAGCAACTCTTTACCTTCGACTACCTGGGCCGTACCGAGTGCCAGGAAGTCGGCGCCGGCGACATTGCCGCCGTTGTGGGCATCGACCGCACCGATATCGGCGATGTCTACACCGACCCCGAGAATCCCGTCGAGCTCGAGCCCATCGAGATCGACCCGCCGACCCTGTCCATCGTCTTTGAGGCTTCGACCTCCCCGCTCGTCGGCCGCGACGGCGATATCGTTGGCGCCCGTCAGCTCAAGGAGCGCCTGTTCAACGAGGCCGAGAACAACGTGACCATGAAGATCGAGGAGCTCGAGGACAAGAGCGGCGTCGAGGTCTCGGGCCGCGGCATTCTGCACCTGTCCGTTCTGATGGAGTCCATGCGCCGCGAGGGCTTTGAGTTCCAGGTCGGTCGTCCGCGCGTTCTGTTTAAGAAGGACGAGAACGGCAACAAGATGGAGCCTGTCGAGCAGGCCGTCGTCGAGTGCCCGGACGAGTGCTCGGGCAAGGTCGTTGAGGTCTTCGGCACCTCCGGTGGCATCATGACGAGCATGGATACCTCGGGCATCGTGACGCACCTTGAGTTTAAGATCCCGACGCGTGGCATCATGGGCCTTAAGAACCGCATCATGAACGTCACCCACGGCGAGGGCGTGTTCTACCACACCTTCCTGGAGTATGGCCCCTACGCCGGCGAGATCGGCAACCGCCAGAACGGCGCCATGATCTCCATGACCACCGAGAAGGCCGTTGCCTACGCCCTGGGTACGCTGCAGGAGCGCGGTCAGCTGTTTGTTGAGCCGGGTACCGAGTGCTACGAGGGCATGATCGTGGGCGAGCGCAGCAAGGCCGGCGACATGGTCGTCAACATCGCCCGCACCAAGAACCTGGGTAACCAGCGTTCCTCGACCTCCGACATCTCCGTGCAGCTGGTGCCGCCTCGCACCTTCTCTCTGGAGGAGGCGCTGGAGTACATCGCCGACGACGAGCTGGTGGAGATTACTCCCAAGAACATCCGCCTGCGCAAGCGTCTGCTCAACGCCACCGACCGTAAGAAGGCAGCCGTCCGCGCCGGCCAGGTCAACAAATAAGCGCTGGGGCTTATAACTGCCAATAAGAAAGGGCGTCGACCGCAATGGTCGGCGCCCTTTTTGGTGCAATGGGATCAGGTTGCTTTGCGCCACCACAAAGGTGCCTGGCCCTTTTGTGGTGGTTGGCGGCTAGGCGGTGGGGAGTTCCGGCGTATTAGCCGGCTGTTGCGACTTGAGGTGAGCGTTGCGCCAGATGATCTGGATAACATAGCCGAGCGTGAAGACAAAGGCCACGCCGCTGATGAAATCGCCTACGAGGGGGATTGCCGTAAGTGCACCTGCGATCACGCCGCCGGCGGCCGCCATGGCGTAGCGGTTCTGGCTGTGTCCGACCATGCGCGCGATCGCGCACCCTGCAAAGGCACTCGACACCAGCGCGATGCCAATAACACCGCACATGAGGGCTCCGGCAAGCGACAGACCAGCGATAGAGATAATTAGCAGTAGGACGGCGGGGACGATAGCAATCGTGCCCAGAAGACCGCTCACCCACAGGGGCATGGGGCGCTGGTGGAGCATGCCGGCGGCGCTGGCGGTTGCGCGCGGAAAGACGAGTTCGAGCAGTAGGGCGACAAAGCAGGCCGAGAGTGCCGCGGCGACGATACCGCCGATGACATCGTTAACGGTGGAAGTATCCTCGCTCTCGGTGCGGTCGATCTTGAGCGCGCCGACCTCGGCTCCCGCGGCGCGCTCGGGGTCCTCGGAGACGTGCGCGTTCACGGTGCCGGTGATGTGGGCGTTCTTGCCCAGGATGAGCTTATCGGCCCAAACCTCGACATCGCCCTCGACGGTGCCATCGATAGTCACCGTATCGCCCGCAAGCGCTGCCGACTTGGTAGAGCCGCGCAGGGCAACCGTCTCGCCTATCGCATAGAAACAGTTGGTGGTGCTGTCGGAATTGAGCACGACATGCTGGCCGGCAACGGTCACGCTGCCATCAACCGTAGTCTTGGCAATGTCGATGGTGCGCGCCGCCAAGCGGACGGCGCCGCCCACCGTGCAGTCGCGGATGGAGAGGCTCTCGCCTGCTGCAATTATGTCGCGGCCGATGGACGCATCGTCCAAGTTGAGGGCCTGACCTGCCCAGTACAGGTCACCTTCGACGCCTGACGAATTGGCGTCATTGTCGGTCGCAAGTACGTTGCCTGCGGTGTCTGTGCCGGCGAACGACGCCGTGGGAAGTGCGGTGACCGCTAGGGCGACGAGCGCGAATAGGATCGTGATGCGGACCCACGCTTTACGGCGCTGGGTCGACGGGAATTGATTACAGGGCATAGTGAATCCTTCGTCAGATGCTCGACATACACCTAACAGGGTACCCAACGCGTGGGCGCTCTAAAAGAACCTCTCGGTTGCATTTCGAAGGGTCGTGCCGTGCTGTTTACTTTTTACGGTGCAAGAAGCGCGCGATATCTTCTTCGGTGGGGCTTTTGATGTCAAAGCGCAGCGAGAGCCAGCGCAGACCCATGGTCACGACAACGCATACGACCAGCGCGGCGACATTGCTCATAATGCCGCTCATAACGAGACACACATAGCTTGTCGATCCGGCGATGGCGGCGATGGCATAAAAGTTAGTGCGTTGGAAAATGCCCGGAACCACGCCCATAAAGCCGTCGCGCAACATGCCGCCGCCCACCGCGGTGAAAAAGCCCATCATGATGCACACCGCCGGTGCAAAGCCGTAGACCAGCGCCTTGTCTGCTCCAGTGGCGGCGTAGATGCCGACCGAGATGATGTCGAGCAGGGGAATGAGTTTTTCGGGCTTGTCGACGATTGCCGGGAAAATATAGATGATGGCTGCCGTGGCAATGGAAAGCGGCAGCGCCATTGGCTGGTTGAGGATGTAGACGTTGCCCACCTGCAGCGTCATGTCGCGTAAAAGACCGCCGCCCAAGCCACAGACCACGGCAAGCGCGACCGCGCCCACCAGATCGAGCTTGTGCTCGCGCGCGACCAACACGCCCGAGATTGAAGCCGCGACGACGGCGAACATTTCGAGCCAAAACGGGATGGCGACCATGGCATCTGTGGCGTGTGAGGTAACGGTCATAGCGGCGACGACGGGCAAGATGGGGTCCTTTTGGTTGCGGGTTTAGACAATGCCCGTACATAGTACATGGTTGGCGGGCGTGGTGATCCTATTGCTCGGTAAACGGTCGGGACTGGGTGGGGGCGTAGGTTCCATGTTTGGGGATCTGGGTCGATGCTGAACGCGATGGGGGCGTGGCTGAATAGGAGGGATGTCCAAATTTTGAGCTTTGCTCAAAATTTATCCGGTCGGCTTACGCCGACCGCGCTGCGCTAAAAACGCGCCACGGGCGCGTTTTCTTTACGCTCCGCGCCCTGGCGGGTTCGAATCCCTCCTCCTGCGCGTTATTGAAATGTGCCCGAAAAGAAAAAGCCCCATTGCTGGGGCTTATACCATCTAATGGCGGAGGAGGAGGGATTCGAACCCTCGTGACCTTATACAGGCCAAACGGTTTTCGAGACCGCCGCATTCAACCACTCTGCCACCCCTCCGCGTGGGGTAAAAACAAAGCAGGCTCGAAGGCCTGCTTTGGAATTAACTGGCGGAGAGTCAGGGATTTGAACCCTGGAGACGCTTTTGACGCCTACACGATTTCCAATCGTGCTCCTTCGGCCACTCGGACAACTCTCCGTTAAATGCGAAAGTCAGTATACACGAGGAATCGCAAAGTGCAAACAGAAAAGTTGGCATTTTTTAAAACGCTTGGCCGTGCTTGGCGCTGCAGTGGGGCTTGAGGTCCCAAAAAACGGCTTCCGACCAGCGTGGTTGATCAACTCAATTGTTCAAAAAAGGGTATTCATAAGCGACTTGGCAATGAATTTAAAAATCTTTGGGTGGTGCTGTGGGCCACTGGTATGCATTTTGCGACCACAGCCTTGTGCCCGCTGACCTGCGGCTTGGCTCAGCTTGTCCCCACGGCACCGTATCTTGAACACAGATCCGTCAAGCATTTGGTCAGCATTTGGTTGGAATGCGCATGAAGTGCCGTGTGAGCATGGACATATGTGGAGGTCATGAGGTTGTAGCTGCATATTCTTGCAGCCTAGGAGGTTGAAAGATATTATTACCAAGTCTTTTCCTGCTTCAGGCGCACCTTCACGACCTGAAGCCACATTTGCCCAGAGGAGGTGACAATATGAAGGCTTATGAACTGCTGTTCTTTGTTGACCCGTCGCTCGACCCCGAGACTCGTCTCGCTGTTATGAAGCGTATCGATACCACGATCGCTGAGGGCGCTGGCAAGGTCGACTCCGTTGACGAGTGGGGCAAGCGCAAGCTCGCCTACGAGATCAACGACCTCACCGATGGTGACTACACCCTCATCAACTTCCACGCAGATCCTACCCAGATCGCCGAGCTTGATCGCGTCCTGCGCATCACCGACGCTGTGGTCCGCCACATGATCGTCCGTCGCGACGACCAGGAGTAAGACTGTCGTTTTGGACTGGGCTTGTGCCCCAAGAGGAAGTAGTGAGTTATGAGCATCAATCGAGTGAACATCACCGGTAACCTCACCCGCGATCCCGAGCTGCGCGCCACCGCCGGCGGAACCCAGGTTCTGTCCTTTGGCGTCGCCGTGAACGATCGTCGCCGCAACGCGCAGACTGGCGAGTGGGAGGACTATCCCAACTTTGTCGACTGCACCATGTTCGGCACCCGCGCCGAGGCCGTGAGCCGTTTCCTGGCAAAGGGAAACAAGGTCGCGATCGAGGGCAAGCTGCGCTACAGCTCTTGGGAGCGCGACGGCCAGCGCCGGAGCAAGCTTGAGGTCATCGTCGATGAGATCGAGTTTATGAGCTCCCGTGGTGGCCAGGGTGGCTACGACCAGGGCGGTTACGCCCCCGCAGCTCCCGCGCCCGCAGCACGTCCTGCCGCACCGGTGGCTACGCCGCCCGCGGTCGACGTCTACGATGAGGACATCCCGTTCTAAGGGTTGTTCACCTATTTTTGAGTGAGAGGCGGCTTCGGTTCGCCGAAGTTGCCAAACGAAAGGTATTTTGACATGGCTAATGATTTTTCTGCACGTCAGCCGCGTCGTAAGTACTGCCAGTTCTGCAAGGAGAACACTGAGTTCATCGACTATAAGGACACTCAGCTTCTCCGTAAGTACATGACCGACCGTGGCAAGATTAAGCCCCGTCGCGTCACTGGCGCTTGCACGCAGCATCAGCATGACATCGCCAACGCCATCAAGCGCGCCCGCGAGATGGCTCTCCTGCCGTACACCGTCCCCGTGGTTTCCTCTCGTGGCAACCGCGACCGCGGCTAAGAAGGGAGACGCATCATGAAGGTTATTCTTCTCGATGAGATCAAGGGCAAGGGCGGCGAGGGTGACGTCGTAGAGGTCGCTCAGGGTTACGCTGAGAACTTCCTGTTCCCCAAGAAGCTCGCTGTTGCCGCCACCAAGGGCAACCTCAAGCAGCTTGACGAGCGTCGCAACAACATCGCCAAGCGCGAGGCCGTCCGTCTGGCTACCGCCAACGAGACCAAGGCTGCCTTCGAGGGCAAGACGGTCACCGTTGACGTCAAGGTCGGCGACGAGGGCATCCTCTTTGGCTCCGTTACCGCCGCTATGATCGCTGACGCCATCAAGGCTCAGCTCGGTATGGACATCGACCGCAAGCGCGTCGAGCTCGGTAAGCCCATCAAGGTTGCCGGTGCCCACACCGTTGCCATCTCGCTGTACCGCGAGATCAAGGCCGAGGTTGTCGTTCTCGTCGGCGTTACCGCCGAGGAGCTCGCTGCCGAGGCTGAGGTCGAGGAGGCCGCTGAGGTCGCCGAGGCCGAGACCGCCGAGGTCGAGACTGAGGCTGCTGCCGAGTAGCATTTGCTGCAACGCAACAATCTTGTTCTAAGAAGGGCGCTCTGGGAAACCAGGGCGCCCTTTTGTTTTTTGCGCTGAGTGAGTGTCATGGTGAACGTTGCGTCGAAGTCCTGTATACAGGACCGTTCATCCGTTTGGTTCGGTGATGATTGGCGGCGCGCGGCGCGTTTTGGGACCGTGGCTGATACTATGGATGCTCGCAAGCGATATGAATGAGGATGCTCATGGCATATGACGATAGGGAGACCGGGCTGACGGTTGAGGACCGCGGCTCCAAGTTGGGTCTTCCCCAAAACCAAGATGCAGAGGCCAATGTACTGGCCGCTATGCTGCTATCGCCCGAGGTGGTCGAAGAGGCCCAGGTCGAGCTGCAGCCCGATGACTTCTACCGGCCCATTCATAAGACCATCTATACCGCGATGGTCGATATGTACAACAGCCGCATTCCCATCGACTCCATCTCGCTGATCGATTACCTGCGAAGCATCAACAAGCTTGATGCCGTGGGCGGCGAGGCCTACATTTTGGAGTTGATGGGTCAGACCCTGTCGCTCGTCAACTGGCAGCACCATGCCGCTATCGTTCGCCGCGATTCGATGCTGCGTGAGCTGATCGGCGCCACCAACGAGATCAACGCGCTGGCCTATAACGCTCCCACCGATACCAAAGAGGTCGTGGAGCTGGCCGAGAGCAAGTTGCTCAAGGTCACGGCGCGCGAGGTCAAGTCGAGCTACAAGACGCTGACCGAGTTTATGGTCGAGGCCTATAACGAGGCCGAGGAAGTGTGCCAGGCAGGCGGCCAGGCTGCGGGCGTGCCCACGGGCTTCCCGTCGCTCGACCGCATGCTCATGGGTTTTCGCGAGGGCCAGCTCATCATCATCGGCGCCCGCCCTGCTGTGGGTAAGACGTCGTTCGCCCTGAATCTGGCGCTCAACGCTGCCGCGGCCGGTTATACCGTCGGCTTCTTCTCGCTGGAGATGTCGGGCAAGGAAATTGCCCAGCGTCTGATTTGCGCCTACGCCATGATTTCGATCAGTGACTTCCGCATGGGCCGCATTAGCCCCGAGCAGTGGGCCAATATCAACGAGGCCACGCAGACCTTGTCCAAGCTCGATATTCTGATTGACGATACGCCCGGCACCACAGTGACCGAGATTCGCGCCAAGAGCCGCCGCATGCTCCACAACAAGGAGAAGGCCATCATCATCCTGGACTACCTGCAGCTGGTGAGTCCTCCGCCGGGACGCCGCTCCGAGAGCCGTACCGTCGAGGTCTCCGAGATGTCGCGTGGTCTGAAGATCATGGCCAAGGAACTCAAGATCCCGCTCATCGCGCTGTCGCAGCTCTCGCGTCAGGTCGAATCCCGTACCGGCAAGCGCCCGCAGCTTTCCGACCTTCGTGAATCGGGCTCCATCGAGCAGGACGCCGATATCGTTATGTTCTTGGACCGCTCCGCCGACGAGGCCGAAGCCTCGCGCGACGATCGACCCGACGAGGGCGTTACGCGTATCGTCGTGGCCAAGAACCGTTCGGGCCCGATCGGCGACGTCGACCTGATGTTCCTGCCGGCATCCACCAAGTTCTATGAGCTTGATGGGGCACATGCCGAGGAGTAGGACAGGCGCCCGTTGCACGGGTATACTGGGAATGTTTTGTGCTTCTGCGTGCCGGCGTGGCGCGTAGACAGTCCATGAATGTAAGGAGTAAACATGCCGTCAACCGTTTTGGTCGGTGCCCAGTGGGGCGATGAGGGCAAGGGTAAGATCTGCGACCTGGTCGCCGGCGACTTCGATGCCGTCGTGCGCTACTCGGGCGGCAACAACGCCGGCCACACCATCGTCGTCAACGGCAAGAAGTACGGCCTGCACCAGGTGCCCTCCGGCATCATGTATTCCGACCATGTGTCGGTGATCGGTAACGGCTGCGTCGTCAACCCCAAGGTTGTCCTTGAGGAGATCGACATGTTCGAGGCCGACGGCATCACCACCAAGAATCTCAAGATTAGCGGCAACGCGCATGTCATCATGCCGTACCACATCGACCTGGATGGCGCCTTTGAGCAGAAGCTCGGCAAGAAGAACATCGGTACCACCAAGCGCGGTATCGGTCCGTGCTATCAGGACAAGATGGCCCGCATTGGCCTGCGCATGCAGGATATGCTGGACGAGGCGCTGTTCCGCGACAAGCTGGAGACCGCTCTCGCCCGCGTGAACCCCGAGCTTGAGCTCATCTACAACCTGCCCACCTACACCGTGGACCAGATTTGCGACGAGTACCTGCCCATGGCCGAGCGCCTGCGTCCCTACATCACCGAGACGAGCCTGCTGCTCAACAACATGATCGATGAGGGCAAGGACCTGCTGTTTGAGGGCGCCCAAGCGACGTTGCTCGACATCGACCACGGCACCTATCCGTACGTGACGTCTTCCAACTGCACCGCCGGCGGCGCCATCACCGGCTCCGGCGTGGGCATGAAGAACGTCGACCGCGTGCTGGGCGTCATGAAGGCCTATATCACCCGCGTCGGTTCGGGCCCCATGCCCACCGAGCTTTCCTATGAGTCCGAGGCCGGTCACACGCTGACCGAGGAGGGCTATGAGTACGGTGTGACCACCGGTCGCCGTCGTCGCTGCGGCTGGTTCGACGGCCCCATCGCCAACTACGCCTCACGCGTCAACGGCCTCACCGATATCGCCCTGACTAAGCTCGACGTGCTTTCGGCCTTCGACACCATCAAGGTGTGCGTGGCCTACGACGTCGATGGCGAGCGCTACACCAGCGTGCCCGAGCATCAGGTGCGCTTTGAGCATGCCAAGCCCATCTACGAGGAGCTCCCCGGCTGGAAGTGCGACATCACCGGTTGCCGCAGCTTTGATGAGCTGCCGCAGGAGGCTCAGGACTACGTGGCGTTTATCGAGGATCTGGCACACACCCGCGTGACGTTCATTGGCGTCGGCGCCGGTCGCGAGCAGATCATCAACCGATTCTGGAAGTAATCGGGACTATTTGGTTATTGCGATATACCCCTTTGCAGCCCAAGCGGGCGGCCGAGGGGTATATTTGCTTGCAAAGGGCTCGCGCGGAGCGGGCCATTCATCCATAGAGGAGGCACCCTTGAAGGCGGACACTCAAACCATCGACATCCTGTTGTTGGGCAGCGGCGGCCGTGAGCATGCTTTGGCAGCTAAGCTCGCAGCATCACCGCGCGCCGGCAAGCTCTACATCGCGCCGGGCAACGGCGGCACCGCGAGCTGCGGCGAGAACGTTGTTCTCGACGACTGCGATCCTGCGGCCGTGGCGGCGTTTGCGCAGAGCCACGGATGCGGACTCGTGGTAATTGGCCCCGAGGCTCCGCTCGTGGCGGGTGTGGCCGACGCCGTGCGCGCGGCGGGTATTCTCTGCTTTGGCCCGGGTGCCGAGGGCGCCCAGATGGAGGGCTCCAAGCTGTTCTCCAAGCAGCTCATGGAGCGCGCGGGCATTCCGACGGCAGCCTACGGCTCGTTTACCGACGAGGCTTCGGCTCTCGCCTACGTGCGCGAGCAGGGCGCCCCGCTGGTCGTCAAGGCCGACGGCCTTGCCGCGGGCAAGGGCGTCATCGTGGCGATCGAACTTGAGCAGGCCGAGGAGGCCGTGCGCGAGTGCTTTGGCGGCACCTTTGGCGATGCCGGCAACACCGTGGTTATCGAGGAGATGCTGACCGGCCCCGAGTGCTCGCTTTTGGCCTTTACCGACGGCAAGACCGTGCGCCCCATGGCCACCTCGCAGGACCACAAGCGCGCGCTCGAGGGCGACAAGGGTCCCAACACCGGCGGCATGGGCGTCTACAGCCCGGTGCCCATCGTGACCGACGAGGAGCACGCCACCATGGTGGCGGTCATGGAGCAGACCGTGGCCGAGCTTGCTGCCGAGGGCATCGACTACCGCGGCTGCCTGTATGGCGGCTTTATGCTCACCCCCGCCGGCCCCAAGGTGCTGGAGTTCAACGCCCGCTTTGGTGATCCCGAGACTCAGGTTGTGCTGCCGCGCCTTAAGAACGACCTGGTCGAGGTCATGCTCGCCTGCGCCAACTGCGAGCTCGATCAGATTGAGCTCGACTGGCGTGACGAGTGGGCCGTGGCCGTTGTCCTGACGAGCGCGGGCTATCCCGGCAGCTACGAGAAGGGCAAGGTCATCACTGGCATTGAGGATGCCGAGGCCATGGAGAACGTGACCGTTTACCACGCGGGTACTGCCGTGGTGGACGGCCAGCTCGTGACCAATGGTGGCCGCGTGCTTGCCGTGACCGCTCTGGGCGACACGTTTGAGAACGCTCGCAACCTTGCCTACGAGGCTTGCGAGAAGATTGATTTTGAGGGCAAGACCCTGCGTCACGACATCGGCCTGCGCGCGCTGCGCGGCCGCGACGCCTGGGATGCCTAAAATCCGAGAGGAATGAGACGGATGGACGAGAAGAACGAAGAGCTCGTGGACGCGCAGATCGTCGAAGAGGACAGCCGCATGTATGGGCACGCCGAGGGCGAGCCTGGTGGCGAGGTCGCTGACGAGCCGGCGCTGGTGCTGGGCGACGACGACCCGCACGATGCCGAGCTGCACGAGAAGATTCTTTCGGAGGAGTGCGCCTGGAAGGGCAAGATCCTCGACGTCCACCGTCTTGAGGTTGAGCTGCCCAACGGTCGCCGCAGCGCCCGCGATATCGTTCGCCATCCGGGTGCGGCGGCCGTCGTGGCGCTGACCGAGAGCGGCAAGATCGTACTGGTGCGTCAGTACCGCACCGCCATCGACCGCGTGACGGTCGAGATTCCCGCCGGCAAGCTCGATCCAGGCGAGGATCCGCTCGATTGCGCCAAGCGCGAACTGCATGAGGAGACGGGCTTTAGGGCTGGTCGTATTCGCTTTTTGACGTCGATTGTCACGTCCTGCGGTTTTTGCGATGAGATCATCCGCATCTACTTGGCTACCAAGCTCGAGTTTGATGCGCCCAACCCCGATGATGACGAGTTTGTCAACGTGGACCTGGTGCCGCTGCACGAGCTGATCGACGCCGTGCTCGACGGCAAGATCGAAGACGCCAAGACCGTCGTAGGCGCGCTTGCCTGCGACAGCATCGCGCACCGCTTGGGCGGAGCGGAGCTCTAGGTTACGCGGTTTTACCAAACCGCGTAACGAGTCGACGCTGCAAACGCCCCTAAGCGGCAATCTGCCTTTCAATCGTCGCTCGCGTACCGAAGTACGCGTCGCTCCTCTTTCAAGGCACCTTGCTCGCTTAGGGACGTTTTCGCTGACGCTGCCAGAACATCGGCGTTATGCTTGTTGGGACGCTTTGTTTTCAGCCTGACCGGTTCAACCGGATTTCTCACGCTATTTATTTCTCTTCGAGGATTGCATGTTTAAAAGGTTTCTCTCGTATTACGAGCCCCAGATGGGGCTTTTTGTTGCTGATACTGTTTGCGCTCTGGTGCTTGCCGCCATTGACCTGGCGTTCCCCATTATCCTGCGCAATTTGACCGGTGGGCTATTTACTCAGGGTCAGGCTGCCATTATGCAGGCGCTCGGCATGATCGCGGTGGGCTTGGTGTTGATGTATGCCGTCCGCTGCGCCTGCCGCTACTTTGTGAGCTATTGGGGTCACGTGATGGGCGCGCGCATGGAGTCCAAGATGCGCGAGGACCTGTTCGACCAGTATGAGCGCTTCAGCTTTGCGTACTTCGACCGCAACAGCTCGGGCGACATGATGAGCCGCGTGGTCAACGACCTGTTCGATATCTGCGAGGCGGCGCATCACGTGCCCGAGTGGATCATCATCTGCGGCATCGAGATTATCGGCTCGTTTGTGATCCTCTTTACCATCGCCCCGGTGCTGGCGCTCGCCATGGCCGTGGTGACGGCGGCGTTTTCGGCCATCATGTTTTGGCAGAACATGCGCATGCGCGAGGTCTTTAGCGACAACCGCAAAAAGATCAGCGGCATCAATGCGCAGCTGCAGGATTCGCTGGCGGGCATGCGCGTGGTCAAGAGCTTTGCCAATGAGGAGACCGAACGCTTCAAGTTCCGCGCCTCAAACAATCGCTATCTTTCGTCCAAGGAGAACATGTATCACGCCATGGGCGTCTATACCGCGACGTATGGCCTGCTTTCGGGTGTGCTCTATGTGATCGTGGTGCTGCTGGGCGGCTGGCTGGTCGCCCAGGGGCAGCTGCAGGCGGTCGATATGGCGACCTTTGCACTCTATATTTCGCTGTTCTGCACGCCGCTCGAGACACTCGTCAATTCGGCCGAAACGTATCAGAAGGCTATCGCCGGCTTTAAGCGTATGGACGAGGTGCTCTCGACCGCGCCGGATATCCAGGACAAGCCGGGCGCTACGGATCTGCAGGTGACTGCCGGCGCCGTGGAGTATCACGACGTGTGCTTTAACTACGAGGATGTTGAGCTGGGCGAGGGCGATGCCGACGAGCGTCCCGTTATCGACCATATGGACCTGTCCATCAAGCCCGGGCAGACCATCGCTTTGGTTGGCCCTTCGGGCGGTGGCAAGTCCACGACCTGTTCGCTGCTGCCGCGCTTTTATGACGTGGCCGCCGGATCCATTAGCATCGACGGCCAGGACGTGCGCGATGTGACGCAGCAGAGCCTGCGTCGCGCCATCGGCCTGGTGCAGCAGGATGTCTATCTGTTTGACGGCACGATTGGCGAGAACATCGCCTACGGCAAGCCGGGCGCTACGGCAGGAGAGATCGCCGAGGCCGCCCGTCGCGCCAACATCGATGCCTTTATCGAGTCGCTTCCACAGGGCTATGACACGGTCGTGGGCGAGCGCGGCAGCCGTCTTTCGGGCGGACAGAAACAGCGCGTTGCCATCGCGCGTGTGTTTCTCAAGAATCCCAAAATCTTGATCTTGGACGAGGCGACGAGTGCTTTGGATAACGAGAGCGAGGAGGCGGTCCAGGAGTCGCTCGAAGAGCTGGCACGCGGCCGTACCACAATCATCATCGCCCACCGTCTCTCGACCATTAAACACGCCGATGAGATTGCGACCGTTGAGCATGGTCGCGTTGTGGAACGTGGCACGCATGAACAGCTTCTCGCCCGTGGCGGCACCTATGCCCGTTACTATCGAATGCAGTTCGAAGGTGCGCGTGCGCACGAGCTCGACTGATTGATATGACAGGAAGTTTATGGCTGACAAGAACCCTTTGACTCCGGAAGAAGTGACGGAGTTATTCTCCGAAATCGATGCATCCGGTGTCTTGGATCCCACGCTTGCCAAAAAGCGAACCGAGCGCATGCGTGAGAAGGAGGCTGCGGCCAAGCGCGGTGACAAAGCGGCGCTAGCGCAGCTGCGCAGCGAGGACCGCGCGAGCCAGGCAAAACATATCGACCCGCTGTCCGAGGATGATCCTTCGGGTTCGCAGGTGAGTCATACCATTACGAAGACCGCGATGGCCGTGGTCATTGGTATTTTGGTGCTGATCGTGGGCATGCAGATTGGCTACGGCGTGATGCGTCGCCTGAACACCGCCAACCTGTCCGAGAGCGTTTCGGTCGATACCGTTTCGACGGCGCTGAAGGGCGGCCTTGAGTGGGGCAACGGCTTTACGCAGTTCCCGCTCGACTTTACCGTCGATGAAGCCGATGAGCGTACGGGCACGGTCGAGGTGACGGTGTTGGACACATCGTCTGCCAACGAGCTCGAGCTGCTGTCCAACGGGCAGATTCAGGCCGCGGCGCTTGCGACCAACGCGTTGCTCAACGATAAGATCGACCGCGTGGTGTATAACGTTCACGCCTATATCGACGAGGATAGCAACATTCAGCACGATTCCTTCTTTGGCATGTTTCCCGCCCAGGGCCACCAGAGCGCCATCCTGACGTTCGTGTGGACCAAGAGCTCATCCAACGCTACGAGTATCGACTGGAAGATGCGCATCGTGAGTATGGATGACACCATCGCCGAGCGCATTCAGAAGCAGGTGAACTCGGTGTCGTCGTTGATTGAGGACCCGGTGGTGAGCCAGACCAAGATTGACGAGGAAAAGGCCGAACGTGACCTGGAGCATCGTCTGCATGGCCGCGAGATTTTCCGCGGCGGCAAGCCCGATCGCACACCGTCCGAACTGCTGGAGCAGGACAAGATAAAATAAGACGCCATCATCCCGCGTGAGCCACAAGCCCCGCGGGATGATTTTTCCGGGACGGGGATTAAAAAATCATTATGCATAGAAAGTCATAATTATCATTTCGTAAACATTTCGATGAAATTAACGCCATGAGGCATGCTTGCGGTTACAATACCGCGAGGCCTAACTACACACCTTTAAGCCGGTCCTGTGAGACCGGGAAGGAGAATTATGGCGAACAACCATACCGCGGGCGCTGCCGCCCGCACCTTCGCGCCCAGCGAGCTTTGCCAGCGTATGCTGGCCAAAACCAGCAAGGGCGCCTGCGGTCCCTGTATCCTGTATCTTGAGGATGGGACCATTTTTTATGGACGTGCATGCGGCGCCGAGGGCACCGCGACCGGCGAAGTCTGCTTCAACACCTCGCTTGAGGGCTACTTTGAGGTCATGACCGACCCGAGTTATGCCGGCCAAATTGTAACCATGACCTATCCGCAGATCGGCAATTACGGTATCGACGAGACCGATGTCCAGTCGGCCTTCCCCGGCGACGCCGTGCGCCCTGCGAGCGCTCCGGCTATGCGCGGCATGATCGTTCGCGACATGTGCGCCACGCCTTCTAACTGGCGCTCGGCCGTCAGCGTGCCGGAGTACCTGCGCGCTCACGGCATCGTCGCTATCGAGGGTGTCGACACCCGCGCTCTGGTGCGCCATCTGCGCGACAATGGTTCCAAGATGGGCATTATCTCGACAGAGATCTTCGACGTCGACGAGCTCGCCGAGCGTCTGGACGCAGCGCCCACGCTGGTGGGCGAGAACCTGGTCAAGACCGTGAGCTGTCCCGCGCCTCACGAGTTTGTGGCCGCCGACCTGCCTGCCACGCATGGCTTTGCGCTTGTGGCTGCCGCTCCTGCCCGTCACAAAGCGGTCGCCTACGACTGCGGTGTGAAGCGCGGTATTCTGGAGGGCCTGGTCCGTGCCGGCTGCGACCTCACCGTCGTGCCGTGGGATACGCCCGCCCAGCAGGTGCTCGACATGAATCCTGATGGCGTCTTTTTGTCCAACGGCCCCGGCGACCCCGATGCCGTGGTGGAGACCTACGAGCAGGTGCAGCAGCTGATCGGCAAGGTGCCGGTCTTTGGTATTTGCCTGGGTCACCAGATGATCAGCTTGGCCTGCGGCGCCCAAATGGAAAAGCTTAAATTCGGTCACCGTGGCGGTAACCAGCCGGTTATGAATCTGGTGAGCCGTCGCGTGGAGATCACCGCGCAAAACCACGGCTTTGGCCTGCTGTTCCCCAGTCTGGGCAAACTGATTCCGGAGCTTTCCGGCGGCGAAACCGAGCATGCGGCCGATGGCGACCTGCGCGCCTGGGTGCGTCGCGGCGTCGCGCCGGTCGTGATGAACGAGCGCTTTGGTCGCATTCGCCTGACACATGTGAACCTCAACGACGGCACCGCCGAGGGCATCCAGCTGCTCGACGCCCCGTGTTTCTCGGTCCAGTACCACCCCGAGGCTTCGCCCGGCCCCACCGATGCCCACTATCTCTTTACCGCCTTTACGCGACTCATGGACGGCGAGGAGAACTACCTGGACATCGACACCGCGAAGGACCGCCTCGCCGGCTGGAATTTCGCCGAGTCCGAGAACGCTGCGACCGAGGAGAACTAACATGCCTAAACGTACTGACATCAAGCGCATCCTCGTTATTGGTTCGGGCCCCATCGTTATTGGCCAGGCCTGCGAGTTCGACTACTCCGGCGCCCAGGCCTGCAAGGTGCTCAAGGAGGATGGCTTTGAGGTCATCCTGGTCAACTCCAATCCGGCGACCATCATGACCGACCCGGGCTTGGCCGACCGCACCTATGTTGAGCCTATCACCGCCGAGTTTATCGAGCGCGTGATCAAGAAAGAGCGCCCGGACGCGCTGCTGCCCACGCTGGGCGGCCAGACCGGTCTGAACGCCGCCGTCGAGCTGGCAAAGGACGGCACGCTCGACAAGTACGGCGTCGAGATGATCGGCTGCGACCTGGCCGCTATCGAGCGCGGCGAGGACCGCAAACTCTTTAACGAGGCCATGGCCGAGATCGGCCTGGAGGTCGCGCGCTCGGGCTATGCCTACAGCGTGGCCGACGCCGAGGCTATCGCCGAGCGCGTGGGATATCCCTGCGTACTGCGCCCGAGCTTTACCCTCGGTGGCGCCGGCGGCGGCATCGCGCATACCCACGAGGAGCTCGTCTCCATCGTGAGCCAGGGCCTTGAGCTCTCGCCTGCCCATGAGGTGCTGGTCGAGGAGTCCATCGAGGGTTGGAAAGAGTATGAGATGGAGGTCATGCGCGACCACGCCGGCAACGGCATCATCGTGTGCTCCATCGAGAACCTCGACCCCATGGGCGTGCACACCGGCGACTCCATCACCGTGGCGCCAGCGCAGACCCTCTCCGACCTTGAGTACCAGCGCATGCGTGTCGCGTCGCTCGCCATTCTGGAGAAGATTGGCGTCGAGACCGGCGGCTCCAACGTGCAGTTTGCCGTGAACCCCCAGACCGGCCGTCTGATCGTCATCGAGATGAACCCGCGCGTGAGCCGTTCGTCCGCACTGGCCTCCAAGGCCACGGGCTTCCCCATCGCCAAGGCCGCCGCTCGCCTGGCCGTGGGCTACACGCTCGACGAGATCGTCAACGACATCACCAAGGCAACGCCCGCCTGCTTTGAGCCCACGATCGACTACTGTGTGGTCAAGGTGCCGCGCTTTGCCTTCGAGAAGTTTAAGGGTACCGACCCCACGCTCACCACGCGCATGAAGGCCGTGGGCGAGATTATGGCGATCGGCCGCACCTTTGAGGAGGCCTTCGGCAAGGCCATGCGCTCACTGGAGGACGGTCACCAGGGCATCTGCGCCGGTGGCAAGGAGGGTGCCGACAAGCTGAGCGACGATGAGCTCGCTCAGGCCGTGGCAACCCCGACCGAGCACCGCATCTTCTTTGTGGTCGAGGCCCTGCGCCGTGGCTGGGACATCGCCCACATCCATGCCATCTGCGGTATCGATCCGTGGTACCTCAACCGTATCAACGACATGGTGCAGGTCCAGGAGAGCATCCGCGGCCTGCGTGTGGAGGATATCGACGCCGACGCGATGCGCCTGCTCAAGCAGTACGGCACGAGCGACGCCGAGATTGCCGCGCTGACCGGCTCGGACGAGCGCTTTGTGCGCGCCTATCGCAAGGGTCTGGGCGTGGTTCCCAGCATGAAGACGGTCGATACCTGCGCTGCGGAGTTTTCGAGCGCCACGGAGTACCACTACAAGACGTACGAGAACATCTACCGCACGAGCCCGGATGCCAAGAAGTGCGTGGCTCCCGACGAGACCACGCCGGCGGACAAGCCCAAGGCGATGATCCTGGGCGCCGGCCCCAACCGCATTGGCCAGGGTATCGAGTTCGATTACTGCTGCGTGCACGCGAGCTACGCGCTGGCGGCCCGCGGCTTCGAGACCATCATGGTCAACTGCAATCCCGAGACCGTCTCGACCGACTATGACACGTCCGACCGTCTGTACTTTGAGCCGCTCACCTACGAGGACGTCATGGACGTTATCGATGTCGAGCGCCCCGACGGCGTCGTGGTGACGCTCGGCGGCCAGACCCCGCTTAAACTGGCGCGCATGCTCGAGGAGAGCGGCGTCAACATTATGGGCACAAAGCCCGACGCCATCGACTTTGCCGAGGACCGCGAGCGCTTTGCCGCCCTACTCGACAAGCTGGGCATTATGTACCCGCCGGCGGGTCAGGCCACCTCGTTTGAGGAGGCCGAGGCCGTGGCCGCGCACATCGGCTACCCGCTGCTGGTGCGTCCGAGCTACGTGCTGGGTGGCCGCGGCATGATGATCGCCTACGATGCCGGGCATCTACGCGATTACATGGCCGAGGCTGCGCGCATTAGCCCCGACTACCCGGTGTACCTCGACCGCTTCCTGGAGGGTGCGATTGAGTCCGATGTCGATGCCCTGTGCGACGGCGAAGAGGTCTACATCGGCGGCATCCTGGAGCATATTGAGGAGGCCGGTATTCACTCCGGCGACTCTGCGACCTGCATTCCGCCGTTTAGCTTCAGCGAGAGCCTGCAGGCGAAGCTCCGCGAGACCACGCGCCGCATCGCGATGGCGCTGGGCGTACGCGGCCTGGTCAACGTGCAGTATGCCATCAAGGGTGAGACCGTCTACGTGATCGAGGCCAACCCGCGCGCCAGCCGTACCGTGCCGTTTATCTCCAAGGCCACCGGTGTGCCGCTGGCCAAATGCGCGGCGCGCATCATGGCAGGCGATTCCATCGCGAGCTTGGGCCTGCCGAGCGACGAACGTCAGCTGGACTGGTTCTGCATGAAGGAAGCCGTCATGCCCTGGGGTCGTTTCCCGGGCGCCGACGTCATCCTGGGGCCCGAGATGAAGTCGACGGGCGAGGTCATGGGCATCGCCAAGAGCTATCCCGAGGCATACGCCAAGACGCAGCTGGCGATCGACTACAAGCTGCCCGACCCGAGCGCTGGCAAGGTGTTCATCAGCGTGTGCGACCGCGACAAGCGTCACATCCTTTCGGTCGCGCGTATCCTGCGCTACCTGGGCTTTGATATCTGCTCCACCGAGGGCACGGCGCGCGTGCTTCGCGGCGGCAACGTGACGTGCGAAGTCGTGGAGAAGATCAGCGGCCCGCACGACGGCGAGTGCCCCAACATCGGTGACCTCATCGCCGATGGCAAGATCGCGGTAATCATCAACACGCCGTACGGTCCGGGCTCGCGTGGCGATGGCTACCTGCTGCGTACCGAGGCCGTGCGCCGCGGCGTGACCTGCGTGACCGCGATGTCTGCCGCCAACACGTACGTGAGTGCCATCGAGGCGGCGCGCGAGGACCAGCAGGGTCACGGCAGTGCCAACGACATGGGCATGGACGTCATCGCCCTGCAGGACCTGCCGCAGCACACGGTGTAATGTGACCTGGTCGGCCGGGGCGGGAGGGGCCGAGATTTCCCCCTTTCGCTCCGGCTGCAAGCAGAGTCGCTCAGGAGGAAACTCGGCCCCTCCCGCCCCGGCCTGCGGTGACTTGGCTGCACCGTGTGCTGCCGAAGGGACTTTGCGCGATGACTAGGGCTGAATAATAAAGCTACTGTGACAACGCCGTGAACGTCGTCTTGTCGGCTGCTATGTGTACGTGCAGCTCGGCTTGGCCGTCGCAGCTGATGAGCACGCCGACCTCGAACGGGTTGCCTTCCTTGTCGTAGGTGGAGCGCACGATCCGCATCGCCGCCTTTCCCGTTACCTGCCCCAACAGGCTCGCTTCGTGCTTGTCGAGGTTGATCGCCTCGTAGACCGCATCGACGCTTGCCGGCAGGATACCGGTTTTCTCGGCGATATAGGCGTAGAGCGATCGCTCCAGGTCCCTGTGCGTCAAGTCGGGGCAGAGTGACACAGGGACATAGACGTAGTTGAGTTCCATGGGCTTGTCGTCGGCCAGGCGCAGGCGACGTATCTCCCATACGGGCGTGCCCGCGGGCACCTTGAGGCCGGAGGCGATGCCTCGGACGGCGGGGATGCTCTCGAAGTTGAGGATGCGCGAACTGGGTTGCCTTCCCGCTTCGCGCATGCGTACGCTGAAGTTGAGGGCGAGGTCGATCCCCGGCGCGGTTGTCCGGGGCTTGATAAACGTCCCCTGACCGCGCTTGCGTATCACACGACCCTCCGCCACCAAATCCTGAAAACAACGACGGACCGTCGCGCGCGATAGCCCCAGACGGTCGCAGATCTCGAGCTCGCGGGGTAGCGGCGTCTCGGTGTCGAGCGTCTGGCTTGCGATGAGCAGGACGATACGTTGCTTGAGTTGGATATAGAGCGGTGTGTCGCCCTCGCGGTCGAAGGGCTCGGAGGCGAGAAACGATATCAAGTCCATGGGATACCTCCATGTTGCGTGTTGACAGGACATAGCGTAGCGAAAAGGCCATAACGATCGAATTCTAGGCAAAAATAGTTGAGCTATGTTAGGAACATACAAAACATAGCTTGAAGACAAGCCGTCTACCTGCACTTTTAGAAATACGCCGATGGAAAAATAATTTAGTTGTCAAAATAGTTGCTACCGTTAACCGATGAATAGTTGCCGTTCGCAACTATTTGCTTGTATCGAACATACGCGAAAATAATAATGGTCTCGACACAAAGCAAAGCCGTGCAGTGCACGCAATGTCGAGGGGAGACCGCCATGCGGTATCTGGTAATGGTCAGCCACGGAACACTCGCTCCCGGTTTGCACAGCGTCCTCAAGATGCTCGGCAACGACGCCGCCAACATCTTGTCGACGAGCTTGGTCGATGGCATGGGTGCCGACGAGTACGTTGAGAATCTTAAGGCGCTGCTCGCCCCCGTCGCAGCCGACGACGAGGTCGTCCTGCTTGGTGATATCGTGGGCGGCTCTCCGCTCACCAACGCCATGAACACTCTGGCCGAGAAGGGCCTGCTTGCCCACACTGTCGCCTTTGGCGGCATGAACCTGCCCATGGCGATGACCGCGATGATGGGCCTATCCACCATGGACCTCGATTCCCTCAAGCAGATGATGCTGCAAGAGGGCAAGAACGGCATGTCCGAGCTCGTGATCCCCACCGATGATGGCGAGGATGACGAGGACGACGATATCTAGGCCCAAGAGCCAAACCGTGTGAGATGGGGCGCGGCGCCAAGTGCCGGCCCAAAACAGAAAGGGGAGAACGCAATGATTTCGTTCATCCGCATCGACGACCGTATGATCCATGGCCAGACCGTCACCCGTTGGTCACTCGAGTATCCCTGCGACGGCCTGATCGCCGTCAACGACGCCGCGGCATCCAACCCGGTGCTCAAGGAGGCCTACCGCAGCGCTTCGCAGAAGAAGACTTTCGTATGGACCAAGGAGCACTTCAAGGAGGTCGCGCAGAAGGTTCTCGACAGCGAGACGCAGTACTTCCTGATCACCAAGAACCCGCAGGATATGAAGGAGCTGCTGGTCGACTTTGGCTTTAAGCCCGGCATGAACCACGTCGTCGTCGGACCCTGCAACGATCGCCCCGGTGCGACCAAGCTCGGCAACAACCAGTCGATCACGCAGGAAGAGGCCCAGGCGCTCGAAGACCTCACCAACGCCGGCTATGAGGTCGAGTTCGCCCTCATCAAGGAGAAGTCCATCGGTACCTGGCCCAAGTTCCGCGGCCAGTTTGGTTTCTAAGCAAACGCTTCGCAGCATTTTGGTCCTAACGGTCCCACGAGGAGGGACTGAGGAATAAAGAAAGGGGAAAGCATGACTATCAATGCGTTCCAAGCCGCGCTGTTCGGCCTGTTCGCCTGCCTGGCCTCGATGCCCGGCATGGGCGGCACGACGTTCGGCAACTACACCCTGGGCCGTCCTCTGGTCGCAGGTCTCGTCGTCGGCATCATCATGGGCGACATCCAGTCCGGCATCTTGGTCGGCGCCGCCATCCAGGTTGTCTACATCGCCCTCGTGACCCCGGGCGGAACCGTCTCCGCCGACGTCCGCGCCGTTTCCTACATCGGCATTCCTCTGGCGATCCTGGCCATCAAGGCGCAGGGCATCGACCCGGGTTCGACCGAGGCCGCCGGCATGGCTGCTTCCCTCGGTGCCGCCGTGGGTACGCTCGGCACCGTCCTGTTCTATGGTACCGCGACCATCAACCTTGTGTGGCAGGGCATGGGCTGGAAGTGGCTCGAGAAGGGTGACCTGCACAAGCTCTACCTCGTCGACATGGTCCTGCCTTGGATCGGCCACATCCTGTGTTCCTTCATCCCGACGTTCATCATCACCATGGGCGGCGCCAACATGGTCGACCTCATGAAGACCTACATGCCCATGGACGGCATCGCCATGAAGACGCTGTTCACCGTCGGCTCGCTGCTGCCCACCGTCGGTATCGCCATCCTGCTCAAGCAGGTCATCTCCAAGCCCACGGACTTCCTGACCTTCTTCTTCGGTTTCACCCTGTCCGCCGTCATGGGCTGCAACCTGATCGCTGCCGCCGGTATCGGCTGCTTCTTCGCCCTGGTCCACTACGAGATCGTCTCGCTCAGGATCGATATGGAGAACGCCCCCAAGGCCGCTATCGCCTCGAGTTCTGATGAGGAAGAGGAGGACATCTAATGGCAGAGAAGAAACTCTCCAAGAAGACCCTGAGCAAATCGTTCCGCAACTAGGCCTATGGCAACCTGACCTGCTTCTCGCAGGAGCACATGCAGACGTTCGGCTATCTGTGCGCCATGCTCCCGATCGTCGAGGAGCTGTATGAGGACAAGGAGCAGCAGAAAGAGGCTCTCCAGACCTACAGCGCCTTCTTCAACACCGAGCCGCAGATCGGCACCATGGTCGTCGGTATCACCGCTGGCCTCGAGGAGGCCCGCGCTAACGGTGAGCCCGTCGACGACGATGCCATCAACGGCATCCGCGCTGGCCTCATGGGCCCGCTCGCAGGCCTCGGCGACTCCCTGATCGTCGGTACACTGATCCCGATCCTGCTCGGTATCGCCCTCGGCCTTTCGACCGGTGGCTCTCCGCTCGGCGCGATCTTCTACATCGTGGTGTGGAACGCGCTCATGTACTTTGGCATGAAGTTCGCCTACAACTCCGGCTACGAGCTGGGTGGCAAGGCGGTCGAGGCCCTCGTCGGCCCCAAGGCCAAGGCCCTGCGCGAGTCCATCGTCATGGTCGGCACCATGGTTATCGGCGCCGTTGCCGCAACCTGGGTCTCCATCACCTGCAGCCCCAACCTCACGCTGCCCGGCGGTGGCGCGTTCCAGGATACGCTCGACGGCGTGTACCCCAAGCTCCTGCCGCTGCTGTTCACCGTCTTCTGCTGGTACATGATGACCAAGAAGAAGGTCAACCCCATCGTCATGATGCTGATCCTGGTCGTTATCGCCTTCGTGGGCGTGCTCATCGGCTTCTTCGACCCTGCCCTGAGCTACTAGCCTCACATCCCAGTCCCTTGTGAAGGGTCGTGCGGACCTGTTTCGCACGGCCCTTTTTGGACGGCGCCGTCCTTCAAGGGCAATATGGCCCGCGACCTCCATCGCCTTACACGAAACCCGCTATATTGCTCTTGAAAGATGACGCACACGACACAACCGTACGCCCAGGTGGCGTGGCCTGCTAAAGGAGGACCTATGCACGAGAAGCATGGACACGACCTTTCCAAGGAGGAGCTCGTCAAGGAGGCCAAGCTCCAAACCGATGCCATCCAGCGCCTCAACGTGTGGCTGAGGTTGGGCTACTCCCTGGTTGCCGTGGGGTTCTTGGTCGGAATGTGGGGCATGCAGGGTGGCCCCAACTGGGGTGTTCCGCTCGGCATCGCGTGTTTGGTGATCGGTGTGCCCATGTCGATCATCCTCAAGGTCGGCACGAACAACGCAAAGAAGAATGTCGAGCGTATGCTTGCCGCCGCAGGTGTGGATGTTGATGAGCTTATGGGACGCAAGAGCGAATCGTAGCCATCGGATCGAGACGGTGGGGTATAATCAATTTTTGTTGCGAGTGGCAACTAAAGACGAGATATAGCGCTAAAGGTTTGACTGGCTGTGGATTACGACGAGGTAGCAAGAAAACTGATTGTATATTCGCGCTCCCTTGCAAAGGGTTCGCTGAGCGCGGCCGGTGGCGCCAATGTGGGCGAGACGCCGGTCCTGCAATATCTTTCGAGCGCCGATGGAGACGTGATTCCGTCCGAGATTGCCAAGAAGCTCGGTTTTAGCCGTGCGCGCATGTCGCATATCCTCGATTCGCTTGAGACCAAGGGCTATGTCACACGTCGCCCCGATCCTTCGGACCGCCGTCGCGTGCTGGTGAGTGTTACCGAGTCCGGGCGCGACTATGCAGCTAAAAAGAATGCAGAGAGCGTGGCGCTGCTCTCCAACCAGCTCTCCTCGCTCGGCGAGCATGACGCTAAGGAACTCGTGCGCATCCTCAACAAGGCCTACAGCCTTACCTACGACGTTGACGATTATCTCGATAATCTGTAAGAGCGGGCCGGCTGAGGTAATCGAGCCCGACGGGGTACGCCGGTGCGTGTGTCCCCCAAGAGGGCCGCGGCCCTCGCTTTACCGGAGCGATCTGAGGACTCGCGTCTTTCGCTTCGGACTGCTGTGCAGGGTCAATCAGGCGAAGAACTCACCCGTGTCGGGTTTGCGATAACTTGGCGAACATTATTACGCGAAATCTAGGATTTCTCAAAAACGCGAAGTAGATGATATATTGTACTTCGCGTTTTTGAGTTAATCTTAATTTTGCGAAGTGGGCCGGGTTCCTATATCTATCCGGACGAGCGGATGAGATTTTCCTACATTGCGGATGTGCTCGAAACGCTTATCCTGCGTGACATCAGGCAAAAATATCGCATACGCAACGCGGAGCTTGGAACGAAAAAGCTCGATCCTTTGCGCCGGATTCGAGACGCCTATCCTAAGTACATCATCGCCCGGACTGGCCACGAAACGACCGACTGGGACGGTATCAAGGTCATCGATCTTGCGCATTGGCTCATGGGTGAATCAGACGAATTGATCTTCTAGCGCGCGATGGCGTGGGTTGAAATAATCGAGCGAGGATTTTGTCCCGCGGGGAGGCTGATGCGGCTCTCTTCGCGGGACTTTTTGCTCGCTCGATCGAATTCTATTCTTGAAAAGCTGCCCATCACCCCCCCCATAAACCTCTCATTCAAACAAAATTCAGCCAACGTATGTCATAGCAATCCCCGGTAGGTCCCCGGGTGCCCCGCGGCGCGCTGGGTTATTTATCTGAGCGACTTTGCGAAGCAAGGGGAGCGAAGATAAAAACCCAGCCCGCCGCGGGGCACCCGGGGACCGCAGGGACGGGAGCAGCTATACTACTCTCAGTAGTTAAGGGTCGCGGATTCGCTGCGTCACCGCTCTCAACAGGAGGTCTATGTTTATGGCAGATCAGAAGCCGGTTGTCGGGATCATCATGGGTTCCAAGTCCGATCTGGGCGTTATGGAAGGCTGCACCGCCGAGCTCGAGGCACTGGGTGTGCCCTATGAGCTCGTCATTGCGAGCGCGCACCGCACGCCGGCGAAGGTCCACGAGTGGGCTTCGACTGCCGCCGATCGCGGTATCAAAGTGATTATCGCCGCCGCCGGCAAGGCCGCTCACTTGGGTGGTGTCGTGGCTGCCTTTACGCCGCTGCCGGTTATCGGCGTGCCTATGAAGACGAGTGACCTGGGCGGCATGGATTCGCTGCTATCGATGGTGCAGATGCCTTCGGGCGTGCCCGTGGCCTGCGTTGCCATCAACGGCGCCAAGAACGCCGCCATCTATGCCACACAGATTCTGGGTGCTTGCGACCCCGAGTACCGCAAGGTTATCGAGAGGATGAAGCAGGAGATGGCTGACGCCTAAGCGTTCCGCCGTTTCACCGCAGTATAAGGAGAGCCATGTCCGATTATCAGGGAAAACGATTCAAGGCTTCTCAGATTCCCGATCCGTCGAAGCCAGGTGCTGCCCGTGCGGCACAGCAGGGTCGGACATCCTCTCCTCAGCAGCCGCGCGCGCCGCGCCCCGTGACACCGGCGACGCATCGTCGACAGGACGCGCCGGCCGCATATCGTCCTTCGTCTTATAGCTCCGCTAAGAAGCCGCCCCGGTCTTCATCGCATGCCGCGCCGTCGGATTGCACCGAGCCGCCGCGCAAAAAGCGCCGCTCCATTATTCCCATTCTGCTCATCATCATCGGTATCGGTCTGATTGTCGCCGCCGCCGCTATTTTTATTAATGCCCAGATTGGCTATAAGCAGGCGAGCGATTCGTATCAGAAAATCGAGAAGCAATATGTAAGCGATAAGGATGCCAGCGGCGTGCCGATTATCGACTTTGATGCGCTTGCTCAGACGAACCCCGAGATTGTGGGTTGGATTTACGTGCCGGGAACCAACATCAACTATCCCGTGGTGCAGACCAACAACAACTCCAAATACCTCAACACGTTGTTTGATGGCACGTCCAACGCGTCCGGCGCCATTTTCCTGGATAGCGATGACACCGCGCCGGGAATGGTCGACCAGCAGACTACGATCTACGGCCACCATATGAACGATGGGTCGATGTTCAACGTGATTTCGGATACGACTGACCAGGCAACGTTCGATAGTATCGAGTTTGTGTATTACATCACACGGGATGCTACGTATAAGCTGCGACCACTGGCGACCAAAGTTGTCGAGGACACGTATGCCAAGGCGCGCACGCCCAATTTTGAGGGCGATGACGGACTCAAGAACTACCTGTCCGAGATGCTCGACGGCGCTTCTGCCGTGGCGAGTGATGCTACCGATCGTGCCGCTTCGGCAACTAAGGTTGTAACGCTCGTGACCTGCCGTTCGCTGTCGCTGAGCAACACGCGCGCCGTCATGGTGCTCACGCCGGTCGAGGAATAAGTTGTTCGAGAGTAGCTAAAAAGCCCCGTCCCAAATTGGCTATTCGACGACGGTAAAGGAGAAACGATGCTTGAGAGTGGCAAATTGATGCCTTCGATTGATGCTTGGCTGCGCGAGGCCAAGGCCGATGCTTCGGCGGCAGGCTGCGGGATGTATCTGACGCATAACGGTGTGGTGCGTGCGACGCCCAAGGCCGAGGTGCGCGGAGTCGAGACCGATGGCGTGGCACCAGGCCACAGGGTGGGCGGCATGGTCTTTGACTACGACGCCGAAAAGGTACGGTCTGCTATCGAGGCCACGCGCGCGATGCCGGGTATCGGCTATGTGCGCGTGTGGCTGGCAAGCGGCGAGCTTGCCGTAGGTGACGACATCATGCTCGTGCTTATCGGCGGGGACATTCGCCCGCACGTGGTCGATGCGCTGCAGGCGCTCGTTGGCACCATCAAGAACGAATGCGTGAGTGAGGTCGAGCGCGAGGCATAGAGGATTGCGTCGATAGAAGGATCGTTTATAAAAATGCCCACCGGTACGTGTGATACCGGCGGGCATTTTGCGTTTTGGGCGCGGTGAGCGCTACACGCGCGTCGCATCCTTGGGGCTCATGGTCATGCTCTGGAAGCGGTTTTCCATGTACTCGTTATCGAAGTGCTCTCCGTAGAACTGTGCGACGGGAATGTCCGGCTCCGTGCCGTTAACGCGCTGGTACCAGTAGTCGAGCGACTGCAGCGTCATGACGCCGTCGACCAGCATGATAACGGTAAAGATGACGGTGGCCGAGTAGCGGCTCTTCCAGGGGATCTTGTTGATAAGCTTAAGCAGCCTCGGCAGCAGCAGCTTGATCCAGATGAGGCCGCCCAGGCCCCACAGGCAGGCGAAGCCCGTGCAGGTGCGTCCGCCCGTGAGGACCACGAGCGGATCGGGCAAACCGAACAGCGTTATGTGCGAGTAGCTCCACGAGACCACGCCAAACGCGGTCTGCATAAACCAGCCCACGAACACCTCAAAGCTGGCGCCGAGCAGGGCGCTCACCAGGAAAATGATGATGGGGTTCTTTTTGTAGAAGCGGTTAAGCACCATGGTCATGAGCACGGCGCCAAATCCGTAGATGGGACTGAAGGGACCAAACAGCATGCCGGCGCGGTTCTGGTAGACGCCCGGGTCGTCGACCGTCATGTGCCAGATGTCCTCGGCGATCAGGCCGAGCACGCAGCAGACAAAGAATACCCAGAACAGGTTGAAGTAGTTGAGCTTGATGTAGCCTTCGCCGGTTTCATCGCGCCCGAGCATGCCCTCGGCGGCGGCATCGCGGTCGAGCATCTCCTGCAGGCGGCGCTGCAGTTCGCGCTCCTGGCGCAGCGTGGGGTCGACGGTTGCTGAAAGTGCAACGAGGATGCCGAGCTGGATCGCGGGACGCAGCAGGAAGGGCCCGATGCCCTGGAGCATCACGTCGACCAAAAGCTCGACGACGGTGAATGCAATAAGGATGTAGGACAGGCGGGCGGCGTTGCGGCGCTGGTTTTTGATAAGGTCCAGGCCAAAGATGATTAGGATGACGGCACTTGCCGCAGAGAGCATGATGCCGGCGACGATAAGGCCGACTGCGACGAGCGTGTTGTCGCCGAGCTTTTCGGTGGCGTTGCCGTTAACAAGTGCCGTGATGACCTGCCACATAAAGGCAGCGACCGACGGGAGCGTGCCCACGCCGGAAAGGATGCACAGGACGGCGTACACCTTAATGATGAGGGGAATCTTCTTGACCTCTGTGGCGCTGGGGACGCTGGGGTCGAGTTCGTTTCGATCCATACAGAACCTTTCTCGCTTTGTTGTAGGTTATAAGGATACGCCGCCGACCTGCCAAAAGACAGGACGAACGTCCCAATTGCAACTTTGTAATCCCCAACGGTGGACGCGGCGGCCATCTGGGGGGCGCGGGCGCTTGCACTGGACAGACCGATAAAATGTTTGGCAACAAAACTGATTATTAGCTCGGTGGGCTTTTAAAAAGCGCTGTTCATGCGCGGGAGTGCTTGTCTTGCCGTGCGTATAATAGGGCAGGTAACGCCAAATAACGAGGCTCTGAGGGGATGCCATGTCTCAAGAAACCATCCACGCGGCCGAGCGCGCCGCGGGACAGGTGAAGACCATGTCGACGTATGATCCGGACTCCGACCAGCTGCATGAGGAATGCGGCATTTTTGGTGTGTGGGCACCCGATCGCGATGTGGCTCGACTGACGTACTTTGGTCTGCGCGCGCTGCAGCATCGCGGCCAGGAATCGGCGGGAATCGCCGTGGGCGACGGCGGCACGGTTATGGTTCGCAAAGACCTGGGACTGCTCGATCGCGTGTTCTCCAACGCCGACCTGTCGACGCTCTCCGGCCAGCTGGCCGTGGGCCACGTGCGCTATGGCACCGCCGGCGCCAAGAGCTGGGAAGCCTCGCAGCCGCATCTTTCCACCATCAACAGCGTCATTATCGCGCTCGCGCACAACGGCACCCTCGTCAACACCGACGAGCTGCGCCGTCAGCTGATCGAGCTGGGCGTGCCGTTCCTCTCCAATTCGGATTCCGAGGTCGCGACCAAGCTTATCGGCTACTTTACCCAGCGTACGGGCCACCTGCGCGAGGGTATTCGCAAGACCATGGAGCTCGTGCGCGGCGGCTACGCCATGACGCTCATCAATGAGCAGGCGCTCTACGCATTCCGCGATCCACACGGCATTCGCCCGCTCGTGCTGGGCAAGCTGGTGGACGAGGGTCTGGACCAGGCCGATGCCGCAGCCGTTTCGCAGCTGCCGTCGCAGGACGGCGCCGCAACGGTCGACTCCGCCGTCCGTGTCACGCGCGCCGGCGGCTGGGTCGTTGCTTCCGAGACCTGCGCACTCGACATCGTGGGTGCCGAGTATGTCCGTGACGTCCGTCCCGGCGAGATCTTGCGCATCAGCGCCGAGGGTCTGGTATCCGAGCAGGGCGTGCCTGCGGCCGAAGAGCCCGCCAACTGCATCTTTGAGCAGGTCTACTTTGCCCGCCCCGACTCCATCATGAACGGCAAGAGCGTCTATGCCTGCCGTTACGACATGGGTCGTCAGCTGGCACATGAGGAGCCTGTCGAGGCCGACCTGGTCATCGGCGTGCCCGACTCCGGCCTGCCGCCCGCGGAGGGGTATTCGCACGAGAGCGGTATTCCCTTTGGCGAGGGCCTTATCAAGAACCGCTACGTGGGCCGTACGTTTATCGAGCCTACGCAGGAGTTGCGTGCCATGGGCGTGCGTATGAAACTCAACCCGCTGCGCGACAACATCGAGGGCAAGCGCCTGGTCGTCATCGACGACTCCATCGTGCGCGGCACCACCATGGTGCAGCTCGTCAAGATGCTGCGCAACGCCGGCGCCAAGGAGATTCATATCCGCATCAACTCGCCCGAGGTCATCTGGCCGTGCTTCTACGGTATCGATACCGACGTGCAGTCGCAGCTTATCAGCGCCAACAAGACGGTCGACGAGATTTGCGAGTATATCGGCGCCGATTCGCTGGCCTTCCTTTCGGTCGAGGGCCTGCTTAAGGTCATGCCCAAGGGCGGTTACTGCGATGCGTGCTTTACCGGCCGCTACCCCGTGGCGATTCCCGAGAGCTTTGGCCGCGACAAGTTTATGGAGGGATTTAAGCCCCGCAACCTGGACAAGCCGCTGCACTTTGACGACGACGCCGTGATCGAGAAATACGACGACCGCAGCTGGGAAGAGGAGCACGGCGAGGCATAAAACCTGCCATATGGGGACAGGTTTATTTTGGTAGGTTTTACCTGCTGTTTTGTTGATATGACGGCGCGTGCTGTTATGGCATGCACCGAATCGAGGACAACTATGAGCACCGTTTGGCGCCCGCGCGGCGCCACGGTAGTGGGAGAGGAAGGCTCAGATGAGCGACAGCAAGCATGTGACGTACGAGGACGCCGGCGTCGATACCGCCGAGGGCGGTCGCGCCGTCGACGCGATTAAGCAGATGGTCAAGGATACCAACCGCCCCGAGGTTATCGGCGGTATCGGCGGCTTCGGTGGCCTGTTCTCGGCCGCCGCGCTTAAGGATATGGAAGACCCGATCCTGATCAGCGGTACCGACGGCGTGGGCACCAAGCTCGTGCTCGCCCAGATCATGGACCGTCACGAGACGGTGGGCCAGGACCTGGTCGCTATGTGCGTCAACGACATTCTGGCTTCGGGCGCCGAGCCGCTGTTCTTCCTGGACTACGTTGCCATCGGTCACATCGAGGCCGAGCACATGGCAAAGATCATCAAGGGTGTGGCCGACGGCTGCAAGCTCGCGGGCTGCGCGCTCGTGGGCGGCGAGATGGCCGAGCACCCGGGCGTCATGGCTCCGGCCGACTACGACCTCGCCGGCTTTACCGTGGGCGTCGTCGACCGTCCCAAGATGCTCGACCCTGCGAACGTTCGCCCCGGCGATGTGATCCTGGGCCTGCCTTCCACCGGCGTGCACTCCAACGGCTACTCGCTCGTGCGCAAGGCCATCGGCGTCGACGGCATCAAACCGGGCACGCCCGAGGCCGCCGCTAAGGCCGAGGAGCTGAGCCGTCCGCTCGAGGAGCTTGGTGGCGCTTCGCTGGCTGACGCCCTGCTGGCCCCCACGCGCATCTACGTCAAGCCGATTCTGGAGCTGCTGCGCGGCGGCGCCAACGTGCACGCCATCGCCCACATCACTGGCGGCGGTATTACCGAGAACCTCAACCGCGCGCTCGCCGACGACGTCGACGCCGTGGTCACCCGCAACGGCGCCGAGATGGGTTGGGACGTTCCGCCCGTCATCACCTACGTGTCGCGCCAGGCCGAGCTCGCGCCCAACGAGGCATGCAAGACCTTTAACATGGGCGTCGGCCTGTGCCTGATCGTCGCCCCCGAGGACGAGGCCGCGGTTACCGAGGCCCTGGTCGCGCTGGGCGAGAAGCCGTTCCGCGTGGGCGAGTGCGTCGAGGGTTCCGGTAAGGTCGTGTACTCCGATGAGCGCTAACGAGCAGATGGCTGCTAGTGAGGGCCTGTGCTTTGTGCCCTACACCCGTCCGACCGGCACCGATACGGCAGAGCCGCTCAAGATCGGTGTGCTCATCAGCGGCTCCGGCACCAATCTGCAGGCGCTGATCGATCTGATCGCCGCCGGCAAGCTCAACGCCTCGATTGAGCTTGTGGTGTCGAGCCGTCCTTCGGCCAAGGGCCTGCAGCGCGCTGAGCGCGCGGGCATCCAGACGCTCACGCTGTCCAAGGATGTCTACGCCGACCCTATTGCCGCCGACGAGATCATCGCGCACGAGCTTCTCGAGCGCGGCTGCGAGTATGTGGTCATGGCCGGCTACATGCGCATGGTGCACACGCCGCTGCTGGCGGCGTTTCCCAACCGCGTGGTCAACTTGCATCCGGCGCTGCTGCCGAGCTTTACCGGTGCGCATGCGATCGACGATGCCTTTGCGCGCGGCGTCAAGGTAACTGGTGTGACCGTGCATTTTGCCAACGAGATTTACGACAACGGCCCCATCATCGCCCAGCGTGCGCTGGCTGTTGAGGAGGGCTGGGACGTCGACACGCTCGAGGAGCACATCCATGCGATTGAGCACGTGCTGTATCCCGAGGTTGTTCAGATGCTCGCCGACGGCCGCGTCCACGTGCTGGAGAGCGGCAAGGTGGCAATTGACCCGGCACGTTAGTCGTGTGCAAGAGCGTTCATTGAGCGTTCTCTGGGACGTAAACGATCTAGAAAATCTGACAGGGCCTCGTCCGCGAGCGGGCGGGGCCCTTTTGTGCGGTCTGCTCTGTTTGCTATACTGCTAGCAAGTAGAGAGGAGTCACTATGGGTACAGCAACGGTGCAGCTCAACACGCGAATCGACCCTATGCTCAAGGCCGGTGGCGATGCGGTCCTGACTCGTAATGGGTTGGGGCCGAGTGACGCCATTCGTGCGCTTTGGACCTATCTTGCCGAACATCAAACGTTGCCGGGATTTATGGTGACGGATGGGTGCGAGACGTCTCGTGCGAAGAGTCTTGCCGAGCAGGGGTGTGGCCTGGCTTTTTCCTCGTTGGGATTGAGCGCGTCGGATTTTGCGCCAGGCGAATCATCGGCGGAAGACTGGGATGCCGTACGCGATGATATGTATGATGCGATGATTGCCGACATAGAGGTGAATTGCCGATGATTGCGGCGAAACGACTCTTGGTAGACACGAACGTTTGGCTCGATTATTACCTGCAAGAGGGAGCGTTTGGCGAAGCGACGAGATTGGTTGAGCTGGCCGAAGCGGGAAAGATCGACCTTCTGTACGCGCCAACGACGGCAAAGGACCTGTTCTATATCTTGCCTCGGCGTCTCGCTCGGCGGAACGTGAATGGGGATAACGCGTCGTTCATTCCGGCTGCGTGGGCCTGTATCGAGCATATGATGCAGGTGGCAACGGCCTCTCCGCTTTCGTTGGCGGAGTGCGAGATGGCGCGCATGCTCGGCAAGCGTATGCCTGACCTCGAGGACAATCTCATCATTGCATCGGGCGATACGGCGGATGTCGACTATGTTGTCACGAGCGACCGACGCATGTTGGAGGTGATGCCCGAGGTATGCCTGACGCCCGCGCGCGCACTCGAGCTCATCGGGGTCCTCGGCTAACCTTGCATACTCCGTTTCGCTATCATATTGAGCATTGTGGCCCTCATGCAACTTTGGAGGACGGTATGGCGGATAACGAGGCGCTGTTTACGCCTGAGCTGGTGTTTTTTGATTGGGAGTGTGCGACGCCGGATGAGGTGTTCGCGCGGCTTGAGGGCGAGCTTGCCCCGCGCGGCTACATTGCCGACGGTTGGCTCGACGCCGTTCGCACGCGTGAGGATGCCTATCCCACGGGTCTTGCCATGCCGACGGCAAACATTGCCATTCCGCATACCGATCCGAGGTTTGTGGCCAAGCCCTATATCGCGGTGGTGAAGCCCGCCGCGCCCGTGACATTTAACGCTATGGCTGGCATGGGCGCTCCGGTGCCGGCGCAGATCGTCATCAATCTGGGCATTGCCGAGCCGGGCGGCCAGGTCGAGGCCCTGCAGGCGCTTATGAATATCTTTATGGACGCCGATGCCGCAGCCGACGTGCTCGGCCAGACCACGTCCCAGGGCATGGTCGACGCCATCCGCCGCCACTTTTAAAACCGGCACTTGGGGACAGTCCCTAACTGCCGGCAGAAAAGGAACGTCCCCAAGTGCCAGGGTTGCCCCCTTTGTCGCGGGGGCCGCGTTGTGACACAATGGCGTTTGTTCGATTCGTGATGCGAAAGGCCAACTATGGCAAACAAGAAAAAGAACTCTGAGGCCGCGCCGACGCCCGAGCAGCAGGCTCGCGCCGCCTCCAGCTCTCGTAAGAAGCAGCGCAAGACGTACGTGTCTAAGACCGTCAAGATCGTCCTGGTGGTTATCGGCGTGCTGGCAATGCTGCTTTCCGTCTCGGCGATGGCGTGCTCCGGTCTCATGTCGCAGGCAGAGGATACCTCGGGCTACAAGCTGACCGGCGGTGTTGCCGCCACCATCAACGGCACCAACCTCACCGAGGACACCGTGACCAAGCAGATCATGAGCATGCGCACGTCCTATGGTTATACCAAGGACAAGGATTGGGCGCAGTACCTGGTCAACAACGACCTTACGCCCAAGAAGTATCGCAAGCAGCTCATCGATTCCTACACGCAGCAGATTCTGCTTCAGCAGGCGCAGAAGGAAAACGGCGTGACGGTGTCGGATGAGGAGGTCGAGAAGGCTTGGAAGGACGCGTGCAAGAGCGCGGGCGGTGCCAAGGCCTTTAAGAAGACCCTCAAGACCTACGGCTATACCGAAGACACCTACAAGGATTCGCTCAAGGAGAGCCTGGCGCAGCAGAAACTCAAGGATGCCGTCGCGCCCACGAGCAAGCCCAAGGACAGCGAGATTGTCGATTACATCAACGAGAACCTGTCGAAGTACAACGATGCCCGCTGCTCGTCGAACATCCTGATCAAGGTCGATTCCGACGCATCCGACGAGGACAAGGCTGCCGCAAAGGCCAAGGCGCAGGAGTGCCTGGACAAGATCAACTCCGGCGAGCTGAGCTTTGAAGACGCCGTGAAGCAGTATTCCGACGACACCGGTTCCAAGGAGAAGAAGGGCGACGTGGGCTGGGACAAGCTCACCACCTTCGTCGACAGCTACCAGACGGCACTCGAGGGGCTCAACAAGGGCGATGTGAGCGACGTGGTCGAGTCGACGTACGGCTATCACATTATCAAGTGCACCGACTACTTCCATGTCGATAGCCAGGTCGATGATATCAAGCAGGTACCCAAGGCCATCAAGAAGTACGTCTCCAACGTGGTGAAGACGCAGGCGGCCAGCACTGCATATAGCGAGTGGCTTGAGCAGTACAAGAAGGACGCCGACATCACCGTCAACCCCATGCCCAAGGACGTACCCTATAACGTGAGCCTGAAGGGTGTCACCAAGAGCTCGACCGGCAATTCGTCGACGACTGAGTAATCATGGGGCGGCGCTCGCGTGAGCGCCGCCCACGCTATTGAGGAGGATTTGCAGATGACCAACGAAGAGCTGCAGCAGGAAATGATCGCCGCCATGAGGGCCAAGGACAAGGTTCGCCTGTCCATCATTCGCCAGGTTAAGGCCGAGGTGAAGAACATCGAGGTCAACGAGCGCCGCGACGTGACCGAGGAAGACGTCAACAGCATGATCAAGCGTCTGATCAAGCAGACGAGCGAGACGCTGGAGATGTCCATCAAGGCCGGCACCGACCAGGAGCGTACCGACAACCTGACCGAGCAGGTCAAGATTCTGGAGAGCCTTCTGCCCGCGCAGGTTTCGGGCGAGGAGCTCGAGGCCCTGATCGAGCGGGTCATCGCCGAGCTGGGCGCCACGTCCAAGAAGCAGATGGGCCAGGTCATGGGCGCTCTGGGTAAGGCCACTGGCGGCAACTTCGATAAGCCGGCAGCAGCAAAGATCGTTGGAGCCAAACTCGCGTAGGGACCGAGCGGCATATAGTTGATTTTGAGGGGGCGTGACCATTGCGGTCGCGCCCCTTTTTGATGGCAGCTGAAGGGCACTCATTGGGGACAGACTTAAATGAGTGCCCACTTCCCGGGTACTCATTTAAGTCTGTCCCCAATGAGTGCCCGAGTGCCCAATGAGTGGGTGGAAGATTGCGGGTTCTTTACGGGAATGTAGTGTGGGCTGCGGAAACTTGGTTCTTTCCGTACAATAGTTCAACTCGTGTAAACGCAGGGAAGGGACATTCATGGCAGACATGATCGAGATCAAGCATCTCAACAAGTACTTTGGCGACCTGCATGTGCTCAAAGATATCAACCTCACCGTCAAGCGCGGCGAGAAGCTCGTAATGATCGGGCCTTCCGGCTCGGGTAAGTCGACGCTCATCCGTTGCGTCGACTATCTGGAGGAGCCCACGTCGGGCGAGGTCATCATCGACGGTACGCCGCTTACCAAAAAGAATCACCTGGAGATGGCTCGCAAGTATAGCTCCATGGTGTTTCAGCAGTTCAACCTGTATCCCAACATGACGGTGCTCGGCAACCTGACGCTCGCGCCCATCAAGCTGCAAAAGAAGAGCAAGGAGGAGGCGACCGAGATTGCCATCGCCGCACTCAAGCGCGTCGGCATGGCGCATAAGGCCGGCGAGTATCCGCAGAATCTCTCGGGTGGTCAGCAGCAGCGCATCGCCATCGCCCGTGCCCTGTGCACCAAGCAGCCCATCATCCTGTTTGACGAGCCGACTTCGGCGCTCGACCCCGAGATGGTCCAGGAGGTTCTGGACGTTATGATTGAGCTCGCGCAGGAGGACATCACCATGATCTGCGTGACGCACGAGATGGGCTTTGCGCGCCAGGTGGCCGACCGCGTCATCTTTATGGAGGACGGCCGCATCCTGGAGGAGGGCACGCCCGAGCACTTCTTCGATAACCCCGAGAACCCGCGCTGCCGCGAGTTCCTGTCCAAGATTCTGCACTAGGCACGGTGATGGACATGACGGATATGACGAGGGCGGCCGTGTCGCGCCGTCACTTTTTGCAGCTGGCTGGCGCCAGCATGCTTGCGCTGACGGGGACCGCGCTTACCGGTTGCGGCAACTCCACCAGCGGCGAGGGCTCCGACAAGGGCTCCAAGCTTGCGGCCATCAAGTCGCGTGGCCATCTGAATGCCGGCGTTAAGAAGGACGTTCCCGGCTATGGCTATTACGACACCGCCAAGGGTCGCTTTGAGGGCATGGAAGTTGATTTGTGCTACCAGATCGCCGCTGCCGTCTTTGGTGTGAGCTACAAGGATGCTCGCGCCCAGGAGCTAGTCGAGTTTACCGACGTAACGCCCAAGACGCGCGGCCCGCTGATCGATAACGGCCAACTCGACGTGGTCGCGGCGACCTACACCATCACCGACGAGCGCAAGAAGAGCTGGGATTTCTCGACGCCGTACCGCACCGATTACGTGGGACTCATGGTCAAGAAGCGTTCGGGCTTTACCTCGATTGAGGACCTGGACGGCAAGGTCATCGGCGTGAGTCAGGGTGCTACCACGCAGGGCCTGATCGAGCAGATGATCAAGGACAACGGCTTTAGCTGCAAACCCGAGTTTAGGGCCTTTAGCGGCTACCCCATCATCAAGAGTTCGCTCGACGCCGGCAATATCGACGTCTTTGCCATGGACCGCTCCACGCTGGCCGGTTACATGAACGAGACCGTCGAGCTGTTGCAGCCCGAGGTCAAGTTTGGCGAGCAGGGTTACGGCGTGGCGACCAAGAAGGGCTGTGACCTTTCGGCCGTGGTCGATCAGGTGATTTGCGATCGCCTGGCCGATGGCTGGCTCGACCAAGAGGTCAAGACCTGGGGTCTTGTATAGGCGCATCGTCCAAGGAGGGAATCAAATGCTCGAAGGATTATTTGACGCCGACCGTTGGTCGACGACATTTCAAAACATGGGGCCCTTCTGGGGGGGCTTTGGCGTGACGCTGCAAGTGGTCGTTGCCGGTCTGTTGCTGTCGCTGGTACTGGGCACGCTGCTGGGCGTGTTCTCTACCACTCGCTCGCGTGTGTTGCGTGCCATAAGCCGCGTGTACGTGGAGTTTTACCAGAACACCCCGTTGCCCGTGCAGGTGCTCTTTATGTACATGGCCGGTCCGCAGTTTTTGCAGGCCATAACCGGTGCCGACCAGCCGGTGCGCATCGCGCCGTTCGTGCTGGGCTTCTTGGGTGTGGGCCTGTATCACGCGGCCTACATCTCCGAGGTCATCCGCACCGGTATCGAGGCGGTTCCGCGCGGTCAGATGGAGGCGGCCCAGAGCCAGGGCTTCACCCGTGCGCAGGCGTACTGGTACATCGTGCTGCCCCAGACGTTCAAGATCATTCTGCCGCCGCTGTGTAACCAGGCGCTCAACCTGGTCAAGAACACGTCGGTGCTGGCGCTTGTGGCCGGCGGCGACCTTATGTACCGTTCCGACAACTTTGTGAGTCTGTACGGTTACCTGCAGGGATACATCGTCTGCTGCCTTATGTACTTCATCATCTGCTTTCCGCTCGCCATGCTGGTGCAGTGGCTCGAGCGCCGCTCCAAGGAACGTCCGCGCGGCGTGAGCCTGGCCGAGCTGGGGCTCGACAACGTAGAGGAGGCCTAGCGCATGGAAATCTTCAACGCGACCAACCTGCTCTACATTTGGGGCGGCTTTGTTAAGACCATCGAGATCTCGGCGCTGTCGATCTTTTTCTCGCTCATCTTTGGCACGGTGCTGGCGCTCGTTAAAAGCTATGCGCCCCGCCCGTTCCGTATTTTGGTGAGTGCCTATATTGAGCTGTTCCGCTGCACGCCGAACCTGCTGTGGATCCTGTTTATCTACTTTACGGTGCAGGGTTTGGACATTGTGATTTCGACCATCGCCTTTACGCTGTTTACCAGCGCTGTTATGGCCGAGATTGTGCGCGGCGGCCTCAACTCGATTCCGCGCGGCCAGTTTGAGGCAGCGCAGAGCCAGGGCTTTGGCTTCTTTGCCACCATGCGCTACATCATTCTGCCGCAGACGTTTAAGACGATCATCCCAGCGCTGTTTAGCCAGTGCACGACCGTCATTAAGGACAGCTCGTATCTTTCGGGTATTAACGTGGCCGAGCTCATGTACACGGCAAACGTCGTGATGGCCCATGCGATCGACCTGTCGCAGGTGCTTATGCTCTACGGCCTGGTGTTTGCGATGTACTTTGTGCTCAACTTTGGTATCTCGCTGCTGGTGAGGGCGTATCAACGCCGCATCGTGGCCGCATAGTCCTGCTTCCCCAAGCACGGCACCTTGCCCCTCAATCGTCGCTTGCGTACATTTAGTACGCGGCGCTCCTCTTTCGGGGCAATCTGCCGCACTTGGGAAACCAGGACGGTCGTAAGTGACAAAATGGGAATCAGGAATCGCCTATTTCTCATCTGTTAGAAAGGAATCGCGATGAGCGATCTGGAGAATAAGAAGAATCCTGTGGTCATTACCATCGCGCGCGACTTTGGCGCCGAGGGCCACGAGATTGGTCGCATGCTTGCCGACGAGTTGGGGATTCCGCTGTATGACAACGAGCTGCTGGTGCGTGCGTCGCTGCGCGCGGGCGAGTCGCTCGATAAGATGGCCGCCTATGACGAGCGCCTGGCTGTGGAGAACATGGCGTTTCTGCCCGACCGCTACGATGCCCGTTCGTACTCGGACAAATTATTCCAAAAGATGAGCCAGGTCATTTTGGACCTGGGCGAGACCGAGAGCTGCATTATCGAAGGCCGCCTGTCCGATTACCTGCTGCGTAACAACCCCAACCACATTGCCGTATTGGTGACCGCTCCTTTTGAGGACCGCGTCGAGATTGTGCGCAAGAAGCGCGGCCTTAATAAAAAGAAGGGCGCCAAGCTGGTCAAGCAGCAGCAGAAGGCGCGCGAGGCGTTCTATAAGCGCTACAGTGCCGGAAAGTGGAAGATGACGAGCGGCAAGGATATCGTCGTCAACCGCGCCAAGCTGGGCCGCGAAGGCTGCAAAGACGTCATAGCCGCTGCCTACCGCTACAAAGTGGCTCAACTCGAAGGCTAGCCGACCAAAAACCATCACAAAGGGTACAGGCACCTTTGTGGTGGTTTTTGTTTTAGGCCGAGGGGAAGGCCTTGGCGGCAGTGCCTATCCTCGGCTTTTGCATAGTCTCGATCTGTAACACCAAGCCAGCGAAAATGGCTCTAACTGTTACAGATTGAGATGAACCGTTCGGCCGTCAGCCCAACGTCTTGATCTGTAACACCAGGCGGCATATTTGGTCTCTAACTGTTACAGATTGAGATGCAGCGTGGCCGGCCGGCACAATATCTCAATCTGTAACAACTGCAGGGCTCAACGGACTCCAGCTGTTACAGATTGAGACAAAACGACCGGGCAAGTCCCAAACCACCACAAAGGTGCCTGCCCCATCGTGGTGGTTTGGGCGGCCGGCATAAAAAAGTCCCCGCCGGGCGTGTGCTCGACGGGGACCTTGCCGTTTGGTGGCTAGCGCTGTAGGTGATTACTCGCCCAGCAGGCTCTTGGTGATGGAAGCGGCGGCCTTCTTGCCGGCGCCCATCGCCAGAATGACCGTAGCGGCACCGGTGACGATGTCGCCGCCGGCCCAGATGCGGGGATCGGTGGTCTGGCCGGTCTCCTCGTCAGCGACGATGTAGCCCCACTTGTTGAGCTCCATCTTGCCGCCGATCTTGGCAGCGAAGGGGTTGGCGTTGGTGCCGATAGCCGAGATCGCGACGTCGCAGGGGATCTCCTCGATGGCGCCCTCGATGGGCACCGGGCGACGACGGCCGGACTCGTCAGGCTCGCCGAGCTCCATCTTCTGGACCTTGACGGCGCACACGGAGCCGTCCTCGCCAGCGACAAACTCGAGCGGGGAGACGAGCGGCAGAACCTCGACGCCCTCGGCCTTAGCATGGTGCAGCTCGGCGCGACGGCAGGGCATCTCGTCCTCGGTACGACGGTAGGCGATGATGGCGTGCTCGGCGCCCAGGCGCTTGGCGGTACGGACGGCGTCCATGGCCACGTTGCCGCCGCCAAAGACAACGACGTTCTTGCCGTGCTTGGTGGGGGTGTCGTACTCGGGGAACTTGTTGGCCTTCATCAGGTTCACGCGGGTGAGGTACTCGTTCGCGAAGAAGACGTTGGGCAGGTTCTCGCCGGGGACGTTGAGGAACTTGGGCAGGCCAGCGCCGGTCGCCACGTAGATGGCGTCGAAGCCCTGCTCGAACAGCTCCTCGGCCGTGGCCATGTTGCCCACGACGGAGTTGTACTCAAACTTGACGCCCATGTCCTCCAGGCCGTCAATCTCGCGTTTGACGACCGCCTTGGGCAGACGGAACTCGGGGATGCCGTAGACCAGCACGCCGCCGCCGGTGAAGAAAGCCTCGAAGACGGTAACGTCAAAGCCGTTACGGGCGAGCTCGCCGGCGCAGGTGATGCCGGACGGGCCGGAGCCGACGACAGCGACCTTCTTGCCGTTCTTGGGGGCCATCTTGGGCGTGGAGGCGAGCTCGGGGCGGTCACCCAGGAAGCGCTCGAGCTGGCCGATGGCCACGGGCTCGGACTTCTTGCCACGGATGCACTTGCCCTCGCACTGGTTCTCCTGCGGGCAGACGCGGCCGCAGATGGCGGGAAGCATGGAGTCCTCGCGAATGGTATCGAGAGCGCCGCCGAAGTCCTTCGCGCGGATCTGCTCGATAAAGCGGGGAATGTTGATGTTGACGGGGCAGCCCTCAACACAGAACGGCTTCTTGCAGTTGAGGCAGCGCTCGGCCTCGGCCAGCGCCATCTCTTCGGTGAAGCCCTTGTCGACGGGGCGGAAGTCGCAGGCGCGCTCGGCAGCCGGCTCCTCGTTATCGGGGGTGCGGGGCGACTTCATATCGGCAACGAAACGACCGTTAACTAGTGGCATGCGCAGCTCTTTTCCTCATAGGCCTTGAGGGACTCGCCCTCTTCGGAACGGTAAGCGGCCTGGCGGGCACGAAGGTCATCCCAGTCGACCAGGGTGGCATCGAAGTCGGGGCCGTCGACGCAAGCGAACTTGGTCACGCCGCCCACCTCGACGCGGCAGCAGCCGCACATGCCGGTGCCGTCAACCATGATGGGGTTGAGGGACGCGGTGATGGGGGTGTCGTACTTCTGGGCGGTGAGGGTCGAGAACTTCATCATCGGAACGGGGCCGACGCAGAAGACCTGGCTCACGGCTTTGTCCTGCAGCAGACGCTCCAGCGGAGCGGTGACAACGCCCTGCTCGCCGTAGGAACCGTCGTCGGTGGTGATGTGGATGTGGTCCTCGTCGAGGAGCTCGCGGAACTGGTCCTCCATGAGCAGGAGGTCCTTGGTGCGGGCGCCCATGATGGCGTGCACCTCGTGACCGGTCTCGACCAGGTGCTTGGCGACCGGGAAGGCAATTGCCAGGCCGACGCCGCCGCCAATGACGGCGCAGGGGCCCTCGGCCATCTCGGTGGGAACGCCCAGCGGGCCCACGACGTCGCGCAGCGACTCGCCGGCCTCGTAGGTGGAAAGCATCTCGGTGGTCTTGCCGATCACCATGAAGATGAACTCGACCCAGCCCTCGTCACCGTTCCAGCCGGCCAGGGTAAACGGGACGCGCTCGCCCGTCTCGCTGGCGCGAACCATGAGGAACTGTCCAGCGTGCGCATGCTTGGCGATTGCAGGCGCCTCAATGCGGAACTTGAACACCTTCTCCGAGAACTGCGTCTTCTCCAGGATCTTATACATAGAACCCCTCTCTTGTTAGGGCTGCCGAACCGTGCCTCCACGGAAATGGACGGTAGCCCGAATAAAACCGTACGCGCACAGGCGTTGTGCAGACATACGGTGCAAATTATACCCTCATGGACATGCTGTTTACGTGTGTCTTCGGCGGTTGGGAAAAGGGTTTATCCACTTCGACCTACCAAATAGGGATAGGTTTATTTTGGTCGGTTTTATCAGGCAAAACGGCAAAGGGGGCCGGCCTCGGGTTGTGATGAGGCCGGCCCCCTTTGGGGTGTTATGCGTGTATGGCGGCGCGGGGTTTATTGCGATGCGGCCACCGGGGCGTTTCTGTAGATAGAACCTGCCAAAATAAACATCCCTAAACGGTAGGTTTTAGTGCTTGCCGTTGGCGGAGGCGGCGCCGTTGACGTGGTCGCGGGCATAGATCACGCCGTGCACGATTGCCAGGCCGGCGGCGTCGGCGGCGCGGGCGCAGGTGTCCTGGAAGTCCTCGGCCTCGCGGGCGCGCAGCTGCTTGAGCACATAGTCTGCCACGGCCATCTTGCCGGGAGGGTTGCCGATGCCGGTGCGGATACGGCTAAAGTCGCGGCTGCCCATCTTGTCGATGATGGAGCGCAGGCCGTTGTGGCCGGCGTGGCCGCCGCCCACCTTGACACGTACGTCGCCGGCGGGAATGTCGAGCTCGTCGTGGATTACAAGCAGCTCCTCGGCCTTGATTTTGTACTCGCGGCAAAGCTTGGAGATGGGTCCGCCCGAGGTGTTCATGTACGACTGCGGCTTGACCAGTACAATCTGGCGCTTGCCACCCTCTTCCTCGGGATCGTTGATGTTGATGAGTGCGACCTCGGCGCCGGCCTGGTTTTTCCAGTACGTGACGCCGGCCTGACGGGCCAGCTCGTCAATCGCCTTAAAGCCGGCGTTGTGGCGGGTCTCGGCATATTCCTCGCCCGGGTTGCCAAGCCCGGCAACCATGCGAATCTTAAGCGGCTGTGCAGCTGCCATATTTGTCCTTCCGTTACACATAAAAGTTTAATCAACGACAAAGGCTACCACGCCCGCCGAAGGCGAGACTTCGTTTCAGCGAAATCCCACCAGACAAAAGAGCGGCCGCGGCAGAGCGAGCCGTCGGAACAGAAGAAACCCCCGCGCGACCTTTGCGAAGCAAGGGGGAGCGCGGGGGTTTCTTCTGTTCCGACGGCGATGCGCCGGGTTGCAAGGACGATGCGATTACAGCGCGAAGTCGCCGCCGACGAGCGTGGAGACGGGCTCCTCGTGGTAAACGGCGGAGATGGCCTGAGCGAACTCCTCGGCGACTGAGATAGTCTTGATCTTGCCGCCGACCTCGACGGGAATGGCATCGGTGACGACGCACTCGACGATGGGGGCGTCGTTCAGGCGTTCGATGGCCGGACCGGAGAAGATGCCGTGGGTGGCGCAGACGTAGATGTCGCCGGCGCCCATAGCCTTGAGCTCCTTGACGTTGGCGCACAGGGTGCCAGCGGTGTCGATCATGTCGTCGTTGATGATGCAGGTCTTGCCCTTGATGTCACCGATGATGCCCATGACCTCGGCGGCGTTGTGACGCGGACGGCCCTTGTGGGCGATGGCTAGGTCGCAGCCGAGCATGTCGGACAGCTTCTTGGCGGCCTTGGCGCGGCCCACGTCGGGGGAGACGACAACCAGGTTGTCGGTGTCGAAGTGCATGTCGTTGTAGTACTGGCCAAACAGCGGCAGTGCGGACAGGTGGTTAACCGGGATATCGAAGAAGCCCTGGATCTGGCCCTGGTGCAGGTCGAGGGTGATGATGCGGTTGACACCGGCGCGCTCGAGCAGGTTGGCGACGAGGCGGGCGGTGATGGGCTCGCGCGGGCCGGCCTTGCGGTCCTGGCGGGCATAGCCGTAGTGAGTGATAACGGCGGTGATGGAGCGGGCGGATGCGCGCTTGGCAGCGTCGGTGGCGATGAGCAGCTCCATGAGCATATCGTTGACGTTGCCGCCGGCCACGGACTGAATCAGGAAGACGTCGGCGCCGCGGACGGTCTCGTCGTAGCGGGCGTAAATCTCACCGTTGGCGAACTGCTTTAGCGTAAGGCCCGAAAGCTCGACCCCAAGGTACTCAGCGATCTTCTGAGCGAGGGGACGGTTGGAGGAACCGGAATACACGCGGATGGACTTGCGCATATTCTCCGACTTCTCGGGATCATTAATCGGCATTACCCTTCTCCTTTATACATCGAATGCCATATAGATGCCTTGTTGCATTGTAACCGTGCGGCGGGGTTGATCGGGTCTTGATAACGTCTTTACCGTCAACGGACACGAACCGACCACTCATCCGGTCGCGCAGGTCACGATAGAAAAAGGAGCCGTCCCCATGGAACAGCTCCTTTTGTGCTTGGTAAAACGTTATACCTCGTCGTCCTCGTGCAGGCGGCGGCGATAATCGGCAGCCCAGCCCTCAATATTTACCTGACGGGCGCGGCCCAGACCGAGCGCGTCTGCCGGGACCGGCTCGGTGATGACGGAGCCGGCGGCCACGAGTGCACCGTCGCCGATCTGAGCGGGCGCGACCATCATGGTGTCGGAGCCGATGAAGGCATCCTTGCCGATGACGGTCTTGTGCTTGTGCACGCCATCGTAGTTGCAGGTGATGGAGCCCGCGCCCACGTTGACGCCGGAGCCCATGGTGGTGTCGCCGATGTAGGACAGGTGTGGCACCTTGGAGCCCTCGCCGATCGTGGACTTCTTGATCTCCACGTGCGTACCGGCCTTGGAGCCATCGAGCATGTGGGTGCCCGGGCGCAGGTAGGCGCGCGGGCCGCAGTCGACGCCGTTCTCGATGACGGCCTCGATGGCGATGGTCTCATCGATGGTGCAGCCGCTGCCGACGGTGGTGTCGGTGAGGCGGCTGTTGGGACCGAGCTGGCACTCCTCGCCCACGGTGACGTGGCCGATCAGGTGCGTCTGCGGCCACACGATGGTGTCGCGGCCGATGGTGGCATCGGGGCCGATCCAGGCCTGCGTGGGGTCGATGAAGGTAACGCCCTCGGCCATCCAGTGCTCGTTGATGCGGTCGCGCGCGATGGCGGTAAGCTGCGCGAGCTGGATGCGGCTGTTGACGCCCAGGCCGTCGCGGTAGTCGTCGCAGTGGAAGATGGAGACTGCCTGGCCGTGACCCTTGAGGATTTCGAGCATGTCGGGCAGGTAGTACTCGGACTGCGCGTTGTCGTTGCCGATCTCGTTAATGTGGGCGGCGAGCTGCGCGCCGTCGAAGGCGTAGCAGCCGGCGTTGCACTCGAGTAGCTCGGCGGCCTGCTCGGGCGTGCAGTCCTTCTGCTCGATGATGCGTTCGATCTGACCATCGGCGCCCAGCTTGATGCGGCCGTAGCCGAAGGGGTCGGGCGGGGTCATGGTCATGACGGTGCAGGCGAGCTCGCCGGTGGCGACGGTCTGCGCGAACTTGGCGACGGTGTCGGCGGTGATGAGCGGCAGGTCGCCGTTGAGCACAACGACGGGGCCTTGCGTGATGCCGCAGGCTTCGAGCGCGACCTTGACGGCGTGGCCGGTGCCCAGGCGCTCGGTCTGCTCGACGCACTCGACCTTGGTGGCGCTGTTGGCGTAGGCGCCATCGATGAGGGCGCGCATCTCGTCGGCGTGGCTGCCGATGACGACCACGACGCGGCTGCAGCCGGCCTTGATGGTGGCGTCGACGATCCACTGGACCATGGGCTTACCCAGGATCTTGTGCGAAACCTTGCAGTGGTTCGACTTCATGCGGGTGCCCTCGCCGGCAGCGAGGATAATTGCGGTTGCGTCCATGTGATCTCCTGTTACGTTATAGAGACGTGTGTTTGGAAACGATACACGGCGCAATATGATACCGCAGGCATATGACGAGCGCGTAACGATTGACGCATTGCCGCCGATGTCGGTGCCGTTGACGCGGTGTTTGCGCTGGTTGTGTATGGTGGCGGCGCTGCGGCGTTGACGTTTGAGCGAGGGGATGGGGTGCCCGTGGATATCATGCGAGAGGAATCGGGCAACGAGCCCGTCGCGGCATTCTCGATGTCGCATCCGGCTGTGCCGGCACTCTATATAGTGCTGACGCTGGGGCCCACTATGTTCTCGATGCAGCCGGTGCTGATTGCGCTGTCACTTGCGGGCGGGCTGGCGTATGGATTTGCGATGCGTGGGGCTGCCCGCACGCTGGGCGCACTCCGCTGGCAGCTGCCGGTGATTTTGATTATCGCGCTGCTCAATCCGCTGTTTAGCGCCTCGGGTTCGACGGAGCTGTTCCGTATTGGCATGCGCGCGGTGTATCTGGAGAGCATGGTATACGGCCTGTGCATGGGCGGGCTGTTTGTGGCGAGCGTGTTGTGGTTTGAGGCGGCGGCATCGATGCTCGAATACGACAAGGTACTCGCGCTGCTGGGCAATGCCGCGCCGGTGATTGCGCTCATGATCTCGATGTGCATGAGGCTTATCCCGCAGTTTTTGCGCCGCGGTCGTACGGTGCTGGCGGTGCAGGATGCGATTGATGTGCCGGGCCGCGCGCCGGCCGACCCCGTGCGTTCGCGTTTGCGGGCATCGAGTGTGTTGATGGGCTGGGGCATGGAAGATTCGCTGGAGCGCGCGGACGCGATGCGCTCGCGCGGGTGGGGTGCCGCGACGCGTCGTACGACGTATGCGCGGTATCGACTGGGGCGCAGCGACGTTGCCGCGCTGGCTGGGCTTGCGGTGTTTGGTGCCGCCGCGGTGGCGGTGGCATGGACCGCGACAACGCAGTATTCGTTTTATCCGCAGCTCTCGGTGCCGGCGCCGTGGCTGGGCTATGTCGTGTACGCTGCCTGGATGATGCTGCCTTGCGCGTCGCACGCGATTGATGAGAAGAGGTTTGGCTGATGGCTCGGTTGGATAGGGGCCCGGTGTCGGGCGCGGCGTGCGGCCCGGATATTCCGGCGATTGAGGTGCAGGGCCTTAGTTTTGCCTATCCCGGGGCCGAGGCACCGGTGCTCGAGGGGCTTGATTGGCGTGTTCCCCAAGGTGCATTTGCGCTGCTTGTTGGCGGTACCGGTTCGGGCAAGTCGACGCTGCTGTCGCTGCTCAAGCCCGAGATCGCGCCGGCGGGCGAGCGCACTGGTGATGCGCGCGTGCTGGGCGAGAACGTTGCCGACATGGACGTGCGGGCATCGGCGGAGCGCGTGGGCTATGTGTTCCAGGATCCCGAGAACCAGATCGTGTGCGAAACCGTGTGGCACGAGATGGCGTTTGGCCTGGAAAACTTGGGGCTAGCACGTGATGAGATGCGCCGTCGCGTAGCTGAGACCAGCTATTTCTTTGGTCTGGAGGACTGGCTTCATCGCGATACCGATACGCTTTCGGGCGGCCGCAAGCAGCTGCTGTCGCTTGCCGCCGTCCTGGCGCTGCGTCCGCGTGTGCTGCTACTCGACGAGCCCACGTCTCAGCTCGATCCCGTTGCCGAGAAGAATTTTCTGCACGCGCTGTTTCGCGTGAACCGTGAGTTGGGCTGCACGGTTGTTGTGGCTACGCATCAACCGCGTCCAATGCTCGAGTATGCGACGTGTGCGTACCGGATTGAGGACGGTCGCGTGCGCGAGGTGGCGGATATGGCTTCTTTGGGACGCCGAGAATCGTTGTTTTCCGACGACATGTTGGGGTGGGGTGCCGTCCGATGTGCAAAAAACGGAGTATTCAGCAGGCGTGAGGACAATTTGGGCTCTCTGGAGCCGCCCGGGGACGTATCGAGCGCGAAAAAAAGTTCGAAATTGGACAAATCGTCCGAATTTGTGGCGCAAACGTCGCTCGAGAACGGCTCGGAAGCCTTCCCGCGCACGGATGGGAGCAGAATACTCCAAAAAATGCACGGCGGGTCGGCTACCACCCTGGCAGGGAGCTGGTTTCGCTACGATCGCGCGGGCGGTTGGGTGCTGCGCGGGCTCGACGTGGCGTTTTCGGCCGGTGCGGTGCATGCAGTCGTGGGCGGAAACGGCTGCGGCAAGTCGACGATGCTCTCGGTGCTGGCCAAGACGGCTAAGCTGCAGCGTGGCCGCATGGTGCGCGGGGCGGCCTCGGCTGCGCTGCTGCCACAGAATCCCAAGGCATTGCTGGTCGCCGAAACGGTGCGCGACGAGCTGATGGAATGGGCTTCGGCCTGCGGATACAACGAGGCCGCAGCACGGGAGCAGACAGCGCGCCTGGGCCTGGCGGGCTTGGAGGCGCGTCACCCGTACGATCTTTCGGGCGGTCAGCGCCAGCTGCTTGCGTTGGCAAAGCTGCTGTTGATTGGTCCGGAGCTGCTACTGCTTGATGAGCCCACCAAGGGTTTGGACTTGGCCAGCCGCCGCATCATCGCTCGCGCCCTGCGTGACCATGCAAATGCCGGCGGTACCGTCATCATGGCCACGCACGACTTAGACTTTGCCGAGCAGGTGTCCGACGACGTCGCCATGATGTTCGACGGCGAGATCGCCTGCATGGAGCCGCCGACCGACTTCTTTGCCGACAACGTGTTTTATAGGGCGTGATGGGATGGCGGATTATCGCATCGTGCGCCTACTCGCAAAACTGGAGATACCGCTGCTGCTGGCGGTGCCAGCCGTGATGGCTGCGGCGTTGCTGGCGGGCGTTGAGCAGGCGGCGCTCGCCATGCTTGTCGTGGTGGCGCTGGTGCTTGCGCTGTTCTTTGCAGGCTACGAGGCGTCGCGACCGGGTCTGCGCCAGATTATGCCAACGCTGGTTCTGGCGGCGTTGGCCGCGGCGGGGCGCATCTTGTTTGGCCCCATTCCCGACTTTAAACCCGTGAGTGCCATCGCCATTATCGCGGGGGCGACGCTTGGCCGCCGCAATGGTTTTATGGTTGGCGCGCTGGCGGCGCTGACCAGCAATTTCTTTTTTGGACAGGGCATGTGGACGCCGTGGCAGATGTATGCTTGGGGGCTCGTGGGATACGTTGGCGGTGCGCTGGCGCATGCCGGCGCTTTTGATCGCGCCGATGGCACCGTGCGTATGCCGGCGCTGCTGACCTACGGCTTTGCTTCGGGTTTGCTGTACGGCGTTGTGATCAACGCCTACGACATTATCGGTTTTGTTCAACCGCTCACGTGGGCGGGTGCCATGGCGCGTCTTGCCACCGCCGTACCGTTCGATATCATGCACGGCCTTGCGACCTGCGTGTTTTTGGTCGCCCTGTACAAGCCTTGGTGCCGGCGCATTAACCGTGTCGTCGTGAAATACGGGCTGTAGGGCTGGTTGCGCCGGGGCGGGAATCAATACTGCCGAAGTGCCATTTTAAAACTATGCCGGTTTACGGGGCCAGATTGGCACAAGCAGACCATGCCGGCTATTTTTGAAATAGAGCAAGCCGTTTACCTGCGGTTTTATTATTTCGGAATTGCGTATGGTTGGGGGTTCGCGATTCAGCCCCGTAAACCGGCATAGTTTTGGAATGGCCGGCTGATATGACGGGCATCGTGGTCCTCAGAGAGCCAAATTGATCCATTTTCTTCCGTCCCCAGATGTCCCCAGGGAATCAGTTGACGGCGCTTGCCATGAAACTGGCCCATCTACTACGTTTAAGCTGCTACCCCCAACCATAACCACGTTTTATGAAAAATCGCAGGCTTTCTACCTGCGGTTTTCTTTTTGCGTTGTTCGCTGTGGTTGAGGGTAGTGGCTTAAACGTAGTAGATGGGCGTGTTTCGTGGCGGATGGGTCACGCGGATGCCCTCACGAGGCCCAAAATGATCCGTTTTCCTCCGTCCCCAGGGGATCAGTTGGGGCTAGAGCTCTAGCGTGAGGGTGACGGGGCAGTGGTCGCTGCCAAAGATGTCGCCACGGATACCGGTGTCGCGAACGTTGGTGGCGATTGAATCACTTACCAGGAAGTAATCGATGCGCCAACCGGCGTTGTTCTTGCGGGCATTAAAGCGGTAGCTCCACCAGCTGTAGACGCCCTCGACATCGGGGTTTGCCGTGCGCCAGGTATCGGTAAAGCCGGCGTCGAGTAGCTCGGTAAACTTGCCGCGCTCCTCGTCCGAAAAGCCGGCGTTGCCGCGGTTGGATTTGGGGTTCTTAAGGTCGATCTCCTCGTGCGCCACGTTAAAGTCGCCGCAAGTTACGACGGGCTTGCCGGTCTCGCGTTCAAGCGCGCTCAAAAAGCCGCGATAGGCATCGTCCCAAGCCATACGCACGTCGATGCGGGCGAGTTCGTTTTGCGCGTTAGGAGTGTAGACATCCACAAACCAGAACTTGTCGAACTCCAGCGCGCAGACGCGGCCCTCGGTTGCGGCTTGGGCGACGAGTACGGCCGCCTCGCCCTCGCCGGCGTGGGGTAACAGCGCGTCGGCATGCAGCACGCACAGCGGTTTCTGGCGGCTAAAGACCGCAGTGCCCGAATAGCCTTTACGCTCGGCGTAGCTCCAGGTTTGGTGATAGCCGGGCAGGTCAATATCGACCTGGCCCTCTTGCAGCTTGGTCTCTTGCAGCGCCAGGATGTCGGCATCGAGCTCCTGCGCGATCTGGATAAAGCTCGGGTCCTTTTTGAGCACGGCGCGCAGGCCGTTGACGTTCCACGAGGCAAAAGTGTAAGTCTGAGGCATGGTGTCCTTTCGACGGGGTTGGCAGGCTTAAGATTAGCGCAACAGGGGCGCCGGCGGGCTCCGCGTGTGCCGACTCAAAGGCTGCGTGCATGACATCGCCCGACGCGGCCCGACCAACACGGACGGAGGACTCATATGACGCAGGCAATATCGGACCCCAAGCAGGCCTCCGCGGCGCTGGCGGAGCTGTTCGACGCCCACGAGCGCGTGGTGTTCTTTGGCGGCGCTGGTGTTTCCACGGCAAGCGGCATTCCCGATTTTCGCAGCGTGGACGGCCTGTATCACCAGCAGTTTGCCTATCCGCCCGAGACCATGCTGTCGCACAGCTTTTACGAGACGCATCCGGCGGAGTTCTTCGACTTCTACCGCACCAAGATGATCGCGCTTAACGCTAAGCCCAACCGCTGCCACACCAAGCTGGCCGAGCTGGAGCGCGTCGGCAAGCTTGATGCCGTGGTGACGCAAAATATCGACGGCTTGCATCAGATGGCGGGCTCGCAGCGCGTGTTTGAGTTGCACGGATCGGTCCATCGCAACATTTGCCAGACGTGCGGCGCGCTCTATAGTGCCGAATGGATTTGCTCGCGCGAGCACGAGGACGCCGCGGGCGTGCCCGTGTGCCCCGCGTGCGGTGGTCGCATCAAGCCCGATGTGGTGCTCTACGAAGAGCCGCTCGACGAGCATGTGTTGACCGGCGCCGTCGCCGCCATTGCCGTGGCCGATGCCCTCATCGTGGGCGGAACATCGCTCGTGGTGTACCCGGCGGCGGGTCTCACACACTACTTTACCGGCGATACGCTGGCCATATGCAACCTTGCTCCCACCGATCAGGATGCAAATGCCGACCTGCTGATTTCTTGCGACATCGCGGCCGCGTTTGCGTTCTAGCCCGCGCGCGCGGATACAATAGAAAGACTGAGTGCAAAGCGACCCCGCCGCCAGCTCCCCAAGCTCGGCGGCGTGGGCATTTTAGGAGGATGTTCATGGCGAACGACAGCAAGACATGGCGGTGCGGAAAGTACGAGCTCAGCTTTGACCGTCCGCGCATCATGGGCGTCCTCAACGTGACGCCCGATTCGTTTAGCGACGGCGGGGAGCACTTCGACCCGGATGCCGCCATCGAGTACGGCCTGGCGATGCTTGACGCCGGCGCCGACATCATCGACGTGGGCGGTGAGTCCACGCGCCCCGGCTTTACCCCGGTTAATCCCGACGAGGAGGCTCGCCGCGTGCTGCCCGTGGTGCGCGCGCTGGCCAAAGAGGGCGCCATCGTCTCGATCGACACGCGCCACGTGGCGGTTGCCAAGGCGGCCGTGCGCTGCGGCGCCTCGATCGTCAACGACGTGACGGGCTTCACCGACCCCAAGATGGTCGAGTTTGTTAAGACGAGCACCTGCGGCGTCATCGTGATGCATGCCGGCGAGGTCGCCGCGCCTACACGCACGCACGCAACGGTGCAGCTCGATACCTCGGCTGCGGCGTTTGTTGCCGAGAAGGCGCGCGAGGCGGCTGCCGAGGCCGCGCGTGAGGCTGAGAAGCCGGCTCGCCGCCGTCGCGGCAAGTTGCTGGGCGAGCCTAAGCCGGAGGCCAAGCTTCCGGGCGGCGTGGTGCAGCCCTCGTTGCCGTTTGGCGATCCGGAGCCCGCGACCGAGCCTGCAAGCGAGCGGGAGACGCCGGCCGCCGAGCAGGCTGCTGCCGCCGAGACCGTCGCGCCCGCGCCCGAGGCCACCGAGGCCGCATCGGAGCCCAATGACCGCCTGGCCGCCATGATGCGCCGCAGCGCCCGCCGCGAGGAAGCCTACGTGCCCACCTCGCAGCTCCGCCGCTTCACCCTGCCCGATTCGGCGCCCATCATGCGCCGCGTCATGGGCTTTCTGTCCGACCAGGCCCGCGCGCTCATCCACGCCGGCGTGTCGCGCGACCGCATCTGCATTGATCCCGGTCCGGGCTTTGGCAAGACGGCCAACGAGGACATCGTCATCCAGCGCGAGACTGCCAAGATGGCGTCACTGGGTTATCCGCTCATGTGCGCCGTATCGCGCAAGCGCTTTGTGGGCGCCGTCTCGGGCGTGACCGAGGCCGCCGAGCGCGATGCCGCTACGTTTGGCGTGTGCCTGGGCGCCATCCAGGCCGGTGCCAACATTGTGCGCGTGCACGACGCCGCGGGCTTTGCGCAGTTCCTGAACGGCTACTGGGCGGTTGCCAAGCCGCAGCCGCGCCGCGCGTTTGTGGCCGTGGGCTCCAACCTGGGGCATCGCTGTGACAACATCCGCGCCGCACGCGACATGATCGCCGAGATTCCACTCACCTGCGTGTCCAACTCCTCCAAGATCTACGAGAGCGAGCCGGCCTACGAGACGCGCCAGGACGCGTTTGCCAACGCCGTCATCGAGATTAAGACCGAGCTGGCTCCGCTGGTGCTGCTTGACGAGCTCATGAAGATCGAGGCCGAGCTGGGCCGCGACCGTTCCAAGAAGGCCAAGGCCAACGGCCCGCGCACCATCGACTTGGACCTGCTGTGGATGGACGGCGAGACCCACGGCGGCAAGAAGCTGCGCCTGCCGCATCCGCTGATCGGCGAGCGTGACTTTGTGCTGGTGCCGCTCGAGGACCTGATGCACGACCCGGCTCGGTTCTTCCGCTACAACGGCGTCGAGGTCAAGGAGCCCGAGGATCGCGTGGGCCATATCGTGGGCGAATTGGGGCGTATGTAGATGATTGAGATGAATGCTGTGGCCGTTGGCACCGAGCTTGACGCCGCGCGCGACGCGGGTCGCGAGGGTGCGTCCGCGGGCTGGTGCGCGTGGAGCGCGGGCGAGGCGTCGCTGACGTTTTCGCTGGTCGTGCGCCCCGATGTGAATATGCACGCCTTCCACGGCCTGCCGTTTGTGGCCGCGATGGGCATGATGGACGCGCTCGTGGGCACGGCTTCGACGCCGGGGTTGGGCCTTGCCGGTAAAGTGGGTATCCAGTGGCCGAGCGATATCGTGTGCGGTGCGCCTGCGTTTGAGACGTCGCTCGCGCGTGTTGCCGTGAACGGCGGTGCCGGTGCCGCGGGCATGTTCGGTGCCGTGACGGTGGATATTGAGCGCTCGGCGCTGAGCGAGCTCGGTGTGGATGTGGCCGACGAAGCGCTGGTCGAGGCGCTGTCCGCCGCCGTGCTGACCCGCGTGGACGCCTGGGCGGTTGTTGCCAACACGCCGCAGGGCGCTGCCGGTCCGCTGGCTCCCGTGCTGGGCGAGTATTTCGATATGGTGCCGCTGCTGGGCCGCCAAGTTGCGGCGGTGTCGCCCAACGGCCTGCCGCTCGCGGTCGGTGTGTTCGCGGGTCTGGACATCTGGGGCCGCGCGACCATCAAGACCGATGCCGGCGAGCAGGAGTTTCCGCCCGAGGCCGTACGGATTCGCGGGCTGTAACGCGAGGCGCCCGCGCCCAAAGATAACGATGACAACGAAGCTCTCCTCGGCTGTGCCGGGGAGGGCCTCGCTTGTTTGGGGAATGGGTTACCAGCGTCCTATTCCCCAAAACTGAAAAATTTTCGATTTTGAGGAATAGGGCCGATGTGTTGCCTAGTTCGCCGCTCGCGCTCGCGCTCGACTTAAGCCCCTGTCTTACCCCAGCTCCTGCATGCGGTGGTAGATTTCGCAGATACCCTTGATGGTGAGTTGTCCGTCGACCACGTCGAAGGCATCGGTCGAATCGGCGACGATGCCGGCGAGACCGCCCGTGGCGATAACGGTGGCGTCTTCGCGTCCCAGCTCGCGCTTCATGCGTGTGACCAGGCCCTCGGCCATGGCGGCGGCGCCCATCACGGCGCCGACCTTGATGCATTCCTCGGTGTCGCGACCGATGGCGTGCTCGGGTGCCTCGAGCGGCACGCTGGCGAGCTTGGCGGCACGGGTGGCAAGCGCGTCCATGGAGATGCGGATACCCGGCGCGATCGCTCCGCCAATGTAATAACCGTCCTCATCGATGACGTCGATATTGGTCGCGGTGCCAAAGTCCACCACGATCGCCGGCGCGCCGTAGAAAGTTTCGGCCGCAACGGCGTTGGCGACACGGTCGGCGCCTACGGCCTGGGGACGCGCCGCACGCAGCTTGGTCACCGCGGCCGTCTGCGGTCCGATGACGATGGCGTCCACGGCAATGCGGTCGGCTACGGCGTGCCATTCGCGCGAGAGCTGCGGCACTACGCCGGCAAAAGCGATCGCGTCGACCGCATCGAGCGAAAGGCCGTACATCTTAAAGAAACCCATCAGGCGCACGTGGATCTCGTCGGCGGTATAGGAGCGGTCGGTGGGCATGCGCCACGACTGCACCAGCTCGTCTCCGTCAAACAGGCCCATGGCCGTCTGCGTGTTTCCCATATCGATAGCGAGCAGCATGTCTACTCCCGGTGTTGGCATAAAGGGACGCGCACCATTGTATACGTGCCGTCGACGGCGCTCGGCTGCGATTCGTTTACGGTGATATGGTCTGAGGGGCTTAAATATGAAGGAATTATGCTCTACGAGATTTTCCTTGCCGTTTACCGAACTCCCGCGTAATATTCTTTCTTGCGCACATGAGGCGCCCAGACATTGCGGGGTGGAGCAGTCTGGTAGCTCGCCGGGCTCATAACCCGGAGGTCGTAGGTTCAAATCCTGCCCCCGCGACCAAGAACTTGCAGCTCGTCGGCCTAGCCGGCGAGCTTTTTTGTTATTCCGGGACTGTTCTCTCAGCCCAATTCCCAACATCTCAAACAAAATCTCGATCTGTAACATCTAGACCCGATTTGGGCGGCCAGGTGTTACAGATTGAGATTTTCTGCCGGGACGGTTTTGGTTTGTCTCGATCTGCTCCAATGTGCCCTGCGTCTTTATGGGTCTTGCCACGTCGTTCTTCACGTTTATGCTGCAGCAGCCGATCAACTTTGGCCACCTCTTCGCATTCTGGGCCTTTGGAATCGCGCTCGCGGTTTGCCTGGTTATGTCGGGAACGCTCGTGTGCTCGGCAATCTTTGGAAAAGAGCGCGCTATTCAGGCGCTTACGCCGCTCGATGTGCTCGAGGCACAGCGGAACCATAAATAAGAAAACTCGATTATCAGGGGCGGACGCCGTGAAGCACACTGCCCATTACAGTCTGAAGTGGGCCACCGATAAATTTCGATGGCGAGCATTCGGCGCATTGCCTACGATACGGGCAA
>NZ_CAXTGI010000008.1:0-110428 GCF_964243765.1 Collinsella aerofaciens | reverse complement strand
CGCGAGTTCCGCACGCAAAGGAAAGCACTTAATGTGCTTTCCGTCTTGCGCAGGACTGTAGAGCAGCAAACTTAACCCCCGCCCCCAGCCCCGGAGACCCTCCCGGAGGGACCGAAAAATTTTTTCAAAAAAGTTGTTGCGCGCCGGACAGACTTCTGTGTATACTAATCCCCGCAGCGCACGCGAGCGGAAACAAACGCGAACGCCTGCCTGGGGAGTTAGCTCAGTTTGGTTAGAGCGCCGGCCTGTCACGTCGGAGGTCGCGGGTTCGAGCCCCGTACTTCCCGCCAACGCAATTAAAGCCACGTCTTCGGACGTGGCTTTTTGCGTTTGATACACTTTGTTTCGATAGAACGATCGCCCTGAGGCATCTTTGCCCAGAATCTCCGCGCCTTCGGGAACGCAAGTAAAATCCAATAAGCATATCTGTCTAAACAGCAGCTTTGTTGCGCAACACCTGTTCAACGAGACAGGGGGTTAGGTTATACTAAATTGCACTGTGCGCCGCATCTGATGCATTTCGCTCCAAGCGCGGCACTCAGTGGATATCCGATTTACCATTTGGATGTCCTGGCGGTCATTTAGCGTCTCGACACAAGCTCGGCCCCGGAGCTCGTTCGAGCTGTTCGTATTCCTTGAAAGGGGAAAAATGGACATATCGAGGAAGACTGATTACGCCCTTCGTATGCTGGCGATGCTTGCCGAGGATCCGGAGTGTTTGCTTTCTGTTCGCACCGCTGCCGAAGAGGTCAATGTCCCGTATTCGTTTGCCCGCTCGATTCAGCACGGCTTGGTCCAGGCCGGTATTGTGGAGAGCCTGCGTGGCGTCCACGGTGGCATGCGTCTCAAGGTCAGTCCGGACGACGTCACCATTCGTCAGGTCGTCGAGGCCGTTCAGGGTCCTATGGTTATGAACGATTGCACCGCGCCTGATGGTGACTGTGCGCGCATGGGCGCGTGCTGCTATCATCCCCTGTGGGCCGGAGCCCAGGCGTTGATGCGCGACTACCTCGATTCCGTTTCGCTCGGCGACATCGTCGCTCACCGCCAGTTCCCGGCCGTCGATCCCAAGTTCGCCGACCGCGAAGCGTTTCCCGAGTACGCCACCTGCGCGTGCGCTTGCCGGGAGGAATAGCGCCGCATAAGGAGCATAGCCATGATTCAGGACCCCTTTCGTTCGATGATTCGTTCGGAAGGGGTCCTGCGTTATCGCGACCTTCCGTGGCGCCGCACACGCGATCCGTACATCATTTGGCTTTCTGAGGTCATGCTGCAGCAAACGCAGGTGCCGCGCGTGGAGGCGCGCATGCCGGTGTGGCTCGATCGTTTTCCGACTGTGCAGGCGCTTGCCCAGGCCGCGCCTTCCGATGTTTTGGACGCTTGGCAGGGGATGGGCTACAACCGACGCGCTCTGGCGCTCCACAAGGCCGCCCAGCGCGTTATAGAGGACTGGGACGGGGAGTTTCCGCACGAGACACGTGACTTGGTCGCTCTTCCTGGTATTGGCCCGGCAACGGCGCAGGGTATCCGGTCGTTTGCGTTTGATCTTCCGGGCGTGTATCTGGAGACCAACGTGCGCACGGTCTTTCTGCATCACTTCTTTCCCGATATGCCGGCTGTTCCCGATCGCGAGCTGGTGCCGCTGATCCAAGCCGCCTGTCCGGCGGCCCCCGGTGCGGCGACCGACGAGATCGCTCCCTTTGCCGTGCCGCTCGATGATGCCGACACGCCGCGCGCGTGGTATTACGCGTTGCTGGATTACGGCGCATATCTAAAAAAGACGTTGCCCAATCCGTCCAGGCGGTCGGCGGGCTATAGCCGTCAATCAAAGTTTGAGGGCTCACGTCGCCAAAAGCGCGCGCATATCGTGCGAATGTTGCTGGCAGCGCGCGATGGCCAGCCGGCGGGGATTACGCTTGCTGACGCCGTGGGGGGCGTTAACGAGATGGAGACGGCGGCCGGTCGCGGGCCGGTCGAGTGCGAGCTTGTCGCGGGCATTCTAGCCGATCTGGAGCGTGAGGGCTTTTGCCGCTCCGAGGACGATCGTTGGCTGAGTGTGTAGCCCGCTCGAATTTTAAGGTTTAGATTTTCGGCAGGGGGTACCATAAAATAAGGCCGCTCAAAGCCTATGGGCGGCATGTATTGAAGGGAAGTACACCTATGGATTTTGAGAGCTCCCAAACCAAGAAGAACCTTGAGACCGCTTTTGCCGGTGAGTCCCAGGCGCACACCAAGTATCGCTACTATGCATCTAAGGCCAAAAAGGACGGCTACGTTCAGATCTCGAATATCTTTGCCGAGACGGCGGGTAACGAGTCCGAGCACGCCAAGCTGTGGTTTAAGTATCTGCACGATGGCGCCGTTCCCGGCACTCTGGATAACCTGCGCGATGCCGCCGCGGGCGAGAACTACGAGTGGACCGAGATGTACGACGAGTTTGCCAAGACCGCCGATGAGGAGGGCTTTGCCGAGATCGCCGCGAAGTTCCGCGGCGTCGCTGCTGTCGAGAAGGCTCACGAGGAGCGCTACAACAAGCTCGTCGAGCGCATTGAGTCGGGCGAGGTGTTTGAGCGCGAGGGCGTAAAGGTGTGGAAGTGCCTGAACTGCGGGCACCTGCACGTTGGTGCCGAGGCGCCCGAGGTGTGCCCGGTGTGCAACCACCCCAAGGCGTACTTTGAGGAGCAGGTGGTGAACTACTAGCGCTTGGCGCTGGCTGCTGCGGAGCGCAGGGCGGGGAAATACCTTTCCCTCTCGCTCACGGCTTCGCAGAGTCGCGCGAGGCAAAGGTATTTCCCCGCCTTGCGCTCCGGCGTTGGGTCGTCGCGTGCTCGATACAGAAAAGCTGATAAAAAAGGTTGTGTGCCGCCCCTTTTTGGGGCGGCACGTTTTTGTGGGGTCCCGGTCTCCACAATTTTCGTCAAGCTTTTGGTTAGATTTTGGTCAGTTGGCGTAAGGGCGGAAGGCCAAAAGATTGCTGGCGAAAAAAGCTCAGAGAAAGTGCTGGTAGGGGAGTTGTTGAGCTTTTCGACAGCTTTTGAGCAAAAGAAACTTTGTGGCTATTGCCGGCGATTGCGTTGTCGCGGTCATGGCGGTGCGGGATGCTGGTCGTAAGCGTCGAATGCTCCGATTTTGGAGGCCAGCATGGATCTGTTTCTTGAGACTCCGCAGCGACAAGCTGAGCGCATGCTGCGTCAGCAGCAACGACTCATGGAGATGCAAATGCACGGGGCGGCAGCCCAGCCCTTTGCGCAAAATGTCGTGCCCGCTGCTGTACCTGCAGCTGTGCCCGGGTGTGAATCGGCGCCAGAGGCCTATTCCGTACAGCAGGATTCATATGCGCAGGAGCTCGCGTTCGATAAACGTCGTGCGCGTCACCGTCGCTGGGCCCAGCGCCTGCGTACGCTGGCGATGATCGTGCTGATCCCGCTGGGGCTCGCGGTAATCTTCTTGGCCTCATATGCCCTCACGTGCATTCTCAACGGCGCCTCGCCCAATGAGGTACTTCAGCACTTGGCAGCTCTCGGTCAGCGCTTGGGGGATGCCGCGGCAACCATCCGCGCCAGCTGGGAGAGCTAGCGGACCAGCACCCATAGTGCAAAGGTAACTTGTCTGCGCTCGATTGGACATGAGCTGCGTTTGACAGGGTAAGATTGATCGCGGTTTTGATTGGTGCTCGATTGGGTTTGTTGGGCGGAGTTTATGTCTGCTATTGATATTGTGCTTGTTGTGATCGCCTTGGTGGCGGTGGGGGTTGCTGTGGCTTGCGCCCTCCAGCTCAAGAGCCTGCGTGCCGAGTTGCGGGAGCGTGGCGACAGTAGCGCGGAAACGCTGGCAGCGCTCGAGCAGGCCAACAGCACGCTCGACACCCTGAACGTCGCGTTGGCCGAAACCCGCCGCACGGCCAATGCCATCGCGCAGCAGCAGACCACCGACGCCGCCGTAGAGCAGCAGCGCTACCTGACCATTGCGCGCGAGTTCTCGCAGGCGGGTGACCGTATGGATGACCTGCGCCGCGAGACGGCTCAACAGCTCGGCGCCAACCGCGAAGGCATCGAGCACCGCCTGGACAAGGTGCGCGAGACGGTCGATGCCCAGTTGGGCGCCATCCGCAAAGACAACAACGTGCAGCTCGATCAGATGCGTGCGACGGTGGACGAGAAGCTCTCCCGTACGCTCAACGATCGCCTGTCTGCATCGTTTAAGCAGGTGAGCGACCAGCTCGAGGCCGTGTACAAGGGCCTGGGCGACATGCAATCTATCGCCACTGGCGTGGGCGACCTTAAGCGCGTGCTGGGTAACGTCAAGGCGCGCGGCATTTTGGGCGAGGTGCAGCTGGGCGCGATCCTGGCGGACATTCTCACGCCCGACCAGTATCTGGAAAACGTCGCCACCAAGCCCGGCGCCTCGGAGCGCGTTGAGTTTGCCGTCAAGCTGCCGGTAGACGAGGGAGACCCCGTGCTGCTGCCAATCGACTCCAAATTCCCGGGCGATGCGTATGAGCATCTGCTCGACGCCCAGGAGTCGGGCGACGCGGAGGCCGTCGCCGCCGCGCGCAAGACGCTCGACACCATGGTGAAGCGCGAGGCAAAGGACATCTGCGAAAAGTACCTGAGCGTGCCCGTGACCACCAACTTTGGCATCATGTTCGTTCCGTTTGAGGGGCTGTACGCTGAGGTCGTCAGCCGCCCTGGGCTTATCGAGACCCTGGGCCGCGACTATCACGTCAACGTTGCCGGCCCCAGCACCATGGCGGCCATCCTCAACAGCCTGCAGATGAGCTACCAGACGTTTAGGCTGCAAAAGCGCACCGACGACGTGCTACGCGTGCTTTCCGCCGTCAAAGCCGAACTACCGCGCTATCAGGCGGCGCTGCGTCGCGCCCAGCAGCAGATCGAGACTGCGGGCAAAACGGTCGAGGGCATCATCACCACGCGTACCAACGTCATGGAGCGCAAGCTCAAGGATATCGACGCGCTGGAAGACGCCAAGGAGGCCGACGAGGTCTTGGGGCTCACGTCCGCGGGCCTGCTCGCAGACCAAGAAGACGAGGACTAGCGGCACTTGACGGCGGGGCGCCTGCGCAGGCGCAGGGCGCGGGTGCTTTTCGCATCGCACTTGCCTAAAGCGCACTTTAATGTGCAACAATGGCCTTTCGCCCTATCAGACGCGAAAGGAAGCCCATGTCTCAGAGAAGCACCAGCCCGCTCAAACGCTCGACCGTGCGCCGCACGCTGCAGCGTTTTTGGGATGTCACGCGCACGCAGCCGCTGATCGTCTTTCTCTCGGTGTTCTCGTCGGCGGGTTACATCTTTTTGCTCACGTTTGCCAACACCTACGTTATGGCCCTCATCGTCGATCGTGTCCAGGCCGGCCCCGTAGCGGGCGACCAGGTGTTTGAGGTCTTCGGTCCCTACATTTTGGCGCTCGTGCTCGTCAACCTGGTGGGCCAGATCCTCTCCAAGCTGCAGGACTACACCGTCTACAAGCTCGAGATCGCGGGCAACTATCACCTGGCGCGCCTGTGCTTCGACACGCTCTCCAATCAATCCATGACATTCCACACCAGCCGCTTTGGCGGATCGCTTGTGAGCCAGACGAGCCGTTTTATGAGCGGCTACACGGGTCTGGTCGACGTGACGGTGTATTCGCTCATTCCCACCATCACCTCGGTTGTCTGCACGGTGACGGCGCTCGCTCCGGTGGTGCCCACATTTACCGTGATCCTGGTGGGCATCATGGTCGTCTACATCGCGTTTGTCTGGCTTATGTACAAGCGCATCATGCCGCTTTCGGCCGCGACGTCCGCCGCACAAAACAAGCTCTCGGGCGTGCTCTCCGACGCGGTCACGAACATCTTGGCCGTCAAGACCTGCGGGCGAGAGGACTTTGAACGCGATCTGTTCGACACCGCCGATCGTGCCGCGCGCGATGCCGAAACGGTCTCGATGCACGCCATGATGCAGCGCAACTTTACGACCTCGGGCCTTATCGTCATCACCATGGCCGTGGTGAGTGTGTTCGTGGCGGGCGGCAACGCGTGGTTTGGCATCTCGGCCGGCTCGCTCGTCATGATCTTTACCTACACCTATAACCTCACCATGCGCCTGAACTACGTGAGTTCCATGATGCAGCGCATTAACCGCGCGCTGGGTGACGCCGCCGAGATGACGCGCGTGCTGGACGAGCCGCGCCTGGTGGCGGACGACGAGCATGCTCCCGAGCTTAAGGTGACCGAGGGCGCGATCGATTTTGAGCACTTGAGCTTTGCATACCGTGACGCCGCGGCGGGCGATAGCGTGTTCGACGACCTGACGCTCCATGTGCCGGCGGGCCAGCGCGTGGGCCTGGTGGGTAAATCGGGCTCGGGCAAGACGACGCTCACCAAGCTGCTGCTGCGTCTGGACGATGTTCAGGGCGGCCGCGTACTCGTGGACGGTCAGGATGTCTCGCGCTGCACGCAGCAGAGCCTGCGCCGCCAGGTTGCCTACGTGCCGCAGGAGGCGCTGCTGTTCCACCGCTCCATTCGCGAAAACATTGCCTACGGTCGTCCCAACGCCACTGATGAGCAGATTCGCGAGGCGGCGCGCCTGGCCAATGCCCTGGAGTTTATCGACCGCCTGCCCCATGGCTTTGACACCATGGTGGGCGAGCGCGGCGTTAAGCTTTCGGGCGGCCAGCGCCAGCGCGTGGCCATTGCCCGTGCCATCCTCACCGACGCGCCGATTCTGGTACTCGACGAGGCGACGTCTGCCCTCGATAGCGAGTCCGAGGCGTTGGTGCAGGAAGCTCTTGAGAACCTGATGCGCGGCCGCACCTCCATTGTGGTGGCGCATCGCCTGTCCACCGTGGCGGCGCTCGACCGCATCGTGGTACTGGCGGATGGCGAGATCGTCGAGGACGGCACGCATGTGCAGCTCGTCGAGGCGGGCGGCGAGTACGCGAGCCTGTGGAGCCGTCAGACCGGCGCATTCTTGGAGGCGTAAACGTCTCGGACGTGGGACAATTGTGCCCATAAGTTTATTGTGCCGTTGAGCCGAGGAGTCGTTATGCCACGCGAGACCAATGCCGCCAAGCGCGAGCGCGCCATCGAGGTGTGTGAGCGCCTCAACCGTCGCTATGGCCCGGTCGAGTGCTTTTTGGACCACGAGAATCCCTTCCGCCTGCTGATCGCGGTGCTGCTTTCGGCGCAAACGACCGATGCGCAGGTCAACAAAGTGACGCCGCGGCTGTTTGCCCAGTGGCCCACGCCCGAGGCCATGGCCGGGGCGAGCGTAGCTGACGTGGCGGACACCATCAAGTCGCTCGGCTTCTACAAGAGCAAAGCCAAGCATGCCGTCGAGGCCGCGCAGATGATCGTCGCCGACTATGACGGCGAGGTGCCGGCCGACATGAAGGAACTCGTGAAGCTGCCGGGCGTGGGACGCAAGACGGCGAACATCGTGCTCAACGTGGGGTATGGCATCGTGGAGGGTATTGCGGTGGACACGCACGTCAACCGCATTGCGCACCGCCTGATGCTGAGTCCCAAGACGCATGCCAAGGAACCGCTCAAGACCGAGCAGGATCTGCTCAAGATTTTGCCGCACGAGTATTGGGAGTCGGTCAACCATCAGTGGATCACCTTTGGTCGCGAGATCTGCGACGCCCGCAAACCCAAGTGTGACGAGTGTCCGCTGGCAGATTTGTGCCCCAGCGTGCGCGTGGCGGGGTAGGGCGGAACGCATCTTCGTCTGGCGTTTTTTGCGGGGCTGGGTTTGCCCTTGAGCCGGAGTCCGCCCCATGCGTTACCATGACAATCAATAGTTTTGATGTACGACCCGCCGAGCCTGCCCCGGCGGGCTTTTGGCGTTGCGATGCCGGAGGACCACATGCTCATTCACCGTATAGCCGCGCAGCTCTACACTGCCGAGGCGCTGCAGACCGTCGAGGCCGGACTCGATGCCGGCGAGGACGTGACGCTGGCCGTGTCGCAGTCGGGCCGCACGCTCATGGCGGCAGCCCAGTTTGCGCGCCGCCCGCGTCCCACGGTCTATATCGTGAGCGGCGAGGACGCGGCCGATCGCGCCGCGCGCAGCCTGGCCGCCTATGTGGGTCTGGCGCATGTGTGCCGCTTTCCCGAGCGCAAAGACTATCCATGGCGTGAGCAGGCGCCCGACGACGCCGTGGTGGCCCAACGCTGCGAGGCTTTAGGGCGCATCGTGCGCGGCGATAACTGCATCATGGTCGCCTCGGCCCGTGCACTGCTGCGCTGCGTGCCGCCGGTCGAGAGTCGCTACTGGGAGTCCACTACTTTTGCGGTGGGCGAGGAGATTCCCTTTGACGAGGTGCCGCAGCGTCTGGTGGGCATGGGCTACACCAATGCCGGTGCCGCCGACGCGCCCGGCCTGTTCCGTGTGCACGGCGACACCGTCGAGGTGTTTCCCGCGCAGGAAAAGGCGCCCGTGCGCATTGAATTTTTCGGCGACGAGATCGACCGCATCCGCCGCATGGTGAGTTCAACGGGCCAGACCATCGGCAACGAGGACAGTATCGAGATCTTCCCGTGCCGCGAGTTGGCGCTCACCGACGAGGCGGTCCATAACATGCATGTGGCGCTCTATCGCGCCAGCCAGAGCGATAGCAAGCTGGCGGCGCTGCTCGAGATGGTGGATGCGCGCATCGTCACGCCCGAGCTCGACCGCTTTTTGCCGGTGATGTACGGCCAGACCGTGAGCCCGTTGGCGCACGTGAGCGGCAAGGCGCTTGTGGTCCTGTCCGAGCCGCGCTCGCTGTTCGATGACTGCCTGCGCGCCTACGAGGATATCGAGGCCCGTGCCGGCGAGGCGGGGATTGACCGTCTGGAGGGTCTGTATGTGCGCGCCCAACAGCTCGACTTTGGTGCTCAGCAGCGCCTGAACTACGTGAGCCTGATTCGTGCCGGCGGTGCGGTTACGGCAGAGCTCAAGATTGAGCAGCCGGCCATTGCGGGCTCGGACAATCGATTTATGACGCGCATTCAGGAAGTCGTGGGCAAGCGCTATGCCTGCGTGTTTGCCATTCCCGACCGCGGTGCGCGCGAGTCGATGGAGCTCACCTTTGGCGACGAGGGCATTACCTTTGAGGAGTCGTTGACGGCCGCGCCCGAAAACGCCGGCGTTATTGGCGAGCGCGTACGCGTGGCAACGGCGGATTCTGCCGACCGTGCCGCACGCCAGGAGGCCCATGCTTCCATTCACGAGCGTAAGGCCGACGCGCTCAACGCCCGCTCGCTCGAGGCGGGCGCGGCCCAGGCTGCCGCCGGTGCCGCCGTGCCCACCATCTCGCGCGGACGCGTGACCTTTGTGGATGCCGCCCTGCCGCAGGGCGTGGTGGTCCCCGACGCCAATTTGGCCGTGTTCTCGATCGCCGACCTCAACGCTCGCATGGACGCCAACCGCGCCCGCAGCCGCCGCAAGGTCGATATTACGCAGATCACCTTCCCCTTTAAGCCAGGCGACTACGTAGTGCATGCAACGCATGGCATCGCGCTCTTTAGCGAGATCGCGCGCCAGGAAGTGGGCGGCAAGGAGCGCGACTACTTTTTGCTGGAATATGCCGACGGCGACAAGCTCTACGTGCCGCTGGAGCAGGTTGACCGCATTACGCGCTACGTTGGTCCCGACGGCGACAAGCCGCGCCTGACCAGGCTCAACACCGCCGACTGGACGCGTGCCACCAACAAGGCGCGCAAGAACGCCAAAAAGCTGGCGTTTGACCTGGTCGATCTGTATACGCGCCGCTCTTCGATTGCCGGTATCGCTTGCCCGCCCGACACGCCCGAGCAGATCGAGATGGAGCAGAGCTTCCCCTACGACGAGACGCGCGATCAGCTGGAGGCCATCGCCGATATTAAGGCCGATATGGAGGCGCCCAAGCCCATGGACCGCCTGCTGTGCGGAGACGTGGGCTTTGGCAAGACCGAGGTCGCCCTGCGCGCGGCGTTTAAGTGCGTGGACTCCGGTCGCCAGGTCATGGTGCTCTGCCCCACGACCATTCTGGCCCAGCAGCACTACGAGACGTTCTTTGAACGCTTTGCCCCGTTTGGCCTTGAGGTCGAGGTGCTCAGCCGCTTTCGCACGCCGGCGCAGCAAAAGCGCGCACTCAAGGCGTTTGCCGAGGGCACGATTGATGTGCTCATCGGCACGCATCGCCTGCTTTCGGCCGATGTGAACCCCAAGAACCTGGGCCTGGTGATCATCGACGAGGAGCAGCGCTTTGGCGTGCAGCACAAGGAGCAGCTCAAGAACCTGCGCGAGCAGATCGACGTGCTCACGCTTTCGGCCACGCCCATCCCGCGTACCATGCAGATGGCCACGAGCGGCGTGCGCGATATGAGCCTGATTACCACGCCGCCGACTGGGCGCCGCCCCGTGATCGTGCACGTGGGGGAGTACGACCCCGACGTGGTGAGCGCGGCGATTCGCCTGGAGGTGGGTCGCGGCGGACAGGTGTACTACGTGTCCAACCGCGTCAAGACCATCGATGACGCTGTGGCACGCGTGCACGAGGCCGCGCCCGAGGCGCGCGTGGGCGTGGCGCACGGCAAGATGAGCCCGCGCGAGGTCGAGGACGTGATGATCGAGTTCGCGACCAAAAAGATCGATGTGCTCATCGCCACGACCATCGTGGAGAGCGGCATCGACAACGCGACCGCCAACACGCTCATCATCGAGGACTCGCAGCGCCTGGGTCTGGCACAGCTCTACCAGCTCAAGGGCCGTGTGGGTCGCTCGGCCACGCAGGCCTACGCGTACTTTATGTTCCCGGGCGAGCTGCCGCTCACCGAGGAGGCCACGGCGCGCCTGACTGCACTTTCCGAGTTCCAGGACCTGGGCAGCGGCATGCGTATCGCCATGCGCGACCTGGAGATTCGCGGCGCCGGTTCGCTGATGGGCGCTGAGCAGCACGGCAACCTGTCGAGCGTGGGCTTTGACCTGTTTACGCAGATGTTGGGCCAGGCCGTGGCCGAGGCGCGCGGCGATGACGATGCCGGCGTGGAGGCGGCGAGCGTGGGCATCAACCTGCCGGCCGACTACTTCTTGTCCGAGGAGTACATGCCGGCGGTGGACCAGCGCGTGCTCGTGTACCGCAAGCTCGCGGCGGCTGAGGACCTGGAGAGTGTCGACGAGGTGCAGGAGGAGACCGAGGCCGCGCATGGTGAGCTGCCGCTGGCGGGACTCAACCTGTTCAACCGCGCGCGTATCCGTATCCGCGGCGAGCGCCTGGGGCTCGAGAGCGTCACGCTCAGCGGCGGACGCATCACGTTTTTGGGCGTCGACGTGCCCAAGAAGGTGGCCTTTGAGTTTAAGAATCGGTACGGCGCGGTGAACTTCCCCAAGAGCCGCAAGCTGTCGGTGCCCTATAAGGCGGGCGCCGGTGCGGGCAGCGGCCTGGGTCGCGGTCTCGATGCCAACGACGGCACCGGCCCCGTGGCAGCCGCCCTCATGCTGCTGCAGCAGCTGGGCGCCAGCGATGACGACTAATGGGTCGACGCTGCAAACGCCCCATTTGGGCAATCTGACCTCATCGAAAGGAAAGCATGTTCGGATACATCTATAAGAAAGATGTCGCCATGATCGCGGTTGTCCTGTGCCTTTGTCTGGGCGTGGGCAGTTTCTTCGATTATCAGATCTCGAGCGCGCTCTTCAATATCGGCAGCATGTACGGTCGCTTTATCGAGGCCGCTGGCGAGCTGCCGTTCGAGCTGACGGCGAGTATCGCGGGCGTCATGCTCGTGCGCGCGGTGCGTCCCGACTCCAGGGGGAGCAAATGGCTCGCCGTGCTCGGCATCCTCGTCAACGTTGGCCTGGCCGGCTACGAGATCGTCTCGTCCCTGAAGGTTGGCGGCAAACTCATCGCGGTTCAGCTGGTTCTGACGTTTGCATTGGTCATCGCGGCCAACCTCATCGCCTATCGCCTCACGCGCGACACCGACTCCGACGAGCTCACACGCTGGGCGCTGATGGTGCTTGCCGTGTGGGTCGCTCAGGCCATCATCCTCAACGTGATCGTCAAGCCGCTGTGGTCGCGCCCGCGCATGCGCGTGATCGAGGTCACGCCGGGGCTCAATTTTCAGCCGTGGTGGGTGATTGGCAATCCCGACAAGTGGAGCTATATCGCCGCCGGCGTGATCAAGGACGGCTTTAAGTCGTTTGCGAGCGGACACACGGCGCACGCGGCGATCGGCCTTATGCTCGCCGGGCTTCCCGCGGCGGCCTTTACGGAAAAGCCGTCGCGACGCCGCGTGGTCTTTTGGGTCGCTGCCGTGGTCGCGGCGCTCGTCGCCTTTGGCCGTATCGTGATCGGTGCACACTTTTTGACTGACGTGAGCTGCGGCTTTGCCCTGGTGTTGGCACTTGAGTGCCTTGCCGCGCGCATTGCCTATCCTCACGGCGTACAATAGCCCCACCTGAATCATCTGGCCGATACCTGGTAAGAGAGGATTGCCATGCTCGCGTTCAACAACGACTATTCCCACGGCGCACATCCGGCGGTGCTGCAGGCGCTCGTCGACACCAACATGGAGCCGCAGCCTGGCTACGGCACCGATGCGCACACCGAGCGTGCCAAGCAGCTTATTCGCGAGGCCTGTCAGGCTCCCGATGCCGACGTATTTTTGCTGGTGGGAGGCACGCAGACCAACGCGACGGTGATTGACATGCTGCTCGCGCCGTACGAGGGCGTGGTTGCCGCCGAGACCGGCCACGTTGCCTGCCACGAGGCGGGCGCCATCGAGTTTGGCGGCCACAAGGTGCTCACCATCCCCGGCTACGAGGGCAAGATGCACGCCGAGGATCTCGAAAACTATATCCAAGTGTTCTACGAAAACGAGAGCTGTGAGCACATGGTGTTTCCGGGCGCCGTGTATGTGAGCCTGTCGACCGAGTACGGCACGCTGTACTCCAAGGCTGAGCTCGCGGCAATCCATGCGGTGTGCCAGAAGCGCGAGATTCCGCTGTTTGTGGATGGCGCCCGCCTGGCCTATGCGCTGGCGGCCGATGAGTGCGACATTACCCTGCCCGAGCTGGCGCAGCTGTGCGACGTATTCTACATTGGCGGCACCAAGTGCGGCGCGCTCTGCGGCGAGGCTGTGGTGTTCTGCGGCATGCACGCTCCGGCGCATCCCATTCCGCGCATTAAGCAGCACGGCGCGCTGCTGGCCAAGGGCCGCCTGACGGGCGTGCAGTTTGAGGCGCTCTTTACCAATGGCCTGTATTTTGAGATCGGTCGCCAGGCGATTGAGACGGCTCAGGCGCTGCGCCGCGTGCTGCATGAGCGCGGCTACGAGTTCTTCTTGGAGACGACTACGAACCAACAGTTCGTGATTCTGCCCAACGAGGATATGGCCCGCATTCGCGAGCACGCCTCGATCGAGTACTGGGAAAAGTACGACGAGACCCGCACCGTGGTGCGTTTTTGCACCAGCTGGGCCACGACGCAGGAGGACATCGACGCGCTGGCTGCCGTCCTGTAAGTTGATGCAATGACGAGGGCCGCCTTGCGCTTGGGTTTGGCGCAGGGCGGCCTTTGCTTTTGGGAGAAGGGTTGTATGACCGAGATGTCCGAGCCGACGATTCGCCTGGCGACGCCCGATGACGCGCCGGCGTTGCTTGCCATCTATGAGCCGTATGTGCGCCAGACGGCGATTACCTGCGAATACGAGGTGCCGAGCGTTGAGGAGTTCGCCGGGCGCATCGAGCGTACGCTCAAGCGCTATCCGTATCTGGTGATGGAGCTGGACGGGCGCCCGGTAGGCTATGCCTATGTGAGTCCGCTCAACAGCCGCGAGGCGTACGACTGGTCGGTCGAGACATCGATCTACCTGGCGCGCGACGTGCGCCACGGCGGACTGGGTCGCAGGTTGCACGACGCGCTCAAGCAGTGCCTGGTCGCGATGGGCATCACCAACATGTGCGCCCTCATCGCCGTGCCGCACGACAAGGACGACGAGTATCTAACGCACAACAGTCAGGATTTCCATGCCCATATGGGGTATCGCCTGGTGGGTGCCTTCGACCGCTGCGCTCAAAAGTTCGGTCGCTGGTACGACATGTGTTGGATGGAGTTGGTCCTGGCCGAGCGCACGCCCAACCAGCCCAAACCAACCTGGTTCCCCGACCTCCTCGCCTAAAACCACCACGAAGGTGCCTGTCCCCTTTGTGGTGGTTAGCCGATGGGCTCGGTGTATTTGGCGCGGTCGGTGCGTTGGATGCGCTTGGAGACATGGAGCGGGCGGCCGTCGGTGTCGTAGACGTAGTCGGTGATCAAGATCAGCGCCTGCTCACGCTCAACGTTGAGCAAAAACGCCTCGTTTTGCGAGGCATAGCACACCTCAAAGGTCTTGTGCCCCTGTGCCGGCGCGCGATGGAATTCCTGGCGCAGCGTGGCGTAGAGCGAACCGTTGATATCGCGATCGATGAGCGACCCAAAGCTTGGCGGCAAATAGGTGGTCTCCAGACACAGCGGCGCATCGTCCAGGTAGCGCAGGCGGACAAGTTTGACGAGCTTGCTGCCCACGGTAGCGTCAAAGAACTTGGCCACGCTGCCCGTTGCCTTGGTAAAGCCCGAGTCCACCGTGCGCGTGGTGGGCTTCATTCCCTGACCCTGGACCTGTGCCGTGTAGCTCGAAAACACCAGGTTGTTCTCATGCAGTGCCGGCGTGTCGGCCACAAAGGTGCCACGTCCGCGCTCGGTGCGCACCAGGCCCTCGTCAACTAACACCTTAAGCGCGTGGCGCACGGTGCTGCGCGACAGCGCCGATTCGTCCATGAGCTCCATCTCGGACGGCAGCTTGTCTCCGCGTGCGTAGGTGCCGGCGGCGATGCGGTCACGCAGCGTACCCGCCAGACGCTCGTATTGGGCCAAGTTCTTTTTTGACGAAGTACTCATGCGAACAACCTGTATCTAACTTGTATGCTTGGCTAATCAAGCATGTATCCAATACAACAATAAAATCGCTGGTAACGAGTTATCGAAAACCGCATCAGCAAAATTTCTAAGACAAATATAGCATACAACTAGTCGACATCGTTAAAACATGTATGTAACTTGTATGCCATCGACAGCATCAAACGAGAAGAAAGGCTGATGCACGATGACTACTCAGGAACAGGTTAAGGACGTCGTCTCCCAGGTTTTGGCTGACAAGGCAGACAAGGGCGGCATCAAGCGCGTCGTGTGGATCGGCGCCGGCGGATCCAACGGCGGCAACTATCCTGCCCAGTACTTTATGGAGCACGAGGCCACGCAGGTCGTGAGCTCCAGCTACACCAGCAACGAGTTCGTGCACGCCACGCCTGCCTACGTCAACGAGAACACCCTGGCCGTCGTCGTGTCCATGCGCGGCACCAAGGAGACCATCGTCGCCGCCCAGGTCGCCAAGGACCACGGCGCCAGCACCATCGCCATCTATGTTGACGAGTCCGGCCTCACCGAGGTCTGCGACTACAAGATCCAGTACGACAGCCTGGCCGTCGACGAGTCCTGCATGGGCCGCACCAACTCTGCCGTCGTGACCATGATCGCCATGGAGCTTACGCAGCAGACCGAGGGCTATGCCGAGTACGAGACCGCTATGGCCGCCTTCGACTTGGTCGACCCCATCTATCGCAAGGCCGTCGAGTACACCCGTCCGCTCGCAGCCAAGTGGGCCGAGCAGAACGCCGACAAGCCCTGCATCAACGTGATGGCTCAGGGTCCGCTCTTTGGTGCCGCCTACGTCTTTAGCATCTGCAACGTGCAGGAGATGCTGCAGATCGACTCCTGCGCCATCAACACCTGCGACTTCTTCCACGGTCCCTTCGAGATCCTGGACAAGCGTACCTCGCTGTTCCAGCTCATCAGCGTCGGCCGCAGCCGCTGCAACGACGAGCGCGGCATTCGCTTTGTCAACCAGTACGGTGGTGAGCGCGTCTACCAGCTCGACGCCAAGGAGCTCGGCCTCAACGACATCAAGGACAGCGTGAGCGAGTACTTCAACCACCTGATCTTTGCCCCGATCCTCAACAACGTCTACATGCGTGCGCTCTCCGCCGTCACCCACAAGGACTACATGACGCGCCGCTACATGTGGAAGCTGGATTACTAAGGGATAGAGCGGCCTAACAGCCCAATACCCCTCATGAGTTGCGGTGGAATAGTTCCTGTTTGGGGGCGTGAAGCCTCTGTTTGAGAACTATTTCACTGCAACTGCTAGAGCGGCACTTGGGGACGTTCCCTTTCTGCCGGCAGTTGGGGACACTCCTTGTGTCGAGAGATTTCCCGTTCGCCGATTTGTGCCTTGAAAAATGTATATAACGACTATAACGTAGCATGAAACATATTGGAAATATACTGAGGAGGCTGCGTTGAAGAGGAGCAATCTGGGCTATGTGCTGGTGCTGATCGCCGCGCTTATGTGGGGCAGCATCGGAATCTTTGTAAACGGCATCTCAGCCATGGGCGTTTCGTCCCAGAGCATGGCTGCCTTTCGCCTGTTGTCGGGTGCCGTCTTGATGGCTCCGGTCTTGGCATTTATGGGTTGCCAGGGAGGTGCTCGTGAGGGAAAAGCCTCGGGTCCCATGACGCTGTTCAAGGCAAGCCCTAAAGAGCTCGTTCCCTGCGCGCTTGTCGGTATCGTCGGTTTAGCCGTCGCCAACACCTGCTATTACGAGTGTATGGGCGAGGTGGGCATGTCCACGGCCTCGGTGCTGCTCTACACCTCGCCGGTGTTTGGCGTCATGTTCGGCCGCGTGCTTTATCGCGAGGACGTGACCCTCAACAAGCTCGTCGCCATTGTCTTTAACATCGTTGGCTGTGTGCTTGCGGTGACCAATGGCGACCTTTCCGGTTTTCATTTTTCGGTTTGGGGCGTCACGTCGGGCGTGATTGCAGGCCTTTGTGGTGCGTCGCTCGCGGTGTTTAGCCGGATAGCAACCAAGACGGTCCACCCGCTGGCTGTCACGTTTTGGGGCTTTGTTTTTGGCGGTGCGGTTATGGCAGCTATCGCGGCTCCGTGGCCGGATGTCGCCGCGGCAATGTCGCCACAGCTGCTGCTGCTGTTCCTTGGCTTTGGACTCATCCCCACAGCCGTGGCTTACATCTTATATATGCAGGGTCTGTCCATGGGGCTCGAGACGTCGAAAGTTCCCGTCGTAATGTCATTCGAGACAGTCGTCACCGTACTGCTGGGCATTGGTGTCTACGCCGAGCCCGCCGGCGCGATCAAAGTTCTGGGCATCGTTTTGGTGCTCGCGTCCATCGTGATTATGAACACCGACTTTTCCAAGCTGCGCAACAGTGTGTTTGTCGGTCATGTCGTTGAGAGCATGACCTTTAAGCCCAACGCGTGGTGGACGGAGAAATCGCAGGACATGGATCTGTTCCGCGAGCGCACGGGCATTGCGCTGGAGCCCACCGTGCAGGAAAGCCCCTGGTACTTCGTGCGATAGGGGGTTGCGCGCGGCGTCCGACCTGGGGTTATCCAGCCAGCGCCGGCCTACCCAAGACCATCGTTTCGATTGCGTTAAACCCGCCAACGGTCGTTTTTCACCCGCGAACGGTTTATATACTAATTATCAATATCCGCAACGTATAAGACGTTATAATGACCATAACGAAAAGGAGGAGGCAAGATGAATCAGATCATTCTCGCATCTCATGGCGGCCTGGCCGCAGGCGCCAAAGACACGCTCGAGATGGTTCTCGGCGACGTGTCGAACGTCCACGTCGTGTCGCTTGCTCGTGACGACAAGGAGCCCATCACCAATAAGGTGGACGCCATGATCGCCACGTTTAACGCGGACGACACCGTCTATGTGCTGACCGATATGCTCGGCAGCTCGGTCAACAACAACATGGTCGAGCTTTCCAAGAACGGCACGAAGTTCACGGTTGTTAGCGGTTTCAACATCCCGCTGGCGCTCACGCTCGCTATGAGCCCCGTCCCCGTCAAGGGTGCCGAGCTCGCGGCCCTCATCAACGAGGCCCGCACCGGTCTGACCAACCCCAACGCACCGGTCGAGGCCGCCGCGGCTCCCGCCAAGAAGGCCAAGGCGTCCCGTCACAGCTCCGGTCCCGCCAAGATCGTCCTCGCACGTCTTGACTACCGTCTGCTGCACGGCCAGGTCGTCTTTACCTGGACCACCAAGGTTCAGGCCGAGCGCATCATCGTCGTCGACAACGCTGCCGCCAACGATGACATCAAGAAGGGCGCTCTTAAGCTGGCCAAGCCCCAGGGCGTGCGCCTGAACGTCTTCACCGTCGAGCGTGCCCTCGCCAAGATGGACAAGCTCAACACCCTCGGCGAGCGCGTCATGTTCGTCTTTGGCAACACGGCCGAGATGCTGCAGTTCTGCCAGGGCTACAAGCTCGACGCCATCAACCTGGGCGCCACCGCCAACCACGACGGTGCCGATCAGGTCGGCGGCAAGGACAGCTCCGTCTTCCTCGACGCCACCCAGAAGGCCGACGTCAACCAGCTGCTCGACATGGGCATCAAGCTCTACGTCCAGCAGACCCCTACGTATCAGAGCGTCGACATCGACGCCAAGCTGTAATCAACCAGGCTTTTGCCTGACTGAAAGGAGAAGGGTATGAATACGTTCATCAGTGCGGTGCTCGTCGGCCTCGTCGGCGTGTTCTGCATGTGGGACTCCCGCCTGCTCGGTCGTCTTAACTTCGAGCAGCCTCTCGTTGGCGCTACGCTCGTCGGTCTGCTGCTGGGCGATGTGCCCACCGGCCTTGCCGTCGGTGCCGCCGTCGAGCTCGTGTCCATGGGCCTGGTGCAGGTCGGCGCCGCCGTTCCGCCCGATATGGTCCTGGGCGGCATCGTGGCCGCTGCCTTTGCGTGCCTGACCGATGCTTCCGCCGAGACCGCCATGACGATCGCCATCCCGGTCGCCGTCCTGGGTCAGCTCCTCGGCATCGTGTTCCGTTCCATCATCGCCGCCCTCACCCATGTGGCAGATAGCGCGATCGATAACGGAAAGTTCAAGACCGCCTACCGCATGCACATCTGCGCCGGCTCCGGTCTGTACGCCGTCATGTACTTCCTGCCGATCTTCCTCGCCGTCTTTGTTGGCACCGACCTGGTTCAGGCCATCGTCAACATGGTTCCCGAGTGGCTGTCCACTGGTCTTAACGTTTCGACCAAGATCATGACCGCCTACGGCTTGGCCCTGCTGCTCACCATGATGATCAAGAAGGGTATGACTCCGTTCCTGTTCATCGGTTTCCTGCTCGCCGCTTACCTCAACCTGTCCGTTATCGCGGTCGCTCTGATCGGTGTGTGCCTGGCTGTCGTCTTCATGGGCTTCAAGTTCAACGGTTCCCATGCAGCCGCCGGTGTCGATTCCGACTACGATCCGCTCGAAGACGACGAAGACTAAGGAGGAACACACTATGGCAACCGCAACCAAGGACGTGTCCCTGAACAAGAAGGTCAGCCAGTTCTTCTGGCGCTCCTGGGCCATCCAGGCCTCTTGGAACTACGAGCGTCAGATGAACATGGGCTTCCTCTACGGCATGGTTCCCACGCTCGATCGCCTCTATCCGGATGAGTCCGACCCCAAGCAGCTCGCTGCTAAGAAAGAGGCTTACCACCGTCACATGGCGTTCTACAACTGCACCCCGCAGACGAGCGCTTTTGTCCTGGGCCTCGCCGCCTCCATGGAGGAGGAGTACGCCAAGGATCCCGAGAACTTCGATCCCGATTCGATCAACGCGGTCAAGACCTCCCTCATGGGTCCGCTTTCCGGCATCGGTGACTCCTTCTTCCAGGGCACCATCCGCGTTATCGCCTTTGGCCTGGGTGTTCAGCTGGCTCAGCAGGGCTCCATCATGGGCCCGATCCTGGCCATGCTCATCTCCATCGTGCCCTCCGTGCTGATCACTTGGTTCGCAGCCAAGATCGGCTACCAGGGTGGCCACGAGTACCTGAGCAAGCTCCAGGGCGGCGACCTCATGGAGAAGCTCATGTATGTCTGCGGCATCGTGGGTCTTATGTCCGTGGGCGGCATGATCGCTACGCTGATCGGCGCCACCACCCCGCTGCAGTTCGCTGAGGGCACCGTCGTGATTCAGGACATCCTGGACGGCATGATGCCCCAGATGATCTCCCTCGGCCTCACCGGCCTTATGTACTGGCTCATCAAGAAGAACGTCAACACCGGTTGGCTTCTCGTGATCGCCATTGTGGGCGGCATCGCCCTCTCCGCGGCCGGCATCCTGGCCTAGTCGCGACCCAGCGCTTTCCCCCGGGGGCCTGCCTGGCATCCCATACCCCAGGCAGGTTCCCATTCTCAAAATGTGACAAAGGGACTGTCCCTTTGTCACATCCTCAACGGGCCGGCGACTCGGTCCTAACCACGGTAACCCTGCGAGCGTCCGGCAATGTGACGCCGCAACAAATCGAAAGGAATGTGTCAGATGTACGAGATCGACCTTAACCTCCCTAAGCAGATCGTCGCTGACGTCCTGTCCAACCACGAGATCCGCAGCGTCGCCTTCGTCGGCTGCGGCGCTTCCATGTCCGACCTTTACCCCGCCAAGTACTTCCTGGCCAACAACACGGACAATCTGAACGTTCAGATCTTCACCGCTAACGAGTTCAACTACGACACGCCTTCCTGGGTCAACGAGCACACCTTCGTGATCACCTGCTCCCTCGGTGGCTCCACGCCCGAGACCGTCGAGGCCAACAAGACCGCCAAGAAGCACAACTGCCCGGTCGTCTCCCTCACCAACAAGGCTGGCTCCGCTCTGACCGTCGACGCCGACCACGTCATCGTCCACGGCTTCCACGCCAACTACGCTGCCAAGTGCGAGAAGCCCGGCTATGCCATCGCTCTTGCTCTCGAGATCCTTCAGCAGACCGAGGGCTATGACCACTACGAGGACATGATCACTGGCCTCACCAACGTTTTCGATCTCTGCGAGAACGCCGCTCAGCACTGCAAGAAGCTCGCCAAGAAGTTCGCCGAGGACTTCAAGGACGACAAGATGATCTACTTCATGGCCTCCGGTGCCTCCGAGAAGATGGCTTATTCTCACGCCGCCTTCCTGTTCACCGAGATGCAGTGGATCGACGCCGCCGCCTACAACACCGGCGAGTACTTCCACGGCCCGTTCGAGGTTTCCACCGAGGGTAAGCCCTACGTCTTCTTCATGTCCGATGGTGCTACCCGTCCGATGGACGCTCGCGCCCTCACCTTCCTTGAGCGCATGGGCGCCAAGGTCGCTCTGATCGACTCCAAGGACTACGGCCTGGCTGACGCCGTGCCCGCGAGCGTCGTCACCTACTTCAACCCGCTGCTGCACCTCGCCGTTATGCGCGAGTACGGCAACCAGATCGCCGAGGCCCGTCAGCACCCGCTGACCATGCGTCGCTACATGTGGAAGCTTTCCTACTAATCACAAGTAAGTAGACCTTACGGGTTGATTGAGAGGGGATGGGGTTTGCGCCCCGTCCCCTTTTTGCTTTGGGGGCGTGTCTGTCGCGTCGCAAAACACCAGATAAAACCTACCAAAATAAACCTGTCCCTTTTTGGCAGGTGGGAGGAGATGCGTATGATCAAGGCAGTGCTGTTTGATATGGACGGCGTGCTGGTCGATACCGAGTGGTTCTACAACCGTCGCCGCGTGGCGTTTATGGAGGAAAAGGGGTTCCACTTTGACGAGATCCCCGATCTTTCGGGGTCTAACGAGCCTGCCATCTGGAAGTCGCTGGTGCCCGACGATGTTGAGCTGCGCGAGCACTTGCGCGTTGAGTACAAGCAGGTCTACAGCCCGGTTCACCCTGTTCCGTATGCCGAGCTGCTCAACGAGCAGACGGAGCCGGTGATGCGCGAGCTGCACGAGCGCGGCGTCAAGTGTGCCATCGCGAGCTCGTCCTATCGCGAGCTCATTGACGAGCTGGTGGAGATTGCCGGTATCACCGACGTGCTGGACTACACCATCAGCGGTCACGAGTGCAGTGCATTTAAGCCCGACCCCGAGATCTACCTGCGTGCCATGGAGGCGCTGGGTGTGGAGCCTACCGAGTGCCTGGTTATCGAGGACTCGCCTTTGGGCATCGAGGCCGGCAAGCGCTCCGGCGCGCGCGTCCTGGCACTGCGTCCGCACGAGGGCGTCAACCTCGATCAATCGCGAGCCGATGCCGTTATCGATAATCTGACCGACATTCTGGCCGCTTTGTAGCGTCAATCCGCCGCGAGAAGTGCCGATTCGCGCATTTATCGCGGCGGATTGGCCCATTTTGGCTTCAATTTGGATCAGTTTGGCTTCGACTCAGACTAAGTGAGTAGACTTTTTGGCGCATGCCGAGCACAAAGCGTTTCTGCCTTAGTAAAACCGCAGGTCACAGAGGTGGCTGTTATTGGCTGTGCTCGGCAGGTTGCGAAAAGTCTACTCACTTAGAATTTGGGCCTTTGGTTGTGGGGTTACCGGTCCCGTTTTGGTTGTCGAGAGAGGGTGAATTGAGGCGCCCTCTGTCGCTCCATGCTACAATCGCCGACATGCCCCACAACTACATCTGCCTTCGAAGGGAGCCTACGTGGCGAATGCCATCGATCAGCTCACGGACCGCGTGCTCGTGCTCGGCCGCCTTACCATCGTCCGCCGCGCCATTACCGCCGTGGCGGTCACCATTTCCGCCGTTCTCCAGACATTCCTGATCCAGGCGTTCATTCGGCCCGCCGACCTGCTTCCGAGCGGTCTTACCGGCGTCGCGGTCCTGCTCGATCGCGTTACCTCGCTCGGCGGCGTTCACATCGACATCTCGCTCGGTATGCTCGCGCTCAACATCCCCGTGGCGCTCCTATGCTGGAGCGGCATTAGCAAGCGCTTCGTCATCTTCTCTATGATGCAAGTTGTGCTCTCATCGCTGTTCCTCAACATCTTTCATTTCGCCCCGTTTTTGGGCGACAAGATCATGCTCATCATTTTTGGTGGCGTGGTCTCGGGTCTGGGCGCTGCCATCGCGCTCAAGTCCGGCGCATCTACCGGCGGCACCGACTTTATCGCGCTGTGGGTCTCCAACCACACGGGCAAGACCATCTGGGGCGTTATCTTTGGTTTCAACTGCTTTATCTTGGCGATCTTTGGCTTTATGTTTGGCTGGGACAATGCGGCGTACTCCATCGTGTTCCAGTTTATTTCGACCAAGACCATCGACAGTTTCTATCGTCGCTACGACCGCGTGACGCTGCAGATCACGACGCGCAAGGCAGACGAGGTCATGACTGCCTATGTTGACCATTTTCAGCACGGCATTAGCTGTGCCGAGGTCATCGGCGGATACAGCCGCGAAAAGATGTACCTGCTGCACGCCGTTGTCTCGACCTACGAGAGTCAGGACATTATCAAGCTGGTATGCGACATTGATCCCGGCGCCGTGATCAACGTGTTCCACACGCTCAACTTTGTGGGCGGCTGGTGGGGCGGTCATGTTGACGAGCCCATGCCCACGGCCGTACCCGATCCCGACAAGCCCGCGCGCATGGCCTGCAGGCAGGCGCGCCTCAGCGAGCAGGATAGTCTGCAGCAGGACGACGGCAAGTAGGGTTTTGGCTTTTTGCCGGTCAAGCGCAGCCCATTCGAATGAGCCCCCCGAAAGCCCCGTTGCTTTCGAGGGGCTCTCGTTTGACCAGATAAAACCTACCAAAATGAAGCTGTCGCTTTTTGGTAGGTGGGGTGTATCGTTTTATCAATATGAGGTAACATGAAACTAGACGTTATATACGTATTAGTTATTTCGATATTTCGATAAGAGTGATTAGATATGCCTGCACCCAAAAATGCACCGCTTTACCAGCAGATTTATGACGAAATCAAAGATGCGATCGAGAAAGGTGTTTATGCACCCAAGGAGCGTATTCCGTCCGAGCTCGAGCTTGCCGAACAGTACGACGTGAGCCGCATTACGGTGCGTCGCGCCGTCGAGGAGTTGTGCTCCGATGGCTACCTGGTTAAGCAACAGGGCCGCGGCACCTTTGTTTCCACACCGCACATCAATCGTCAGTTCCATGCCTCGACGCTGCAGACGTTTACCGCGCTGTGTGCCGGCAACGGCATGAAGGCCGGTGCGCACGTGGTCGATCGCCAGATCGTTCCGGCGCGCCAAAACGAGATGGAGTTCTTTGGTCTGCAGAAGGATGCGCTGCTACTGCATATCAAGCGCGTGCGTACGGCCGACGGCGAGCCCATCTTTGAGGAGAACATCTTTGTGCCGTTTGACGCCTACCGTGAGCTGTTGACGGCCGATCTTGAGGACAAGTCGATTTTTGCCGAGGTCGAGCGTGTTGGCGGAACGCCGATTGTCTCGGTTGGCTACCGTACGGTCGAGGCCGTTCGCGCTAACGCCGAGCAGGCGGCCGAGTTGGGCATTGCTCCGCACGATCCACTGCTCAATCTGCGTGCCGGCTTTATCGGCCCCAATGGCGAGCCGGTCCTGATGGGTAAGCAGTACTACGTGGGCAGCCGCTACGTCATGGTGATGTAGCTCTAGTTGCGCGGTTTTCCAAACCGCGCAACGGCTCGACGCTGCAAGCCCGCCAGAGCGGCAATCTGCAGAATGAGCGTGGATAATCTCCCGTTTTTGGCTTGGTGACGGGCCCAAAGTGGGAGATTATCCACGCTCATCCGGAAAGTGTCCAAAAATCCACGCTCGTTCCCTCCGGATTGCGTAGCCCATCGCTGGTGGCCGTGCGGCACCGGTCCGCGTGGCGGCGTATAATCGGCGGCAGATGACTTGGACGTTAGGAAACCATGACCGATAGCATGCAGCAGATGGCGCTCGACACGCTCGGCGCCTATTTTGGCTACACCTCGTTTCGCCCGGGGCAGGACCGCATGGTCGATGCGATCCTTGCCGGTCGCGATGCGCTGGGTGTTATGCCCACAGGCGCCGGCAAGTCCATTTGCTACCAGGTGCCCGCGCTCATGCTGCCCGGCATCACCTTTGTGGTGAGTCCGTTGCTCTCCCTTATGGAGGACCAGACCCGTGCGCTGCTCGCGGCGGGCGCGCGACCCAGCTATCTCAACTCCAGCCTTACTCCGGCCCAGCAAAATACCGTGCTCAAGCGGGCGCGCGAGGGCCGCTACCAGCTTATGTACGTGGCGCCCGAGCGCCTGCTCGAGCCGCGCTTTCTGGCCTTTGCGCAGGAAGCTGCGGCCGAAGGCGGCATCGGCGTTCCGCTCGTGGCCATTGACGAGGCCCACTGCGTGAGCCAGTGGGGCCAGGATTTCCGCCCCGCCTACCTGCAGATTCGCGAGTTCATCGATTCCCTGCCGCAGCGCCCCATCGTGGCGGCCTTTACCGCTACGGCGACCGAGCGCGTGCGCACGGACATTCAGCAGATGCTCGGCCTGCAAAACCCGGCGACGGTGGTGACGGGCTTCGATCGCAAGAACCTCTACTTTGGTTGCGAAGAGATGGGCGACAAGGCCAAGACCGCCTGGGTGCGCGACTACGTGATCGCGCATTCGAGCGAGAGCGGCATCGTGTATTGCTCGACCCGCAAGACGGTCGATGCGCTGGCAGGCGATCTTGCCGAAGCGCTGGGCCCCAGCGGCATTCGCGTTGGCCGCTACCATGCCGGCATGGGCAATGACGCCCGCCGCCAAAGCCAGCGCGCCTTTATCGACGACGATATCCAGGTGATGGTTGCCACCAACGCCTTTGGCATGGGCATCGACAAGCCCAACGTGCGCTACGTGATTCACAACAACGTGCCCGAGAGCATCGAGGCCTACTACCAGGAGGCGGGCCGCGCCGGCCGCGATGGCGATCCGGCCAGCTGCCACCTGCTGTGGAACGGCAACGATTTTCGCATGCGCCGCTTTTTGATCGACCGCGGCGATGCTGCCGACGAGGCGCTCGACGACGAGCAGCGCGCGTGGGCGCTCCAGAATCGATATCGCCTGCTCAGCCAGATGGAGGGCTACTGCAATACCACCGGCTGCCTGCGCGAATACATGTTGCGCTACTTTGGCGACGAGGCCGCGGCCGAGCATGCGGCAGCCGCCGCGGGCGGCACCGCCACGGACGAAGCCGAGGGCTGCGGCAACTGCAGCAACTGCCTCACGCAGTTCGAGGTCGAGGACGTCACCGATATGGCCCGCGCTGCCGTGCGCTATGTGGCCACGCGTCCCATGCGTTTTGGCAAGTCGCTGATCGCCGACGTGCTCCACGGCGGCAACACCGAGCGCATTCGCCAGATGCATCTGGACGAGGACCGCGGCTACGGTGAGCTGTCGAGCGAATCGGTCGGGCGCATCAAGGACATCATCGGCCAGCTGTGCGGCCGCGGTTATTTGGCCACCTCGCAGGGGCAGTACCCGGTCGTTGGGCTGGGCCCGCGTGCCGGCGAGGTCGAGGATGAGGCGTTCGCCTTTACCGTTAAGCGTCGCGCGTCCAAGCGCAAGGCCTCGGCTCGCGCCCGCCGTGCGGTGGATCTGCTGCGCGAGGAGGCTGAGCTGGATCAGCGCCCGCGCGTGGGCGACGATGCCGAGCTGTTCGAGCGCCTGCGTGCCTTGCGCAAGGAGATCTCGACCGAGCTGGAGATGGCGCCGTATATGGTCTTTTCCGACAAGGCTCTGCGCGGCCTGTGCCGCCTGCGCCCGCAGACGCGCGACGAGCTGATCCAGGTCAACGGCATCGGCGAGAAAAAGGCCGACGCCTTTGGCGAGCAGTTTATGGCGGCGATTGAAGAATTTGAGTCCGAGCATGCGCGGGATGGAGCGTAACGATGGCATTCGACGATAAAACCGACCGCACTGAAGTATCCGCCGTGCCGCTGTACCAGCAGGTCATGGACGACCTAAAAGGCGAGATCGCGCGCGGCGTGTACGCATCTGGCTCGCGCATTCCTTCCGAGATCGAGCTCGCGAAGTCCTACGGCGTGGGACGCATCACCGTGCGCCGCGCCATCGAGGAGCTGTCGCGCGCGGGGTATCTCAGCCGCCAGCAGGGGAGGGGCACGTTTGTGTGCGCGCCCAAGCTCAAGCGCAAGATTCGCCAGAAGGGTGACGTCCAGAGTTTTACTGAGGGTTGTGCTGCCAACGATATGGTGGCCGGAGCGCGCCTGGTGTCGCGCACGGTGGTTGCGGCGACGCGCGAGGACGCGGCGTTTTTTGGCGTGGAGCCCGGCAGTGAGCTTATCGTGGTCGAGCGCGTGCGCACGGCCGACGGCATCCCCGTCATGCTCGAGAACAACGCCTTTGTGCTCGCCGACCATCCCTACCTGCAGGCGCTGGCCGCCGAGGACCTCACCGATAACTCGATCTTTGCGCTCGTTGCCGACCACTCGGGCCGCGCGCCGCTCAAGTCCGACCCCTGTACCGTGGAGATCGCGCTTGCCGATGCCCAGGTGGCCCCGCTGCTGGAGGTGCCGGTCGGCGAGCCGCTCTTTTATATGGAGGCGTATTTTACCGATGCAGACGAGCGCCCCCTGCTGCTCGGGCGCCAAAAGATCGTGGGCTCGCGCTACGTCTTCGACATCTAACGTCCATAGATAGAACAACATAGAACAAATTTGCTGTAATGACTTCACCCGTGACAGTCGGCGTGCTATAAATAGGACAACATAGAACGATCGCAGGTACGAGCTGCTGTCGTTCAAAGCCGCCACACAAGGAGGAGCGTCACCGTGAACGCACACGATCTGATTCAGGTAATTATCGAGCGCAAGGGCAAGGTCGAGAATGTCTTTTGGATCGCCTGCGGCGGTTCGATGATCGACCTCATGCCGGCTAACGAACTGCTCAAGCGCGAGGCCACCACGTTTACCTCGACGGTCTACACGGCGCGCGAGTTTTGCCTGATGGCCCCCAAGAGCCTAGGGCCGAAGTCGCTCGTCGTCGCCTGCAGCCACAGCGGCAATACGCAGGAGGTCGTCGACGGTTGCGAGATGGCGCTGGAAGCCGGCGCCGAGGTCGTGGCCATGACCGACTGCGAGGGCTCCAAGATTGATAACGGCAAGTGGACCACCTGGGTCTATCCGTGGGGCGAAGGCGTGCCGCAGGCCGAGGTTCCGCAAGGCATCGGCGTCCTGATGGCTGCCGAGCTGCTCGACCAGCAGGAGGGTTACGAGGCGCTCGCCGATATGTACGCCGGCCTTAAGCAGATGGATGCGCTGTTGCCCGCTGCCCGCGAGAAGGTCAATGCCGAGCTGGGCGATCGCTTTGCCGAGCTCTGCCAGCAGCACGAGTTCTTCTACATCCTAGGATCCGGCCCCAACTTTAGCCAGACCTACGCCATGGCCATCTGCTCGCTCATGGAGATGCAGTGGCAGCACTGCTGCTACATCCACTCCGGCGAGTACTTCCACGGCCCGTTCGAGGCTACCGAGCCCGGCGTGTTCTACTTTGTGCAGCTCGGATCGGGCGAGTGCCGCCCCATGGAGGAGCGCGCGCTGGCGTTCCTCAACACGCACACCGATACGGTCATGGTGCTCGACGCACTCGAGTACGGCGTGGGCGACGTGCCTGCCAGCGTGCGTTCGTACCTGGAGCCGATCTTCTTCTACAACATGAGCTGCGAGCTGCGCGCCGCCCGCGGCAAGGTGTTCGACCACAGCCCCGAGATCCGTCGCTACATGGGCATCGAGCAGTACTAAGTAGCTGGGAAAGCAATCTTTTACGACGGGGCCTTCACCAAACGAGGGTCCCGTTTGCGTCGCGGCACCCCGTCCCAGCTGTCTGATAACGAAGTCAAATACTTTCCCCAGAAGTGAACGACCTATTTTGGACCCCTGAAGCATCCGCACTTTTTGGCGCCAAAACCGCAGGAAAATCTCGATGAAACCGCAGGAAATAGCAGCTGAAAAGTGTCGATGCTTCGGGGGTCCGATTTTGCTCGCTCACTTTGCGGGAAAAGTATTAGACCTGAATCTGCGAGCGTGTCGCGTGAGCCAAAAAAGCGGGCCGTGCCGGGGATTTCCGGCACGGCCCGCCCTGCATTGCGTCCGTTATGAGCGAGTTGCCGCGTCAACCGGCGAACTACTTTGCGTCGTAGGCCTCGGCATCCCACCAGTCGAGCTGGGCGATGTTGTCGCGAATGTGCTGGCAGCTCTTGTGGAAGCCCTCGAGCTCGTGCTCGGAAAGGTCGAGCGTGTAGACCTCCTCGACGCCCTCGGCGCCGATCACGCACGGCAGGGAGGTGAAGATGCCCTCCTCGCCATACTGGCCGGTCATGAGCGTGGAGGCCGAAAGCACGGCATGCTCGTTGTGCAGCACGGCGGCGCAGACACGCGCAGCGGAGTTGGCGACGGCGTACTCGGTGCACTGCTTGCCCTGGTAGGTCACATAGCCGCCCTTGCGCGCGAGCTCCTCGACCTCCATGTGGTCAAAGGCGTACTTGTCGGGGTTTTCGGCCTGAAGCTCGTTGAGGCTCTTGCCGGCGATGGTTGCGGCCTTAAAGGCGGCCAGCTGGCTAAAGCCATGCTCGCCGATCATGTAGGCGTCGATGGACTTGGGGCTCACACCGACCTTCTTGGAGATCTCGGTGCGCAGGCGGGCGGAGTCCAGACCGCAGCCCGAGCCGATGATCTTCTTGGGATCGTAGCCGGTCAGGTGCCACAGCTCGGTGCACACGACGTCGCAGGGGTTGGAGATGCTCACGAAGATGCCGTCAAAGCCGGCGTCGACGATGCGCTTGGCAAAGGTGCGGGCGGCGTCGGTGGTAAAGAACAGCTCACCGTCGCGGTTGCCGGCGGCCAGCGCGACCTTGCCGGCAGCGTTGACGATGACGTCGCAGCAGGCCAGCTCCTCGTAGTGGTCGTAGCAGTTGACGATCTTGGTGTTGTACGGGACAAACGAAAGGGAGTCGCGCAGGTCCTGGACCTCGGATGTCACCTTGGTCTCGTTGATATCGCACAGGTACAGCTCATCGGCAATGCCCTGCATGAGCAGGCTGTTGGCGACATGTGCTCCTACGTGGCCCTGGCCGACCACACCGATCTTACGCGTCTGGTACATATATGTATCCTTTCGGCCGAGTTTTTCGCGTCGAACCATTGTAGCCTCCTGCCGTCACTTTGCTAGGCTAAAGCGAAGTAGATTTTTGGGACATGCTTTAATCTCTACTTTTGGAGTGATTTGGGCCGCTGGCGACATCGCCGGGCGATGTGCTCGCGCGGATGGGGCCGCTCGTTGTACCATAGCTGCAACTGACTCGTAAGGAGCATCCATGCCCATTCGCATCCCCGACGCCCTCCCTGCCGCCGCGCAGCTCGAGAGCGAGAACATCTTTGTCATGACCGAGTACCGCGCGCTGCACCAGGACATCCGTCCGCTGCGCGTGCTCATCCTCAACCTCATGCCCACCAAGATCGCCACCGAGACGCAGATCATGCGCAAACTCTCCAACACGCCGCTGCAGGTGGAGGTGGACCTGCTGCGCACCAAAACGCACGAGGCCACGCACGTGAGTGCCGGCCACCTGGAGACGTTCTACCGCACGTTCGACGACATCCGCGACATCCACTATGACGGCCTGATCATCACGGGCGCGCCGGTGGAGCAGATGCCGTTCGAGGAGGTCGACTACTGGCCCGAGCTCTGCCAGATCATGGATTGGTCCACCACGCACGTGCACTCTACGTTGCATATTTGTTGGGGCGCACAGGCGGGGCTCTACCATCACTACGGTATCCAGAAGCACGACCTGCCGGCAAAGGCGAGCGGCGTGTTCGAGCATTATCTGGTGAAGCCGCAAAGCCCGCTGGTCCGCGGCTTCGATGACCGTTTCTATGCCGTGCATTCGCGCAACACCGATGTGCGCCGCGAGGACGTGGAGGCTGAGCCGCAGCTTGAGGTCGTGGCCGTGTCCGACGAGGTGGGCCTGTACATCGTCAAGTCGACCGACAGCCGCCGCTTCTTTGTCTTTGGCCATCCGGAGTACGATACCGACACGTTGCGCCTGGAGTACGAGCGAGACGTGAAGCGCGGTCTCAACCCCCAGGTGCCGGCGCATTACTTCCCGAACGACGACCCCACCGCCGAGCCGCGTAACGTCTGGCGCAGCCAGGCTCAGCTGTTCTACACCAATTGGCTCAACTACTACGTCTACCAGACCACACCCTACGACCTGGCCCGCGCCGGCGAAGAGCACTAGGCCTGTCGGGAGGTGCGCCAGCCGTTAGGCGCTGATGATGTGGGGTAGCGGCAGGTCGTGGACATCGGTGGGAACGTGATCGACACGCTGCTCGTCAAAGGCGATACCGACGATTTGGCATGCGGGCGAGAGCATGGGCAGGTAGCGGTCGTAGCAGCCGCCGCCGTAGCCCAGGCGCGCGCCGGCGTGGTCGAAGGCTACGAGCGGCACGACGATCATGTTGAGAGCCTCGGCAGGCACAATGGGGAAGCGGACGCTGTCGATGTCCGTGGCCGCAAAGGTACGCGTGGGGTGGGCGATAAACGGGGCCGCGGCCGCGTCTCCAGCCGCGACTGCCCGCATGCACATGCGCTGGCCACAAGCTGCGGCGTCTGTTGCCGAGAGCATGCACGGATAGGCCACGCGCCAGCCGCGTTTGGCGGCAGCCGCGGCAAACGCGGCTGGGTCGACTTCGGAACCCATCGCGGCATAGACGGCAACGGTGTGCGGCGCCGCGGCATCCAAGCGGCCTAGCAGCTCAACCAGCCGCGCACAGATATCAGCAGACTTCGCCGCCCGCAAGTCCAAATCAAGAGCATCGCGCCGAGCAATCACCGCCCGCCGCAACTCAGCCTTGTCCATCCCGGCTTCCTCTCCCAAACCTACCAAAAAGGGACAGGTTTATTTTGGCAGGTTTTATCTGGGCAAATGTCGAAACCACCACAAAGGTGCCTGTCCCCTTTGTGGTGGTTTTGGCCCATGCGTTAACGCTATAACGCCGCGGCGATTGCTTCGGTCACAAACTTATTGAGTGACTCGCCCTTCTTTGCCGCTGCCAGCGCTGCTTGCTTGTGGAGCTCAGAGCCCGTTCTTACGTTGAACGAGCCCTTAAAAGCCCGCTCGGGTTCCTTACCCTTCTCGGCGCAAAACTCAAGGTAATCGTCGACGGCTTCGTGGAAGCATTGCTCCACTTCTTCAGCCGTGGAGCCTTCAAATACGATTGCGTCCCTAATGCCGGTGACCATACCTGTTAGCACATGCTGTTCGGCATCGAACTCGACTGGGGCGAAATAACCCTTGTATGCCAAAACGTTACTCATGACTACCTCCGACATCTTGCAGAAATCGAACGATGTTTCGAATGGTCCCCGCTGTCAATTCGTCAGATGGATGTGGTGCGTGCATTACGAACATCCTGCCATCTGATGGCCTGTAGAAGCGAACGCGCGATCCGGATGTCTTGCCTTTGTTGTCCATTTCAAAGCCATATGAAGCCATGACTTTTAAGAAATCGGTATACCGATACGTCGAAGGGCAGCTAAGCAGTTGGGCGATGAGTTTATCGGTCCGAGTCATCCCGCCTCACATTCTGCAACTATATCCTAGTTGCAATTTAAGTCTGATGCAAGCACCCTTACTATAGAACATGTGTACGTATAGAACAAGTGTTCGAACCAACACAAAGGCACCTGTGAACTGCGCCCCTTTGCGGTGGTTTGGGCTGAATGTTGCGCAACAAGGGCTGCATTTTTGGGTTTACCTTCATGGTGGAAGGAATGAACCGAAAGGAGCCCGCCATGTTTTGTCGCTCGTGTGGCATGCCGCTTGTCGACGACGCCCTCTTTTGCCCCGTATGCGGCGCACCCGTAGCACCCGACCAGGTCACGTCCACGCAGCAACCCCAGCCTGCCACGCAGCAATACGTGCCCGTGCGGCGCAAGCGTTCCAAAAAGCCCCTCATCGCACTCGCCGCGGTGCTTGTCGTGGCGGCGGGCATCGGCGGTGGCGCACTGTTCTACTTCACCCAGATTGCGACCACCCCAATCGACGAGAAAACCTTTCCGGACAGCGGCATGCGTGCGCTTGTTTCGACCAAGTACGACACTAACGGTGACGGCCGCATCTCACGCGACGAGGCCAAGGCGGTGACGTCGGTCGAGCTGGACGGCATCACGTCGACCCAGGGCCTGGGCAAGGTGTTCCCCAACGTTACCAGTGTGGAATATGGCGGGGACAAACTCGTCAACCTGGACCTCTCGGGCTGCGGTGACCTCAAGACCGTCGAGCTTAACTCGGCAAGCAACGTCACTGTCGTTAACCTGGACGGTTGCGACAACATCGAGAAGCTCGATCTTTCAAATGCCGCGGAGCTCAAAAGCGTCGATCTTTCGGGCAAAAAGAAGCTCGCCACGTTGGCGCTGCCGCAGGATACGAAGGTCAGCGGCGTTAAGGATACGCAGCTCGAGGAGTTGTGGCTGCCGGTGTACTACGAGGGTACCGACGAGGACGGTGTGCACGGCAGCACGTATGAGATTGAGCGCGACGAGGACGGCTATGTTACGGGGTATACGAGCAGCCTCAAACAGGGTGGTGGCATGGGCTACGACGTCGAGCACGACGAGTTGCATCGCATTTCGGAAATAGCGGAAGTTCGCTCGGGTGACTACGAAGATGAAAACATGTTCACGTACGATGCCGACGGAAACCTGACGCGCATCGATTGCGACGCCGCTATTGGTGATGCGTCGACCTCCACGACGTTTACCTACGATGCCGACGGAAGCCTGATCAACAAGACGACCCACGCAGGCTACGGCGAGAGTGCGAGTACGTATGTCTACCAGGGCGGCAACCTAGTGTCCGACACCGAGACCGGTCCGGGCAATCCTCGCACGGTCGTCTATTCGTACGGATATGACAGCGGCCGCGTGACGTCCTTTACGACGGACTGCCAGGGTGACACCGTGGGCACGAGATGGACGCTGACGCTGAATTACGAGTACGACAAGGAGGGTAATATTACGCGCATCTCGCCCGTGGCCTATGACACACACGGTAACGATTATGGTTCACTGAGTTCGTTTTCCACGGTTAATTACTCGTACAGTGGCGGCAAACTCGACCGGATCGATTCCACGCGCGATGGATATGCGGAGTTCTATTACGACGAGCACGGCAATCTGACGGCGGTCGATGAGTACACCGATGGCGGTTCGGATGACGAGTTTGAGTTTGAGCACGAGATCGAGTACCAGCGGTACTTCTGCAATAAGAGTGAGAAGAATAAGCCGGAGGAGTGGATCCGCCTGGATTCGAAGTACGACGTCTGCAACGGCAGCTGGGTCAACACCTCATCGTCTCGCAAAGAGCGCTTTGTGAGTCTGTATCAGCTCAATCCGCTGAAGGCGCAACTCGATCCGTTCCACAAGTAACGATCAGCCGCAAACCACCACGAAGGTGCCTGTGTCCCCTTTGTGGTGGTTTTGCTTGCTGTGGCTAGCCCAGCAGGTCGACTACGTTGAAGCCGGCGTTGCTCTTGGCGATGACGTCGCGGCCGCCAAAGACGCAGGTGGGCGACGCGGCTGCGATGCGCGTCACATCGGCGCCGAGCGAGCGCAGCTCACCGGGCGTGGCGGCGAGCATCTGGGCGCGACGCTCCTCGCGCGCGTGCGGATCGAGCCCGGCCAGGTAGGTCGTGTTGCGGCGCTTGGTGAGCGCGTACGGCTTCACCGGCGCGTCCATGCCACTTACGCAGCTCACGATAAAGCCCTCGAAGGCGGCCTCGTCGGGCTCAAAGCTGCCGAGCCATTCGCCTGCGCGTTCCACACGCTCAATCGAGGGGTCGATTGCCGGGTCGCGGTAGGTATAGAACGCCGTCTGGCGCTCGCCGGCTGCGCGGAATCCGCAGCCGTACGCACCGCCCTTCACGCGGATCTCGTTCCACAGGTAGTCGTAGGAGAGCGCGTTGGCAGCCACGGCCCAGGCTCCCGTCACGTCAATGCCCAGACGGCGCGGGTCGCACGCGCTTGCCGCAAAGCAAATGTCGCTGGGGATGACAAAGGCCTCGTGACGGTCGCGCGGCGTCGGCACCACGAGCGCGTCGCGGCCGGCATCGGCGCCGTCGCCAGCGCCCAGTCCCAGGTCGCCCGCGGCATCCCAGTACGCGTCAAAGTCCTCGTCGCTGCCGGTAAAGCTCGCCAGGCAGCCATCGGCCACAAAGATGCGCTCCGCCAGCTCGGCAAGCTTGGCGCGCAGGCCGTCCAGTCGCTCGTCAAAGTGGTCGAGCAGATCGCGCAGGAACAGGTAAAAGTCCACGCCCGAAAGCTGCTCGCGCACCACGGCCGAAGGCGAGCTGTAACTCATCGCGCGACCGAGCGCCGCCGAGTGACCGTTGTTGATAAAGCCCTGCTCAAGCCCAATGCGAATCTGCGTGAGCACGTCGCGCACGCGGTCGGCGTCGGCATCTGCCAAAAGCGTGCTCGACCATACCTCGCGCGGCAGACTCGCCAGTGCATTAATCTTCTCGGACAGGGCGCCGGCGCTCACCAGCAGGTAGGGGCGCACGCCGTCCACGTCGGGCTGGGTCATGACTTCGGTCGTAAAGCTCAAAAAGCCCAGCTTGCCGGCGAGCAGATTGTCGAGTTCCTCGGCCGAGTGCTCGCTCGTGGGCAGCTGTTTGAGCAGGCGGCAGAGCAGCGTCACATAGGGCAGGTCCTCAAATGCGACGCAGCTCAGGTCGAAATACTGCATGGCGTAGGCCAGGCGGTTGGTGGGGATGCCGTGGCGCAGGCAGGGGATGGGCGCGGTCGTGTCTACGACCAGCGGCGGCTCGGGGCGCGCCTCGCCAATGTCGGACACGCGCAGGCGCGGCAGCGTGGCCTTGTCCTCGGGCGTGTCCTCGGCCTCCTGCGCGGCACGCAGCGCAGCCGTGCGCTCGACCACGTCGGCCAGCTCGGCATCGGTCATGGCGTCGCGCTTGGCTGCCAGCTCGATGGCCTCGGCACCCTCCGAACCCTCGGCGGCGTCCACCGGCACCAGCTCGACGAGCGCCATGTGGTCGTTCTCCAGCACCAGCTCGCGCAGCAGGTCCTCAAAGTAGGTGCCGTCCAGCTCGCTACGCAGCTCCTCGTACACCGGGCCGTACTTGAGTGCCAGCGTCGCGGCGTCGTCATCGTAGAGCCAGGTGCTCAGCGCGTCGCACGCAATGGCCACGCCGTCGGCGATGCCGTAGTCGCGCTGGCGCAGATCGTATTCGTTGCTGCTGATGATGGCTTCCAAGCGCTCGCGCGGAACGCCGTGCTCGCACAGGTCGCGGCAGGCGTCCTGGAACACGCGGCGCAGCTCGCGCGCCACGCCGGGCTGCGCGTTTTGCAACATGATGAGCTCGTAGGGCTGCAGGCTCTCGGCCGCGGTGTAGCTCACCACGTTGCCGCCCAGGCCGGCGGCCAGAATGGCCTTCTTAACCGGTGCTTCGTTGGAGCCCAGCAGTGCCTCAAACAGGATATCCGCCGCGATCGTGCGCTTGCGGTCGAGCGCGCTGCCCAACACAAGGCCCAGGCCCACCAGGGCGTTCTCGGGTGTAGTGGCCATCTCGACGTGCTTGTACTCGCAGGTCACGGGCGCCTGCACGCCCAGCGGATTGGGCGCCAGCGCGGACGGGTCCTCGCCGGCGGCAACGGCTGCGTCCATGCGGCGGCTTGCGGCACTCGGCTGCGACAGATAGCGCTCGTCCAAAAAGGCCAGTGCGCGGTCCACGTCCAGGTCGCCGTAGAGCGTGATGTAGGAGTTGGAAGGATTGTAGTGGCGCGCATGCGTGTCCAGGAACTGCTCGTAGGTGAGCGCGGGAATCGCGCGCGGGTCGCCGCCGCTTTCGTGCGCATAGGCGGTGTCGGGATAGAGCGCGGCGTTGACGGCGTCGTCCAGCACGCTCATGGGGTCGGACAGCGCGCCCTTCATCTCGTTGAACACCACGCCGTTATAGCGCAGCGTGCCCTCGCGCAGGCTCGCGGAGCTGCTGTCGCCTTCGACCTCGGCGCTCTCCGGCAGGTCCAGCTCGTAGTGCCAGCCCTCCTGCTCAAAAATGGTGGGCTTGGTATAGATGGCCGGGTTGAACACCGCGTCCAGGTACACGTCCATCAGGTTGTACAGGTCCTGCTCGTTGGTGGTGGCAACGGGGTAGATGGTCTTGTCGGGGTAGGTCATGGCGTTGAGAAACGTCTGCATGGAGCTCTTGATCAGGTCGACAAACGGCTCCTTGACGGGAAACTTGGCCGACCCGCACAGTACCGAGTGCTCAAGAATATGGAACACGCCGGTGGAATCGGCCGGCGGCGTCTTAAAGCCAATGGCAAAGGCCTTGTTCTCGTCATCGCATGCCAGGTACAGCAGGCGAGCGCCCGAGGCGGTGTGGCGCAGCACATAGGCGTCCGAGTCGAGCTCGGGCACGGTCTCGCAGCGCTCGACGGCAAAGCCGTGGCAGGTAGTGCCGGGCACTAGCAGCGCGGCGGCAGCGGCGCGCGGGTCGGTTGAGGTGGTGGGCATATGCAGTCTCCTTTGACGCCCCAGCGGGGGCGAATCGAGTCGAATCCTCGAGAGTATACCCATATGGGGCCCTCGACCAATCTGCCGGATGAGCGTGGATTTTCGGACACACGAGCGTGGAAATTCGGACGCCCGCCAAATGAGTGTGGATTTTCGGACGGAATCAGCCTCAAAACGCCCAAAAACCGTCCAAATATCCACCCTCATTTCCCGACCGTCCAAAATCCACGCTCATCCGCCGCCCGCACATCTCTCATATCTCATTCGTCTCTAATACGAGAGATAACAGAAAGATGAGAGATAAATATGAGAGATAACAATGCTGCAAAGAGACAGACAACCATGGTATTGTCTCAATATAGATTGTTTTACCAGCGAAAACATGTTTAAATGAAACAGATGACAGACATCTTATCTTTCATCTCTCACTCATCTCTAATATGAGAGATAACAGAAAGATGAGAGATAATTACGAGAGATAACTGAGAGACGAGGGAAATCCGTCTGCGGCATTCTCCGCAGGACCGAGCGAAGGGACGTGCAGATGAACGAAAACGAGCTGGCCGGTTTGCTCGAGTCTTTAAAGCGCATGGGTTCGGATGACCTTAACGTCGAAGTAAAAGAGAGCGCCACGACGCTTTCCCGCGACGTATGGGAAACGGTCAGCGCTTTCGCAAACACCGCCGGCGGCATCATCGTACTCGGAGTGAGCGAGCGTGCGGGTTTTGTCCCAGTTGCAAACTTTGAGACCGAGAAAGTGCTCAACCAATTCGTGGCGGGCATGGGCGATGCCGGCGGTCGTGGAAAGCTGGCCAATCCGCCCAAATACACCATTGAGCGCGTGGAGCTTCGGGGTACCGTTGTTCTCGTCATCACAATCGAGGAGCTCGACCCGTCGAGCAAGCCTTGCTATGTAATAGAACGGGGCGCCCAGGGCGGCAGCTACAAGCGCATCGATGACAAAGACGTGCCGCTTTCGTCGACCGAGGTTTTGGCGCTGTCGTCATACGAACGGACGAGTCCTAGCGATCGCGATACGGTGCCCGGCACGAGTGTGGGCGATCTCGACGAGTCGCTGGTCGACCGCACGATAGAGCGTGCCTATTCGTTGACGCCTCGAGCGATGCACGGTGCGACGGACAGGAAGACAAAGATGGAGCGTCTGAATTTCCTCGACCCCCAGGGCAATGTTACCAAGGCTGGCCTCCTTGCCGCGGGCGTTTACCCTCAGCAGTTCTATCCCAAGCTCTTTATTGATGTAGCTGTCCATGCGGGAACTCAAAAGGGCGCTGCGGGACCGCTAAGGTTTATGGACCGCACAGTCTGCGAGGGCACCTTGGGCGAGATGATTTCGGATGCTGTCGCGGCTGTCGCCAAAAACCTGCGTCGCACCTCGACCGTTCAAGGCGTCTCGCGTATCGACTCGCTGGAGATTCCCGAGGAAGTCTTGCGTGAGGCGATTGCCAACGCCGTAATCCACCGAGAATACAGAGATCGGTTCTGTGGACAGTCGATCGCTGTTGACGTCTTTGATGACCGTATCGAGGTGACGAACCCTGGCGGTCTTTATGGTGGAAAAACTCGCGAGAATCTGTTTGACGGTAGTTCTCGGTGCCGCAACGCGACGCTCGTGAAGCTCATGTCGCTTGTCCCATTGCCCGACGGTGCGGGCTCTCCTGCCGAGGGCAACGGATCGGGCATCCCGATGATGGTCGATGCCATGCGTGCGCACGGTCTGGCCGAGCCCCTGTTCTGCCCGGGGTTCGATCGGTTCAAGGTCGTACTTTACCGTTCAAAGATCGAGCCGGTCGATCATGGCGGAGGCTTAATTGTGACGGCACTCAAACACTACGGCGAGCTGGGGACGCGTGAGCTGGCAAAACGCACGGGGCTTACAATTTCCCAGGTTAGGTCGCGCGTCAACGCGCTCATTGCTCAAGGCGAGCTTGAGCCCACGGCGCCGTCGACAAGCCGCAACCGCAAATATCGACTGTCAGAGCGCGTGGAATAAATGCGTTAGTGGACGAGGCGACCCAATAATCGACCCTCGATTGGCGCCCACTAAGGTAAAGCGGTTGTTGCCCAGTCGACGGTGATGCTAAAGACTCGGCTTACGCCGGCATGGCCCCGAACCCGTCCATCAGGAACAGCCTGAGAACCAGCTTGATGACATTTCCCGGTTTGACTTCAGCCGTGCCAAAGACGTGGCGCTCGGCGAGCTCGCTGCAGTATGCGTAGATATCGCGGATAAGGTCCGCGCCCGAAAGCGTAAACATGTAGCCTGCGTCCGAAAGCGCATTGGGTGCGGCGGGCAACTTGGTCATGCGACAAAAGGTCAACAGGTCGGGCGCCATAGCGTCTTGGTAGCCAAGATGGCCGCCGTCTTCTTGTGCGGCGAGTTCCAGCTGGCGTACTCGATCCAGCGCCGCTGCCAGCACAAAGCTCGGTGTGGGCGCATTGACGTCTTCCGTGTTCGCCACGAGTTTGCCCGCCGCCTGTGTGACAAGCCAGGCGACCTCGCGCTGGCAACGCACGGCCTTGCGCGTAACCGGCTTGATGGACGAAGAAGAAACGCTCCCCTTAGGCGGATTCGAAGCAGCCATAAGACCCTCCCATGAACAATCCGGCCCAACAAGCCCGGATGAAACACGTGCTACATCAGTATACAGGGGAGTGGGGTAGCGGGGTACAAGCGCGCCAGCGGCAAACCGAGAGCATCAACAATGTGCCTCCGCTCTATTTGGACGATGGTACGTGGGTCATTAAGTACTCGGTTCAAGCGCCGGGTACCGTTGGTTTTCGAGACCAGAATTACAACCGTAAAATGCTCAACTGCATGGAATGTGACGTCCCAGTCGGAGTCATATTTGCAACCGAGGTGGGCTATAAGGTGCTCGGCCTTGCGTTTGTTGAGCGGTTCGAGCCCGAAAACGGATGGTTTGTTCTGCACGGTCCTGTTCATAAAGGCGGACCGGACCCTCGTTTTGCGCCCGACATGAGTTATCTGAAGCACATACCCGTCGATATTGAGTTTGCCGGACAGGGTGCGACCGACGATGAAATTTGGCTTTGGCGGTCTTTTACGATCGTGCTGTTTGATCGGATCGCGTGGCGATGCAATCTCGCACACGCCTGCCGGTGCATGCTCTTCCTGATTTGTATAGCGAGAGGGGAGCGAACGTGAGCTGGCGAGGCGATATTGCGATGGGGAAGTACGGAAAACTGCCGTGCGCCCTTATAGACAACAAAATGTTTCCGAGCGTAGAAGTTGATTGCGGGTCGTTTGTCGTCGCCTGTCCTTGCTGCGGCTCGCAAATACCGTGCCTCGACATTCGGTTCATCGATGCGTGCGACAGACTTAGCGACGAAGTGAGAAAACGGACAGGCGTTCATATGCCGGTGTATCAGGAGAAATGCCCTGTTTGTGGCCTCGATATCGTGTACGACGCCGGCGACGAGGGATAGGTGATGCGGAGGAGCTGGCTGTGAAGGCATCTCTGTCCCTATAAATAAATCCCCTCACCGAGCTGCTTGTGGAACTTGGCGTGATGGTCGCGTGCCCAGGTAAAGAGCGCCTGGTCAAAGTCGGTGCGCGTGGCCGGGACGCCAAAGACGCCGGCAACTTCGACGCGTACAAACTCCAGTGCCGGCAGCTTGTTGATGGCAGTGAGGGCAAACGGGGACGAGGGCTCCTCGAACAGATAGCGGCTGCCTTGCAGCGCGTCGCAAATGGTGCACGTGTTGCCGAGCGACGGGGCTTTGGAGGCTCGCGCGCCTACGGGCTTGTAGCCGCAGCGCTTATGAAGGTAGTCGCGGATCTCGCCCGGCACGCAGCCAAGAGCGGGCACGATGGCGAGTGCGTTGGCGTTGGCCGTGTCGATGGCAATGTGCCCGGCTTCGTTGGGCGCGTGCGCGATGGCGATGCTCTCGTCGTTATCGGTTCGATAGGGAATGCCGAAGGCCGCGACCGAGGTCTCTTTGTGACACTTCCAGCACTCGCGCTTGCCCAGTACTAGATATATATACGGCGCTGAGGGGTCGGATCGGTCAACACCGGGCAGCCACTCGGCAAAGGGCTCGGGGTTGACGCCGCTGGGTACATACCAGATCTTCTTGGTCCGGTCCCATTTGGCGCCCAGCGCTTTGGCTTCTTCTTTGTGCGAAAAGGGGACATCGAGCTCGGTGCGCATGGCGGCTCCTTGGTGCTGCAGGTGCGAGTGGCTCAAGGATACCGCAGGGCGCAGACATCGCGGCGTTTTGTTGAGAAGTTGCGGCGCGGACTGCTTGGTTACGCCGTTAGATAAATTGGCAAGTAGATGGTCGGCTTTTGACCAGTTGGGCGGTTGGAGCAGCTTGCGGCGCAGTTTTGTGCCTGGCTATTGTTGATGTTGGGGTATTGAATATATTTGGCTGCCATTCGTCAGGTGAATTGTTGTTACGTTGCGATGACGGTTGGAACTGCCAGCGGATTTAGCGACAAAAAACAAAACAGCCCAGAGGACATAGCCTCTGAGCTGCGAACATTTGGTGGGCGTTAGAAGATTTGAACTTCTGACCTCTTCCGTGTCAGGGAAGCGCTCTCCCCCTGAGCTAAACGCCCGATCAAGGGTGCGCAAGCGCGCAAGGGATAATATAACGGAGCCTGAACTCGGTGGCAAGAACATTTTTAAAAATCGCTTACATTGTGGAATTCGGGGGCTTTGTCATATCCATTTCAAAAGAGCCTGCTGCCGCGATTTGACTGTCGCATAATGCAAGGCCATTGCGGTATCGAGCTATGGAAAGACGTCTGCGGAATTGTCCTACCGATAAGCGGACAAGCCTCCAGCTGGTGCCTTCGCCGTGGTAAGGTAAGCCGAATTGTTTCCAGGCTGCTTCGAGGGAATGGAATGAGCAAAGAGCGTGTCGAGCAGGTCGAAGGCGCAGGGGCTTCGGTGCCGATGACCGATATATCGAACATTGATGTGCCCGAGGGCACCGATGAGCTCAGCCGTAGCACCCGCCGCGCTTGGCGCGAGCGCCTGAACAGCGCTTCGACGCGCAAGATGACCACGGGCGTCTTGGCTACGCTGGTGGGCGGTTCGTTTTGGGGCTTCTCGGGCACCAGCGCGAGCTTTCTGTTCGATACCTACCACGTCGACACCTTGTGGCTTATGAGCGTGCGTCAGATTCTCGCCGGTCTACTCTTTATGGCCGTGGTTGTTACGCGCGACCGCGAGCGCCTGATTAAGCTCTGGACCACACCCGCCGATCGCAAGCAGCTGCTGCTCTTTACCGCCTTTGGTCTGCTGTTCAACCAGTTTTGTTATCTTTCGGCCGTGCGCCTGACCAATGCCGGAACCGCGACGGTGCTCCAATGCCTGCAACTGGTCATCATTATGGGCTACACCTGCGTGATCGACCATCGCATGCCTCGCGTGCGTGAGGCCGTTGGCATTGGGTTGGCCCTGGGCGGCACCTTTTTAATCGCTACCGGCGGCGACCCTACCAGTCTGAGCATATCGCCGCTTGGCCTGGTCGCAGGCCTTATGTGTGCGGTCAGCGCCACGTGTATGGCGGTGATTCCCGCCAAGATCCTGCCCGAATACGGCAGCCCCATCGTCACGGGCTCGGCAATGCTCACGGCGGGCGTGGTCTCGTGCGTCTTCGTGCAGCCTTGGGCGCATATGCCGGCACTCGACGCTGCCGGCGTCGAGGCGCTCGCGGTATTCGTGGTTATCGGCTCGTTTTTTGCTTACATGCTCTATATGCAGGGCGTTAAGGACATCGGCTCGGTGCGTGCGAGCCTCATCGGAACTGTGGAGCCGGTTTCGGCGACCATCACCAGCGCCGTTATGCTGGGCACGGTGTTTTTGCCGACCGACCTTATCGGCTTTGCCATGATCATCGTGATGATGTTCCTCACGGTGTAGCTGGCGCCGCCGCCAAGACAGAAAAGGTGTTGTGCCGCATTTTCGCCAATTGACGTCCGTGTCTGGAGTTTAGCTGTCGATGCTCAAAATGCCATAAACTAGTAACGTTATGGATTTTTTCATTGCGACTCAATTGCGAGGATTTCTTTATGGCTGGTAATCACTTTAAGGGCAGCGATAACGGCCGTCCTGCAGTTCCGCCGCGTCCGAACGGGGCTGGTAAGGCCGGCACGCCGGGCGGCGCTGGACAGGGCGGTTCCAGTAAGCGCGTGTCCCCGGGCGAGACGGCGATGTTTACCGCTCTGTACGAGCAGTCTCAAAAGGCGAAAAAGACCGGCCGTGCAAGAGGGAATGTCTTTGCGGGCGGTGCAACCTCCGCGTCGCAGCCGAGCGGGGCTCCTTCGGTACCTGCGAACAACGCAGGTGCTGCCAACGCCGCAAATGCCGCCGGCAACGTTAATGCCGGCAAGGCCGCCAACAATACTCCCTCTGCCGGTGGCGCGGGGCTTACGGGTAACCTTGGCACGATTTACACCGGTGCCTCCGAGACTGGCACGTTCGCCCGCCTGGATGATAGCGGTGCCGAGTTTGCGGGCTCGGGTTCCAAGGAAGATTATTACGATTTTGGCTTGAACTACGGTAGCGACGCTTCGTCGAGTTCGACCTCTGACGGTCTGGTCCGTCATCGCCATCGCAAGGGCGAACGCAAAAAGCGTCACACCGGCGCCATTATTGCCGCTGTAGTCGCGGTGCTTCTCGTTGCGCTTGGCGCAAGCGGCTTTATGCTGCTTAACTCGGCAAAGACCGTAAAGAGTGAAGCGAAGGAGGCCGTCGAGATTGTCGGTGGCCTTAAGGACAAGGTCACGTCGGGCGATTTTTCGACGCTGCCTGACGACGCGAAGAAGATTGATGAGCTTTGCGACAGCATGAAGGCGGAGACCTCGAGCCCGCTGTGGACGGCGGCTTCGTTTATCCCGGTGTATGGCAGCGACATCAATGCGGCCCGCACCATGATCGACGCCCTGTCCGATGTCTCGAGCAATGCGCTGGTTCCCATGGCCGATAACCTTTCGCAGGCCACGCCCGGCAAGCTGTTTCAGGACGGCATGATTAACGTGTCCGCGCTGCAGGCGGTCGCCGATTCGCTTTCCAGCAGCTCGAAGGTGTTCAAGAGCGCCAACGAGAAGATCCAGGGCATTGGCGATACTCATATTTCCCAGGTGACCGAGCTGGTCGATAAGGCCAAGGACGGCTTTGCCACCCTCAACGGCGCGGTTGACGCGGCGGAGAAGGTCGCCCCCGTCCTTCCGCAGATGCTCGGCGCCAACGGCCAGACGCGCAACTACCTTGTGTACGCCATGAACAACGTCGAGATTCGTGCCTGCGGCGGCTTTGGCGGTTCGCAGGGCCTGATTTCGGTCACCGACGGCCAGATGTCGATTGGCGAGTTTGTTCCCCGCATTGGACTCAGCGAGGATGAGGCAGTCGAGAGCGTCGACGAAGAGGATGAGGCGCTGTTCGGCAATCACAGTAACCTGTACAACTCGGGCAATACCTATTCGCCTGATTGGCCCCGCAACTCGCAGCGTGTCGCAGCCCTGTGGAAATCTCAATATGGCCAGGACGTTGACGGCGTCGTGGGTATCGACCCGGTGTTCCTGCAGTATCTGCTGGGCTTGGTCGGCAACGTGTCGCTGCCCGACGGAACGGTTGTCGACGGTACCAACGCCGCAAAGGTCCTCATGCACGATGTGTACTGGAACTATCCGGTCGAGGAATCGGACGGTATCTTTGCGGCTGTTGCCAGCGCCGCCTTCGACAAGATCCTTGGCGGTATCGGCGATGTCGATGTTACGAAGCTTGTCAGCGCCGTTGAGCGCGGTGCCGAAGAGGGCCGTCTGATTGCGTGGATGAAAAACGATGACGAGCAGAACGCTATCAAGGAGATGAACATCGACGCTTCGCTGCCCGATCCGGATGATCCGAGTGCCGATCCCGTTGCCGGCGTTTACTTTAACAACCTGAGCTTCTCCAAGCTCGACTGGTATCTGAACGCCGACACGCAGATTGGCCAGGGCGTGAAGAACGGCGACGGCACGTGCTCCTATCGCATCACCGTTACCCTGACGAACATCATGACGCAGGAGGAGGCTGGCAAGCTGCCCGACTACGTTGCGGCGGGCGCATCCGATGCCGCGCGTGACGACGAACGCCTGAATGTCTCAGTGTTTGCCCCGACGGGCGGCAACATCAGTGACCTTACGGTTGAGGGCACCCAGTTTGGTCTTGGCGCCGCTACGTGGCATGGAATCCCCTTCTATTCGGGCACCGTTGACCTGCATGCTGGCGAGACGACGACGATCACGTATACGCTGACCACGTCGGCCGAGGCGGGGGACAAGCCGCTTACGCTGCGTCAGACTCCTACATGCCAGGCGGCTCGCGACAGCGCGTCGGCGTAGGGTTTTTCTGGTAGCGCAGATAATCGAGTACCATTTTGGGGGCGGACGGGCAATCTGTTCGCCCCTATTTTGTAAGGAGAGCGCATGAAGTACTTTGGCACCGACGGCTTTCGCGGCGAGGCCAACGTTGGACTGACGGTAGAGCACGCTTATAAGATCGGCCGCTTTGTGGGCTGGTATTACGGCGCCAACCGCGGGACCAAAGCACGCGTGATCGTGGGCAAGGACACGCGTCGCTCGAGCTATATGTTCGAGGCGGCGCTGGTGAGTGGCTTGGTCGCGAGCGGTGCGGACGCCTACATGCTGCATGTGATCCCGACGCCGGGCGTGGCGCATCAGACCGTGGAGGGCTGCTTCGATTGCGGCATCATGATCAGCGCAAGCCACAACCCGTTTTGCGATAACGGCATTAAGCTCGTCAACAGCGACGGCTATAAGATGGACGAGGACGTGCTGGAGCTCATCGAGGATTACATCGATGGCAAGAGCGAAGTGCCGCTGGCCACGGGCAACCACATCGGTGCCACGGTGGACTACATGCAGGGTCGCAACCGCTATATTGCCTCGCTCATTGCAAGTGCGAACTTTTCGCTGCAGGGCGTCAAGATCGGTCTCGACTGTGCCAACGGCTCGGCATCCTCGGTGGCCAAGCCGGTGTTCGACGCGCTGGGTGCCGACGTACGCGTGATTAACGCCGCGCCCGATGGCTTTAACATCAACGTCGACTGCGGCTCCACGCATATGGAGCGCCTGCAGCGCCACGTGGTGGAGCAGGGCCTGGACGTGGGCTTTGCCTATGACGGCGATGCCGACCGCTGCCTGGCCGTGGACGAGCGCGGTCGCGTGGTCGACGGCGACCAGATCCTGTACGTGTGCGGCGTGTACCTGAACAAGCACGGGCGCCTCTCGGGCGGTACCGTGGTGCCGACGATCGCCAGCAACTTTGGCCTGGTCAAGTCGCTGGAGCTTGCCGGTCTAAGTGCCGTGACCAGCGGCGTGGGCGACCGTCATGTGTATGCCAAGATGCGCGAGGGCGGCTACAGCCTGGGCGGCGAGCAGACGGGCCACACGATCTTTGGTGATATCGAGCGCACGGGCGACGGCATTATGACCTCGCTGCGCGTGATGGAAGTGATTCGCGCCGAGCGCGAGACGCTCTCGCAACTCACGGCTCCGTGCAAGCTGCTGCCGCAGGCGCAGGTTGCCGTGCGCGTGGCGGATAAAGACGCCGCGCTGGGCAACATGGGCGTGCAAGCCGCCATCGCCGAGGCCGAGGCGTCGCTGGCGGGCGAGGGCCGCGTGCTGGTGCGCAAGAGTGGAACCGAGTCGGTGATTCGCGTTTTGGCCGAAGCCCCCGACCAGGCAGCTGCCGACGCCGCTATGAAGCGCATCGCCGCGGCGCTGGAAGCTCTTTAGTTACGCGGTTTTACCAAACCGCGTAACGGCTCGACGCTGCAAACGGCCCCAAGCGGCAATCTGACGTTCAATTTCAAGGGCGCGACCAGAAGGTCAGCGCCCTTTCATTTCACGTCACCTTGCTCGCTTGGGGCCGTTTTCGCTGACTTTGCCAAGACATCGGCGTCAACATGGTTGGCGTTGGCGATGGCGTGCTGGCCAATCCTTACAGCGCGTACAGCGTGGTGAACTTGTCCTGCAGGTAGCTGCAGTAGTAGCGGGCGTCAAAGTCCATGCCGCAGGCGCCCTTGATGAGCTCCGGCGCGTCTTTGGCACGGCCCCACTGCCAAATGTGCTCGCCCAGCCAGGCGCGGACGGGCGCCAGATCGCCGCTCGCACAGGCGCCGTTGAGGTCGACACCGTCGCGGCACATGGCCGGCACAAACATGGCATCGTAGGCGCTACCCAGCGCATACGTGGGGAAGTAGCCAAACGAGCCGCCGCTCCAGTGTGTATCCTGCAGGCAGCCGCGCGTGTCGTCGGGAACGGGAATGCCCAGGTACTCGTTCATAAAGCGATTCCAAAGCGCGGGGATGTCCTTGGCCGTGGCCTCGCCGGCAAACAGCATGCGCTCAATCTGGTAACGCACCATAATATGCAGCGGATAGGTGAGCTCGTCCGCCTCGGTGCGGATCAACGACGGCTGCGCGATGTTCACGGCGCGGTAGAGCGCGTCCTCGTCCACGTTGCCGTAGACCTCGGGCGCGTGGCGGCGCAGCACCTCGAGCAGCGGTCCCATAAAGGCGCGGCTGCGACCCACGGTGTTCTCAAAGAAGCGGCTCTGGCTCTCGTGGATGCCCATGGAGGTGCCGCCCTCCAGGCAGGTGCGCGCATAGGCGGGGTTCACGCCCAGCTCATACATGGTGTGACCGGCCTCGTGGATGATGCTGTAGACGTTGGAGATGCAGTCGTCCTCATAGATGTGCGTCGCGATGCGCGCGTCACCCACGGCAAAGCCCTCGCTAAACGGGTGTTCGGTAAAGGCAAGCGTGGTGTCGTTCAGGTCCAGGCCGACGAGCTTCATAAGATCGAAGCTCATGGCACGCTGGGCAGCCTCGGGCACGCGGGCGTGCAAAAAGTCGGCAGCGGGCTGCTGGCCGCGCTCGCCGATGGCGTGCACGAGCGGCACGACCGTAGCCTTGACCTCATCGCAAAACGCATCGAAGCTCTTGGCGGAAAGGCCGCGCTCGTACTGGTCAAGCCAAACATCGTATGGGTCGCGCTTGGGGTCCATGAGCTCGGCCTGATGCTTAAGCTGGCCGACGATTCTATCCACATAGGGCTCAAAGCTCGCCCAGTCATTGGCCGTCTTGGCCTTGTGCCACACGGCGTCGGCCTCGCAGGTGAGCCTGGTCCAGGCCTCGGCCTCCTCGGTGGGAATGACGCTCGCTTCGCGCTGGTCGCGGCCGAGTACGCGGATCTCGTCGAGCAGCTGCGGGTCGTCGATTTTGCCGCCGGCGACGGTTTCGCGTGCCAGCGAGCGCACAAGTTCGACAGACTTTTCGCTGGTCAGGAGCTTATGATGCTCGCCGGCAAGGGTGCCCATGGCGTCGGCGCGCGCTGCGGCGCCGTTGGCGGGGGCAATGGTCGCGCCGTCAAACTCGGCAATCTTGAGCAGGTACTCGCGGGTCCACAGCTTGCCCTCGAGCTTGCGGAACTTCTTGACGGCCTTATCGACCTTCATGCCCTTGGGTGCCTTGCCCTCCGCGGCCTTGGCCTTCTTATCGAGTTTCTTTCCCATACCATATCCTTAATCTCGCAGACCGGACGCCACGGGTGGGCGTGCGGTCAGTTTGCACAGCTACCTGCTTTGTACCCAGCGCGAACAAAACGGAACGCGGCGATGCGCACGCAGAATGTGTTATCCTATAGCCCAATGCGTTGACGGAGAGGGTTTTGCCCGCCGCGTCGCCGGCAAGAGAGGGAAGGTCATGGGCTGCAAGCCTTCCTGCGGTGACAAGGGCCAAGCGTTCACTCCCGAGCAGCAACCTCAACGGGCGCGCGGCTACGCGGCGGCAAAGCCCCAGTAGGGAAGCCGTGAGCCTCGCGAAAAGGGGCAAAGAGTGGGCGCGGCGGGCCAGACATCCGCCGGGTCAAACAAGGTGGTACCGCGGAATTCAACCGTCCTTGGGCAATGTACATGCCCGAGGACGGTTTTTTGTTACCGAACCGGGCCGCGCATCCGTAAGCGTCGGGTAGCGCCAGCTGCCTCGGCAAGCGGATGCGCGAGAGACGAAAGGGAAGACATGAGTCTGATTGATGATCTGGTCAAACTCGAGGAAGAGGCCAAGGAGCTCGTCGCAGGCGCCGACGACGCCGAGAAGCTCGAGGCCGCGCGCGTCGCGCTGCTCGGCCGCAAGGGCCGCATCACCGGCCTGATGCGCATGATGGGCAAGCTCGCCCCCGAGGATCGCCCCGTCATGGGCAAGCGCGCCAATGAGATGCGTCAGCTGATCGAGGGCATGCTCGACGAGCGCACCACCGAGATGAAGGCCGCCGCCCTCAAGCGCGCACTGGAGCACGACGCCGTCGACATCACGCTGCCGGGCGTCCGTCCGCAGATCGGCCATCAGCACCTGATCAAGCAGATTATCGAGGAGGCCGAGGACATCTTTAGCGGCATCGGCTACACCGTCGAGTCCGGCCCCATGGTCGACACCTCCTACTACAACTTCACCGCGCTCAACGCCCCCATGGATCACCCGAGCCGCTCGGCCCGCGACACGTTCTACGTGGTCGACAACAATCCCGGCAGCGTCGCGCACCCCGAGGCTCACGCCCACGGCGAGTCCGACGTGCTGCTGCGCACCCAGACCTCGGGCGTGCAGATCCACACCATGGAGTCGCAAAAGCCGCCCATCTACATGATCTGCCCGGGCACCGTCTACCGCCCCGACACGGCTGACGCCTGCCACCTGCCGCAGTTCAACCAGATCGAGGGCCTGGTCGTCGACGAGGGCATCACCTTTGGCGACCTTAAGGGCACGCTCGACTACTTTGTTAAGTGCATGTTTGGCGAGGACCGCAAGACGCGCTACCGCCCGCACTTCTTCCCCTTCACCGAGCCCAGCTGCGAGGTGGACGTGAGCTGCCACGTGTGCGGCGGCAAGGGCTGCAACTTCTGCAAGCACAGCGGCTGGATCGAGATCCTGGGCTGCGGCATGGTCGACCCCAACGTGCTCATCAACTGCGGCATCGATCCCGAGAAGTACACCGGCTTCGCCTTTGGTATTGGCGCCGAGCGCGTCGCGGCCCTGCGCTACGACCTGCCCGACCTGCGTACGCTCATGACGGGCGATATGCGCTTCTTGAATCAGTTCTAGGCTGCGGCTTGCCCAAGCACGGCACCTCGGCGCTCATTCGTCGCTTGCGTACCAAAGTACGCGGCGCTCCTCTTTCGGGCCGATCTGCCGCACTTGGACAACCCTCGCTTTGTAAGGAATGTTCACAAAGTTGAAGTTTCCACCTGCATTTCTTCGCAGGCTTTCAGTATGAAAGGAGAGCTAGATGCGTGTTTCTTACGACTGGCTCAAGACCATGATCGATATTCCGGAGGATCCCAAGACCCTTTCGGACGAATATATCCGTACCGGCACCGAGGTCGAGGCGATCGACACCGTGGGCGAGTCCTTCGACCACGTGGTGACCGCCAAGGTGCTCACCAAGGCCCCACACCCCGATAGCGACCACATGTATGTGTGCTCGGTCGACGTGGGCGACAAGAACCTCGACGCCGACGGCAACCCCGCTCCGCTGCAGATCGTCTGCGGCGCGCAGAACTTTGAGGCCGGCGACCATATCGTCACGGCCATGATTGGCGCTGTCCTACCCGGCGACGTCAAGATCAAGAAGAGCAAGCTTCGCGGCGTCGTGTCCATGGGCATGAACTGCTCCGCGCGCGAGCTCGGCCTGGGCGGCGACCACTCCGGCATCATGATCCTGCCCGAGGACACGCCCTGCGGCATGCCGTTTGCCGAGTACGTGGGCTCGAGCGATACCGTGCTCGACTGCGAGATCACGCCCAACCGCCCCGACTGCCTGTCCATGATCGGCATGGCCCGCGAGACTGGCGCCATCTTCGACCGTGATTTCCACGTTGAGCTGCCTGCCATCAAGGCGGAGACTGGCCGCGCGACCGACGACGAGCTTTCGGTCGAGATCGCCGACGAGGGCCTGTGCGACCGCTATGTCGCCCGCATCGTGCGCAACGTGAAGGTCGGCCCCTCGCCCGACTGGATGGTCAAGCGCCTCAACGCCCTGGGCGTGCGTCCGCACAACAACATCGTTGACATCACCAACTACGTGATGATGCTCACCGGTCAGCCGCTGCATGCCTTTGACCTGTCTACCTTTGCCGAGCGCGACGGCCACCGCCGCGTGGTGGTTCGCGCCGCCCAGCAGGATGAGAAGTTCACCACCCTCGATGGCGAGGAGCGCACGCTCGACGCCGGCATGGGTCTCATCACCGACGGTGAGCGCCCCGTGGCGTTGGCCGGCGTTATGGGCGGCATGGATTCCGAGATCGAGGACGACACCGTCGACGTGATGGTCGAGAGCGCCTGCTTCAACGCCGGTCGCACCTCGCACACCAGCCGCGACCTGTCGCTGATCTCCGATGCTTCCATCCGCTTTGAGCGCCAGGTCGACGAGACCGGCTGTGTGGATGTCGCCAACGTTACCTGCGCGCTCATCGTGGAGATCGCCGGCGGCGAGGTTGCTCCCGGCTATGTCGACGTGTTCCCCGCGCCCAAGACCATCGACAGCATTAAGCTGCGCCTGGCCCGCGTGCATGCCATCTGCGGTGCCGATATCGAGCCCGGCTTTATCGAGCGCTCGCTCACCCGTCTGGGCTGCACCGTCGAGCGCGACGGCGAGGACTTTATGGTCACCCCGCCGAGCTTCCGTCCCGACCTGCCGCGCGAGATCGACCTGATCGAGGAGGTCCTGCGCCTGTGGGGCATGGGTCGCGTGACGGCGACCATCCCGGCTGCCAAGAACCACATCGGTGGCCTGACCCGCGAGCAGAAGCTCACCCGTAAGGTCGGTGAGATCCTGCGCGCCTGCGGCCTCAACGAGACCACGACCTTTGGCTTTGCCGCTCCGGGCGACCTGGAGAAGATCGGCATGTCCACCGAAGGCCGCGGCTGCCCCGTGGTGCTCATGAATCCGCTGGTGGCCGAGCAGACCGAGATGCGCCGCTCGCTGCTGCCGGGCCTGCTCCAGTCCGTTGCCTACAACGAGGCCCACGGCACGCCCAACGTGCACCTGTACGAGGTCGGCAGCCTGTTCCACGGTCGCGAGAACGCCAGCCTGCCCAAGGAGACCAAGTCTGTGGCGGGTGTGCTCTCGGGCCAATGGAGTGAGCAGTCTTGGAACATGAAGTACCGCAAGCTGCGCTTCTTCTTTGGCAAGGGCATTGTCGAGGAGCTGCTTGCCCAGCTGCGCATCGAGAAGGTTCGCTTCCGTCCCGTGGAGGGCGAGGGCTACGCTTTCTTGCAGCCGGGTCGTGCGGCCGAGGTTCTGTCCGGCGGTACCGTGCTGGGCTGGGTCGGCGAGATCCACCCCGAGGCGCGCGAGGCGATGGGCATCGATGAGGTCGTCGTTGCCTTTGAGCTCGACTTGGACAAGCTGATCAAGGGCGCCCGCAATCAGGAGAACTACCGCGAGTTCTCGCAGTACCCGGCTGTTGAGCATGACCTAGCTATCGTGGTCGACAACGCTGTGACCTGCGAGGATCTTGAGCGCCGTATTACCAGCGCCGGCGGCAAGCTGCTCGAGGGCGTGCGCCTGTTCGACGTCTATCGCGATCCCATCCGCATCGGAGCGGGCAAGAAGTCCATGGCCTTTGCGCTTACGTATCGCTCCGACGACCACACGCTCACCAGCGAAGAGGTCGAGAAGGCGCACCAGAAGATCGTCACCAAGGTGTGCAAGGGCGTAAACGGCGAGGTCCGCGGCTAGGTCTTGCGCTGGGGTATAGGTCAGCGGTGGCTGCTGGCGAGTCCTACGTGACCGCTACGCTCGGTATAAGGCGCTGCTGAGCCTGCATATATGACACGCGCATTACATAACGGCGTGCTGCTTTGTCGGCAGCGCGCCGTTTTGCTATGATAGCCCGCGGCGTGTTACGAATCTGACATTACGTAATACTGACAAGGTGATTTAGGCGACGTTGCAATTTCGTGCGCCGATAACCGGGAGGCGTATATGCACATTCCAGACAACTACCTGTCCCCGCAGACCGATGCCGTCATGGCGGTGGCGATGGTGCCCGTATGGGTTCACTGCATCAAAAAGGTGCGCGCCACGCTCGATCGCGAGCATATGGCGTTCCTGGGCATCTGCGCCGCATTCTCCTTCTTGCTCATGATGTTCAACGTGCCGCTGCCCGGCGGTACCACTGGTCACGCCGTTGGTGGCGCGCTCATCGCGCTGCTGCTGGGCCCCGAGGCTGCTGCCATTGCGGTTTCGGTTGCGCTGGCGCTGCAGGCGCTGCTGTTTGGCGACGGCGGCATCCTGTCCTTTGGAGCCAACTGCTTTAACATGGCCTTTGCGCTGCCGTTTGCCGCTGCTATCGTGTTCCGTGCGCTCAACAGCCGTTTACACGACAAAAGCTGGGGCACCTCGGTTTCGGCCATCGTAAGCGGCTGGGTTGGCCTGTGCCTGGCGGCCCTGTGCGCGGCAATCGAGTTCGGTATTCAGCCGATGCTCTTCACCAACGCTTCGGGCGCCCCGCTGTACTGCCCCTTCCCGCTGTCCGTGGCTATTCCGGCCATGTTGGTCCCGCATATGCTGGTTGCCGGTGTGGTCGAGGGCGTGGCGACGGCCGCCATCTACGGTTTCATTAAGAAGACGGCGCCGAGCATTATCGTCGGCCCCGAGGCCGCCGATGGTCAGCTTGCCGCCGAGGGCGCTGCTGCCAAGAAGACCACGCTGGTCCCCACGCTCATCCTGGTTGCCATGCTTGTCGTAGCCACGCCGCTGGGCCTGCTGGCCACGGGTGACGCCTGGGGTGAGTGGGATGCCGAGGGCGCTGCGGTTGCCGTCCAGGAAGCCGGCGACGATAGCCTGCAGGCTTCGGCCGGCCTCGACACTCCGACCTTTGCCGACGCTCTGCCCACGGGCGATTATCTGCAGGCCTATTCCGAGGAGCAGGGCCTTGGCTTTGCCGGCCAGGCCGCGATGTATATTCTTTCGGGCGTGATTGGTGTGGCGGTGCTCACCATCGCATTCCGTCTGATCTCGCTGACAGTTAAGGAAAGCGGGGCTCATGGCGACGGTCGAGCTGCCTAGCTGGCTTGCGGACGCGCAGCGTTACGAGCCCACGGGCGCTCGGCATCGTGTGATGCAAAAGAACGTCCTGCACCTGGCGAGCCTGCTTGAGCGGGTCCGCCTGGGTGGAGGCGCGCACGAGGGCGGGTCGATGGTCGACCGCGCCCTTTCTTGCGTTTCGGCTCCGGTGCGCCTGGTGGGGATGTTCGTCTGCGTCCTGTGCGTGTGTCTGACGCAGAGCCCGCTGTACCTGATGCTGATGGCGGCTATCGCGCTGGTGCTGGTCGCGGTGCGCCCCGCGCGCGGGTTGCGCGCGACTTTTGTACCGGCGCTTGGCGCCACGGGGCTTGCGGTGGTTCTGGCGCTGCCTGCCCTGTTGCTGAGCGCGTCTGCCACGGGCGCCATGCTCAAGATCTCGCTCAAGACGTTTATTAATGTGTCGCTGGTGCTGGGTGTTTCGTGGACGCTCACCTGGAGCCGCATGTCGGCGGCGCTCAAGATGCTGCACCTGCCCGACGAGGTTATCTTTACGTTTGATATGGCGCTCAAGCATATTGAGGTGCTGGGACGCACGGCGCACGATCTGTGCGAATCGGTCATGCTGCGCAGCGTCGGTTCCGCGCCTGCGGGTTTTTCGCGCACCGATTCGCTGGCGGGTATCATGGGCATGACGTTTATCAAGGCGATGGAATGCAGCCGCGCGATGGACGAGGCCATGCTGTGTCGCGGCTTCGCCGGCGTGTATCCGGCGCCTGCACGGAGCGGCTTTGGCTGGCGCGATGCGGTTTACGCGGCCGTTGTGGCGTTGCTCGCCGTGTTGTGCGCGGTGCTGTAGCGCGGACGGTCGAACCGTTGATGTGAGTAGGGAAGGGCGACGTTTTGGCAAACGATACGAATAACGCGATGGGTGCGAGCGGTGCTGCCGGCGCCGAGGTCACTCCGCTCATCGAGTTTCGCGACGTGGTGTTTTCCTATGCGGGTCATACGGTGGTCGATGGCGTTTCATTGCAGGTGAACCGTGGAGAGCTCGTTGCTCTGCTCGGTCCCAACGGCTGCGGCAAGACGACGATTATGCGTCTTATCAATGGCCTTGAGCTTGCGGACACGGGTGCGTACCTGTTTGACGGGCGCGTGGTCGATGCGGCAAATCTCAAGGATTCCGCGACGGCCCAACGGTTCCATCAACGCGTGGGCTTTGTGTTCCAGAATGCCGATGCGCAGCTCTTTTGCGCCACGGTCGGCGAGGAAGTCGCGTTTGGCCCGGCTCAAATGGGGCTGCCGGCAGACGAGCTCGAGCGCCGCGTGCGCGATGCCATGGGGCTGTTCCAGGTTGCCGACCTTGCCGACGCCTCTCCCTATCAGCTCTCGGGCGGGCAAAAGAAGCGCGTTGCGCTGGCCGCGGTGGTGTCGATGAACCCGGATATCCTGGTGCTCGACGAGCCCACCAACGGACTTGACGAGGACTCGTGCGACATCGTGGTCAACTTTCTACTGGCCTATGTTGCTGCCGGCAAGACGGTCTTGATGAGCACACATCATCAGGATTTGGTGCGGCGCCTGGGCGCCCGCGCCATCTATATCGATCGATATCACCATGTGGTCGAGGCGCCTTCGCCGTCGTATGGAACCGAGAGCGGCGCTGCGGAATAGTTGCTGCGTAGAGCGTGCGTAGCCGCCCGCGCGGCTTTGCCGTGATGGTATAGTTATCCAGGTTTTTTTATGGGGGTGGCTATGCCAAGCTGGAACATTCATATCGCTCAGACGGAGCGTTTGCTGGAGCGCACCGGTGCGCTTGCCAATAGCGTGCGCGACCGCAATGCCTTTTTGTTTGGCTGCGTGGTTCCGGATATCTTCGTGGGCTATATGGTCCCTGGCATTGCCGATCCCATCCCGTACCGCATTACGCACTTTGCCAAGCCTGAGCCCATCCCTAAGCCTCGTGAGCATGAGTTCTGGGATACCTATGTGGCGCCGCTGCTCAAAGGGGCGCCTGTTGGTACGCTGGCTGCCGCGACCTCGATTGTCGAGGAGCGTGAGCGACTCAATCGGGTGCATTATCCCCAACGTTACAAGGACGCCGAGCCGGTTGCCGGTCCCGGTGCTAGTGAGCTTTCGCTCGCGCCCGATGACGTGGCGCAGTCGCTGCTCGATCTGACGCTGGGCGTTTGGTCTCACCTTGTGGCCGATACTGTGTGGAATACCCGCGTGAACCAATACCTAGAGGCGCACGGCGGCAAGCCGTGCGAGGAATTCCGCATTAAAAAGCAAGGCGACTTTGACTGGTTTGGCAAGACGCTCGGCATTGTTTCGATTCCGCGCGCGACCGATCGCCTCTATACTGCGGCGACGCGTTTTGGTCAGTATCCCATCCATAAGGAGTATGTGCTCAAGACCATCGGCGTCATGCACGAGATCGTGCGCGAAAACCCCGGTGAGCCCGATCATCCGCCATACCGCCTTCTGACCGAGGAGTTCTTCGACGCAACGTTTACCGAGGTCATCGAGCTAACCGAGGCGGGATTTGCAGCTCGCGTTGCTGCTTCTGACGTTCCCGCAGTCCCCCTGATCGCTAGCTGCTAGCCGGCCGGCTTAACGGTGAACAGTTCATCCCAATTGACCAACAGCTCCCGTCGCAGGGCATCTTCGGTGGTACGCTCGACATCGGAAAGGTTCGCGACTGAACACAAATCGATGATGCGGCATACGAAGACGGTCTAAAAAAGGGCCCGGAAGGCAAAGCCTTCCGGGCCCTTTTTCTGTGCAAACATGCTTGCAAGTACGACTTAACGCACCTGAGCGACGTAAGCGACGTTGGTCGAGGAGACCTTGTCCTCGAGCTGGACGCTCATGCGGGGATCGCCGGCGGTAGCGACGGTCAAATCGCCAGCCTCGACGTAGCCGAGCTCCTTAGCGGTCTCGATCGCCTTGACGATCGTGCCGTTGACGGTGCCCTGGGTAATCTCGGCCTGATGCGGGATAACGCCCCAGTACATAATCATCTGCTGGACGGCCCACTCGTGGCGGGAGAACGCGCAGATCGGCATGTTGGGACGGAAGTGCGAGATCAGGCGAGCAGTACGACCGGTGGTCGTCGGCACGGTGATGCACTTGGCGCCAACGGTGGTGGCCATGTTCACAGCGGACATACCCACAACGTTGTTGACAACGCGGGTGCCGTGAGCATCGGCCGGAACCTCGAGCGGAGCGTGGGCCGGGAGGTACTTCTCGGTCTCGAGAGCAATGCTGGCCTGCATCTTGACGGCCTCGACCGGGTACTTACCGGCAGCGGACTCGCCAGAGAGCATGACGGCGTCGGTGCCGTCGTAGATGGCGTTAGCAACGTCGGCAACCTCGGCGCGCGTCGGGCGCGGGTTCTGCTGCATGGAGTCGAGCATCTGCGTAGCGGTGATAACGGGCTTGTAGGCCGCGTTGCACTTGGCGATGATCTCCTTCTGGATGTGCGGAACAAGCTCGGGCTTGATCTCGATGCCCAGGTCGCCACGGGCAACCATGATGCCGTCGGAAGCCTCGAGGATCTCGTCGAAGTTCTCGACGCCCAGGGCGCACTCGATCTTCGGGAAGATCGTGACGTGCTCGCCACCGTTCTCGCGGCAAAGCTTGCGGATGCCGCGGACGGACTCGCCGTCACGGATGAAGGAAGCGGCGATGTAGTCGATGTTCTCGGTCAGGCCAAAGAGGATGTCCTGACGATCGCGCTCGGTGATGGCGGGCAGCGAGATGTTGACGTTGGGCATGTTGACGCCCTTGCGCTCGCCGATCAGGCCGTCGTTCTTGACGACGCAGGTCATGTCCTGGCCGTCGACGGACTCGACCTCGAGGGCAACCAGGCCGTCATCGATCAGGATGAGGGAGCCCTTCTCGACCTCGGAGGGCAGAGCCAGGTAGTCGAGGGAGATGTGCTCAGCGGTGCCGTGGAAATCCTCGGTCGTGGGCTGAGCGGTGACGACGATCTTGTCGCCGGTCTTGACGGCAACCTTCTTGCCATCGACCAGAAGGCCGGTGCGGACCTCGGGGCCCTTGGTGTCGAGCAGGATGCCGACGGGCATACCGAGCTCCTTGGAAATACGACGGACGCGCTCGATGCGACCGTGGTGCTCGTCGTAGGAGCCGTGCGAGAAGTTAAAACGGGCGACGTTCATGCCCGCCTTGATCATCTCGCGGATGGTCTCGTCGCTATCGCAGGCGGGACCCATGGTGCATACAATCTTAGTGCGCTTGTACATTCAGACCTCCATCTGACATCGTCTTGCGCTGATAGATAAACCATAAGAAATAAAACTGAGTTGATTATAACGAAATGCCGACCGAATACCCCAAAAAATCGACCGTATGCCGAATTAGAAGTTCATTTTTTGCGGAAAAACGGTATATGCAAAAACTTTACCAACCGTTCTAACCGCTGCTATCTGGGCGATATTTCAATTTGATGATGCGCCGAAGAAAAAACGTTTTATCAATGTTGAGCATCACACGGCCTGCACCGTTGCTTATGGACCATATTTCCAAATGGATTGTTTTGGCTAGACGCGTTGCTTTGGGGTACCATAGCTCCACTATCAACTGCCGCTCAGCACGGCAGCCTTGATGAGCCCTTGCCCTTCTCCTGGGAATTATGATCGGGCATCAATCTGCTGAGTGGCCCGAATCCCAGGAGGGGACTCTATATGCAAAAGGAATACCTGTCCGCCGCGGCGGAGGTGCTCAGCGACCAGGGTGTCGATGAGAACCTCGGCCTGAGCGACGACGAGGCGTCGTCGCGCCTCGCTAAGACAGGCCCTAACAAGCTCGAGGAAGCCGAGAAGACGCCGCTGTGGAAGCGTTTCTTTGAGCAGATGGCCGATCCCATGGTCATCATGCTGATCGTTGCCGCCGTCATCAGTGCGCTCACGGGCATGGTCAAGGGCGAGCCCGACTTTGCCGATGTCGTCATCATCATGTTCGTCGTTATCGTCAACTCGGTGCTGGGCGTGGTCCAGGAAGCCAAGAGCGAAGAAGCCCTCGAGGCCCTGCAGGAGATGAGCGCGGCGCAGTCCAAGGTACTGCGCGACGGCAAGCTCGTGCACCTGCCGAGCGCCGAGCTCGTGCCCGGTGACGTGATCATGCTCGAGGCGGGCGACTCCGTTCCGGCCGACTGCCGCGTGCTCGAGAGTGCCACGATGAAGATCGAAGAGGCTGCACTCACCGGCGAGTCCGTGCCCGTAGAGAAGCACGCCAACGTGATCGAGCTTGCCGCGGGCACCGATGACGTGCCGCTCGGCGACCGCAAGAACATGTGCTACATGGGCTCTACCGTGGTGTACGGCCGCGGCCGCGCCGTCGTGGTCGGTACCGGCATGGATACCGAGATGGGCAAGATCGCCGGCGCCCTGGCCGAGGCCAAGGAAGAGCTTACGCCGCTGCAGGTGAAGCTTGCCGAGCTCAGCCGCATCCTTACCATCATGGTGATCGTCATCTGCGTCGTCATCTTTGGCGTCGACATCATCCGTCACGGCGTGGGCAACGTCCTCACCGACCCGACTGCCCTGCTCGACACCTTTATGGTCGCCGTCTCGCTTGCCGTCGCCGCCATCCCCGAGGGCCTGGTCGCCGTCGTGACCATCGTGCTGTCGCTTGGCGTGACCAAGATGGCCAAGCGCCAGGCGATTATCCGCAAGCTTTCTGCCGTCGAGACCCTCGGCTGCACGCAGACCATCTGCTCCGACAAGACCGGCACCCTTACCCAGAACAAGATGACCGTCGTCAAGCACGAGCTCGCTGCGCCTAAGGAGAAGTTCCTGGCAGGTATGGCCCTTTGCTCCGATGCCCAGTGGGACGAGGAGCTGGGCGAGGCCGTGGGCGAGCCGACTGAGTGTGCGCTCGTCAACGACGCCGGCAAGGCTGGTCTCACCGGCCTGACTGCCGAGCACCCGCGCGTGGGCGAGGCCCCGTTCGACTCGGGCCGCAAGATGATGTCCGTGGTCGTCGAGACCCTGGATGGCGAGTACGAGCAGTACACCAAGGGCGCGCCCGACGTGGTGATCGGCCTGTGCACCCATATCTACGAGGGCGAAAAGGTCGTCCCGCTGACCGAGGAGCGCCGCGCCGAGCTCGTGGCCGCCAACAAGGCCATGGCCGACGAGGCCCTGCGCGTGTTGGCGCTGGCAAGCCGCACCTACACCGAGGTCCCGAGCGACTGCAGCCCCGCTGCGCTCGAGCATGACCTGGTCTTCTGCGGCCTGTCCGGCATGATTGACCCTGTCCGCCCCGAGGTCGCCGACGCCATCCGCGAGGCCCATGACGCCGGTATCCGCACCGTCATGATCACGGGCGACCACATCGACACCGCCGTGGCCATCGCCAAGCAGCTGGGAATCGTCACCGATCGCAGCCATGCCATCACCGGTGCCGACCTCGATCGCATGAGCGACGAGGAGCTCGACGCGCACATCGAGGACTACGGCGTGTACGCTCGCGTCCAGCCCGAGCACAAGACCCGCATCGTCGAGGCCTGGAAGTCGCGCGACCAGATCGTGGCCATGACGGGCGACGGCGTCAACGACGCCCCGTCCATCAAGCGCGCCGACATCGGCGTGGGCATGGGCATCACCGGTACCGACGTCACCAAGAACGTTGCCGACATGGTGCTTGCCGACGACAACTTCGCCACCATCATCGGTGCTTGCGAAGAGGGCCGTCGCATCTACGACAACATCCGCAAGGTCATCCAGTTCCTGCTTTCGGCTAACCTTGCCGAGGTGTTCTCGGTGTTTATCGCCACGCTCATCGGCTTTACCATCTTCCAGCCGGTGCAGCTGCTGTGGGTGAACCTGGTCACCGACTGCTTCCCCGCGCTCGCGCTGGGCATGGAGGATGCCGAGGGTGACATCATGAAGCGCAAGCCGCGCAACGCCAAGGACGGCGTCTTTGCCGGCAATATGGGCCTGGACTGTGTGGTTCAGGGCCTGATCATCACCGCGCTGGTGCTGGCGAGCTTCTTTGTGGGCGTGTACTTTGACATGGGCTACATCCACATCGCCGATATGATCGCCGGCAATGCCGACGAGGAAGGCGTGATGATGGCGTTCATCACGCTCAACATGGTCGAGATCTTCCACTGCTTCAATATGCGCAGCCGTCGTGCGTCGCTGTTTAGCATGAAGAAGCAGAACAAGTGGCTGTGGGCATCTGCCGCGCTGGCGCTGGTACTGACGGTTATCGTGACCGTTCAGCCGACGCTTGCCGAGATGTTCTTTGGCCCCGTGACGCTTGAGCTCAAGGGCGTTATCGCCGCCCTGGGCCTTGCCTTCCTGATCATTCCGTTGATGGAGATCTACAAGGCGATCATGCGCGCAGTGGAGAAAGAGTAACGCTCTCGTTCGGGCCCGCCCCACGCCCTTTCTCCCTCACTGGTCCTCGCGCTTTGCGCTGCGGGATCGTTCGGGAGAAAGGGCTTCCGGGGCGGGCCCTGCGCTATCCTTGCTGGCTTCTCTCCCCGTGCGGATGAAAAGGGCTGAGGGAAAGTATGTGAGCTGGTCGGGCTTTGCCCGGCCAGCTCTTTTTGATTTAAAATACCCGCTCAGTTGTGATTTGTGGTGCTGGGAGGCGCTTGTGGGCAAGGCGAAGGCTAAGGCGAAGAAAAAGACGACGGGGGCGCGGGCTAAGCGCGATCGTCGTCGGAAGCTTGCGACCGAAGCTCCCGCGTCTGCCGAGGAGCTGCTGGCAAGCGTGCCGGGACTCGATGCGCTGCAGGATGTTCCGGCGTTCGACGATCTGCCGGTCGATGATGCTCAGCGGGCTGCCTTCGATGATTTTTGTGCTCGGGCCGAGGAGCCCGAGCAGATGCAGCTTGGTGCCGTGGTGCGCCTGGATCGTGGGTTTCCGCTGGTGGCGACTGCCGATGACACCTTTCGTGCCGAGCATGCCGTGGGGTTTGCCAAGTCGCGTGGCGAGGACGAGGTTCTGCTGCCCGCCGTGGGCGACCGCGTGGCGGTGCGTCGTGCGCCCGGGCACGACATGGGCGTGATCGAGTGCGTGCTGCCACGCCGCACGAGTTTTGAGCGCTGGCGCGGACGCGCTCGCGGCGAGCGTCAGGTGCTTTGCTCCAACGTGGATAGCGTGCTGATCGTGCAGGCGCTCGGCGCCGGCGAGGTACTGCTCGACCGCGTGGCGCGCTCGCTGGTGTTGGCACTCGACTGCGATGCCGAGCCGGTGGTGGTACTCACCAAGGCCGACCGCTGCGACGCCGATGAGCTCGAGCGCGATCTGGACCGTGTGCACCGCTTGGTGGGTCCGGACGTGCGCGTGATCGTGACGTCCTCTGCCGAGGGTCGTGGCCTGGATGAGGTGCGCGCCTGCGTGCCCGCCGGGAGCTGCGCCATGATCTTGGGTGAATCGGGTGCTGGCAAGTCGACGCTGCTCAACGCGCTGCTGGGTCACGATACGTTGGCGACCGGCGGCGTACGTGAGCGCGATGACCAGGGTCGCCACACCACGGTCGCGCGCGTGATGGTGGCGCTGCCGGGCGAAGCCGGCGTTATTGCTGACGCGCCGGGCCTGCGCAGTCTGCCGCTCGTGGGGCATGAGCGGGGCTTGGCACGCGCGTTTCCCGAGATCGTCGAGGCGTCGCGTGCGTGCCGGTTTGGCGACTGCACGCATACCCACGAACCGGGCTGCGCCGTTCGCGAGGCCGAGGATGCCGGGCAAATCGACAGCCTGCGCCTGGAGACGTTCCAAAACCTGGCGTCATCCATGCGTGTGAGTGCTCAGATGCTCGATCCCGATGTCCATCTGTAATTGAATCTACCTATGACAGCCGTCTCCCAATGGTACGGGAGGCGGCTTTTTTATTGCCGATGCGCCCCTAAACGTGCGTTTTGCTGACGTGCTGACCAAAACCTTGCCACGAGCTTGACGGGCCGGTCAGCTTTTGGTCGGCAATTGGTTTGACACTCAAAACCAAGATCGCGATCGCACCGTTTTGCTGCTTGCCCGCTCGGACAATGGTGCTACGGGCATCCGCCCGGTGCTACCTTGAGAGGAGCGGCCGTGAACAAGAGCAAACGCATCGCCATCAGTCTAATCGCGGGTGTGCTCGCCGCGCTGCTCTGCATGGTCTACGCATCGTCGATTCGCTCGCAGGCTGAGCAGGTCCAGGCCGAGACGCTGGCCAAGTATGGCGGCGATCGCGTCGAGGTGTGCGTCGCGGCGCGTGATATCGATGTGGGCGAGACCCTCGACGAGACCAATGTCATAACCCAGGAATGGCTGGCGAGCCTACTGCCGCGCGATGCGGCGACCGAGTTGCGCCAGGTGCGCGGCGACGTGACGACCTCACGCATCCCTAAAAATGCCGTGATTTGCGATGTCTACACCAAGGCCGAAACCCACACGCTCGAGGTGCCCAAAGGCAAGGTCGCCGTTTCGGTGGCGGTCGATGCCGAGCATTCGGTCGGGGGCGCCACGGGCGTGGGCAGCTACGTGGACGTGTACGTGCAAAAGGACGGCGTGACCGATCGGCTGTGCGGTGCGCGCGTGATCGATACCAGCGAAGAGGCCGGCGCCACGCGCGAAGGCAAGATCGAATGGGTGACGCTGGCGGCCGACCCCGAAGACGTTAAGGAATTGCTGGGGGCCTCGGGCAAGGGGGCGGTCAGTTTGACGATTCCCGCCACGGTGCGCAGCAAAAAGAGCGGAGGCGACGAGTGATGAAGGCGATCTGGCTTGCATGCTGCGCGTGTGGTGATTACGGATTGCTGCAGCGGGAAGTCGAGGGCCGCGATGCGGGCGCGCAGGTGCTTCGCGTGGGTGACCTGGATGGGCTGGTGTCCATGGCACGGGCGTTTCCGTCGCGTCGCGGGGCGGCGATTATCGCGGCAGCCCTGTTCGATGCCGAAGACGTGCGAAAGACCGTTGCGCGCCTGACGGCCGAGGGCCGCGTGAGCCGCGTGGTCGTACTGATAGAGACGCTCGATCCTTCGGATATCGAGAGGCTGTTTCGCGCAGGGGCGACCGAGGTTATCGCTGCGCGCAGCATATGCGGCAACGGGCGCGCGGGCGAGGGAACGGTTGATTGCGACCGGTGTCTGACGATTGAGCCCGATGCTTTTGTTGATAGGGAACCCGGGGCGCCTCGCGCTACAAGAGGCCCGCGTGTTGATGATTGTGGAAAAGCGGAAGCCGAGCATGGTCGGTGTCCCCGGGACCCCCTTGCATACGATGAAGTCGGAGAGCCGGTGCCGTATGGCGAGGATCTTTTGGCTGTAGATATGGGATACGTGCATGGCGTGAGCCTGGTCGATGAGCTCGACGAGGTTGAGGGACTTGCCGGGAACGACAATGTTCGTGTCGGTGCGACCGTGAAGTTCCCAGATTCGGCCCCGCGGACCGAGCAGCCTGCCATGCCGGCTTGGGCGCAGCATATGAGCGCTTCCGGGGAGACGGGGACGTTGCCGCCCGTGCCGGCGCCGCCTGCCCCCACGCCGTCGGCGGATGCCGCCGCTTCGTCGCATCGAGCCCCGGTTGTCTGCGCCGTCTCGGGTTCGGGCGGTTGCGGCAAGTCGACGATCGTCGCCGCCATGGCGCACGCGGCGTCGCTGCTGGGCCTGCGTGCTGCCGTGCTCGACTTGGACCTGATGTTTGGAAACCTCTACGACCTGCTGGGTGCCGATGCCCCGCATGACATGGCGACGCTTATCGAGCCATCGGCTGCGGGCGCACTCGCCGAATCGGACATCGTGGCCGCCTCGATGCGCGTGGCCCCGGGCGTCACGCTTTGGGGCCCGGTCGCCGCGCCCGAACAGGCCGAGCTCATAGCGCGTCCGGTGGAGCTGTTGCTCGATGTCTTGCGCCGCGAATCCGACGTGGTGCTTGTCGACACCTCGGTCTTTTGGGGCGACGCCGTGGCGGCCGCGGTGGCGGCGAGCGACCGCTGCCTGGTCGTGGGCGATCCATCGGTGTCGTCTGCGACGTCCGCGGCACGCGTTATCGAGCTGGCGAGCCGTGTGGGCGTGCCGCGTACGCGCATGAGCGCCGTATTCAACCGGTTTGGCGCGCGCGGCGCTGACGAGGATGTCGCCATGCGCTTTGAGATTACCTGCGCGTTGAGCTCCAAGATCCGCATTGCCGACGGCGGGCAGGACTTGGCGGCGCTCATGGCGTTTGGGCGCGCTGACGAGGCAGTGGGGCAGACCAGCGCTTTTGCGACCAGCGTGCGCGAGGCCACGCGCGAGATGCTCGTGGAACTGGGGTGCGCCGTCGGCCCTTGGAGCGATATGGTCGCCGACCGTGCAATGCGCACCGAACGCCCGCGTATTCGCCTTCCCTGGTCGCGCGAGGGTGATCAGCGATGAGCCTGCAAACGAGGATTAAGGCTGCTGGCGCTGCAGCGGCGGCAGCGCCTGTAGATGCGGGGCGTCGCCGCGCGGTGAAACGACGCACCAAGCGCGCCGTGATGGACCGCATGGGTTACGACGAAGTGGCGCGTATCAGCGCCTATATCGACCCGGCACTTGCCCGCTCGGAATTGCGTCCTGCGGTGGAGGCGGCGCTCAATGTTGAGGAGCCGACCGATCTCGCGACGCCCGAGCGCGAGACCATCATCGACGAGATTTTGGATGACGTGGTGGGCTTGGGGCCGTTGCAGCCGCTCATCGAGGACGATACCGTTACCGAGATCATGATCAACGGCTGCCGCTCGGCCTTCTTTGAACGCGGCGGCGTCTTGTACCCCATCGAGCATGCGTTTGAGGACGATGAGCAAATCCGCGTGCTCATCGACCGCATCATCTCGCCACTTGGCCGCCGTATCGACGAGCGCAGCCCCATCGTCAACGCCCGCCTCAAAACGGGCTATCGCGTCAACGCGGTGATTCCGCCTGTGGCGATTGACGGACCGATTCTCACCATCCGAAAGTTCTCGGACCGCATCTGCTCGCTGGACGAGCTTGTGGGGCTGGGGTCGCTGCCGCTTTGGTATGCGCAGCTGCTGTCGTGCGCGGTGTCGCTGCGACAGGATCTGGCGGTTGCGGGAGGCACGGGATCTGGTAAGACCACCCTGCTCAACGCATTGTCATGCGAGATTTCCACCGGCGAGCGCATCGTGACGATCGAGGACTCTGCCGAGCTCAAGTTTGCGCATCATCCGCACGTGGTGCGTCTAGAGGCGCGCGAGGCTTCAATTGAGGGCGAGGGCGCGGTGACGATCCGCGACCTGGTGACCAATGCCCTGCGCATGCGCCCCGACCGCATCGTGGTGGGCGAGGTGCGCGGTGCGGAGTGCTGCGACATGTTGCAGGCCATGAACACGGGCCACGACGGGTCGCTCACCACACTTCATGCGGGCTCAGAACAGGAGACCGTGGTGCGTCTGACGTTGCTTGCACGTTATGGCATCGATCTGCCGAGCGAGCTCATCGAGGAGCAGATTGCCATGGCGCTCGACGGCATCGTGATGTCTGAGCGCCACGCCGATGGCAGGCGTTTCGTCTCCTCGTATTCGGGAGTGCGTCGCGCCGCGTCGGGCGGCGTAGAGCTCGAGCGCTATGTGACTTTCGATGCCGCCGAGCGCACCTGGACGCTTGACCGCGAGCCGCCGTTTATCGCAGAAGGCCTGCGGTCGGGGACGCTCACACAAGAGGAGGTGGACGAATGGAGGTCGCTGTGCCCCTCGTCGTAGGGGGTTTAGCAGCGTTTTCTGTCGCGACGGCGTGCGGGGCGGAACCTCGTGTGCCGCAGATACCGCCGGCGGAGCTGGCGCGTCAGGTGCTCGAGACGGTGGCAGAGAAGCTGCCGCGTGAGCTGGTGGAAAACGATCTGCTGAAAAAGATCGCCCGTTCGTGGGCATCGCTGGCTCCGGCGCATCGCCTTGGCCTCGTGATCGAGGATGCTTCGGGGCGTTTGGCGTTTCTGCTGCTATCGAGCGGTGTCTGCTGCGTTTTACTAACGATGGTGTCGTTATCGCCCCTCGGATTTGCCTTGGGACTTGTTGCTCCGATTGCCGTTGGCGCCGCTCGGGATGGCTTTGAGAGCCGGCGCGAGCAACACGATGCAGAAGAGGCCATGCCCGAGGCGTTTACCGCACTTTCCATGTCGCTTGCCTCGGGACATTCGCTGGCCCAGGGCATGCGCTTTGTGGGCGCTCATGCGCAAGAGCCGGTGCATACCGAGTTTTTGCGGGTGGCAGCGGCGATCGATTGCGGCATCTCGGCGACCGACGCGCTCGATGACTTGCTCGTGCGCATCGACGCCCCCGGTCTTTCGCTTGTGACCTTGGCGCTTAAGGTGTCTCAGCGCACCGGTGCTCCGCTTGCCGACTTACTGTCCGAGGCGTCGAGCATGGTGGGGGAGCGCATCGAGCTCAAGCGCCGCCTGGATGTTAAGACGTCGCAGGCTCGCATGTCGGCGCATATGGTCGCGGCGATGCCAGCGGGCATGTGCGCGGTGTTGGCGCTGCTTTCGGCAGATTTTCGTCGCGGTCTTGCGACGCCTGCCGGCGCGGGCGCTGTGGTGCTGGGTCTTGCCCTCAACGCCGTTGCCCTGGTGGTTATCAGGCGCATTATGCGGGTGGAGCTATGAACGCCCCGGTTGCAGTTGCGGCTTGCCTGTGCGCCCTGAGTGTATTTGTCGCGACGGGTTTGGATCGGGCGGATGCACGCAAGATCGCAGGGGCCTGCAAGCGCGAGGCGGTGCTGGTCGCTGCCGCGGGTCGCTCGGTGGTCGATGCCCTGACCGCGCGAGTGAAGGGCGCGGTTGGAGCGGGCGGCCCGGCGCGAGTGTCGCTCGGCGAAGTGTCCGAGATGATCGATGTTGTGCGCTTGGGTCTTTCGGCCGGCCTTTCGTTTGATGCGGCGCTTGAGATTTTCTGCGCCAACCGCCGGTCAGTGTTGGCTCTTCGCCTTGAGCGGGCCTGCATGGCGTGGCAGGTGGGCGTGGGCACGCGTGAGGACGAGTTATTGGCCACCGCGCGCGACCTGGACGTGCGAGCGCTCGAGACCTTTGCCATCACGGTGGGGCAGGCGCTCGCCCTGGGTGCCCCACTTGCCGAGACACTGGCCGCTCAAAGTCGCGAGATCCGTGCAGCTCACCGTGCCGCGGTCGAGCGCGAGATCGAGCGTGCACCCGTCAAGCTGCTGATTCCCACCGGCACGCTCATCTTGCCGGCGTTGCTTCTGTCCATATTGGGCCCGCTGCTGGGAGCAGGCGGGATGATGTAGGGAGGAATACATGAACACGATGACTGACACTGCTGGCAAGGTGCAGGGCTGGGCGTTTTGCCGGGCGGCACATGTTCGTCAGCGCGCCAAGGAACTATTGCAGGAGGAGAGTGCGCAGGGTACCACCGAGTATGCCATCTTGGTCGGCGTGCTCGTGGTGATCGCGATTATCGCCATCGTCGCATTTAAGGGCAAGGTCCAAGATCTATGGAACGCTATCAGCGAGGGCATCAACAGCCTGTAGAGGGCGAGCGCCCCGTCGGGGTGCTGCTGGTGTTTGCTTGCCTGACCGTGGCGATAGCGGCGGTGCTTTGGGGGCTTAACGCCGCGCGGCAGCAGCGTCCTGGGACCGCCTCCGATTTGGGCTCAGATTCGGCGGTGGCGTCTCAAAAAGATGAGATGCGAGATGCGGACGATTCGGATGTCGCTGTCACGGCGCAAACCTTTCTGCGGACGCTCGACAAGCGGTCTGGCACTGCGACGGATTCGCCTGGGGGCAACGCGATTGTGGTCCGGCTTGCATGGTCCGAGGACCGACCGATGACCGAAGCGGCGGCGGATATGCTGCGTTCCTATCGCGAGGTACCCACGGCGCAACTTGCTCTGAGCGGCTATCTCGACATCAAGGGAAACGTGTGGGGCGCCATCGTGCGTGACGGACGCGGCTGGGTCGATATGGTGACGGTTGCCGCGGATACTGGCGATGCTTCGTGTCGTCTGCGCGCCGTGCGCCTGGTCCCGCAAACAATAAGCTCAAAGGAGGGGTCGTGAAATGCATGGCGTTCTGCGCGAGGAGTCTGCCCAGGCAACGGTCGAATACGCCATCGTCACGGTGGCGCTGTTATCGATCGTGCTGGCGATTGCGGGGCTTTGGCGTGCTGGCACCGATGGGCGCTTGGCGGCGCTGGTCGAGCGGGCGGCGTCTCACGGCGTCACCTCGACATCGGTTGTCGACGCTGCTGCGGGTGCTGAGGACATCGCGCTGTATTGATATCGCGCGCGAGGACCGGGCGCAGTCTACGGTCGAGGCCGCTTTTTTGCTGCCGACGTTTCTGACGCTCATCCTTCTCGCACTGCAACCGGTGTGTCTGCTCTATACGCGCGCGGTCATGGAGTCTGCCGCCGCCGAGACCGCGCGGCTCATGACCACGACGACGGCGGAGGACGACGATCTTAAGGAGTTCACCCGCCGCCGACTTGCCGCAGTGCCCAACGTTTCGATCTTTCATGCCGGCGGGCCGTTGTCGTGGGATATCGAGCTTGGCCGGGTCGGTGCGGGTGGCGCCTCGTCCGTGTCCGTTTCCGGCGAGGTCAAGCCGTTGCCTGTGATCGGTGCATTTGTGCAGGCTATGGGTGGTACCGCCGAGGGCGGCTACGTTGAGCTCAAGGTCGATGTCTCGTATCAATCGCGTCCCGAATGGCTGGAGGGAGATTATGATTCGTGGATTGCTGCATGGGATTAAGCGTTTCTGGTCTAGACGCGTTTTGACGCACCGTCCGAGCTGCCATCGCAAGCGAGGCGGCTTTATGGGTCGAGCCGGTGTCGATCTGTTTATCGAAGACGGTGCCTATACCACGCTTTCTTCTGCCGTGGTCATCCTAGTGGTGCTCACATTGTTGTTTTCGTCGACCGCGGCGATATGGAGCATGTCGCGTGCCGGGGACACCCAGGTGGCGGCTGATAGCGGCGCGCTGGCGGGTGCCAACGTGGTGTCGTCCTATCACACGGCTGCCACGGTGGTTGATGCGAGTATCTTGAGTCTGGGGCTGGCGGGGTTTGCCACGATCGGGACGGGCCTGGTCGCCATCCTCATCCCGGGTGCCGAGCCGGTTGCCGGCAATATGGTCGACACCGGGATCGAGATCATTAAAACGCGCAACAAGTTTGCCAAAAGCGCATCGGAAGGCTTACAGAAAATCGAGACGGCTCTGCCGTATCTGATCGCCGCGCGTGCCACGCAGGCGGTGTCGGCGCAGGATACCGATAGTGTGACCTATACCGGTACGGCGCTTGCCGTGCCCAGGACATCCGAGTCGGACTTCGCTGCGATCAAAGGGTCAGAGATCTCGACCGATACCATTAAAGACACATCAGATGATTTAGAGCGTGCGGCCGAGGAGCTGCGGAAGGCTTCTGAGGACACGGCGAAGGCTAAAGAGCGTGCTTGGCTGGCGGATTGTGGTGGGTCTGACAAGGGCTCGGTCGGCAGCTGTTCTTGCATGTGGGAGCGCGCGAAAAGCCTAACGGATCTTTCCGGTGTTCAAAATCCGCATTACTCATCGAGCGTTACGTGGGAGCCCCAAGTTGCCCTTGATCGCGCGAAGGACTACTACCATTGGCGTCTGACAAATGAGAAGCCCCAGGGCTCGAGTGTCGAGATGAAGGCAGAGTCTGCGGCGCGTAAGGCGTTTTATACCTATGCGAACGCGGAGGTCGATCGGGCATATATAACCGAGAACGGAGACAGGGTTTCCTCCTATATTCCGCTGCTGCCGCGCAACTCTGATGAGGTTCGGGCGACGGAACTCTATACCGATGCGGTGTGGCCGACTAGCGTGAACGATGACAAGGCGTATCTGCATTACGGGACGACCTGCCCTAACTATAAGAAAGGGACGCCGAGCGGATTTGCTTCGGTTGCCGATTACGATGGACAGGATAAATGCAGCAAATGCCATTTTGGCGTTTTGTCGCTTGGTGCTGTTGCGGCGCCTTCAACCTCTATCGAAAACGGCTTCGAGTATCACTTTGACAAGTTTAAAGACGCCCTGGAGGACTACGTCGACTGTCGCAACAAGGAGCTCGAGCTCGAGCGTCAGACCGAGGACGAAGCCGACCGTGCGGGCAATGCGTTTGACCAGGCCATTAAAGCGCTTTCGGGCGAGCGTCCGCGTATCGCCCCACCTGGCCGCAACGGCGTGGTTGCCTTTGCGGTTTCGGGTGCCATCTCGAGCCCCGATGAGCTCAACTCTTCGTTTAACACGGCAGTCAGGCTTGGCGATCGCGGTGCCATCTCTGCCGCGGTGCTGGCGCCCGATGAGGCGACGGCGCAAAACAACGTGCTTTCGCGATTTTTCTCGACATTGAAGGAACGCTCGGGCGGCGTTGCCGGCGTGCTCGACGGCGTCATGGATGTTTGGGGACGGCTGCTCGTAGGATACGGTGATATCCAAGGTTCGGCCGACGAACTTATGGACGAGATGATTGAAGGCCTAGGAGGGGGCAGCGGCGCGTTGGGCTCCATTGCATCGTGGCTCGGCGATACCGTTTCGGCATCCGTGGCGGCGCTGGGTTTGGAACCGTGCGACTTGCGCCTGCGAAAGCCGGTGCTGACCGATTCCGCCAACGTCATTAAGAGTCCGGGGTCTGACATTGCCGGTCTCTCTCAAGCGCAAGACAAGCTGCGAGGTATTCCGTTGGGCGTGACCGATCCCAAGGCGCTTTGCGAGGCGTTGGAATATCAAGTCGAACGCACCATTAGCGGTACGGTGTTCACGCTTGCGGAGATTCCTCTGCCCGGCGGCGGCTCCATCCCGCTCACCGTCGATGTCGCCACGCTGGTTGGCGCTCTGGGCGGTGGGTCGTAATGAGTATCCGCATGCGTCTGCGCGAGGAGCGCGCCCAAGCGACGGTGGAGATGGCAGTGGTTACGCCCGTTTTGCTGGTGCTGGCACTCATCGTGTACAACGTCATGATCTTTGCCAGCGCTGTCGCGCGCTTCGACCGCGTGGTGCCCGACATCGTGTTGGCGCACGCCGTGGCGTCGGAGGGGGAGGGCGACGAAAGCTCTGTCGATGCCTCGGCGACGGTCCAGACTCAAATTCTGAATGCCATGGAAGGCTATGACTTGCAGATCGAAGTGTCGAGCGAGCAAGGCGCGGAGGCATCGGATGGTGGTCTGCTCTCCCTGTCCGGTACGTTTAGGACCTACACCTGCACCATGCACTATGAGCCGTGGCCGACTTCTCTCAGCATCGCTGGCGTTCCGCTGGGGGCGCCGACAACGTTGTCGCACGAGCGCGCGGTGACGGTCGATCCATGGCGTCCGGGGGTGGTCATGTGACCGCGGTCTCGTCCTACATCGCCTACGCGCGGGCACTCAACAGGCTGGGTTGGACGCCGGCCGAGTTTGCGGTGGCGGAGTCGTTTGTCGTGCGCCTGCGCGGCATGCTGGGACGGTGTCCGGTTGCCGCCAACGGCCTGCCGCTTGTCATGGCGTTTCCACGCTGCTCTTCGGTCCATACGTGTTTTATGGCCTATCCCATCGACATCGCCTTCATCGATCGCGACGGCAATATCCTCGCGCGCTACGAAAACGTATGTCCCTGGCGTATGTGCTCCTGCCCCGGCGCCTGGGCCGCACTAGAGCGCTCTTCAATCATTGTTTCGACCCCTGCTCTCCAACGCGTGCCGGCTTAAGAATTGGCGACAGCGGACTTTCGTCATACGAAATTGGGTAAGATGGAGGAGAAGATGCATGGATGTTGAGATCCATCCCAACGCTAAAAAGCACCTGACAGAAAAGCAGGTGCTTAGCGTTTGGCTTGCGGTTACTGAGTGCATTCGTCGCGAGTCGAAGGACGAGCCGCCGAGATGGCTTGCGATTGGATGGCTCCCAGACGGACGAAGCGTGGAGCTTGTCGCGGTCGAGCTTGTCCGTGGGTGGCTTATCATTCATGCCTTGTCTCCAGTCCAGAAGAAATTTTGGCAGGAGATTGAACGGGCTCGGCAAAGGGGTCGATGATGGGCAAGACGTATACGGCCGCTAATGGTCAGGTTGTAACGGATGAAACGATTGACGCGTGGTGCGAGTCGTACGAGCGCGGAGAGTTTCCGGATGGCGAACACACCGTTGGTGGGATCGTGCATGGACGGCCCCCACTCTCAGGTGAGGGGACGGCAACGCTGTCGGTCAAGATTCCTCTGGGAATGAAGGAGGCCATTCGTCGACGGGCGGCTGCCGAGGGGATGACGCCAAGTGAGTTTGCCCGTGCGGCTCTGAGCGAAAAACTTCTTGCTGCCGGCTGATGCCTCTGACGTGCCGATTTATAGAACCGAGGCTGTGCTCAAAAACTTTTTTGAAATTCTCGGTTGACCGGAACGCGTCCTTGGTTATACTAATCAAGCCTTGAAACAAGGCACACCTCAAATGGCTGGGTAGCTCAGTTGGTAGAGCAGAGGACTGAAAATCCTCGTGTCAGGGGTTCGATTCCCTTCCCCGCCACCTTGAATTGACTAGGGCCTCTGCAAAGGGGTCCTTTTCTTTTATGTGGCCCCCACGCGGAATCGAACCCCGTGAGGGCGCGGAGCTGAGTAAACGCGTGAGCGTTTGCCAGCGTAGCTCGCAAGGCGCGCAAGCGCCGCAGCGGTCCGTCCGCGCAGCGCGCGGACGCGATTCCCTTCCCCGCCACCTTGAATTGACTAGGACCTCTGCAAAGGGGTCCTTTTCTTTTATGTAGGGTTCTGCGGAAACTGCGTCCCAGAATAAGGGCTCAGAACGGGACACACTTTCCGGTGCCTGCCTCCGGCGCGCGTACGCACCTCGTCGCACCATTCCGAGCCCGCCCGCCCCAGACATTCCTCCCACTTTCGCGTCACTTTGCAGACCGTTCGGTCGCCTGTCCGCACACGCGGGTATACTCAAAACGATACTTATCCCATGCAATACGATGCGGGTTCGACCTGCATGATCCGAAGGGGGCAGTGATGGAGAGGATACTCGGCGTTAATCTCTCTGGCTGGTTTATTCCCGAGCCTTGGGTGACCCCGTCGCTGTACGCGGCGACCGGCGCATCCAACGCAGCCGAGCTGCAGGAGGCCATGGGTACCGCCGCTTACAACGAGCGCATGCGTCGTCATTACGAGACGTTTGTGAGCGAGGGCGATTTTCGCCGCATGGCGCAGATCGGTCTCAATGCCGTGCGTCTGCCGGTGCCCTGGTATGCCTTTGGCTCACAGGGGTCCGATGCCTCCTACATATCGGTTGTCGATTACATCGACCGCGCAATTGAGTGGGCTGCCAAGTACGATATCCGCGTGCTGCTCGATCTGGCAACCGTGCCCGGTGGCCAGGGCGATTCCAACGATTCGCCCACCACGCCGGAGGCTGTCGCCGAGTGGCATTCGTCCACCAACGGCCGTCATGTCGCACTCGACGTGCTCGAGCGCTTGGCCGATCGCTATGGCGAGGCCGAGAGCCTGCTGGGCATTGAGCTGCTGGACACGCCGCAGATGAGCGTTCGCAAGAGCCTCTTCACCATGACGGATGGCATTCCTGCTCACTACCTGCGCAATTTCTATCGCGATGCCTACGAGCTCGTCCGTTCGTATATGCCCGAGGATAAGATCGTCGTCTTCTCGTCGTCGGGGCATCCCAGCGAGTGGAAGCATTTTATGCGCGGCGCCAAGTACAAGAACGTCTACATGGACCTTCACCTGTACCATTACCGCGACGAGTATGCGCTCGACATCACGAGCCCTCGCGGGCTGACGACGGCGATTTCGCGTAACAAGCGCGAGCTCAAAGAGGCGATTTCGACTGGGTTCCCCGTGCTGGTGGGCGAATGGTCGGGCGCGGCGATCTTTGCCAACTCGTCGGTTACGCCCGAGGGCCGCAATGCCTACGAGCGCGTGTTTATCGCCAACCAGCTGGCTTCGTTTGCGCCGGCTGCCGGTTGGTTCTTCCAAACGTGGAAGACCGAGAAGCGCATTGCAGCATGGGACGCCCGCGCGGCGCTCGGTACGCTCGAGCGCGGCATGATTGAATAGGTTGATATGACGCAAAACAGCGCCCATACGGGCAAACTCTATGTGGTCGGCACGCCCATCGGCAACCTAGGCGACCTGTCCCCGCGCGTTGGCGAGGCCTTTGCCGCCGCCGATGCCATTTGCTGCGAAGACACGCGTGTGACGTCAAAGCTGCTGATGCACCTGGGCATTTCCAAGCCGCTTGTCCGTTGCGACGAGAATGTGATCGCTAGCCGCGCTGCCGGCCTGGTCGACCGTCTGCTGGCGGGGGAGACCCTCGCCTTTGCCTCGGACGCCGGCATGCCGAGCGTGTCCGATCCCGGCCAGGCGCTGGTCGAGGCGGCGCGTGAGGCCGATGTACCCGTCGAAGTTATTCCCGGGCCCTCTGCTTGCGTCACGGCGCTTGTTTCGTCCGGCATTCCCTGCGAGCATTTTTTCTTCGAGGGCTTTTTGGGCCGAAAGCACGGCGACCGTGTGCGCCGTTTGCAGCGCCTTGCCGTGGTGCCCGGCGCACTCATCTTCTACGAGTCTCCACATCGCATCGTGGCGACGCTCGAGGCCGTGGCGGAGGTCTTTCCCCAGCGTGAGGTTGCCGTCTGCCGCGAACTCACCAAGCTGCACGAGGAGGTCTTGCGCGGGCTCGCTGCCCAGCTTGCCGAGGAACTGCGCGCTCGCGGCGAGGTAAAGGGCGAGATCGCGCTGGTCATCGCGCCGCCGAGCGAGGATGAGGAGGCCGGTATCGTGCCGGTCGGCGCCACGGCAGCGGATCCCGACGAGGCCCTGCGCGAGGATATCCGCGCCGCGCTCGAGGAGGGGGAGCCCGCGTCTGCGGTGGCCAAGCGCCTGTCTCAGAAGTATTCGCGCCGCAAGCGCGATGTCTATGCCATGGTGCTCGATATGCAATAGATGGAGGATATCCAGCCCTTGCGCTAGAATCATCCTCTGTATGCAACGTTTTTCTGGAGGACAAACCCCATGGATCAAAGCAAGCCTTCGTTCTTTATCACGACGCCCATCTACTACGTCAACGCCGATCCGCACCTGGGCACGGCTTATTCCACCATCATCGCCGACGTTCAGGCTCGCTATCGCCGTTCCGCCGGCTATAACGTCAAGTTCCTGACCGGCATGGACGAGCATGGCGAGAAGGTCGCCGAGGCCGCAGCCAAGCATGGCATGACGCCGCAGGAGTGGACCGATAGCCAGGCCCCGCACTTCAAGGAGCTTTGGAGCAAGCTCGAGATCTCCAACGACGACTTCATCCGCACCACCGAGCCGCGCCAGCATCATGCCGTGCAGTACCTGTGGGAGCGCATGAAGGAGTCCGGCTATCTGTATAAGGGCAGCTACGACGGTTGGTATTGCGTGCCTGACGAGACCTACTTCACTGATACGCAGGTCCAGAAGGGCGACGAGGAGTACGGCAGCGTCGGCCAGCACCTGTGCCCCGACTGCCACCGTCCGCTTGAGCGCGTGCAGGAGGAGTCCTACTTCTTTAAGCTTTCCGCCTTCCAGGACAAGCTTCTCAAGCTCTATGACGAGCACCCCGACTTTGTCGAGCCTGCGTTCCGTATGAACGAGGTACGCAGCTTTGTCGAGGGCGGCCTTAACGACCTTTCCGTGAGCCGTACGAGCTTTGACTGGGGCATTCAGGTCCCGTTTGACGAGGGTCACGTGACCTACGTGTGGTTCGATGCGTTGCTCAACTATATGACGGCCGTCGGCTACGGTGTCGACACCGACGAGGCCCGTGCCGAGCTGGCCTATCGCTGGCCCGCGCAGTTCCACATCGTGGGTAAGGACATCATCCGCTTCCACTGCGTCATTTGGCCCGCGATGCTCATGGCCATCGGCGAGGCCCTGCCCGAGCACGTCTTTGCCCACGGCTTCCTGACCGTGCGCAATGCCGAGACCGGTAAGGCCGAGAAGATGTCCAAGAGCCGCGGCAACGCCATCGCTCCGCAGGACGTTATCGACATGCTGGGCGTCGAGGGCTACCGCTATTACTTTATGACCGACGTGGTCCCCGGCACCGACGGCGCCATCAGCTTCGATCGTATGGAGCAGGTCTACAACGCCGATCTGGCCAACAGCTGGGGCAACCTCATTTCGCGCTCGCTCAACATGAGCGCAAAGTACTTTGACGGCTGCGCGCCCGCCAAGCCCGCATCGTTCGATGCGTTCGACAACCCGCTGGCAAAGATCGCCGATGGCCTGGTCGACCGCTACATGGCCAAGATGGACGTGCTCGATTACGGCGGAGCCAAGGATGAGGTCATGGAGCTCATCCACGCCGCCAACCACTACATCGAGGACTCCGAGCCCTGGGCACTTGCCAAGGACGAGGCCAAGGCTGACGAGCTGGCGTTTGTGATCTACAACCTGCTCGAGGCCATCCGCATTGCCGCTCACCTGCTGATGCCGCTCATGCCTCAGACCTCTGCCGAGGCCCTGCGCCGCCTGTCCTGCGAGAACGAGGCCGCGACCGACGACCTCAAGGGCATTTGCGCTTGGGGCCTGCTTGCTGGTGGTCAGCCCGTCGAGAAGGGCGATCCGCTGTTCCCGCGTCTGGCGTAGAGACCGCGCGAGCGCCATATCGGCAATTTGCTGTTTAGATGTAAGGGCATGGCCGCAACGGTCCATGCCCTTTCGTTTCAAGACGCCGCCATCATGCTAAGGAGGCAACTATGACAACTTCGCCTTTGGCAAACCCCACGGCAACAAGGGAGCTGCTGGAGGAGTTTGGCCTTGCGACCAAGCATCGCCTGGGCCAGAACTTTCTAATCGACAATCATGTGATCGAGCGTATCTGCGAGCTTGCCGAGTTTGCAGGTGACGAGCGCGTACTCGAGGTGGGTCCGGGTTGCGGTACTTTGACACTTGCGTTGCTGCAGGAAGCGGCGTGCGTTACGTCCATTGAGGCCGATCCTGAGCTCGAACCGGTGCTCGACGCCCACGCCGCCGACTATGCCAACTTCCGCTTTATCATGGGCGACGCGCTTAAGGTGGGCCCGGAGCAGATTGAGCAGGCTGCGGGCGGTGAGCCGACGGTATTTGTCGCGAACTTGCCTTATAACGTGGCGGCGACGATCATTTTGCAATTTTTCCAGACGATGCCGGCGCTCAAGCGCGCCGTCGTCATGGTGCAAAAGGAGGTTGCCGATCGCATTGCCGCAGTGCCGGGCAACAAGACCTATGGCGGCTATACGGCAAAGCTTGGCCTGTATGCGCAGGTGACGGGTCGCTTTGAGGTGCCGCCGCGTTGCTTTATGCCGGCGCCGCACGTGGACTCGGCCGTCGTGCGTATCGACCGTGTTGACGGTGTGGTGCCCGAAGGACTCGATCGCGAATTTGTGGCCCGCGTGATTGACGCTGCATTTGCTCAGCGTCGCAAGACCATCCGCAATTCCATGAGCGCCAACGGCTTTGCCAAGGACGTGCTCGATGCCGCCTTTGAGGCTTGCGGTATCGCACCCACCACGCGCGCCGAGACGCTCGGCGTCGCCGACTTTGTGTGCCTGGCTCGGGAGCTTTCCCATGACGCTTAATGCCGAACGCGTGACGTTTACCAAGAAAAAGAAGACGGTTGCTTGTCCCGTGCCCTTGGCACCGCTTGCCGACACACATGCGCATCTGCTTTCGTTCTGGGGCAAGGATGTGCCCGAGACACTCGTGCGTGCCAAGGCGGCAGGCATCGACCTGTTGGTGACGGTCTTCGACCCCATCGCCGACAAGCGCAGCGTGACGGGCTATAGCGACTGGCTCGTGCGCGAAATTCTGCCGATGCAGGATATCCCGCAGATCAAGTATCTTGCCGGCGTGCATCCGTATGGCGCGCCGGACTATACCGACGACATTCACGCGCAGGTTGTTGCTGCGCTTGATGACCCTTTGTGTGCCGGTATTGGCGAAATCGGTCTGGACTACCACATGGATTACGACGACGACATCACGCCGGCGCCCCACAGCGTGCAGATTGATTGCATGGCGCGCCAGCTCGAGCTTGCCGTGTGTCGTAACGTGCCGGTGGAGCTGCATCTGCGTCACGAGGACATGGACCAGGAGCGTACCTCGCACGTGGACGCCTACAACGTGCTTCGTGAGGTGGGCGTGCCCCAGGCCGGTTGTGTGCTGCACTGTTTTGGCGAGGACCGCGCCACGATGGAGCGCTTTGTGGAGCTGGGCTGCTATATCGCCTATGGTGGTGCGGCCACCTTTAAGCGCAACGACGACGTGCGCGAGGCATTTGCGGCAACCCCACTCGATCGAATTTTGTTCGAGACGGATTGCCCGTATATGGCTCCGGAGCCCATCCGCGGTCTTGAATGCGAGCCCGCAATGATCTCCATTACGGCAAACGCGCTGGTTAACGACCGTGTCGATCGCACTGGTGAGGACGCCGAAACAATCGCGCATGCCGCTTGGGAAAATGCCTGCAAACTTTTTCAAAAATAGTTCTTGCGTTCGCGATGGCGCTCCGTTATTCTAATTCCTGCACGCGGGCGTGGCGGAATTGGCAGACGCGTACGGTTCAGGTCCGTATGGGGGCAACCCCATGAAGGTTCAAGTCCTTTCGCCCGCACCATTGATTGAAAGAGCTCCCAGCAATGGGGGCTTTTTTGTTATGTGCCCATCGCAGGGACTTGAACCTGTGAAGGAGCGAGCGTCAAGAAAACGCGGAGCGTTTTTAGCGAGCTGGCGAGTCCGCCGGCAGGCGGGCGAAGCCGGTGCGGATCCGCGAAGCGGATACGCGGACGTCCTTTCGCCCGCACCATTGATTGAAAGAGCTCCCAGCAATGGGAGCTCTTTTTGTTATGCACGATCTCCTTGGACGGGTATCCTAGTACCAACGTGTGCCTATCAGAGGAGAGACCATGCTGTTTTCCGGTATCATCGCCGCCCTTACCAGCCTTTTGATTCCCATCATCATCCTGTTGCTGCTGCTCCCCAACGCCTGTTACGTCGTTGAGCAGCAGCACGCCGTAATCATCGAGCGCTTGGGTAAGTTCAACCGTATCGTCAACGCGGGCTTCCACGTGAAGGTGCCCGTGATCGACCGCAAGGCCGCCACGGTGAGTCTGCGCACCATGAAAAATGGTTTTGGCATCGACGTTAAGACCCAGGACAACGTGACCATTGGCCTTGAGGTCTCCGCTCAGTACCACGTGAGCTATGACATGGGCGCCGGCCCGGCAGATTCGGGCATCTACAAGAGCTACTACATGCTGCAGGAGCCCGTCGACCAGATGCGTGACTTCATCACCGACGCCCTGCGCTCTTCGATTCCTGTCTACACACTCGATGAGGTCTTTGCCAAGAAGGATGACATCGCCAAGGATGTCAACGCTACCGTTTCCGAGCAGATGGCCGCCTACGGCTTCACCCTCGTGTCGACGCTCATCACCAAAATCGCACTGCCGACCGAGGTTGAGAACTCCATGAACGACATCAACGCCGCCCAGCGCAAGCGCGCTGCGGCACAGGAGCTCGCCGAGGCAGACCGCATCAAGCGCGTCACCGAGGCGACCGCCGAGGCTGAGGCGATGGAAAAGGCAGGCGAAGGCATCGCCAACCAGCGCAAAGCTATCGCGTTGGGCATCAAGGATTCGCTCGAGATTATCCAGGAGACAGGCGTTGGCAACGATGAGGCCAACCAGCTGTTCATGTTTACGCAGTGGACCGAGATGATGACGGAGTTCGCACGTACGGGCAAAAACTCGACGGTCGTGTTGCCGAGCGACTTCTCGCAGTCGGCCTCTATGTTCGAGCAGATGCTGGCTGCCGGCAAAGTTCAAAACGATTCGAAGGAGTAGGCGCGCGTGAAATACACCGTCGTTTGTGTTGGTAAGCTCAAGGAGCGCTTTTGGAAGGACGCGTGCGCTGAGTACACCAAGCGTCTGGGTGCCTATGCCAAGGTGGATATCCGCGAGGTGGCCGATATCGACCCGGCTAAGGCGGGCGGTGTGGATGCTGCGCGTGACAAGGAGGGGGCGGCGATTCTTGCTGCCTTGCCGTCTCGAGCGCATGTGATCTTGCTGGCCATTGAGGGCAAGGAGCGTTCGAGTGAGGAGCTCTCGGCGAGGCTCGACGATCTTATGCTGCGAGGTAGTAGCGACATTGCCTTTGTAATCGGCGGTTCGGACGGCGTGAGCGATGACGTGCGCACACGAGCCGACGAGATGCTCAGCTTTGGACGTATTACCTTGCCGCACAACTTGGCGCGCGTGGTGCTGCTGGAGCAAATCTACCGCGCCTGCAAGATCAGCCGTGGCGAGCCGTATCACAAATAGGTCGGCAATACGAAACAATGCCGTGGGACAATAGCCTTCGTTTTGAAGAGCGTGTCTGAGAGGACTATGAGATATGAAGATCGGATTTGTCGGTTTTGGCAATATGGCGAGCGCTATGGCCGATGGCTGGATCGCCGCCGGTGTGGCTGCGAGCGATATGTGCGCCTGCGCGGGCCACTACGACGCCTTGGTCGAGCGTTGTGAGGCACGTGGGATGGTTGCCTGTCGTGATGCGGCGGAGGTTGTCGCCGCATCCGATATCGTGGTTGCTGCGGTCAAGCCATACATGATTGAGAAGGTCTTCGCTCCGCTCAAAGAAACCCTTGCCGACAAGGTTGTCCTTTCGGTCGCCTGGACCTGGGATAGCGCCAAGTGGGAGCAGGTCCTGCCGGGTGTCGCACACATCTCGACGGTGCCCAACACGCCGGTTTCGGTGGGCGAGGGCGTTATCGCCTGCGAGAAGGCTTCCACGCTTAGCGATGAGCAGCGTGCCACGGTGCTCGGTCTGCTCGGAAAGCTTGGCACCGTCGTCGAGCTCGATTCGAGTCTGCTGTTTGTGGGCGGTACCGTGGGCGGTTGCGCACCGGCATTTGTCGCCATGGCGATTGAGGCCTTGGGCGACGCGGCCGTCAAGCACGGTATCCCGCGCGCCGATGCCTATCGCATTGTGAGCCAGATGGTGCTGGGCACGGCAAAGCTACAGCTTGCGACTGGCCAGCATCCTGCGGCGATGAAGGATGCCGTATGCTCACCCGGTGGCGCCACCATCAAGGGCGTCGTCGCGCTCGAGGACGCCGGCATGCGCAGCGCCCTGGTCAAGGCCATCGACGCCACCCTCCAGTAAAACCTGCCATTTAGGGACAGGTTTATTTTGGCAGGTTTTCCTGCGGTTTTATCTCTATAGCAAAAAGCGCCTCGCAACTGGCTCAATTCCAGTTGCGAGGCGCTTGCGTTTGCCCAGATAAAACCGACCAAAATAAACCAGTCCCTTTTTGGCAGGTTAGTCCCAGAAGCTGTCTTGATCGTCCTCGTCCTTGGGGCCGCGGTCGACATACATCTTATGGGTGCGCTTCTCCATTACAAAGGCAAGAATCGCAAACAGTAGGATGCCGCCGGCGAAAAGGATGGCAAAACCGGTGCGGGTGCCAAACAAAAAGGAAAAAACTGCGTCCATTGGGTGCCTTCTTGCGTAGTTGGGTTGGGTCGTAAACGCTCATAAGTATATACTTGCCCATACATGTACAAGGTTGCAACCTAAATGGAATGTATATCGCCGGAGGATCTAATGCTTGATATCAAGTTTGTTCGCGAGAACCCCGATGCCATCGATACCGCCATGGCCAACCGCCAGACGTCTTGGGATCGAGAGAAGTTCTTCGAGCTCGACGACGAGCGCCGTGCCGTCATCACCGAGGTCGAGGAGCTCCAGGCCACGCGTAATGCCGAGTCCAAGAAGATCGGCGCCCTGATGAAGGAGGGCAAGAAGGACGAGGCCGAGGCCGCCAAGGAGGCCGTGCGCGCCGTCAACGAGAAGATTGACGGTCTGGCCGAGCGCCGCACCGCTCTCGAGCAGGAGCAGTACGACTTTATGGCTCACCTTCCCAACATCCCTTGCGAGGCCACGCCGTACGGCAAGGACGAGGACGAGAACATCGAGCGCCGTCGTTGGGGCACCCCGCGCGAGTTCGACTTCGACTTTAAGCCGCACTGGGACCTGGGCACCGACCTCGACATCCTCGATTTCGAGCGCGGCAACAAGCTCTCCGGCAGCCGCTTTACCGTTCTCGGTGGCGCCGGCGCCCGTCTTGAGCGCGCCCTCATCAACTTCTTCCTTGACACGCACACCAGCCGTGGCTTTAAGGAGTGGTGGCCGCCCATCGTCGTCAAGCGTCAGACCATGTTTGGCACGGGTCAGCTGCCCAAGTTCGAGGACGACGCCTATCACGTCTCGGGCGACAACTTCCTGATCCCCACCGCCGAGGTCGTGCTTACCAACCTGCACGCCGGCGAGGTTCTCGATGCTGATACCCTGCCGCGCCGCTACACCGCCTTCACCCCCTGCTTCCGCGAGGAGGCCGGCTCCGCTGGTCGCGACACCCGCGGTATCATCCGCCAGCACGAGTTCGACAAGGTCGAGATGGTCAAGTTTGCCAAGCCGGAGGAGTCCGACGAGGAGCTCGAGAGCATGACCGCCGAGGCCGAGTTCCTGCTTCAGCAGCTGGGCCTTCCGTATCGCGTGATTAGCCTGTGCACCGGCGACCTGGGCTTCTCTGCCCGTCAGACCTACGACATCGAGGTCTGGCTGCCGAGCTACAACGCCTACAAAGAGATCAGCTCCTGCTCTAACTGCGGCGATTTCCAGGCCCGTCGCGCCAACATCAAGTATCGCGACCCCGAGAACTTCAAGGGCTCGCGCTACCTGCACACCCTCAACGGTTCCGGCCTGCCGGCTGGCCGCACCATGGCCGCCATTCTGGAGAACTACCAGAACGCCGACGGCACCATCACGATCCCCGAGGTTCTGCGTCCCTACATGGGCGGCCTCGAGAAGATCGAGCCGGTCGCGTAAGCTAGCTGCATAGGCGATTTGCGAGGGCGCTCCTTTTAGGGGCGCCCTTTTTGTGTACGGCTATACCATGCCGTGCGGACAGCTCGATAGAAAACACACGAACAAACGTTCTGTATACAGCCATTTACCTGCTATGCTTTTGTTAAATAGAAGCGAGAGGAAGGGGATGCGATGGAGCTGTTTGATGAGCGGGTAGTTTTGTTTGAGAGCGATGAAGGTGGGGAGCACCTACTAGTTACGTGTGAGCCATCCGGTATGGGTGGTTTGGTGGTGCGGCAGACGAGCGAGGGTCCGTTGACCCAATGGTGCTTTGAGGAGTCGCCGCATGTAGTCGAGACCTTTGTGACACACGAGGGGCTTGTGGCACTTGAGCGGTTCTATGGAGTTGAGACTTCTAACCAGGTGGCGCGCATGTTGAGTATCTCGTTTGCCGATTATGACTGTGCCCAGCGGGTGCGCTCGCTGTTGAGGGAGCTCGGTGCCGGGTTCGATGTGGTTGAAAAACCGATTGATCGCATGGGGGACGCTGGCGCATGCGGAGCTGTGTAAGGAACATATTCTTCAAAAAGTTTGAGATTGTGCTTGACTCCAACTAACTAAAGTGGTTTTATATGTCTTGCGCTGCGGCGTTACCTCAGCTGGATAGAGGGTCTGACTACGAATCAGAACGTCATAGGTTCGAATCCTATACGCCGCACCAACCGAAATTGAAAGCCTCCGGCAACGGGGGCTTTTCTTTTATGGCAGCACCGCATGGATTCGAACCTCGGTCGAGGCACGAACAACTTAATTATCACTCCGTAAAATTTTTTTCTAATTGTCGCTTGACCCATCGGGGGCTCGCGTGCATAATAATCCGTGCGTTGCGGCGTTACCTCAGCTGGATAGAGGGTCTGACTACGAATCAGAACGTCATAGGTTCGAATCCTATACGCCGCACCAATTGACTTTAAAGCTCCCGGCAACGGGGGCTTTTCTTATATGGGAGCATTGCGGAGATTCGAACCTCGGTCGAGGCGCGGGCGTCAAGAAAACGCGGAGCGTTTTTAGCCCGCGGGCGAGCACGCCGGCAGGCGGGCGAAGCCGGTGCGGATCCGCGCAGCGGATGCGCGGAATCCTATACGCCGCACCAATTGACTTTAAAGCTCCCGGCAACGGGGGCTTTTCTTATATCGCGATGCGTCGAAGATCGCATCAAGTGGTCAAAATGAGTAAAAATCAAATTCAATAACTTTTTTTGAAAAACGCTTGACGATTATTCAGTCCATGTGCATAATAATCAACAAGTCGCGGCGTTACCTCAGCTGGATAGAGGGTCTGACTACGAATCAGAACGTCATAGGTTCGAATCCTATACGCCGCACCATTTGAGCTTAAAGCCTCCGGTAACGGGGGCTTTTCTTTTATGGAAACCTGGCATGGATTCGAACCTCGGTCGAGGCGCGGGCGTCAAGAAAACGCGGAGCGTTTTTAGCGAGCGGGCGAGTCCGCCGGCAGGCGGGCGAAGCCGGTGCGGATCCGCGCAGCGGATGCGCGGAATCCTATACGCCGCACCAATTGAAATTGAAAGCCTCCGGCAACGGGGGCTTTTCTTTTGCGCCAGCTTGAGTGCTTTCGTCCAAAGGGACGATTTCCTGTCGACTCGTGTAAGATTCCGAGTAGGTGTCGCGGCCCATCCGCGGCCACTCCTTCTCTCAACGACCGATCAGGGTGATACTTCGTGGCAGAGCGTCCGACATACAAGCTCAGGTTTCTCGATCCCAAGAAGCGCTTTCCGGCGATGCCCGAGCAGCCAGCGGGACGCTCGTATGGCGTGGTCTGGAAGCTCTTTGGCGAGGATCAGCATGAATCTTGTTATGTCGTCGAATTCGTTGGCAAAAGTCATGTGTCGCTTTTGGGCTACGTAAGCGTTTCGGGTGAGGTGTACAAGGTGGACCGCCCCGTTAGCGAGGCTCCGCTGCCCAACGATCCCGACATGGAACTCGTCCTTGACGAGTCGGACTCCGGTATTGGTGAGATTGTGGTTCGGGGAGCCAACGGCACAATGCGCGCGTGCGCGCGAGCCGTCGGCTCTCCCGAAGGTCCCATGCGCGAACAGTCCGATCACGAGACATGGAATTCGACCCGCTCCCTTCCTTACGGCGAGTTCATGGCATCGATGTTCCTGCGCTACGTGATATTCGCTGACTCCGAAAATACCATTGCGAGCACGGCGGACGCCGACGGACTCGACGAGGGTATGCAAAACGTTGTCGACAAGATCAAGCTCGTAAAGTTGCCCGAGCCGGTCGAGGTGTTTTTGGGCTTTAACACGGCACCGCTCCCCGATGCTATCGAGACGCTGCTTTACCGCGTTGACCATGCCGAGAATCCGAGCGGTATCGAGCGCTATGCCGCCGCCCTTATGAGCGAAATTGACTTGCCCCGCCTGCGCACCATCGCCGCCAAGTCCGAGATGAGCCTAGCTCGCATCGATCGCTCAAAGCTTTTCTATCTCAATTTTGATCGCAGTCTGCTGGACCAGGACGAGATTGACACGCTGCTCGCCATCGAGTGCCGTCTCAACCGCCTCTCCGGCATCCTTGAGCGCATCGGGGCTGGATTGGTCCCCGCGGCCTCGTCGCCGAGCCTTGAGGGCTGCGCGCTCTTTGATGCGTGGCATATCGCTAAGACGACCAACGATGTTCCTCGACTGCTCGATACGGCCTCGAGCGATAACCCGTGGGGCGAACCGGGAACGGTTTCGTGCCAGCCGGGCGGAGAGTGGGACGTGCGCACCCGCTTCGCGCGTATTGTCGAGGCGCTCAACGTGGTCACGCGGCTCGACTATACCTATCGGGCAAACGTTGCCGAGGGGATTATGCTCGTTCGGTTTGGGCAGTCTGTCGTTGATGCCATGCCGCAACGTGAATACGACGCTCAAGATGACGCCTGGCACGAGCTGGACGAGGACACGCGCACGATCTGGGCCGCGGAGCACGATGCGCGCGTGGCGCTCACGCTTGCGGCAGCGTGTTTTGCCGCGGGCGCCTGCATCACACGCTGCTATGTGCAGATTGCTGCTCCCGACAGTGAGCAGGGCGAGTGCGTTGTCGCAACGTATTTCTTTGGGCGCGCGGCCTATCTGGCCGATTGCGTGCCTGTCGCCAAGGATCTTGAGAGCATGGACATGGACGATATGCCGTGCAAGCGTGTGCTTGAGGCGTATGAGTCAACCGCTCCGGAGACGATTGAGCCGGCGGAGGTTCATGCTCGTCCGCGTGATGACCATCGCATGCTGCCGCCGGCGCTGCGCGATCTGCTGCTTGCCGATACGGCTGACGAGCTGGAGGTCATGGAAGAGGACGACGACCCATACGTGGCCCGTGTTGTTGAATTGCGCGAGCAGGCAAAAGTCGACCGTACAGGTGCTTTTGAAGGCTTTTCCCGTCTTGTTGAGGAGTTGGAGGCTAAGTGCGCCGTCGCCGAGCTTTTGGCGACAGGTCCGGTTCAAACGCAGTTTTGCGATAACCAGCTGGTGCGCATGGTGCTACCGGTGTTGGAAGAAGACCGCTCTGTGCGAATCCTTCGTGCGCCCGATGCGCTGTACTTTGCCCAGCACGAGATCTGCAGCTTTTACGCCGAGCAAGAGGACTTTGAACGAGCACTGCCCGAGGTGCGCCATCTTTACGATCTGGCGCGCTCGTCCATGCAGTCGCACTTTGCGCTCATCAACGTGCTTGCGCGTCTGGAGCGCTTTGACGAGATTATCGAGGTGGCGCGCCACGGCCTACGTATTGCCAGCGATCGTTCTGCAATCGGCTACCTGTTCTATCGCTTGGCGTTTGCCTATTGGAATTGCGATCAGCTCGACCTGGCGCTGGCTTGTTACCGTCTGGTGCCGCGCGGCGAGGAGTCGGGCAGCAGCGCGCTGGAAGAAATGCAGGGCCTTATGAACGAGATGGGTGTCAGCGAGCCTCCGACGTTCGAGGAAGCGGTCGAGACCATCCACAGGGCTGGACTCGAATTGCCGCCCGTGCCCGCGGTGGCCAACCAGCTTGCGGATGCCGCCGTGCAGCTGGTCGATAACGGCTTCTTTTTCCTGGCGCGCGGTTGCATCTTCCAAATGTGGCGCACCATGGGCAACGACGAGCTCGGCTCCCTCAACCGCTCGCTGGGGTAGGCGAAGCTTTCAAGAAGGAAAGGCTGCTAGGCAATTAGAAAATTTCCTCTTGCTCATCCTTGGCTGTTTGGTTACTATAGAACGGCTGTTACGGAGAGCTGACCGAGAGGCCGAAGGTGCTCGCCTGCTAAGCGAGTATGCCCCAAAAGGGCATCTGGGGTTCGAATCCCCAGCTCTCCGCCAGTACGAATTTGAAGAAGGGTCCCATTTGGGGCCCTTTTTATTATCAAGAATGGCGGCTGGGGATTCGAACCCTCAAAAAAGGAGGCATCCTTTCGGACGCCTCCTTTCAGTGGACTTATTATTCTTGCGCACTACACCTCGGGCGCCTTGGCGACGGTCTCGCTTTCTGCCGTGAGTGGGCGGTTGTCGATGCGACGGCCCAAGCGATCGAGCTTCACGAGCAGCCATTCAATGGGATTCGGCCCTGCGCCTTCCTCGTCGGCAACCAGGTCCATGACGGCGATCTTGGTGCCATCCTGCTTGAGCGTAACGCTGCCCACCTTGTCGCCCACATGCACCGTGCCCGAAAGATCGTCGTAGCTAACCTTTTCGGTCACCTCGCCGGCAAGGGAAAACACGGTCGCTTGCGCCGTAGGATCGGCGAGCGTGGCGTCGATCGTCTTATCCGTCCAGTCGGTTTGGCCAATGCGCGCCATAAGCGGGTTGCCGTTGGCGGTCTTTTCCTGCGTGTTGGCGATTGCGACCGTCACCTTGTGACCGTAGTACCAATTGGCAAGGGTTGCGGTATCGGTAAAGCGCTGGTCGGTGGTGGTGGAGTTCAAAACGACGGTGTAGATCTCGTCGCCATCGCGGTTGTAGGCACCCGTAAAGCAATAGCCTGCATCATCGGTGGTGCCGGTCTTGCCACCGATGTTGCCATCTTGGCCTAGCAAATAGTTATGCGTGTCCATGGAATGCGAATGGTCGGTGCCGTCGGCGCCCGTGACCTCGATCCAGGAATCCTCGCTCGCTACGACCTCGCGGATCGTGTCGTTTTTCATGGCCTCTTGCATCATCAGCGCTACGTCGTGTGCGGTTGAGTACATATCGCCGGCCCACTCATCAAAGTCCAGACCATGCGGGTTTTCAAAAAGCGTGCCGGTGCAACCGAGCTTCTTAGCGCGCTCGTTCATGGCTTTCACAAATGTTGCCTCGGCGTCTTTGGTCTTAGGGTCGATCTTCTTGCCCACATATTCGGCGAGCACGATGGCGGCGTCGTTGCCCGAGGGAATCATCAGGCCGCGCAGTGCCTGCTCCACGGTGAGCTCGTCGCCTTCGAGTAGGCCGGCTGTTGAATTGCCCACGGTGGCTGCGGCGTTGCTCACCGTGACCTTCTCGTCCATCTTGCAATTCTCGACGGTTAGGATTGCGGTCATGACCTTGGTGATCGAGGCAATCTTGACCTGCTCATCGGCGCCGCGGGCATAGTAGACGGTGCCGTCTTTGCCCATGACGAGGGCATTGGTCGCATCGATATCGGGCAGGTTTTCGGCCGTGATGCCGCGCGCATCGGCGGTTTTGCCGCAAACATTGTCGGTCGTGAGCACTTGGGCGCCGGCGACGGTGGGCGCGCCAGCGGCAAGGGCGATAGCGCAGACAAAGCCGGCGGCAAGCTGGGCTGAGCGCTTTGCAAAAGAGGTGAGGGACTTCACGGATTTCGCTTTCGACGGGATGGTCTCTTCTGGAACTAGAGTATATCGTTTGCCGGCGTCGGCGATCATCGCGTGCGTGCGTGGCCCACATCCGCGCCCGAACGGGCACAAGGGTGCTTAAGGCCGACTTAATCACCCACGCTTGTTGTGTGTGGCGTGCGTCGCCTCGGGCATAATGGAGCGCGAGAGGAGCACGCATGAACGAGCGCATTTTGGTAGTTGATGACGAGAAGGCCATCGCCGACTTGGTTGGTATCTACCTTACAAAAGAGGGCTTTGATGTCCAGATTGCCTATAGCGGGGCCGATGCTGCCAAGGCAATCCTGGAGCAGGAGTTCGATCTGGCACTGTTGGATGTCATGCTGCCCGATATCGATGGCTTTGAGCTACTGCGTACGATCCGTTCCAGCCATACCTATCCCGTGATCATGCTGACGGCGCGCGATGCCCAGCAAGACAAGATCGAGGGCCTTTCGCTTGGCGCGGACGATTACGTGGTTAAGCCGTTCCGTCCGCTGGAGCTCATCGCGCGTGTGCACGCTCAGCTTCGCCGCTACACCAGCTACGGTAGCCGCTCGCAGGCGGCCGAGTCGCCGACCATCCAGCTCGACGGCCTGGAGATCAACCGCGATGCTCGTTCCGTAACGGTGGACGGTGCACCGGTGCGCCTCACGCCCATCGAGTATTCCATCTTGCTGTATCTGGTTGAGCATCGCGGCAGCGTGGTAGCCGTGGAGGATCTGTTCCGCGCGGTGTGGAACGAGGATTTTATGCCCGGCTCCAACAATACGGTGATGGTGCACATTCGCCACCTGCGCGAAAAGATTGGCGACGACGCTCAAAAGCCGCGCTTTATCAAAAACGTCTGGGGCGTCGGCTACATAATCGAATAGCGCCTTTGATGGTGGGGAAGTGGACATGACAAAAGACGATAGGCAGGCATTCGAGGTGCCCGATCGACTCTTTGAATACGTGAGGTCGGTCGTCGACAACCGCGCACTTGCAACGGTGCTGCTCTTTTTGCTGAGCCTGCTGCTGATTGGCATCGATAACATCGCTGGAATCTTGGCGGTGCTGCTTGTCGGCTTTTTGCTGATCGATCGATTTGAAATCGTACGCCGCTGCGTGGTGATTGGCGGTGCCGCGTGGGCCATGACGTTGGCGATTGGCGCCATGGCACTCGGCGGCATCGAAGGGCCGGTGCTGTTCGATGCCGGCTTTGTATTCAACATGCTTGGCTTTATGCTGGCGCTTGCCGTGTGCGTGCTGTTCTTTTGCGGCCGCGCCCTGTACTACCAGGGCTATGAGCAGGGCGAGCAGCATGCCGATTGTGTGCTGGCCGCTCGTATTCAAGATCGCCTGATCGATCACCCCGACACCTGGGACAACATCGACGGCGACTTCCTGGAGGTCGAGGGCGCACTCAACCGTGTGCGCGATCGCGAGCGCAAGGTGCAGCAGGCCTTGCGTGACGAGTCTCATCGCAAGGACGATCTGGTCACGTACTTGGCACATGACCTACGCACCCCGCTTGCCAGTGTGGTGGGCTATCTTTCGCTGCTTCAAGAGGCTCCTGAGCTGCCGGTTGAGCAACGTGCGCACTTTACGGGCGTGGCGCTCGACAAGGCGCGCCGGCTCGATGCGCTCATCGAAGAGTTCTTCGATATCACGCGCTTTGACTTCCACGATATCGTGCTCACGCGCGGCTATGTTGATCTGGGGTTGCTGCTGGCTCAGGTGGCTGACGAGTTCTATCCCATCCTCAACGAGCAGCATAAGGAAGCCCAGGTTGATATTCGCGAGGACCTGACGGTGCTCGTGGATGGCGACAAGATGGCCCGCGTGTTCAACAACATCATGAAAAACGCCGTCGCCTATAGCTATGAGGGCTCGACTATCACGATTGAGGCCAGGCGCCAAGACGATGGCGGCGTGCGCGTGCACTTTATCAATCAGGGCGATCCTATCCCTGCGGCTAAGCTCAAGGTGATCTTTGAGAAGTTCTATCGCCTGGATGCGGCGCGTGCGACCAATCGCGGTGGTGCCGGCCTGGGCCTTGCTATTGCCAAGGAGATCATCGCGGCACACGGCGGTACCGTTGCATGTGAATCGACGCCCGAACACACGATATTCACCATCGAGCTGCCCGCCGCATAGCCAGTGTGCCCTTACAAACACTTGACAATGTGCTCACGTGCGTATGAGCCGCGATTCCTACTATCGATACTGCTGAATTGATATCGATATGGAGGTGTGCGGTATGACGGCTGCTGCGGCTGTGGAGCCCACGGAGCTTGAAGAACTCATGGAAGCGCAGGCCGAGGCCGCGCATGAGCGCGAGGTTGGGGATGCGACTCGCCCCACGGCAGAGGATCTTGCCGCCTCGCCGACGCGCATCGACGTCGAGGGCCTCGACCTGTTCTATGGCGATCACCATGCGCTCAAGGACGTGAATATCAAGATCCGCGACAAGCAGATCACTTCGTTCATCGGGCCTTCGGGCTGCGGAAAGTCCACGTTGCTGCGCTGCTTTAACCGCATGAACGACGGCATCAAGGATTGCCGCATCGAGGGCAAGATTGCGCTCGATGGTCAAGATATCCTGGGCGATTGCGACATCTGCCGTTTGCGCCAGCGCGTGGGCATGGTGTTCCAACGCCCCAACCCATTTCCCATGAGCATCTACGACAACGTCGCCTACGGTCCTCGCGGTATGGGTGCGCGCGACCGCGCCGTGCTCGATGAGCTGGTCGAGGACTCCCTGCGTCGCGCTGCCCTGTGGGACGAGGTCAAGGACAAGCTCAAAGAGTCAGGCCTGGGTCTTTCGGGTGGACAGCAGCAGCGCCTGTGCATCGCCCGCGCACTTGCCGTGCAGCCCGACATTCTGCTGATGGACGAGCCGACCTCGGCACTCGACCCTGTGTCGACGTTGGTGGTGGAGCAGCTGGCCTGCGAGCTCAAGGAGACCTGCACGCTGGTGGTCGTGACGCACAACATGCAGCAGGCCGCGCGTATTTCCGATTCGGTTGCGTTCTTTTTGCTGGGTGAGCTGGTGGAGCACGCGCCCACCGCGCAACTCTTCAAGAATCCGTCCGATCCGCGCACCGCGGATTATTTGACGGGGCGTTTTGGCTGACGCTGTCTTTTACAGGTGCCTTTAGGGTTAAGATGCGGTCATATCGGCCGCAAAGGGGTTCAACATGATCTATTACGTCGAGGACGATGACAACATCAGGGATTTGACAGTCTACGCGCTGCGCAAGCAGGGAATCGAGGCCGAGGGCTTTTCGTGTGATGGCGAGTTTAAAGCTGCCGTGGCACGACGGGTGCCCGATGCTGTGCTGCTCGATATCATGCTGCCCGACACCGATGGCTTGGCGATTATGCGTCGCCTGCGTGCCGATCGCCTGACGGCGACGGTGCCCATCATGATGCTTACCGCCAAGGACACCGAACTCGACAAGGTGATGGCGCTCGATGGCGGTGCCGACGATTACCTGACTAAGCCGTTTTCGCTCATGGAGCTTGCGAGCCGCTGCCGCGCACTGCTGCGTCGCGGCGGCATGGTCAAGCAGGCGAGCGATGTGCTCAGCGTGGGCGACATCGTGCTTTCGCCCAGCCATCGCGAGGTGACCGTTGCCGGCGAGCCGCTTAAGCTCACCCTGCGCGAGTTCGACCTGCTCGAGTACCTCATGCGCAAGCCCGGCGTGGTCTTTACCCGCGAGTCGTTGCTGCAGAGCGTGTGGGGCTGGGACTTCGACGGCGGTTCGCGCACCGTTGACGTGCACGTGCAGACGCTTCGCCAAAAACTGGGCGAGCATGCCAGCGCCATCGAGACCGTGCGCGGCGTGGGTTATCGCCTGGCCGAGCCTTCTGCCGGTGATGGTGCCGAAGGCGACGACACCGCGGCTACCGCATCGGAGGAGTAACCCGTGGTTTTCGCCCCCCAGGGAAAACATACGCTGTCGCACCGCGTTTTTGTGACGATCTTTGTCTGCGCCATGGCGGTTATCGTGGCGTTTACGGTGCTGGGTGCGTTCTTTGTACAAAACACTTTGGCGGATGCCACGAGTGCCAATCTGGCGCAGGAAACCGAGCTCATTGCTGCCGCCCTCGACGAGCAGCAGGAGCCCATTCCGTTCTTGCGAAGCCTCGATCGCGAGGATCTTCGTATCACGCTGATCAATAAGGACGGATCTGTTGCCTACGACAACGAGGCGTCGCCTTCCACACTGCCCAACCATGGCGATCGCCCCGAGGTCATCGAGGCCTTTGAGAGTGGTTCGGGTTCCGCGGAGCGCGCAAGCTCTACACTCGACGAGATTATGCTGTATCGCGCCGTCACCCTTGATAACGGCCAGGTCGTTCGCTTGGCGCAGGCCCAGCCTGGCGTTGCGGCGATTTTGCTGTCGATGCTGGCGCCGATGCTGCTTATCGCAGCAGCGGGTGCAGCACTCTCGTTTTTTATGGCGCGCTGTGAGTCCCGTGCCATCATCGCGCCGTTGCAAGAGGTGGATTTGGATCACCCACGCCGTAGCTATGAGCACGCCTATGCCGAGATGGTCCCCATGCTTGAGCGTATCGAGTCGCAGCGCCAGGAACTCAAGCGCCAAATGGCGGTGCTAGCGGACAACGACCGTATGCGCCGCGAGTTCACGGCGAATATCACCCATGAGCTCAAGACGCCGCTTACGGCGATTTCGGGCTATGCCGAGCTCATCGCAAACGGCATGGTCGAGGGCGAGGACGACCTGCGCAACTTTGGCGGTCGCATCTATCGCGAGGCGGGCCGCTTGGCAGCGCTTGTCAACGATATCCTTACGCTGTCTAACTTGGACGAGGCCGAGCGTGCAACTGAGGGCGAGGCGGTGCCCATTGGGTCCACGGAGCCTATTGAGCTCTCACGTGCCACCTACGCGGTTGAGCAGCGTCTTGAACAGGTCGCCCGTCAGGCGAATGTGACGATAAGTCATGAGACCAAGCCTGTGGTCATCGAAGGCGTGTCGCGCTTGATCGACGAGCTCATCTATAATCTGGCAAGCAACGCCATCCGCTACAATCGACCCGGCGGTACGGTTACGTTGCAGTGCGGCACCAACGACGAAGGCCATCCGTTCCTCGCTGTCGCCGACACGGGAATCGGTATCGCGCCTGAAGAACAGGGCAAGGTATTCGAGCGGTTCTATCGCGTGGACAAGAGTAGGTCCAAGGCGCGCGGCGGAACCGGCCTGGGGCTTGCCATTGTCAAGCATGCGGCCCTGTATCATCACGCCACGCTCGATCTGTCGAGCGAGTTGGGCGTGGGAACCACCATTACGGTGACGTTTCCCATACAGCAGGACGAGCCATTCGCATAGCGATGCAACATAGATATTGATGTAGACGCCGCATTTGACTTTCGGGTGCGGCGTTGTTGTGCAATTTTACGATTGCTTCCGACATTTTTACAGGAGAGCCTGTTTCTTATGTATAGAGTTTGGTCTCGGTAAAAAGATGCGATAACATACGGACAGTTTTGTCAATCCGAACTGGGGAAATGAAAGGCAAGCTGCATGACCCTTCTCGAACTGTTCCAGCTGCTGAAGAAGCACCTCAAGCTGGTCATCACCCTTCCGGTGGTCTGCGCGATCGCCATGGGCATCGTGTCCTTCGTTGCGATGGACAACACCTATACCGCGACGACGAGCATGTACATTCTCGCCAAGACCGACGATAGCGGTCAGATGAGCTACAACGATCTCTCGGCGAGCCAGATGCTTTCCAACGATATCGCCACGCTGCTGGATAGCGATAGCGTTAAGAGCGGCGCCGCCAAAGAACTGGGCCTCACCGATTTGGATGACTACAAGGTGTCTGTTTCCTCCGAGACCACCACGCGTGTCATTACGCTTTCGGTTACCGGCACCGATGCCAAGGAGACGGCTGAGGTCGCAAAGGCCATTGCCAGCTCGGTGAGTACGGTCGCTCAGAACGTCGGCGCTGCCCAGAGCATCAACGTTATCGACGAGGCTAAGACCCCCGAAGCCCCCAGCGGCCCCAAGCGCACGCTGTATATTGCCGTCGCGTTCCTCGCCGGTATCTTTATCGCAGTTGCCTATGTCGTTTTGGCAGACATGCTCAATACCCGCATCCGCGGTGCCGAAGAGGCAGAAGAGCTCCTGGGTATTCCCGTTGTTGGCCGAATTCCGGCTATGAAAGGTGGTAAATAGGCATGGCTAAGGCAAAGAACACCGATAAGCTCGTTGTACAGAATGCCGCCAAGACCCTTCTGGCCAACATCCGCTTTGCGAGCGTGGACGACCCCATTCGCACCATCACCGTTACCTCCTCGATTCCCAACGAGGGCAAGTCTACGGTTTCCATTAACCTTGCTCAGGCAATCGCCACGAGCGGCAAGTCCGTGCTCCTGGTCGAGGCCGATATGCGCCGCAGGTCCCTTTCCGATATGCTCGGCGTTCGTTCGCGCGGCGGACTCTATGCGGTCCTTTCCGAGCAGATCTCCATTGACCAGGCAATTGTCGAGACGGGTCAGAAGAACTTCTACTTCCTCGATGCCGAGCCGCACATTCCCAATCCTGCCGACATCATCGTCTCCCATCGCTTTGCCAAGCTGGTAAAGGCACTGTCCGCCAAGTTCCAGTACGTCATCTTCGATGCTCCTCCGGTCGGCACCTTCATCGATGCTGCCGAGATTGCCAGCTTGACCGACGGCGCGCTGTTCGTGGTGCGCGAGGACTTTACCAAGCGCGAAGAGGCGCTCAACGCTATCGCCCAGCTTAAGAAGTCCGAGAAGGTCAAGCTCATCGGTACCGTCATGAATTACTGTGAGACCGAGACCAGCGAGTACTACTATTCTTACTACACCAAGGACGGTAAGAAGGTTAAGAAGGGCTCCGACGATCAGGGCACTTCCAAAAAGGGCATCTTCACCAACCGAGCAAACGTTTAGTTGATTAAGGCTGACCTATGCGTGACATTCATTGCCATATCTTGCCGGGTGTAGACGACGGCGCCGCCGATCTCGAAGAGAGCTTGGCGATGCTCGAGGCTGCCAAGCGGGCCGGTGTAACCAGAATCGTTTGCACTCCTCACTGCCGTGATCCCTATTTTGATTACGACAAGATGTGGGATGCCTTTGAGCTGCTGCGCGATAACGCTGACGGTTTTCCGCTCCAGATGGGCTTCGAGGTCAACCATCGAAAGCTCGTTGAGCTTGGTATCGATGCCGCGGATCACTTGCATTTCGATGGGACCAACGAGTTTCTGCTCGAGCTTTCGACGCATGCCGATGCGTATGCGTTTAGAGAGTACGAGAACACGATTTACGATTTGCAGTGCCGTGGCTACCAGGTGATCATCGCTCATCCTGAGCGCTATCGTGCGGTTCAAAAGGATGTAAGCGTGGCGGAGCGCCTGGTCGATATGGGCTGCAAGCTGCAGGCTTCGGCGGACTTTATTGCCGGCGGTCGCTTTGGTCGCGAGAAAAAGCCGGCACAGCGCCTGTTCGATCAGAACCTGTACAGCTTCATCGCGAGCGATGCCCATAACGTGGGTCATTACGACTGCCTGGCGAAGGCTCGCGCGAAGTTTAGCGTGCGCGGAGCTCACTTTCGCTAAAATCTGTCCCTAACGTTCGCATTGAATGAAAGGGCAGCCATGGATATCCAACTTAAGACGGGATGCTTTGATGACGCGGCGTTGGTGCGCCGCGTCGTTTTTATGGACGAGCAGGGCTACGAGAATGAGTTTGACGCTATCGACGAGGATCCGAACTGCATTCATGTGACGCTCTATGTAGACGGTGAGCTTGCCGGTTGCTCGCGCGTGTTTCCCGAAGAACTCGAGCGCGCGGCTGACGCAGAGGCTCCGGTGTCGCCGGCGTGCGACTTGGATGAAGACGTCGCGGCGGGGGAGACCTATATTATGGGGCGCGTGGCTGTACTGCCGAGCATGCGCCGTCGCGGTCTGGCGAGCAAGATTGTCGAGGCCAGTGATACGTGCGCGCGTGATGCCGGCGCCAAGCTCATTAAGCTGCATGCGCAGGAATACGTGCTGCCGCTCTATGCCAAGGCGGGCTACACGCAGATTGCCCCGGTGGACTACGAAGACGAGGGCCAGCCCCATGCTTGGATGGCCAAGCGCGTAGATGGCAGATAGGGACGTTCCTTTCCTGCCGGCAGTCGGGGACACTCCTTGGCAATTGGCGCACCGGAGCGTTTGGACATACAGTTTTTCGATTCCGTATGTATATATGCGCGCTAATGGGTTATAAAATCTAAGTCTGAACATAGCAGGTCTGCGATGCGGCTTGGGCAACCGGGCCGTTTTTGCGGACGGGGGTAGCGCGAAAGGACTGCACATGCGTCAATTTAAGACCGAGAGCAAAAAACTGCTCGACCTCATGATCAACTCCATCTACACCAATAAGGAAATCTTCCTGCGCGAGCTTATCTCTAACGCGAGCGACGCCGTCGACAAGCTCAACTTTAAGAGCCTGCAGGACCCGAGCGTCAAGCTCGACCAGGGCGACCTGGCTATTCGCGTCTCCTTTGATAAAGACGCCCGCACCATTACCATCTCGGATAACGGTATCGGCATGACCGCCGAGGAGCTCGAGCGCAATCTGGGCACCATCGCGCACTCCGGCTCCGAGGAGTTTAAGACCGAGAACGCCGAGCAGCAGGGCTCCGATGTCGACATCATCGGTCAGTTTGGCGTGGGTTTCTACTCCGCCTTTATGGTCGCCAGCCACGTGAAGGTCGTCAGCCGCGCTTATGGCGAGGATACCGCCCATGTTTGGGAGTCCGACGGTCTTGAGGGCTACACCATCGAGGATGGCGAGCGTGCTGAGCACGGTACCGATGTCATCCTCACGCTGCGCGAGAACGAGAAGCTCGACGCCGACGGCGAGGCCGAGACCTACGATCGCTTCCTGACCGAGTGGGGCCTCAAGAGCCTGATTCAGCAGTACAGCAACTATGTGCGCTACCCGATTCAGATGATGGTGAGCAAGAGCCGCCAGAAACCCAAGCCCGAGGACGCCGGCGACGACTACAAGCCCGAGTACGAGGACTACCAGGAGCTCGAGACCATCAACTCCATGACACCGATCTGGAAAAAGCGCAGCTCCGACGTTGAGCAGAAGGACTATGACGAGTTCTACAAGTCCACGTTCCACGACTTTGACGATCCGGCGCGCACCATCAGCTTCCACGCCGAGGGCACGCTCGAGTACGACGCCCTGCTGTTTGTGCCGGGACGCGCTCCGTTCGATCTGTACAGCAAGGATTACGAGAAGGGTCTGGCGCTCTACAGCTCCAACGTGCTGATTATGGAGAAGTGCGACGACCTGCTACCCGACTACTACAACTTTGTGCGCGGTGTCGTGGACTCTGCCGACGTGACGCTCAATATCTCGCGTGAGACGCTGCAGCAGAACCGTCAGCTCAAGGCTATTGCCAAGCGTGTCGAGAAGAAGATCACCGCTGACCTTGAGGATATGCGTGACAACGACCGCGAGGCCTACGAGAAGTTCTTTGAGAACTTTGGTCGCGGCCTTAAGTACGGCATCTACTCGAGCTATGGCATGAAGGCTGATGAGCTCGCCAACCTGCTGCTGTTCTGGTCTGCCAAGGAGCAGAAGATGATTACCCTGGCCGAGTATGCCAAGGGCATGCCCGAGGACCAGAAGGCCATCTACTACGCCGCCGGCGACTCGCGTGAGCGCTTGGCCAAGATGCCCGTGGTAAAGGGCGTGCTCGACCGCGGTTACGACGTGCTGCTTCTGACGCAGGACGTGGATGAGTTCACCTTCCAGGCCATGCGTGAGTACGTTGCCGCCGATATGCCCAAGATCTACGAGGACGATGCAGCTCGCGAGGCTGCCGAAAAGGCCGTGGCCGACGGTGCCGAGCCCGAGGTCGAGGATCGTCACATGGAGCTCAAGAACGTCGCGACTGGCGATCTTGATCTGGCGACCGAGGACGAAAAGAAGGAGGCCGAGGACGCCACCAAGGAAAACGAGGACCTCTTTAGTGCTATGAAGGAGGCGCTCGGTGGCAAGGTCGAGAAAGTTGCCGTCTCCGCGCGCTTGACCGATGCCCCCGCTTGCATCACCACCGAGGGCCCGCTTTCGCTCGAGATGGAGAAGGTGCTCCAGAAGGGACCCGAGGGCGCGCCCGACGGCATGCCCAAGAGCCAGCGCGTGCTCGAGCTCAACGCTAAGCACCCGGTCTTTGACAAGCTTGTCGCTGCCCAGAAGGCGGGCGACGCTGACAAGATCAAGCAGTACTCCGGTCTGCTCTATGACCAGGCTCTGCTGGTCGAGGGTATCCTCCCCGAGGACCCCGTTGCCTTCGCAGCCGCCATTTGTAATCTTATGTAACTTGGTTCCGCCGTTCTAACGAACGCCGTAGCTAGTTAGTAGAACGAGAGAGGAAAATCTCCCACATTGAGCCTGTATTGGGGGTGCGGACAGAAAGTTGGACCGCGGGGCGGTCCGGACTGGAGGTTCGCATGTACAGCAGGGAGAAGGTCGAGCTCTTCCTCCTGGCGACGGAGGACGGCATGGGGCCCACCGCCGCCGCGGAGTTCGCGGGGGTCACGGTGAGCGCGGCCAAGAAGTGGGCGACGGGGCACCTCCCGCGCAGCTACACCGGCGGGGGCTGTAGAATCGTGGCGAGGAAACCGCCACGGAAGGAGGCCAGCTTGGGCCCCGACAAGTCGATCTACGCCCCGCCCGCGACCGGCCCGCTCGCCGGGCTCAACGAGGACCAGATAGAGAACCTGCTGCTCAGGGCGGTGTTGGCCGACCTAAAAGCGGAAGGGTGGGACCCGGCTTCGATCTCGAACAGGAGCAAGTGCGAGCTCGGCGAGAGATTGAGGCGGGCGACCGCCCTGCCCCTCCGCTCGATCACAGGTTTCTTGAGGATATCGAAGAGCTCCTATGAGTACTGGAGGCCCCGCGTCGCCGCGCCGCGCGACCGCGACGCCGACATACGCGGCCGCGTGGTGCGCATCTTCCGCGAGGGCTCGGGGTGCTGGGGGTACCGCACCGTCTGGGCGCGCCTGCGCCGCGAGGGCGTCCGCGCCAGCGAGAAGCGCGTGGCCCGCGTGATGCGCGAAGAGGGCCTCGAGGTCGTCTACAACAAGAGGCGCGCCCGGGGCTACAGCTCCTACGCCGGCGAGGTCTCCAAGGCGCCGGAGAACCTCGTGAACAGGAATTTCCACGCCGACGAGCCCAACCTGCTGTGGCTCACCGACATCACCGAGTTCAGGCTCCCGGGCGGCGAGAAGGTCTACCTGAGCCCGGTCATCGACTGCTTCGACGGGATGCCCGTCGCCTGGTCGATCGGGCTGCACCCCGACAAGCGCCTCGCGAACTCGAGCCTGCTCAAGGCCTGCGCGGCGAGGCCGGCGGGGGCGCGCACGACGATCCACTCGGACCGGGGCGGCCACTACCGCTGGCCGGAGTGGATCGGGATCTGCGAGGAGAACGGCCTGGTCAGGAGCATGTCCGCGAAGGGCTGCAGCCCGGACAACTCGGCCTGCGAGGGCTTCTTCGGGCGCCTCAAGAACGAGTTCTTCCGCTACAGGGACTGGGAGGGCGTGACGGCCGAGGAGTTCATGGGGAGGCTCGAGGCCTACCTCGTGTACTATCGGGACGGGCGCATCAAGAAGTCCCTCGAGTGGCTGAGCCCGATGGAGTACCGCAGGAAGCTTGGATACGCCTAGGCGCGGTCCAAGAAATCGTCCGCATCCCCATTTGGGTAAAAAGTGGGAGATTTTCCTCTCTCGATGTGTAGGTACTCATTGGGCACTTGGTTGCTTGCTAATTTGTGCGGGCTGTGGTTTTGTGACCTGCTGAAATTAAAGATACTGTACAACTGTACGTTAACTAATCTTCGTAGTATATTGCTACCCGCAAAACTCAATACCATTGTGCTTCGAGACGCTAAAGCGCCTACGTACAATGGTTGTTGATAGTACGATTTGATTCAACGACAGGATGGATGGTCCAAGCGTGAGTCTCGGCAGCAAACTATCCGATGCAAAGGTCTCCTTTGCGATATTTAAGCGCGACATTAAGCGACTGCTTGTGAACCCCGTCGCCTTGGTGGTTACCCTGGGCGTGTGCGTTATCCCCTCGCTGTACGCTTGGTACAACATCGTGGCTAACTGGGATCCATATGGAAACACCCAGGGCATTAAAATCGCTATCGCCAACAACGATCAGGGCACCCAGAACGACCTAGTGGGCGAGCTCAATGCGGGCGATAAGGTGGTCGACCAGCTCAAGGAAAACGATCAGCTGGGCTGGACCTTCGTCGATTCGGCCGCCGATGCCAAAGAGGGCGTCGAGAGCGGGGAATACTACGCGGCGATCGTAATCCCCAAGAACTTCTCCGACAATCTGGTCTCGATGCTCGACGGCAACTACCATCAGCCGAAGCTCACCTATTACGTCAACGAGAAAAAGAGCGCCATTGCGCCCAAGGTCACCGATACCGGTGCCAACACCATCGAGGAGCAGATCAACTCGGAGTTTGTCTCCACGGTGGGCGAGACCGTAGCGGGCATCGCCAAGGATGCCGGCATCTATTTTAAGGATAAGACCGCCCAGGTTCAGGATTCGCTGACGAGTTCGGTGTCCGAGGCATCCAGTACCTTGAGCGAGGTCCGCGATTCGATCAACGACATGAACACCGCTATCGACAAAACGAGCGGTGCTATCGCCTCGGCGGATGGGGCGCTGGCCGGTTTGCAGGGTCAGACGCCTTCGCTGACTCAAGCGATCTCCCAAGGCAACGACCTGTTGGGCGAAGCGCGCACCACCGCGGGCAAATCGATTACCTCGCTCTCTAAGGCGCTTTCGGAGGGAAGTGTTGCACTGTCCAAGACGTCGGCTTCTGCGAACGCTGCGGTCGGAAAGATGACGGGCGCCTTGACGTCTACGACCACTCGCATCGACAACTCGCTCGAATCGCTTCAGACGATGATTGACCATAACAAGACTCTTATCGATCGTCTGCAGAACCTGGCCGACAGCGCGCCGACGGGCTCGGAAGAAGTTAATAAGCTGATCGCGTCTGCGATTGATACGCTTCGAGGGCAAAATGAGAGCCTTCAGGCCGTCAAGGATAATCTCTCCGCTCAGTCAAGCGCTATCGCGAATGATGCTTCGGCTGTTTCGGGCGCCAGCGATGCCATCAACAATGCGATCCAAACCGGTACGACCAACATGAATCAGGCTCAGACGGGCCTGGGGCAGAACGCGCTGCCGAAGGCTTCGAGCGCGCTGGACTCCTTCGCCACCGTCTCGGGCGACCTGACCGGCATCGTATCGGGTCTTACGCCCACGATTGCGAACGCGCGTGGCACGCTGACCCAACTCGATGCGACGCTCAAACAGGCCAAGACCACACTGTCCCAGACCGACGACTCTCTTGCCAAGGTCCAGGACAGGCTCGCAACCGCCGCTAACGACATCGCGGCGTTGCAGACCTCTGAGTCTATGGGCGAGCTGGCCGACCTGATGGGCGTCGACGTGGACGACGTGGCGGACTTTATGGCGTCCCCCGTTGAGCTGACGTCCAAGTCGATCTATCCGGTCAAGAGCTTTGGCTCGGGCATTGCCCCGTTCTATACCAACCTGGCGCTTTGGGTGGGCGGCTACGTGCTCATCGCCATCTACAAACTCGAGGTCGACCGCGAGGGCATCGGTAGCTTTACGGCGCGTCAGGGCTACTTTGGCCGCTGGCTGCTGCTGGTGATCCTGGGCGCGTTCCAGGCCATTATCGTTACGGTGGGCGACCTGGTCATTGGCGTTCAGTGCGTCAATCCGCTGCTCTTTGTGCTGGGCGGCATCGCTATCTCGTTCACCTACGTCAACATCATCTATGCGCTGTCCACCACCTTTAAGCATATCGGTAAAGCCATTGGCGTCATCCTCGTCATTGTGCAGATCCCCGGCTCGTCGGGCATGTATCCCATCGAGATGATGCCAGGTTTCTTCCAATGGCTGCATCCGCTGCTGCCCTTCACCTATGGCATCAACCTGCTGCGCGAGACCGTCGGTGGCATGTATTCGTTCAACTACCTGTTCAACCTGTGCATCCTGGGCGTGTTCCTTATCATCGCGCTCTTTATCGGTCTGCAGCTGCGCCCGTTGCTGCTCAACCTCAACCTGCTCTTTGATAAGCAGCTTTCCACGACGGGCCTTATGATCTGCGAGTCCAACGACCTGCCGCGCCAGCGCTATTCGCTGCGCACGGCCATGCGCGTCATGCTCGATTCGGATTCGTACCGTCGCGAACTGCTCGATCATGCCGTGGCGTTTGAGCATCGTTATCCGTACTACATCAAGGGCGGTTTCGCTGCTGTAGTCGGCGTGCAGGTGCTGCTCTTCGTTCTGTCGACGGTTCTCGATATCGACAACAATGGCAAGATCATTCTGCTGGTCATCTGGATTATCTCGGTCATTGCCATCTGCGGCTGGCTCATCAACATCGAGTACATCCGCTCGAGCCTCAACACCCAGATGCGCATCTCGGCACTTTCGGATGAGGACCTGCGCCGCGAGATGCGCGAGCACACGGCCGCCATTCCGGCCGCTCGTCGCATGTTCGGCTTGAATGCGAGCGAGCGGGGGTCTGAACCCAAGACTCAGACTGTCAGCCAATGTGGTCATTGCGATGCGGTCCATGTGCCCGAGAACGGGGATGACACGTTTGTGATGAATGAAAAGAACGCCCCGCTTGGCAAGCATTCCAAAGGAGGTGAGGCATAAATGAAAAACATCCTGCATCTGTTTAAGCGCGATGTCCAAAACGTGTCTCGCTCCGTAATCGGCTTGGTTGTCGTGATGGGCCTCATTATCGTGCCGTGCCTGTACGCGTGGTTTAACATCGCCGGCAGCTGGGATCCGTACGGCAACACCGGCAACCTTAAGATCGCTGTGGTCAACACCGATGAGGGTTACGAGAGCGATCTGATCCCCGTCGAGGTCAACGTGGGCGAAAACGTGACCGCCACCCTGCGCGGCAACGAGAGCTTCGATTGGGTTGTACTCAACAATCGAGAAAAGGCCATCGAGGGTGTCAAATCGGGCGCATACTATGCGGCTGTCGTTATCCCTAAGACGTTTAGTGCCGATATGATGACGCTCTTTTCGACCGACGTGAAGCATGCCGATATCGAGTTCTACGAGAACCAGAAGGCCAACGCTATCGCACAGATCGTGACTGAAAAGGGTTCGAGCGCCGTCCAGAGCCAGGTGAATGAGACCTTTACCAAGACCATCACGACCATCGGCCTTAAGACCGTGTCCAGCCTGCTCGATTACATGAGCACCGATCAGGTCAGCAACTTTATCGCCAATCTTTCCTCTACGCTGGGCGATTCGGTCGAGGACCTGCAGGATGTTCAGGCGAGTGCGACGTCGCTCGCGGGCATTTTGAGCTCTACGTCCGATTCACTGACATCGGCGGGCGGCATGCTCAAGCAGACGGGCACTGTTGATGAGTCGACGAAGCAGCTGATGGAGCACGCAAAGAGCGGTGTGAGCGATTCCGAGGAAGCGCTCAAGGCAGCCAACGACGCCATCAACACCGCGATCGACGGAAGCGCGGGCTCATTCGACAACGTGTCCACCGAGCTTGCGAAGGCGTTTGACGCCGCGAACCAGCATGTTGACCTCACGGTGTCCCAGCTCAACGATGCCGCGGCGGCGCTCGATACGCGTGCCAAGGAAATCGACGACACGGCCGACCAGCTCCGCAGTTTTGCCGAGCAGGTGAGTGACGAAAAGCTCCAGGACAGTCTTAAGTCTGTGGCGACATCGCTGGGCAGGATCGCGACGGAGTATCGCAACAACGCCAAGGACCTGAAGGCAACCGCAAAGTCCCTCTCGGACAGCATGGCAGAGGTTAACAAGTCGCGTGCCGAGGTCGATCAGGCAATCGCGGATGCCAAGGCTGGTATCTCGGGCGCCAAGACTGACTACGACTCTACGTTTTCGGTCAAGGCCAAAGAACTCAAGAAGACTATTTCGGGCGTTTTGGATTCGCTCAACGGTATCTCGGGCGATCTGGATAGTGCCGTAGACGGTCTGACCGACGCATCCGGTTCGTTGGCAAAGGGTCTGTCCAAAGCCGCAAAGCTCGTCAACAAGGCTTCTGACCAACTGGGTGAGGCGTCGGACAAGATTAGCGCTTTCAAGGACGAGCTCGACGGTGCTCTTATGTCGGACGATCTGGCCACGATCAAGACGATGATCGGCAACGATCCCGAGGGTCTGGCCGTGTCGCTTTCCGGTCCCGTCGCGCTTGACCGCAAACCGGTCTATCCGATCCGCAACTACGGTTCGGCCATGGCACCGTTCTACACGATTCTGTCGCTGTGGGTCGGCTCGATCGTGCTGGCGGCCATGATGAAGGTCTCGGTTGACGATGAGCTCATCAACGAGCTCATCCCCGTGCGCCTGCACGAGATCTACCTGGGTCGCTACCTGTTCTTTGGCGGTTTGGCCCTGCTGCAGGCGACGCTCGTGTGCGCGGGCGACATCCTGTTCTTTGGCATTCAGTGCGACAACCCACTGCAGTTTGTGCTGGCTGGCTGGGTCGCGAGTCTCGTGTTCTCCAATATCGTCTACACGCTTACGGTTTCGTTTGGCGATATCGGCAAGGCGCTCGCTGTCGTGCTGTTGGTCATGCAGGTCGGCGGTTCGGGCGGCACGTTCCCCATCGAGATGACCGGCCCTGTGTTCCAGGCGATCTATCCGTTCCTGCCGTTTACCCACGGCATCAACGCCATGCACGCTGCCATGGCCGGTGCCTACCATATGGAGTACTGGATTGAGCTGGGTATCTTGGCGAGCTATCTGATTCCGTCGCTGGCCCTGGGCGTGGTCTTCCGCCGCCCGGTCATCAAAGCCAACGACTGGATCATCGAAAAGCTGGAGTCGACCAAATTGATTTAATACAGCAACGTAAACGCCGTCGGAACATCGAGGTTTTCTGTTCCGACGCTTTAGCTGAGTGAATTGCATGGGCTGCTTGGTTGTTGCTACAGTAGCGGGGCGTGCCGGGGGTCCGGTGCGCCCTGTTTTTATTTGACCATGAGGCGGCACGCAGCCATACGCGTGCGGACACCACGCCCAGATTGAGTGTGAGGATGTTCCATGGCCCAATACGCTGCCAACGAAATCGAAAACATGCCCGATAGCCCTGTGGCCCGTGAGGATTTGGGTGCGGGCGGTATTCCGAGGGGCGCTGGCGCACGCTCTCCGCTGTTCTGGAAAGTTTTGCTACTTTCGGTGGCGGTCATCTGGGGCTACTCCTTTACCACTATGAAGGACGCACTCGGCACCATTCCGGTGTTCGAGCTGCTCTATGTACGCTTTCTGCCCGCAGCATTGGTCATGCTTGCCGTCTTCCACAAACGCATCATTGCACATTTCAACGCTCGCAATCTGATCGTTGGCCTGAGTATGGGTGTGCTCATGTGGGCGTCCTATGCGTTGCAGACGGTCGGTCTGGCAAATACTACGGCGGGCAAGAACGCGTTTTTGACGGGTACGTACTGCATCCTCGTGCCCTTTGCGAGCTTTTTCCTGAGCGGCGAAAAGCTTACGCGCTACAACTTGGGTGCCGCGCTGCTGTGCCTAGCGGGCATTGGCCTCGTCGCACTCGATAGCGTTGAGTTCAACATCGGTGACGTCATTACGCTGGCGGGTGCGGTCTTTTTCGCTATCCAGATGGCGGTGACCGCCAAGTACGGCCGCAAGATGGACATCAACGTCATCACGTTTTGGATGTTTGTGGGCAATGGCGTCTTGAGCCTGATCTCGTCGCTGCTATTCGAGACCCAGGCGCCTCTGTCCGTGTGGACGCCGAGCTTTATCGGCGTGATGGCCTTTCTCTCGGTGGGCTGCACGTGCGTGGCGCTGCTCATTCAAAACGTCGGCCTGGCGCATGTCCCGGCTTCGACGGGCTCGCTGCTCCTTTCGATGGAGTCGCCTTCGGGCGTGTTGTTTTCGGTGCTGCTGATGGGGGAGGCGCTCACCTCGCGCCTGCTCGCCGGCTTTGTGCTTATCTTCCTGTCGATTATCTTGAGCGAGACTCACTTCGATTTTTTGCGTCGAAAGCCGCGCCCGCAATTGTAAACAACTTGTTGCGCCGCCCTCCTGGGGCGGCATTTTTTATGCCTCGCCCTTAAAGTTGTACCTTACACTTTACGCTATCAAAGTGCTTACTGCAAAAACGTTACTGGAGGGCATTTATGGCACCAGCTCAGTCCGATCTTCAACCGCAATCAGCGCCCAAGGCCACCGCAGTGGCGCAGGCCGCTATCGGTGACGGTCTCGTTGCAGAAGCTCAGGCTTTTGCAGACGAGCTCGCTGCGTGGCGACACGATTTACACCAGATGCCCGAGCTGGGTAATAGCCTCCCACAGACCTCTGCGTATATTCAAGCGCGCCTGACCGAGATGGAAATCCCATTTGCCACGCTCGTCGATGGTTCCTGTGTCGTGGGCCTTGTCGGCGCCGGTGCCGCCGCGGCCCAGGGCAATGGCGTCTGCACGGACGAACAGGCCGGTACGGTCATCATGCTCCGTGGCGACATGGATGCCCTGCCCGTTGCCGAAGAGTCAGGCGAGCCTTTCGCCTCTACGAACGGCTGCATGCACGCATGCGGACACGATATGCATGCGACGGCGCTGCTTGGTGCGGCGCGCCTGCTCAAGGCCCGCGAGTCCGAGCTTGTCGACGCTAACGCCACAGTTAAGTTGCTGTTCCAGCCGGGCGAGGAAACCTTTGAGGGTGCCCGCGCCGCCATCGCCGACGGTCTGCTGCGGAACCCGCGTCCTCAGGTCGCCTTTGCCATGCATGTCAATAGCCAGTCGCCGCTTGGCCTGGTGCTCTACGGCAGCCCGGCGCTCTCGGGCGTGTACGGTTTTCGCATCACGCTTCAGGGCAAGGGCGGCCATGGCTCGAGCCCCGAGATCTGCATCGACCCCATCACGGCCGGCGTCCATGTGCACCTGGCACTCCAGGAGCTCATCGCGCGCGAAGTGCCGGCGGCCAAGGAGGTCGCACTCACCGTGGGTAAGTTTGCCGGCGGTCAGGCCGCAAATGTCATTCCCGACACTTGTGTGCTCGAGGGAACGCTGCGTGGCTTCGACGTCGAGCTCATGGAGCACCTCAAGACCCGCATCGCGGAGGTCGTCAAAGGCGTTGCCACGACCTATCGTACGCCGGCGACTATCGAGACACTCTCGGATGTTCCCCCGCTCGTACTCGATGACGATATGACGCAGGCGTCGCTTGGCTACGTGGGCGCGGTGCTGCCCAAGTCCGCCTTCCTGCCGCTGTTCCACGCCATGGCGAGCGAGGACTTTGCGTTGATCTCGAGCGAGATCCCGAGTGCGTACTTTACCGTGGGCGCTGCCGTGACTGATATGGACGAGCATTTTGCTCAGCATCATCCCAAGGCACGTTTTAGCGATGCCGAGCTTCCCCTTGGCGCCGCGGCTTATGCCGCCGTCGCTTTGGGCTACATCGCCGATCATCGGTAGCACCCAATCTTGCTACTCGTTTGTTTAAAAAAGGAACAGTATGTCCCAGCAATGTAAGTTCTTCCCCGGCTGGCTCGTGGTGGCCTCCGGCTTTGTGATCATGGCCACGTGCTACACCATTTTCGTCAACTGCATGAGCCTGTTCCAGCCGCTCATCGTCAGCGACCTGGGCATTTCCCTTGCGCAGTACACCATCTCCAACGCCCACTATCGCTGCGTCCAAGCAGTTTGGCATGGCCGACCTGGGCAAGGTGACGGGCACCATCACCTCGCTCGAGATGGTTGGCGGCACGGTGGGCGCCATCGTCTCGGGAATACTGTTCGATGCCACGGGTGCCTTTACGAGCACATGGATCGTGTGCCTGGCGTGCTCGGTGGCAATGCTGGTGTTCCTGCTGGCGTCTGAGCCCATCGCGGCTAAGCTGCGCGCGAGCGTGGCGGGGGAGTAGGGACGATGTCGCTCGTAGCTCTTTGCCCCGTTTTGTCCGTGGCTGCCTTGGAAGCCGAATGGATGCTCGTGCCGTCATTCGGTTTCCCATGCAGCCACGGGCTCAAGAGATGACCCGAAGTCTTTCCGTCCAACGGATTTTGTGATCCGAAGAGGCGGAAGGATTGCAGATCGCACACCACGGCGGGGGGGGGGGGGGGGGGGGGGGGGGGGGGGGGGGGGGGGGGGGGGGGGGGGGGGGGGGGGGGGGGGGGGGGGG
>NZ_CAXTGI010000007.1:0-121372 GCF_964243765.1 Collinsella aerofaciens | reverse complement strand
CTGATGGTGTCGACGTCAATGGTATACGGGTGCATCATCAACGTCTTCAACACAGAAAATATCAGTGCGGAATGTTCTGAAAAGCAACACCAGGGCGGGCCCTGCGTTAACGCGGCAGAGGGGAGTGAGATTCCTTGATCGCTCACTTAATCTAATAGGAAAGTTAGTGAGGCCGGAGCTTTGGCTCCGGCCTCCTTATATAAGGGCTCGGCAAAGCCGAGCCACTAAATTTATATCAGCCCCAGAACATATTTGAGAACTGTGCCCGGAGTACATACTCCTAGGGCCGGAATGAGGTTGCTTTCCAACGCATTCCGCAGGGGGCGGCATTATTTTGTAGCGCGAAGCGCGAATCAAAATAATGCCGCATGCCCGAGGACGCGTTGGAAAGCAACCTCATTCCGACCCGAACAGGTCCGTCTACCAGCGCATTTACAAATTCGTAAACTTTTTTGAAAAAAGTGCTTGCACAGTTCTCGAATCATAGGTTATTATCTTCCTCGTTGAACGCGCGGGTCCAACAAAACGAACCGTGAATCAACAACATAGCATGTCGGAGTGGCGGAATTGGCAGACGCGCTAGCTTGAGGTGCTAGTGACCGCTTTTTGGTCATGCGGGTTCAAGTCCCGCCTCCGACACCATCGCATTTGAGAAGCCTCTTCGGAGGCTTTTTTGTTACCGATAGACGGTGGGGTCCACGATGGAAACGCTTGAACGCAACGAGTGGGCAGACGTTGCCCAACTAGTCGAGATCACGAGCGATGCTGTCATCATCTGCGAGCTCGACGGATCCATTCTGCATGTGAATAACCGCTTACTTGGTTTGATGTGCGAGGAACGCGCCGACGTCATCGGTGGAGATGTTAAAGACGTCCTGTACTCGTCCGCTTTTGAACGTGCGACGGAACATCGTCTGCCATTTGAAACTGATGGCTCCGAGAACGAACTGATGCTCAAGCTAAGTGACGGCTCTTTTATTCCCGTCTTGGTTCGTGCGGGCTCCGTAACGCCTCCACGCATCTTTGGGCGCCGCGCACCACGTGTCCTGGTGGCGCTTCACAGTATCGAGGAACAGTATTCTCACGACCGTCAGCTCAAGCGTGCGTTATCGGAGCTTAGAGTGGCGAACAAGCGTCTCTCTGGGACGCTCTCGGTCATTATGAGCACTGTGGGCTCCGATGAGTTACCCAGCCTGCTTGATACCGTTTTGAACCAGCTTGTAGGAACGCTCGATGCTTCTGGTGCCGCTATCTATTTTTCTGAGAGCGGCGGCTTTAAGCTTCGTGGTGTTTCCAAGGAGCTGTACGACAGCTACCTGCCCGAGTTTTTGCCGTATGGCGCTGGCATTCCGACGTATGTTCTTCGCGAGTCGCGTGCCTGTCGCTTGTCGATCCAACAGGACCTTGAGGGCGATAAGGCCGCCTCCGGTATGTTCATGGACCTGGATAATCGTTCAAAGCACCTGTTGCGCATGCAGGATATGCCTCCGTACCGCAGTGAAATCTGTCTTCCCGTTTTTTACGGTACGCAGATCCTCGGCGTGCTGGAAGTTGGTTGGAAACGCCCCCAGGCACCGCTCGCCTATGACGTTAATGTGCTCGAGGTCATTTGCGATTACCTGTCTATCCAGCTGGTCGGCATGGCATCGAGCCTTCGCTCCCGTCGCACGGCCGAGCTTGGTCGTTCCCTCAATGTGCTGCGTGATGAGTTGTTTACCTTTCTAGACGATTCCGCCGCGGCTACCCAGGCGGTGTCGTCCGAGATCTGCAATATGCTCAACTGCCATTTTTGCCCTGTTGAGTATGACGCCAGTCTGGATTCCTACGTCATGGATTTTGAAGGCGGCAGTCGCGTTGCTTTGCCGGACGATCCCGAGAAGCTTTTCTTTTCCACGACGGCGCCAGCGGCACGTCTGGGGGCTGCCCCTGATGGCTTTGAGGCATCTGTTTTGGGCGGCACGAGTGCCGAGGACCTTAAACACGTCCGTATAACTCGCGTTGACGAATCGATGCCTATGGGAGGCTGGCTTAGAGCGCATGGCCTGCCTTGCCAGGGTCTCTACGTCGACGCCGGCATCGAGGCGGGGCGCCCACGCCCTGAGGGCGATGGCAAGCACAGTAACGACGCAATCGTTCCTGCTTCTGTTGCGAAGGGGCCGACGACGCGTGCGCTGCTGCTTCGTGATGGTAGCCAAGAGCCGATTGATGACCTTGAATATGACTACTTGGTGCACTTGGCTCATGACTTTGAACTGATCTATGAAGGCGAATCTCAAAAGCGTGAGGAGCGCCATATCGCTCAGACCCTCCAGATTGGCATGAGAAATTCACTGGGGGATGTTCCGGGAATCGCCGCCGATTCGGTGTACCTGTCGGCCACGAACTCGGCGTTGGTCGGCGGCGATTTCTATACGCTCATCCGTCTTCCCGACGATTGCGCCGTCATGATTCTGGGCGATGTGTCTGGCAAAGGCATTGAGGCTGCATCGATGTCCGCACTCGTCAAGACGGCCCTGACGGCATATGCCTGGGAGGGCGCTGGACCGGCCCGCATGGCACGCTCTCTTAACAGCATGCTTATGGGCTTTTCGAGGGTCGAGACGTTCGTGACGGCCTTTATCGCCAAGATTGACCTTAAAGCCGGACGCGCAACGTATTGTTCGGCGGGCCATCCTCCGACCATGGTCATCAGGCCAGAGTCGATGCCGCTGGGTGGCGGCGAGGCTCGTGGGGGAGAGGTCGAGCTGCTTGGATGCCAATCGGGGGTAATCGGTGCCTTTGAGAGCATGGTGTACGAGACAGGCGTGTTTACGTTCGCTCCTGGTGACATGCTATTTATGTACACCGACGGAACAATCGAAGCGCGTGACCGCTCGGGTGCTTTCTTTGGCGAGCAGCGCCTTCGCGACCTTCTGCTCTCTGTCTCGGGTGAGGGCGTGTCGGGCATTTGCGGCAAGGTCTTGGGCGAGCTTGACCGATTTACCGAATCGGCGCTGGACGATGACATTGCATTGGTGTCCCTTGAGTTTTTACGGGGTCGTTCATAGACGACGCTGGGCGGGCTGAATCCGTACGGTTGGGGAAACGAATGCATCGAGTGGGCTTTTTTGGGGAACCATGGTCGTATGAATGAGTGGAATGACATAGCGGTTTTGACGCCACCAGGCGATATCGACATCGCCACGGTGCCTGCGCTGCGTCGGCGGTTGGATGCTTTGATTGGCCGCGGCGTGCGTCGTGTCGTCATCAACTGTCAGGCTGTTAGCTTTATCGATTCGACGGGCTTGGCATTCCTGCTTACGCGCGCTCGTGAGCTCATGAGGCGAGAAGGCCTGCTTTCGCTCGTCAATGCATCGGGTGAAGTTGTTCGCTTTTTGGAGATTGCTCGTCTTGTCGATATCCTTCATGTCGCGGGGCCGGCACGGGAGTCTATTCCCGCCATTCCGGTGGGGGAGCTGCCTCGCTGGAGTAAGAGCGTCGAGGTCCGTCAGGGTATCGAGAATCTTCCATACTACCGACATCGCATCGCCGAACTCCTTGAATCGCTTCCGTTGCGCCGTGACGAGCGCTACGATGTCGCATTGGCGTCGGGGGAGGCGCTGGGTAATGCCTATGACCATGCGGGCGGTATCGGGTGCGTCCTGACGGTTCAGGCCTATGGCGATCGCGTTGTGGTTGAGGTACTTGATCGAGGTGTCGGCTATTCTATCGATGAAACGAGCGAACCGGTCGCATCAGAGGAGCGCGGCCGTGGTATCAAGCTTATGCGTATGCTCGTCGATAACGTGGAGGTTGCTCGTCGTACGGACGGCGCCGGCACGCGCGTGCAGATGGTGAAGCTGTTTAGCGGAGCGCTGGAGTCGTGTGCCTAGCCAATCGCTTTAGCGCGTTTAGCTACTAAGAACATGCGGCAGACAAGTTTTTTGAAAAAAGTACTTGCGTCTTTTGGACAACTCGCGTAAATTAATAACCCGCAAGCGGACATGGCTCAGTTGGTAGAGCACAACCTTGCCAAGGTTGGGGTCGCGGGTTCGAGCCCCGTTGTCCGCTCCATTGCATTTCCGGACCGTTTAGGCGGTCCTTTTTCGGCGAAGTGGCCAAGTGGTAAGGCAGAGGCCTGCAAAGCCTTTACCCCCGGTTCGAATCCGGGCTTCGCCTCCAGGCAACATCCGGGCGCTCCGGCGCCCGTTTTGTTTTACATATGCGGACATGGCTCAGTTGGTAGAGCACAACCTTGCCAAGGTTGGGGTCGCGGGTTCGAGCCCCGTTGTCCGCTCCAAACGTAACAGCCCGACTACTACGGTAGCCGGGCTTTTTCGTACCCGGCGCATGGGCTCGAACCCGAGAGGGAGCGAGCGTTAAGCAAACGCGGAGCGTTTGTAGCGAGCTGGCGAGGACGCCGGCAGGCGGCCGAAGCTGGTGCGGATCCGCGAAGCGGATACGCGGACGCCCCGTTGTCCGCTCCAACTATCTTACGCGGTTCTAACGAACCGCGTTTTTTGTTGACGCTGCGCGAGCCCCGGGTACCCCATCTTGCCCCTTAATCGTCGGTCGCGTACATAAAGTACGCTTCCCTCCTCTTTCGCGGCAACCTGGGGCACCCGGAGCCCGCTCGCTGTCGTGGCCGGGGGAGTGGGTCTTCCGTTCTTTTCACTAATCGGTCGATTCGTCCCGGGAGGTTCGAACCCGAGAGGGAGCGAGCGTTTTGGGGCGTGGCTGTGGCGTTGTTTGCCGCGAATGTCCGCTTTGGGCGTATCATCGTGGGCATCTCGCAAAACCTCGTTGCAAGGGAGGCGCACCCCATGGCTACAGAAAAGTCCTCTTCGCGCTCATGGATGTCCGATGCCGCGATTTATCAAATCTACCCGCGCTCGTTTAAGGATTCGACTGGTTCGGGTCTGGGCGATATCGCGGGCATTACCCAGCAGATGGACTATCTTGAGCGGCTGGGTATCGAGGCCATCTGGCTGAGCCCGTTTTACCCATCGCCTCTTGTTGATGGCGGCTATGATGTGGCGGACTACTGCGATGTAGACCCACGTCTCGGCTCGCTTGACGACTTCGATGACATGATCGCTGCGGCTCACGCGCACGGCATCAAGGTCATCGTCGACATCGTGCCCAACCATTCGTCCAACCAGCACCCCTGGTTCAAAGCCGCTCTTGCCGCCGGCCCCGGATCGCCCGAGCGCGCCCGTTATATCTTCCGCGATGGTCGCGGCGAGCACGGCGAGCTGCCTCCCACCAATTGGAATGCCAACTTTGGCGGCCCCGCCTGGACGCGCGTCGCGGACGGTCAGTGGTATCTGCACATGTTTACGCCCGAGCAGCCGGACTTTGACTGGTCGTGCCCCGAGGTTCATGCGTTCTTTTGCGACGTCCTGGCGTTTTGGAGCGATCGAGGCGTCGATGGCTTTCGCATTGATGTGGCGCACGGTCTCGCCAAGGATCTCGACCGCGATGACCTCGACCGGTGGCATCTCGCCGAGGGCGATGACATGGTTGAGGACGGCACCCATCCGCTGTGGGACCGCAACGAGGTCCACGAGATCTATCGCGAGTGGCGCCGCGTGTTCGACCGCTATGATCCGCCACGCAGCGCCGTTGCCGAGGCATGGGTGCTGCCCGAGCGCCAGTATCTCTACGCGCGTCCCAGCGAGCTTGGCCAGACATTCAACTTTGAGTTTGCCAAGGCCACTTGGACCTATGATGACATGCACGCTGCAATCGAGGAGGGCTTGAAGGCAGCTATAGAATCCGATTCCGCCTCGACCTGGGTGCTCTCCAACCACGACGTGCCGCGCGTGGCGACGCGCTATGCCCTGCCGCAGATCAAGGCGACGCGCTACCACCAGATTGCGCTCGACTGGCTCTTACGCGACGGGTCGTCTTATGACGAGGACCGTGAACTCGGCGAGCGCCGCGCGCGGGCGGCCCTTTTGCTCGAGCTGGCGCTTCCGGGCTCGGCATACGTGTATCAGGGTGAGGAGCTCGGCCTTTTTGAGGTGGCCGATATCCCGTGGGCCGCACTCGAAGATCCTACTGCGACCAATACGCACGGGCCGAAGCGCGAGAAGGGGCGCGACGGCTGCCGTGTGCCCCTGCCGTGGGTGGCGGCGGACGATCCCGCGCAGGGCGGATCGTTTGGGTTTTCACCGGCGGACGCCGATGCGGCGCCCCATCTGCTGCAGCCTGCATGGTTTTCCGATTACGCTGCCGATAGGGAAGAAGCGGACCCGACATCGATGCTTGCGCTCTATCGTGACGCCCTCTGGCTGCGGCGCAAGCTGCGCGGGTGCGCCAACGATCTTAAGTGGCTTGATCTTGACGGGCGCACCGGCCTTGCGGATGGTGCCGAGGGCGCTGAGGGCGGCGTCATCGCCTATCGCCGCGACAACGGCTGGGCGTGTGTGACGAACTTCGGTGCAGCACCCGTGGAGCTGCCGGCGGGCAGGGTCCTGCTCACCTCATCACCGCTTGTAGACGGCAGGCTCGCGCAGGACAGTTCTGCCTGGATCATGCTCGCCGAGTTGTAGGGGCCTCTTGCGGCGAGTTTGCGTTTGCCTGTGCTTTCCGTGGTGGCTGATGTCTTTGCGAGGTTCGCGAGGGCGTCGCAAAACTTTTCAAAAAAAGTTCTTGCATAGGATGCGGGTATCACGTAAGATTAATCCTCGTAAGCGGACATGGCTCAGTTGGTAGAGCACAACCTTGCCAAGGTTGGGGTCGCGGGTTCGAGCCCCGTTGTCCGCTCCATTTGGGCGTTTAGCTCAGGGGGAGAGCGCTTCCCTGACACGGAAGAGGTCAGAAGTTCAAATCTTCTAACGCCCACCAAATGTTCGCAGCCCAGAGGCTATGTCCTCTGGGCTGTTTTGTTTTGGTCGCCAAATGGGTCGCCAAATCGTCGGCAAAAGGTACCTCGATTCATGAAAGAGCGGTTCTGAGCGTCAGTTTAGCCTTGTCATCTCAATCGAGTGGGGTTGACCATTTTGAACATAACCGTGCACCTCGTTGACGTTTCTGCGATCGATCCCGGCGAGACCGTTGATATGGCATCAATCGCGGGACGTTATGTCTCGCGTGCCTCCAATGGAGATCTCCCCATTGCGTCTCGGAGGGAAGCTGCGGGCGTGGGTCTGCTGCTTCGCGACGCCCTGGGTGTCTTCGACGACACCCAGCTTGCGCGTTCTGCTTTCGGCAAGATCGAGCTTGCGGATGGGGAGGCCCCCTCTATTTCCATTTCACATGGCGGAAGCGTGGCCGTCCTCGCTGTTTCCGATGTTGCTCGGTCGGTCGGAGGACCTATTGGCGTGGATATCGAGGCGGTCGATGAGATTGTACCTATTGCGGTTGAGCGTATGGCGAGCTCAAGGGAACGGGCGTGGATTGACGCTGCGGCAGATTCGCAGGAACGCGCCTTTCGGCTGTGTCGGGTTTGGACGCGTATCGAAGCCGTCCTGAAGGCGGAGGGGTCCGGCTTTTCAATCGATCCCCGCAAAGACGGGTTGCCGAGCGGATGGTTTACTTCCTCGGTGGTGTTTGGCCAGTGTGTCATCTCTTGTGCAGCGCGTTCTATGCCCCATATCGCCATTGAGGAGCATGCCTTTCGGGTAGCATAGTAGCCAATCGCCAACAGGGGAGGCCTTCTATGTCACTGAACGCTAAAAACGATATTGCTTCGCGGATCGAAGGCGCCGTCTTTGAACTTATGGCGACAACGCCTGTGCAATCGATTAAGGTCACCGACGTACTCCGTCTTGCCCATACATCAAAATCAACCTTCTATCGTTGTTACCGCTCTGTCGATGATGTGGTCAAGCGCTTTGAAGATGAGCTGCTCCAGAACATGCAAGACATTAACGACGTTGCCCTTGAGGCTCGTTTTGGTGATGCGCAGCTTGATCCCACGCCCACGATGATCAAGCGCATGGAAATCCTCAAGGCCAATCGCTCGAAAGTCCTGGCGCTTAACAGCGATAACGGTGATCCCGTGTTTGCACACAAGGCAACGATCTTCATGCATGACTATTTTCGCGATCGTTTGCGGTCGACGTTTTCAGATGAGACGGACCTCGATCTGTATCTTGCTTTTGCGCTTGCGGGCCACCATAACCTCATCCAGTATTGGCTCGAAGTCCGGCCTGACCTTGAGGCACGAACCGTTGCCGCCGCGCTCAATCGCATGTTCTACGCACCGCTCTTTGTCGACGATGCATCGCGCCATTGGCATCCGCGGATCCCTGATTTTGAAAAGCCGCTCGGGTGAGCGGCTGTTTTTTAGGGATGAACGGTTGCGCATGCAGTGAACTCAAAGCGTTCCAGCCCTATGAATCGGCTTTAAGCATAGTCATTTATCTGCTATTTGGAACGAAATTTAGCTATGCGTACCAAATGATGGGACACATAGCGGCATTTTGTCCCACGGCACCAAATAAACCACTCTTACACTAAAGCTACGTTCAAAAGAACCACTGCAGTAGTTCAACGTGTGACGGCACAGAAAAGCCGCGAGCGCTCTCTCACCTTCGCTCGCGGCCGGACTGCGCCATCATTTCGTACACCTTCACATGATTAGGATGTGATATTCAGTGGTTACGCTCGGAAAGAACATGCGCAGCGTCTCGATTGTAGGCGTAGGCTGCACCCCGTTCAAGGATTTTGAGGAACATCCCGAGACCCAGGGTATTGGCGAGGGCGAGGCGTTTGGCTATGCGGCCCTCGAGGCAATTGCCGATGCCGGTCTTGAGCCCCGCGATATCGACTTTTTCTATCACGGCAGCGCCAATCCCTATCTCGTTGGTGATTGCATTACCCCCAACATGCAGGTTGCCGATTGGTTTGGCGTTCGTGCCAAGGGTTCCGTCCATCATTCCGAGGCTTGCTGCACGGGCTACGTCGCCCTTGAGCAGGCCGTGATGGCAGTCGCCTCCGGTGCCTACGATGTTGTCCTTACGGGTGCCTGCGATTTGGCTTCGACCCTTCCCGTTGAGCACATGCCCTCCCATATTCGCCAGGACTTTACGCTCGATGTCATGATTCCCTCGCTCGATAAGATCTATGACCGCGCGTATGGTCGCCCGCTCGATGGCGCCTTTGGCGTGTCGTTCGACAACTGGATCAACGAGTATTCGATGCAGTACGACCTTACCGCCGATCAGATCGATGACGCCCTGAACGGCCTTACCAAGAGCCTTCGCCGCGGTGCCGTCCTGAATCCCCTTGCGTGGTATGAGACCACGGTCGAGGAGGATGCGAAGGCAGCTGGGTTCGATACCGCCGACGAGTATCTCAAGAGCATGTACAACCCGCGCGTTACGCAGTACCTGCGCGTTACCGGCTTTGAGAAGAAGTGCGACGGTGCCGCCGCTGTTGTCGTGATGCCCACGGAGAAGGCCAAAGCCATGGGCATGCCGTATGCGCCTATTGAGGTGCTGGGTACGGGCGCCTCTGCCGTCGAAGCCGGCCTGCTTCACAACGAGCACTGGGCTACCGAGCTTGCCGCCAGGCAGGTCTACGACCTTACCGGCGTGAGCCCCGACGAGATCGACCTGTTCATGTGCAATGACTTCTTCCTGGCTTCCGAGATCGTCTCGGCTGAGGAGTGCGGCTATATTCCGCGCGGCGAGGCTTGGAAGTATGCGATCGATGGCCGCACCGCTTTTGACGGCGATAAGCCCATCAACCCGCACGGTGGCCGTTGCAACTTCGGCCACGCTCATGGCGCATCCGGCATCGCCGATATCGTCGAGGCCGTCAAGCAGATGCGCGGCGTCGCCGGTGCAACCCAGATGAAGAAGATTCCTGAGACGGCCTTCCTGCGCGGTTTTGGCGGTTCTCAGAATGTGCGCTGCCAGATTCTTCGTACCGTCGCCTAAGCGACCGCGGTTTTCGATTTCCCATAAGGAGTATTCTCATGCAACTCAAAGATATGGAGCCCGTGGTCAAGAAGTTCTACACGGGTCTTGAAGAGGGTATCTATTGGGCACGTCAGTGCCCCGAGTGCGGAGCCGTCGAGTTTCCGCCTCACCTTGCCTGCAATGCCTGCGGCTACCACAAGACCGATTGGGTCCAGGTTTCCGGTCACGGCCATCTGATTGATTTTACCCTGCCTGGTCCGCAGAACGACAAGCCCTACCTCAAGGAGTATGGCAAGTACGCCTACGGCGCCGTCGATATTGACGAGGGTTCTCAGTACACCTACGTCATCTATGGCATTACCAAGAAGAAGGCCCCCGAGATCCGCGCCAAGCTCATGGCGGGCGAGACCGTGGGCGTCCATGCCAAGGTCATCGACCGGCCGGGCTACAAAGAGCTCACGTTCGAGCTTGACGACTAGGCTTTCACACTAGGCTTTCACCCCTATAACAATTCGCTTCCTCTCTTAGGCCACGGCGGGACCCATGTCTCCAGCCCGCCGTGGCTACCCCTCTTTTTATCTTAGAAAGGCACCATCATGAACGAAGAACTCACTCAGCAGATCTGCGATTTTGCCAAGTCCGCTTACAACTACGATGGCGATGTGACCCCCGAGACGACGTTTGAGACCCTGGGCAAGGGCTCGATGAAGATGATCGCCCTGACCTCCATGATCGAGAACGAGCTCGATGCCGAGGTCCCCGTTCGCGAGGTCATGGTCATGAAGACCATCCGCGAGCTTATCGAGCGCACTGCCGAAGAGATGGAGTAGCTGCCATGGACCTGATGCAGACCCTGCGCGAGCAGGCTGCCGCCAAGCCTATGCGCGTTGCTTTTCCCGAGGGCGAAAACGAGACCATGATGCAGGCGGTCGCAAAGATCGCCGCCGAGCATCTTGCCGAATGTGTGCTGGTCGGCGACGGCGGTAAGCTCAAGGAGCTTGCCGATGAGCGCGACATCTCCCTTGACGGCATCGAGATTGTCGATGTGACCGACGAGGAGGCGAACGCCGCTTGCTGCGAGCGCTATCTTTCGCATCCGGATTGCAAGTTTAAGCCCAAGGGCGCCGCGCGCCGTATGACGCGTCCGCTTGAGCGCGCCCTGATTTTGCAGGTGCTCGGCGATGTCGACGTAATGTTCGCCGGCATTGATAACGCCACGGGCGATATTATCCTGGCGGGTCAGACCATCGTCGGCCTTGCCGACGGGGTGGACACCGTGAGCTCGTGCGGTATCGCCGACATTCCCAACTGGAACGGCGGCGAAGGTGGCCTTTTGGCTTTTGGCGATTCCGCCGTTTGCGTCGACCCTACGAGCGAGGAACTTGCCTCGATCGCGATTTCGTCGAGCGAAACGGTGCGCTCGCTGACCGGATGGGATATCCGTTGCGCGCTGCTTTCGCATTCGACTGACGGCTCGATGGATAACGAGCTCGTCGACAAAGTACGCCGCGCTCGCGAGATTGCCAACGATCGCCGTCCCGACCTTGCCATCGACGGCGAGTTCCAGTTTGATTCGGCGATTAACCCCAAGGTTGCGGCCAAGAAGGTACGTCGTGAGTCCGCTGTTGCGGGACAGGCCAACGTGGTCATCTGGCCCGATATCAACGTGGGCAATATCGGCGTCAAGATCATCCAGAACCTGACCGGCGCCAATGCTTACGGCCCCATGCTTCAGGGCTTCAAGAAGATCGTGTGCGATTGCTCGCGCTCTGCGCCCGTCGACGAGATCGTCGGCAACGTGGTGATGAGCTGCGTGCGCGCCCAGGCGCTTAAGGAGGCTTAAGATATGTCCGATAAAAAGACTCCCTGGCGCATCCTGGTAATCAACCCGGGTTCCACTTCCACGAAAGTGGGCGTTTTTGAGGGTGATGAGTGCAAGCTCAGCAAGAACGTTGCGCACGATGCGAAGGACCTCGCCCAGTTCGATGGGGTTTCGGCTCAGATGCCGTATCGCTGCGATCTGATTCTTGGAGCACTGGGGGAGGCGGGCCTGAAGCTCGAGGACTTTGATGCATTTGTCGGTCGCGGCGGCGGCTTGCTTTCGTTGCCCGGCGGCACGTATGCCATCAACGAGGTCATGCTCGAGCATGCCCGCATCGGTGCGAACGGCATTCAGCACCCGGCGCAGCTTGGCCCCCAGATTGCCCATGAGTTCGCCTCAAAGACGGGAAAGCCCTCTTTTGTGGTGAATCCTCCCGATACCGACGAGCTGTGCGACCTCGCACGTATGACGGGCATTAAGGGCGTGTATCGAAACGTGCACCTGCACGCCCTTAATCTCAAAGAGACTGCCATTCGCCACGCGGCAAAGCTCGGTCGTGCATATGACGAGTGCAACTTTATTGTCTGTCATATCGGCGGTGGCATTTCGATTTCTGCTCACCTTAAGGGCAAGATGGTCGACGGCAACGACATCGTCGGCGGCGAGGGCCCCATGGCGCCGACGCGCTGTGGCTCGGTCCCCGCAATCGAGGTCGCGAAGTATACGGCGGAGCATGGTCTCGACGTTGCCCGCGCCCATTGCATGAAGACCGGTGGCTTCGTTGACCTTTTGGGTACGTCCGATGCCATCGAGGTGTGCGAGCGCGCCGCCGCGGGCGATGAGGCCGCGGCTCGCGCCTGGGATGCGATGGTTTACCAAATCTGCAAGTGGATTGGCGAGATGGCCTGTGTGCTGAAGGGCGACGTCGACGGCATCTTGCTCGGAGGCGGCATGGTCCACAGCAAGGAGCTCGTTGCCTCGATTGAGGAATGCTGCTCTTGGATCGCCCCCGTGTCGGCTTATCCCGGCGAGTTTGAGCTCGAGGCGATGGCGTCTGGCGCCTGCCGCGTGCTCGATGGTGTCGAGGAAGCGCTCGTGTACAGCGGAGAGCCCGTGTTCACCGGATTCAACGACTGATAGTGCTGTGTTTGGGGCGGCCGCTGGTGATGCCTGGCCGCTCCGACCCTTTTCTTTAAGTGTAAGGATGGATCATGGATAAAACCAAGATCAAGTACCTGGTGGGCATTTACGCAGCCGCCATGTGCATCATGGGCATGCTCGTGCCCGTTCCCATCGTGGCCTCTGTTGCGGCCGCGTTTCCCAACGAGAACATCGCTGCCGTTCAGATGATTATCGGCATCATCCCGTTGATGATGGCGTTGTCCGCCATGCTCGTCTCTTCACAGCTTGCCTCTCGCGTGTCCAAGAAGAAGACGACGCTCGTCGGTCACATTATCGTGATGCTGGCAGGCGCCTCGGTGCTGGTGTTCCACGACTCGCTCGGCCAAGTCTTAGCGGCTTCTGCTGTCATGGGCCTTGGTCTCGGCGCCGTGCAGAATTCAACGGACGCTCTTATCGCGGATTACTTTGGCGGAAAGCAGCGCTCGTTTGTCATGGGCATCTACTCCACTTTTGTTGCACTGGGCGGCATTATCTGGACGATGGTTTCCGGCATCTTGGGTTCTGCCGAGTGGTTCCACAGCTATGCGGCGTACTTCATCATGATCATTTTCATCGTAATCGAGGCTGTTTGCCTTCCTGAGGGTCATCTTGAGCCCAAGCGCAAGGTCAACGTGTTTGCCAATATGCCTAAAGAGGTCGCGATTATCACGCTCATGAGCTTTGTGTTCGTACTTACGTTCCAGCTCTTCAGCTCCAACGTTTCGCTGCTTGTTGTAGGTCGCGGCTTTGGCGGTACCGTGGAGGCCGGTCTTGCCTCTACCGTTATGACCGTTGCCGGTATTGCGGCTGGTCTTTTGGTCGGTCCGCTGTTTGCCAAGTTCAAGAACCTGGCTATGCCGATCGCGTGGGGCGTGACGCTCGTTGGCCTGGGCCTGACGCTGGTTGCGCCCGCCTTTATGGTGCTGTGCGTTGCGGGCTTTGTCGTTGCGCTGGGCAAGGAGACCTACGTGCCGCTGGAGGGCAATTTTGCTGCCGGCAACTCTGCCCCCGAGGGACGTGCGTTTAACCTCGCCATTGGCATGGCAGGTATCAACTTTGGCATGGCATTGTCTCCCATTGTGTTTGAGGCCGTGACGTCGCCGTTTGGTGCAACGATTGACCAGAAGTTCATCGCCGGCATGATCATCTGTGCGGCTTGTGTCGTCTTTGGCGCCATTAAGTATCGCAAGCTCACCCCGGCCCAGCTTGCCGAGGCCGAGAAGATGGCAGCCGGCGGCGAGGCGGAGTAGCCGCTCGAGTAGTTGCTTTGCCGTACATCATGTTTTATCGGGGCCGCCGACATATGCCGGCGGCCCTCTTTCTATCAATGACTTTGAAAGGCTTACGGCTATGAAGTTACCTGTCAGGCGCGTTATCGGTATTCTCAACGGCTTCTTTAACCCGCTATTGCTCTGCGCGTTTCTCCCCATCATTGAAGGGGCGCCTGGCTTGGATCTGACGGGCCCCACGGGCTTTTGGGGACAACTCATCGTGGCCACGGTGATCGCCGAGGTTCTGAGCGCACTCCCGCTGTTTGGCAAAACGGTTGGTATGTGCCTGGACTTTTTTGGTTTTGAGCAGGGGAGTGCATCACACAAGATCGCCGGTACGGTCATCGGTGCCACGCTCCTTTTTATGGTGATCGGTTTTGGCGAGATTGCCTTCCAAGGAGGATTCGGAACGATTGAAGGCCGTACATTCTTCGCGCGTTGGGCCGGCCTCGTCACAAAGGGATGGGCCTTTGTGGTTATCGCCGGCGTGCTGCTCGATCCCTTTACAGCGGCTCTCGGCCGCACGATAGTTCGCGAAGAGAAGTAATAGATCCTCGCCTATCGAATGCCGGCGGACGGGGCGCCGGGGCTGTAGTCTTCCGAGCGTTTACAGTCCTGTCGCTCCGTCCGCCGGCATTCGACCGCAACATGTTGGTCAAGCATAATCTTTTGGATTCTTTTGGCGTGAGCGGCTTGGTTTTGGTAGGATTTGTCAGCGGCTTGACTAAGGGGGTTTTATAACTGCCATGCAGGTAGCCGTGTTGGTAACGTTTTACCGACTTGCCAAGAACCCCTCATAATTAATGCGTCTGCAAAATGACCAATTGCTTTGACCTGCTGAAACACTATATGTTGTGTTTGACCTAAAAAAAGAATACAGGATATAGATGCGTCTTTGTCGTATGATAGATGGCGGACAGAGAACGAAGACCTTAACTGCCTCTTTTGAACGTGTCCTTGAGCCGCTTGATCGGCTCCAGGGAATGTCCGCATGGAGGCTTATGGTTTATCGAGAACACAGATTGCGCGACGGCGCCGCAAGACAGGGACAGGCCCTGCCGGGCATCGTTTGGCTCTGAAGCGCAATGAGGCTACGACGCGAAAGAGGCAAGAGGATGAAGATCATCAAGCGCAGCGGCACCGAGGTTGTCTTTGACATCGATAAGATCGTCAATGCCATCCGCGCCGCCAACTTGGAGGTCGAGGAGAGCTCTCGTCTAACTGACCGCCAGGTGGTTTACGCGGCACAAAACGTCGCCGAGGCATGCGAGAACGCGGGCCACACCGTTTCGGTCGAGGAGATCCAGGATTTGGTCGAGGACGAGATTATGCGTCTCGACTGCTACGAGGTTGCCCGCCATTACATCATCTATCGCTATGTTCAGAGCCTGAAGCGCCAGAAGAACACGACCGACGACAAGATTCTGTCGCTGATCGAGTGCAATAACGAAGAGGTCAAGCAGGAGAACTCCAACAAGAACCCGACCGTCAACTCCGTTCAGCGCGACTATATGGCCGGCGAGATTTCCAAGGACCTGACCCAGCGCGTGCTGCTGCCCCAGGAGATCGTGGATGCCCATAATGAGGGCTTGATCCATTTCCACGATTCGGATTACTTTGCCCAGCACATGCACAACTGCGATCTGGTGAACCTGGAGGACATGCTCCAGAACGGCACCGTTATCTCGGGCACGCTGATCGAGAAGCCGCACAGCTTCTCGACCGCCTGCAACATCGCGACGCAGATCATCGCCCAGGTTGCTTCCTCCCAGTACGGCGGCCAGTCTATTTCGCTGACCCATCTCGCCCCGTTCGTTGAGGTGAGCCGTCAAAAGATTCGCGGCGAGGTCGCTCGCGAGCTCGAGGAGCTTGGTGTCTCGGCATCTGCCGAGAAGGTGCGCGAGGTCGTTGAGGATCGCCTGCGCGATGAGATCCGTCGCGGCGTCCAGACGATCCAGTATCAGGTCGTGACCCTTATGACCACCAACGGCCAGGCGCCGTTCGTGACGGTCTTCATGTATCTCAACGAGGCTCGCTCAGCGCAGGAGAAGCACGACCTTGCCATGATCGTGGAGGAGACGCTTCGTCAGCGCTATGAGGGCGTTAAGAACGAGGCCGGCGTGTGGATCACTCCGGCGTTCCCCAAGCTTATTTATGTGCTCGAGGACGATAACGTTTACGAGGATTCCCCGTACTTCTACCTGACTCAGCTGGCTGCGAAGTGCACCGCCAAGCGCATGGTGCCCGACTACATCTCCGAGAAGAAGATGCGCGAGCTCAAGCTGTCTAAGGGCGAGACCGCCGGCAACGGCGATTGCTACACCTGCATGGGTTGCCGCAGCTTCTTGACGCCCGACCGCTCCGGTAACGGATTTAACAACGTAGCCAACGCGCTGAACTATGACCCGACCAAACCTAAGTACTATGGCCGCTTTAACCAGGGTGTTGTGACCATCAACCTGCCCGATGTCGCGCTGAGCTCGCATCAGGACATGGACAAGTTCTGGAAGATCTTCGACGAGCGCCTTGAGCTGTGCCACCGTGCCCTGCTGTGCCGTCATGAGCGCCTGATGGGCACGCTTTCGGATGCCGCGCCGATTCTTTGGCAGTACGGTGCCCTCGCCCGCCTGAAGAAGGGCGAGACGATCGACAAGCTGCTCGTGGGCGGCTATTCCACCATCAGTCTGGGGTATGCCGGCCTGTATGAGTGCGTCAAGTACATGACGGGCCACAGCCACACCGAGAAGGAGGGCACGCCCTTTGCCATGGCCGTCATGCAGCGCATGAACGACAAGTGCGCCGAGTGGAAGGCCGAAAGCGATATCGATTTCTCGCTGTACGGTACCCCGCTTGAGTCGACGACCTACAAGTTCGCCAAGTGCCTGCAGCGTCGTTTTGGCATCATCCCGGGCGTGACGGACAAGGGCTACATCACCAACAGCTACCACGTCCACGTGTCCGAGGAGATCGACGCATTCGACAAGCTCAAGTTCGAGGGCATGTTCCAGCAGCTTTCGCCGGGCGGTGCCATCTCCTACGTCGAGGTTCCCAACATGCAGGACAACCTCAAGGCTGTCATCCGCGTGATGCAGTACATCTACGACAACATCATGTACGCCGAGCTCAACACCAAGAGCGACTACTGCCAGGTGTGCGGCTACGATGGCGAGATCAAGATTGTCGAGGATGACGGCAAGCTGGTGTGGGAGTGCCCCAGCTGCGGTAACCGCGACCAGGAGAAGATGAATGTCGCCCGTCGCACGTGCGGCTACATCGGTACCCAGTTCTGGAACCAGGGTCGAACCGAGGAGATCCGCGACCGCGTGCTGCATCTCTAATACCGCTCCGGGGCTGAGCCGAGAGGGCCGCTTGGGCTTTTGCTCGCTATTTCGGACAGTCCTGCGCAAGACGAAGGCCACATTAAGTGGCCTTCTTTGCGTGCGGAACTCATATCGAGCAAAAGCCCAAGCGGCCCTCTCGGCTCAGCCAAGTTGACGTAGCTGAGATGCAGCGCGCAGTCTGCTCACTCCTCGAAGTTCTTAGCGGAAATGAGTCGACTTGCAATAACGGTTTGCTTGCAGCAACGGTTGAGCTGCAACAAATTTTTTATTGGACCTCGAACCCTATACTCGATGTTCGCTTTGTTCATTGAGTGTTGCTCGCGAGGGGTCTGGAGTATATCGTTCCGCCCGCAGTTTCGCAGGCCAAAGGCCGAGAATGTTTGAGGACGGAATGATATACTCCAGACCCCCCAGGAAGGTTACTTATGAACTACGCGAACATTAAGTATTTCGACATTGCTGATGGGGAAGGCGTCCGCACTTCTCTGTTTGTGAGCGGGTGCCGTCGTGGGTGCAAGAATTGCTTTAACTCTGTTGCGTGGGACTTTGCTGCGGGCGAGCCCTTTGATCGCACCGTCGAGGACAAGATCATCGAGAGCCTCGATCATCCCTTTATCGATGGTCTGACGATTTTGGGCGGCGAGCCTATGGAACCTGAGAATCAGGCGGGACTCGTTGAGTTTGTCGAGCGTGTTCGTGAGGCTTATCCCGTGGAGTCGGGGAAGACTATTTGGTGCTTTACCGGTGACGTGCTCGAGGAGCTTATGCCGGGCGGTCGTCATCATACCGAGGTGACGGATCGCATTCTTGCCTGCCTTGACATGCTGGTGGACGGCCCGTTTGTTCAAGATCTGTACGATATCTCGTTGCGCTTTAGGGGCTCGAGCAACCAGCGCGTGATCGATATGAACGCTACGCGCGCCCGTGCTGAGCGCGAGGGCGTTGCGCTTTGTGATGCGGTTGAACTATGGCGTGATGATCCGGTCTATTCGACCCATACTATGTAGCTTGTGGTCGATGCCGGAGGGCGTGGTACCATAGAGCGAACGTGAAATCGGAAAAGTGAGGCCCAGATGGTCGATCAGGAAAAAGTCGAGGCCGCCATTAAGCTGTTGCTTGAGGGCATAGGCGAGGACCCAACTCGTGAGGGCCTGTTGGAGACCCCGGCGCGCGTTGCCCGTATGTATGGTGAGATCGCCGGCGGCATGGACCAGAGTGCCGAGGAGCACCTGTCCAAAACCTTTGCCGTCGCTTCGAACGATTTGGTTATCGAGCGCGACATCACGTTCTATTCGCTGTGCGAACATCATCTGCTGCCGTTTTATGGCAAGGCCGCCATTGGTTATATCCCTAACGGTCGGGTGGCTGGGCTTTCCAAGCTCGCCCGCACGGTTGAGGTTTATGCCCGTCGTCTTCAGCTGCAGGAGCAACTGTGTGCACAGGTTGCCGATGCCCTCATGGACTATCTCGCTCCCCAGGGAGCGATTGTGTTGATGGAGGCCGAGCATATGTGCATGACGATGCGTGGCGTGCAAAAGCCCGGCACCAAGACCGTGACGCTCGCTCGCCGCGGCGTCTTTGAGACCGATCCCGCGCTCGAGGAGCGTTTCTTTAGGATGCTGGGCCGCTAACCATGAGAGTCGTCAACGACTTTGCATCGAAGACCGATGAGGGGACGTCGCGTCGCGGCTTTATGGCTTCGGGCCTGGCCCCCTTTGGTGCCATGCCTCGCATTGATTACATTTGTGCCAACGGGCTGTTCCGGCGGCACCTGGGCAACATTGCACAGTTGGAATCGGGACGCATCTTCTGCCGCCACGGTATTGACCATCTGCTCGATGTCGCTCGCATTATGTGGATCAAGAATCTCGAGGAACAGCTCGAATTTGACCGCGAGGTCATCTACGCCACGGCACTTCTTCACGATATCGGCAAAGATGAACAGTATGAATCGGGTATATCCCATGATGTTGCAAGCGAACGCGTCGCTGATGCGATTCTCGGCGGCATGCCCGATGACGTGGCGTTTGAGCCGGCCGATGCCGCAGCCATTAAGACGGCCATTCTGGGCCATCGAAAGCTGCGCGTGAACAGCCAACCGCTTGAGCGTCTGCTCTATGCAGCCGACAAAGCGTCGCGCGCCTGCTTTGCATGCCCTGCGCGCAATGCTTGCAACTGGAGCGATGATAAAAAGAACCTGTCGATTCGCGTGTAGTTAGTTTGCGCGGTCGGGGTTCTAAACGAAGGAGACGATCGCGTTGAGTAACAAGAAACTGCCCGAGAATGCAACCAAGACTGAAGGTGCTGAGCTCGCCCGCCGTGGAAGGGGCGAAATATCCACCGCAACGGCGGTGCCTCACGTGAGCTATGCCGATCTGCGCCATGCCGATCGTATTGTCATTGACGGCCTTGAGGTTTTTGCCAACCATGGCGTGTATCCCGAGGAGAACGCGCTGGGTCAGAAGTTCATCGTTTCTCTGGTGCTCTATGCCGATCTGCGCACGGCGGGGGAGCACGATAACCTGGACGCTTCGATTGACTACGGCTCGGTGTGCCACGATGTCGATGGCTATCTGCGCGAGCATACGTTTAAGCTCATCGAGGCGGCAGCCGAGGGGACAGCCCAGATGCTGCTGCGCCGTTATCCCTCGCTGCTTGGTGTGCGCATAAAGTTCGATAAGCCGTGGGCTCCTGTTGGCCTGCCCCTGGCAAGCTGCGGTGTCGAGATCGAGCGCGTGCGCTAACCGGCCCTACAGCTCGTTGGCAGGCGGTTTTTTGAGCCGCTGCGACAGAGCCCTATTGTTGGGGCAGTACGTGTCGAGCAGGGCGTGAAACCGCTGATTGTGGCTTGGCTCGAGCAAGTGGACGAGCTCGTGGGCGACAACCATGTCGAGGCATTCGACAGGGTAGGCGGCGAGCTCGCGCGCGATGCGAATGCCACCGGATTTGGGCGTGCATGAGCCCCAACGCGTTTTCATGCTGCGTACGGAAATGCGGGAAACGGCGACACCCATTGCGATTTCGTACGCGTGCACCATATCGCGCAGCGCCGATGTGACCTCGGACGTATAGAGCTGGTCGATGTGGGCTTGGAGCTCGTCGGACGTTAGGCCGTCGAGGATTGCGCGCCGCTTGGCCTGTGGGCCTTCGTCCGATTCGTCGGTACCCATAAAACTTGCGAAGGTGGCCTGCTTGGGCCGCGGTGTGGGCGATGCAAAGTTGTGATCGAGTGCATCCTGTACCGTGATGGGCTTGCCCCAAAGCGCAATGATGGACGAGGGGCTGAGCGGCTCTCGCGCCGTCGCCTGACGTTGCTCGCGCTGGGCAAGTCGGCTGATAATCCAGGCACTGTTGCGCTTCACAAACGCTTCGATACGTTCGCGGCTGGCGCCGAGCGGTGCGCTAGCGTGGACCTCACCGCTCGATGTGATGCGTAGGTTGAAGTTCTTGACGCGCTTTTTGGTAACGACGATGGAGATAGGCGTCCCATCCGGTCGAGATACGGAAATCGTAAACTGCTGCGTCAAAAGCGGTCCTTTGGATTGGGGACGGGCCGGCATGTCGACCGTTCGGCATGCCGGCCCGCTCAAGGGATGTGAAATTAATAACGCTCAAAGAAGGCAAGCGCGTTGTCGCTGCAGAGCTTTTGCATCACGGTCTTGCCAAAGTGCTTGGAGAGCATGTTCTGGAACTCGGGCATCTTGCTGGCATCAGAGAGGAAAGCGGGCACCGCGGCGCCGTCCCAGTCGCCACCGAGTGCGATGACGTCCTCGCCGCCCAGGTCGAGCCAGTGCTCGATATGTGCCGCCAGCTGGTCGAAGGTGACGTCTGCGGCGGTCTTGTCGGTTGCGTTGCTGGAAAGGAACTCGCTGCAGTAGTTAAGGCCGACGATACCGCCCATGTCGCGAATGGTGCGGAACTGGTCGTCGGTGAGGTTGCGCTTGACGCCGCAAACCGCACGGGAGTTGGAGTGGCTGGCGACGAAGGGACGCGTGGCGTGGGCGACAACCTCGTCAAAGCACTCATCGTTGAGGTGGGAGACGTCGAGTACCATGCCGGCGTGCTCCATCTGCGTAAGTGCCTCGATGCCGGCGGCGGTGAGACCGGCGTGGGTATCGTGTCCACTCGCGAGCGGTCCCTGCGCGTTCCAGCTGAGTGATGACATAAGTACGCCCAGGCTCTTGAGCACCTCGATCAGCGCGGGGTCCTCGGCAAAGAACGTGGCGTTTTCGATGGTGTGGATGCAAGCGACCTTGCCGTCCTTGAGTGCGGGGCGAATGTCGGCGGCGCTGCGCACGTTGACCATGCGGTCGTGGTTGAGCATGGCCTGGCCGCTCGTATGCGCCATGATTTGCGCCTGGAAGCGCGCGGCGTGGGCGGTGGGAATCTCGTCGGGGACAAACGTGGCGAAGCACTGTGCCCACGGCGTGTTGCCGATCTTTGCGAGCGAGATGGCGCAGGCGTTGCCCTCGATGAGGTCGAAATCTTGCGGATGCGTTTCGTCGCCGGGGAAATAACCGTCGGTGCCGGCGGTAAAGCGCAGGTCGAGATCGAGCGTGGCCCAGCCGATGCGGTCGGCGGTGTCGCAGTGTAGGTCAAATACGGGATATGCCATGGTTCCTCCGGTTGCAGCGTTTCTTTGCAAACTGTCTTTGAATTGTATGACTAGGGTATAGTTAGCGCCATATGTTCATGGCGGCCCGCGTTGTGCGCCGCCCTTATCACGGAGGTTTCCATGTCCAACCAGGGCAAGAAGGTCAAGACCCATTATCGCGGCACGCTCGATGACGGCACGCAGTTCGATAGCTCCTACGATCGCGGCGAGCCGCTGGAGTTCACCTGCGGCGCCGGCCAGATGATCAAGGGCTTCGACGCCGCTGTTGTCGACATGCAGGTGGGCGAGAAGAAGACTGTGCACATCCCGGCTGCCGATGCCTACGGCGAGCACAACCCCGAGATGGTCCTGACCTTCCCGGCCGAGCAGGTTCCCAATATCGAGCAAATCGAGAAGGGCATGAAGCTCTTCCTGTCCACGCCGAGCGGCATGCCCGTCCCCGCCGTGGTCATCGACGTGACGCCCGAGGCAGTGACGCTCGACGCCAATCACGAGCTCGCCGGTAAGGATCTCAACTTTGATATCGAGCTCGTCGAGGTCGAGGACTAGTTGATGTCCGTGGACCTGGTATCTACGGAGCGCTTGGGAAATCTCAACGACCCGTCCTATGAGCTCCTGCTTCGTCGGAAGTTGGGCGGCGTCTTTGAAGTTGACGAGCTGCTACTCGATTGGGACCAGGCTGATGTACGCACGTTTGTGGGCGTGACGGAGCTGGGGCGCACGATCGATGCTCGGCTGGATGCTGCCGACGGCGGTCGTCTTGCCGATGGCGACGTGCTCGCCATCGACCGCTCGGGCATGGTGCCCGTGGCGGTTGTCGTGCGCCTGCGCAGCGCCGAGGTTTATCTGGTCGAAGTCGACCGCATGGACCCGATTGCGCTTGCGCATGCGTGCTGGGAGATCGGCAACATGCATGCACCGCTCTTCCGGGGCGACTCGGACGAGCATGCCGTGCGCATGTATACGCCGGTGCAGCCTGTTTTGGGCCGCATGCTGCGGGGTATCGAGGGCGTTCGGCTCTCGGTAGTCACGCGCGAGCTCGATGCCAGTCGACGCTTTGCATCGAGCGCGGCAGATGTCGTTGTGAGTATGGCTCCAGACTTTACGATCGTAAAGAAGGCGCGCGGTTAGCGTGCGTATGCGCAAGACGGACTTTGAGAGGCAACTATTCAAAGTCCGTCTTGCTGTTGATGAGATGCTTTGGGGGAAGCATATGGGTCTTGAGGGGATCAAGCTGATTGCATGCGATTTGGATGGCACGTTGCTGCATCCGGGGGAGCGCGAGCCGCGTTCCGAGGCCTTTGAGCTTATCGATGAGCTGCATCGTCGCGGTATCGTGTTTATGCCGGCGAGCGGCCGTCAATATGCGAGCCTGCGCTACCTGTTCGCCCCGGTGGCCGATGAACTCGCCTATGTATGCGAAAACGGAGCCCTGGTCATGAGCGAGGGGCGTGCCGTGGTCAAGCGTTCTATGGAGCGTGGCCTGGCCATGGATATCGCGAATGCCGTGGTTGCGTACCCCCATGCCGACGTGACCCTTTCGTGCGAGGATCACCTTTATACCGTAAGCGGCAACGATGCGTTCGTCGACCATTTGCGCTACGAGGTCCATTGCGATGTGGCTGTGGTTGATTGCCCCGAGGACATTGACGAGGACGTCATTAAGATCGCGTTCCAAACACCCGAGGCAGTGCAGCCGGCGGCGCTGGAATATTTTGTGGGTCGCTTTAGCGACCGAGTCGATGTGATGACGTCGGGAACCGAATGGACTGACTTTATCGGCTTTGACTCGGGCAAGGGGTCCGCGCTTGCCGATTATGGTCGTGCGCTGGGAATCTCCCCTGACGAGATGATGGCGTTTGGCGATAACGAAAACGACCGCGACATGCTCAACGTCGTGGGCCATCCCTATCTGATGGAGAGCTGCAACCCTACCATGCGCGGTGTCAATGACCGTGTCCGCTACGTGCGCACGGTCGAAGAAGAGCTGCGTCGTCTACTTGCTGAGTAGGCATGCCCCAAACATCTACCGGCAGTCGGGGCAGAGACCCTCGAAGATGGTGTAGTGCGACGTGACGTGCCAGCCGATTTGCTCGGACGCCTTGGCGTCGAGCTGGGCATCGAAGGGGAGCGGTACGTCGATGACGCGGCTGCACGAGGTGCAGATGATATGCGCATGCGGCTCGATGGTGCGATCGAAGCGGCTGCCGCCCGGTGTCTTGATGGAGAGGATCTCCCCGGCGTCGGCCAAGAGATTGAGATTGCGGTAGACCGTACCGCGGCTGATTTTGTCATCCTGCGCGCGCACGGCGTTGTAGATCTCATCGGCGGTGGGGTGGTTATAGCTTTGGCGCACGGCGTCAAGAACCAGCTTCCGCTGCTTGGTGTTTCTTCTTTGCACCGCCATGCGCCTCGCCTCTTTTCTGTCAACGGTCGTAGGTAAATGATACCGTATTTAGCACACAATACTAATAACGAGGACTGAAACCGTCTTCATTGGTAAGTGGGGCTCGGGCCTGGGCGTCTGCGAGGCGAAAACGCGTTCCCATGCGCTCGTAGGAGGCATGAAGCGCCTCGAGATGAGATAGGATGTTTGCCGGAGCCCCCTGTATCTCCATCTCGACGGAGCCGTCTTCCATGTTACGCACCCAGCCGGTGAGTGCGCGTGCCTGCGCGAGGTTGGTGTTGGTAAAGCGAAAACCAACGCCCTGGACTTGGCCCTCCCACCGCAGAAAATAGCGCTGCGGAGTGTCTTGAGTGGCCTCGTCGCTTGCGAGCACAGTAAGCCTGCGGCGCAGCTCGAGCTCGATGTTTGATGGTTTTTGAGGCTCTCGACTGCTGCCGGTGACGCTGGAGAAGAACGTATCGAAGAGGCCCATCGCTAGGCCTGCTTGACTGAATCGGCGGGGAAGGTAATGCCGGCCTGCTGACGCACGGCATCCATGATGCGGAGCGAGACGAGCGTGACATCGCGGTAGTGGCCGAGCTCGTGGCGTCCCGCTGGGGTCTCCCAGATCTCTTCCTTAACGTTATCGATGTTACCGATGGCGGTGACAAAGTCTATGAGTTCGTATTCCATAGTGTTGCTCGATTTGGGCAGATCGAGCGCACGGCCGTTGTCGTCCTGTTCGCGCGGTGCCTCGGTCGCCGAGCCGCGTACGACGTCGCCGCGATAGTCGATGCGGACGTTGCGGGGCGTGGACAGATGGTCGATCTGGATAGTGCCACGCTCGCCTTCGATCTGCGAGGGCAGCAGGTCATTCGTAATTTTGGAGTGCGCGAGCTCGACGGAGATACGGCCACCGCCATAGCTGGCGAGAATGGAACCGCAACCGTCGATGGGGCCATGGGTGAGCTCTTGCGTTGAGGGGTCGAGCAGCGTGGTCATGCTGGTGAGACCAGAGGGCATGCCGAAAATCTCGACCATGGGCTCGACGGCGTAGACGCCAATGTCCATGAGGGAACCCGATGCCATATTGCAGTCGAAGATATTGGTGGCGCGTCCAGCGAGGATTTCGTTGTAGCGTGAGGAATACTTGCCAAAGCGCAGTGAGGCGCGGCGAATGGGCGCAATCTCGCCCAGAGCGTCCTCAATGGCGTGGAAGGCGGGGTCGTGAAGCGGGCGCATGGCCTCGAGGGCCACGACGCCTGCTGCCTCGGCAGCGCGGAAGACTTCCAGTGCCTGCGCTTCGGTGGCGCAGAAGGGCTTCTCGACGATGACGTGCTTGCCACCGGCGATGCAGGCGAGCGCCTGCTCGTGATGGAGCGCGTTGGGGCTGCCGATGTAGACGGCGTCGACGTCGTCGGCGGACGCAAGCTCGTCAAGTGCGGTGAAGTTGCGTTCGCCGCCGTGTTCGGCGGTAAAGGCGGCGCCACGATCTGCGTCGCGCGAGAGCGTGCCTACGAATGTAGCCTGGTCGTTGGCATTGACGACTTGGATAAAGTCGTCGGTGATCATGGATGTGCCGATGGTTGCGATGCGCAGCATGTGTCCCCCTTGCGTTGTTTGGCCTACAGGACGAGTGTAGCGCGGGAGGACATAAAAGCGTGCGAAAACGCCGTTACAGGTCGCTCTCGCTAAAGCCGGTGTCGATATCGAGGTTGGCTCCGTCGGCCGCGGTGGTGGCGAGCTCGTCGCAGCGCTCATTGAGCTCGTGGCCGGCATGCCCCTTAACCCAGATGAACTCCACCTTATGCTTGCTCTTTGCGGCAAGCAGGCGCTCCCACAGGTCGCGGTTCTTGACGGGCTGCTTGTTGGCAGTTTTCCACCCGCGCTTTTTCCAGCCGTCGATCCAGTGTTTGTTGAAGGCGTTGACGACGTATTGCGAATCGGAATGGACCTCGACCTCGCAGGGGCGGTTAAGTGCCTCGAGCGCCACGATGACCGCCATGAGCTCCATGCGGTTGTTAGTGGTCTTGGCGTAGCCACGCGAAAGCTCGGAGGTGAAGGTCTTGCCGGCGGGGTTGGTGTACTTGAGCACGGCGCCGTAGCCGCCGCGTCCCGGATTTGATCGGGCCGAGCCGTCGGTATAGATGATGACCTTCACGGGCTTCCTTTCGTTGGGTACGTTTCGTGTGAGTGACCATTGTAGCGCCATGACCGCCGGGGGCTAGCAATCTACGATTTCTACCCCGTCTTCCGACAGTTAGTTGGCACGGATGATGCGGTTGAGCTCGTCGAGGTATTGCTGCAAGAGGGGAGAGGGCTTGCGCTCGTCGTGCATGATGTAGCCCACGTGCATCGTTGGGGCGTCTGCTAACGGGATCGATGCCATACCCCATTGCATTTCATTGGAGAGGACACCGGTCGACAGGGTGTAACCGTTCGACGTGATAAGTAAGTTAGTAAGTGTTCCGCGGTCCGAGATTCGTATGTTGCGGTCGCAAGGGATATAGCTAAAAGGTTCCTCGGCGTAATAGAAGGAGCTCGAGGTGCCTTGCTCAAAGCTGTAGCGCGTATAGGGTGTAAGGTCGGCAAGGGACAGCTGCGGGCGGCGTGCGAGCGGGTGGCGCTCGCTAACGAAGACGTGGACCGTCGCGTCGAAGAGGGGATGGAAGCTTGCGCGGGCATCGGCGAAGGCCTTCTGCAGAACGCGGGCGTTAAAGTCGTCCAGATAGAGGATGCCGATGTCGCTGCGAAACGCGCGGACGTCATCGATGATCTGCGACGTGGTGGTCTCGCGCATGATGAATTCGAACTTGCTGTCCCGGCAGCGCTCGACGACGTTGACGAAGGCCTCGACCGAAAAAGCGTAATGCTGGGCCGAGATGGCAAGGCGCGCCTGGGGCGTGCCGCCGTCCTCGTAGCGGGCCTCGAGCATATCGGCCTGCTCTACGACTTGACGCGCATAGCCCAAAAGCTCGGTGCCGTCGTTGGTGAGCGTGACGCCGCGGCTGGAGCGCGTAAAGATCTCCAGATGGAGCTCCTGTTCCAGGCTTTTGACGGCGTTTGAGATGTTGGACTGAGCGGTATAGAGGCGCTGAGCTGCGGCGTTGATTGAGCCGGACTCTGCCACGGCGATCAGAAAACGAAGCTGCTGGAGGGTCATCGACGCAATCCTTCCGATTGTTATCTATAAAAACGATAACAGGTTAGCGCTTTTAAGTGATTGACCGAGGGAAACAATGCTCGTACTATTCAAAACACACAAAGACGGTAGGTAATTAAGCCAACCACGGAACCGGGATGCGAAAGGAGGCCCGCATATGAATTGCTTACCAAGACGAATGCCGGGCTCCTGTTTGCGCCCGTCGGCGTGATCAGGAGACAGCGACTTACTTCTCTTACTTCTTAGTTACTTTTATTCGATCAAGGAGATCATCATGAGCCAGTTCATCAACAACCCCGAGCACACCTTTGGTTTCGACACCCTGCAGCTTCACGTTGGCCAGGAGAGCGCCGATCCCGCATCCGACGCCCGCGCCGTGCCTATCTACCAGACCACGAGCTACGTGTTCCGTAACTCCCAGCACGCTGCCGACCGCTTTGGCCTGGCCGATGCCGGTAACATCTACGGCCGTCTGACCAACTCCACCCAGGGCGTCTTCGAGGACCGTATCGCTGCGCTCGAGGGCGGCGTTGCTGGCCTCGCCGTCGCCTCTGGCGCCGCCGCCATCACCTATACCCTGCAGGCCCTCGCCCAGGCCGGTGACCACGTGGTCGCCCAGAAGACCATCTACGGCGGTTCCTACAACCTGCTGGAGCACACGCTCTCCCAGTTTGGTGTCGAGACCACCTTCGTCGATGCCCATAACCTGGACGAGGTCGAGGGCGCCATCAAGGACAACACCACGGTCATCTATCTCGAGACGCTCGGTAACCCCAACTCCGACATCCCCAACATCGACGCCATCTCCGAGATCGCCAAGAAGCATGGCCTGCCGGTTGTCGTCGACAACACCTTCGGCACCCCGTATCTGTTCCGTCCGCTGGAGCATGGTGCCAACATCGTCGTCCACTCCGCAACCAAGTTTATCGGCGGCCACGGCACCTCGCTGGGCGGTGTGATCGTCGACGGCGGTAACTTCGATTGGAAGGCGAGTGGCAAGTACGCCCAGATCGCTGAGCCCAACCCCTCCTACCACGGTGTTTCGTTTGCCGAGGCTGCCGGTCCCGCCGCCTTTGCAACCTATGTCCGCGCTATCCTGCTGCGTGACGAGGGTGCCTGCATCAGCCCGTTCAACGCCTGGGTCCTGCTCCAGGGCACCGAGACTCTGTCGCTGCGCGTTGACCGTCATGTCGAGAACACCAAGAAGGTCGTTGAGTTCCTGACCGGTGACAGCCACGTCGCCAAGGTGAACCACCCGAGCCTGCCCGAGCATCCCGACCATGAGCTGTACCAGAAGTACTTCCCCAACGGCGGTGCCTCGATCTTTACCTTTGAGATTAAGGGTGGCCAGGAGGCAGCTTGGAAGTTCATCGATCATCTGCAGGTGTTCTCGCTGCTCGCCAACGTGGCCGACGTCAAGTCGCTCGTCGTGCACCCGGCTACCACCACGCACTCCCAGCTCTCTGCCGAGGAGCTCGCCGAGCAGGACATCACGCCCTCCACGATCCGTCTTTCCATCGGTACCGAGAACGCCGAGGACATCATTTGGGATCTGAAGCAGGCCTTTGCCGCACTGGACGAGTAAGGCGACTTGTGCAAGGACCCCTTGCGACTCGATAGGTATAACTGCATAAAATGCCTGCTCAAGGCGCCTGTGCGAACAATGGTCGCACAGGCGCCTTTTTTGCATAGAGAGGGTGCAAAAACAGGGTTTTTGGCACGCTTTATGCAATCGAGATGTGGAAAACTCCTGTTGAGAGGATGTGAGTTTTACGCAAATGACGTGCGCCTTTTGAGAAAAACCGCAGGTCGCGATTTGCTCGGGGTACTATGCAGCGCGATCGAATCACACGCAGCTCAAACGCAGCAAAAACGCACTACGGAGGTTTCCAGCTACATGAGGATTGATTCACGAAAACCGAAAGCCGCCGCCCTTTCCGCCGCTCTGACCGTGGCACTTTTGACGGGCGCCGGCGCAACTGATGCCCACGCGGCAACACTATCCGATACGGTCGGATCCACGCCGTCCGAGGCGACGCTGATGCAGCCCGTCGACTATCGCGGCGACGGCTTTGGCTCCATGCAGGAGTGGAACGCCTCTATGGGGGCCAAGCGCGATTCCCTGGAGGTCCGCGCCCAGATCATCATGAACATGTACGGCGACTATGCCACCGATGACGAGCGCGCTGTACTGCAAGGTTGTATCGATGGTGCGGGCAGTCTTTTGACGATGGAGGAGGTCGACGCGAAGTCGGCCGAGCTCGACGAGCTTCGCTCCGCGCTCGAGGATGCTAAGCGCGAGGCGCTCGAGGCTGCGGCTGCCGAAGCCGAGGCCGCTGAGGCCGTTCAGGCTTCGTATTACAACGCCGGCTCCGGCTCGTCTTACGCGTCTGCTGCGTATTACGCGAACGGCTCGGGCCTGACGCGCTCGAGCGGCGTCAATAACTATAACGGTCGTCGTGAGACCTATTACAGCAGCAACGTGTTGTATCACCACCGCACGGGCGAGTGGACCCAGGATTCCGAGGGCTTTTGGCGCGATTCCGATGGTTACTACGTCGTGGCCGCGGGCGATAAGGCTCAGGGCTCCACGTTTACCGGATCCAAGGGCGAGTGCAAGGTCTATGACTCCGGCTGCGCTGCCGGAACCACCGACTACTACACTGGCTGGTAATTTTTCTGCATCACGGATATTTGGCGGACGGGCGTCTTTACCGAGCTTTAGGGCAACGTAAGGGCGCCCGTTCTATGTATGCATTTGAGTTAACAGAGCGCTTACCGTGGCAGTACGCCGCGCATATGGGCGCGGGGCACACTAAGTCACGAGAAACAAAGTCTTTCTCGTGGAGGAAGTGGTTCCATGAACGCTCGAGATGTCGCTATTGCCGTCGTTGCCCTTTTGATCGGATGCCTTGGTCCGACGGCGGCGTTAACTGCCGGCTTGCAGTCCGCTACGGGCGCCGCTCCTGTGATTGTGGGCGCCTTGATTGCAGCGGCGTTGCTGGGAAGCGCCGGCGTGCTACTTTGCCGCGATGACGAGGACGAGGTTCCGGAATCGCAAAATAAGCCTCAGTTTTAGCCTCGAGCTAAATGCAACAGGCCTTCGCGAATGACGGAATCCTCGCGAAGGCCTGTCTGCTTGTATTGCGCACGTCGCGATGCGGCCGAGGCTACCAGCTGCCTTCTATTTCGCGAATCCTCTGGTAGAGCCAATCGTTTTGCGGCACTTGGATATCGTGTTTGGCGGCCAGGCGGCAAATGGTGCCCGCGAACTCCTCGACTTCGGTCTTTCGTTGTGCGATGCGGTCCTGCGCCATCGAGGGCATACCGGTGGGGTCGATTCCCTCGATGAGGTGCACCATCTGCGTCAGGTCTGCCTCGGTCAGCTCAATGCCCTCGGCATTGGCGACCGCAAGTGTCTCTCGCATGGCGGAGACAAAGCAGCGGCGCTGCTCGGAGCCGGCCTCTGTGGCGCTTCCATACGTTCCGCCGTAGGCCATGCACGTCTGGTTGATACCATCGTTGAGCATGAGTTTGGCCCACATGCGGTGCGCAATGTCGCTCTCGACGGTATGGGCGATGCCGCAGCGTGTGTAGAGCTCGTCGATGGCGGTGACGGTTGCGGGCTCGGTGCCCGCTGCCGCGCCAAAGCGAATCTCGCCCGCATTGGTAAAGGTGAGCTCTCCGTCGAGGAACACGGCATCCATGCCCTGGCAGATGCCCAGGACGGTGTGCTTCCAGCCAAAGCGCTCGGCAATCTTTTGCTCGCTCGTAATGCCGTTGCACAGCGAGGCGATGAGCGTGTTGGGTCCCACGACGCGCTCCATAGTCTTGAGTGCTTGGTTGAGTCCCGTCGTCTTGACCGTGAGAATGACCAGATCGGCGGGCGTTGCCTCACTGACGCGCACGGACTTGAGTGCGCAGGGCTCGCCGTTGACCGTAAGGGCGTCGCCTGCGTGACGCTCGAAACGGGCGTCGTCCATGACGTATTCGACGGCATCGTCGCCGAGTGCCTGGGCGATCATGCTGCCGTAGAGTAGCCCGACGCCGCCCTTGCCGATAAAGGCAACCTTGTTGATCTGCACGTGAATCATCTCCTCACAAAAAGGCGCCCGCGTGCGGAGCGCCCGGTGGATTGTATGCCGCTGGAGCATGTGGCGTGCACCGGAGGCGGAATTTAGAAGAACAAACGCATGAGAACTTATGCCGCGGGGCAGATGGCAAAAACGCGTGCGGGATATCCAACGCCATCGCGCGCCTTGGGGAAGGTGCAGAAGATGACGGCGCCTGTGGCGGGAAGCTCGTCCAGATGGTCCATGATCTCGGTCTGGTAACAGTCGACCGAGAGGATGTATTGCTCGCCGGGATAGGGGTAGGCGTCCTCACGCGTGGCCACGCTTGCCTCCTTTCATCGGGCTTTTTGCTGATGTTAAAGCGGTGCCGTGACGGCCTGATTTCTGCTGCGTTACGATACGTTCTCGATTGCGATTCCGATGTGCTTCGATGACGTGACAGGTTTGTTTCGCCTTATCAGGGCTTCGATGGGGGAGGAGGGGCCGTGCAATATCGCGTTGACCCCAAAAGCGGTAACCGTATCTCGGCGTTGGGGCTGGGCTGCATGAGGTTTCCCGGTGCGCCGGGACGCCCGGATGCGAAGACAGCCGACGCCATCATCTCCCGTGCAGTGGAGCAGGGGATTAACTACCTGGACACGGCCTATCTCTATCCCGGCAACGAGGCTTGCGTGGGCGCTTCGCTTGAGCGCCTAGGCCTACGCGACCAGGTTTTGCTCGCGACCAAGCTGCCGCATGCTTCGTGCAAATGCGCGGAGGATTTCGACCGGTTCTTTGACGAACAGCTGCGTCGGCTGCGGACTGACCATATCGACTATTACCTTATGCACAACATCACCTCGCCCGCCCAGTGGAAACGTGTGGTGGCGTTGGGCATCGAGGACTGGATCGCGCGTCAAAAGGCGGCGGGGCGCATTCGCCAGATTGGTTTTTCGTATCACGGCAGCGCGGCGGATTTCCTGACGGTGCTTGACGCATATGACTGGGATTTTTGCCAGATCCAGTACAACTATGCCGGCGAGCGTTACCAAGCGGGAACGGCAGGACTCATGGCGGCTGCGGAGCGCGGTCTTGCGGTGTTTGTGATGGAGCCACTGCTGGGCGGTCGTCTAGCGGGCAAACTTCCGCCGCGGGCACGCGCTGTGCTCGATGGCGCCCGTGACCCGCATTTGCGCACTCCGGCCGCCTGGGGGCTTTCGTGGGTGTGGAACCATCCTCAGGTGACGATGCTGCTTTCGGGTATGACCGATATCGCGCAAGTGGATGAGAACGCGGCGTTGGCCGATCGGGCCCTGCCGGATTCGATGACGGCTGCTCAGCTCGATGCCATCGCACGCGTGCTGAGGGAGTTTGAAAAATCGAATCGCGTGCCCTGCACGGGATGCGGCTATTGCATGCCGTGTCCTAAAGGCATCAATATCCCTGGGTGTTTTGCTGCCTACAACGCAAGCTATGCGCACAGCTGGTTTGCGGGGCTGTCTCAATACTTTACGGCGAGCGCGGTGCGGACGAACGAGCCCAAGCTGGTGAGCAATTGCGTCAAGTGCGGCAAATGCGCGCGGCATTGCCCGCAGCACATCGATATCCCCGGGCGCTTGGACGACGTACGCCGCCGTTTTCAGCCTGGCCCCGTGACGGCGGTGCTTAAGGCCTTCGGCAAAACGCGCTCCTCGTGACCCTTTTATAACTTGCGGTGGAATAGTTCCTGCTTGCGGCAGAATAAGGCATCGACAGGAACTATTTCACCGCAACTGAAGGGGGCTGTCGTGGGCCATCGGGATTCATGTGATGATTTACGTGAGGTTCGTTGGGGCGTTTTGGGCGCTGGACGCATTTCTCATCGATTTGCATCGTCGCTCAAGAAGGTCGACGGGGCACGGCTGGTGGCTGCGGCCGGCCGCACTCCTGCACATGTCGAGGAATTTTGCCGAGCGTTTTCGATTGATGCCGCGCACAGTTATGCCACGGCTGACGATAGCGGCGATGCGGCTTATGATGCGCTGATTGCCGACCCCGATGTCGACGCAATCTACTTGGCTCTTCCACATGGCATGCATGCGCATTGGGTCTGTCGGGCACTGCGCGCGGGAAAGGCCGTGCTGTGCGAAAAGCCGGCCGTTTTGAATGAAGAAGAGGCCCATGCGATCGCCTCCGTTTCCCGTGAGTGCGGTGTGCCGTTTATGGAGGCGATGAAAAATCGGTTTTGTCCGATGCATACTCGCGTGAAGGTCTTGCTTGCGTCGGGCGAGCTCGGCCGTATTGTCTCGATTGAAAGCGTGCAAAAACTCGATTATGGTGAGCCTCCTTCGAGTTATCTGCTCGACCCGTTGCAGGGTGGCTGTCTATATGACATGGGCTGCTATGCGGTCGGTTGGTTTGAGGATTTGCTCGCGGGCGCGTGCGAGGTTTCGTCCCGTGAAGTTCGCTGGCGTGACGTATCGGGCGGCCGCGTGGATTGGGCCGATGAGATCCATATGAGTGTCGGCGGTATACCCATTCATATGGTGGTCGACGGCAAAGCAGCATATGAAAGCCGCTTAACGATTGCCTGCGAGCGGGGCTCGTTGGAAATCGAGCGCCTTCATCGCCCCGAACTCGCCCATGTGAAGTGCTCCGACGGACGAATGCTCGAAATAAATGCCCCGTTTGAGGTCGATGATTTCTACGGCGAAATCCAGCATGCGACCCAGCTCATCCGGGCGGGGAAACTCGAGAGTCCCGTCATGCCCCTTGCCGCCACACAGCGCTGCGCGCGTATTATCGAAGCAATCCGTCTAGCCCTCTAGGACCTGGCGCTGACGCGTGAGGGATCATGACGCCGGCGCCCGTAGCCGTAGTGCTTGGTGCCCCGCATCTCTGATGCCCCTTTTATAACTTGCGGTGGAATAGTTCCTGTTTGCGGCAGAATAAGGCATCGACAGGAACTATTTCACCGCAACTGATGAGGGGGAGCTGGGGATGCTGACGATCGGGTGTCATCTATCCACGACGAAGGGCTATCGGGCGATGGGAGAGACGGCGTTGTCAATTGGCGCCAATACCTTTGCATTCTTTACGCGCAACCCGCGCGGCGGCAAGGCGAAAGATCTTGACATGGATGACGTGGCCGCCCTGCGCGAGCTTATGGCGCAAAATGATTTTGGCCCACTCGTGGCTCATGCCCCGTATACCTATAACCCCTGCTCAGCCAAAGAGCGGGCGCGCGAGTTTGCCCTGGAGGCCATGGCAGAGGACCTGCGGCGCATGGAGGCGCTGCCCGGCAACTACTACAACTTCCATCCCGGTGCGCATGTGGGGCAGGGCTCCGACGCCGGCATTCAGATGATCGTCGACACCCTGTGCCAGGTGATGTTTGAGGGGCAGCAGACGACGGTGCTGCTCGAGACCATGGCCGGCAAGGGCACCGAGGTGGGCCGCAGCTTTGAGGAGCTGGCGCTCATCATCGAGGGCGTTGCCGACAAGCGCCCCGAGCTGTCGGCCAAGTTGGGCGTTTGCCTGGACACCTGCCATGTGAATGACGCCGGCTATGACATCGTCCACGATCTTGACGGTGTGCTTGACGAGTTCGATCGTGTGGTGGGTATCGAACGCCTGCGCGCCGTGCATATCAATGACTCCAAGAATCCCTGCGGCGCCCATAAGGATCGCCACGAGTGTATCGGCAAGGGCTACCTGGGTAGTGAAGAGTTTGGCGGCGGTATGCAGGTTATGCAGAATATTGTATCGAATGGCCGCTTGCGCGCATTGCCATTCATTTTGGAGACACCGAACGAACTTGCAGGTTATGCGGCTGAAATCAAATTGTTAAGGTCATTGCAGCAGTGATGACTGTCATAAAGTGGAGTGCTCCATTCACGTTATGGGTTTGTTTCAATCAGTTTTCTAATTGCGGATTCTGCCAAGCGGGTGCATAATAACCCTCAGTTTTTGCAGACCCCTGAATCACGTGGGGTCTTTGGAAGGAGACTGATTATGAAGCTGAAGAAGCTTGGCGCATTTGCCGCCACGGGTGCTATGGCGCTCGCCCTCGCTCTGACGGGCTGCGGCTCGTCCAACGCCACCTCTGGTTCTGATGCCAGTTCCAGCAGCTCTGACGACGCTAAGGTCGAGAAGGTCGACGGTTCCAAGGAGTACGCGCTCGTCAAGGACGGTACGCTGACCGTCGGCACCTCTGCCGAGTACGCTCCGTTTGAGTACAAGGATGACAACGGCGATTATCAGGGCTTTGACCTTGAGCTCATCAAGGCTATCGGCGACAAGCTGGGCCTGGATGTCGAGTATGTCAACAATGACTTTGACACGCTGGTTCCGGGCGTCGCTTCGGGCGCCAAATATGACGTCTCCATCGCGGCTATCACCGACACGCCCGAGCGTGAGAAGGAAGTCACTTTCTCCGATTCCTACTACATGGACGATCAGGCTATCGTGACCAAGGTCGATAACACCGACATCACGGCCGACAACTACAGCGAGAAGCTCAACAATGCTGACGCCACGATCATCGTCCAGTCTGGTTCGACCGCCGAGGCCTTTGCCCAGGAGAACTTCCCCAAGGCCAAGATCGTCCCCTACAAGGACGCTACCGAGTGCTTCAGCGCCCTGCAGTCCGATAAGGGCGACGCCGTAGTCACCAACCGCTCCGTTGCCAGCCAGCTGACCGCCGAGCAGTTCAACACCTGCCAGACCATCAAGCAGATTAGCACCGGCGAGGAGTACGCCATCGCCATCAACCAGGGCAACACCAAGCTCAAGAACGACATCAACCAGGCCATCAAGGACCTGACCGACGACGGTACCGTTGACGCCCTCATGGCTAAGTACAACATCAAGTAAATAGATGCTTGATTGCGCGTAGGCCCTTTCCGTTTTGCGGAGAGGGCCTTTGCGCTTCTCTCGACGGAGAGCGTTTCCGTCTCGTTTTGCCGGCAACTTCTACGATAGGAGCCACCTTGTCTCGATTGAACGAAGGGGCCATGGGTCGGCGTTTTCCGCTGCCCTCGATGCTCCAAAAACTAGCCTGCGCCCTAGCTGTGGCGCTCGCTTTGTTGTGCGCGGGGACAGCCGCGCCTTCGACCGCCCAGGCGCTCGAGACCGCAAAGATCACCGCGCGTCCCAATACCGGTTCGGGCAGCGCTGTGGTCGGCGGCACTGAGACGCGCATTACCTGGGAGGTTCAGGCCGATGCCGACGAGGAGCTGAGTGGTCTTTCGCTGACGTTTGTCGACGGCACGACGTTTGGTACCGATGACACGCGATTGACGATGCTCTCGGGCGAGGACCTCATGGATCGTACGCCCATGAAGCCCACGTGCAAGGCTGACGGCCAGACGCTCAAGATCGACTTTGGCGAGACGGCGCCTGCCGGCGGCTTTTTCCGTGTCGAGGTTTACGGCGTGACGTTTCCCGTCGAGGGCGGCGATGAGGCCTTTAGCGGAACCTATACGCTTGCCGACGGTTCGACCAAGAAGATTTCCAAGATTCCTTCCGTCGAGATCAAAGGCGTGACGGCCTTTGACAACTTCCTGGCCGATCTTAAGGAACAGCCGTGGGTCGAGGCATGGAACTCCAATATGTTCCTGCGCCTGTTCTTGAACCCGGTCATTTTGGTCCAGAGTCTGCCGATCGTCTTTAAGGGCTTCCTTATGTCGCTCTCGATCGTGCTTGTGGCGTTTCCGCTGGCGATCCCCTTTGGCTTTGCCCTGTCGCTCATGCGCATCTCCAAATCGCGCATCTTGCGCTGCCTTGCCGGCATCTACGTGAATATCATCCGCGGCACGCCGGCATTCCTGCAGATCTATATCGCGTTCTTTGGCCTGCCGCTTGCCGGTGTCAAGGTTGACGACTACGTCTTGGGCGTTATCGTCATGGCCATGAACTCGTCTGCGTACCTGTGCGAGATCTTCCGCGCCGGTATTCAGTCGATCCCCAAGGGTCAAAACGAGGCTGCTCGCTCGCTGGGCATGAATGCCTTCCAGACGCTGCTCTACGTTATGATTCCGCAGACGTTCCGCAATGTCCTGCCTACGCTGACCAGCGAGTTTATCCTGCTCTACAAGGATACGTCGCTGCTCGCCGCCGTGGGCGTGGTCGAGATCGTCATGAACGCCCGCACCATCGTGGCAACGACGGGCTCCATTACGCCGTATGTGGTTGCCGCCCTGTTCTATCTGGTCATTACCCTGCCGCTTGCGCGCTTGGTGAGCGGTCTCGAGGCGAGGCTGCTGGGTACGGCCGAAACCAAAAAGAAGCGTCCCACCAAGAGCGCCGGACAGGTTGTCGCGACGCCCGCCGACCATATCGCTGGTCTGTAAGGAGGTTCTATCATGAGCGAAACCAATAACTCGAACGAGGTCGTCGTCAGCATCAAGAATCTCCAGAAGGCCTTTGGCGATAACGTGGTCCTGCGCGACATCGATCTAGATGTGCGCAAGGGTGAGGTCGTCGTAGTCCTGGGCCCTTCGGGTTCGGGCAAGTCGACGATGCTTCGCTGCATTAACCGTCTTGAGGAGCCCACGAGTGGTTCGATTGTCGTCGAGGGCGTGGATGTGTGCGCCAAGGGCGTTGACCTCAATAAGGTGCGTACGCACTTGGGCATGGTGTTTCAGCAGTTCAACCTGTTCCCGCACCTGTCGGTCAAAAAGAACGTCATGCTTGCGCAGCAAAAGGTGCTCAAGCGCAGCAAGGAAGAGGCCGAGAAGATTGCCATCGAGGAGCTGACCAAGGTCGGCCTGGCCGAGCGCATCGATTTTATGCCGAGTCAGCTTTCGGGCGGTCAGCAGCAGCGCGTGGCCATCGCCCGCGCCCTGTCGATGAATCCGCACGTGATGCTCTTTGACGAGGCCACGTCGGCGCTCGATCCTGAGCTTGTCCGCGATGTATTGGGCGTCATGCGCGACCTGGCACGCGACGGCATGACCATGATCGTCGTGACCCACGAGATGGGCTTTGCCCGCGATGTTGCCGACCGCGTTGTCTTTATGGACGGCGGCGTTATCGTGGAAGAGGGCACGCCGAGCGAGGTCTTCGACCACCCCAAGAGCGAGCGCACCAAGGCGTTCTTGGGCAATATCTCGTAGCCGCTTTATATGACTGACATAGCAGAAAACGGGAGCCGGATGTGATCCGGCTCCCGTTTTTGTTGGGACGCGAATGTGTTTTGGCGCAGAGCGCGTTACGGGCGGAGCTCATTGCCGCTAGGCGAGCTCGGCTCCAAGTGCGCGACAAGCCGCCTCGCCCTCATCGTCGGGGGCGTCGTAGCAAATGACGGAATCGACGACGTTGACACCTGCCTCGTCGGCATCCGCCTTCCAGTTGTCCATCCATTCGCCCTCGGCCCACGAGTAGGAGCCAAAAAGGACGACCTTCTTGTCGCCGAGGGCTTCCTTGACCTCATCCCACATGGGCTGGAACTCATCGTATTCAAGCTCCTCGGAGCCCATGGCGGGGCAGCCGAAGGCGAAGGCATCATAGTTTGTGGCCTTGCCGGCAGAGAAGTCGGCGCAGGGGATGACTTCGGCCTCGGCGCCCGCGGACGTGGTGCCTTCGGCGACAAAGTTTGCCATGGCCTCGGTGTTGCCCGTGCCGCTCCAATAGACGACGGCGATCTTGCTCATGTTGAGTCCTTTCGGTTGTGCGGCGTGCGGCCGCGGTTTGTACGTTCTATCGGGTCGCCTGGGCAAGTTGCGCCAAGCTGCAGCCCTGCTGATAGATATGCGTGAGGTATTGCGTGCAGGCGCGATAGGAGTCGAAGGTCGTGAGCGCCTGCTCGACATTCGTGTAGACCTTCCAGGCGCCAAAGACCTTGTAGTTTTCGCCATGCTGGACGATAAACTGATGCACGTCTTCGTAGGGATAGCCCAAAAAGTAGCCAATTTCGTGGGGGAACTCGCAGGTGCAGCCGTTGTCGCAGTGTGCTTGATGGTCCAATGCGCATCGGGTTTGGCCGCATGCGCATTCCGCGGCGTTATTGCTTGCGAGCGTGATGCGCGATGCCAGATGCACAAGACATGCCGAGAGGTTGCCGGTGTCGTAGCCCTCCTTAGTGAGTGCCGTTTTGGCGCGCGGGTCAGCAAGATAAGTGGCGAGGCTATTGGGCCGACATGCGTATACGAGCGCCCCGCAGGGGCGCCAGACCAAAACGCTCAGATGGATGCCGAACGGATTAAGCTCGTGATTGCACTGAGCGATAACGTTGAGCAGATGTGCTCGGCGATCCTCGATCGCCGCAGTTGCACTCGAGCCGTTTTGATCGGCATAGACTCCTGGATAGGTAAAGAGCGATGCCGGCTTGATGCCCGCAAGCATGGGAGAGCAGTTGCGAACAACCGCCGCCTGAAACGTTGGAATGTCTATAGTTCGAGTCATGACGCCACTGCTGTCCTTTCCTGTTAGCCTAGGAAAACTTATACACGAAAGTAAGCCTTGGTCAACTAAAAAGTTTGAAGAGGGAAACTAATTGACTGAACTGACATGAGTTTGGAGTAAGATGGGGCACCCCACGGGGTATCTCTGAAATGGACCGTAAGGAAGGGGAGCGTATGAGTGACTTGCTCAACCCTGCGAATCTCATCGTGCTGGCCGTCATTGCCGTCGGCATGTTTTTTGGGCTGCGTCGCATTGCCGCATCGACACACGGGAAGAGTTGTTGCAGCGATGGTACGAGCGGCAAGAAGGCCAAAAAGGTTGTTGTGGTGGATACCGATGCGTCGCACTATCCCTATAGCGATGAGCTGCTCATCGGCGGCATGAGCTGTGACGGCTGCGCTCAGAACGTAGCCAATGCCCTCAATGCGCTGGACGGCGTGTGGGCAACGGTAACGTACGCGGACCACACAGCACGCGTACGCTCGAAGCGCCCGGTTGATCGCGACACACTCGAGTCGGCGGTGAGGGGCGCGGGCTATTACGTTATGAAAATGTAGGCGTTGCCCTCTCCGGTGGATACCGGCCTCCTGCCCATTGTGACTATCGGCATCCAAAAATTTGCGCAAAAAATAACCTTTAGATGCGGCAAAAGTGGAGTTTGGTGACGGTTCGCGCGGAATTCGCTACCAATCGAGCATCTATTAACCCGTCCAAAAAATTACAGGTGTATATTTATACGATGATTATTGCTGTGCTCAGATTGCAATTAGCCGTGGACAGAAATGAAGAATGCTAAAACTGGGCTTAAGGACAGGGGAGGCTATAGCCTTATGAGACGAGTGGGAACACTTGGCTTGGTGGCAGCGCTTGCCGCTATCTTGGTATCGCCGCTGCCGGCGCATGCCGAAGATGCTTCGGGTGCCGTTACCTACAATGCGGGAAATGGGTATTCCTTTGAGAAGCTCTCGCATCCTACGGTAGTAACGTCGCAGCCGGATGGTATCGTCGACTACCAGGGTAACGGTGCCGTTGCCGTTCCGGGCGCCGACGGTAACACAGCCAACAACGAAGGCGATCGCGGCCAGAGCTACACTTGGGCGGCTGCGAGCTATGGTGATTGGCTTTATGTGGGCACCTGCTATGCGGCGATGGGCAACACGCTGACGCTCATGAACGGTACGCTGGGCGATTCCTTTGATGCCGAGACCATGCGCCTGACGCTGGAGGCCATGTTTAACGGCACCTTCTTCTATGGACAGCAGAAGGAGGACGGCACGGCCGACAAGGACAGCGGCGGCATCTTGGTCAAGATCAATACCAAGACCGGTGAGACCAAGTTGCTGCTCTCTGAATCGCTCAACGGCGTCGGTCCTTTGTTCCGCAATGCCGTGAGCTATAAGGGTAAGCTTTATTTCTGCGGCAGCGTCAGGACCAATGGCGGCAAAAGCGGCCTGCCTGCTGTATATGAGATCGATCCTAAGACGGATGATTGGAAAGTTGTCTATCAGGGCCTTTCGAGCGCGGACGATTACCGCGATGCCTACAAGCAGGGCATTTCTACCGGTATCCGCGGCATGTGCGTCCATGATGGACAGCTCGTCATCAGCAATGTGGGTAAAGCGGGCAATGAGTTTGTGGCGACAATCCTGACGTCATCTGACCCCTCGAAGGGCCAGGCTAGCTTCACCGAGATTGCTAACTCGAAGACGCTGTTTGGCTATCCGGCGATTCACTATCAGGACAGCATCTACGGCGGCGCCATTTGGGATATGGTCTCGTACAATGGCCATCTCTATGCCACCATCTGCACCGGTACGCCCGAGAACGCTCCCGATGATAATTCCATGCGGTCGTTTGCCATGGTTCGTGGCGACAAGAACGCCGACGGCAGCTATGAGTGGACTTCCATTGTTGGCGATAAGGATGCGACCGATCCAAAGTGCCGTGCAAAGTACTGCTTTGGCATCGATCCTGCCCGCACCCGTTCTGGCGCTGCCAACCTCATCGTCTACAACGACTACCTCTATATCGGTGAATACAACGACGAGGAGATTGCTCTCGAGCGCATCCTGTTCAACAAATCCAACACCGAAGAGGGCGGCAAGAGCGGCATGGGCGGCGTTGACTGCTCGTTTGTGAATGCCAATCTTGAGCAGTCGGTTAACATCTATCGCATGGACAAGAACGAGAACATGGAGCTCGTCGTTGGCGATCCCACCGTCATGTTCCCCGAGGGCGGTATTTCCGGCCTGGCTTCGGGCTTTGGCCGAAACGAGAACCAGTACATTTGGCGCATGCAGAAGTTCGACGGCAAGCTGTATATCGGCACCTTTGATACCGCGAGCCTGCTTGAGCCGATCGGCCAGTTCTCCAATGGCGACATTATCGATATGACGCCCGAGGAGTGGAACTCTCAGGTTCAGCGCCTTAGGGACCTGCTCGATCACCTGCTCGACAAGAAATCGCCTGACGACCCCATCGTTCCCGTGAACACGCCTGCGGACGATGATTCAAACGAGGCCGTCGAGGTCGATGACGAGAAGGCTGAGGCCGTCGAGGTCGATGACGAGAAGACCGAGGTCGCTAAGGGCTTTGGCGACCTGAGCGATGCGCTGGAGGATGCCGCGGGCGATCTTTGCGATCAGGCCGCGACGATGTCCCAGGACGTTGAGGACGACGCCGCTTACGTCCAGAAGATCGATGGCGAGATCGCGTACTTCAAGTCCTTTGCCGACCAGTATCAGGACATGCTCGATAGCTATGAGAGCCTGAAGCAGCAGTACGAGGATGCCTATGGCACCGAGCTGCCGGGCGATATTCAGGATGCGCTCGATAAGCTGCTGAGCGAGGAGAACCTCAAGAAGCTGCAGAGCGTGCTTACGTGCATGTACTACCTGCGCGATGCCGAGCGCGGCTTTGATATGTATGTGACCGAGGACGGCGTGAACTTTACGACGCTGACGACCAATGGCTTTAACGATCCGTATAACCATGGTCTGCGCACCTTTGCGGTGACCAACCAGGGTCTGTGCCTTGGTACCGCCAACCCGTTCTATGGCTGCCAGGTTTGGATCCAGCGCAAGGAGAATTCGGAGAATCCGATTGATCCCGGTACTCCGGATCCGACGAAACCCACCAATCCTTCGCAGCCGGGTGGCGGCGATCAGCCTGGTGGCAGCCAGACGGGCGGCAACGACCAGTCGAGCAGCACCACGACCACCGTCACGACGGCCACTAAGAAGACTCCGAAGGACGGCTCGCTGCCTCACGCTGGCGACTCGACCCTCACGCTGGTCTTGGGATTGCTGGTTGCAGCTGCCGCGGTGCTTGGCATTGCCCTCGTCTTGCGCAAGCGTTCTTGTCGCTAGGCGCGTCCGCGCAGCTCGATGTTTTTGATATCGTCGAAGTCGATGGCGATATCCCTGAGTTTGAGCAGCTTGAATGCGGGTAACACTTCGTCGAGAATGCCCGTGCGGCTACGATAGCCGTACATATCGTAATAGGTGACGCGCATCAGGTCGCCGCGTTTGAGGCCCTCGAGCTTTTTCGAAAGCTCGAGGGCTTTTTCTTCCGTGAGTTCGCATTTGGGCTCAACAGTGATCTCTTGTTTGCGCACGAGCTCGTAGTATCCCGTGAGGGCGGCAAAGGGCATAAACTGTGCGGCACGGCCGGCGCGGACGGCGCCGTTGGCGGTGAGCTTGGGGTCGGCGGATCGACGTCTTCCCTCGGGGTCCGCTAGACGTTCAAAAGGCGTCGGTGGCCGCATCGGCTGTTGTTGGGACTTAGGCACGATGTCCTCCTACCTGATCGTTGCGTTCGCGTGCGGTGGCGCCGGCGGTGAAGCTTAATCCCTTGACGAGCGCGTTCTTGCCGTACTTGCCCTTCACGGCCAGGACGGCGCGCGCCAGGTCGCGCTCGCGCTCATCGGCCTTAACATCGCTGAACAGGTCGATAGTGGCAAATTCCTCGGGCACCAGATTGCCAAATCCCAGGTTGATGCGCTTGACCGGTCGTTTGGGATCGACAGTCTGCGCCCAGAGCTCATCGAAATAGCCCATGATCTTCTTAAACGAATTGGTGCGCTCGGGCAGCTTGCGCGAGGCGTTGGAGTGCGCAAAGAGCGCGGCATAGCCACCACGCGGCTTGCCGCCGTGTTCGCCCACAAAGATGCCGTCAATCGCCTGTGCCTCTCGCACCAAACGTCGGCGTTCGTCATCGCGCTGGACGGGCTTGGGCGCGCGGGGTGCGAGCTTGGGGCCGGCGGTTGCGGCGGGTTCGATGCTCGACGTGCTCGAACGCAAATGCCCGCATCCGTCTACATATTGCGCTGTGCCGCTGGCGTCGAGGCGGCGTATGTCGGCGCGCTCGCTCGCGTAGCCTACAAAGAGCGAGATGCTGTTGCACACCACGTGCTTATCGACTAAGTCCAGCACAGCGTTGTCGACCATCTCGCGCAACACGGTGTAGGCTTGCTCATAGGCATAACCCTTCGATAGCACTTGCCCCGTGGTTGTTGAGGTTGCCTGCGGGCGATAGGCCTGAATATCGGCGATAGTTGTCGGCTCGCGCCCAAAGGCGTGGTCGATAAGATACTCGGCATTGACGCCGAGCTCGTCGTAGAGCAGGTTTTCGTCGAGCGCCGCGACGCCCATCAGATCGTAGACGCCGTATTTTTCGAGTCGTGCTGCCACGCCGGGCCCAATGCCCCAGATGTCGGTGATGGGGCGATGGGGCCAGATCTCCTTGCGAAAGGTCTCGTCGTCGAGTTTGCCGATGCGGCTGGGTACGTGCTTGGCGGTAATGTCGAGTGCCACCTTGGCCTGGAATAGGTTGGGGCCGATGCCAACCGTTGCCGTGATGCCGGTGCGCGCCAGGACCTCGTCGCGCAACATGCAGGCGAAGCCTTCAGCGTCGGTATGGTAGAGGTCCAGATAGGGTGTCACGTCGATAAAGCATTCGTCGATGGAGTAGACGTGCACGTCTTGCGGACTCACGTATTCCAGATAGATACCGTAAATTTGCGCCGACACCTCCATGTAGTGCTGCATGCGCGGTATGGCCTTGATGTAGTCGATGCCGTCGGGAATTTCGAACAGACGGCAGCGATTGTGTATCCCCAGGTCCTTCATGGCCTGTGTGATGGCGAGACAGATGGTCGTGCGCCCGCGCGATTCGTCGGCAACGACCAGGTTGGTGGTGAGCGGGTTGAGCCCGCGGTCAACGCACTCGACGCTAGCGTAGAACGTCTTAAGGTCGATGCAGACATAGGTGTGACGCTCGTGCCCCACGCGTCCTCCCATCAAACACATGTTCTTATCGAATACATGTTCGATAATACCCGCTTGTGCGGACATCGTCAAAACCTGTCCCTTTTTGGTCGGTCGCCGTTTGGGGGCGGATTGGCAACGCTCGCTGATTACGGTCTTGACCTGCGCTAGAATAGGGGCATCTGATTATCCGGGCGCATGGAGGTATGCGCCCGTATGTTGAGGAGGACTTTATGGCAACTGTTGCCGCACCTATCGACGCTACGTCGACCGCCGCTTGGAAGGCGCTCGAGGCCCATCAGGAGAAGCTCGAGGCCGAGGGTATCGACCTCAAGGCCTGGTTCGCTGCCGATGCGGAGCGCGTGAACAAGCTGAGCTTTGACGCCGGCGACCTGCACTTCGATCTGTCGAAGAACCTGGTGACCGATGAGACCGTCAAGCTGCTGTGCGATCTTGCCCGCGAGGTGAAGCTCGAGGAGCGCCGCGACGCCATGTTCTCCGGCGAGCACATCAACACCACCGAGGACCGCGCCGTCCTGCACACCGCGCTGCGCCGCCCGGCAAGCGAGAAGGGCCAGCTCATCGTTGACGGCCAGGATGTCGTCGCCGACGTGCACGAGGTCCTCGACCGCATGTATGCCTTCGCCGAGCGCGTGCGCTCCGGTGAGTGGAAGGGTGTTACCGGCAAAAAGATCGAGCACCTGGTGTCCATCGGCATCGGCGGCTCCGACCTGGGCCCGGTCATGGCTTACGAGGCCCTGCGTCCCTATGCCGACGCCGGTATTGATTGCCGCTATATCTCCAACATCGATCCCAACGACCAGGCCGAGAAGCTCAAGGGTTTGGATCCCGAGACCACGCTCGTGATTATCGTCTCCAAGACCTTCACCACGCTCGAGACCCTCACCAACGCCCGCGAGGTCAAGACCTGGATGCTCGAGCAGCTCAAGGCTCAGGGCGCCATCGATGGCTCCGATGAGCAGAACGCCGAGGCCGTGGCAAAGCACTTCGTCGCCGTTTCCACCGCACTCGAGAAGGTCGAGGCCTTCGGCATCGACCCCGCCAACGCCTTTGGTTTCTGGAATTGGGTCGGCGGCCGCTACTCCGTCGACTCCGCCGTGGGCCTGTCGCTGATCGTCGTGCTCGGCCCCGAGCGTTTCCAGCAGTTCCTTGAGGGCTTCCACGCCATCGACGAGTACTTCTGCAACACGCCGCTCGAGAACAATGCCGTCGCGCTGATGGGTCTGCTCAACGTCTGGTACGTCAACTTCTTCGGTTCCAAGAGCCATGCCGTGCTGCCGTACTGCCAGTACCTGCACCGCTTCCCGGCCTACCTGCAGCAGCTCACCATGGAGTCCAACGGCAAGCATGTTCGCTGGGACGGCAGCGCCGTGACCTCCGACACCGGTGAGATCTTCTGGGGCGAGCCCGGCACCAACGGCCAGCATGCCTTCTACCAGCTGCTGCACCAGGGCACCGTGGTGGTTCCGGCCGACTTTATCGCTTTCGCCAACACTGCCAACCCCGCAACCGACAGCGGCCAGGATGTCCACGAGCTGTTCCTGGGCAACTTCCTGGCTCAGACCAAGGCGCTCGCCTTTGGCAAGACGGCCGACGAGGTTCGTGCCGAGGGTACGCCCGAGCAGATCGTCCCGGCCCGTTGCTTTGAGGGCAACCGCCCGACGACCTCGATCTTTGGCGACACGCTGACCCCGTTTGCGCTCGGCGAGCTCATCGCCCTGTACGAGCACATCACGTTTGTCGAGGGCACGGTCTGGGGCATCGACTCCTACGACCAGTGGGGCGTCGAGCTGGGCAAGCAGCTTGCCAAGCAGATTACCCCGGCCTTCCACGACGACGCCGCCAAGGCCGAGCAGGACGCTTCGACCCAGGCGCTCATCGAGTTCTACCGCGCGCATCGCAAGTAGTCGCTGCTGTTAACGCATCGCGCCTTATAGTCAGGGGCCCGTATCCTATCGGATGCGGGCCCCTTTGCTTTGCCGTGGTCCCGGGGCGCACGGCCTTTGTGGAACATTGCCGGGGCGCCGCGCGCTGCGAGAACCCTGCGCCTAGATCTCGGCCTCCGCATGGCCTCGCTGCGCCTCGGGCAGCTCCCCGTAGAGCGGATGGTCTTCGAGCCTAAAGCGCTCGACCTGTTCGGGAGTGCGACCGCGTACAAAGAGCCACGAGCGATCGATCGGCGTCGCCATGAGCGTGCTGGGCAGCGCGTCGGCGCGGTCGGAAAACACTCGGGCACTCTCGGGATCCTGGAACGCCAGCACCAGATGCGTGTCGCAGTTGCCCATGATGGAGCGTGCGCGTGCCTCGCCATAGAGCGCATCGAGCTGGTTGGTCGACTGCAGCAGCAGCGTTGCCCAGATGTTGCGGCTTCGGATAATCGAGAGCACGTTGTCGATCTGGGGGATCTGCAGATTTGCGAAGTCATCGAGCATAAAGCGCACGGGCACGGGCAGGCTGCCGTCGGGCTGCCTATCGGCCTCACGAATGAGGCCCATAAACGCCTGCGAAATAAAGAGGCCGGTCAGCGGATCGAGATTGCGGTCAATATCGCTCACGGTTACAAACAGGGCGCAGGGGGTGTGTCCCATGGAAGCGAAGTCCACCTGATGGCACTCACGATAGAGCTGTGCCGCACCGTCGAATCCCAGACACATGACCTTTTCGGCAAGGATGCCGACGATGCTCGCGTGCATGCGCTCGGCATTTTGCGTAATGGCGTAGCGCCGCCATAGCGAGAGGGCATAGCTTTGGGGGTCGGTCGTGATCAGGTCGTCAAACAATCGACCCGTGGCACCGTCCTGCAGGTGCTCGATCAGCTTGATGACCGAGCTGATCGTCTGCTCGTCGGCGGGTAGCTGTTCGGTGACGTAGGCGATAAGACACGACAGCAGGTTTGCCGCCGCATGATCCCAAAAAGGCTGGTTGTTGTCCTCGATGGGGCAGATGGCCTTTGCCACCGAGAGGATGTCCTGCTGGTTGGGCCTGCCGTCCGCCTTGCGGCGAATGTGCCTCAGGGGGTTGTAGCCGCAGCGCTCGATGCCGGGCGCAAGGGCCGGGACGGTGTTGAGGTCGGCGAAGTTGAGACATTGCACGCGGTAACCGTGGGCTGCCAGCACGGGTCCCACTTCGCGACAGAGCGTGCCTTTGGTGTCGAGCACGATGTAGCTTGCGTTCATTTGCAGCAGGTTGGGCTTGAGGACGTTTCGGGTCTTGCCGGCTCCCGAGGGGCCGATCACAAGTGCATTGTTGTTGAGTCCCGTTTGGCGGGTGTCGCAGGAAAGCGTTCGATCCTTGGCGAGGATGGTGGACGATGCGGACTCAGATGCGGCGAGGCGGCTGGCGAGGTTAGACATGGGCGACCTCCTTGGTGGTCGAGAGGATTTCGTGGGCAAAGCCGAGCTCGACGGCGCGCTCGGCCGAAAGGTAGGTGTCTTTTGCAGTGAGGGACTGGATGCGCTTGGGCGTGAGGCCGCTGCGGTCCGAGAGGATTTGCGTGAGGGTCTTGCGGGTCTGCATGAGACGCCGGCTGGTTTCCTGCAGCGCAAGTGCCGAGCCGCCTGCCCCCTGGGGGATCAGCGGGTCGTGAATCATGAGCTCTGCATGGGGCGCCATACGGCGATCGTCGCCGCCCATAAAGATCACGGCGCCCATGGACGCGGCGAATTCCAGGCAGACGGTGCGGATGGGGCACGATGCGAGGCGCATGGCGTCATAGATCGCAAGACCCGATCGCACGCTTCCGCCGGCGCTGGCGACAAATATGGTGATGGGGCGGCTGGGGTCGGTGGCATCGAGCAGGCGAATCTGCTGGCATAGGTCATGGGCCATCGGGGTTTCGATGTTTCCCATGACGGAGAGCTCGCGACGGGCGAGCATCTCATCGTAAATGCTGGTGAGCGTGATACCTCGGGCGGATTCACGCATGGTGAGGGGGCTGATGATGGGGGAATGATTGGTGTCCATGAGGACTCCTTTCTGTTGGTTGTGTCGTGGAATAGGATTGTTGCCCGCGGGGGGCTGGCGGGCTACAGGGCTCGTCCGAGCCTGAGATCGAGCTCGGTTGTGGGGCGGGCTGCCTGTTCGTGCGGCTCGCAAGCACCAAAGGCTCCAAAGCGATGGAGCGTTGCGGCGGGCGTGGTGTAGGCGAGCCGCAGCTGATGCTCGACAGGGGCACATCCGTCATTTTTGTAATGAGCCGCGTAGTACTGCGCGATGCTGGCGTTCATCTCGCTGCCATTGCGATGGCGCTCAAACTGGCGTCTGCAGGTCTCGATGATCTTTGCTACCGACTTGGGTGCCGTCGCGGGAACAAGGGCGAGATAGCCCTCAAATAGCTCGTTGATGCTCAGGAGGCACAGCAGATCGATCAGCGTCCTTATGGCTGCTCCCTCGGCGGAAAAGTGCGCGGTCATGCGGTTATATCGGTTGCGGTCGACGATGGCCGCATGGGGTCTTGGAGTTTTCTGCCCCGTGGTCCCGGGCTTTTGCCGCGCCTGTGTATTGAGCTCGACGTTGCAGCGCTTGAGGCCGTCCAGCGGAAGGAACAGTGCGGTGCGCAGGGTGTTCCGCTTGCTTTCGAGTTCATGACGCTCGTCGGGTTCCCATTCGAGCTTGAGTTTCGTGTCGAGCGCCGTAAGCATATGGGCTAGGCAGCCTACGGTAAGAACGTACGAATCGTTGTCGCGTTTGGGGCATAGGGGTCTGTCAGCTTGCGAATGTCGGGGTCGCCCATGATCTTTGTGCAGCGCTTCAGCAGTTGAGGGTGGTCGGCCAAGATCGTCGCGAGCGGTAGCGACGCGTAGTTCTTGATGGTCGCGGCGGCAAAGGCGGCGTCATATTCGTTTGCATATGCTCGCTCAATGCGGGCATCCAGAATGCTTTTCTTGTCGCCGTCTTCAGCGTGGTGGTTTGTCATAGCTTCTCCAATCGGTTGATGTTCGTGCTGTTTGTTGATGTGTTGGTTGTCGTGAGTGATGTGCTTGCCGTGGGTGATGTGCTGACGTTGGGGTGCTATGCGGTTTTCAATGAGCCCGTGAGGCAGTTGCTGCAGGGGCGGGATGGAACGGCCCATGCAAGGCGGAAGGCATCGTGCTCAAAATCGAGACAGCAATGCCCCGGGCGCCTCACATGTGGCAGTTACCTCATTAAGTTGTCATTGCGTTTGGGGTTGTACTTTGCCGATCTTCCTTCTCTTACACGCTAAAACTCAAACTTCATATGCTCGATCTACTTAAAACCGCAACGGCGGTCTTTTATCAACTTATATGTCGGAACGCGTCTTTGCAAGTACTTTTTTGCGTTTGTTTCAAATGGGGTGGTTTTGCAACCGTCACGCGCCACGCTATGCGAACGTGCCCCGGCTCGGATAAGATAGTGCGCGATAAAAACGATGCAAGGAGGCACATATGGCAATCAAAGCCATCGCAATGGATATCGACGGTACGCTCACCAACGACCAAAAGGTCATCAGCCCGCGTACGCGCGAGAAGCTGCTCGCGGCGCAGGAGTCGGGCATTAAGCTCATCTTGGCTTCGGGCCGTCCCGCATGGGGGTTGCACGCCTTGGCGCAGGAGCTCGACCTTCAGAACCATGATGGTCTGCTAGTTGCCTTTAATGGCGCGCATGTGGTCGACGCTCAGACCGATGAGGTGCTGTTCGATCAGGCTATGCCTGCCGACGAATTGCATCGCCTGATTGATCACCTGCGCAATTTCGACGTGATTCCCATGATCTCGCTCGGTCGGGACCTGCACGTCGTGGACTCGTATCGCTGCATGATCACACTGCCGGACGGTTCGCAGAAGAATATTGTCAAGTATGAGCGCGATGCGTGCGATCTTAAGATTCGCGAGGTCGAGAGCTTGCATGAGGTCGTGGACACTTATCCCGTGGACAAGCTGCTGACGGCGGGTGATCCGACCTACCTGCAGGCGCATTACGAGGAGATGTATGCGCCCTTTACCCAGACGCTTTCGGGCATGTTTACGGCCGACTGGTACTTTGAGTACACGGCGCCCGGTATCGACAAAGCCCGTGCGCTCGAGGGTGCCCTGCCCAAGCTCGGTATCGATGCCAGCGAGGTCGTCTCGTTTGGCGACGGCCAGAACGACAAGTCCATGATTGAGTGGGCCGGCACCGGTGTTGCCATGGGCAACGCCGTCGATGAGGTTAAGGCAGTTGCCCAGATGGTAACCGCCAATAACAACGAAGACGGTATTGCAGTGGCGCTGGATAAGCTGCTGGGTTAGAATCGCCGATTAATGCATGGTTTGGGCGCCTGCTTGCGGGCGCCCTTTTGTTAGGGAGGGTGCCGTGTCCGCATTTCCGTTCGACGCCGTTATCTTTGACATGGACGGTGTCATTGTCGATACCGAGTATTACTACCTGGGCGAGACTGCCGCGTTTGCCAAGGAGCTTGGGCTTAACCTGACTCAAGAGGAGTTGAATGGGCAAGTCGGTACCTCGCATCAGTTCTTCCTGCATATGCTGGTCGATTGGTTTGAGCGCGCCGGTAAGGGGCATTTCACTGGCGAGGAAGCGTTGGCCCGTTGGGACGAGTGGGCGCATAAGCGTCCGCGCGACTATCAGGCTTTGATTAACCCAGGCGCCGTGGATACGATTCGAGAGCTGCCGCGCCGTGGCGTTCGCGTGGCGCTTGCCAGCTCGTCTCCCATGGATAGCATCGAGGAAGTGCTCAACGCGTGCGGGCTGTCGGATGCCTTTGAGTATGTGGTGAGCGGCGAGCAGTTTAAGGAGAGTAAGCCCGAGCCCGACATCTACCTGCATGCGCTGGACCTGCTGGGGCTGCCCGCGAATCGCTGCTGCTGCGTTGAGGATTCGGTGCCTGGCATCACTGCCGGCAAGCGAGCCGGCCTGACGGTCGTTGCCAAGCGCGAGGAACGCTTTGGCTTTAGCCAGGATGCCGCGGACAAGATTATCGACCAGCTGCCGGAGCTGCTCACGCTTTCTTAGGAGCGCGGTAGTTGCGCGTTTTTCGGGTCTGATGAGTAAATAGCCAACATTTTGGTGCGACACCTAGCATACTTTAAGCTAATGCGGGCTTAAGGGCTTGTTGAATGCCCTTAAGCCCGTTTTAGAATTAATTGTGCTGGGAGAGGGTATATGCCACCGACTGAAGGGCCGACTGACGGTAAAGCAGCGATACCGCTGTACCAACAGGTCATTGATATCATTAAAAACGAAATCAACTCCGGCGCCTACAAGTCAGGCGCGCGGATACCCAACGAATTCGAATTGGCTGAGAGCTATAAAGTTGGCCGCGTTACCGTGCGACGCGCTATTGAGGAGCTCGTCCAGCAGGGCTATCTAACGAAGCGACAGGGGAAAGGCACGTTTGTCAATGCCCCCAAGCTCAAGCGCAAGATTCGCCAGAAGGATGACGTTCAGAGTTTTTCGGACGCATGCCGCGTTAACGGAATGGAACCGGGGGCGTGTGTCATTTCGAGAAAGATACTGCCGGCGGATTCCACCGAAGCACAGTTCTTTGGTGTTCCCGTTGGAACTGACTTGATTTGCGTTGAGCGCGTGCGCACTGCCGATGGCGTCCCTGTCATGCTCGAGAACAACATATATGTTTACGAGGACAACGCCTATCTATCAACGGCACCTCTATCTAACCAATCCATTTTTGAGTTCGTGCGCAACCGGACGGGCCGCACGCCCGCGTTTACCGACCCGTGCACGCTCGAGATCGCGTGCGCGTCGCCCGAGGTCGCTCGACTGTTGGCAGTTCCCGTTGGCGAACCCTTGTTTTATATGGAAGCCTTCTTTTTCGATGGGCAGCGGCGGCCGTTTATCATCGGTCGTCAGCGAATCGTTGGGTCTCGCTACGTTTTTGACATCTAGGACATTGCGAATGGAAGCGCCCGGTGGATCATCTCACCGGGCGCTTCCATACCGTTCACGGCACAAACGCAACCGTTCAACCGCGTTGCGGCAATCAGTTTGAAATTATCTTGATGAAGGAAAAAGCTGCTGGTAATCTATAGAACGTCATAGAACGTTTGCCTTGTGTAAGCGTTGAAGCGAGATGTGATGCATTCTCGAGTTCTTTGGAGGTATCTATGTCAGATACGAAGGCGAAGAAGACAAACAGACGTTTTAAGTTCAAATTACCGCATGTCTATACGATCATGTTCTTGCTGATCGTTGTCTTTGCGGTCCTGACTTGGATCGTTCCCTCTGGTCAGTATCAGCGCAAGACGATTTCGACAGCGGCGGGTGAGCGTGAAGTCGCCGTTGCTGGAACCTATGAACAGGTCGATAAGAACTACACCGATTCCGAGACCGGCGAGACCATCAATCTGGGCCAGGATATCTTTGCGGTCCTGCAAGCGCCTACTAAGGGCATCCAGGAGGCTGCCGACGTCGTTGCGTTCGTCTTATTGATTGGCGGATCGTTCGCAATCATCACCAAGACCAACGCTTTGAATGCCGGCATGAGCCGTGTGATTAAAAAACTCAAGAACAAGGACATCCTCATCATTCCCATCACGATGACGTTGCTGTCCATTTGCGGCACTACGTTTGGTATGTCTGAGGAAGCCCTGCCGTTCTATGCCATCTTCATTCCCATCATGATGGGTATCGGTTATGACTCGATGACGGCATTCATCATCTGCTTCCTTGGTCCTAACCTGGGATATTGTGCCTCGACCATCGATCCGTTTAACGTCTTGATCGCACAGGGCATTATCGGCATCGAGGGCAATCCTCAGCTGTGGCTGCGCGCCATTTCTTGGGTCATCTTTACCGCCGTTGGCATCGCATGGGCCATGCGCTATGCCATGCGCGTCAAGAAAAACCCCGAGTCGTCCATTACGTATGAGGACGATAAGCTCAAGCGTATCGAGTTTTCCGTGACCGATGCTTCCATCGAGGAAGAGTTCACTACCCGTCAGAAGCTCGTGCTTATCGATTTTGCCTGCGGTATGGGCATTATCGTCTGGGGTCTTGTTACCCAGGGCTGGTACATGAATGAGATTTCCGCCGTGTTCCTTGGCATGGGCTTGCTTGCCGGTATCCTGGGCGGTCTTGACCAGCAGACGATCGCTGAGGAGTTCGTTAAAGGTCTCGCCGACTTTGCGTACGCCGCTATCGTTATCGGTATCGCTCGCGGTATTCTGGTCATCGCCGAGGGCGGCATGATCATCGACACCATCCTCCAGGCGCTCGCTACTGCGCTCGCCGGTGCACCCGCCGCCGTCTACACCACGTTTATGTATATCGTCCTTGGCCTGCTCTCTTTGCTGGTTCCCTCGAGTTCTGGCCTGGCGGCGCTCACCATGCCTGTTATGGGCCCCCTGACCGAGCTTATGGGCCTCAATCCCGAGGCAGCCGTTACCGCGCTCCAGTTTGCTAATCAGACCATCAACACCATCAGTCCCGTGGCGGGCATGACGGTCGCCGGCCTTGCCGTGGCTAAGATTTCGTTTGGCCAATGGTGGAAGACCATTTGGAAGTTCTTCATTTTCATGGTCGTCTTTGGCCTGATCGTAACGGCAATCTCTGGCATGCTTCCGATGTAGGTGGTTGTGATGTCTGATCGTTTGACGGTCCTGACGTCTAAGAGCGTCTTTACTGGTACGGGGGACCTGCCGTTTGAAGGTTTCGTAGCGGTCCGTGGCAATCGAATTGAGGCTGTTGGCACCAAGTGCGAGGTAGCTTCGTATTTGACCCAAGCGGACGAGGTAGTTGACCTGGGCGACCGCACCGTCATGCCCGGCCTGATCGATGTGCATACCTTCTATACGGGCTGGGCACTGCGGACGTTGGGGTCTGATCTGTCCGGCGTCGCCGATGCCAAAGAGGCCGTGTCGCTCTTGCGTGCATGGAAAGAAGATCATCCGGATTGCGCGGCGGCTTTTGGCCACAACCTACCCGAAACGTTGGCATCGGATGCCGAGAACGCAAATACAGCAGCTGTGTTTGACGAGTGTTTTGGCGATATCCCTGTCGTCTGCTTTACACCGGGCGCGGAGACCTGTGTTCTCAATGCTGCCGCCAGTGCGCGATACGGCTTCACACCCCAGGCGTGCTATGCCGAGAAGATCTGGCGCATGATGAGCGATTTCCTCGCGCTGCCTGAGGTACGTGCCGGGTATTCGGACTACATGAGCATGCTTAACGAACGCGGCGTTACCGCCATCAAGGAGATGGCGTTTGATGACTACTACGGCTTTGCCGACGAAATGGCTCGCCGTGAGGAATCTGGTGAGCTGACGGTTCGCGTCTCTATGATGTCGCAGCCGGTGGGTGCCGGTGCAAATCTTGCATATGCCCGCGAGGCACGAGAGCGCTTCCGGGGACCGTTCGTTCGTTTTTCTGGCTTCAACCGTATGACCGATCGCGGCGTATGGGCGGGGCTTGCCGAGATGATAGAACCCTATGAGGACTCGGCCGATGCGGGTGCTGCCGGCAAGACGGTCGTCGAGGAGCCAGAGTGGGATCTGATTGAGAACGAGCTGCGTGCAATTGATGCTGACGGATTCCGATATTCCTTGCATTGCCAGGGCGATGGCGCCGTTCGTCGCACCGTGGCGCTCTATGCCTCGCTGCCTCGAGACGAGCATGGACGGATGCTTCGCCGCCATGCGATTACCGATCTCGAGAACTCTGACCCGACCGATCTTGTCGAGTTTGGCAAGTTAGGTGGAATTTGCGAGGTCTATCCGCAGATTCTGACGCTGGACCGACGCGAGGATTGCCTGTCGATGATGCGTCGACAAATTGGCGAGACGCGACTTTTGCATAGCTGGAATCGCCGCGGCATGGAAGATTCCGGATGCACAGTGTGCTGTGGCACGGATTTACCGCTGTTGATTCCGAGCTTGGGCGAGTCAATCTACAGTGCGTGCGGCGGATACTTCGACGACGGACTGCCCGTGAATGAGGTCAACGCGCTGACGCTTGTCGAGCTCTTGCGCGCTTGGACTGCCGGGGGCGCGTACGACCTGATGCGCGAAGACGAGCTGGGTACGCTCGAGGTCGGCAAGCTTGCCGATATTTGCGTGCTCGATCGGGATGTGTTTGACCTCGATTATCGCGACGCACGCGATCTTGCGGTTGATATGACGATGTCGGACGGACAAATCGTGTTCGATCGAAATAAGGAGGCATAAGGTGTCTGAATCCAAACCGACGCTGCGCCGCGAACAGATTGCGGGCATGAATATCCACTACATCATGTGGTCGCTCGATTACTTCCTTGACGCGCAGCAGCGTTTGGGCTTTGAGTCCATTGAGCTGTGGTGTGCGGAGCCGCATGTGACGCTCGACCACACGGGCTACTTTGAGGCTGAGGTCCTGGCGAAAAAGGCTGCAGACCGTGGGCTTAGGTATCGTACTCTGTGCCCCGAGAATGTTGTCTATCCTTGGCAATACTGCGCACGCAAGCCGCTGCATGAACAGCGCAGCCTGGCGTACTTTAAGCACGGCATTGAGCTTGCCGAGGTACTTGGGTGCGACCGTATGTCCGTCAACTCGGGCTGGGGCGACTGGGACGAGGATCGCGAGGAAGCCTGGAAGCGCAGCCGCGAGCACTTGTCCATTCTGGCGGAGTATGCCGGCGAGCACGGTCTGGTGCTTACGATGGAAAGCCTGCGTCCCGAGGAGAGCAACCTTGTGACGACGGTTTCCGATGCGAAGCGCATGATTGACGAGGTCGCGAGCCCGTACTTACAGCCCATGGTTGATACAACCGCGATGGGCGTTGCAGGCGAGACGCTCGAGGACTGGTTTGCCGCCTTTGGTGATGGGGCAATTCACGAGATGCACTTTATCGACGGTGACCCGTATGGCCATCTGGTGTGGGGCGATGGCAAGCACGATATGGACGCCTTCGTCGCCACGCTCAACGCCCATGGTTTTGACGGCATGCTGGGCCAGGAAATCACGGACGGTCGTTACTACGATGACCCGGCGGCGGCAGATGCCAAGAACATGGCCGCATTCGAGAAATATCTGATTGACTAAAACAACTATCGGCCACGCAGCCAATCTCATTGATTGCGGACCAAACAAGAAAGGAACTGGATATGAACGCACACGATCTGATCAAAGAGGCAATTGCCGAGAAGGGCAAGTTCGACAGCGTCTACTGGATTGCTTGCGGTGGCTCCATGATCGATTTGATCCCGGCTCATGAGCTTCTGCAGCGCGAGGCAACCACCTTCACTTCGTATATCTATACCGCGCGTGAATTCGACATTATGCGTCCGCGTCGTCTGGGCGAGAAGTCCCTGGTCATCGCTTGTAGCCACAGTGGCAACACCCCCGAGGTCGTCGAGGGCTGCGAGATTGCCCTTGCTGCCGGCGCTACGGTGATCGCCCAGACCGACAACGCTGGATCTAAGATCGACTCCGGCAAGTGGACCACGTGGGTCTACCCGTGGGGCGAGGGTGTGTCGCAGGCCGAGGTCCCCGCTGGTATTTCGCTGTCGCTTGCGGCAGAGCTGCTCGATCAGCAGGAGGGCTACGCCGATCTTGCCGATATGTATGCCGGTATCGCCGAGATGGATAAGATTCTTCCCCCGGCACGCGAGAAGGTAAATGCCGAGCTGGGCGATCGCTTTGCCAAGCTTTGCCAGGAGCACGAGTTCTTCTATATTCTGGGCAGCGGTCCCAACTTTAGCCAGACCTACGGTTTCGCTATCTGCTCTCTTATGGAGATGCAGTGGCAGCACTGCAGCTACATCCACTCTGCCGAGTACTTCCATGGCCCCTTCGAGGCTACTCAGGATGGCGTTTTTTACTTCCTGCAGATGGGCTCCAGCGAGTGCCGTGCTATGGACGAGCGCGCCCTGGCGTTCCTTAAGACGCATACCGATACGCTGATGGTGCTCGATGCCAAGGAGTACGGTATGGAAGCCGTGCCGGCGAGCGTCCGTGCCTATCTGGACCCGGTGCTGTTCTATGCCATGAACTGCGAGCTGCGTGCTGCACGCGGCAAGGTGTTTGATCACGATCCCGATTTCCGTCGCTATATGGGTGTTGTCGAGTACTAGAAGGGACAAAGGCCATGGCATTTAACGTTAACGCGCTCGGATTTGGCGACAACGTCGTCGATCGCTACGAGCATATCCATACCATGTATCCTGGCGGCAATGCGGTGAACTTCGCCGTTTATGCCAAGAAATGCGGTGCCGCACGCTCCGCATACATGGGCATTTTTGGCAATGACGCCGCTGCCGAGCATGTCATTGCAAGCCTCGAGGATGAGGGTATCGAGCTTGACAAGTGCGAGCAGATGATTGGCGAGAACGGAGCGGCTCGCGTCACCGTCGTTGACGGTGACCGTGTCTTCCTTGGCTCCAACGAGGGCGGTATCCGTGGCGATGCGCGCTATGTCCTCGATCGCTTTGACCTTTCGTACGTGAAGCAGTTCGATGTGGTTCATTCGGGCAACTATTGCTTTACCGAGCGCGAGCTGCCCAAGCTGAAGGCTGCGGGCGTCACGGTCTCTTTTGACTTTTCGGACGACTCCACCGACGAGTACTACGAGCAGATTGCGCCCTACGTCGATTTCGCTTTCTTTAGTGCGGCGGATGCCGCGAGTGAGGACGAGATTCGCGAGCGTCTGGCATGGGTGAAGGGCTTGGGTCCGCGTTTTGTGTCGGCTACGGCGGGCGCCGAGGGCTGCATTGCTTACGACGGCGAGCGTTATTACCGCCAGCTGGCTAAACCGGTAACGGACATGAAGGACACCATGGGGGCGGGCGACTCGTTCCTCACCTCGTTTTTGATGTGCTATCTCGATTCCGCCAAGCGTGGTGAAGATGGCGCCGAGGCCATCGAGCGTGCGCTCGACTTTGCTGCTGGGTTTGCCTCGACCGTGTGCGGCATGGAAGGTTCTTGGGGCCACGGAGCACCAATCGTCGAATAGCTTAAGAAAGCGTACGGCGGTCTGGCTATGAGGCTTTGGACGGCCGATGCAAAACAATAAGCGAAACGCGAAAAGGGGGCTCGCCATGTGGTGGGTCCCCTTTTGAACATTGGAGAAGACCATGAGTATTAAAGCGTGCGCGGCTGGTTTTTGCTGTGCGGACGTCTATCAAAACATCGGCGTGTTCTATCCGACTGGTAATGGCATTGACTGGGGTATCCATCTTGCACGAATGGGAGTTTCGGTATCCGCCGTGTCGGTTGTCGGCAAGGACGAGTACGGAGACAAGATGAGAGAGGCGCTGGCCGCTGAGGGGTTCGATATCTCACATCTGCGGGTGGAGGATGGCGACACCTCGGTGATGCTCATGGCATTGAAAGACGGCGTCGATCGCGTGCATCTCGAGGCAATCGATGGCGTAATGGAGACATATCGACCGAATGAAGATGACCGGGCGTTTATCCTAGAGCATGACATCATTCATACCGACCTGTTTGGCAATTGTTTGGACCTCCTGCCCGAATGGCATGATGCGGGCAAGACGGTGGTTATGGACTTCTCGGTGTTCAGCCAGGATCCCGAATATGCCTGCGAGGCTCATTTTCCTTACGTAGACTATGCGTTTATGTCGTTTGAAGAGGACACTCCGGAGCTGCGTGATTGGGTACGTCACGTACAGAAGTTGGGGCCGCGGGTGGCAGTTGCCACGCTTGGCGAGAAGGGAAGCATTGCCTTTGACGGCGAACGCTTCTATGAGTGCGGGATCGTACCGGCGGAGAAGGTCGTTAACACCGTGGGCGCCGGTGACTCGTATATCGCCGGGTTTACCAAGGGCGTGATTGATGGCCTTGATATTCCGGCGTGTATGAAGGCGGGCGCCGAGCTTTCGTCCCGCGTCATCGGCTCTTTTGAGCCGTACTAGGGTCAAATGCTTGGAAAGGAGTGCGAAATGGTTATCGACATGTTGGTCCAGCCCATGCTCTACGGCGAGATCTATACGCCGGGTGATGAGCCTGATGGATTCGGTTTTTGGTCACGAGAATTTGGTATGGGGCATATGGGCCCCATGGATTGGGATGAGCTTCAAGTCGAGATGGACGTCTGCGATGTGCAGAAGAGCGTGCTCATGCCGCTCGATGTAACCACGGCATGCGGAGGGAATTTTGGCACCAATGACCAGATTGCCATGCTGGTTGCCGCGCATCCCGATCGTCTGTGGGGATTTGCGAGCGTAGATCCGCAGGTGAGCGGTGCCGCAGACGAATTGGGGCGCGCCTTTACCGAGTTGGGGGCAAAGGGGCTTTGCCTGCATCCGGCAAAGCAGGGTTTTGCTCCCGATGATGCCGTGGCCGAGCCGCTTTACGAGCTGTGCGAGCGCTATAACAAGCCGGTGGTTTTCCATGCCGGTATGTCTTGGGAGCCGGGCGCAGAGCTCTCGCGCAGTAATCCGCTTGTATTTGAGCACACAATCGCAACGCATCCAAATGTGCGTTTTAGTTTGACCCACTTTGGCTGGCCCTGGGTGCGCGAGACCGTGGCGATGCTGCTCAAGTATCCCAACTGCTACACGGACACCTCTATCACTTACATCGATTCGCCCGAGGAGATGATGCAGCGTCTTTTCACGGTCGATATGGGGCCGCTGTGGTATGAGCGCGCGCTATCGCATCAAGTGATGTTCGCCAGCAATACGCCGCGCTTCCGTGCGTTCAAACTCAAACGGGCGCTCGATACCGTGTCCATGCGCGATGATGCGCGAGAAAGGCTCTACTGGGGTAATGCCCTGCGTTTTCTTGAAGGGGATGAGTGAACATGGTGACGCTCGAGACATTGAGCTATCTATCGACTGCTCCGGACCAGTTCATCGATATTACCGAAGACGTGCACGCTGCCATTGAACGCAGCTCGGTGACGAATGGCTTGGCAGCGATTATTTTGTCGCATACGACCTGTGGAATCGTGGTAAACGAGGGGCTGCCCTGCGTGGAGACGGATCTTATGGAGACGCTTGATCGCATCGCCCCGCTAGATGCCCCCTATGCGCATGCACACTTCCTGCCGAGCTATGGAGCCACCGGCAACAACTCCTGTGGGCATATCAAGAGCATGATTTGTGGAAACAGCTGCTTCTTTCCCGTCCAAGATGGCCACATCGTGTGTGGAGGTGCCCAGAACATCTATCTTGCGGAGTTTGACGGTCCGCAGAAGCGAAAAGTGTACGTCGAGGTGCTGGGGGAGTAACGTCCCCGCGATAACCCTATGAAGGAGTACGTCATGTCGTTTCTAACTTCGATGTTCAAGACCGAAAAGCCGGTTATCGGAATGCTGCACCTGCGTCCTCTGCCGGGCGATCCACTGTATTACCCGGGCGGAAGCGTGTCGCAGGTCGTGGAAGCCGCCAAGCGCGATCTCGAAGCGTTGCAACGGGGCGGTGTCGATGGCATTTTGATTACCAATGAGCTCTCGATGCCCTATGAGCAGCACGTTTCTCCCTCAACCCTTGCATCGATGGGCTATGTAATCGGGGTTCTGTCCCATGATTTGTCGACCCCTTGGGGAGCTGAAGCCATTTACGATGGTGATGCCACAATCGAGCTGTGCGCTGCCGTCGATGCGCAGTTCACGCGCTGCAATTTTTGCGGTGCCTGGGCCGGTGATCTCGGGCTGATTAACCGAGATTTCGCTCACACCATGCGTCGCAAGACGGCGCTGCGCCTGGACGACCTCAAGCTTTTTCACTTCATCACGAGCGAGGGGGAGGTTTATCTCAACGACCGCACGACTGCGGACATTGCCGATTCACTTCTCTTTAATTGCCTTCCAGATGCGATGGTCATCGGCGGTTCGGCTGCCGGTCGTGGTGCTTCGGGCGAGCTTGCCGATGAGGTCCGCGAGCGTGTTGGCGAAGTGCCTGTGGTATGTGGCACCGGTTGTCGCGAAAATACCGTGGCTGACGTATTTGCTCACTACGATGGCGCGTTTGTCGGCACCTGCTTAAAGCGCGACGGAAAGCTGGATGCCCCGGTTGATGTTGAGCGGGTAGTTCGTTTTATGGCTGCCGCTCGTACGGCGCGAGGGGAGTAGGCACCTATGGCGTTCTATCTGGGTATTGATATTGGGACAAGCGCCTCTAAAGGCGCTTTAATCGATGATCGATGCAATATCGTTTGCCAGGCCTCTTGTGGACACGAGACGGACAACCCGCGTGATGGATGGTACCAGCATGATGCGGAGGCAGTTTGGTGGGGAGATTTTTGCCGCTTGTCGCGCGAGCTGGTGGTGCGATCGGGGGTTAATGCGGCGCAGATTGGATGCGTGGGCCTTTCCGCATTGGGTTGCGACTGCGTACCGGTCGATACCGAGTGCAACGCGCTGGCACCCGCGATTTTATATGGAGTCGATGCACGTTCGAAGCCGCAGATTGACGAGCTTCTTTCCGAATATGGGCCAGATCGCGCACGCGAGCTTTTCGGGCACGATCCCTGTTCGTCAGATATTGCTCCAAAGATCTTGTGGTTTAAGGAGAATATGCCCGAGGTGCACGAACGTGCCGCGAAGTTCCTGACGGCGTCATCGTTTCTGTGCGCGAAGTTGACGGGGCGTTTTACGGTGGACCGTTATTTGGCGGAGGATTTTCTTCCCCTATACGATCGCTACACTTGGAAGGTTGATGCTCGGGAATGTGCTCGTTTCTGCCGGCCTGACCAGATGGCGGAGGTAATGTCGGCTACCGATATTGCCGGGGTGATTACGCAGCGTGCGGCTGAGGCGACGGGGCTCGTGGCAGGGACACCTGTCTTGGTGGGAACGGGCGACTCTGGTGCCGAGGCCATTTCGACGGGTGTATTCCGTCCCGGCGATATGATGGTTCAGTTGGGGAGCACGGCGTATTTCATCTACTTAGCTGATCATATGGTCGATGATGCTCGCCTGTGGCCAGGGACGTTTATCATTCCCGGAACTTACGGGATCTGCGCGGGGACCAATACAGCGGGTGCACTCACATCGTGGCTGCGCCAAGAGCTGTATCGCGACGCCGTAGAGGCCGAGGGCCACGGTGGCCCCGATGCATATTCGGTTATGGCGCATGATGCCGCCGATGTGGCGCCGGGTGCCGATGGGCTCCTGTGTCTGCCGTACATTGCGGGGGAGCGTACTCCGCTCAACGATCCCGAGGCGCGTGGCGTCTTCTTTGGCCTGACCGGAAGGCATACGCGAGCCCATATGGTTCGCGCCGCCTTGGAAGGCGTCGCGTATACCGTTGCATCCCATGTCGACATTATCGAGCGAGAGCATGGACTGCCAATTGGGCGCATTATGCTTGTCGGAGGTGGAACCAAGAATCCAATTTGGATGCAAGCTATCGCCGACGTATGCGGGCGCGAGGTCTCGGTTGCCAAGGTTACGGTGGGCGCATGCTTCGGTGATGCCATTATGGCAGCTCTCGCAGGTGGCGCCTATACATCATGGGATGAACTCGCCCGAGTCCTTGGCGTTGCGCAAACAATCGTGCCCGATATGACTGCCCACGAGCTATATGCGTCGCGTCGTCATATCTTTGACGAATTGTATACACGCAACCGTGATCTCATGCACGAATTGGTGTAATGCCGCCGAACTGTACCGCCTTCCAATAGGGACTGCGTTGTGCGATTCGCATGTCCCTTGGCATTTTTGCCCACAGGGGTTAGCGAAGGTCAAAAACAGAGCGCGCATTTGCTAAAACTGCCGATTCGATGTGCTTTATGTCACATTTTTTGAGCGAGGCGATGCGTTCTGAGGTCCTTGTGAGCGATCTGATGAGCGATTGCGCGCTTGTTTCTGTGTTTGGCTCGGCCGGCGCATCGGTCTCGAGCAGTAGACGGTCGAGTGGAATCTGTCGTGTGTATTCGCGTCCTCGTTTAGATGCGAGCATGCGTTCGTTGACGGAAAAATAGCAGCCCGCATTACGCGCGCGGACGAGTTCGTCCGAAGTGCCGCTAAACCAGTGGAAGATGATAACGGGGGAGTCGGAGTTTGGGATGAGTAGTCCATGCGATTCGAGGACGTCCAGTACGGTTCCCGCCGAACGAACGGCGTGAATTGATATTACGCGCCCGGTAAGAGGATGCTGCACGAGCGCATCGCAGAGCCGGTCAAATGTCTGTATTTGTAGCGGTTCGCTTCCGGCAAAGCGCGCGGAAAAGTCGAGTCCTACCTCGCCGATATAGCGCTCTTGGTCAGCGACTTCGCAAAGCAGATTGACTTCGGCAGGACCGCAGCGGCCGTCGGCGAGCCACCAGGGATGGAGGCCGATGCCGGCAAAGATATTTGACCGGCCGCAGGCGCGCTTCTTGGCGCGTGCAAAGTCGTGCGGATCGACGCCGCAGTCAAATAGGACCAGGCCCAGCGCCGTTGCCTCATCGGCAACGGCGTCCGGGCGAGCCATTAAATCAAGATGGCAATGCGCATCAAATAATTGCGGTGTCATCGCGGTGCGTCTCGTTAATTTAGGCGCTGGCCATCGGCGCGCACGCGTTCGCACCCGCGCCCGCTGATCTGGCGGATAACCTCGCCAGCGATCATCTGGCCCATGATGGGCGGCATAAAGCTCGCAGTTCCCAGCTCGGTGCGCTCGTGGATGTTGGAAGGGTCGCGGGGCTGCGTCTTAACCGATTCCTCGCAGCTAAACAGTACATGTAGGCTCTTGATTCCGCGCTTCTTACATTCTTTGCGCATAATGCGGCTCATGGGGTCACGTACCGTATCGAAGATGTCGGCAAAGCGGAGGCACTCGGGATGGAGCTTGTTGGCCCCGCCCATGGAACTAACCAAACGAATGCCGTGGTCCTGAGCATATTTGGCAATGGTGAGCTTGGCCGAGATGGTGTCGATGGCGTCGACGACGTAGTCGAGCTTGCCGCCCGTCTGCTCCAAAACGCTCGCGAAGAAATCATCGATGTTGTCGCTCAGCAGGTATTCGGTACGTTTGATAACGGTGGCGGCAGGATTGATATCGTGGATCATGGCTTCCATCACGTCAACCTTGCGCTTGCCGACGGTGCTATGAAAGGCGATGGCCTGGCGATTGATATTGCTGGGCGCGATGATGTCCTTGTCCAGAATGACGAAATGACCGATGCCGCCGCGGGCGAGTGCCTCGCAGCAGTTGGAGCCCACGCCTCCGCAGCCGAGCACCAACACCGTAGCATCGGCGAGCTTATCGAGTGCCTCGCGGCCCATGATGATCTCGAGCTTGGTGTCGCGTGTCTCGATGGCGGCTGCGGCAGTGGTTTCGGTCATAAATATCCTCCGATGGGGAAGCAGGTCGTGTTTTAGCTATCGCCATTATAGGTAATCGCCCATAGGTTGCGATGGCGCTTACTCTGATGTGGTTTGAAGCATTTCGATTAGATAGTTAGACAAACATCTAAATACCGAGTATAGTGTGCGCGTCATGAGGGGTGCTGAGAGGAGGTCTTATGCCGGGAGAGGGTTTTAAGGCGCTGGCGGATCCAACGCGGCGGCGCATTTTAGAACTGCTGCGCGAGGGCAATTGCACGGCGGGGGAGCTCGCCGAGCATTTCGACATAAGCAAACCGTCGCTCAGCCATCATCTGGCAACGCTTAAAAACGCCGGGCTGGTGACCGACGAGCGCCATGGCCAAAACATCGTATACAGCTTAAACACCACCGTCATGCAGGATTTAATTGGCTGGTTTATGGGTTTTACAAACAATGAAGGTGATAAGGATGAATAACGAAAACAAGGGCATTCACCCCACAGGGGTATCGTCGCGCGTGTGGATTGCGCTGGTCGCTCTGTGCGTCGCCAATGTCGTAGCGCACCTCATGGTGATGCCGAGCTTGCCTGCGCAGATTCCCACGCACTGGGGCGCGAACGGCGCCGTCGACGGTTGGGGTCCTAGCTGGATGGCCTCCGCGCTCGGCGCGCTGCCTCTGGCGCTTCTCGCAATGTTCTGCGTGGTGCCGCGCATCGACCCCAAAGGCGAGGCATATCGAACCTCGGGCAAGTTCTATCAGGGCTTCGTAATCGCCTTCACCTTGTTCATGTGCGCCATAAGCTGGCTGGGAGAGCTTACGGTCTGGGGCGTGGTGCCGGCGGTCGGTTCGGTTAACGTGCTGATTTCCGGTGTTGTCGGTTTGCTGTTCATCGGCGTAGGCAACTACTTGCCGCGTGTGAAGCAGAACTATACGCTCGGTATCAAGACACCTTGGGCGCTTGCCGATCCCGAGAACTGGCGTCGCACACAGCGCTTTGGCGGTGCTTGCTTTATGGTGCTGGGCGTTGGCCTGATTGTGATGGGCGTGGCGGGTAGCGTGCTTTCGAGTGAAGTCGTCGCCGCGGTGATTGCGGTTCTGGCGTTTGGTTCAGCTGGAGCTGCCTACGTCTATTCGTATCTGCTGTGGCGCAAATCGCAGCGAGCCGCTCGTTAAGGTTGCGGAAAACTAGCGTACGCAGTTCATAGTATGTTCCGAGGGACTTTTCCCAGGTAGTATTAGGGGGTGTGGGCAACCATGCCCCTTTTTCGTTTAGTTTCAGAGCTGGTTTCCTCATTTCGTTTCCACTAAAGCGAATCAAGAATAGGGAAACAGAAGGTAGAAAGGATAAAACAGGCAAATGGCGGAGTTTATCTACCAGATGTATCAGGCTCGTAAGGCCCATGGCGACAAGGTGATTCTTGACGACGTGACCCTGAGCTTCTATCCCGGTGCCAAGATCGGCGTCGTGGGCCCCAACGGCATGGGCAAGTCGACCCTGCTCAAGATCATGGCCGGCATCGAGGAAGTTTCCAACGGCGATGCCAGGCTCACCCCCGGCTACACCGTGGGTATCCTGCAACAGGAGCCGCCGCTCGACGACGACAAGACCGTCATCGAGAACGTGCGCATGGCGTTTGGCGACATGATTGCCAAGGTCGATCGCTTCAACAAGATCGGCGAGGAGATGTGCGACCCGGACTGCGACATGGACGCCCTCATGGCCGAGATGGGCAAGCTCCAGGACGAGATCGACGCCGCTGATGGCTGGGATATCGATTCCAAGCTCGGCCAGGCCATGGACGCCCTGCAGCTGCCCGATTCCGACATGCCGGTCAACGTGCTTTCCGGCGGCGAGCGCCGTCGCGTGGCCCTGTGCAAGCTGCTGCTCGAGGCTCCCGACCTGCTGCTGCTTGACGAGCCCACAAACCACCTAGACGCTGAGTCGATCCTGTGGCTCGAGCACTTCCTTCACAACTACCAGGGCGCGGTGCTTGCCGTCACGCACGATCGCTACTTCCTGGATAACGTTGCCGAGTGGATCTGCGAGGTCGACCGCGGTCACCTTTATCCCTACAAGGGCAACTACTCCACGTATCTGGAGACCAAGGCCGCCCGTATCGAGGCGCAGGGCAACCGCGACGCCAAGCTCGCCAAGCGCATGGAGGCCGAGCTCGAGTGGGTACGCAGCTCGCCCAAGGCTCGCCAGGCCAAGAACAAGGCTCGTCTGGCTCGCTACGAGGAGATGGAGGCCGAGGCCCGCGCAAGCCAGAAGCTCGACTGGACCGATATCCGCATTCCCGTTGGACCGCGTTTGGGTAACAAGGTGCTCGAGGCCCATCACCTGCACAAGGAATTCGACGGTCGCGTGCTCATCGACGACCTTTCGTTCACCCTGCCGCGCAACGGCATCGTGGGCGTCATCGGCCCCAACGGTGTCGGTAAGACCACGCTGTTCAAGACCATCGTGGGCCTGGAGCCGCTGACTTCGGGCGAGCTCGAGGTGGGCGAGACCGTCAAGATCTCCTATGTCGATCAGAACCGTTCTGGCATCGACCCCGATAAGAACCTGTGGGAGGTCGTCTCGGACGGCCTGGACCACATGATGGTCGGCGAGACCGAGGTTCCGAGCCGTGCTTATGTGGCGAGCTTTGGCTTTAAGGGCCAGGACCAGCAGAAGCGCGCTGGCGTACTCTCCGGTGGCGAGCGCAACCGTCTGAACCTGGCGCTCACGCTCAAGCAGGGCGGCAACCTGCTGCTCCTCGACGAGCCCACGAACGATCTCGACGTCGAGACGCTGTCCTCACTCGAGGCGGCGCTGCTCGAGTTCCCGGGCTGCTCGGTGGTTATTAGCCACGACCGTATGTTCCTGGACCGCGTCGCCACGCACATTCTGGCGTGGGAGGGCACCGACGAGAATCCGGGCAACTGGTATTGGTTCGAGGGCAACTTCGAGGCCTATCAGGCCAACCGCATCGAGCGCCTGGGCGAGGACGCAGCCCAGCCGCATCGTATTCACCGCAAGCTGACGCGTGACTAGGTTTGTTACGCGGTTTTACCAAACCGCGTAACGAGATGATGCTGCGCGAGCCGCAAGCACCCCATCTTGTCGTTCAAACCGTCGCTCGCGTACCAAAGTACGCGTCGCTCCTCTTTCACGGCAACCTGGGGCACTTGCGGCTCGCTCGCTGTTGGTTACGATGCATCGACAAATGAGCAATTTAAACGAATGAGCAAAAACGGCTCAAATCCTGATTTGGATTTGAGCCGTTTGTCGTTACTGCTCGGGTTCTTCGACTTTATCGATGGTCCAGGCGGCTCCGAGACCGCCGGCGGTGTTGCGGCGGATGCGCACGGCAACCTCGCGGCGCTCGCCGGCCTGCGTGTAGTGCAGGGGGAAGCTTGCGCGGTTTCGCGCGGCCTCGATGGTACCGCGCTCGCGGGCGATCCAGTAGTACTCGCCGACGATGCCGAGCGTGTCGGCGCCGTAGGGGAGATAGGTCGACAGCTGGTGCAAAAGCGGGCCGGGGCAGAAGACCTCGGTTGTGAAATCGACGGGGAAGTCCTCGGGGATGGCGGGCGCTGCGGGTGCGGGGGCCGGTGCTGCAGCGGGGACCGGAGCCGGTGCGGGAATCTGGTCATAGACAGGTTCGGATGCGGACTCGATGACGGGTGCAGACTCAGGCACCGGTTCCGGCTTAACTGCGGAATCTGTCGGTTCCACGGAGACGGATGTGTCTTCAGTCTCGGTTTTGGCATCGGCTTGCGGGGCGTCCTCTGCCTCGACAGGCAGCTTTGCTTCGACCGGCGTGGATGCCATGGTGGTGATGCCGGCGTTGGCGTTCTCGGGGTCATAGACAACCGTGAGCGAGATGGCGGGCTGCGGCGTCTCGGGCTCCGGCGCCGACTCGGTAGCGCCTTGATCGGCGGGCTCGTCGGGCTGATCGTCCTCGGCCTCGTCGCCAAAGACATCGCTGTTTTGGAACGCAGACGTCTCGGGTTGGTTAGCGGCTTCTTCGGTTGTCGACTTGGGCGCTTCGTTGAGCTCCACAGTGGCTTCCTGCTCGGATGTGACTTCGGGATCGATCGTGGCGGCGATTTCGGTTTCGGCTTCTGCCGTTACCTCAATAGCGACTTCGATCTCTGTCTCGGGCTCGGGCTCCGGAGCGACTTCGGCCACGGGCTCGGGACGCTTAACGTGCTTGGGGCGTACAGCCTTGAGGTCTTTCTCGCCGCGCTTTTTCTTTTTGTAGGACTGCTTGGCACCCTTGGCAGCCTTGGGCTTGTCCTCGCCTTTGGCAAGGGCGGTATCCCAGGCCTCGTTGGCGATGACGGTAGCATACAGGCGACCGCCCTTAAAGACGGTCAGCTTAATGCAGTCGTCGAGCTCCTCGAGCAGCTCGCGCGTGGACTCAAAGCCTAGGTCATAAGCGGCCATGTCGCCGGCGGCGAGCGCCTCCTCGACCTGCGTCATAAACGTTTGCTTACCGCACCCAATCGCGTCGCGCAGCAGGCGATACAGATAGATGTGGTTGCCCAGCGATAGCGTGGGCTTAACTATTGTCTTGCTCATGGCAAATCTCCTCTTTACACACCAAAGCATCTTACCATCGCACAGGCCTTGCCATCTCGGCGCCCAAAGCAAACGGGCGCGAACCGCTGTCGATTCGCGCCCGTTATACAGGCCGGTTATCTATGAGAGGAAAATGTGCTTAGTTGCCCGATGCCGTGCCTTGGCTCGAGTTGTCGGATGCCGTGCCGGACGCGGTTCCGCTCGAGCTGTTCGAGCTGTTGGTGTTGCTGCCGTCTGCTGTGCCCGTTCCCGAAGTGCTGTCGCTCGTCTGGCCGCCCGTGCTCGGATGCGAACCGTCAGTCGTTTGGCTTGAGTCGGTCGTGCCGGACGGCGTGCCACTGTTGGACGCAGAAGAATCGGTGTCCTGCGATTGGTTTTGGGTGTTCGATGACGAATCGGCAGAGGTAGAACTGTCTTGTGCGTCGTCCGTCTGTGCCTGCTGATCTTGTGACTGGGCGGTGCCATTTGCATCGCTCTCGGTCGTGCGCGACGAAAGGATTGGCTCGGGGCGCTCACCCAGACCCTCTCCGGCGGTGGTGATAAGGATGGCGCCGGCGCAGGCGATGACCGCGACGATGGCGATGGCGATCGAGAAGACGATGACCTTCTTTTGCGTCTGGCTGCGCTCTGCCGCTGCCTTGGCGCGCAGGCTGTTGGGGGCGACGCGCGCCGTGGTCGCGCGACCTGCAACCTGACGCATCTCCTGCGTGGTCGCGGCGCCACCTAGGTGCTCCTCGACATCGGGTTCAACGGGCTCGTAGGCGCCGGCAGGGTAGTCGACAGCGGCATGCGTGCCCTTGATTGCTTCGGCGCTGGCAGAGATAAAGTGGCGGTAGACCTGCGAGGACACAACGGTGATGACCGAGCTCACGGCGGCGCCAATTACTGAACCAGCGATACCAATCTTGGAGGCAAGCGCGACGCTCGTGGCGGCAGCTGCGGCGCCGGCGATGATCTGGGGAATGGAAATGTCGTCAAACAGGCCCTTTTTGGGTGCGATGGCCATGGTCTGTCCGATGGAATGGTTCTCGTGCACGCCGTTGTTGAGCGATGCCGGCGTCATGACGCGCGTGCGCGGCGCGTCGGTATATTCAGTCGTCATACGGGGTCCTCCCGGTTCGTTTAGTGCTGCGACAGGTTGTTCAGCCCTCAGGGTACCCAGTCAGTGTGAACCGGAGATGGATTCGCCCGCAACACCATCAACTCACCAAAGCGCGAAACTTCTTCTCAGGCTGATCGAATGAAGACGGGGCGAATCGTTCGGATGTCGAAAGGAAGGTTGACCGGATTTGAAATCCCGTGGAATAATCGGGCTCGCGGCGCTGTTGCTTGCGCCGGGTAGGGAGCGTCATGAAAATCCTTAAGCGGATCAACAACAATACGGTTATCTGCGTAAACGCCAAGGGCCGTGAACTCGTGGCAATTGGCCGCGGTATCGGGTTTCCCAATGGCCCCGATGAGGTCACACTCGATAAGATCGAGCGAACCTTCTACGGTGTCGACTCGCGCTACCTAGCGCTGCTCGACGAGATCGATCCTCAGGTGATGGAGTTCTCCGCCCAGATTGCCGATATCGCTCGCTCCAACATCTCGCGCGAGCTCTCGGCAAACCTTCCCTTTACCATGGCTGACCATATCGCCTTTGCCATCAAACGCTGCCGCGAGCATATGTTTGTGCAGATGCCGCTCTCCTATGATGTGCAGCAGATGTACCCCATTGAGTACAAGATCGCCAAGTTCGCGATCGAGGGCATCAATCGCGGCTTCAACGTCAAGATGCCGCGGGGGGAGGCGAGCGGTATCGCGCTCTGTATCGTCAACAGCGTGGTCGCCTCGTCTTCAAAGGCCAAATCCAATACGGTGCGTAAGGACGAGGTGATGCTCGAGAGCTTCACCAAGATTATCGAATCCGAGCTGGGGGTTTGCGTGGACCGCGACGGCTTTGACTTTTGCCGTTATGCCACGCACGTGCGCTACCTGTTAGAACGCGTGCAGACAGGAGAGCCCCTCAACACGGAGAACGGCGCGCTTTACGGACCGCTCTGCGAGCAGCATCCCGACGTGGCCGTGTGCGTCGACCGCATGGCCGCGCTTATCGAAGAGCGCTTTGACGCCGGGCTCGCCGATGAAGAGAAGGTCTACCTGATGCTCCACGTCAATCGCGTCTGCGCGGGATCTAGGTCCTAATCGACCGCTCGCCGCTGAAGTTTGACCGTTGGCCGGTTTCGACTTTCGTAAAAGCAACTGTTGGATGTAGTTTCATAGTCACATAAGGTGTTATTCGAGAAGAGCCTCGAAGCATGACGTAGACAGTTCCCTGTCCGCTTTGTGCTTTGGGGCTCTTCTGTTTTTGTCTTCTTCTTGCTTTTCTCGATTTGCCTCGTGTCAGGCCTGCCGTAATCGGTTCTTCGCGTGTGCGCAAACGGGAAGACAGAAAAGCAAGGGAGTTCAGCTATGACTGACAATAAGAAAATCGCCGCGGACGTGCTCGAGGCCGTCGGTGGCAAGGAGAACGTGACGTTTGTTGCGCACTGTATGACGCGCCTGCGTTTTAACCTCAAAGATATCGATGCCCCCGATATCAAAGAAGTGAAGAAGATTGGCGGTGTGTTGGGTGCTCAAATCTCCGGAGGGCAGTTCCAGGTAATCGTGGGCCAAAACGTGCCCAAGGTTTATGACGAGCTCTGCAAGATCGGCGGCTTTGCCAAGCAGGACGCCATCGACGAGAACCTTGATGCTCCTAAGCAGAAGCTCACACCTAAGGTTATTGGCAATAACATCCTCAACTACCTGTCAAGCTCCATGGTGCCTATGATCCCCGTCCTAATGTGTGCTGGCCTGTTCAAGACCGTAGCGGTGGTGCTGGGACCTACGATGGCGGGCGTGCTGTCCGACACAAGCGACCTTTATGTTCTGATGAACATGGTTTATGACGCAGCGTTCTATTTTATCCCCATCTACCTTGGCTATAATGCGGCTAAGAACATTGGCGTAACGCCTGTCCTCGGTGCCTTTATGGGCGGCATTCTTATCGACCCGACCATGATTCAGCTTGCGACCGATGGAGCTCAGTTCTCCGTTTATGGCATTCCCTGCGTCGCCGCAAACTACACAAAGACGGTCCTTCCCATTCTTCTGTCCGTGTGGGCGATGAGTTATATCGAGCGCTTCTTCCGCAAATATGTGCCAGATACCCTTTCAACGGTTTTCGCGCCTTTCCTTACCATGGTCGTCGCTGCTCCTGTGTCTCTCTGCGCTCTCGCCCCTGTTGGTTCATGGGCCGGTAATGCCCTCGCCGCCGGTTTTGAGTTCCTTGGTACTTCCGGTGGTATCGCCGCCATCCTCGGAGGAGGTATTCTGGCGGGTCTTTGGTGCCCAATGATTATTACCGGCATGCATGTGGCGGTTGCGATGATTGCCATCGCTAACTATATGACTGTGGGAACCGACAGCTTTGTTTTGGTTGCGACGGGCGTTAGCCTTTGGGCGACCTTCGGCTGCGAGGTGGCGACCTGGCTCAAGCTGTGCGATAAAGACGAGAAGAGCATGGCATTCGGCTATTTGGTCGCAAACATTGTCGGAGGCGTCGGCGAGCCTTTCATCTACGGCATGATGCTGCGCTATCGCCGCGTGTTTGTCTGGAAGATTATCGGATCCTTTGTTGCCGGTGCGCTTGCAATCGCTCTCGGAGCCACGGTTTATACTGCCGGCGCGGCATCTAACTTCTTGGAGTTCCTCGCGTTTGCGGGCGGCGGGACCCAGAATCTCATCAACTTTGGAATCGCTGCTGGTGCAGGCTTCCTTGTGAGCGCCTTGGGCACGTATTTCCTGGGCTTTACGGCGGATGAGCTCGAGAATGGTCCCGTTTCCGAGCGTTAAGTTTTCTACGGCCTGCGTGTGGCAGGACGCATTGGAAGGGCGTCCATGACGCCCTTCTCTTTTTGTATTTCTATTTCCGATGTTTGGGCGGCGTGTGCCGCGAAGAGTTGGAGTTGGAATGAACATAGAGTTTGGAATCTCGAAGATTGACGTAACACCCCAGTCTCCTTGCCGCATGGGCGGCTACAACAGAAAAGGTGCCTGGACGGATGTTCTTGATCCTATTGAGGTCAACGCTAGCGCTGTCTGTGTTGATCTTGTCCCGTTTATTCTTATCGAGCTCGATTCAATAATGGTGTCGAAAGATTTTTCCCTTTCGGTCAAGAACGCCGTATCGTCAAAAACGGGCATCGATTCGAGCAATATCGTCGTCGCATGCATTCATACCCATTCTGCACCATGCTATTTTAAGCTTGCCTACGAGGACACGTTACCTGAAACCGAATTGACGAGTGATTTGATTGGCTTGGCTACCGAGGCGGCGGTATCTGCATGGGCGTCCAGGTCGAAGGCGACCGTATCGATGGAGATGTTAGGCATCGAGGGACTGTACGGGAATCGAAATGTTCAGGGCGGTCCGGCCGATAAACAGGTAAGTATTTTCTCGTTTGAGGACGCTCAAGGTGGTCGCCCAATTGGAAAAATGCTGTTCATGTCCGCTCATCCTACCATCCTTAATGGGAAAAGCGCCGTCCTCTCTGCTGATTTGATTGGGCATGTCAGGCAGCGTTTGGAGAGGAAATATGGCTGTCCTGTACTTTGCGTCAACGGAACGTGCGGGGATGTGTCGACGCGTTTCTATCGGCAAGGGGAGGGAGTTGCCGAACTCGAGCGTACGGCTAACGAACTTTGCGCTCAAATTGAATCCAAGCGTGAGCGCGCGGCACTCAGAGTTGATACTCCGCGTTGGGGCTCTATCAGCATGAAGAGTGTCTACGATGCAAAAACAGATCCGGATTGGATCGAGATGACCAATCGGATAGAGGCTATGGATGCGAGCCCGATGCGAGACTTTCTCCTTAAGCGGCAACAGCTTAAGCTCTCGATGGGGAAAATCGAGCTTGAGCTTCCGAGCCAGTTTGCGGTAATTGGTAACTGCATTTTTATCACGATGCCATGCGATACGTGTAGCACATTAGGCTTGGATTTTAAGAGGGCGTTTAGCCAATACAACGTCTTTGTTATCGGCTATGCGAACACGTACTGCAACTACCTTGTGCCTCAGGAAGACTACGGCAAGTATTTTGAAACCTACAACTCGCGAACGCCGCGCGGGGTTGCCGATGCGTTCGTTGCGCGAATCATTCAGGCGGTCGGTGCCGCGCTATAGCAGGCGCTATAGACCATCGTGGTAGATGAACCGGTCAGGATTATACGGAGCATGTATTGTGTCAATCATTGAACCTCTCATCCAACAAGTCCTTATCATGTTTTTGCTCATGGGAATGGGCTACGCTCTAAACCGCTTGGGCATATTGAGCGAGCAGGCTGCAATAGAATTCGGAAAGTTGCTCATCAACCTTGTGATTCCCGCAATCATTCTCAAATCATTTTGGATCGAGTATTCGTTTCAGAGGATGTATGAGTTGGGAATGACCTTAATGCTGTCGGCGGCGATGTTGTTGCTCGCTTGCGTTGTTGCCCGCCTGTTGTTCAGGGGCCGTCCCATCGACATTTTTGCTGCGGCATTCTCGAATGCTGGATTTGTGGGAATACCCCTTGTTGAAGCGGCGCTTGGAAAAGATGCCGTGTTTTTCATCACGTGCATGATCGCTCTTCTCAATGCCATGCAATGGACATACGGGCAGTATCTGCTGTCGGGGTCTAAAAAATGTATGAGTCCTAAAGCGATCCTGACAAGTCCAATGGTCATGGCTTTATTGGGCGGTTTCTTGATTTTTATCCTTCGTGTCCCAACGGTCCCTCTGGCACAGTCAGTGCTTTCGTATATCTCGGGGCTCAACACTCCGCTAGCAATGATGACTCTCGGTATCTATCTTGCTCAGTCTGATTTGATGGCGCTCCTGAGGGCGAAAAGCTTGTTTGCCGTCTCATCGGTCAGGCTGCTTGTCATTCCGATTCTTTCGCTCCTGTTCCTATGTCTCTTTCCATGTGATAGGTCAATTAAGATGGCGCTGCTGATTGCGGCTGCGACCCCCACCGGCGCGAATGTAGCTATCTTTGCCCAGCAGCATAATAAGGACTATCGATATGCATGTGGAACAGTCTGTGTTACCACCCTTCTGTCTATGTTCACTATGCCAGCGATAGTGTCCTTGTCTCAGCTAGTGTTCTAGGCGCTATGCCACGCACCTGCGGATGAACGCTTCGTGGCGGTCGATTATGGCCGGGGCCCAACAATCCGGACCGCCGTCGATCGTGCTGGCAACAGATGCCATCAACTCATCAAGGGGGCTTGCTATCATTGGTGCACTAGCTTGATGCTAAACTGAATTAATGATTGCGAGGTGGTTTACGTGATGTACCCGTATATGACATTCGAAGATGGTACCGAGGTCATTCATTCTGACCTGATCACAGATGGCGATATCGAAAAGGTCATCGTGCATTTTGAACGACCGACGGCAGAGGGTTTCGACTCCGCTCGTTGCGAGCTGCCTTCTTACAATTGGACCATGTGGGAGGGGCGTTTTACCGACGAGGAGAAGCGAGGTTTTGAGACTTTTCTGAGCAATAACGCCCATCTGCTGTATCGCTACGCCGCAAACGGAGGAGCTAAAGTTGCCTAGCCTTTTTCTTATTGGCGGCTATCGGGTCTTCTTTTGGTCCAATGAAGCGGGCGAGCCAATCCATGTCCATGTTTGCAAGGGGGCGCCTTCAGATAACTCGGCCAAAATCTGGCTGACTCGAAGAGGTGGCTGCATTGTCGCTAATAACAAAGCGAAGATCCCCCGGAGCACGCTTGATGACCTCTGTGAAATCATCGCCGCTCAGCATGAATTGATTTGCTCTAAATGGAAGGCATTTTTCCTTGTGGACGAGATCTCGTTCTACTGCTAAACGTCATCCCGGCTTCTCTTTTCCAATTTTAATCATGAGCTTGTCCCATCTGTGCTGATTGAACTTGACAGTACAATGGAGGCGGACTATATCGCCGCCGCTCGTTGCGGCTAACGGATGTGCTGGAGCTCGCATGAACGATTTTCTAAACGGTCAAGTTGAGAACGACGGTTTTTTGCGCGTGGCAGCGGCCTCGCCCAAGATTCGCGTGGCCGATGTCGAGGGCAATGCCGAGGTTGCGCTGGCGGCTGTTCGCGAGGCTGCCGAGCGCGGCGTTCGTGCGCTCGTGCTGCCCGAGCTTAACCTGACTGGTTATACCGCGGCTGATCTGTTCCATAACCGCACGCTGCTGCACGCCTGCGAGGCGGCGCTGGTGCGCATCCTCGATGAAACGCGTGAGTTGCCGATCGTCTTTACTGTTGGCTTGCCCGTTGCGGTGACCGAAAACATCTACAATTGCGCGGCCGTGTGCTGCGCGGGCGAGCTTTTGGGCCTTACGGCCAAAAAGTATCTGCCCAACTACGGTGAGTTCTACGAGCGCCGCTGGTTTGCTCCTGCGCCCGCCGATCCCGTGTGGGTTGAATTTGCCGGTCAGGGTCCGGTGCCGCTTGGCTCGGGGCTTGTCTACCGCTGCTGTGATGAGGGTGCCGAGGACTTGGTGCTGGGCGTCGAGGTTTGTGAGGATCTGTGGGTGCCGGCACCCCCTTCGACCGAGATGGCGCTTGCGGGCGCCACGGTGATCCTCAACCCGTCGGCCTCGGACGAGATTATCGGCAAGGCCGATTACCGCCGTAGCCTCATCTCCAACCAGAGCGCGCGCCTGTACTGCGCCTATGCCTATGCGGATGCGAGCGAGGGCGAGTCCACGACCGACATGGTCTTTGCGGGGGAGAACCTTATCTACGAAAACGGCTCGAAGCTCGCCGCGACCAAACTGCTTACCTGCGATATGGCCATCGTCGACGTTGACCTTGACCGTCTGGTTGCCGAGCGCCGTCGCTCGACGACGTGGACGCGCGCCGACGATGCGTCGGAGGCCACGACCGTTGAGTTTTCGTTTGAGGGCGTGTTGGCCGAAGAGCCCGTCCTGCGCGATGCCTGCGATATCGACCGTGTTTTCCCGCGTGCGCCCTTTGTGCCGGCCGCCCACGGCGATCTGGCCGAGCGCTGCGAGACCATCCTCGACCTGCAGACTGCTGGTCTCAAGACCCGTCTTGCCCATACGGGCACCAAGGCGGCGGTCATCGGCCTTTCGGGCGGCCTCGACTCCACGCTGGCACTGCTTGTGACCGTGCGTGCTTTCGATGCGCTGGGCCTGCCGCGTACGGGTATCACGGCGGTTTCCATGCCCGGCTTTGGCACGACGCATCGCACTAAGTCGAATGCCGAGTCGCTCGCTCGCGACCTAGGCGTGAGCTTCCGCGAAGTCTCGATCCATGCAGCCGTGGAGCAGCATTTTAAGGACATCGAGCACGATCCGGCCGTGCAGGATGTGACCTACGAGAACAGCCAAGCGCGCGAGCGTACGCAGATTCTGATGGATTTGGCCAACCAGGCCGGCGGTTTTGTCATCGGCACGGGCGACCTGTCGGAGCTGGCGCTCGGCTGGGCTACCTATAACGGCGACCACATGAGCATGTACGCCGTCAACGCGAGCGTGCCCAAGACGCTTGTGCGCCATCTGGTGCGCTATGCGGCTGATGTCTTTGGCGGGCGTATTGCCGAGACGCTGCTCGACATCCTCGATACGCCGGTGTCCCCCGAGCTTCTGCCGCCCACGGGCGACGGCGAGATTGCGCAGAAGACCGAGGATTTGGTGGGCCCGTACGAGCTGCACGACTACTTCCTCTACTACTTGCTGCGTTTTGGCTTTGAGCCGGGCAAGATCTACCGCATGGCGCTCAAGAGCTTCGAGGGCGTCTACGACGTCAAGACCATTCACACGTGGCTACGCACGTTCTACCGTCGCTTCTTTGCCCAGCAGTTTAAGCGCAGCTGCCTGCCCGATGGCCCCAAGGTGGGCTCGGTCACGCTCAGCCCGCGCGGCGATTGGCGCATGCCGAGTGACGCCAGCTCGCGCCTGTGGCTCGCCCAGATTGACGCGCTCAATCCGATGGACTAAGGTTGCCAAATTGAACCAAAACAGCGGGTACAAGCGTTACACTTTTGCAATCTGATGGCCCGTATCGCGCGGCGCTCTTGTCGGAGCGCCGCGTTTTTCATATCGAAAGGTGGCACCATGCAGGCATCGCAGCGTCTCGACCGCTTTGGCGCGGAGGTCTTCGCCTCGCTCAACAACAAACTGCTTGCGCTGAAGGCTCAGGGCAAGACCATTTACAACATGAGCGTGGGCACGCCCGACTTTAAGCCGTACGACCACGTGGTCGAGGCGCTCACGCATGCAGCCCAAGATCCCGAGATGTGGAAGTATGCCCTGCGCGACCTGCCCGAACTCAAGCAAGCCGTGTGCGATTACTATGAGCGCCGCTTTGGTGTCTCCGGCATTACGCCGTCTATGGTGCAGTCGTGCAACGGCACGCAGGAGGGCGTGGGCCATTTGGGCCTGGCCCTGCTCGATCCGGGTGACGCCATTTTGGTTCCCGATCCGTGCTACCCGGTCTTTGAGGCGGGCGCCAAGATTGCCGATGCCAAGCTCGAGTACTATCCGTTGGTCGCCGAGCATAATTACCTGCCCTATGTGGCGGGCATCGATCCCGAGGTGGCCGATCGTGCCAAGTATATGATCGTGTCGTTGCCCGCAAACCCGGTCGGCTCGGTGGGCACGCCCGAGGTCTACGAGGAGATCATCGCTTTCGCCCGCGAGCACGACCTGCTCATCGTCCATGACAACGCGTACTCCGACATCGTGTTCGACGGCGAGCCGGGCGGCAGCTTCTTGCAGTATCCCGGTGCGCTTGAGGTGGGCGTGGAGTTCTTCTCGCTTTCCAAGTCGTTTAACGTCACCGGTGCTCGTATCGGCTTTTTGGTCGGCCGCGAGGACGTGGTCTCTGCCTTTGCCAAGCTGCGCGGCCAGATCGACTTTGGCATGTTCTTCCCGATCCAGAAGGCTGCCATCGCCTGCCTGAACGGTCCGCGCGATGAGGTCGAGGCGCAGCGTCTGAAGTACCAGGAGCGCCGCGATGCCCTGTGCGACGGTCTTGAGGGCCTGGGCTGGGAGCGTCCCAACGCGCATGGCTCTATGTTTGTGTGGGCCAAGCTTCCCGGTGGTCGCACCGATTCCATGGCGTTTTGCGAGGAGCTCATGGAGAAGGCCGGCGTTGTGGTGACGCCGGGCGCGAGCTTTGGTCCTTCGGGCGAGGGGCACGTGCGCATGGCGCTGGTCCTGCCGCCCGATCAGATTGCTTTGGCTGTCGAGGCCATTCGCGAGGCGGGCCTGTATTAGAAAGGTATTTCGGCTCGTCAATAGCTCGAAACCGATTTCGTGCAGTTATTTTACGAATCCTGCAAACAATTTCGGTAAACGGTCGATTTTTGGCTGCGAATAGGAGCATAATCAAAGTCCCGATTGGATGTATTGGGATTACGGCAAGCCGCTCGGGTCGTTCCCGGGCGGCTTGTTTGTGGAGAGAGATGGGAGTTTCTAATGGTTAACGAGAAGAAGGTCGCTATTGTCGGCTGCGGTTTCGTTGGTTCGTCTTCGGCGTTCGCGCTCATGCAGAGTGGTCTGTTCTCCGAGATGGTCCTCATCGACGTGGACAAGAACCGCGCCGAGGGTGAGGCTCTGGATATCGCGCACGGCATGACGTTTGCCGAGCCGATGAAGATCTACGCCGGCGATTATTCCGATGTCGCCGACGCCGCCATGATCGTTGTCACCGCTGGCGCTGCCCAGAAGCCCGGTGAGACTCGCCTGGACCTGGTCAACAAGAACGTCAACATTTTCAAGTCCATTATTCCCGAGATTAAGAAGTCTGGCTTCGACGGCATTCTGCTCATCGTCTCCAACCCGGTCGATGTTCTGACCTACGCCGCCATCAAAATGTCCGGCCTGCCCGAAGGCCACGTCATCGGCTCCGGTACCGTGCTCGACACCGGCCGTCTGCAGCAGATGCTTGGTGCCCACGTCGAGGTCGACCCGCGCGATGTCCAGGCCTATGTCATGGGTGAGCACGGCGACTCTGAGTTTGTCGCTTGGTCCAGCGCCCAGGTTGCCGGCGTGCCGCTGAACACTTTCTGCGAGCTTCACGGTCATCTGGAGCATGAGGCTGCCGAGAAGCGCATCGCCGAGGACGTCAAGAACTCCGCCTACACCATCATCGAGAAGAAGCACGCCACCTACTATGGCGTCGCCATGGCCGTCAAGCGCATCTGCACCGCCGTCATGCGCGATGAGCAGACCGTTCTGCCCGTCTCCTCGCTCATGGTGGGCGAGTATGGCCTGTCCGATCTTGCCATCTCCATGCCGACGGTCGTTGGCCGCGACGGCGTCGTCTGTCGCGTCCCCGTGCCGCTGAACGATGACGAGCAGCATGAGCTCACCGCCTCCGCCAAGGCCCTCAAGGACATCATCGACAGCGTCGACTTCTCCTGCTAAATCAAGCTCGCTAGAGCGAAAAGCTACAATGAAGGCGTCCGGGTCCACACGGCCCGGGCGCCTTTTTGGTGCAAAGTAACCTGACCCCAATGCACCATAGTTGATGGGAGGGCCATGTCGGATTCGCCTAATTTTTTGACATATGCCCAGACGGTGTTTGATCCGTTTGAGGAGCGGTCGTTCTGCGCGGTGGATAGCCTGGTCTTTGCGTGGTTGTCCTATTTACGTTTGCCGGGTGATATGGCGGAGCTGACGAACTGGCAGGGCCTAGACGTACGCGAACTGCTGCGTGCCGAGTGCTACCGGGACATGATTGACGACTTGTGGGATCCAGAGGGGAGCAGGGCCTTGTTGGAGGCCGTGGCAGCAAGCCCTCGCTACCGTGGCGTGCACGTTTGCGGCTATCGTGCCGTGAGCGATGTGGTGGCGACAGAGCAGTTTGCAGCCATGGCGTTCCGGTTTCCGGCGGGGTTTAGCTATCTTTCCTTCCGGGGGACCGACAGTACGATTGTGGGCTGGAAAGAGGACTTTAACATGGCGTTCCGGTGTCCTGTGCCGGCCCAGGAATCCGCGGCGCGCTATGTGGACGAGGCGGCGGATGCGATTGACGGGCCGCTTTTGTGCGGAGGTCATTCCAAGGGTGGAAACCTTGCGGTGTACGGTGCGGCGATGTGCTCCGATGTCGCCCGTGAGCGAATCGAACGGGTGTATTCCCATGATGGTCCTGGCTTCGTCGAGGAGTTTCTGAACGGCAACGCCTTTGCCGATCTTTCCGGCCGCATCGATAAGACGCTACCTCGGTCGTCGATCTTTGGCATGATGTTCGAGACACAGGAGGACTATGCCATCGTTGAGAGCACCGAGTTCAGCCTGCTGCAGCACAATCCCTTTAGCTGGGTGGTTGATGGTCGCGACTTCGTGTACTGTGAGCGCCTGTCCGCCGGTGCTCGATACGTTGATGGCTCCATTCGCGAGATGCTGCTTGCAGTGTCGCCTAGCGAGCGCGAGCGTTTTGTAGATGCGTTGTTCTCCGTGTTTGAGGCTACGGGTGCTGAGCGGTTTGCGGATATCGCCGGGAATCTGCGCGAGAGCCTGCCCGTGATGCTCCAGGCTGCGCAAGGCTTTGACGAGGATACGCGACGCTTTGTCTCGCAGACCATCGTGGCAATCCTTAAATGCGCACTGCTGCCCAAACGACCCCAGATCGACATGCCCGCTGCCGGCAAGAGTTTGGCAGAACAGCTCGAGGCTTGGCAGTCCGAGCTCCTGCGCTAACCATTGGTGCAAAGCAACCTGTCCCCGATGCACCAAGCTTCGATGCGCCTGGGGCGGGCTCGACCGCTATACTGGTTCGTGCCGAAATCGATCTAGAACGGAATGCCGTATATGAAAATCAATCACGCGATTCTGCATATCCTGGACTTTGACTCTGCCGTCAACGTTATGAGCCAGCGCGAGCTCGATATCGAGAGCCGTACCGTGCGCAACTTCGTGACCACGCATCTGCGCCGCGCACGTACCTCGGCCGACAATAAACGCGCCACGTTTGCCGAGAACTCTGCGTTTGGCGGCGAGCTCAAGGGCTATTTCTTTGGCGAGCGCGAGTTCGTGGACCTGTCGCAGCAGATTGCGGAGTTTATCTCCTCCGAGCTCACCAAAGCCGAGAAAGCCGAGTCAACCGACGTGCTCGTGGCCGATTTTGACGACGATGAGGATGCCCGCTGGTTTGCCGTGATGCTGCTGGGCTCCAAGCAGGCTTTTATGCACGAAGTGGGCCGCGAGGAGGGGGAGGTGCGCAACGACATCGCGCGCCACTACGCCATTCTGCCGAACCCCTCGCAAAAGGTGCCGAGCTATGCCATCGTGCGTGCGAGCACCATGGAGATCGGTTACGTGGACAAGAAGCGCAAGATTGCCGGTGAGGACCGTATGCTTATCCCCGATGGCCTGCTGCAGTGCGACACGGGCGTATCAGGCAAGGAGGTCATCGACACCGTGACGCGTGTGGTCGAGGAAGTCGCCGAGGAGCACGGTGCCAATACGGCCGTGGCGCTCGCCAAGGTTAAGGCTGCCGTCGCCGAGAAAGTCGAGGATGACGAGGAGCTGCCGCCCTGGGATATCGTCGATGAGGTCTTTGAGGACGAACCGGTTATCAAGGAGAGCGTGCGCGCGGCACTGACTGAGGAGAAGGTGCCTGAGCGTGTGCCCGTGGAGCGCAAGCAGGTCGAACGCGCGGCGGTTCGCAATCATAAGATTCGTACCGATACGGGCATCGAGATCAGCTTTCCGGCCGAGATGGGCTCGAACTCCGAGTACATCGAGTTCGTCAACGAGCCCAACGGCCTCATTTCCATCGAACTCAAAAACATCGGCAGCATCGAGAATCGATAAGTTGCGTTACGCCTGCAGCGAGAAAGCGAAGGCCGAAGCCTCGGATGAGGGCTTCGGCCTTTTTACTTGGGGCTTAATTTCGCTACTGGTTGAGCATAAGTCAGCGAAAACGCCCCAGAGCGAGCAAGGTGACGTGAAAGAGGAGGGCATTGACCTTTTGGTCATGCCCGACGACTGAACGTCAGATTGCCGCTCTGGGGCGTTTGCAGCGTCGGCTAGTTACGCGGTTTGGTAAAACCGCGTAACCCTACAGTTGACGTAAGCCCTCTTCCAGGCCGGTCTTGCTGTCGGTCTGGGCGTCGCGCATCTTGATGACGCGGGCGGGGACACCGGCCACGACGGCGCCGGCGGGGACGTCCTCGACGCACACGGCGCCGGCGGCAACGACGGCGCCCTTGCCTACGTGCACGCCCTCCAGGACCACGGCGTTGGCGCCGATCATGACATCGTCCTCGATGATGACGGGCGTGGCGCTTGCGGGTTCAACGACGCCTGCCAACACGGTTCCAGCGCCGATGTGGCAGTTCTTGCCCACGGTGGCGCGGCCGCCCAGCACGGCGCCCATGTCGATCATGGAGCCCTCACCGATGACGGAGCCGATATTGATGATGGCACCCATCATGATGACGGCGCGGTCGCCGATCTCGACGCGGTCACGGATGATCGCGCCCGGCTCGATGCGGGCGTTGATGCCCTTAAGGTCGAGCATGGGCACGGCGGAGTTGCGGCAATCGTTCTCCACATCGTAGTAATCGATGGAATCGGCATTGGCATCAAGGATGGCTTTGAGCTCATCCCAGTCACCAAAGACGGTCTTGCCACGACGACCGCCGTAGACGTGCGCATTGCCCCACTGGACCTTCATGCCGGGCTTCTCGCGCACGTACAGTTTGACGGGCGTCTTTTTGGGCGCTGTGGCGATGTAGTTGATAATCTCCTGGGCATCCATCTCGGCTGCATTGCTCATTTGCTGTCTCTCCTTTGGGTGGATCCGGTTGATACCTGGTTAGGCAAACATGACCTGGTCGAACGTATAGAAGCCGTGCTCGCGGGTGACGAGCTTCTGCGCGGCTGCCAGGGCGCCGTTGACGAAGATCTGACGGCTTGCGGCGCGATGCGTGAGCGTGACTTCTTCGTCCTGGCCAAAGAAACTCACTTCGTGCACGCCGGCGACAGTGCCACCGCGCAGCGAGTGCATGCCGATCTCCTTGGGGTCGCGCGCTCCGCACATGCCCTCGCGGCCATAGACGGGGTGGTAGCCTGCCTCGGGCTCGGTTTCGACTACGGCATCGAGCAGCAATTTGGCAGTGCCGCTGGGGGCATCGACCTTTTGGTTATGGTGCGTCTCGACGATTTCGCAGTCAAAGCCGGGCAGCTCGCGTGTGGCCTGTGCTACCAGATGACGCAGGGCTGCGATACCGATGGAGTAATTGCCGGAGTGCATGACGCGGGCGTTCTGACCCAGCTCGCGCAGGCGATCCATCTGCTCGGGTGTGTAGCCTGTAGTGCCCGAGACCAACGCCGCGCCCGTGCACTCGACATAGGCGACGACGGCATCGAAGGTCACGACGTTCGAGAAGTCGATGATGACGTCGGCTGCCGGGGCGCTCTCGAGCTCGGACAAGTCGAAGCCGATGTGGGCCACGATATCAAAAACGGGCTGCCCGGCGGCGTCGACAATGCCTTCGGCGGTAGTGCGGATGAGCGAGCCCATGCGGCCCGTTCCCATAATGACGGTCTTAATCAAGCAGACCAGCTCCCTTCAGAGCATCGGTAAGTGCGGCTCGCGTGTCGTTGGCCATGGGGCACAGCGGCATGCGGTAGTTTGCCTCGATCATACCCATCTGGGCGAGCGCTTCCTTAACTGGGATGGGGTTGACCTCGCTAAAGAGGGCATTGATGAGCGGCTGGCCGGCAATCTGGATATCGCGGGCGCGCGCTACGTCGCCGTCCAGATAGGCGCGGCACATGTCATGCACGAGCTGCGGCTGAACATCTGCCCACACGCTGATGGTGCCTGAGGCGCCTAGGCTCATGAGCGGAACGGTGAGTGCGTCCTCGCCCGAGTACATGCGGAAGTCATCGGACAGCAGGTGGGCGATCTTGGCTGCGTAGGCGACGTTGCCCGAGGCCTCCTTGATGCCCATGATGTTGGGGTGCGCGGCCAAGCGCTCCACGTTGTGCACGCTGATGCCGCAGCCGCAGCGGCCGGGGATGTTGTACAGGATGCAGGGGATGTCCACGGCGTCGGCCACGGTCTTAAAGTGCTGGTAGATGCCCTCTTCGTTGGACTTGTTGTAGTAGGGGGTAATGAGCAGCAGGCCGTCGGCGCCCAGTCCCTGATAGGTGAGCGACTTGGTGAGCATGGTCTGCGTGGAGTTGGAGCCCGAGCCGGCAATGACGGGGACGCGTCCTGCAACCTGCTTGACCACTGCGGCGACAACGGAGTTGTCCTCGTCGTCGGTCATCGTGGCGCTCTCGCCGGTGGTGCCCAGGGTGAGGATGGCATCGGTGCCATTTTGCAGGTGGAAATCGATAAGGCGCTCGAGCGCGTCAAAGTCGACACTGCCGTCCTTTTTAAACGGCGTGACAAGGGCGACGATTGAACCCTCGAGATTGCGGATGTCCATGTTCTTCTCCTTCGCTTCCGCGATCTGGATGCGTTTGTTCCACTGAGCGGCGACGGCCAGGCGCTCGTCCTGAGCGCGGCGGCGGGCACTTTCGGCGTGCGACTTGGCCAGCAACTCTCGGCCGCACGGCAGCACGTCGAGCGTGGCAAAGTAATCGACCGGGCGCTCGGCGCGGCGGATGAGGTCGGCCGAGCCATCGGGGCGCAGCAGCACCTCGGCGGAGCGCAGACGGCCGTTGTAGTTGTAGCCCATGGAGTAGCCATGCGCGCCGGTATCGTGGATCACGAGCAGGTCGCCCATGTCGATATACGGCAGCGAGCGGTCGATGGCGAACTTATCGTTGTTCTCGCACAAGTTGCCCGTGATGTCATACGTGTTCGTGACCGGTGCTGCGGTCTTGTCGGCGCCGCCCGGCTGTCCCATCACCGTAATGTGGTGGTAGGCACCATACATAGCGGGACGAATGAGGTCGACGGCGCTTGCGTCCACGCCGATATAGTCCTTGTAGATCTGCTTTTCGTGGATGGCCTTGGTCACCAGGCAGCCGTAGGGGCCCATCATAAAGCGACCCATCTCGGTGCAAATCGCCACATCGCCCATGCCGGCGGGAACCAGGATCTCGTCGTAGGCCGCGTGTACGCCCTCGCCGATGGCACGGATGTCGTTAGCCTGCTGCTCGGGCAGGTAGGGGATACCCACACCGCCGGACAGATTGATAAAGGCGACATGTGCGCCCGTTTCACGCTCCAGGCGCACGGCAAGTTCAAAGAGGATGCGTGCGAGCTTGGGATAGTAGTCGTTAGTGACGGTATTACTGGCAAGGAAGGCATGGATGCCAAAATTCTCGGCGCCCTTGGCCTTGAGCATGCGGAAAGCCTCGAAGAGCTGCTCGGTGGTCATGCCGTACTTGGAGTCGCCCGGGTTGTCCATGATGCCGTTGGAGAGCTGGAACAGGCCGCCCGGGTTAAAACGGCAGCTTACCGTCTTGGGGATGGGGCCCGCGACGCGCTCAAAGAACTCGATGTGGCTTATGTCGTCAAAGTTGACGATGGCGCCCAGTTTATCTGCAAGGGCAAAGTCCGCCGCCGGCGTGTCGTTGGACGAGAACATGATGTCGTGGCCGGTGATACCCAGCGAGCGGGCGATCATGAGCTCGGTATAGCTCGAACAATCGCAGCCGCAGCCGTATTCGTTGAGGATGGAGATGAGCGCCGGGTTGGGGTTGGCCTTGACGGCAAAGTATTCCTTAAAGCCCGGGTTCCATGCGAAGGCGTCGCGCACCTCTTGCATGTTGCGGCGGATGCCCGCCTCGTCATATAGATGAAACGGCGTGGGGAACTGCTCGATGATATGCTCGAGCGTCTCCTTGTCCACAAACGGCTGCTTGGCCGCATATGCCTCGTTGGGGGTCAATGCCATGTCCCGTAAACCTCGCTATCCAGACGGCGCCATCTGCGCATCGAATCCGCATAGCGTGGACCCAATGTCCGGATAGCGCTCCCGCATTGCTGCAGACAGTCCTGCGGGTGTTTCCCGCAGGCCCACCAGGCTGTTCGTGCCCGAAAAGCCCAGTTCGGCGGGTTTCGCCTCCCCGCGGGGTCAAAGTCTGCCGACTCGCCCGCGGCTCATCGTGCCCGCGCCTCTATCAAGTGGTAAAGACCCTACCACGTTGCACTTTACCAAACAAGAGTATTCGTATATAACGTTTAAAAAATGCAGGGATATGCTGGAAATAAGTGTGCGGTAATCTTGCGGCACAATAAGATGGCAACTGGCGCGCACCTATGAAAGGATCCTTTATGACCGAGCTCCAAGAACTTCGTCGCTATCGTCGCGACTTGCACCGCATTCCGGAGCTCGACTTCGATCTTCCGCAAACCATCGCCTATATCGAGGGCGTGCTCGCTCCGCTCGCCTGCGAGGTGACCCATCCGTGCCCCAGCTGCGTCTGCGCTTTCTTCGATGCCGGCACGGGCGCAGCGCATGCCACGGCGATTCGAGCCGATATGGACGCCCTGCCCATCGCGGAGGCAACGGGCGCGGCCTTTGCCTCGACGCATCCCGGTAAGATGCATGCGTGCGGTCACGACGGTCACATGGCCATGGCGCTCGCGGCGGCAACCTTTGTCGACCGTACGATCCGTGAGCAGCCGGGCGCCATTAAGCGCAATGTGCTCTTTGTGTTTCAGCCGGCCGAGGAGACGACTGGTGGTGCCAAGACGGTGTGCGAGAGCGGCGTGTTCGAGCGCTACGGGGCGGATCGCATCTTCGGCTTCCACGTATGGCCCGATTTGCCCGCCGGCACGTTGGCGAGCTGTTCCGGTCCGCTGCTGGCGCGTTCGAGTGAGATGCACATTCATATTCACGGGACGAGCATCCATATCGCTAAGACCTATGGCGTTCCGGTCGAGGAGTCGCACGATGCGGCGCTGGCGGCTGCCAAGTTCTTGGTTTCCGAGCGCGAACTCATGGACGAGTTGGGTGCCGACGAGCCCTGCATTGGTAAGTTCGGCCTGTTGCAGGCCGGCACCGTCTGCAATGCGGTAGCGGGGGAGGCCCATGTCGCCGGTAGCTTGCGTGTGTTTACGGACGCCATGTTCGACCGTGCGCGCGAGGGTGTGCGCCGTGCGCTCGACGAGGCGTGCACCGCAACGGGCTGCACGTACGATCTCAATTTTGCCGAGGGCTATCCGCCAGTCGATAACGACCCCGAGCTGTTCGCCCACATTGCGCCCGCCTTGTCCGAGCTGCAACTTGTGGACGAGCCGCTGCTGATCGCCGAGGATTTCTCGTTCTATCAGCGCCATCTGCCGGGCGTGTTTTTCTTGCTGGGCACGGGCGTGCCAGAGGGACAAGAAAACCCGATCGACGCTGATGGCTGCCCAGCCTATGCCACAAGCGCTCTGCATACCGATAGCATGCTCTTCGACGAGGAAATCCTACTCAAGGGCCTCGATGTCTACAAACGATTGCTTGGCTTGGAGTGACGATGGAACGACGCCGACAGTCTGCCGTATATAGCCCGGGTGGATGCGGGTGTGGCTTGCTACTGCTTCCGGTTATTGCTGTGAGCATTGGCGTGATGTTTGCGCTTGCCGGGGTGGCAGCAGCGGCACTCGTGTTGCTGATTGTGGCCATTGGCGTGACGGTCTGGCTGTGCCGTTCTCGCGAGCAACGTCGTGCTGATGGTAAGACCAATGTCGGATGGGCCGTCTTCTTGATCATTGCGTACCCGCTGAGTGTCAGCTACCTGGTGTTCTTTGCCCTGTTGATGATCAGTGCCTTTACCGGGGAATCCGTCACGGTGGGTTGATGCGCTGCTAGCAGACGGTCACGCAAAGTGCGTTTGCTCGGCGTCTGGATAGCTGCATTGGCCGTTTACCGCAACCTTAGCTCTCAGCTAATGAATTCAAGTTCAATCCTTTCTACGATGTGCTGTGTGCCGGCGCGGTAGCCGGATCGTAGGAAGGATGAATAATGGCAAAAGAGGGAAAGAAGCCGATCGGCAAGATTGTCCTGGGCGTCATCGTGGTGCTGGTTATCGTCGGTGCCGTGGGCTCTATGGGTGGCAATTCAACCGATTCCCCTGCGAGCGATTCGGCAAAACCTGCCGAGGCGACACAGCAGGCTGAGGAGCAAAAAGAACCGCAAGAACCGTATACCATTGCTGACGAGGCTGAAGACACCTCCAGTCAGTTTGCCTATAAGATCACGGGCACGCTGACCAATAACACGGACAAGGAAAAGAGCTACATTCAGATTGAGTATGTTCTGTATGATGCCGATGGCAACCAGGTTGGAACGGCTCTTGCAAACACCAATCATCTGAAGGCGGGCGGCTCCTGGAAGTTCGAGGCGCTGGGTACGGTGTCTCCCGACCAGGTTGCTAGCTGGGAGCGTTCGGACGTAAGCGGTTTCTAGCATGTTGCATGCACTGGGGGAGGTGAAGTCGTATGCCCGATAAAAAGCTGACTGAGGAGTTGCTCAATGAGCTTCTCGATGCACCGAACATCGATGGCTATATCAGGGAGCACGACTTTGCCGCCCCGTCGCTTTCGGACTACCTGAAGCAGCTAATGCAGGAAAAGGGCTTGGAGCGCTCTCGCGTGGTTCGTATGGCCGATCTCAATGAGACCTTTGGCTATCAGATCTTTACTGGTGCGCGTCACCCGAGTCGCAATAAGGTGCTGCAGATTGCCTTTGCGATGGCGCTGACGCTCAAAGAGACCAACCGTGCGCTGACGGCTGCCGGGGTGAGCGTCCTCAACTGCAAGGATCGCCGTGACGCGATTATCATCTTTTGCATCGATCGCGGGTGCAGCCTCCAAAAGGTCAACGAGGAGCTGTATCGCTTTGGCGAGGAGACGGTGAGTTAGCGGCTGATATCTGAGCCGGCGGAGCTGCCGAACAACGATGCAAACGAACGGGGCGCGGATGCCATGGGGTGTCTGCGCCCTGCGCTATGATGGAGGCTATGGATACTCAGACCCCAACATATCCCGATGACGAGCTGACCGCAGCGCTTGCCGAGCACCTGGCGTCGCTCGATCGCGACGACAGCTATCGCGTGGAGCGTGTACTTAAGCGCTCGTCCGTTGAAACAACTGAGCTCGTGTACTTTGAAGGAACCGGCGGTGGTTCGCTCGGCCCCTTTGTCCGTAAACGCATCGATGCTTCGGCTCAAATCGGCGGGGTATACGAGCGTCTGTTTGCCGCCCAGCGGGCGGGCGGGCGTTTTGAGCACCTGCCCAGAATCGTCGATTGCCGTCGTGTGGGCGACGAGCTTAACGTGGTTATGGAATATATCGAAGGAGAGACGCTCGGGGTGCTGGTGGACCGTCTGGGAGCCACCCCCGATTATGCGCGTGAATTGTATCCTGCCCTTTGCGACGCCGTGGGCGAGCTCCACGCCGGTTTTGCAATGGCGGGGGAGACGTCGGCGCCGGTGATCCATCGCGACCTCAAGCCATCGAATATCATCGTGACAGGTGCGAGCCGTACGCTCGATGAGGGCCTGACGTTTTCATCGCTGGTGATTATCGACTTGGGGATCGCGCGCGTATGGCGCGATGGCGCCGATGCCGACACCGTCAAGTTTGGCACGCGACCCTATGCGCCGCCCGAGCAGTATGGGTTTGGGCAGACGAGTGTGCGCAGCGACGTCTACGCACTTGGCGCCCTGTTGTTCTTCTGCTTGACGGGAATCGACCCTAAACCAGGGCTCGACATGCGCGAGCAATGCGAGGCGCGTGGCATTCCCACTCCACTTGCCGATGTCATCTGCATGTCGATGGCGCTCGACCCGGCTAAGCGTTTTGCGAGTGCGGAAGCGTTGGGACGGGCTACGCGCGCGGCATACGATCTGAGTCGCCCCGTGCGGCCTCCTGCGCCTGCGCCTGTCCGTACTCCAGACTCGGAGACGGTGTTGACGCCCCAAGGGCTCCAGAACCCCGCAGGGCTTCCTAGGCCTGCCGCCTCTGTTGCATGCGGTCTGCTCTCTCGCGTTCCGGAGTCTCTGGGGCGCATTTGGAATACGCTTGTCTGCTTCTCGCTACTTGTGTTCTTTGCCGGAAGTCACTTTGCCGTCTTTCACCCCACGGGAGCAAACCAAAGCTACCCGACGTGGCTTCTCATAATCGAGTATTTTTTCTTTGTCGATGGCCTTATGGTGCTTATGCATTTTGCGCTGCTCGATAAGCGCCGTCTTCGTCGGCGATTCGTACTGCTCGACAGCTATCGCGGCAAGAAACTCGCGAAACTCTGGCTCAAGGCATTGGGTGTGCTGCTCCTATGCATGATCGTCATAGTCGCGGTTGCCAATGCGACCGGCGTCGTCGATACCTCCGCTACCTAAAAGAAAAGGGCCCCATTGGGGCCCTTTGCAGTTGCGCTTAGATGCGGTTCATCTGAGCGGCGACTTTGTTATACCAGTCCTGCCACGTGGGCGGGCAGTACTTTTTGGCCGCTGCCGGAGTAAGGGTGGAGCCGTAGTTGGCACCCAGATAGGCAACGTGAGCGGAGATGCCCTCGCTCCAGCTGCCAAAGCTGCGCCAACCGCCGCCACGGGCGCTCCAGCCCCAGGCGTTGTAAGAATTGGCGCAATAAGCACCCTTGGTGCTCTCGATACAGGCGATGGCGGGGGACCAACGGGGGTCGACACCGGTATTCCAGGCGGCGACGGCAAAGTTATAGCCCTGGCCTGCCATGGGGGAGCCGGCAAGATAATTGTCGATGCGGCTCGTCCACTCATTAATGAACGAATCGTAATCGGAACTACCGGTATTGGAGTTGTTCACCGTGGTGTCTATGGTGGTGTTGGTGTTGGTGGCCTGGCTGCTGGAATTGCCGCCGCTTACGCCCTCGCCCGAGAGCTTCTCGGCGGCAGCGGCCTTATCGGCCTCAAGCTTGGCAAGCTCGGCGGCATTTTCCTGCTCGGCTTTTGCCTGTGCCTCGCTGCGGAGCTGCTGGGCCTGCGCCAGCGCATCCTCGGCGTTTTTCTGCTCTGCCTCAAGCTGTGACTTGGCCTGCTGGAGCTCGGCCTTGTTCTGCTCGAGTTCGGTTTGCATATTATTGAGCTCTTCGATCTCGTTGACGCTCGAGCTCGTGATCTGGTTGGTGTATTTGCAGGTCGTGATGAACTCACCCAGGCTCTGCGCATTGACCAGGAAGCTCACGATGGGATTGGTGCCCTTCTGATACTTGTACAGATCGCGCATGGCGGAGCTTGCCTTGGCCTGCTGCTCGGGAAGCTTAGCCTCGATTTCCTCGATGCTTGCCTCGTTGGAGTCAATCTGCTTTTGCAGGTCATCGAGTTTGGTGCGGGCGTCGTTGTAGGCGCTCGTGGCGGCTTCGATCTTCTGCTGGGCTGCGGAAAGCTGGTCCTGCGTTGCCTGCGAGGCGGCATACGCCGCAACGGGGGAGAGCATCGGCGTGGCCGTCAGCGCAACGGCGAGCGCGGCGCTCGTGATGATACGAGCCGGCTTCGACGCAATGAGCGCTGCGGTGCGATGATTCGAATGCTGCATCCAGTCCCTCTGCAATCAATCGTAGGTTATGGTTCGAACGGTATTCTACTACTGCTTTCGACCTCAACTTGAACCTTAAAGGTTCCAAAGGGTCAAGTTGAACTTGAGGCTTTGGCTTTGACCTGCAGTTATGATGAATTGTTGAGAAACCATAGAGTTCAACTTTAACGTTACGGGGGCCTGTTTGCGGACGGGCTTTCGGTCGTGAAAGCTATCTCAACAGGGGGTTTGCGGCTACAAGGCCCCATCGCGGTGAGTGCGGCTTTATGCTGGACGATTACGTCGATTGCCATAGATGCGGTGGAGCTTTGGGCGCCGGCGGCTTGGCACGCTAGAATAAATCAGTTGCGCAAAGACCGCCCCGTTGTGTGGGCAGTTCATGATAGGAAGTTTCCATGGCATTGCAGTTTACAGAGCGCGAGTTCATTCCCGTGCTGCTCGGTGGCGACATCAACGCCTATTCGGTGGCGCGCGCCTTCTATGAGGAGTACCAGGTCAAGAGCCTGGTCTTTGGCAAGTATCAGACGGGTCCCGCGTACCGCAGCCAGATTATCGACTACACGCCCAACGTGGATATCGATACCATGCCCGTGATGCTCAGGACCGTCAACGGCATTGCCCAAGCGCATGCCGATAAGACGATTGTCCTTGTGGGCTGTGGCGATAACTATGTTGCCCTCGTGGCTCAGGCCAAGGATGCCCATGAGTTGGCGGATAACATCGTCGCGCCTTACGCTCCCTATAGCATGCTTGAGCAGTGTCAGAAGAAGGAGATCTTCTACGAGCTGTGCGAGAAGCATGGCGTGCCCTATCCGCATACCTTTACCTTCACCATGGCGATGCTGAACGCCCAAGGCGAGGCGCCTGCCGAAGTGCTCGACCAGATCGATTTTCCCTACCCGATGATTCTGAAGCCTTCTGACGGCATCATGTGGTGGCAGCACGAGTTCGAGGGCCAGAAAAAGGCCTATGAGATTGCCGACCGTGCCGAGCTGGAACAGGTCATTCGTGACTCGTATGCCAGCGGCTACACCGACGACCTGATCTTGCAGGATCGCGTGCCCGGCAATGACGAGTACATGCGCGTGCTCACCAGTTATTCCGACCGCAACGGCAAGGTGCGCATGATGTGCCTGGGTCACGTGCTGCTCGAGGAGCATCAGCCTCACGGTGTCGGCAACCACGCCTGTATCATCACCGAGCCCAATGACGAGCTCATGGGCGGCGTGCGCAAGTTGCTCGAGGACCTTCACTTTGTGGGCTATTCCAACTTTGACGTTAAGTATGACGAGCGCGACGGCTCGTTTAAGTTCTTCGATTTCAACACGCGCCAAGGTCGCAGCAACTACTACGTCACTAACAGCGGCTTTAACGTTGCCAAGTATGTGGTGGACGAGTATGTGTTCAACCGCCCGTTTGAGCCGGAGTTTGTGACGGCGCAGGACGAGGCGCTGTGGATGGTCGTTCCCATGGGCGTCGTCGACAAGTACGTCAAGGATCCCGAGCTGCGCGCTAAGGTGCATCGCCTGGACAAGGAAGGCAAGGGCGCCGACCCTTCGTTTATGAAGGGCGACTTTGTCTTTAACCGCTGGCTGCGCATGTGGCACACCAAGCTGCGCCACTTTAAGCTGTTCAAGACGTATTACAAGTAGATGAGTGCGGCGCCCGTCCGGTTTACATCGGGCGGGCGCGGGTATGATACGCGCAATTGCGCAAGCGTCACCAAGGAGGCGGCGATGGAAAAGCTGGGAGTTATCGGCGGCATGGGCGCCGAGGCCACGTCGTATTACTACGACCAGGTGGTGCGTCATACGGCTGCTGCCTGTGATCAGGAACATATCGACATGGTGGTGCTCTCCAAGTCGACCATGCCCGACCGCACGCTTGCCATTAAGACCGGCGAGCATGCCAAGCTGCTGGCGACCATGAAAGAGTGTGCTCAGGCACTCGAGTCGCTGGGCTGCGCGCACATTGCCATTCCCTGCAACACGTCACACTACTTCTACGACCAGATCCAGTCGTTTACGAAGGTGCCGATTATCCACATGCCGCGCGAGTCGGTTCGCTATGCCCTTGCGGGTGCGGTGATGGGGGAGTGCGAGTTCGACCCCAACCTGAGTATGCCGGCCGAGCCGGTGCACAAGATTGGCATTATGGGAACCGACGGAACCGTGGGCGCGGGCGTCTACGGCCGCGAATGCGAGGCTGCGGGTGTTGAGGTTGTCTATCCCAGCGAGAAACGTCAGAACGATGTGATGTCGCTTATCTACGGTGATGTGAAGGCCGGACGTGAGCCCGATATGGATAAGTTCGACCGCGTGATGTGGGAGTTCGCCCGTAGCGGCTGCGACCGTGTCATTCTGGCCTGCACCGAGCTATCGGTGCTGCAGAAGTATCGAGAGATGCCCGAGATCACCCTCGATGCCATGGATGTCCTGGTGCGCGAATCCATCATCCGCAGCGGCGCCCCCTACCGCCTCTAGCTTCCGACCTGTCAAAAAGGGACAGGTTAATTTTGGTAGGTTTTATCTGGTGAAACAGTAAAGGCCTCGGCTCGTTTGGTGCGAGCCGAGGCCTTTTGCGTTGGGCGGTTGCTGTCGGTGGCGAACTAGAACAGGAAGCCGATGGCGATGAGAGCGATGCTGACGATGAGCACGGCGATGTCCAGGCCCTTGATGGGGTAGCGCTTGTACGAGCTGGCGCGTGTACGCAGATAGAAGCCGCGCTGTTCTGCCGCCAAGGCTGTGGCATCGGTCTTGCCCACGCTCGAGATGAGCAGTGGCACGCACAGTGGCAGCATGAGCTTAAGCTTCTTGATGGGGTTCTTGGTGTCGTACTCGACGCCGCGTGCGGTCTGCGCTTCCATGATGGCGTTCATCTCCTGACCAAACACCGGCACAAAGCGTAGCGCCGTGGTAAAGGTGAAGGCATAGCGATACGGCACGTGCAGCACCTCGACGCAGGCGTTGGCAAGGTCGTTGAGCTTGGTCACCATGAGCATGAGGATGAGTGGTAACGCCACGCCCAGCAGGCGCAGGCAGGCCTTCGATCCCGTGATGAGGCCCGTGTCGGTGATAAAGCCCCACACCACGTTGCCATCGCGCATAAAGGCTAGCTGGAGCACCAGCATGATAAGCGCGAGCGGAATCAGCAGCTTGAGTAGCGAGAGCAGACGGTCGACGACGCCGGCATAGGCACCCAGCGCAAGGGTGAGTGCCAAAAAGCCCAGCAGCGCCACGTAGGTGTCGGACAAGAAGATGCCGACGATGATGGCGGCGGCGAGGCCCAGTTTGACGACGGGGTTCAAACGATGCAGTAGCGTATCGCCCGGCATGTAATCGATGACGTTAACCACGGTGGACCATCTCCTTGGTAATTCGAACGACATCGGTGACCTCGCTCACCTGCGCAAAAGCGGGCGAGACGGAAGGTGCCAGACGGCGCGAGAGTTCAATAACCTGGGGAGGCTCCACGTAGGCACGCCGCATGAGATCGATGTTCGAGAATAGCTCGTGCGTGCGGCCGCGGTCGAGGATACGACCGTCGGCCATTACTACGATACGCTCGGCAAAGTCGGAAACGACTTCCATGTCGTGACAGACCATAATCACGGCGCAGCCGCGCTCGGCCATGGTGCGCACCGTTTCCATGACGGTCATGCACTCGCGGTAATCAAGGCCGCTCGTGGGCTCGTCGAGCACGACGATCTTGGGCTCAACAACTACGACGGAGGCAAGCGCCACCATTTGTCGCTGGCCGCGCGAAAGCGAGAAAGGTGCCTCATCGGCAGGCAGGCCAAAGCGGTCGATAACGAGTCGAGCGCGACGCAGAGCCTCGGCACGGTCGATGCCGGCAAGCTCCAGGCCAAAAGCGACCTCGTCGAGTACGGTATCCTTGCAGATCTGGCGGTCGGGGTTTTGGAAGAGGGTTGCGACTTCGCGGGCGATGCGGCTCGTGGGAACGGCTGCGGTGTCCAGCCCCGTAACGCGCACGCTGCCCGAGGCGGGCTTAAGCAGGCCTGTGAGCAGCTTGGTGAGCGTGGTCTTGCCGGCACCGTTCTGGCCGACGATGCCCACGAGCTCGCCGGGATAGAGGGTCAGGTTGAGGTCGTGTACGGCGGCGCCGCCATTGGGATAGGCAAACTCAACATGGTCGAAGGTGAGTACGGGTTCGGCGTCCTTGGCATGAGGGCGCAACGACGGTGCATGCGGGGAGCCGGCGGGCGCCTGGGCTTCGCTGGCCGCGCGTGCGGGGTCGACGATGCCCGAAATCAGGCGCTCGGCCTCATCGACATTCAAGCAAGGGGTACCGCTTACCAGGCCATCGGCCTCGAGGCTATTGAAGATACGCGTGACGCGAGGGCAGTCGACGCCGATGGCACGGAGCTCGTCGGTATGCGCGAAGACCTCGTGTGGCTCGCCCTGCAGCGCGATTTCGCCATGGTTGAGCACGAGCACGCGGTTGCAGTACTCCGAGAGCAGGGCGACCTTTTGCTCAACGACGACGATGGTAATTCCAAGTGCGCGGTTTGCCTCACGCAGCGTTTCGAAGACCAACGTGGAGCTGGCGGGGTCGAGTGCCGCGGTGGGCTCGTCGAGAACCAAGACGCGCGGACGCATGGCGAGGATGGCGGCGATGGCTACCTTTTGCTTCTGTCCGCCCGAAAGGGTGGCGATCTCGCGGTCGCGCAGGTCGCTGATGCCGACGGTCTCGAGTGTTTCGCTCACGCGCTGCTCGATCTGGTCGTGGGGAACGCCAAAGTTCTCGAGGCCAAAGAGCATCTCGTCCTCGACGACCGAGGCGACCATCTGCGTGTCGATATCCTGCAGCACGCTGCCGACGATTTGCGACACGTCGGTGAGCGAGGCTTCGCAGGTGTCGTGGCCGCCAACCATGACGGACCCAAAGAACGTGCCGGTGTAGTGGTGGGGCACGGCACCCGACAGGCAGGCGGCAAGCGTGGACTTGCCGGCGCCCGAGGGCCCGATGATGCCGATGAAATCTCCCTTGTTCACGCTGAGCGAGATGTGGCTGAGCGCCTGCTCGGTCTGCGTGCCATAGGAGAACGAGACATCGTCGACGTTGATGATCGTTTCCATGGATGCCTTTCATAGTCATTGGGGACGTTTTTACATGACCAGTCGTTTAAGAACGTCCCCAAAAGCTAGTTATTTGGGACAGTCTTGTGTTGGTGGAGCGCGGAGACGGCTTTACGAGGTGCCCCGGGTTGGCGCGAAAGAGGAGCGAAGCGTACTTGGGTACGCGAGCGACGAATGAACGCCAAGATGGGGTGGCTCGTAAAGCCGAGTGGGTTAGTTGAGCCTAAGGGCCTTCTGAATGGGCAGGTAGAGGGCACCGACCAGAATGGCGTTAAAGACGGCGGTCATGGCGACGACGGGCAACATGGCGGCGGCGAGCTCGCCGACCACGCCAAGCATGGCCATCTTGATAACCATGAAGATGACGCCGGAGACAAAGGTGGTCACGAAGGTAGCGACGATGGCGACGGCAGGCTTGACCTGACCGTTCTTGCCGGCGGCGTTGACGATGCCGGCCATGAGCATGGCGGCGATGCCCTCGGCGGCAAAATCGACGAACGGCGAAGTGGTGGTGATCTGGATCACGGCAGCCGAGATGAGGCCAATGACGAGCGCCTGGCCGATGTTGGGGCGAACGACCAGGATGGTGAGGCAGAAGGCCGAGATGATGAACTCGGGGCTGATCATGCCGCCCGAGATGCCCGAGATTGCCTTGCCGACGGTAAAGTTGAGGATGAAGCCGGCGGCGAGCAGGATGGCGAGCAGGACGAGGGCGCGGACATCGAGTTTGCCGCGATCGGCGGTCTGGACGATGCGGGGCTGGGCGGCGGTGGTGTTCTGAGACATGGTGAAAATCCTTTCGGAATGGGGGTGCAAGAGAAAAGCGGAGGCGCGTGATGCGAATGCGATCGGGCTCGAGATAGAAAAAGGCCCCCGGTCGAAACCGGAGGCCTTCCAATCACCTAGAGCGCAAAAACAGGCGTGAGGGACTCACTGTCGACCGATCGTATTCGCATCACGCCACCACCAGTTGTTGAGAGACTTCATCGTGTTCTTCATGTCGGTGGCTCCTTTCGTGATGCCGTGGCGCGGTCGCACCTAGTTGCTGTTGCGCTGCACTATAGCACAGCGAAGTGTGTGCGGGGAAATCTTTTTAAAAAGATTTCAGGCGGGTTTCCCGCCGGTCAAAAGAGCGGGCTGAGCGGGCGAGGCTGCCATTGCTGCCTTGCCCGCTCAGCTAGGACGTTACTCCTTATTGCGACGGTAGAGGAAGTAACCGCCCGCGGAGATGACGGCAACGCCAGCGATGGCGAATGCAGCCACCACGCGGCCATCAAAACGATCACCGGTGGTGGGCAGGCCGCCCTTGGTGTTCGCCTTGTTGGTGGTTACCGTGGTCGTGGTGTCCGACTTGCCAGGCTTCTCGGGCTTGGTGGTGGGCTGCTCGGGCTTAGCGGGCTGCTCGGGGGTACCGGGCTGCTCAGGAGTACCAGGCTGCTCGGGAGTGCCAGGCTGATCCGGGGTTACCGGGTCGGTGGCAAGAGCGTCCTTGGCGTAGGTGATGGACACCTTGAGGCCGTTGGTCTCGGTGTTCAGGTCGCTCGGGGTGAAGGGCTGGTCGAAGTTCTCAGCCTTCAGATAGGCGCGCATCTCCTGGAGCAAGGCCTTGCACTTGACGTAGGTGTTCTCGGTGGCAGCATTGCCGGCCTTGTTTGCCAGGGCGGTACGGGCCTCGGTGCCCTCGGTGGCCTGCATGACCTCGTCGACTTCCAAGTTCTGCTCGACGAGCTCGTTCTGGAGGGCGTCGAGGTAGGTGCGAACGCCGGTGCCGAGCTGCTCACGGTGCTCGAAGCACAGGGAGCTGATGTCCATGAGGACATAGTTGATGGAGTTCTCGGGCTCCTCGTTGTTCACGATGTCCTCCTCTTCGCAGTGATCGAAGGAGACGGTCTGGTCGCTGTAGTACGGGCTAACCTCGGTGAGCAGTGCGGAGTAGTAGGGGATGGCGACGGAGTAGGCGGCGCGGGAGAGCATCTCCCACTGGATGGTCGCGATCTCGGGGTCCATGCCCTGACGGATCTGGAAGAGATTGACCTCGGTGTTGGTCTCGGTACCAATGGCGTAGGCGCCGTCGGTGTTGGCGTTGAGGCCCGGGACCTTCTCGCCGCGGTTGCCAAACGCGCGGATCATCTCAAAGGTGTTCCAGTCGGACTTGCCGGGCTGGAAGAACAGCGGCTGCGCCTTGCTAACCAGGGCGCCGGTCGTGGCACGAGCATCTTCGCGCTCGTCCTTGACGATCTCGTAGTCGGTGCCCTCGGTGAGCGGCACACCGAAGTAGGCGCGACCCTGGACATAACGGGCCCAAGAATGCATGGCCTTTTCGCTAATTGCCTCGCCGTAGGTCTGGGCAACGTCAAATTGACCGTCATCGAAGTACTTGGCGAAGCCATTCTCCTTAGGCATGGACTCGATGGTCGCAGAGTGGAGACAGTTCGCGGTGTCGGTGAGGTCAACCTTGTAGTTGAGGTTGCCGATGTTGGGGTTGAGCGAGGCGATATCGTCAGTGAGCCTCATGGCGATCCACTGGTGGCCGGAAAGTGCGGCAAACAGCCAAGTCTCGTTGCTGTCGGCGATGATAATCTGATCGTTGCCGCAGGCGCCCTGCTCGTCGATGATCTTGCCGAGGAGCTCGACGCCCTCACGTGCATTGGCGCTTTCACCTAAGATAACGCTGCCGTAGCTGTACTCGCCAATACCGGTTTTGGTCAGGGGGTCTGCTGCCTCAGCATCAGCATTCATGCCGGTGGTCAGCGTTGCGGAGCAGGACACGCCCTTCTCATTGATGCCTGCCTCAGAGTAGGCATCATAGCGCCCGTGCCACTGGGAGGGATGGTCGCGTACATAGGTGTAGCGATACGTGGTCTTGGTCGAGGTATACATGAATGCGGACTCGTCCGAGCCGTACGTATGCCCCGGGCCGTGAGAAGGCTCAATGCCAAAGTGCTTGAGGTAGCGCTTATCGAAGTCCTCGGCGCGGCCATAGTACGTGTCACCGTCGGCCGTCAGCTTGTTGCCCATGTACATCTGCGTGCAGGCGAGCGCAGATGTCGGCATGGACATGATGGTTGCAGCTCCAAATGCAAGGCCTATGCCAAGCTTCTTGAGCGCGTTGACGGGATGAGTTTTACTCATATTCCCTCCCAGCGTGCGAAAGCCCTCTGTCTCCAGAGGGCTTCACCCAATAATTACACCCCCTTAGCGTAACGAATTCGAAACAATATACATTCATGAAAGTTATTTACTCGATAAGCGTAGCGAAATATGCGATTAACGGTAAATTGAACTCATTTAGTGGGAAATCAATTTGTATAACGCCAGCGAAAAATGTAGCTAAATAAAGCGTCAAGAAAAAAAGCGGACCCCTCGCCGGCATGTGGTTTCATGCCGGCGAGGGGTCCGGGCTGCACGGGCCGTCTAAGAGTAATGGCTACTTCTTTCGACGGTGAATCACGTTAATGGCATAGCCGACGAGCATGGCCAAAACGATGACGATAAAGCCAAGGATGGGGTTGTCGTTCACGGGGGTCCTCCTATTTTCCGAGCGGCGAGAATTCGTCGACGATGATATCAAGGCATTGCGGTAGCGCGCGGGCGCCAAAGACGCCGGAGTTGCTGGAGATGATCTCGCCATCAAACTGCATGCCGAGCGATGGCGTGCAGGTAATCTTGGCTTCTTTGGTCTGGATGATCTTAAACTGCGGGCGGCCGAGTACCTTGCCGGCGGGGTCGAGCGCGGCGGTGATTACCGTGGGGAGCAACTGCACCGTGCGCACGGGCTCAATAACGACGATGTCGACCATGCCGTCGTTCATACGGCAGTTGGGGAACAGGTTGATGTCGTTTTGGATGACAGACGTGTTGCCCGCCATGCAGCAGATGCCGTCGAGCTCCTCAACAATGCCATCATGCTCAATGGTAAAGTGCGCCACCGTGGGGTTGGGCGTGGCGAGAGCGGAGAGGAAGTAGGCGATCTCGCCGATGTCGTTTTTGGTGGGGGCGGCCTTCATCATGATCTCGGCGTCAAAGCCCGAACCGGCGATGATGATAAAGCCATGGCGCTTTTCGTTGCCGTTCTCGTCGAGCCAAAAGAGCTCGCCCATGTCTACTTTGACCGTGCGGCCGGCGCGACATGCCTTGGCAAGCGCCGCTGCCTCGGGGGCATTGCCGATGTTGTTAAAGAACAGGCAGGCCGTGCCGGAGGGGAAAACGAGCGTGGGGACGCCGCAGCCGCGCATCTGGTCGAGCACGTTGGAGACGGTGCCGTCGCCGCCCGAGACGACCACGCGGTCGAACTCGCGAACGTCTGCCACGGCGTCCTCGGGCTCCATGCCATCGCCGATAAAGCGCATCACGACTTCGTCGCCGCCCTGTGCAAGGGCGTGCGTGAATGCGTAGATTTCATCTGAGCTGGGGCCCGATGCCGGGTTGTGGATGATAAGGCAGCGCATACTTACGTTCCCGTTCTGTGACTAACCGAGTATAGTTGTAAGGCAATGCCGATATCCTACCCGTGTTTTTCGGGCCTAACCTTATTCGATGGGTTGATATGTACATTTCCACACATCAGGCTCTACTCGACTTTTGCCAGCGCGCCCGTGAGTTCGACGCGATTGCCGTCGATACCGAGTTTTTGCGCGAGCGCACGTTCCATCCGCGTCTGTGTTTGGTTCAGATTGCCACCCCTGCCGAGAGTGTAGCGGTCGATCCCCTGGTAATCGACGACCTATCGCCGCTGGCCGAGCTTATGGCCGACGAGAGCGTGACCAAGGTCTTCCACGCCTGCTCGCAGGATATGGAGGTCATGCTCCATACCGTAGGCGTGCTGCCGCGTCCGATTTTTGACACGCAGGTGGCCGCCGCCTTTTTGGGCGAGCGTCAGCAGATTTCCTACGGCGCGCTCGTGCAGACGTTTTGCGGCGTCTCATTGCCCAAGACCGAGTCACTGACCGACTGGTCGCGTCGCCCGCTGACCGATAAGCAGATTGAGTACGCGATCGATGACGTCAAGTATCTGATCGTCGCCTATACCGAGATGATGAGCCGCCTGCGCGAGCTGGGCCGCGTGGACTGGGTGCTCGACGAGCTGCGCCCGCTGGCTGACGAGTCGCACTATCGCGCCGATCGCCACGAGGCGTTCCGCAAGGTCAAACGCATCAACTCGTGCAGTCGTCACCAGCTGGGTATCGCGCGCGAGCTCGCCGCCTGGCGTGAGGACCGCGCCGAGCGCCGCAACATCCCGCGCAAATGGGTCATGTCCGACGACACGCTGCTTGCGCTCGTTAAACGCAATCCCGTGCGCGTTGAGGAGTTCCGCAGCATTCGCGGTACCGATCAGTTGGGGGAGCGCGACGTGGACGGTGCGCTCATGGCCATCAAGCGCGGCGCAAGCTGCCCGCACGATCGCCTGCCGCTCATGGTGCGCGGGCATCGCCAGATCTCTCCGGAGTTGGAGAGCGTGACGGATCTCATGTATGCGCTCATCCGCCTGGTTGCCGAACGCTCGGGAGTGGCGACCTCGGTCATTGCCTCGCGCGATGACCTGGCCGACTACATTGAGCATCCCGAGCAGAGCCCCTTGCGCGAAGGCTGGCGCTTTGAGCTTGTGGGCTCGCGCCTGGACGATCTGCTCTCGGGCAACATGGGGTTGACGGTCAAAGATGGCAAAATTGAATTGCTGTAAGGAAGCCTAGCCGCTTGAGTGGGTAGAATGCCTCCAACGTGTAACTCGATTCGGAGGAATTCGCATGCCTTATTACTATGGATACGGCTTTGGCATCGACCCGCTGTACCTGCTGGTTGTTCTTGTCTGCACGGTGATTGGCCTTGCCGCACAGAACTATATCAACTCGACGTACAAAACCTGGTCCAAGGTTCGCTCGGACGGCGACACGGGCGCCACGGTCGCTCGCCGCATGCTCGACGCCAACGGCTGCAACGCCGTGGGTATCAAGGGTGTCGCCGGCGAGCTCACCGACCATTACAACCCACAGGACAATAACCTGTATCTCTCGGATGCCAACCGTTCGGGCGGGTCGGTCGCAAGCGTTGCCGTCGCCTGCCACGAGGCGGGCCATGCCGCCCAGCGTCAAAGCGGTTACGCCATGATGAAGGTTCGCACCGCCCTCGTGCCGGTCGTCAACTTTACCCAGAACACCTGGACCATCGTGTTGCTCTTGGGCCTGTTTATGAACATCGCGGGACTCACGACCCTCGCACTGATCTTCTTCTCGTTTAGCGTGCTGTTCCAACTGGTTACGCTGCCGGTCGAGATTGATGCCAGCCGCCGCGCCGTGGCGTACATCGAGCAGTCGGGCATGAGCTCCAAGCAGGTCAATGGTGCCAAGAAGGTCCTGACGGCAGCCGCGCTTACCTATGTTGCTGCAGCGCTCACTTCGATCATTCAGCTGCTCTACCTGATGGCTCGCTACAACAGAAACTCCAACCGATAACAAATTGGCTTGACAGGCGCCGCGGAGATTTGTGTCCCCGCGGCGCTGTACTATGTGTTGGACTTGAATTTGCGCAGGGCCGGAGCCCTTGTGCACGATAACGAAAGGAGGCTGCGTGGCAGGCTGGAATCTGACCGGCAATGCCGTTTCCGCCGAGTTCGACGGTTCGGACGAGCAGGAGCGTAAGGAACTCAGCGTGAGCCAGGCGGTGGAGATCGCCGCCGGCGCGCTCGATGCCATTCCGCAGCTGAGCGTTTTGGGCGAGGTCACGGGCTTCCGTGGCCCCAATGCCCGAAGCGGCCACTGCTACTTTCAGATCAAGGACGACTCGGCGGCCGTCGACTGCATCATCTGGAAGGGTGCCTATCTCAAGCGCACGTTCGATCTGCGCGACGGCATGCAGGTGAGCTTTAAGGGCAGCTTCAATCTTTATAAGGCCACGGGCCGCATGAGCTTTGTCGCTCGCTCATTCTCGCTGGCGGGGGAGGGTCTGCTGCGCCAACAAGTGGCGCAACTGGCCGAAAAGCTGCGTCGCGAGGGCCTGATGGACGAAGCGCGCAAGCGCCGTATTCCGGTGTTCTGCTCCCGCGTGGCGGTCGTCACCTCGCTTTCGGGTGCCGTAATCGACGACGTCAAGCGCACATTGCGTCGTCGCAACCCGCTCGTCGAGCTCGTCTGCGTGGGCGCCAAGGTTCAAGGTGAGGGTGCGCCGGCTGAGCTCATTGAGGGCTTGCGCCGCGCCGCCGCCATCACGCCGGCGCCCGACTGTATTTTGCTGGTGCGCGGCGGCGGCTCCTTTGAGGACCTCATGACCTTTAACGACGAGGAGCTTGCTCGCGCGGTGGCGGCTTGTCCTGTGCCCGTGGTGACCGGCATTGGCCATGAGCCTGATACCTCGATTTGCGACATGGTGAGCGACCGCCGCGCCTCCACGCCCACGGCGGCGGCAGAATCGGTGGCGCCGGCTATGACGGAGTTGGCCGATGTGCTCGAGGCGCGCCATCAGCGTCTGGGTGCCGCGATGGCATCGATGATTGGGTCGAATCAGGTTGATCTGGAGATGCTCGACCAGCGCGGTCGCCGCGCCTGGGATACCTATACGGCCCGCTTGGGCGATGCGCTCGATGCGGCTGCGTGCCGCCCGTGCCTCAACGACCCAACGTTTATGGTCGAGCGTCGCGAGTCTGAGCTTGCCCTGACGGCCGATCGCCTGTCGGGCGCCATAGTACGCTCGGTCGGGACATTCCGCTCCAACTTTGAGCGCCTGCCCGAGCGTCTGGTTGCAAGCACCTCGGGGCTCGATGGCAAGCGCCATGCGCTCGCGCTTGCGAGTTCCCGTCTGGAGCATCAGGGGCGCACGATGCTCAACAAGCCCGCGTCCGACCTGGGCCGTGCGGCAGCCTCGCTAGATGCCCTGTCGCCGCTCAAGGTGCTTGCCCGTGGTTATTCCATCGCGTACAGCGATGATGGGGTGGCCACGAGCGCCAAGACCTTTAAGGCCGGTGACGCCATCCGCGTGCGCATGGCAGACGGCAACGTGACGGCAACGGTCGATACGGTCGAGTAGGCCGCGTTTCATAGCGATAAACCTTTAGGAAAGGAAACAGATATGGCAGAGAAAACCCCGGTCGAGCAGCTTACGTACAAGCAGGCTTCGCAGGAGTTGGAGCTCATCATCCGCAGCTTGGAGTCGGGCGATATGGAGCTCGAGGAGTCGCTCGAGAGCTATACCCGCGGCGTCGAGCTCCTCAAGAGCCTGCGCACCCGCCTGTCCGATGCCGAGCAGAAGGTCTCGGTGCTTCTTAAGGACGTCGACGGCAACGACGTGCTCGCCGACGGCGAAGCCGCCAACACCGACGACAACCTCTCGTTCTAACCATCCCGACCAAATATAATTACCTTGGTCTGTGAGAAAGGAACCAACCATGTGCGATTGCATCTTCTGCAAAATTGCCAACCACGAGATCCCCTCGACCGTTGTCTATGAGGACGACCAGGTCATCGCCTTCGACGACCTCAATCCCCAGGCGCCGGTCCATACGCTCGTGATCCCCAAAAAGCACTACAGCGATATCGCCGATAACGTGCCGGCCGAGACCATGGGTGCAATGGCTCACGCCATCCAGGAGGTCGCTAAGGCCAAGGGCTTGGCGGACGGTTTCCGCGTCATCTCCAACAAGGGCGTCAACGCCGGCCAGACCGTCATGCACTTCCATATGCACGTCCTCGGCGGCAAAAACCTGGGCGAGAACCTCATCTGAGGGCGCTTCTTCCTTGCAATGAAACGGAAGCTCAAGCACCGATAACTTATATATCAACGCAATAAACCCGAGCGCGAGGGCGTTTGGGTTTATTATTGAAGCGTATGTAACCTGGCGGCGCCACACCGCCTGTTAGTAGGGAGACACATGAACGTTCTGGTCGTCAACGCAGGATCTTCGACCCTTAAGTATCAGGTCATCGATACCAAGTCCCACAAGGTGTCCGCAAAGGGCTCCTGCGAGCGCGTCTGCTTTACCGGCGGTACCTTCACCCACGCTGCCAACGGTTCCAAGAAGGTGACCGAGAACATCGAGTTCCCCGACCACAAGGTCGCCATCGAGGTCGTTCTGAAGGACCTCGAGGCCAACGGCGTCAAGATCGAGGGCATTGGTCACCGTATCGTTCAGGGTGGCTGGTACTTTGGTGATTCCTCCCTCGTCGACGAGGACGTCCTCGCCAAGATCCGCGAGGTCGCCCCGCTGGCGCCGCTGCACAACAACCCCGAGGCCAACGTTATCGAGTACTGCCTGGAGCAGTATCCCGATCTGCCCAACGTTACGGTCTACGACACCGCTTTCCACTTCAACATGCCCGAGGTCGCCAAGACCTACGCCCTTCCCAAGGATGTTTGCGACAAGCTGCACATCCGTAAGTACGGCGCCCACGGCACCAGCTACCGCTACATCTCCAAGAAGGTCGCCGAGATGACCAACGGCGAGGCCCGCAAGGTCGTCGTGTGCCATATCGGCTCCGGCGCTTCCCTGTGCGCCATCGAGGATGGCAAGTGCATGGACACCACCATGGGTCTCACCCCGCTCGACGGCGTCATGATGGGCACCCGCTGTGGCTCCATCGACCCGGCTACCGTGTGCTACCTGCAGCGCGAGGGCGGCTACACCTTCGACGAGGTCGACGAGATGATGAACAAGAAGTCCGGCCTTTTGGCTGTGACCGGCGGCAAGACCAACGACTGCCGCAATGTCGAGGAGCTCGCCGCTGCTGGTGACCCTGAGGCTCAGCTCGCCTTCGATATGTTCGTCTACAAGATTGCCGCCAAGGCTGCCGAGATGGCCACTTCCATGTGCGGCATGGACACGCTGGTCTTCACCGCCGGCATCGGTGAGCACGCTCCGGCCGTTCGCGCCGGCGTTGCCGACCGTCTGGCCTTTATGGGCGTCAAGATGGACCATGCCCGTAACGCCCTGCGTGGCGACGGCGCTTGGTGCCTGTCTGCCAAGGATTCCAAGGTCAAGATCTTCGTCATTCCCACGGACGAGGAGTTCATGATCGCTTCTGACGTCGAGCGCATCGTCAACGGCAAGTAATTGCAAGAGGGGAGGGGCTGGACGACCAAGTGCCGTTCAGCCCCTCTTTTGCGCTCGTTGGGCGATATGCCTGATAGCTATTTATTAAGATGTGATAACTTCTTATTAAAATGCGGTCGCCTTAAGAGGTCTGCGTCGACCGTATTGCACTGCAAAGGAGTCTCATGAACGTACTTGTTGTCAACGCCGGCAGCTCAAGCCTTAAATATCAGCTTCTGGATACCGATACCCGCGAGGTTTTCGCCAAGGGCAACTGCGAGCGTATCGGCTCGGACATGGGTATCTTTGGTCATTCCGAGAACGGTGGCGCCAAGCAGACCGAGGAGGTTCCCTTCCCCGATCATCGCTCTGCTATCGCTTGCGTGCTCGAGGAGCTCGAGAAGACCGACTTTACGATCGATGGCATTGGGCATCGTATCGTTCAGGGCGGCTGGCACTTCGATGATTCCGCAGTTGTCGACGACGAGGTTATGGCCAAGATTCTTGAGGTGGCACCGCTTGCTCCGCTGCACAACTACGGCGAGGCCGCAGCGATTGAGTATTGCCGTGAGAAGTATCCGGAGCTGCCCAACGTGGCGGTCTTCGACACCTCGTTCCACATGACCATGCCCGAGGTTGCCTACACTTACGCCCTGCCCAAGGACGTGTGCGACAAGTATCATGTGCGCAAATATGGCGCCCACGGAACGAGTCATCGTTACGAGTGGATGATGGCCAAGGAGATCCTGGGCTCGCGCTGCCACCGTCTGCTTTCGTGCCATTTGGGTAACGGTGCTTCGCTCGCTGCTATCGAGGACGGCGTGTGCCGCGACACCACGATGGGCCTCACGCCGCTCGACGGCCTGATGATGGGCACTCGCTGTGGTTCCATTGACCCGGCCACCGTGTGCTACCTCCAGCGCGAGGGAGGCTACAGCTATCAGGAAGTTGATGACATGATGAACAAGCAGTCTGGTCTGCTTGCCATCTCGGGCATCTCCAACGACGCCCGCGACATCCGTACACGCGCCTCCGAGGGCGACGAGCGCTGCCTGCTCGCCTTCGATATGTTCGCCTACAAGGCCATGCAGCAGGCCGGCTCCATGATCGCTTCCATGGCGGGCGTGGACACCATCACCTTTACCGCCGGCATCGGCGAGAACGACTGGTCGATCCGCAAGGCCTTCTGCGACTGCTTTGAGTGGCTGGGCGTACGCATCGACAACAACAAGAACCGCGAAGCCGTGGGCAACGGCCCGCAGGTCATCAGCGCCGCCGGCTCTTCCGTCATGGTCATGGTCATCCCCACCGACGAGGAATACATGATCGCCCACGACGTCGAGCGCCTGACCAAGAACAACTAACGCATTCGTCTGAAATTGACAAAAAGGCCTCCAGAGCAACAGCTCCGGAGGCCTTTCTACTAGCAGGCGGAAATTCCAGTCCCAAAGTGATCGCCACCAGCAACGCCTGCGCTCCCAGCAACGGCACCCATCCATTCAGATTTTCAGCCCCAGCTCGTAGCCAAGCCGCCGTCCACCCCGGATTCCCTGATTGCTACGTGGTGGCAGGGACCCTACAGGGTAAAGCTCTGAAAATATTCCGCAGGACGCATGAAACCCCCGCCGCACGAAGTGCGCAGCGGGGGTTTCATGCATGTCCGAGGACGTTTTCAGAGCTTTACCCTGTAGGGTCCCGAGGGGATATGTCCGCTACTCAGCCATCTGAGCCTGGACGGCGGTGATGGCTACGACACCCACGATGTCGTCGGCAGAGCAGCCGCGCGAAAGGTCGTTGACCGGCTTGGCGATGCCCTGCAGGATGGGGCCGTAAGCGTCGGCGCCGGCGAAGCGCTGGACCAGCTTGTAGCCGATGTTGCCGGCCTCGAGATCGGGGAACACAAGCACGTTGGCCTTGCCGGCAACGGAGGAGCCGGGGGCCTTGAGCTGGGCGACGGTGGGAACGATGGCGGCGTCGAGCTGCAGGTCGCCATCGATGGCGAGCTCGGGAGACTTCTCCTTGCAGAACTTAACGGCCTCCTGGACCTTCTTGGCGACCTCGCCGCCGGCGGAGCCCATGGTGGAGTAGGAGAGCATGGCCACGTGCGGCTCGACGCTGCCCATAAAGGTGGACCAGGAGTGAGCGGAGGCGATGGCGATCTCGGAGAGCTCGTCGGAGGACGGGTTGATGTTGAGGCCGCAGTCGGCGAAGATCAGCGTACCGTCGGTGCCGAACTGCGGGGTGTCGGTGCACATCACGAAGAAGGCCGAGACCAGCTTGGTACCCGGGGCGGTCTTAAGGATCTGCAGCGCGGGGCGCAGGGTGTCGGCGGTGGAGTGGCAGGCGCCGGAGACCAGGCCGTCGGCGTCACCCATCTTGACCATCATGGTGCCAAAGTAGGTGGCGTCCATCACCTGGGCGCGAGCCTGCTCGATGGTGACGCCCTTCTTGGCGCGGAGCTCGGCAAACTTCTGCGCGTACTCCTCGTGCTTCTCGGCATTGCGCGGATCGATGACGGTGGCGCCGGGAACGTTGATCTCGTCGGGGTTGCCCAGGATGACGATCTTTGCCAGGCCCTCCTCGATGATCTTGGTGGCCGCGACGATGGTGCGCGGATCCTCGCCCTCGGGCAGGACGATCGTCTTAAGGTCGGCCTTGGCGGCAGACTTCATACGGTTAAGGAAATCGCTCATGTTACTCCTTACAAGCGTTTCACTAAGCTCCAGGCGCCCGGCTGTTCACGAATAAACCCGCTGCTAGCGGGTTTACCTTTCAAATTTGTACGCCGCGGTGCTTGAGCTTTCCTTGTGTGGCAAGCTCATTATAGGACGCATTAGCGCTATAATCGCTCTGATAAATATGTCTCGAAGAATGTTCGAGAAAAGCCCAGCTAACGAGCCCGTGGCTTTTGACAAGGAGTATCGATGCAGATTACCTCAGGCCTGCCTGAAGGCTTTAACGCCGGCGCGTACGACATGATTGTCGTCGGTGCTGGATATGCCGGTGCCGTTTGCGCCCGCCGTCTTGCCGAGACCATCGGCTATCGTGTTGCCGTTTTGGAGCGCCGTAGCCACATTGCGGGCAATGCCTATGACTGCACTGACGAGGCCGGAATCCTGATCCACGAGTACGGTCCGCATATCTATCACACCTTTAACGAGCGCGTGCACAATTTCCTGTCGCGCTTTACCAAGTGGACGGATTATCAGCACAAGGTGCTCGCCAACATCAACGGCACCCTTATGCCCGTGCCCTTCAACCACGCGAGTCTCAAGCTCGCCTTTGGTGACGAGCGCGGCGAGGAGCTGTATCAGAAGCTCGTGGAGACCTTTGGCAAGGATGTCAAGGTGCCCATTATGGAGCTGCGTAAGAAGAACGACCCCGACTTGGCCGAGGTCGCTGATTACGTCTACGAGAACGTCTTTTTGCATTACACCATGAAGCAGTGGGGCCAGACGCCCGACCAGATTGATCCCTCGATCACCGGCCGTGTTCCCGTCTTTGTGGGCGATGATGACCGCTACTTCCCGCAGGCTCCCTTCCAGGGCATGCCGCAGGACGGCTATACCGCGCTGTTTGAGCATATGCTCGACCACGACCTGATCGACGTGTTCTGCGACGTGGACGCCCGCGATCTCTTTGAGATCGACGAGACCACCGTCAAGGTCGACGGCAAGGTCTACGGCGGCGAGATCGTCTACACCGGCCCGCTCGATGAACTGTTCAACCTCGACTTGGGTGCGTTGCCGTACCGTACACTCGATATGAAGTTCGAGACGCTCGATATGGATCAGTTCCAGCCCGTGGGTACCGTCAACTACACCACGAGCGAGGACTACACGCGCATTACCGAGTTCAAGAACATGACTGGTCAGGTCCTGCCCGGCAAGACCACCATCATGAAGGAGTACTCCAAGGCCTATACGCCCGGCTCGGGCGAGACGCCGTATTACGCCATTCTTGAGCCCGAGAACCGTGAGCTCTATGAGCGCTATCTTGAGCGCGTCCAGAACCTGACAAACTTCCACCCGGTGGGTCGTCTGGCCGAGTATCGTTACTACGATATGGATGCCGTGACCAATTCCGCCCTCGATCTTTCGGATGAGATTATCGCCTGCCATGCATAAAGTCATAACATTCGGTATTCCCTCGTATAACGCCGCTAAGGACATGGACCATTGCATCACCTCCATCTTGGAGGGGAGCAATTATGCCACCGATATCGAGATTATCGTGGTGGACGACGGCTCTAAGGATGAGACGGCCGCCAAGGCCGACGAGTGGGAGGCCCGTTATCCTGGAATCATCCGCGCGGTGCACCAGGAGAATGGCGGCCACGGTATTGCCGTCCTTTCGGGTCTGCGCGAGGCGCAGGGCACCTACTACAAGGTTGTCGACTCGGACGACTGGCTTGACGGCGCTGCCCTTTCGACCATGCTGTCGATTCTGCGCGGCTTTGAAGAGCGCGACCAGCGCGTTGACCTGTTTATCTCGAACTACGTGTACGAGAAGGTTTACGAGGGTACGCATACGGCCATTGGTTACAAGTTTGCCCTGCCTCGAAAAAAGATCTTTACCTGGGACCAGATCGGCCATTTCCGCCTGGACCAGAATCTGCTCATGCACAGCCTGTGCTATCGCACGGATGTGCTGCGCGAGTCCAACCTGCCCATGCCGCCGCACACGTTCTATGTGGACAACATCTACGCCTACGTGCCGCTGCCGCGTTGCAAGACCATGTACTACGCCGACATCGACCTCTATCGCTACTTTATCGGTCGCGAGGGCCAGAGTGTCAACGAGGCCACGATGGTCAAGCGTCTGGACCAGCAGTTCCGTGTTACGCGTATCATGATGGAGTCGTACCATCTGTACAGCGATGTCGAGTCGTCGCGTCTGCGTTCGTACATGATGGGCTACTTCACCATGATGATGGCGATCTGCTCGGTGCTCACCAAGCTTTCCGACGAGGATTGCGCCGATGAGCGTCTGAAGACGCTGTGGACGGACCTGAAGGCCTACGATGAGCGCATGTATCGTCGTGCTCGCTACGGTGTGGTCGGCTTCTTTACTAACCTCCGCGGTCGTGCCGGAGACAAAACCACACTCGGCCTATACCGTCTTGCCTCAAAGATCTTCAAATTCAACTAGTACAGAAACGCTCGGGTAACGGGGACCCCTGGTCCTTAACTTGCTACTTCGGACAGTCCTGCGCAAGACGGAGGCGCCACTGGCGCCTCCTTTGCGTGCGGAACTCGTATCAAGTTAAGGACCAGGGGTCCTCTGCTATGTCTCGCTTTATGTCAGACAGCTGAATTTGAAAATCTTAGACGCGCGGTACACAGGGGCCTGGGCTGAAAAGATTTTGGTTGGTAGTCGGCCGGAGGCAGGCGGGCGTTACGTTTGTCGCGAGTTCCGCATGCAAAGAAGGCCACTTAATGTGGCCTTCGTCTTGCATAGGACTGTAGAGCAGCAAACGTAACGCCCGCCCGTCTCCGGCCGACGGTCGAGTGGACTACTTTGCGGCGCCGGGGATGCCGTGGGAGGTTTTGGCGGTTTTGGCTCCGTTTACGATGGCGGTTTGCAAAGCCCTTACGGCGAGCATGCCCAGCAGGTCTAGGGGAACGGCGGCGCTTGCCTGGGCGCCCAGTTTGCCGCTGGCGAGGGTGTAGATGGTGTCGCCGTCGTTGGTGGTGTGCGTGGGACGGATGGCGTGTGCGTAGGCGTCTGCGGCCATTTGGGAGACCTTGGTGGCTTGGGCCTTAGTGAGCTCCATGTTGGTGACGATGCAGCTGATGGTGGTGTTGGTGCGGTCGAGCGGCATCTGCATGGATCCGGCGGCGGCAAAGGCTGCGAGTTCCATATCGACGATTTGGTCGCTATCGGCTGAGGTGCGCATGCCGGCGACCCACTCGCCGGTGAGGGGGTCGACAACGTTGCCGCAGGCGTTGACCGAAACCACGGCGCCTACCTTAACGGGACCGAGCGCCACGGCGGCAGTGCCAAGGCCGGCCTTCATGCAGGTGGCAGGGCCCATGAGCTTACCTACGGTGGCACCGGTGCCGGCGCCCACATTGCCTTGCTCGAGCGTGGTGGGGGTGTTGTCGAGTGCCTCGCGCACGGCGGCGATGCCGGCCTCTATGTCGGGGCGTACGGTGGGGTCGCCAAAGGCAAGGTCGAAGATACAGCTGGAGCACACGATGGGCACCTGCGTGGGGCCGACGGACAGACCAATGCCGCGGCTCTCGAGTTCGCGAGCGACGCCGCTTGCAGCCTCGAGGCCAAAGGCCGATCCACCCGACAGGCAGACGGCGTGGACCTTGTCGACGGTGTTCTCGGGACGCAGCAGGTCGGTTTCGCGCGATGCTGGAGCACCGCCGCGAACGTCAACGCCGCCGGTGGCGCCCTCGGGTGCCACGATTACGGTGCAACCGGTGCCGGCCTCCTCGTCCGTATAGTTGCCAAAGCAAAAGCCATCGACATTGCAAACATCGATGGCTTCGAGCAGTGTGTCCATGTTTTCTCCTATCGGTTTTCCGCCGGGCCTTATGCCCGGTCGGGATCCGTACGGTACGGCAAAATTGTAGGCGCTGGGGGATACCCAGCGCCAGATGCAATTACGATAGTTTTTGAATCGCGCGTGCGACGCGAGCGATGGGCAAGCCCACCACGTTGTAGAAGTCACCCGAAATATCGTGCACAAGCATGCGGCCGCCTGTGCCCTGGATGCCGTAGGCTCCGGCCTTGTCCATGGGTTCGCCGGAGGCAACATAGCGCTCGATCTGCTCTTCGGTAAGCTCATAGAACGTCACGTCGGTCACATCGACAAACGACAGGCTCTCGGCGGCATGCGGAGCTGAAGCGTCGCCGGCTTTAACGATGCAGGCGCCGGTCGCCACCTGGTGCGTGCGGCCCGAAAGCTCGCGGAGCATGGTGCGCGCCTCGTCCTCGTTTGCCGGCTTACCCAAAATCTTGCCATCGAAGGTGACGATGGTATCGGCCGCGACGGTCAGCTCATTGGGCTTGGCATACTCGGCGGCGACGGCAGCTGCTTTGGCACGCGCCAAGCGCTCGACGAGCGTAAGCGGAGCTTCGCCATCAAAAGGCGTTTCATCGATGTCTGCAGGAATTACGCGAATGTTATAGCCTGCCTCGCGCATCAGCTCTATGCGGCGCGGCGATTGCGAAGCCAAAATCATAGTTGGATGCCCTCGGCGACCTTCTCGACGGCCTTGTCGCCGGCGAGCGTGCGCAGCAGCTCCAAGGCAAAGGGGAGTGACTGTGCCATGCCGCTGGCAGTAATGATGTTGCCGTCTTGCGTGACCTTCTCGCCGGTATAAGCTCCCTCGGGGAAGCTCTTCTCAAAGCCGGGGAAGCACGTGGCGCGGCGTCCCTCGAGTAGACCAAGCTCGCCCAGGATAAATGGGGCGGCGCAGATGGCGGCAACGTGCTTGGTCGCGGCGAACTCGCAGACTACGTCGCAGACGCGCTGGTCGGCGCGCAGGTTGGTGGCACCGGGCAGGCCGCCGGGCAGCACGACGCAGTCGTACTCGTCAAAGTTGATCTCGTCAAAGAGAGCATCGCAGGTCACGGGAATCTGCAGCGAGCTCACGACTTCGCGCGTGGGCATGATCGAGACAAGCGTGGCGCGCACGCCGCCGCGACGCATGACGTCGACCATGGTCAGGCATTCAATCGTTTCAAAGCCATCGGCGGCGAGAACGGCAACGCTGGGCATGAGAGTTCCTTTCGTAAGGCGGCATACAATTAGCCGTCTTATACCCCGAAGACATACGCTTGCCACGCTCGATTTTCCAATGTTTAAAAAGGGACGGGGATTAAATAATCATTCGGTGCAAATTGATTATTTAATCCCCGTCCCAGAAAAATCATCGGGCGTGGTCTTGGGCAAACAGTCTAGTTGCGCTTGAGGTGGACGACGGTTTCGCAGTGGAAGGTTTGCGGGAACAGGTCGACCGGTGTGATCTTGACGGGGGAGAAGGTGCCTTCCTCGACAAAGCGCTTAAGGTCGCGCGCCAGGGTGGCAGGGTCGCAGCTCACATAGGCGACATCGCGCGCACTCGTGCTAGCGATGAGGTCGATGGCCTCGGGTGCCAGACCTGCGCGCGGCGGATCGACCACCAGGACATCGGCATCCTGGTCGGGGAACTCGCGCACGGCATCGCCGCCGATGACGTCGACGTTGTCGAGCTTGTTGATCTCGAGGTTACGGCGCAGGTCGCGCACGGCCGGACCGTAGGCCTCGACGGCGGCGACAAAGTCGCAGCGGCGGGCGAGCGGCAGGGTAAAGGTGCCGGCGCCGCAGTACAGGTCCACGGCAAGCTCGTCTTCCTGCGGGTCGAGGGCGTCCATAACGAGCTCAATCAAAAACTCGGCGCCCTTGGTATTGACCTGGAAAAAGGATGGGGCGGACAGGCGCATCTGACCATCAGCGATGTTCTCGGTCCACGAGCCCTCACCGGCGAGCATCTCCACCTTGGAAACGCGGCGGGCCTTCTTCTCGCCCTTGCTCATGACGCGCACGACGCTCGTGGGGTGTGCGGCGTCTGCCAGTACGCGTGAGACCTGTGAGCGCGGGAAGGAGCCTGTGGGTGTCCAAAGTGCGACCTCGAGTGCTTTGGTGCGACGTGAAGCGCGAATGCCCACGCGCTCCAGACCCAGGTCGTGGCTGCCGCTCAGATAGTTGAGCGCGCCGACGACCGATTTGAGCGCCTTGGGAAAACGCTTATCGAACAGCGGGCACGAATCGACGGTCACGATCTTGCTGGGGTCGACGCCGTGCATGCCAAGGCGAACACGGCCGTTAACGAGAGTGGGCTCCAGCTCAATCTTATTGCGGTAGCCCCAGTCGTCCTTGGTATGGCGGATAGGCTGGACAAGATCGTTGACCTGCTCGGGGGTGAACTTGCCAATGCGCTCGAGCGTGGAGCGCAGGTTTTGCTCTTTGGCGGCAAGCTGAGCGGAGCGCGATAGATTGCCCCACGAACAACCGCCGCAGATGCCCACGAAGGGGCAGGGGGGCTGAATGCGATCGGGACTCGGCTCCAGAATCTCGGTCGTGCGGGCGCGCATAAACGACTTGCCGTCCTGCACGATCTCGGCTTCGACGGTGTCGCCTGCCACAGCGCCCTGCACAAAGACGGCCTTGCCGTTGTCGGCATGTGCCAGACCGTCGGTGCCGTACGTCATCGATTCTATGGTGAGCTTCATATTCCTGCCTGTCATTCGCGTTGCTGTTCGCACCATGGTAGCAGGGAAAAGCGCCCCGCATCCGAGGCTTTCCTCAAATGCGGGGCGCTTCTACAAACTGCTTCTACAAACGTCTATTTCGTCTTGCCGGTAATGAGCGTCTTAAGGCCTAGGCCGATCAGGCCCAAGCCCATGCGCACGCGGCCAGGGCGATGGCGCTCGATGGCCTTGGCTTTGCCAGCGGGCTTCTTGTGACACGCGTTGCTCTCGGGGGTTGTTGTGGGTGCCTGAGGTTGGGCTGCGGGAGCAGGTTCGGGCTCGATAACGATCGCTCGGACCTTCTGGACCTCGGGAGCGGCCGGCTGCGGCTCGGGCTCAGACTGGGATGCGAGCGCGGGCTCTGCCTCGGTGGCGGACTCGGCGTTGCGATAAGCGCGCTCCAACAGGAACTCCTGCGAGTTAAAGGGCTTCTCACCCTCTTTTCGCTCTACGGGAACCCAGGTGCCGTCGCTCGTCAGGCTACGTGCCTTCACGTTGTCGCGCAGCTGCACGCCCATGTACTCGTGCACCAGCGCGCGGCAGGTGGGGTCGAGCACGGGGAAGGCGATCTCTACGCGATGCTCGGTGTTGCGCGTCATCATGTCGGCAGAACTCAGGTAGATCATGTCCGAGTCCACGCCGAAGGCATAGACACGCGCGTGCTCCAAGAAACGTCCGACGATAGAACGTACGTGCACGTTTTCGGTCTTGCCCGCAATGTTGGGCTTCAGGCACGAGATGCCGCGGATGATCATGTCCACGCGCACGCCGGCACACGATGCCTCGGCGATCTTGTCGATGACCTCGCGGTCGGTCAGCGAGTTGAGCTTAAAGAACACGCGGGCGGGCTCGCCGGCGAGCGCACGTTGGATCTCGCGGTCCAGACCGCGCATGATGAGCGGCTTGAGACCGACGGGCGCCACGCCCAAAAAGCGGTAGTCGCCGCGCAGGTTGCCCAGCGACAGGTTGCGGAAGAACAGGTTGGCGTCTTCGCCGATGCCGGGATGGGCGGTCATGAGCATAAAGTCGCTGTAGAGCTTGGCCGTCTTCTCGTTAAAGTTACCGGTGCCCAAAAGCGTGAGTCGAGTGAGCGCCATGCCCTCGCGATAGGTGAGCTGGCAGATCTTTGAGTGGCATTTAAAGCCCTCGGAGCCATAGATGACGGTGCAGCCCGCTTCTTCCAGACGCTCTGCCCACTCGATGTTATTTTGCTCGTCAAAGCGCGCGCGGAGCTCCATGAGCACCGTGACCTCTTTGCCGTTCTCGGCGGCGTCAATCAACGACTCGCACAGACGACTCTGCTTGGCCACGCGGTAGAGCGTGATACGCAGCGAGATGCACTCGGGGTCGTATGCGGCCTCGTGTACCAGGTCCAGGAACGGATTCATGGCCTCGTAGGGGTAAAAGAGCAACTTGTCGCCCTGCAGCACCTGCTCGCGAATGGAGCGGGACATGTCGATGGTGGGGTTGGGCTGAGGCTTAAACGGCGTAAAGAGGAGCTCGTTGCGTAGATGCTCGGGAATCTTGCCCTCAATGCCGAAGACGTAGCCCAGGTCGAGCGGGATATCGCAGGTAAAGACCGAGCGGCGAGAAAGCTCGAGCGCCTTGCGGATGGTCTTGAGCGTCGCCTTCTCGAGCGACCCCGAGACCGCGAGCACTACCGGCTGCAGACGCAGGCGCTTCTTGAGGATGCGCTTCATGTGCTGGCGGTAGTCCTCTTCCTCCTCGACGCCCTCGCCGTCCGGATCGATGTCGGCGTTGCGGGTGACGCGGATGAGCGCGCGGTCGAGCGGCTTATAGGAGCCAAAGCAGCTGTCCAGGCAGGCGAGGATGACGTCCTCGAGCAGAATGTAGGAGTAGGTGCCGGCGGGCGAGGGGATCTCGACCACGCGGTTCATCGAGGCGGGAATCTCGATTAGGCCCAGCAGACTTTCCTCGTCGGTGACGCCGTCCAGGCCGCAGGCCAGGTAGAGTGCGCCGTTGCGCAGGTTGGGGAAGGGGTGGCGCGGGTCAATCACCAGCGGTGAGATGACCGGCGACACGTAGGCCTGGAAGTAGCGGGTTACAAAGGTGCGCTCCTCGGGCGTAAGCGAATCGGCACGCGCGCGGTGAACGCCCAGGGCGTCGAGCTTGCCCTCGATGCTCTTAAAGATGGACTCCCATCGGGTAAGGAGCCCGGGCATTTCGGCCATGACGGCATCGACCTGTTCGGAGGCGGTCATATTGCTCTTGTTGTCGACAGGCTGTTTTTTGAGCTCTGCCAGATCGGACAGGCCGCCCACGCGCACCATGAGAAACTCGTCGAGGTTGGACTCGAAAATCGACACGAACTTTAGACGCTCGAACAGCGGAACGGTCTCGTCGAAGGCTTCGTCAAGCACACGGTTGTCAAAGCGCAGCCAGCTGAGCTCTCGGTTCTGCGTGTACGAGAAGTCGCGCGGCGGTTTGCGCAGCTTTGCGGCGGCTTGCTTTTTTTCGATTTTGCTCGGCATATGCATCTGTCCGTTCAGTCCCCGCAGGGGACGGTTGCCTAACACTATTCACTATTGTCTCAATTTAGTCGACCTATGGCACGGACGTATCGCGTGAACGGTATCTTTACCTACTTCTTACGCTGACAAGCCATAGAACTGACGCCCGTCACGTTGTGAAAAAACGGTCTATATCCTCACTCAACTGGTGAGTATATGTGAATAAGAATGATAGGTAGCTGAATATCATCGAATACAGACAGAAACACGAACAAGCGTCATTTATATACATAAAACCGTTTTAGATATGCAATTCCTAATCGAAAGATTGGAGTTGTAATTGCGAATGATTTTTGAGAAAAAAGAGCGTTTACCTTAGAAAAGTTACTTTAGAACGCCGAAGTACATCATGGGGGAATCACATGCGATATACCGTTCATCGCACTTTGTTGACCGTTCGGGGGCGAGGTGGAATTGCGGCTGATTTTTGGATATAACTAGAGCTGTCAGCAAGCAGCGTCTCATATGGAGGGGCGCTAACGAATCGGCCCTGACAGGGGCCCGAAAGAAAGGTAGGAGGCCATGACGAAAGGTCTGCACGTGCCTTCCGAGATCGGCAAGCTCAGGAAGGTCTGCCTGCACCGTCCCGGCGACGAGCTCCTCAACCTGCCGCCCGACGAGCTCGAGCGACTCCTGTTCGACGACGTCCCGTTCCTGGAGGTCGCACAGCAGGAGCACGACACCTTCGCCCAGATCCTGAGGGACCAGGGCGTGGAGGTCCTCTACCTCGAGAACCTCGTCGCGGAGGTGTTCGACCAGGTCCCCGGCGCCCGCGCCGAGTTCACCGACCAGTACATCGCCGAGGCAGGCATCCGCGGCCAGCAGATGCCGCAGATCGTCCGCGAGAAGCTGGACTCCATCGAGGACAACCTCGAGTTCGTCAAGAAGACCATGGCCGGCAT
>NZ_CAXTGI010000006.1:0-127268 GCF_964243765.1 Collinsella aerofaciens | reverse complement strand
CCGCGCGGCAAGGAGATATATTGCCAGACCGGAGGGGCCCCGGGGGCGGGAATCTGGGCGTACACATTTCCTACACAGTTTGGAATCCGACTAACGTTTGCCAGCCGTTAACTACCGCTCGCCGAGCATCTCTTTATATAAGGCAGTCTCATGGTTAAAGCGGATACGTTCCCCTAGCTAAAGCACAGCCAGCATCGAGCAACTCATCACGTTCTTCCACCGAGAACCCCTCGGCGTAGACGCGCACCACTGGTTCGGTCCCGCTAGGACGGACCAGCAGCCACGTGTCATCCTCGAATGCCAAACGCAAGCCATCCATATGACTAACGTTTTGCGGCACCTTGCCACAAATCGACTTGGGGTTTACGCCCGGCAGCAGCGTTCGTAACGTTTCGGCATCTTCGGCCTCAAGGCGCAAATCGCGTCGACCGTAACTCGTCTTACCAAAACTGTCCTCGAGTTGGTCGACCAGAACGCCCAAAGGCGCGTCCGTCTTTGCCATAAGCTCACACAGAATCAGACAGGCGAGGATTCCATCGCGCTCGGGCATATGCGCGGCGATGCCGATACCACCGGCTTCTTCGCCGCCCATGAGGACGCCGCCCTTCTTCATCTCCGCCGCTATATATTTGAAACCGACTGGTTTGACGGTCACGCGGCAGCCAAGCGCCTCGGCAATGCGACGCACGAGCGTCGAGCACGAAAGATTGACGACGACGCGCCCCTCCAAATTACGAAATTGAACCAAGTCGCCCAAAACGAGCGCCATGATCTGATGCGGATGTATATATCTGCCGCGCTCGTCAACCGCGCCGATACGGTCGGCGTCGCCGTCGGTCACCAGGCCAGCGCAAGCTCCGTCCTCGATAACCGTATGCTCGCAAGCGTCCACCCACGGCTCAACGGGGTCGGGGCAGATATCTTCTTGGTCAGGCGCCTGCCCGGCGTGAATCTCGTGCACCTCAACGCCAAGCTCGCGCAGCAAGTCGGCTAGATAGCCCTGGGCTGCGCCGCCCATGGGGTCAACAACCACGCGCAGGTGCGCGGCGCGGATGGCTTCGGCATCGACAAACGATGCCACCGCTTGCATATAGTCAGGAATGATATCCGCGGTGCGATATTGCCCCTCGATCCCCATTGGCTCGGGAGCCATGGTCTCTTCGAGCTCTTCGATGACATCCTGGTTGGCGGTCGAGCCGTCACCCATGCGAATCTTGAGACACAGATAACCCTGCGGATGATGGGACCCCGTCACCATGAGCGCGCCGCACGCCTCACCGTCATAAGCCGCCGCCCACGTAAGAGCAGGGGTCGGAACAGGTCGCGAAGCGAGCACGGCGTCTAGCCCGTGCGCTGCTAGCACACCCGCCGCAAGCTCAGCGAACTCGCGCGCCAGGGGCCGAGTGTCGAACCCTATATATACTGTTTTGCCCGGATTGGTCTTTTGCCACAACTCGCCGACGGCATCGGCGATACGGGCAACGTTATCGGCAGTGAAGTCCTCATCGACGCGAGCGCGCCAACCGTCAGTTCCAAAATGAATTATCGCGCACACGCGCAGACACCTCACAGTGTTTGGATCATGGTACGCATGAGGTATACCCGCGATACACACTCGGCAACCTGCCGGCACCAGCATTCACCATTTGGGCAAATGCTGCCGAGGACATGCAAGCAATAAAAAAACCGCCCCGTATGGAGCGGTTTTGCCCTTTATATATCGAGCGCCTCGGCCATCGCTGCCGTAGTGATTGCCGTGGTTCCACAGCAACTGCCCACCATTGCGGCACCGGCATGTCTCCATTCGATGCATGCGCGCGCGAAAGCTTCAGGGTTCTCGTGCCATACGGGGCCATCCTGAGTCTGGACCGGATCGCCCACGTTGGGACGCACCGTGACGGGAGTAGTCGCCGATGCAACCATCCTGGGCACCGCCGCGTTCGCGGCCGCAAGCGAACAGCAATTAACACCAACCGAGTTTGCGCCGTGTTTTTCGGCGTACAAAACGGCTGCCTCGATGTTGAGGCCATCGCCCAACAGGTCGCCTTTGTCATCAACGACAAAACTCACCAGGACAGGCATGCCGTCAGCGGCATCTCGAGCGCCGGCAAGCATGGGCTGCAAATTACGGATAGACGTCACCGTCTCGATCAGCAGACCATCAACACCAGCATTGAGTAAGGCGTGCGCCTGTTCGCGCGCAATGCCTCGGATCTCACGAAACTCGGCAGAGTCCTCGGCAAACCACTCAATACCGATCGGACCCATCGAGCCCAGCAGCAGCTGAGGGTGCGCCTGGCGGGCATCGTCGACGGCCCCGCGATTGACCTCCGCCACGGACGGCGCAATCTGGTCGTGCTTGAGGGCATAGCTTGATGCCTGAAAGGTATTGGTAATGAGTACCTGCGCGCCGGCGGCGACATACAAGCGATGGATACGAGAAACGGTCTGCGGCTCTGCCAGATTCCAAAACGCCGGTGGAATATCGGCGGCATCGTACTCACTCAACAGAACACTGCCCATGGGGCCCTGCGCCAACAAGGTCTCGCTCGACAAGCGGCGCGTAAGTTCCTCGGCACCAAAGCGGTTGTAATAACTCGTATCCATACATATCCCGCTATTCCTCGACGCTGATTCCCTGTTTTTCGAGATAGGCGAGCCAGCGGTTCATCGTGTCCTCGGATAGCGCATGCTCCATCATGCAGGCCTCGGAATCGGCTCGCTCAAATTCGACACCGAGCTCCTGAACCAAAAACGTGCGGACGAGGCGATGACGGTACCAGATAGCCGTGCCAACCTCGCGGCCGCGATCGGTCAGGACTACCTTGCCGTAGTGCGATTGCTCGACAAGCTCGGATGCCTTGAGCGCCGAAACCGCTTTATTGACCGATGCCTTGGAGACGCCAAGGCGCTGCGCGATGTCGACCGATCGCACGCCGTTGGTTTCCCCCTCTTCGCTTTCAATGCGAACCATGCACTCCAAGTAGTCTTCGTTCGCCACCGTCAGATGTAGTTCGCGCGAGCTATTTGTCGTATCCATGATCTTCCGTCCCTTCTGCATTCAATGGCTGATTCTACCCCATCCAAGCGTCGCGGTATGCCGTGGCATACCGTGCTAGAGTTCTTGTTGCACACGACGACCAAGATTGGAGCGGTCTTTATGGAAAACACCACCACGAACCCCGATGTCCTCGAACGCTTTTTGCGCTACGTCCAGATCAACACGCAGTCCGAGGATGCAAACTGCGACCAGGTACCTTCGAGCACCGTTCAGTTTGACCTTGCCAACGTGCTGGCTGAAGAGCTGCGCGAGCTTGGTGCGGAAGATGCCCACGTGACCGAGCACGCCTATGTCTGCGCGCATATCCCCGCAAGTGCGGGCGCTGAGGACAAGCCCGCCCTGGGCCTGATCGCCCATCTCGACACCACCGAAGTTGCACCGGGCGCCGGCGTGAAGCCACACATCGTACACTACGAAGGCGGCAACCTGGTCTGCGGCACGGTTGACGGTAAGCCCGTTGCCATGAGTACTGCCAAGCTTCCCGCCCTGAACGACCTCGCGGGTGAGGACCTGGTCTGCAGCGATGGCACCACGCTGCTGGGCGCGGACGACAAGGCAGGCGTCGCCGAGATCATGTCACTTGTCGCGCGTATCGCTCAGGACCCTTCTCTGCCCCATCCCGCACTCGGCATTTGCTTCTGCCCTGACGAGGAGATCGGCCACGGAGCCGAGCTGCTGGATATCGATACCTTTGGCTGCAAGTACGCCTACACGGTCGACGGCGGCCCCATCGGCGAGCTGGAGTGGGAGTGCTTTAACGCCGCCGAGGCGACTGTCTGCTTTGAGGGCCAGTCCATCCACCCGGGCGACGCTAAGGGCCGTATGGTCAACGCAGGCAATCTGTTCTGCGACTTCAACGCGTTGCTCCCCTACGTGCAGCGTCCGGAGTATACGGAAGGCTACGAGGGCTTTTATCACCTTGAGGGTGTATCTGCGACCGTCGATCACGCCACAGCGCGCTATATCGTCCGCGACCATGACGCCGCCAAGTTCCAGCAGAAACTCGACCTTATTGATGCCGCCGCCTCGATGCTCAACCAGCGTCTGGGTGAGGAGCGCGTGACAGTCGAGATTAAGCAGCAGTATCGAAATATGGCCGAGATCGTTCGTGACTATCCCGAGCTTATTGATGTTGCCAAGGAAGCCTACCTTGCCTGCGGCGTTGAGCCCCAAGTGCTGCCGATTCGTGGCGGCACCGACGGCGCTCAGCTGTCGTTCCGCGGTCTGCCCTGCCCCAACCTTTCCACCGGCGGCTATTGCTACCACGGCGTCAACGAGTTCGTCCCGGTCAGTTCGCTCGTCAAGATGACCGACGTGCTCCAGGAGCTCGTCGCCCGCTTTGCATAAGGAACTCGAACAATCTAGGTAAGCAAAACCGCCCCGTCCTCAAAACCGAGAACGGGGCGGTTTTTGGCGCAAAGGGAGTAGTCAGCACCGCAGGTTGAGCCAACGTCAGCGAGCGACGTCCAAGGCGAACAAGTTGGCATGAAAAAGGCAGGGCATTGACCTTCTGGTCATGCCCTGCCTTTTGAATGACAAATTGTCGCCTTGGACGTCGCGCAGCGTCGAGCCGTTACGGCGTTTGGTAAAACGCCGTAACTTTTTGATCATGCCGCCGAAGTTGAAAGGCAGATTGCCGCTCTGGCGGGTTTGCAGCGTCGAGCCGTTACGCGGGCTGGTAAGCCCGCGTAACCCTAATAATTGGCTTCGTAGCCGTTGCCGTCGCCGGTGGGCTCTTCGTAGTAGTCCGAATCGCTCGAATCGCTTGAGTCATCGGAATCGTCAGAGCTGACCGATGAGGTTGCGGTACCGTTTGCGTAGTCGTCAGACGTGTTGTTGCTGAGGTCACCGATCGTGGAGCTGGAGCCGTCGGAAAGACCCATGGTGTTGGGGCCCTTGGGGTCCTTGCCGGCGTCGACACGGGCCATCATTTCCTTAAGCTCGTCTTCGTAGACAAAGACATAGCTCACGCCGTCGATCATGGTGCTGTCGTCGGCGTACGAGGGCAGGTTGGCCGAGTAGATACCGTCGACATCCATACCGCGCATGGCATTGACCGTAGCCACGATATCCTGAACGCTCATATCGGTTACGAGCATATCGGACAGCGAATTAACCAGGCCAAAGATCTTCGTGGCATCGAAGTTATTGAGAATCTGGTTGGCAAGGGCGCCAAGCACCTGACGCTGGTGGCGCATGCGCGTGTAATCGCCGTCGGCATAGGTGTAGCGGCAGCGGGCATAGGTAAGGGCGGTGGCACCGTCCATATGCTGCTGGCCAGCGGTAATCTTAATATCCAGGTGCTCGGGGTCGTCAACATCATCGGTTGCGTTAATGTCGATACCGCCAACCGAATCAATCAGCGCCTGCATACCGTCGAAGCTGACCTCGGCATAGTGGGAAATCTGAACACCGCACAGATCGTTGACCGCCTCGACCATGGCCTCGGCGCCGCCAACGGTATGGCAGGCGTTGATCTTCATGGTCTCGCCCTTGTACACGGCCTTGGTGTCGCGCGGAACGGAAATGAGCGTCGCCTGCTTTTGCGTGGGGTCGATGCGTGCCAGGATAATCGAGTCGGCACGATACGTATCCTCGCCCGGACGGCCGTCGGTGCCAAGAAGCAGCACGTAGAACGGATCCTTTGCCTCATCGGTGTCAACCAGAACCCGACGCAGATTGTCGGTAATGACATTAGAATCGCCGAGCTTGCCCATAATGGTGGCAAACCACAGGCCGGCAGCGGTAGTGGCGCTCAGTAGCACGCCAAGCACGACAATGAGCGCGACGTGGCGAATCGTGTGGCTACGACGACGTTGGCGAGCTCGCTCGGAATAACGAGCCACGTTATCGCGACTGTAGATCTTGGCCTGCGCACCAGTTGAGGGTCTTCGGGTGGTGGTATCCGCGAGGGGCTTTTTATTAAACATAGGCAACCTGTATTAGTAGATGACGGGATCGGGGACGGTAGCATGCTCGACATGCGCGCCAAGCGCCTGCAGCTTTTCGACAAACTGCTCGTAGCCGCGCTTGATGTGATGGATAGCCGAAACCTCGGTCGTCCCGTCGGCGATCAAGCCCGCTACGACGAGGGCCGCTCCGCCGCGCAGATCGGGCGAGGTAACCTGTGCACCCGAGAAGCCCTTGACGCCATGAATCATGGCATGATGGCTCTCGATACGAATGTCGGCACCCATGCGCACCAGCTCAGAGGCAAACATAAAGCGATTCTCGAAGATGTTTTCGGTAATAACGGAACTGCCGTCGGCAAGGGCGGAGAGCACCATAATCTGCGCCTGCATGTCGGTCGGGAAACCGGGGAACGGAAGCGTCTGGATGTCGACCGGCTTGATACGCTCGGCACGGTTCACATGGACGCCATCCTCGACGCGCTCGCAGTCGATACCCATGAGCTCCATCTTCTTGAGCACCATGCCCAAGTGAATGGGGCAAAAGCCCGTGACATCGACACCGCGATCGTCGGCCATCAACGCACCGGCAACGATAAAGGTACCGGCCTCGATGCGGTCGCCCACCACGCGATGGGTAACGGGATGGAGCTCTTCCACGCCTTCGATAGTCACGACGGGCGTACCGGCGCCAACAATCTTGGCGCCCATCTCGTTGAGCATGTTAGCGAGATCGACGATCTCGGGCTCGCGGGCGGCATTGTCGATAACCGTGGTGCCCTGTGCGCGCACAGAGGCCATGATGAGGTTCTCGGTCGCACCGACGCTGGCGAACTCGAGCGTGACGGTGGTACCGCGCAGACCTTGGGGCGCATTAGCGTTGATGTAACCGTGGGCGGTATCGAACTCAACGCCCAGGGCCTCAAGACCAAGAATGTGCATATCGATCTTGCGAGCACCCAGGTTGCAGCCGCCCGGCATGGCAATTTTGGCGCGATGGAAGCGGCCCAGCAGGGGTCCCATGACGGCGGTGGAAGCGCGCATCTTGGCAACGAGCTCGTAGGGGGCCTCCCATGAATCGACCTGAGAGGTATCAATCTCGAGCGTGTGCTCGTCGAGAACATCGATCGTAGCGCCCATGCCCTTGAGCACCTTGCCCATCACGTGGACATCGGAAATATCGGGCACGTTCTGCAGCGTCGTCTTGCCCGGCGCCAGAAGCGTTGCCGCCATGAGTTTGAGCGCGGAGTTCTTGGCGCCCGAGACGGGCACGGAGCCTCCGATGGCGTGGCCACCCTCAACGCGGATAATATCCAAGGTCTACCCTTTCAAAAAGCATGCCCGGGGTGGCTGGGCCATCCCGGGCATGATGTGTTCGCAAATGGTCGAACGCTAAATCGTTTGACTATTGGGCAAGCTTGAGCTTACACCATGCGATTTCATTATAGAGGTAGGCGCGGCGTGCATCATCCTCCGACAAATTACCCAGCTTCTCTTCAAAACCTTGAATATCAGCTTTAAGCTTGTCGGCATCGACGGTCGCCAAATCGCAAGCGCGCTCGGCGAGAACGGTCACGACATCGTCCGCAACCTGGGCATAGCCGCCGGCCACGGCAAACGTGTGGTCGACAGTGCCCATGGCCTTATCGGAAACGCGAACGTAACCGCGGTCGATCGTGCAGATCTCGCTGGAGTGAGCAGGCAGGACGCCAAACTCGCCATCCGTGGACGGAATCGACACAAACGCAGCGTCGCCCTCATAGGCGCAGCTCACGGGGCACACGATGCGGATACGCATAACCTACTTCTCCCCCATCTTGCGGGCACGCTCGCGCACGTCCTCAATCGTGGAAGCATAGCGGAAAGCCTGCTCGGGCAGGTCATCGGCCTTGCCATCGACAATCTCGGCGAAAGAGCGGACGGTATCCTCGACGCGGACGTAGACACCGGGGTTGCCGGTGAACTTCTCGGCGACGTGGAAGGACTGCGAGAGGAACTGCTGAATCTTACGGGCACGGTTGACCGTAAGGCGCTGCTCCTCGGACAGCTCGTCCATACCCAGAATGGCGATGATGTCCTGAAGGTCGGAGTACTCCTGCAGGAGCTCCTGGACCTTGACGGCGACACGGTAGTGCTCCTCGCCAACGATCGAGGGATCGAGAGCGTCGGAGGAAGACGCGAGCGGGTCGATAGCCGGGAACAGGCCGAGCGACGAAATGCTACGCGAAAGAACCGTGGTGGCGTCGAGGTGCGTAAACGTCGTGGCGGGCGCCGGGTCGGTCAGGTCGTCTGCGGGGACGTAGACAGCCTGGACGGAGGTAATGGAGCCCGTCTTGGTCGAGGTAATGCGCTCCTGGAGGTCGCCCATCTCGGTTGCCAGCGTGGGCTGGTAACCAACGGCGGACGGCATACGGCCCAGCAGTGCGGAAACCTCGGAACCCGCCTGGGAGAAGCGGAAGATGTTGTCGATGAACAGCAGAACGTCCTGGCCGCGATCGCGGAAGTACTCAGCGGTGGTAAGGCCGGCCAGACCGATGCGCAGACGCGCTCCGGGCGGCTCGTTCATCTGACCATAGACCAAGCAGGTCTTGTCGATAACGCCAGACTCGCTCATCTCGAGGAACAGGTCGGTGCCCTCGCGGGTACGCTCGCCGACGCCGGTGAACACCGAGGTGCCGCCGTGCTCCTGGGCGAGGTTGTTGATGAGCTCCTGAATCAGAACGGTCTTGCCGACGCCGGCGCCGCCGAACAGGCCCGTCTTGCCGCCACGGATGTAGGGCTCGAGCAGGTCGACGGCCTTGATGCCGGTCTCGAAGATCTCGGTCTTGGTGGTGAGCTCATCGAAACGGGGCGCTGCATGGTGGATGGGGTAGAACTCCTCCACCTCGGGCATGGGCTTGCCGTCGACGGGCTTGCCCATAACGTTCCAAATTCGGCCGAGCGTCTTGGGGCCAACGGGCATCTTCATGGGCTCACCGGTATCGGTGGCGATGAGGCCGCGCTGCAGGCCGTCGGTCGAGGACATGGCGACCGTGCGGACGACGCCGCCCGGAAGCTGGCTCTCGACCTCGAGGATCGTGCTCAGATGACCGATCGGGGTCTCGGCCTCGACCGTGAGCGCGTTGTAGATCGGGGGCACCGCGCCGTCAAACTTGACGTCGACGACAGGGCCGATGATTCGCACGATGCGACCATCACCGGCAGTCGTCTTCTTGGTGGCTTCCTCGACCGCAAGCTTTACGGTGTTATTAGCCATTACTGTTCCTCCAATGCTGAGGCTCCGCCGACGATCTCGTTGATCTCGGTCGTGATCGAAGCCTGGCGCACGCGACTATACGTGCGGGTAAGGGTCGAGATGATCGCGGTGGCGTTTTCCGTCGCGGAGTGCATGGCCTTGCGGCGTGCACCCTGCTCGGCAGCCGCCGAATCGATCAGGGCCTGGTAGATGACCGTCAGGATATAAGACGGCACAAGCTTGCCGAGAACATGCTCGGGAGAGGGCACGAACTCGAACGTGGACGAGATGCGCTTAGGGGCGTCGGTCTCGTTCTTACGCGGACCGTGGGCCATAGCGATCATCTCGGGGTCGAGCGGCAACAGATGCTCGACGCGAAGCTCCTGATCCACGCGGTTCTTGGCGTGGTGGTAGACAAGCTCGACACGGTCAAGCTCACCGGCACGATACGCATCGCAGATATGAGAGGAAATCATGCGAGCCTGATTAAAATCGGGCTCGGAGGAATTGCCCTCAAAGTGCATGACAACGTTTGCACGGTCGCGGAAATACGTGGCCGGCTTGCGTCCGCACGCAATGATCTCGCACTCGATGCCGTCGTTCGCCCAAGAAGCGGCGAGCTTTTCGGCCGTGCGCTCCACCGTCGTATTGAAACCGCCGGCAAGGCCGCGGTCAGAAGCAATGACGACAATCAGGCCACGCTTAACGCTCTCATGCTTCTGCAGCATGGGATCGGTGCCCGAACAGGAGGCGTCGCCGGCGACCGTCAACATGACGTCGGTCAGCGCCTCCTTATAGGGCTCGGCCTGCTTGGAGCGATCGAGGGCACGACGGATCTTGGCCGTAGAGACCATCTCCATCGTGCGCGTGATCTGCTTGGTCGTGGTAACCGAGGAGATTCGCTTCTTAATGTCGCGAAGGTTGGCCATGGGGCTTAGTTCTCCTCTGATCCAGAAACATCCGAATGGTGCTTGGCCATGAACTGCTGCTTGAAGTCGCCGATGACGCGCAAGAGCTCAGCCTTGGTGTCATCATCGATCTTCTTGGCGCGAACCTTGTCGAGCAGCGAGCCAAAGCCATTGTCCATGTACTCGATGAGCTCGGCACGGAAGGGCAGCACGTCGGCGATCTCCAGGTCATCCAGGAAGCCCTCGTTGCCAGCGAACAGCGTAACGATCTGCTCGCCAACCTCAAACGGCTTGTAACGCGGCTGCTTCAGGAGCTCGGTCATGCGAGCACCATGGGTCAGCTGCTTCTGAGTAGCCTCGTCGAGGTCGGAGCCGAACTGCGTAAAGCCGGCGAGCTCCTGGTACGAAGCGAGGTCCAGACGGAGGTTGCCGGCGACCTGCTTCATGGCCTTGGTCTGCGCATCGCCACCGACGCGGGACACGGAGATGCCCACGTCGACTGCCGGGCGCTGACCTTGGAAGAAGAGCTCGGACTGCAGGTAGATCTGACCATCGGTAATGGAAATGACGTTGGTCGGAATGTAGGCCGAGACGTCGCCGTCCTGGGTCTCGATGATCGGCAGTGCCGTCATGGAGCCGTAACCGTTCTTCTTGGACATCTTGACGGCACGCTCGAGCAGACGAGAGTGCAGGTAGAAGATGTCGCCAGGATAGGCCTCGCGTCCGGGCGGACGATGCAGCGTAAGCGACATCTGACGGTAGGCCACAGCCTGCTTGGACAGGTCGTCGTAGATGACGAGCACGTGGCCGCCGGGGTTGGTCTCGCTGGCGGGCTTGCCGTCCTCGCCGTTGTACATGAAGAACTCGCCGATAGCGGCACCGGCCATAGGCGCGATGTACTGCATAGGGGCGGAATCGGCAGCGGTGGCCGAAACGATGATGGTGTAGTCGAGCGCACCGTGCTGAGCGAGGGTCTCGCGGATGTTGGCAACCGTGGAGGCCTTCTGGCCGATGGCGACATAGATGCAGACCATGCCCTTGCCGCGCTGGTTGAGGATAGCGTCGATGGCGATGGCGGTCTTACCGGTCTTACGGTCGCCGATAATGAGCTCACGCTGACCGCGGCCAATAGGCACCATGGAGTCGATAGCGAGCAGACCGGTCTGAACCGGCTCGCACACCGGGGTACGATCGATGACGCCGGGAGCCTTGAACTCGATGGGGCGACGGTGCGTGGCGACGATGTCGCCCAGGCCGTCGATGGGCTGGCCGAGCGGATTGACGACGCGGCCGAGCATGGCACGGCTCACGGGGATATCCATAATGCGGCCAGTGGTGCGGCACTCGTCGCCTTCCTTGATGGAGTCGACGGCACCAAACAGAACGGCGCCGACCTCGTCACGGTCAAGGTTCTGGGCAAGGCCGAAGACGGTCTCACCGGTATCGGAGCTCTTGAACTCCAGAAGCTCGCCTGCCATGGCGCTCTTGAGGCCGGAGACGCGCGCGATGCCGTCGCCTACCTCGTCGACCGTTGAAACCTCATGCGTATCGACCGTCGCGGAGAGGCTCGTGAGCTGCTCCTGCAGTTTCTTGGCGATATCCTGGGCATTGAGGGTTTCGGACATTAGGCTTCACCTCCGTACGAATTAGCAGAGTTTGCGAGGGTCTCCTGCGCGATGCGCAGCTGCGTCTTGACGGAAATGTCACGACGCTCGCCGCGGGCCTCGAGTACCAGGCCGCCCACGATAGACGGGTCGACCTGCTCGATAAGGAATACCTTGCGGCCGAAATCCTGCTCGCATTTCTTAGTGATGGTTTGACGCAGCTCGTCGTCGAGCGGGATCGCCGTGGTGACGGTCACGCCCACTACATCCTCGTCTTCCTCGGCAACATACTTAAAGGCAGCTGCCACCTTGGGAAGAAGGTCGAGCTGGTCGCGCTTGGACATGGTGTCGAGCACGGCGATGATCTCGGGGCTGGCAGAAGCCAAGCGCTCGATCATCTCGAGGTCCTCGAACACATGGTTCTCGGCCTTAGCGGCTTCCAGAAGGGAGCGCGCGTAGGTCTCGAGCACCTTGTCCTGATAGCGGCTAGTCGGCATTCAGGCTACCTGCTTCCTGGATGTAGCGCTCGATGAGCTTCTTCTGCTCGGCATCGTCCTCGAGTGCCTCGCCCACGATCTTGGTGGCGACGGCAACGGACAGGTCGGCGATGGAGCTCGCGGCACCGGCGTAAATGGACTTGCGCTCGTCCTCGACGGTCGTATGGGCCTTGGCGATGATCTCCTCGGCCTCCTTGTGAGCAGCCTCGATGATACGGGCGCGCTCGGACTCGGCGTCCTTACGGGCCTCGAGAACGATGTCGGCAGCCTGACGACGGGCGTCGGTGACGATCGAGTCGGACTCAGCGCGCTTGGCGATAGCCTCCTGCTTGGTCTTCTCGGCCTCGTCGAGGCTCTCCTCGATCTTCTTGCCGCGCTCCTCCATGGTTTTCATGATGCCCGGCAGGGCGACCTTGGCCAGCACGATCCAGATAATCAGGAAGGCGATAAGCGCCGGGATGAACTCCGCCATCTTAGGGATGAGGATGTCCGCACCGGCAGCGCCGTCCTCGGCGAACGCGGAAACCGGCATGAGCAGCGCGGCCGCGGACGCGGAGAGTGCGATCGCGCTCTTCTGGGATGAAAGATTCATACTTGACGCTCCGTGCTATTTAACGATCAGCGCGACAACGAAGCCGATCAGAGCCAGAGCCTCGCCGAAGGCGGAGCCCATGATGAAGACGGTGAACACGCGGCCCTGGACCTCAGGCTGACGGGCCATAGCACCCGTAGCACCCAGAGCAGACAGGCCGATAGCAAGACCAGCGCCGATAACACCGAGACCGTAACCGATAACTCCCACGATTCCTCCTTTGTTGTGCGTGTCTTATTTCACGCAGGATAACCTTTTTATAACTGCCGGGCTCCATGGGTACGGGCACCGGCGGTTTAACGAATTGCCTTACCTTTAAGGCGCGAACGGAAGACTACTCCTCCTCCGCGACCTCCTCTGCCTCGGAGACATACACGGCGGTAAGGACCGTGAAGACGTAAGCCTGGATGGCGCCGACCACAAGCTCGATCGCATAGATCAGGATGAGGATGGCAAGCCAGGCTAGCGAAGGCAGGGCGCCAACGGCGTGGGCCGCGGAAACCTGCTGAAGCAGCGGCTGCATGAACATGCTCGCCATGATGGCGAACGAGCCCATGACCACGTGTCCTGCGAACATGTTGCAGAACAGACGGACGGCGAGCGTGATGAGGCGCAGGAAGGTCGAGAAAAGCTCGACGACCCACACGAGCACGTTCATCGGGAAGCTCACGCCCTGCGGGGCGAGGCTCTTGATGTAGCCGATCACGCCGTGAGCCTTGCATCCGTAGTAGATGAAGTACACGAAGGCGAAAATGGCGAGTGCGGCGGTGGAGCCGATTGCGCCGGTGCCGGGCTTCATTCCCGGAATCAGGCCGATCATGTTATTGATCAGGATGAACAGGAAAAGCGAGCACAGGAACGGGAAGTGCTTCTTCCAGTTCTCACCCACGACACCCTTGCCGATATCGTTCTCGACGTACTCGATGATGTACTCGAAACCGTTGACGAAGAAGCCCTTGGGAACCAGGGTCTGCTTCTTCTTGAACACGGCCAGGACGATCAGGAGCACGATCGTGGAGACGATCAGCCAAAACGAGTACTGCGTGATGCCGCAGCTCAGATCGCCCACGACGGGGGTGGAGCTGAACTCGCTGACCAGATGATTAATCTCATCAGGCAGCTTTTCAAAAATTTCCACGACTTACCTTTCGACCTCATGAGGATCTCGCAGCGCCTTGGCGACGCGAACCGCGCAGGCGGCCATAAAGGCCACGAAGCCGATCGCCTCGCCCAGGAGGAACATGCGAAATGCCTCTCCGAACAACACAAACACAACCAAGGTAAAGACGAGCAGAGCGATTGCCGAGACCGCCAGACTCACCATACCCTTGAGCATGTCCGCATTCTGCTTATCGTCAAGAACCGGCTTGAGCGTAAAGACAAAGGGAAGGAAGGCAATTGCGCCCGCGATGGCGCCTGCAACGATAGCGAGCAGATCGGCTATCTGAAACACTGGCGTCCTCACTTTCCTTTTTAACGCCTCACAGAACAGTTCCCGCCAAACATTGGTGACTATTGTACGAGCCAATCGTTAAAGTACAACCGAAAAAGCATCGGTTAATACGCACCTGTTCGTTTTCTTAAGACCTTCTTTATGCCGCAGGTACGGTAATACGTTTTTCTCGAACCCTGCAGGGCAAAACGTCCGTTAACAGGAGTGCGCGTGGACGTCTTTTGCTCGCCCGCGCGCACCATTTCTTCGTATTTGTGGCCGTAGCCGACAAGGCCCGACGACTAGAGCGTGCCGTAGATGCGGTCGCCGGCGTCACCCAGGCCGGGAACGATGTAGGCGGCCTCGTTGAGATGGTCGTCGATAGCACACGTATAAATATGTACGTCAGGATCCTTCTCGGTCAGCGACTTGAGGCCCTCGGGGGCCGCGACGATGCACAGCATGCGGATGTCCTTGACACCGCGCTCGCGCAGGTAGCTGATGGCCATCTCGGCCGAACCGCCCGTGGCGAGCATGGGGTCGACGACCAGGCAGATGCGCTGGTCGATATCCTTGGGCATCTTGCAGTAATACTCGTGCGGCTCGTGGGTGACCTCGTCGCGCTCCATGCCGATGTGGCCCACGCGAGCGGAGGGCACCAAGTCGAGAATGCCGTCGACCATTCCAAGGCCCGCACGCAGGATGGGCACGATGGCGAGTTTCTTGCCGGCGAGCCGTTTGAACGTGGCGGTAGTGATGGGGGTCTCGACCTCGACGTCTTCCATAGGCAGGTCGCGCATGGCCTCGTAGCCGTCAAAAAGCGCGAGCTCGCGCACGAGCTGGCGGAACTGGTTGGTGCCGGTGTTTTTGTCGCGCAGGATCGACAGCTTGTGCTGGACGAGCGGGTGATCGACAAGCGTCACGCGGGACGCATCGTAGGTGACGGTCATGGGTTGATTACCCCTTTCGTTGCGGCCGCAAAACGGCCTTGCTGACAAGGCGCGCAGCAATGTTGCCGCCGCACGCCATGCATTAGTTTAGCGGTTTGTTGTATCGAGCAGCCCATCGCAGCCCTACTGTGCGGTACTGAGCGAGCGCCTGACTGCATCACGCCAGCCCGCAAGGTTTTGTTCGCGGCGCTCGGCGGACATGTGGGGAAGGAAGGTCCTAACGATCTGGGCATTTTGCTCCAGCTCTTCCAGGTCTTCCCAATAGCCGACGGCAAGACCCGCCAAGTACGCGGCACCGATTGCCGTGGTCTCCACCGTCTCGCATTGCAGCACGGGGATATCCAGCAGGTCGGCCTGGAATTGCATGATGAACTCGTTGCGCGAGGCACCGCCATCGACAGACAGGCGCTCAATCGAAAGCCCCACGTCCTGCTCCATGGCGCGCAGCACGTCGTAGCTCTGATATGCCATGGATTCGCAGGCGGCACGTACGATGGTCGCACGGCTCGAGGCGCCGGTCAGACCGCACACGATACCGCGAGCATGCGGGTCCCACCAGGGAGCACCCAAACCCGCAAAGGCGGGAACGAAGTAGCAGCCCTCGTTGTCGCTAATCGAAGCGGCGAGTTGTGCCGACTCGCTCACGCTCGAGATGATGCCCATGTTGTTGCGAAGCCAGTTCATCGTTGAGCCGGCGGCAAAAATAGAGCCCTCGAGCGCATAGCTGACTTTGCCGTCCGCAGCGATACCGATGGTGGAGACCAGGCCATTCTTGGATTCGACGATCTCGTCGCCGGTGTTCATGAGCATAAAGCAACCCGTGCCATAGGTGTTTTTGGTCTGGCCGGGACGGAAACAGCAGTGGCCGAACAGCGACGCCTGTTGGTCACCCGCCACGCCCATGATGGGCGGCATGTTGGTCATGATGTCGCTCGCGACGCGGCCGTAGTCGCCCGAGCTCCAGCGAACCTCGGGCATCATGGAACGTGGAACGTCAAAGAGTGCCAGCAGGTCGTCGTCCCAATCGAGCGTATGGATATTAAAGAGTGCCGTGCGGCTGGCATTGGTGTAGTCGGTGGCAAAGACCTGGCCGCCGGTGAGGTTGTAGATGAGCCAGGTGTCGATGGTGCCAAACATGAGGTCGCCCGCCGCCGCGCTTTCGCGTGCGCCGTCGACGTTGTCGAGAATCCACTGCACCTTGGAGGCCGAGAAATACGGGTCGAGCGTGAGTCCCGTGCGGGAGCGCACCAGCCCTTCTGCGCCCTGCTCGACAAGCTCGTCGATCAGAGGTGCGGTACGGCGGCACTGCCATACGATAGCGTTATAGATCGGCTGACCGCTCACGCGATCCCAGACCACCGTGGTCTCGCGCTGGTTGGAGATGCCGATGGCGGCAATGCGGTCGGAGTGGATACCGCTCTTAAACTGGACTTCCATCATGACGGCGATCTGGCTAGCAAGGACCGCCATGGGGTCTTGCTCCACCCAGCCGGGACGCGGGAAGCTGGTTTTGACGCTGCGACGTGCCTGCGCGACGATGCATCCGTACTCGTCGACGATGGTCGCAAGTACCGAGGTGGTGCCGCAGTCGAGCGCCATGATGTAGGAACCGCCAAAGTCAAACGAGGCATCTTCCATGCCCAGGCTGCCCAGATTCAACGACATCGCTTAAACCTTTCTATTGCATCGGGTCGGACAGGACCCGTTCGATCTCTGATGCGGGAAGTGCGCCTTGGCGCAGGATCTGGAGCTCGCCGTGCTGAAACGACACGATGGTCGAGGCGTCGCGACACGGGGTCTCACCGGCGTCGACGGCAACATCGACCCCCTCCAGGATGCGACCCTCCACCGTGATAAAACTTGCCGGCGCGGGCGCGCCATGCGTGTTGGCGCTGGTGCAGGCAAGGGGGCTGCCACAGGCGCGAATGAGCGCCTGCACCACGGGCGAGGCCGAAGCGCGAAGTGCCACCGTGTCGTCGGCAGCGCGCATAAAGGTCGGCACGCAGGGGGCTGCCTTGACCACGATAGTCAGGGCTCCCGGCCAGCATCGTCGCGCGAGTATGCGGGCATCTTCCGGGATATCCACGCCATAGCGGTCGAGTGCTTCGACGCCATCGACCAGCCAAGCGACGGTTTGCGTGAGTTCACGTTGCTTGAGAGTGAAGATACGGCGATAGCCGGTGCCGAGCGCAGGAACTGCGGCGCCATTGACGGCAGCCTGCGGATCGCGCGGCCACGATGGGAATTCGCTTGTATCTTGGGGCACGGCGTCCGAGAAGGCGTTGACTGCCACGGCGACACCGTAGACGGTCTCGGTCGGGATCAAAGCCAGGCCGCCGCGGCCGAGCACCTCGGCCGTGCGCTCAACGGCGAGCCGATGCGGCTCGCGCGCTCCCTCGTATACCCGATAGACCGTCTGCATGTGTATGCCAGCCCCTTACGCTCTGGTGCAAGTTTGTTTACTGTGGGGCATTCTCGCACGAAACGTTCAACCTATTTGCCCAGAGCGCATGTTGGTTTGGTGAGCGGCTCGAGTAGTCGGTGAAAGTGAGGGGGTTATTGGACCGCGACGAACTTCTTTGGCCTGCCGGCGTGGCGTTCTTGGGCGGCGTAGCGCTCGATGCTGTCTATCGTTATCATCCGACGGCCGTCGACGAGTTCAACATCGAGCTTTCCGGCTTTGACCAGCGCGGTAATCCGCGGAGCGGAGACTTTGAGGTTCAGCGCTGCGTCTTTAAATGTTCGGCACGCCGCTTCCCGAGCGTCCTCGTGGTCGATTTCGACTGAAAGGGCCACGACCTCGGCCGAGCGTTCGTACCCTGCCGGAGTCAAACCGTTGTTGAGGTCGTCGGCCAAAAACGCCATCAGTGCCTCGGTGGCATGGGCAATCGCTTCTTCGCGCGTATCGCCATCGGCAAAGGCGCCGGGAATCTGCGGGAAGCTGGCGCAGTAACCGTCGTCTTCTTTTATGAGAACGCAGTCATAGGTAAATCGCTGCCTCATTTTGCCTCCAACTACCATCCAGCTTGGCGACGAATACTTGCCCACGTGCCCTTCTTTGGTCGATCGCCACCAGAGCCGTTCACGGTGACAACACGGTCACCAGAAACATACTTAGCATGACTACCGACTTGCGCGACCTTCACGAATCCATCGTGCTTGAGTAGGGCAATGATTTCCCGAAAGGTAGGAGGTTGCATGGGCCGACCTCTTTCAGCCGTCCTAATTATAAACTAATTTATAATTTTTGCTAACCAGTTAATAAATATTACTGGCGCTGTTTGGGCTCGGTGATGATAGCTCGGACGATGCGGGGGCGATCGGTGAGGTCGTGGACGATACGCACGTCCGAAAGGCCTGCCTGGCGACAGAGCTCGGCCGCAGCATCGAGGGCGCCCTCGTAGAGCTCACAAGCAAACAGGCCGCCGGCGCGCAGCATGTAAGGCGCCGCATTGAGCAGGCGGCGGAAGATGTCGAGGCCGTCGGCACCGCCCTCGAGCGCCAGGTCGGGCTCAAAGTCCTTGACCTCGTGCGGCAGCGAGCGCATGACATCGGTGGGGATGTAGGGTGGGTTGGAGACGAGTACGTCAAAGGTGCCCCACTCTTCACGGGGAATGGAGCTCACCAGGTTCGTGAGGCTGAAGGCGACCTCGTCGGACGTGAGGCCAAGCGCATCGCGGTTTTTGGTAGCAAGGTCGATGGCGCGCGGCTCGATATCGGTAGCAGTGCAGGTGACGTGGCCGCGACGCTCCCAGGCGATCGAGAGCGAGATACAGCCCGTGCCGCAGCCGACCTCGAGAACGCGGGCAGTGCGGGGCTCGGCTGGGGCAGGCGCAGCGGCATCCTGAGCTGAAACCGTCTCCTGGTCGGCACTCTCGATGGCGATGCCGTATTCACCGAGCTCGGGCTCGGCGGCTTCCGCGGCTTCGGCTTCTGCTGCTTGCGCGGCGGCTTCCTCGGCCTCGCGATCGGCAAGCTCCTCGGCATAGGCGCGGCTACCGAGCACGTCGCTACCCAGCGCAGCCTCATCGGCGGCCGTCAGGTTGGCAGCACGGCGCTCGGCGGTCGCGCGTTCGTCGGCCAGCGCCGCCTCGGCTTTGCGCGCTTGCTCGACCTCGTCGTTCCAGGGCAGCTCAGCGCGCTGACGGGCAGCAGCCTCGGGGCTCAGCACCTCGGCATCCAGATAATTGAGGACTTCCTCGACGAGCATCTCGGTCTCGGGGCGCGGAATGAGCACACCGGGGGCGCACGCGACGTCGATCATGCGAAACTGCGTGCTGCCGGTGATGTACTGCAGCGGCTCGCCTTTGGCGCGACGAACGACGGCCGCGTGCATGGTCTCGAGCTGGACCGCGTTAAGCGTCTCGTCCATGCGCATATACAAGTCGATACGCGCCAGGCCCGTGGCCGCGCACAGCAGCCACTCGGCAGAAAGACGGGGATGCTCCTCGCCGCGCTCGGCCAGGTACTCCTTGGTCCACTCGAGACAACGCTTGATGGTCCAGATCTCGTTTGCCATGGGGCCCTCCCCTCTTAAGCGCCGGGCGGCGCGCGAATGTCGGAGCAGATTGTAAGCGAGGCCAGCGCTTGGCAAGGGACGATTGAAGGCGATTATCGAGAATCAGCCCAGAATTTTGCACCGAGCTCGCTCAAAGTGTTCATTCGCTGACGTCTAAATTTGCATTCGTCAAGCTTTTGGCAAGGTTGCCCCAAAACTGACCAATATCTAACCAAGAACTTGCCACATCGCTTGACGCACGACCCATCAAAAATCGCTCCGCGACTTCTTGAACGATATTTTGAGCAATATTTTCGATAGCGGACTTATGCCGTCAATTACCTTAAGCAGGTAAGCAGCTCAAATGCCATAACAGCCGACTGAATAACATCTCAAAGCAATGTACCCAACCTAGTCATTTAAGAACGTCCCCAATGACTACATCTAAGGCGCCGCAGGTTGAGCATAAGTCAGCGAAAACGCCCCTAAGCGAGCAAGGTGACGTGAAAGAGGAGGAAAGCGTACTTTGGTACGCGACCGACGATTGAACGTCAGATTGCCGCTTAGGGGCGTTTGCAGCGTCGAGTCGTTACGCGGTTTGTAAAACCGCGTAACCTACACGGCCTGTGCCAGCTTCTCGGCACGCTCGGCGGCGGCGAGTGCCTCGATGACGGTGCCGAGCTGGTCGCCCAGGAGGACGCCGTTGTAGGTGGAGTTGAAGCCGATGCGGTGATCGGTCACGCGGTCCTGGGGCTGGTTGTAAGTACGGATCTTCTCGGAACGGTTGCCGTGGCCGATCTGGCTCTGGCGCTCGGCACCGAGCTCAGCCTGCTGCTTCTCGAGCTCCATCTCGTACAGACGGGCGCGCAGCATCTGCATGCAGACCTCGCGGTTCTGAATCTGGGAGCGCTGCTCCTGCGACTGCACCACGGTGTTGGTGGGCAGGTGGGTGATGCGCACGGCGGAGTAGGTGGTGTTAACGCACTGACCGCCAGGGCCCGAAGCGCAGTAAGTGTCGATGCGCAGATCGGACTGGTTGATCTGGACGTCAATCTCCTCGGCCTCGGGAAGCACGGCGACGGTAGCCGTGGAGGTCTGGATGCGACCCTGGGACTCGGTCTTGGGAACGCGCTGGACACGGTGCACGCCGGACTCGAACTTCATGACGGAGTAGACGCGGTCGCCCTCGACCTTGAACTCGATAGACTTAAAGCCGCCGGCCTCGCTGGGGCTGGAGTCGAGCACGGTGGTCTTCCAGCCGCGCGACTCACAGAAGCGCTGGTACATCTTGTACAGATCGCCGGCAAAGATGGCCGCCTCGTCGCCACCGGCGGCGGATCGAATCTCGACGATGGTGTTCTTGTCGTCGTTGGGGTCGCTCGGGATGAGCATGTACTTAATGTCTTCCTCGAGCTGGGGAAGCTTGGCCTCGTTTTCGGAGATGTCCATCTGGAGCATCTCCTTCTCATCGGCATCGGTAGTATCGTGGAGCATTTCCTTGGCAGCCTCGATGTCATCGAGCGCGCCGATGTACTCACGCGAGGCGGCGATGAGGTCGGACTGGTGCGCGTACTCCTTGTTGAGACGCGTGAACTCCTTGATATCGGAGGCGACGGCCGGGTCGGAAAGCTTCTTCTCGAGCTCTTCGTAGGCCTTGATGATCTTTTCGAGCTTGTCGCGCATGGCGGGACTCCTTTATATGCGTGAAGGTGAAAATCGGCAGAATTGATGGGGCGCGGGGCGCCGCTGCGGGGGTAAGCCCGGCTAGAACATGTCGATCTTCAGATACATGCGCATCCCTTCGCGTATGGGGTACATAGTTGCGATCTAACCCATACATGATAGCGTGCGCAGGCAAACCTGCATATAACCCGCACGGAATGAGTGGACGTAGCCGTTGGGGACGTTCCTTAACGGCTAGTCGTTTAAGAACGTCCCCAACGGCTAACAAAGGGAGCGTCGCTTTGTCACATTCTAGAGCGTTTGAAGCAGGGCGATGAGGAAGCGAACACCCTGGAGGTAGGCGCGGCGGGTGATGCGCTCGTTGGTGCCGTGGACGCCGCTGTCGCACTCGTCATCGTCGACCACAAACGCCGAAAAACGAATGCATTCGGAGCAAATGCGCTGATAGTTGGCAGCGTCGGTCGCGCCGATCACGGTCGAGGGGACAATCGCCAACGGCTCGGATGATCCGTTTTCCTCCGTCCCCTTTGGATCGCGGAAATAGCGGGCGGCGATGGAGCGAACCGCCTCGAGGCCGGGACCACCGATGCGCGGGGACGGCGAGGGTTCGGAGCTGCCGGGGCCCAGCTCCACTTCGACACGACCGGCAAGGTCCGCCCCGGCAACCGCCTCACGGCAGCGCGCCACAACGTCGGCCACGCTCGTGCCCTCGAGCATGCGGAAGTTAATGTTGGCCCACATATCCTGCGGCATCACGTTAGCACCGGTGCTGCCACCCTCGATCTGCGTGGGCGCGCAGGTGGTCGTCACCAGCGGATAGAGCTTCTTGCTGGCGAGGCAATCGCGGACAATGGCGCCCCCGTTGGCGGCAATCTCATCCGCCGTGTAAAGCCCCAGCTCGACAAGCTGCGCGGCAAGCAGATCGGTCACGCGCGTCGGCCACTCGATATCGCAGATTGCGGCGATGGCACGGCCGAGCACCTCGAGCGACGTGCCGCCGTAGGGATTGGACGAATGCCCGCCCTCGCTCTTCGTCTTGAGCACGATATCGGCATAGCCCTTTTCGGCCAGGTCGGCATGCATAAGCCAGCCCTCGCCCGCGCCGTACTCGGCAGCCGAAACGATGCGGTAGTCACCCTCGTCGATCAGGTATTCAAGTTCAATACCGCGCTCCTCGAGTACGCGGCCGATGGCACCCGCACCGTACTGCGTGGTTTCCTCGTCCTGGCCAAAAGCGAGCAGCAGCGTCCGCTCGTGCTCCCAGCCGTGCGCCAACGCATACTCAACCGCCTCGAGAATGCCTGCGACCTGGTCCTTCATGTCGATTGCGCCGCGGCCCCAGATGTAGGTATCGTCCACGTGCCCGCTAAAGGGGGCGTGCGTCCAGTCGGCCTCGGTACCCGGCACCACGGGGACCACGTCCATGTGGCCCATGAGCATGACGGGTTTGAGGGCGGAGTCGGAACCGCCAAGCGTCACCAACAGCGAATGGCCGACAAGCTCGACCTCGCCCGCCGCAAATACGTGCGGCCAGGCCTGCTGCATATACGCGCGCAGGTCGTCGAAGGGCTGCCAGTCCACCGCCTCGGCATCCATGCTCGAAATGGTCGGAAACGACAGCACGCGGCCCAAGCGCTCGCACGCGCCGGCCTCGTCTATATCGGCAAAATCATCCTCATGCGCAAAGAAGCGCCAAACCTCGGCCATGACATCCTTTCGATTGTGATGACGAGGGCCGCCCCACCGGAGCGGCCCTGCCACATAAGCGTTTGCGATCGGTTATTTGTCCTCGAGATAACGCGAGAGGAACTCACGAGTGCGCTGGTGTTTGGGGTTGCCGAAGAGCTCGGCCGGCGCGGCATCCTCGAACACCACGCCCTTGTCCATAAAGACCACGCGGTCGGACACCGTGCGGGCAAAGGCCATCTCGTGCGTGACGACGACCATGGTCATGCCGTCGGCGGCGAGCTTGCGCATGACCTCGAGCACCTCGCCCACGATCTCGGGGTCGAGCGCGGAGGTCGGCTCGTCGAACAGCATGATCTGCGGATTCATACATAGGGCACGAGCGATGGCCACGCGCTGCTTTTGTCCGCCGGACAGACGACCCACGGCGGCGTGCGCGAACTTATCGAGCCCCACGCTCGTCAGATGCTCCATCGCGACCTTTTCGGCCTCGGCCTTGCTCATCTTTTTGAGCGTGACGGGCGCGAGCGTGCAGTTGTCGAGCGCGTCCATGTTGTTGAACAAGTTAAAGCCCTGGAATACCATGCCGATGTCCTCACGCAGCTTGTTGATGTTGCAGCGCTCGGCCGTGAGGTCCTGGCCGTGGAACCAGATGTGGCCCGCGTCCGGGGTCTCGAGCAGGTTGAGGCAGCGCAGGAAGGTCGATTTGCCCGAGCCCGAGGCGCCAATAATAGTGACGACCTCGCCGGGGTTAACGGACAGGTCGATGCCCTTGAGCACCTCGAGCGAGCCAAAGCTCTTGCGCAGGCCCTCGACGCGGATAAGCGGCTCATTGGTCTGTGCGGCGGCCGCGGTGCCGGTAGTGGCGGTATCTGCCATGATGATTCTCCTCGTCTTAAGCCTAGTTAGAGCTGGGCAGTGTGGCAGGAGCCTCGGCGCCGAGCTTTTTACCAAAGGCCTCGAGCAGGCGGCTCGCCACGAGCGTCAGGATCAGGTAAACCACGAGCGCCACGCAGTAGACCTCCATCTGGCGGTAGTACACGCCGGCGACGGTGGTGGTGGCGTACATGAGGTCGAACACGCCGATGACCGAGAGCACCGACGAATCCTTGATGTTGATGATGAGCTCGTTGGTGAGTGCCGGAATCGCGTTTTTAATGCCCTGGGGGAACACGACCTTGCGCATAGCCTGCCACTGCGACAGGCCCAGCGAGCGTGCTGCCTCGGCCTGGCCGGGATCGATGGACTCGATGCCGCCGCGCAGGACCTCCATCATGTAGGCGGTGGAGTTGAGCGAGATGGTAACGAGGCCGGCGGTGAAGGTGCTCCAAATCTGGTTGGCCTGGGCGGTCTCGAAGCCCATGCCGCGCAAAACGGTGAAGCCCGCGTAATAGATGAGCAGGCCCTGGACCATCATGGGCGTGCCGCGCACGATGGTGGAGTAGATGGTCGCAAAGCCGCGGCCGATACTCTTGAAGAAGCGCACCAGGTCGTTATCCACGCGGTCGAACGTCTGAATACGCAGGAACACGAAGAGCAGCGCCAGGAAGAATGCGATGACGGTGCCGAAGGTCGCAAGCGCGATGGTGATCTCGATACCGCGGATGAAGAAGTCGCCGCTCTTGTAGGTCATGTAGACCAGGCTCGACAAAAAGTCGCTGGGGTTGGAATCCGAGACGATGCTCACCTGCACCAGGTCGATAAACGACATGACGCAGCGATCCACGAAAAAGATCGCCGCGATGGCGACCACGACATAGCTGCCCAAGCGCGCGCCGCGACGGAAGCGCTCGGAAGCAAACGGCGACTTTTCGCGATAGTCGCTCCAATGCATGAGCTTGGTGACGAGCGCCGCCGCCGACACGATAATCCAGGCCCAAAGAATTGCCCAGAGGCAGTCCTGGAAGATACCGGTGGGGGCCAAGAAGCTCAGCGGCGTGGGGTTGCGCTGGCTAAACGCCAGGCCGAGCGCCGCGATAACGCTCGTGCCCAGGTATACATAACGGTGGTCTGCCTTGATAAAGGAGGCCAGGCGATTGATGGTTTTCATGCTGCCTCCCTATGCCGGCTGACGATCGAGGCACGCGTCCCACATTTGGTCGCGCTCCTCTTGGCTAATGCCCTTGAGCGTCTTGTCGATGAGCTTAAGCAGCTTGTCCGAGCCCTTGCGGCAGCCGACATTTGCCGTGACCTCCTGCTTAAAGCCCTCGCCCTCGGCAAATTGAATCGGCACGATACCCGGGTTTTGGGCCATATAGCCCTTCTCGTTCTCAGTGTTGTAGGTCACGGCGTCGCACGTGCCCTGCAGCAGATTCGAAAACACCGTGGGGACCGAATCGACCGGGTTTTTGTGCACAACGCCCGGGATCTCGTCAATGACAGTGTCGAGCATGGTGTCCTTTTGGCCGAGCACCGTGGCACCGCTGAAGTCGCTGAGCTTGGTGGCGTTCTGGTAGGGCGAGCCCTCTTTTACGAACAGGCCAAAGTAGCCAATGAAGTACGGGTCGGAAAAGCCGACGGACTCCTCGCGTTCGGGCGTGGCGCTCATGCCGGCAATGATGAGGTCGATCTGACCGTTGTTGAGCGAATCGATAAGGCCCGAGAAGCTCTGCTTGACGGCGACGGGCTCGCCGCCGAGAGCCTTGCAGACGATCTTGGCGATCTGCACGTCGTAGCCATCGGCATAGGCGCCCTGCACGTTGTCGATGGGGATCGTGAACTCGCTGGCCTCGGAAACCTGCCAGTTGTACGGGGCGTAGGCCGCCTCCATGCCGATGCGGATCTTGTCCTTGCCGATCACGGAATCGGACAGGTCGTCGCGACCGCCGCCCGTCGTGGGCTGAACTACTTCCAGCGTGGAGGGGCGCTGGCAACCGGAAAGTGCGCCGGCGACAACGGTAGCGCTCGCAGCGAGAGCGCTACCCAAGAAGATGCGACGGCTGCACACCAGCTGTGGATGCGCGTCGCGTTGATGGGGAGAATGCATAATCTGCCTTCCCTGTTGAATTGTATGCTGACGACTTAACAGGATATACGCCAGCGACCAGTAGCGCAGCACAAGCTCGAAAAATTAATAGACACGCGGTAGTCATTGGGAACGTCGATGTTTTGGCAATGCCAGCGAGCGCCGCCCAGAGCGAACAAGTTGGCATGAAAAAGGCACGGCATAGACCTTCTGGTCATGCCGTGCCTTTTGAATGACAAATTGTCGCTCTGGGTGGCGCGCAGCGTCGACCGGCCCGCCGTTCGTCAGAACGGCGGAACCTAAGGGCGCAGCGTCGACCGGCCCGCCGTTCGTCAGAACGGTGGAACCTCTAGAGCAGGGTGACGCTAAAGGAACGGGTGTCGGTAGCGCCCGGCGCCAGCGTAATGGTGTTGACCTTGTGCTCAAAGACGTCGTCCTCGGTGTCCATGGTGGTGTGACCAGTCCAGGGCTCGAGCGCCACAAACGGGGCGTCGTTGGCGGCAGACCACACGCCGATGTACTTAAAGCCCTCAAAGTCGATCTTGACGCCGTGGCCCGACTTGCGACCGCGCAGCGTGAGCGTGGAGCCCGGGGTATCGGTGAACATGATGGCGTCGTTATCGAAGCTGCGGTGCGTGATGGGCAGCACGTCCGAGTTATCGGGAGCCTTGTAGCTACCCTCGAACGTCATAAGGCCATCGGGCGTGATGATGGGGGCCTCGTTGGTCCAAGCCTCGGTAAACGCCAGCTCGTAATCCTCGAACGCCTCGTCCTCGGCACCGGGGGCGGGCACGTTAAATGCGGGGTGGCCGCCCACCGAGAACGGCAGGTCCACGTCGCCGGTATTGGTGACGGCAAAGGTCTGGGTAAGCGTGGCGTCACCAGTCAGGGCATAGGTCATGTTGAGCTTAAAGTGGAACGGGAACGCCTTGAGCGACTCGGGCGTGTCGGTGATCTCGTACGTTACCGAGGAGCCGTCCTCCGACACCTCGACGATCTTGTGCTCCACGATACGCGCGATGCCGTGGCGAGCCATCTCGCAGGTGCCGGCCGCAGACGTCGCCGTGTTGTTGCGCAGCGATCCCACGATGGGGAACAGGATGGGCGCGTGCTTGCCCCAAAAGGCCGGGTCGCCCTGCCACAGATACTCGTTGCCGTTAAGGGCAAGGCTCGTGAGCTGGGCGCCCATGGAATCGATGGCCGCGGTGAGGCCGCCGCGCTTGATGGTAGTGACGGTGGACATGCTACTTCCTCCAATGGTAAACAACGGTGCCAAGGGCTATTGTCCCACTCTTGGCGGCGGGGTTGATCGGCAGGCGCAGTTATTGAGCAATAGCGTAAAGGTCAAACCCGCCCTGCGGCGTGCTATCGACCGTGTCGGGAGCCTGTGAATTAAAACTCACCGGAACCATGCGCTTTGAGGCGCGGTAACGCGTGCCGTCGGTGGCGACGGGCGGCTCATCGACCGTGAGCTCGTAGTCGCCGGGTTTGAGCTCGATGCCGTCACCTTCGGAATTGACGTATTGATACTCGTCGATTGCTTGTCCCTTGAGTGTGCGGCCCACGATATGGACGAGCATTTGGCTGTCGCCGCGCGTGGTATCCCACGCCGCGCCATCCTTAACCTCGACCGACACATGCACCGAGCGCGTGCGGCTGAGCGATTGCTCGACGGACATCTCGACCTTGGCGGCGTCTTTTCGCTGTTGTTCAACATGGCTCCAGACGTTTCCAATTACCGAGCATGCGATAACGCCGGCCATGAAGGCGATAAGGATGGGGCCGAGCGGCGAGCGACGTCCTGCATCTTCCTCGCGAGACAGATTGGGGCGACGTGTGGGTGCGGGCGCCTGAGCGCCCTGCGAGGGCACGTCGAGAATGCTGAAGGATGCCGTGCTGTCGGGGTCGATAGTGTGACGCGGCTGCGGGGTCTTTGCCGGCGAGATTGACATGTCGGCCGGCTCGCCGAGCGTGGCCGTAGCGTCGGCCTTGGCCTCGTCTGCCTCGGCCTGGGCCCAGGCTTGTTCAAAGGTCAGGGGCTCGACGGGGTCGAGGGCGGCATCCGAGTCGGCGGCAGCATCATTGCCGGTCTCAGCCTTGTCGCTCGACACGTCACGCGGCGCGGGCTCGTTCCACCCCTCATCCGGAGCCTCGCCCTCGCTATACCACCACTCATAGTTATCGATATCCATACGGGGCGCCCCCTTGGCCTCGCAAATAAACACTTGCTAGCCTTATACCCCCAGATGACACGGGAGCTCGCCGGCACAGACAGGAAAAGCGTCACAACATTCGACGCTTTTCCTCGTTTTCGAGATTTTCATCGAATGTTGTGACGGTTTGGGCGGCAGCCATGCCGCGAATGTGACAAAGGGACTGTCCCTTTGTCACATCTGGAGGGTAACGGGGATTTGGATGCAGCAAAAGTCCTCTTGGTGGGACTCGTCGTAGCTCGTGGTATCGAGGTAGCAAAAGTCGAAAGCGTTGCCAACGGGCTGGAGCGCGTGCTCGTCCATGCAGGCAACGATGGCGCGGATGCCCTCGGGCTCGTACGGCATACCCCAGCGGCTCATGCACAGGTATGTGCCCTCGGGCAGCACCTCGATGCCGATCTCTGCCAGCTCGGCGGGATCGCTCGGCAGCAGTTCCTCGACACCGCGCGGCAGCACGGCAAAGGAGCCCGCGCCGGCGATAGGGTCGTCGGAATGCAGCGCCTCGCGACGCAGCATGGCGCCCCAACCGCGCATGGGGCGCGTGCCCGTCAACGTACGCATGCGCAGGATTGCCCGCATGAGCGTAGGGTGCAGCATCGAGCGGCCGCGCTCGATATCGCCCGGAAACTCCTCAAAGACCACGTAGCGACGCTCGAATTGCTTGAGCTCCGGCTTGCCCTCGCGCTCGCGCCAGTAAACCGCCTCGTCGTAAAAGCTTAGACGCTCCTGTACGCTCGCGCGCTCGGCTTTGAGCCCGGCAATCTGCTCATCGAGCGCCTGCACCCGCGAGCGCAGGTGATCGGTCATCTCGCCAATGTCGAACGTCGAGGTCAGGCGGTCAATCTCGTCGAGTTCGAGCCCCAGGTCGCGCAGCATGCAGATCAGACGCATGAGCGGAATCTGCGTGGGCGAATAGAAGCGGTAGCCTTTTTCGTTGACCACGGCGGGCTTAAACAGGCCGATCTTGTCGTAGTAGATGAGCGTTTGGCGCGAAACATTAAACAAGCTCGCCATCTCGCTAATCGCATACATGCCCGTCTGCATAGATCCTCCTGACACATCCTTTTAGCGCACAAAGCCCGCCGCCCACAGGGGCAGCGGGCTCAAACACTACTCGTATCCTACCCTAAAGACGCCTATGACCAGCGCTTATAGTTTGCACATGACACGCCGACGGCCTCGAGCGCCTTGGCGGCGATGTGATGCACCGCGTCGTCGAGCGTGGCGGGGCCGTTGTAAAACGTGAGCATGGGCGGCATGAGCATGACGCCCGGTACGCGTGCAAGGCGCGCCATGTTGTCGACATGAATGGCGCTGAAGGGCGTCTCGCGCACCATGAGCACCAGGCGGCGCTGCTCTTTCATCTGCACGTCGGCCGCGCGCAACAACAGGTTTTCGCTGTAGCCGCTCGCAATGCCGGCGAGCGTCTTCATGGAGCAGGGTGCCACGATCATGCCATCGACCGGATAGGTGCCGCTTGCGATGGCGGCGCCGATGTTCTTGTTGTCGTAGACCACATCGGCGTGCGCGACAAACTCGTCGAGCGTCATGCCGAGCTCCTGCTCGATGGTGATCTCTCCCCCGCGCGTGACGACAAGCGCCGACTCGGCGCCGGCCTGGCGCAGGCATTTGAGGCACTCAAGGCCCAGCGCGGCACCGCTGGCGCCCGAAACGCCAACGACGATGCGACGGGGACGGACAGAAGACTCAGGCATGACAACTCCTAACAACAAAATGGCAGCTATAGGTCGGGCAATGTCAGCGAGCGCGCGTCTGGCGAGGCAAGGTGCCCCGAAACAAGAAGGCATAGGGCTTATGCCCATGCCTTCGCAGTTGAGGGGCAGATTGCCCGCCAGGCGCGGGCGCAGCGTCGAGTGGTCCGACGTTCGGTAGAACGCCGGAACCTTAGAAAGCAATCTCCCTAGCCCACTTGTCCTTGTCGATCTCCATGAACTGCGAGCGGATGAAGTTCTTTTTGAGGTCGAACGGAACCGTGCAGTCGAAGATGGCCTTGCAGGCGATGCCATGCTCGCGAATCGAAGGATCGAACGCGGGGTCGTTGGACGGGTCGAGCACGTGGCAGTGACAGCCGGGGATGGTGATGAGGTCCACGTCAGCCTGGAAGCGCGTGGTCATGGCCCACATCACGTCGCTCATGTCGAAGATGTCGACGTCCTCGTCAACAAGGATCACATGCTTGAGCTCGGAGAATGCCGAGAAGGCGAGCATGGCGGCGTTGCGCTGACGGCCCTCGTCATTTTTGCTCGACTTCTTAAACTGCATGATGGCAACGAACTTGCCGCCGCCGCAGGGGGCAGCGTGGACGTTGAGCAGGCGACCCGGGATAGCGGTCTCGACCATCTTGTAGATGGAGGCCTCGGTGGGGATGCCCGCCATGGAAACGTGCTCGTGCGAAGGGCCGATGCAGCTCTCCATGATGGGATTGACGCGCGTGGTGACGGCGGTGATCTTGATCACCGGGCATGCCTTGGCGCCGCCGGTGTAGCCGGGGAACTCGGGCATGGCGTAGCCGTGACCGTTGACGTCCTCGTTGATGGTCTCGTCGTGCATGAGGTAGCCCTCGAGCACGTACTCGGCATTGGCGATGCACTTCTGCGGAACGGTAACGCAGTCGGCAAGCTCGACGGCGTGGCCGCGCAGGGCGCCGGCAATCTGCAGCTCGTTGAAGCCGAGCGGCGTGGTGGGAGCCTCGAAGCCGCAGCACATGTACACGGCAGGGTCCAGACCGATGGAGATGGAGATGGGCATGTCCTCGCCGCGCTGGCAGTACTCGTCAAAGAACGCACCCAGGTGACGGCTGCCCGGAGTGATCCACATGGCGAGCTTGTCCTTGTCGACGCAGGAGAAGCGGTGGATGGTCACGTCGGACTGGGAGCCGTCGGGGCTCGTGCCGTAGGCGAGGCCCATGGTGATGTAGGGGCCGCCGTCGATGGGCGTGTTGGTGGGAGCGGGAACAATCTTGCGCAGGTCAAAGCCCTCGTCGGTCGCCTTGTACACGACCTCCTGGCAGTCAATGTGCGCACCCTCGGCGATCTGCTTAGGCGCGATCAGGTTCTCGAAGCGTTTACCGATCTCGAGGCCCAGGTGCTCCTCGTCCAGGTCGAGCAGGGCGGCAACGCGCTTGCGGCTGGCAAGCATGCCGATGCAGACCTTGGCATCGTCAAAGCCCTTGACGTTGTTGAAGACCATCGCCGGACCCTCTTTGGTCGGACGCATAACGGTGCCGCCGGCGCCGACGTGACGATAGACACCCGAGACCTCGGCGTCCGGATCGACCTGGGTGTCGGTCTCGAGCAGCTGGCCCGGCATCTCGCGCAAAAAGTCGAGTGCGGAGCGCAGGTCGTGGATCTGGGAAGCATCGGTAGTGGACATAGCGTGCTCCTTTCGGGAGAGTGCCCGGCGGCGGGAGTGCCGCCGGGCTGGGGGACGTAGTGGGGCCACGGCGCTCATAGATGGGGCGGTCGGGCACTCGCAGTTCAAGCACTCGGCTAATTACAGCCAAGCACTCGACCGTTTACATCAGGCCAAAGAGGTGGAACCAGGCGGCCTCGACCAGCACGACGATAAAGACGACCGCAGTGAGGGGAATGCCCATGCGCATGGCCTCTTTGGAGGTGTAGCCGCCGGCGTCCTTGCCTTCGCCGATAAGGATCGGCAGGTTATGGAACGGCAGGATGTAGTGGATGTTGATGGACGTGAAGACGATGAGCGCCACGGCGAGCGGGCTCACGCTGGAGCCGGCCGCAAAGCTGATGAACGCCGGCACGCACACGCCGAGCACGGCCATGACCGAGCCCATGAACATGTGGATGATCATGGAGAGCGCGGCGACGAGCAGGGCGAACAGGAAGATGTTCTCGGGCACGGAGCTGGGAAGCACGACGTCGGCGATCCAGGCGTTCATGCCGGTGGCACCGCCCACGGAACCCACGGCCATGGCGGCCGTTAGGAACATGAGGGACTTGATGTCGACAGCGTTCCAGCTGGCGGGGGTGAGGACCTCGCCGATGATGGGCATGGCGAGAGCGACGCCAATGGCCAGGGTGACCCAGCCGATGTAATCGCCCGAGACGGTGAGCCACAGCGCGATGGCGATGACAAGCCACACGATGGTGCGGATCTCCTTGACGGAGAGCTTGCCGAGCGCGGCCTGCTTGGCCACGATCTGCTCGCGATCGTAGACGAGCTCCTTGCTGGGCTTAAAGAGGAAGAGACCCAAGAACAGGGTGCACAGCAGCGCGACCAGCATAGGCACGCTCATGTACAGGAACCAGTCGACAAAGGACGGGCTCATGCCGCCGGCCTCGGCGCTGTACTGCGCAACGAGCGGGTTGAGCGTGGAGTCGCCCGTCAGGAAGAACATGGAACCCGGGGCGGCAGCGGCAAACACGAGGAAGCCGAGCTTGCCGCGGTCGTCGTCACCGTAGCCGGCGGACTCGGCGATGACCGAGACGACGGCGAGGATAAGGAAGGCACGGGGGAACGGATGCGGGATCAGCAGCGACAGCACAAAGGTGAGCGCGAAGATCGAGATGATGAGCGACTTGGCATCGCGCACGAACTTGAGCATAAACGCATAGGCGATGCGCTCGCCCAGGCCCGACTCCTTGACCGCACTGGCGATGAGGTAGGCGCCGATGACGAGCCACATGGTGGCTTTGGTCCACGAGCTAAACGTGAAGGCGACCGTCGCCGAGATACTCGCGGCGCCCGTGTCGTCCACGCACACCTTAAACAGAACGAGCAGCGCGCAGTAGAGCAGACCCACAAAGCCCGGCTGTGCCACGCCACACGCCCAGAACACCACCGTGGCGAGCGTCAACGCCAGACAGGTCTGACCGCCGACCGTAAGCTCGACCGTCGAGCTCAGCTCCGCCAAAGGAAGAAACTTCACCAGCAAAAAGACAACGATACCCAGCACAAAGCCAATTTCGCGCTTGGTGATCTTAAACGCCTTCTTTTCCGCTTCCATCTCCCCACCTTTCTTATTGGGGGCGCTCCGGATTCGCAGCCACGTTGCCACTTAAAAGGGGCGCCCGTTATCGGACACCTCTTACGTTGCGCTGTGTTGTGGCAATACAGTCAAGCGGGATTTTTTGGATGGGAAGCGATCCCCTGGACAAAAACCGTCACAACATTCGACGCTTTTCCTCGATTTCGAGATTTTCATCGAATGTTGTGACGGTTTGGACGCGACAGAGGGACTGTCCCTTTGTCACATAGCGAGGGCCGTACGGATGGATGGGTCGCTGAGGGCCTCGCGAAGCCAGGGGGCCAGCTGCTCGGGGCGACCCTGCAGGTAGCCTTTGAGCTCGGACGGGGCCACGCGGCGCACCTCCGAGATCTCCTCTTGGTTGATATGCAGCTCGCCGGGCTCAACATGGGCAAGGTAGACCTCGCACCATTCGCACTCGCAGCGGCCGTCGCCGTGGTCCTCGCGGTACGCCACGTGTCCGAGGTGCTCGAGCTGATCTGGCTCGCGCGCAATGCCGAGCTCTTCGTTGATGCGACGCGCCGTGGCGACCGCGACGTCTTCCCCGGGGAGCGGATGGCCGGCGCAGCCATCGGCCAGCACTCCGCCCCACAGGCGTTTGAGCGGACTGCGGCGACAGAGCAGCAGGCGCGCGTCTTCGCCCCGGCCCTCGACCAAAAGCGTCAGAAATGCCTGATGCAGGATGCCCTCGCCGGTATGAGCCTCGATGCGGTCGACGGGGCCAAGCGCCTTTCCGGCCGCGGCATCGACCGCCACGACCTCGGCGCCCGCGCCGCCCTCATCCCAGCCGGCGCGCAGAATGCGGGCTGCGGCCTCCTCGAGCGCGGCGATGAGCTCCTTGGTGGTGTCGAGCACGCGCTGCAAGTCGTCGCCGCTCGCCCGCTCGACATGAAAACCCGTGCTTGCAACGACCGGCACGCCAAAGCGCGTGGCCAGCGCCGCCGCGATATCGTGCGCCGGGATCTCGTCTCGATGGCACGGAACGGCCAGGATGCTCACCGTCGCCGTGCGGCCGGGCTCGGGGCGCGGAATGGCCTGCGCCGTGGCGCCCAGGTGTGCGAACTCCGGCGAGCAGGCGTACACCGCCATGCCTCGCGGCGTCACCGTCAACTGGGCCTCGAGCGCAAATTTGCCCTCGCCCACTGCAACCTTTGTCGTGTGCATACCCATGGGATCTCCTGTCGCCCGCGATGTACCTGAGACCATCTTCGCCTGTATTGCGACTATACAGGCAAGCGCAACCTGCGACAAAGGGGGCAGGCACCTGACACATTCTGTTAGAGTTGCAGGGATTGAATCCCGCTTATTCATGCGACATTGGAGTGACAACCTTGACCGCCGTAACCACGCCTGAAAGTAAGCCAACCGCCGCCGCGCTCTCCCCCGCGCACACCAAGCTCTGCCTGGCGCTGCTCGTGCTGTTGGGATTCTCGCTCGGCTGCTCCGAGTTCGTGGTCATCGGTATCGAGAGCGACTTGGCGACGGAACTCGGCGTATCACTTGCCACCGCAGGCCAGCTCATCAGCGTGTTCGCACTCGTCTACGCTATCGCTACGCCGGTGCTTGCGCTTAGCACGGGGCAGTTCCGCCGCTACCAGCTGCTCGTGTGCTACAGCATCGTCTTTGTGCTCGGCAACCTGGTCATGGCGTTGGCGCCCAACTTCCGGGTACTGTTTATCTCGCGCATTGTCCTGGGCTCTGTCTCGGGTGCGCTGCTCGCCGTGGGTGTGACGTACATCCCCGAGCTGCTGTCCCCACAGCAAACTTCGCTTGCCATCTCGGTGGTATATGGTGCGTTTTCCGTGGCAATGGTCTTTGTCACTTCGATCGGCAAGTTTGTGGCCGACACGCTCGACTGGCACGTTGCCATGTACGGCACGCTGGCCTTTGCCGTTCTGATCTGCGGAGCGCTCGTGGCATTTATGCCGCGCGCCGGGCAAACCGACGAGCCTGCCACCTTTCGCGAGCAGGCGGGTCTGCTACGCGAGCCGAGCATCATCACTGGCATGCTCATCTTTTTGTTTGGCGTGGGCTCGGTCTATGTGTTCTACGGCTACGTGACGCCTTATCTTGAGCAGGTGCTGGGCATGGGCACCGTTCAAGCCAGCACCACGCTCATGGCCTACGGCGTGTTCTGCCTGATCTCGAACATCTTGGGCGGATGGATCGACGCGCGTTTTGGCATGAAGGCACTGCTGGTTACGTTTGTGCTGCAGGCTGTGGCGTTACTCGGGCTGTTTGCTGTGGGCGGTACCATGCCGCTCGCGCTGGTCTTTGTCTTTAGCTTGGCGCTGCTCATGTACCTGTTCTCGGTGTCGTGCATCACGCACTTTATGGACGTAGCGCGCAGCCGCCATCCCAAGTCGATGGTGCTCGCAAGTTCGGTTGAGCCCATGGCGTTTAACGTCGGCATTTCGTTTGGCACCGCAGTGGGCGGTGCCGTGGTAAGCAGCGTTGGCATTGCCTACGTTGGCGCCGTGGGAGCCGCGTTCTCGCTTGTGGCCTGGGCGCTTACGCTGGTGACGATTAAGTTGGCTCGCTGGGAGCGCAAGCGGACGAGGGCGTAGGCGTAGGCGTAGGCGTAGATGCGATACTCGAACTCGATGATGACGATCGAAAGGAAACCGCATATGCAACGTGTACTGTTTATCTGTCACGGCAACATCTGCCGCTCGACGATGGCCGAGTCGGTGTTTACCGAGCTCGTGCGCCGCGCCGGGCGCGAGGCGGAGTTTGTCATCGATTCCGCCGCGACCTCAACTGAGGAGATTGGCAACCCGCCGCACCACGGTACCGTTGCCAAGCTACGCGAGGTCGGAATTCCCGTCGTCGCACATCGCGCACGTCAGGTGCGTCGCGCGGAGTATGGCGACTGGGACCACATTGTCTATATGGACGACGAGAACGCCCGCGGCCTGTACCGTATCTTTGGCAAGGACCCCGACGGCAAGATTACGCGCTTGCTCGATTGGACCGAGCGCCCCGGCGACGTGGCAGACCCCTGGTACACCGGCAATTTCGATGCCACCTACCGCGACGTGCTCGACGGTTGCACCGCTATGCTCGAGCAGCTGTAGGTTCGCGGGCGCACGAACCGCGCAAACCGTGCCATCGGCATAAATCGAGCGTGGATTTTCTCCCACTTTGAGCGTTCGAGTGCGCTCTAAACGGGAGAAAATCCACGCTCATTATCTCGGCGGGAGAAAATCCTCGCTCGGTTACTCGTCGACGATCTCGGCAAGCCAGACGTTCAGCGTATCGACCTCGGGGCAGCAGAACTTTGCCGTACCAGGCTCGTTGCCAGGCACGGTTCCGCCGTAGCGCAGGATATCGATATAGGGAAAGCCCACGTGGCAGGCCATGGCGCACATCTTGCCGCGGTCTCGGTCGAAGTCAAAGACGTCGCCCGGCTTGTGACCATGGTGGCAGCGACACGCACCCAGCTGGTCCACGCAGCTCACGCGGATACGCGGACGCTTGCCCCGCGGCGCGCCGAGCGGCTTGCTCTCGCCCGCAGGCTTGGCGCCGCCCTCGCCAGCGTTACTCATGGTCAATCACATCCAGGCAGGCCTCGATGGGAAGGCCGGCCGACTTGTCCTCTTGGTCGGCATTGCGCTCGATAAGCTCAGCCACCACACGCATGGCATCGAACGTCGCGCGCTGCAGACTCCAGCCTGCCATAACGCGGCCGACGAGCACCGCCGAGAACGTGTCGCCCGTGCCCGGGAAATAGACCGGAATGAGCTCAAAGGGAATCGTAAAGTACTCCCCCGCCACATGGTCGTAACCGATAACCGCGTTCGTGCCATTGACTACGGCGCTCGTAATGACCACCGACTTGGCACCCAGCTCACGCACGGCGTCCACAAGGGCGCGGGCCTCATCGGGCGTAAGTTCCTCGGCAATAGGCCTATCGGCAAGCAGGCAGGCCTCGGTGTAGTTGGGAACCGCGTAATCGGCGCACTCGAGCAGGTGCCTCATGAGACCGATCGTGGACTCGGGCACGCCCGCATAGAGCTTGCCGTTGTCGCCCATGATGGGGTCGACGAACACCTTGGTGCCCTTTTGCGCACGGCGGTGGCAAAAGTCCGAGATGATGCGTGTCTCTTCCTCGGTCACGATAAAGCCGGTCGAGATAGCGTCGAACTCAAAGCCGAGCTCCTCCCAGATAGCGAGGCTTTGGCGCACATACTCGGTGGTGTCGTGGATGTAGAACTTGGGGTAGTTGAGCGTGTCGGAAACGAGCGCCGTCGGCAGGTTATGGATACGGTAGCCCATGTGCGACAGCACCGGCAGCATGGCGGAAAGCGCGACCTTGCCGTAGCCGCACATATCGTTAATCAGCAGCAGCTGAGTATTCTTCATGAGGGTCTCCCTTGTTTCGGGCACAGCGCAGCAGCGCCACAGTGCGACTAAGTGTAGCGCAGGAGGCGTTGTGGGCGGAGGCGAGCGGTACGAAGGGCAAATTGTTGCGGAAAGGTTTCGGAAATGGGGGCTGTTTGCTCCATAGCGGCCTAGTTGATGCTACTCATATAGCGCCATTTCAAAACTATGCCTATTTACTACGTTTAACCGCCCGCCTCCAACCACAGCGAATTTCTCTCCAACAAAACCGCAGGTAGATAGCTTGCGTTTTTTCAGAAACAGCTGTTGTGGTCAGCGATGCTGGATTCATCGTAGTAATTAGGCATAGTTTTTGGCAAGGCCGCTTCGAAAGGCATCATCGCAGCCCAAAACGATACCTTTTCCTTCGTCCCCAAGGGATCAGATTGCCGCTTAGGAGCGTTTGCAGCGTCGAGCGGTTACGGCGTTTGGTAAAACGCCGTAACTTAATAAGTTTGGTACCTTGACATTTATTTCTTGCACTCCTAAATTAGTTAGGCACAAAACAATTGCACTACCTAACTAAAGAAAGGAGCGACACCATGTGCGATGACCACATCGGCCTCTGCCCCCACACGCCGGGCGGCGACCCCCATGAACCCGCAGATGCGCCCGCGGCACAGTCCCAATCAGACGCGCTCGCCAAGCACATCCTAAACGGGCTGGGCTTCTGCGGCCACTTTCTGCACTTTCACGGCGGCGGCGCCTCGGGAAAGGCCCCCATCGTCTGCTTGCTCGCCAAGCAGCCAAACGGCGAGATGTCACAGCAGGAACTAGGCCTGCACTTTGATCTTAAGCCCGGTTCGCTTTCCGAGATTCTCTCCAAGATCGAATGCGCCGGCCTTATCGAGCGCAGCCGCAATCCCAAAGACCGGCGGCAGCTCACCATTCGCCTGACCGAAGCGGGATGGGAAAAGGCCCACGTAGAGCAGGCGGCCCGCATTCGCTTTAGAGAGCAGGCCTTTAGCGCGCTCACCCATGACGAGCGCGAGGACCTCGCCGAAATGCTCGATAAAATCCGCGTAACCTGGGAGGAACTGGATGATTAAAACCCTCATGGGAAGCATCCGCGACTATATGAAAGTCACCGTTGCCACGCCGTTGCTCGTGCTTGGCGAGGTGCTCTGCGAGATGCTGATTCCATTTATCACCGCCAACCTGATCGACGCCATCAAAGACGGCGCCACCGTAGCCGAGATGCTTCCCACCGCAGGCTTTTTGGTGCTCATCGCGCTGACGTCGCTTGCTTTTGGCGCCGCGGCCGGCGTCACCTGCAGCCATGCGAGCTGCGGGTTCGCCAAGAACCTGCGTCACGACCTGTTCTACAAGATCCAGACGTTCAGCTTTGCCAACATCGATGAGTTCTCGAGCTCCTCGCTCGTCACGCGCCTGACCACCGATATCAACAACGTGCAGCAGGCCTTTATGATGATCATCCGTATCGCCGTGCGCGCGCCGCTGGTATTGATCTTCGCCTTTACCATGGCGTTTATCATGGGCGGCAGCGTCGCCATGGTCTACCTGGTCATCATTCCGCTGCTGGGCTTTGGACTGTTCTTTATCATCTTTAAGGTGCGCCCCATCTTCTCGCGCGTGTTCCACAAGTACGATGCCCTTAACGAGTCCGTCGAGGAAAACGTCACCGGCATGCGCGTGGTCAAGAGCTATGTGCGCGAAGACTTTGAGAAGGAGAAGTTCGCGACCGCCGCGCGCGACGTCCAGATGGACTTCACCCGCGCCGAGAAGCTGCTCGCCTTTAACAACCCCATGATGAACATCTGCGTCAACGGCGCGTTTGTCGTCATCATCTATCTGGGCTCCAAGCTCATCATCACGAGCCAGGGCACGCTATTCGACGTGGGCCAGCTCTCCTCGACCTTTACCTATGGTTTCCAGATTCTCATGAGCCTGATGCAGCTGTCGATGATCTTTGTCATGGTGACCATGGCCGACGAATCGGCACACCGCATTGCCGAGGTGCTGGCCGCCGAGCCCACGATCGCCGATCCTGCCGAGCCCGTGCTCGAGGTTGCCGACGGTTCCATCGACTTTGACCACGTGAGCTTTAAGTATTCCAAGCATGCGAAGCGCCAGGCGCTCGATGACATCGACCTGCACATTAAGAGCGGCGAGACCATCGGCATCATCGGCGGCACCGGCTCGGCCAAGTCCACGCTCGTCAACCTCATCGCCCGCCTGTACGACGCCACCGAAGGCACCGTGCGCGTGGGCGGCATGGACGTGCGCGACTACGACCTGGACACGCTGCGTCACCAGGTCGCCATGGTGCTGCAGAAAAACGTGCTGTTTAGCGGCACCATCGCCGAGAACCTGCGTTGGGGCGACCCGAACGCCACCGACGAGGAAGTCCGCGAGGCAGCGCATCTGGCCTGCGCCGACGAATTTGTCGACGGTTTCCCCAAGGGCTACGACACCTGGATCGAACAGGGCGGCTCTAATGTTTCGGGCGGTCAGAAGCAGCGCCTGTGCATTGCACGCGCCCTGTTGCGTCGCCCCAAGATCTTGATCCTGGACGACTCCACCAGCGCCGTCGACACCAAGACTGACGCCAAGATTCGCGCAGGCCTGGCAAGCTATCTGCCCAACACGACCAAGCTCATCATCGCCCAGCGCATCAGCTCCGTGCAGGACGCAGACCGCATCATTGTCATGGAGGGCGGCCGCATCGCACAGATCGGCAACCACGAAGAGCTGCTCAAGACGAGCGAGATCTACCGCGAGACCTTTACCTCGCAAAACAAGATGTCTGCCGAAGGTACGCAAGACGCCGACGACGTCTCTGGCGACGCGAACACGGCGGCAGACAACACCGACATGACCGCAACACAAGCTCAGACCCAGGAAGGAGGCGAGGCACATGAGTAAGGCAACGACCGCCGAGCGCGCGCTCAACCGCAAGGGCGGCACCATGTCGCGCCTCATCAAGACGCTCTTTGGCTTCTATCCCGTGCTTTTGCCCCTTGTCGTCGCCGGCGTGGTGCTCTGCGCCATCATCAACTCCATCGGCGCGACCTTCCTGCAGAGCGCCCTGCAAATTATTAGCGAATCGTGGCAGTCGGGCGATTGGGAAGCCGCACAGCCCAAGATTCTGCAGCTCGTGACCACCCTCGCCTGCATCTACGGCGTCGGTGTCCTGTCCTCGCTCTTCTGGAACCGCGCCATGGCTATCGTCACGCAAGGCTCGCTCGAGAAGCTGCGCGAGATGATGTTCAACCGCATGCAGGACCTGCCGATCCGCTACTTCGACACGCACCAGCGCGGCGATATCATGAGCCACTACACCAACGACATCGACACGCTGCGTCAGATGATCAGCCAGTCGCTGCCCAACCTGCTCATGACGATCATCATCATCGTCACGGTGTTCTTTATCATGCTGTACTACAGCGTGTGGATGTGCCTGGTCATCATCGCCGGCGTCGCCTTTATGACCTTTATGACCAAGCTGCTCGGCTCCAACTCCGCGCGCTTCTTCATTGCACAGCAGACCGAGCTCGGCGTGGTCGAGGGCCATATCGAGGAGGTCATGAACGGCCAGAAGGTCGTCAAGGCGTTCTGCCACGAGTCTGCCGCCGAGGCCGATTTTGACGAGCGCAACGAAAAGCTCTTCGAGGTCTCCCAGAAGGCCAACATGTACGCCAACATCCTCATGCCCATCCTTATGAACCTGGGCAACCTGCTCTACGTGCTGGTCGCACTGGCGGGCGGCATTTTCCTGGCACTGGGCGTGCCCAACCTGAGCATCTCGGGCATGGCGCTGTCCATCGCCGTCGTGGTGCCGTTCCTCAACATGACCAAGCAGTTCTGCGGACAGATCGGCCAGATCTCACAGCAGATCAACGCCGTGGTCATGGGCCTCGCCGGCGCCGACCGCATCTTTGAGCTTATCGACGAGGAGCCCGAAGCCGACGAAGGCTATGTGACGCTCGTCAACGCGCAGGTCAACCCCGATACCTGGCAGCTCGAGGAGGCTGACCACCACACCGGCATGTGGGCGTGGAAACATCCGCACCGCGCAACCGGCGAGATCGAGTACGTGCCGCTGCGCGGCGACCTGGTTATGGACAACGTCGACTTTGGCTACACGCCCGACCACGAGGTGCTGCACGGCGTGTCCGTGTTTGCCAAGCCGGGCCAGAAGGTCGCGTTTGTCGGCGCCACCGGTGCCGGCAAGACGACCATCACCAACCTCATCAACCGCTTCTATGACATCGCCGACGGCAAGATTCGCTACGACGGCATCAACGTCAACAAGATCCGCAAGGCCGACCTGCGCCGAAGCCTGGGCGTCGTGCTGCAGGACGTGAACCTGTTCACCGGCACCGTGATGGACAACATCCGCTACGGCAACCTGGACGCCACCGACGAGGAGTGCATTGCGGCGGCCAAGCTCGCGGGCGCGGACGACTTTATCACCCGCCTGCCCGACGGCTACGACACCATGCTCACCGGCAACGGCGCCCAGCTGTCGCAGGGCCAGCGCCAGCTGATTTCGATCGCCCGCGCTGCCGTCGCCGATCCGCCGGCAATGATTCTGGACGAGGCCACGAGCTCCATCGACACCCGCACCGAGGCTATCGTGCAAGCGGGCATGGACAAGCTCATGGAGGGCCGCACGACGTTTGTCATCGCGCACCGCCTGTCCACCGTGCGCAACTCCGACGCGATCATCTGTCTGGATCACGGCCGCATCATCGAGCGCGGCAACCACGACGAGCTAATCGCCAAGCGCGGGTACTACTACCAGCTGTATACGGGTGCGTTTGAGCTCGAGTAGGCTTGGCCACTGACGGAGGGTTCCCCGGGGGCGGCGGGGTAATTCCTCCGTGCTCAAACATTCTCGCTGCGCTGCGAAACTGCGCGCGGAGGAAATACCCCGCCGCCCCCGGGGAACCCTCCTGCGCGCAATCAGCCCGTCATTTAGAAGGAAATAAAAGTTTGTGAGCCCCTGGCCGGTTGGCCAGGGGCTCTTTTTGTGTAAATTTGTCGCATGCTTCGGGTTGTGATATAAACGTAGCATGCTACAGAAAGGATGGTGGCTGGAATGGTTCCCGAAGATGCTGTTGGACCCCTGTTTAAGGTAATCAACGAGCGCATGCAGGCGTCTGCCGACGCGGACCTCAAGGAGCAAGGACTCACTTTTGCGCAAAGCCAGGTGATCGTCTACCTCATCGAGCACGCGGGCCGAGCGCTCCAAAAAGAGATCGAAGCTAACCTCAAGGTTTCCCACCCAACGGTCTCCGGCCTCGTCAGCCGGCTCGAGAAAAACGGCTTCGTGCGCACCTGGGTAGCCGAGGATGACCGACGCAATAAGGTCGTTGAGCTTACGGACAAGGCACACGATGCCGGTGATCGCATGCGCGCCACAATGCGCGAACGCGATCGAGAGCTGCTCGCCGGCCTTGATGAACGCGAGCAGACGGAGCTCATCCGCATGCTCAGGCGAATCTACGCCAACGTCTGCAAACAGTAGCCTCAATAGCACCCGTCGCCCACCGGATTCATTCCGCCTGCGACGGGCTTCTTTACGCCCTATTCCGTAGCTTGCTACATAATTTCTGCCCGATTCGTACAGAAAGGAACATACATGATACGAACGCTTGCACGGAGCCTGCGGCAATACCGCAAGAGCTCCGTCACCGCCATCCTGCTTTCAATCCTGGAGGTGATACTCGAGATCGCGATCCCGCTCGTCATGAGCGACCTCATCGACCGCGGCATCCAAGCCGGCAACATGGGCGAGGTCTGGCGCCTTGGCATCGCCCTGCTCGTCCTTGCCGTTCTCGAATTTGGAGTGGGCGCCGGCGGCGCTTGGATGGGCGCACGCGCCTCGGTGGGATTCGCCGCCAACCTGCGCGACGATATGTACGACAACGTGCAGACCTTCTCTTTTGGCAACATCGACAAGTTCTCTACCGGCTCGATCGTCACACGCCTCACCACCGATGTCACCAACGTGCAGAACGCCTACATGATGATCATCCGCATGGGCGTGCGCGGCCCCGTGATGCTCGCGTTCTGCTGGATTGTGTCGTTTACCATCAACCGACAGATCTCGTTTGTGTTCCTAGCCGTGATCCCCATCCTCGCCATCGCACTCGGACTCATCATGTGGCGCGTAAGCAGCATCTTCAACCGCGTTTTCGCTACCTACGACACGCTCAACAACGTGGTGCAGGAAAATGTCGCAGGCATCCGCGTGGTCAAGTCGTTCAACCGCGAGGAGCACGAGATTGGCAAGTTCGGCCGTATCAGCCAACGCATCTACGAGGACTTCGCCCGCGGCGAGCGCCTCATCGCACTCAATACGCCGCTCATGCAGGCCTGCATGTACGCATGCATGATACTCATCTCGTGGCTCGGCGCTAAGGCCATCGTGGCCTCGGGCAACAACGCCGCGCTCGGCCTCACCACAGGACAGCTCACCGCACTCTTTACCTACGCCACGCAAATCCTTATGGCGCTCATGATGCTCTCCATGGTCTTTACGCTTATCGTGATTGCCCAGAGCTCGGCCAAGCGTATCGCCGAGCTACTCAACGAACAGAGCGGCATCGCGAGCCCCGAGCCCGGTCGCGCCGTCACGCAGGTTGCGGACGGTTCCGTGGAGTTTGACCACGTGAGCTTTGCCTACGCGAGCAAGGCCGAGAAAAACGTGCTCGAGGACGTAAACCTCACCATCAAGAGCGGCGAGGTCGTGGGCATCATCGGCGGCACGGGTTCGTCCAAGTCGAGCCTTGTGAACCTCATCGCCCGTCTCTATGACGTCACCGCGGGCACCGTGCGCGTGGGCGGCATCGATGTGCGCGACTACGACCTCGATGCGCTGCGCGGCCAGGTGGCCATGGTACTGCAGAAAAACGAGCTCTTTAGCGGCACCATCGCCGAGAACCTGTGCTGGGGTGACGCCGAGGCCAACGACGCAGAGCTGGTGCGCGCCTGCGAGCTCGCCTGCGCGGACGAGTTTATCGACCAGCTGCCGGACGGTTACCAGACCATGATCGAGCAGGGCGGCACCAACGTCTCGGGCGGGCAGAAGCAGCGCCTGTGCATCGCCCGCGCGCTCGTGGCCAAGCCGCGCGTGCTCGTGCTCGATGACTCCACGAGCGCCGTCGACACCAAGACCGACGCCAAGATCCAACGCGGCCTTGCCGAGTACCTGCCCGCCACGACCAAGATCGTGATCGCGCAGCGCGTGAGCTCGGTCATGCACGCCGACAAGATCGTGGTCATGGACGACGGACGCATCAGCGCGGTAGGCACGCACGAGGAGCTCTTGCGCACGAGCGATATCTATCGCGAGGTCTTTGAGTCGCAGCAGAAGGGAACGGCAGAGGATGAGTAAGCAGAATAAACGCCCCGCAAACGGAGCGGCACCGGGCGCCGACATGCCCGCGATGCAGCTCGATATGGCAACCGTCAAGCGACTGCTCTCGTATATGTCCTGCTACCGAGGGCAGCTTGTACTCGTCGTCGCGTGCATTCTGCTCTCTGCCATCGCGAGCGCCGCGTCGTCGATGTTTTTGCAGGCACTCATCGACGACTACATCGTCCCGCTTTTGGCGACCGACGCCCCCGTATGGACGGGCCTTGCGCACGTGCTCATCACCATCGGCGCCGTCTATGTGGTGGGCGTTGCGGCCACGCTCGTCTACAACCGCGCGATGGTCACCGTGGCGCAGGGCACGCTCAAACGCATCCGCGACGATATGTTCTCGCACATGCAGACGCTCCCCTTGCGTTACTTCGACACGCACGCGCACGGCGACATCATGAGCCTCTACACCAACGACACCGACACCCTGCGCCAGATGATCGCGCAGTCGCTCTCGCAGCTCGTAAGCTCGGTATTCACGCTGGTCGCGGTCTTTGTGTGCATGCTTTGGATGAGCGTGGGGCTCACCGTGGTAGTCTGTGTGCTCATGGCGGCGGTGCTCGTGTTCGTGGGCCGCATCACGGGGGTCATCGGGGCGTTTTCTATCCAGCAGCAAGATACACTCGGCGCGCTCAACGGCTACATCGAGGAGATGGTCGGCGGGCAGAAGGTCATCAAGGTCTTTTGTCACGAGGACGCCGCACGCACCGGAATGGGCAAGCTCAACCGTGCCTGGGCAAAGGCTGCGACGAACGCGCAGGGCGTGGGCAATTCGATCATGCCCATGATGAACGCACTTGGCTACCTGATTTATGTGGTGGTGGCTGTGCTCGGCGGCTACATGGCCATCGCAGGGACACCCAACCTGGGACTTACCGGTTTCGACACGTTCACGCTCGGCGCCATCGCGTCGTTTCTGACGCTCACGCGCAACTTTATGAACCCCGTAGCGCAAGTGTCCAACCAGCTCAACTCGATCATCATCGCGCTTGCGGGCGCCGGGCGCATCTTTACGCTCATGGACGAGAAGCCCGAGTCCGACGACGGTTACGTGACGCTGGTCAACGTGCGCGAGGACGCGGACGGCGCGCTTGTCGAAACGAGCGAGCGAACCGAGCGCTGGGCCTGGAAGAACCCGCATCACGATGGCGGCTGCGGGCTCGCACCGCTCAAGGGGCATATTATGCTCGACCATGTGAGCTTTGGCTATGTGCCCCAAAAGCTCGTGCTGCACGATATCGAGCTCGAAGCCGAGCCCGGGCAGAAGATCGCGCTCGTTGGTGCGACGGGCGCCGGCAAGACCACGATCACCAATCTTATCAACCGCTTCTACGACATCGACGACGGCAAGGTCCGCTACGACGGGATCAACGTCAACAAGATCCGCAAGGCCGACCTGCGCCGGAGCCTGGGCGTGGTGCTGCAAGACGTGAATCTCTTTACGGGCACCGTCATGGACAACATCCGCTACGGCTACCCCGGCGCCACGGACGAGCAGTGCATCGAGGCGGCGCGCCTGGCCAACGCCGACGGGTTTATCCGCATGCTGCCGAACGGTTACGACACCGTACTCGAGGGCGACGGCAGCGGTCTTTCACAGGGACAGCGCCAGCTGATCAGCATCGCGCGCGCCGCGGTGGCCGACCCGCCCGCGATGATTCTGGACGAGGCCACGTCGAGCATCGACACCCGCACCGAGGCATTGGTGCAGCGTGGCATGGATGCGCTGATGGAGGGAAGGACCACATTTGTGATCGCGCACCGTCTCTCCACCGTGCGAAACTCTGACCTGATCTGCGTGCTGGATCACGGGCGGATTATCGAGCGCGGCAGCCATGACGAGCTGATTGCCAAGCACGGGTATTACTACCAGCTGTATACGGGTGCGTTTGAGCTCGAGTAGGACCGGCTACTGACGGAGGGTGCCCCGGGGGCGGCGGGGTAATTCCTCCGTGCTCAAACATTCTCGCTGCGCCGCGAAACTGCGCGCGGAGGAAATACCCCGCCGCCCCCGGGGCACCCTCCTGCGCGCAATCAGCCCGTCATTTGAATGGAATAAAAGTTTGTGAGGCCCTGGCCAACTGGCCAGGGCCTCGTTTTGTGTGGGGATGTTTTGGCTGGCGGGCGCTGCATATTATTCGTATAATTTATCGTAAGTTCCCGTACATCGATTGGAGCCTTATATGCCTGCCATTAAGCCTGTTTCCGATTTACGCAATTACAACGAGGTGCTCTCCGATGTCCACGAGGGCTCCCCGGTGTTCCTGACCAAAAACGGGCACGGTTGCTACGCGGTGCTCGACATGAAAGATTACGACCGGTTTTGCGCCATCAGTACGCTGATGTCGGAGCTTGAGCGCGGGCGCAGCTCGGGAGATGAGAGCGGATGGGTCTCGTCGGACAACGTCGCCGAGCACTTCCGCCGCAAGGCCGCAAGCCATGCATAGTTGCGAGGTCGTTTACTCTCCGCTGGCTCTGCAAGATCTCGACGACATCTGGGACTACATTGCCGTCGAACAGGACAATCCCACAGCAGCGGAGAGAATCGTAGAAGGTATCCTCGCTCGGATAGACCTGCTATCCAGCTTCCCGGAGTCGGGTACGCCACTCTCCTCGATCTATCCCCTACGCTCCGATTACCGCTTCGTGGTCTGCGACAACTATCTCGCGTTTTACCGCTTTCACCAGAAGGTCTATATCGACCGCGTCCTCCACGGAAAGCGCGATTACCTGCAGGTGCTGCTTGCGGAATAAACAGGCCCCCATATAATTTGACCCCTTATCCAGGACCATGCCCGATGTAGCTAAAAAAGCCCCGTCCTAAATGAGCTACTTGAGAAGTTGGGTCATGGCGTTGACGAATTTTTGGACTTGGAGGGTGGGCTCGAGCGGGTAGTGCAAATAGACCGGCACCTCGCGGCCGCATAGGAACGGTACGCCCACAAAGGCCGGATGCACGCCCGACCATGCTCCGCAGGTGAGAACCGCATCGCCCTTTTCCTCCGCCTCGTTAAAGAGCGCAAAGTCAAAGCTGTCCACGTCGATCACGTCCACGCCGCCGTCGGCCAAAAGGTCGATACGCAGGCTGTCTATGGCGTCGTTGCCGTGACGGAGCACGCGCAGGCGCATGCCCTCCAGGTCGGCAACCGTGATGCGCGTCTTGCGTGCGAGCCGGCTCGTGCGCGGCACGTCGATATAAAACGGCACGGTAACGATGCGGAGCTTTTGGCAGGCGTCGCCCCAGCGCGGGGTCGAAAAACTCGACTGCACCACATCCACCTCGCGCCCCAGACTGCGCATGACGGTCTCGCGCTCATCGTAAAGGTCCCCCACCGGCACAATCTCAAAACGCAAGCGCGGCTCCATGTCGTGCACCTGCGGCCACAGCGCGAGCGTGTGGCGCCCCGGGCACATCATCGACACGCCCAAGCGCACCGCACCGCCATCGCCCGCCGCGCGCCGGGCACGACGCAGTGCGTCCTCGGACTGGCGCATGATCGAGCGCGCGTCGTCCACCAGTAGCGCACCAGCCGGCGTCACCTTAACGCCCGAGTGCGACCGCTCGAACAGCGTGATGCCGAACTCGGCCTCGAAGCCCGAAACCTGCTTGACGAGCGCCGGCGTCGACACGCGCAGCTTTGCCGCGGCACGCGAGAAGCTTCCCAGCTCCGCGGCGGCCGATATGGCCTCAAGTCGTCGATCGTACACGTCAATCTCCCGTTTCCAGACGTATGCCCATGCGCGGCCGCAGGGGGTTGTTTTGGCAGGTCACTCACTCAATTGAGAACAAACCTCAATGCACAGTGTAAACCTACGGTTAACGCCATTCTAACAAATATGCAATTCACCTGCGCAAATCTAAAGCATACGATAACCAGCGAAAACCACGTGGGTCGATTAATGGGAGCGGCCCACAGGGAGGCACAAGAAGGGAAGTTCCTATGAGCAATTGGCTTAAGCTCGAGGGCGACGTCTGCGCCGTGACCGGTGCGCTCGGCGGTATGGGCGTCGAGATTTGCCGCGAGTTCGCCCGCAACGGCGCCAACGTCGTCCTGCTCGACCTGGACGAGGAGAAGGTCAAGACCGCAGCCGCCGACCTCGCTGCCGAGTTTGGCATCCACGCCGAGGGCTACAAGATGAACGCCACCGACGAGGCCGAGGTTCAGGCCGCCGTCGACGCCACCATCGCCGACTTCGGTCGCGTCGACGTTCTCGTCAACACCGCCGGCATCCTGCGCTTCGCAGCCATGGAAGACCTGCCGCTGAGCGACTGGAACGAGGTCCTCAACGTCAACCTTACCGGCTACTTCATCACCTCGCAGCGCTTTGGTCGCGAGATGATTAAGGCCGGTCAGGGTCGTCTGGTGCACATCTCGACCGTTGCCAGCCACTCCCCCGAGACGTTCTCGGGCGTGTACAGCTCCACCAAGGCGGGCGTCAACATGATGTCCAAGATGCTGGCTGCCGAGTGGGGCCCCTACGGCGTGCGCTCCAACTGCGTCGAGCCTTGCTTTGTCAAGACCCCCATGTCGGCAAGCTTTTACGCCGACCCCGAGGTCGAGAAGAGCCGCAGCCGCCTCATCGCCACGCGCCGCATCGGCGAGGTCAGCGATATCGCCAACGCCGTCATGTTCCTGGCGTCCAAGCGCTCGGACTTTACCACCGGCGACGCCATCAAGGTCGATGGCGGCTTCTCCAACATGATGGGCGATCTCACCGCCAAGCCCGGCGGCCGTCGAACCTTTGCCGACAACTACCTCAAGAACAAGGGCGTCGAGCTTTGGTCCGACGAGTCCGGCGTCGCAAAGCCGACTGACCAGTAAACCAGCCCGACAGGGAGGCTCGCGGTGATGCCCGCCCCTCCCCCGCATCGATTAGAAAGAGTCCCATGACTTCCACCAACTCCAACAAGGGTCGCGCCGTCGTGCTTTCCGCCGCGTGCGTCACCATGTTTTTCATCAGCTCCATCGCGCTGTATTCCGTCGTGAGCAAGAACCTGCTCGCCGTCTACCCCGAGTGGTCCAGTGCCCTGACCTGGGCTTTCCCGGTCTTTCAGACCATCATGGCCGTAACGGGTATCTTCGCCGGCCGCATCTCCGATAAGATCGGCCCGCGCAACGTCGTGATCGCCGCCGCCGTGTGCTACGGCCTGGGCTGGTTCATGTCCGGCACCGTTACCGAGCCGTGGCAGTTCTACCTGTGGTTCTCGCTCGTCGCCGCCGTCGGCAACGGCCTGGGCTACAACCCGGCGCTCACCACCGGCCAAAAGTGGTTCATCGACAAGAAGGGCCTCGCCTCCGGCATCACCCTGGCCGCTTCGACCGCCGGCCCCGCTGTGCTGTCCCCGGTGCTCGCCTCGCTGCTCATCCCGAGCCTGGGCATCTTTGGCGCCCTCAAGGCACTCGGCGTCATCTTCTTTGTGATGATCGCCGCCTCCGCCCTGTTCCTGAAGGCCCCCGAGGCCGGCTGGCTGCCCGAGGGCTTCGAGGCCCCCAAGGGTGGTGCACACGCCGGCACCTTCGGCGACCTCACCCCGGGCGAGATGGTCAAGACCCCGCGCTTCTGGATCCTCATCGTCACCTTCGCCTTTGCTGCCACTGCAGGCACCCTGCTCGTGGGCAAGGTTGCCTCCATCGCCGCCGTCCAGCTCTTCGCCGACCCCACGAGCGCCGCGGCCGTCGCCCTCGGTGGCGTGGTGGTCTCCGTCAACACCTGCGCCAACCTGGTCGGCCGTCTGTCCTTTGGCCAGATCATCGACAAGCTCGGCGCCTACAAGTCGCTGCTCATCAGCCTTGTCGTCACCATCGTCGCGCTCGTCATCATGTCGATGAGCTTTACACAGAGCATGTTCTTTGTGGCGCTCGCCCTGCTCGGCTTTAGCTTTGGCGCCCTGCTCGTCATCTACCCGCCGCTCACCGGTGGCGCCTTTGGTACCAGCAACATCGGCGTCAACTACGGCATCATGTTCTTGGGCTACGCCGCTTCTACCTGGATCAGCCAGCCCATCACCGCCGTGCTGTATCACGCCGAGGCCGGCAGCGCCGCCTACCAGCAGTCCTTCTACGGCGCCATCGTGATCGCCGCCATCGCCGTCGTGCTCACCGTCTACATGATGGTCTCCGACAGCAAAAAGAAGTCCGCCTAGTTTTATCGATGCGGCAAAGGGACTGTCCCTTTGCCGCATTCCGCCAGCCACCAGTATTAAGGAGTCGAAATGTCTGAGCTCAACCCCGTCCGCATTGCCGTCATCGGCGCCGGCGCCATGGGCCGCAACCACATCCGCTTTGTCACCGAGGAGCCCGAGGCCGAGCTCGTCGCCATCGCTGACGCCTTTGAGGGCGCCCGCGCCACGGCCGAGGCCGCCGGCGTGCCGTTTTATACCGATCCCGCCCAGATGATGGACGAGGTCAAGCCCGAGGCCGTCATTATCGCCACCCCCAACAACCTGCACCTGGGCGTTGCCCGCGAGGCCATCAAGCGCAACATCGTGCCGCTGGTCGAAAAGCCGATCTCCAACGACCTCGAGGATGCCCAGGCCTTCGCCGCCGAGGCCGAGACCGCCGGCGTGCCCGTGCTCGTGGGTCAGCACCGTCGCCACAACCCCTTCGTCAACAAGGCCAAGGAGATCATCGAGTCCGGCGAGCTGGGCAAGCTCACCGTGTCGAGCTTCCACTATATGATCTATAAGAATGACGAGTACTTCGATGTCGAGTGGCGCCGCAAGAAGGGTGCCGGCCCGATCCTGGTCAACCTGGTGCACGACGTCGACCTGCTCCGTTACCTGCTGGGCGAGCCCGTCGCCGTCCAGGGCATGCAGTCCAGCGCCGCCCGCGGTTTTGAGACCGAGGACTCCGCCGTGGTCAACGTCCGTTTTGCCGATGGCGCGCTTGCGAGCATGACCATCTCCGATGCCACCGCCAGCCCCTGGAACTGGGAGGCGACCGCTCGCGAGGACCCGCAGTACCGCCCCTTCGATGCCGACGCCTACTTTATCGGCGGCACCAAGGGCGCCCTGTCGCTGCCTCGCCTGCACCAGTTCTCCTACGACGGCGCCTCCAACTGGCACAAGCCGCTGCAGATGGAGATCCCGGCCGTCGACCCGGCGCTGCCGCACAAGATGCAGCTCAAGCATTTTGTGAAGGTCGTCCGCCGCGAGGTCGAGCCCGTCGTGACCCCCGCCGACAACGTCAAGACGCTCACGCTTCTCAACGCCATCAAGGAGGCCGCCGAGACCGGCCAGCTCGTCGAGCTGTAATGCCTTAAGAGCGGCCGCGGCAGAAACCCATGCCGAGCCCCTCGGTCCGCCACAAATAAGCCCCTCTTCTTTGCCCCGCGAGCAACCTCCTGCCCGCGGGGCTTTTCTTTGCAGCCGCAACGCGCGGGCGGGTGGTAGACTGGGTGGCTTATGCACCTGTAACGTACTCACAGACAGGAAGTTCCATGGACCTGATCGCCCAGCTCGCCCGCGAGCTCAACCTTAAGGCCGCCAACATCGAGGCGGCCGTCAAGCTCATCGACGAGGGCAACACCATCCCCTTTATCTCGCGCTACCGCAAGGAGGCCACGGGCGGCATGGACGACGTCGCCCTGCGCGCCCTCGACGAGCGCCTGTCATACCTGCGCAATCTTGAGCAGCGCAAAGAGGACGTTATCCTGCTCATCGACGCCCAGGGTAAGCTCACGCCCGAGCTCGAGCAGCAGATCCGCGAGGCCACGCAGCTCCAGCGTGTCGAGGACCTCTACAAGCCCTACCGCAAAAAGCGCATGACCCGCGCACAGAAGGCCCGCGAAGCCGGCCTGGAGCCGCTCGCCAACATGATCATCATGCAGGCCTCGGCCAAGGGCAGCGCGCTCGACGCCGCCGCAACATACGTCAACGAGGAGGCCGGCTTCGACACGCCCGAGAAGGCGCTTGCCGGCGCCGCCGACATCGTGGCCGAGACGGTGGCCGAGGATCCCGAGAACGTCGCCGACCTGCGCGCCTTTACGCAAAACACCGCCGATATCGTCGTCGAGGCCACCGACCCCACGGAGAAGACTCCCTACGAGCCCTACTACAACTTTGACGAGCCGCTGCGCCGTATTCCCAACCACCGCGTGCTGGCTATCGACCGCGGTGAGCGCGAGGGCAAGCTCCGCGTGCGCGTGAACGTCGACGGCGCTGCCGCCACGGCACGCCTCGGCGGCCGTTGGCCCCGTCGCCAGGGCGTGTTTGCTCCCATCTTCGATGCTGCCATCGCCGACGGCTACAAGCGCCTGATGGCCCCCTCGCTGGAGCGCGAGGCCCGCGCCAAACTCACCGTTCGCGCCCAGACCGAGGCCATCAACGTCTTTGCCAAGAATCTCGAAGGCCTGCTCTCGGCACGCCCCGTCCGTGGCGCCCGCGTACTCGCGCTCGATCCGGGCTACCGCACCGGCTGCAAGGTCGCCGTCATGGACGAGACCGGCAAGCTACTTGACCACGGCGTGGTCTACCCCACCAAGCCGCGCCATGACGTCGCCGGCACCAAACGCGAGCTCGCCCGCCTCGTCAAAAAGGATGGCGTCAACACCATCGTCATCGGCAACGGCACCGCCAGCCGCGAGACCGAGGAAGTCGTCTCGGAGTTTATTGCCGAGCAGGCGCCCAGCCTTCGCTACACCATCGTCAACGAGGCGGGCGCGTCGGTGTACTCCGCCTCCGAGCTCGCCAGCCAGGAGTACCCGGACCTGGACGTCACCGTGCGTGGTGCCATGAGCCTGGGCCGTCGCCTGCAGGACCCGCTGGCAGAGCTCGTCAAGATTCCGCCTCAGTCTATCGGCGTCGGCCAGTACCAGCACGACCTTGACCAGGCCGAGCTTTCGCGCACCCTGGGCCACGTGGTGGAGGACGTCGTCAACCGCGTGGGCGTCGACGTGAACACCGCAAGCGCGAGCCTGCTGGGATACGTATCGGGCATCACACCGAGCGTGGCCAAGAACATCGTGGCCTACCGTGAGGAAAACGGCGCCTTTACCGATCGCCGCCAGCTTAAGAAGGTCCCAAAGCTGGGACCCAAGGCATATCTCAACGCCGCGGGCTTCCTGCGCATCAGCGGCGGTAAAAACCCGCTCGATGCGACAAGCGTCCATCCCGAGAGCTACGAGGTGGCCACGGCCGTCCTGGAACGCGTCGGCGTTAAAGCCAGTGAGCTCAGCCGCGGCGGTGTACCCGACATCGAGCGCCGCCTGGGCAGCATCTCGGCACTGGCAAGCGACCTGGACTGCGGCACCTTAACGCTCATCGACATTGTCAACGAGCTCAAGAAGCCCGGGCGCGACCCGCGCGACGACGCGCCCGAGGTGGTCTTTAGCCGCTCGGCGCTTTCCATCGACGACCTGGAACCCGGCATGGAACTCAAGGGCACGGTGCGCAACGTCGTCGACTTTGGCGCCTTTGTCGACGTGGGCGTGCACCAGGACGGCCTCGTGCACATCTCCAAGCTGGCCGACCGCTTCGTCAAGCACCCGAGCGACGTGGTGCGCGTCGGCGACACGGTCAAGGTGTGGGTCGAAAAGGTCGATCGCGACCGCAAGAAGATCTCGCTCACCATGGTGCAGGGGAAGTAAACCGCCAAAGCGGATATCCCCTCTTCGCGGCAAGTGTCGCAAAGAGCGCGGGCGTTCCCCGCGTTCTTTGCCCCTTCGGCAAAGTGGGGTATACTGTCCGCAGTGTGAAAAGCCTTCGGGCTTTTAGCGGCTGCGGGTACCTGTACCTACAGCCGCATTTTTCGTTTTGGAGGCTCGATTATGAAGGAGCGCCCGCTCATCCCAGCAGAACAACAGGTCGCCCACCTCGCAGAGCGGGGCGTCCGCTTCGACATAATGAGCCCCGAGGATGCGGTCGCGTTCCTCCGCGACAAGAACTTCTTCTTCAAGGTCAAGGCGTTTGCGAAGTGCTTCTCAACGTATCGTAGCCCCGCGTCGGAGGGCTACGGACGCTACGTCAACCTAGACTTCGCCTACCTCGCCGAGCTCACCAGACTCGACCACCACCTCCGCGAGCACATCCTCTCGATGACGCTTGACATCGAGCACTATATGAAGGTCCATCTAAACCGGACGATGATGGACGACGGCGCCGACGGGAAGGAGGTCCTCGACCTCCTCTTCGCCCACGAGAGGGTGCGTAAGGAGAGGATGCTGGAGGAGCGGTTCGATCCAAACGGGTCAGAAGCCACCGTCGAGAGGATGAAGGCCATCGCCGACCGGCTAGATGGGGTGGGCGGCAGCGAGCGGGCGATGCTCTTCCTCGAGATGCTCCACATCGCCGAGGATCAGACTTTGGGGATAGACCCGGAGCACCTCGAGCGCAGCATCTCGTACCTCGGAGACTCGAACTACACCCGGGACCTCGCGAATAAGTACGGCAGACGCGAGGACATGTACGTCTGGAACTACCTGGAACTCGTCTCCTTCGGGGGAATCATCGCGCTTTACAAGTTCTACTTCTACGACCTCAGGAGGGAACGCAGCCAGGAGGCCGAATCCGTCAAGCAGTTCCTGTTCCCCGTGAAGGCCCTGCGCAACGCGGCCGCTCATAACGGCAACGTTCTGAACACGATCGGGCAGCGCCTACAGAAGCCCGTCGGCTCCATCGCGACGGCCGCGCGGGAGGAGCTCGGAATCGACCAGGAGCTCGTCGCCCTTACGAAGCGCTTCCCCGTCATCCACGACTTCACCGCGCTCGTGCTCTGCTTCAACAGAATCGTCAGCGATGCGGACGCGAGGTCGGAAAAGGCGGCAGGCCTGCGCACCCTGCGCGAGCGCTTCCTTGAGCACGCCGACTACTTCGAAAAGCAGATCGAGCTTGACCGAGGAATCAGGATGCTGGGGGAAGTCATGCGCTCGGGAGCCGATGTCATCTCTTCGAGCTCCCTATAGCTCTTCAGCCCCCTAATAGCCCCTTACCACTTGGGCCCCGCTCGGACAGAGTAGGTTCGAGTAGGTTCGAGCAACTCAGCAGCAATCCGACTACCCGCTGCATGAAAACCGCAGCTCAGACGCATGACATGCCGTCCCATGAAGCGGCGGGTTCGGGTAAGAGTACGTCCGAGTGGTCAGAGTAGGGCCCGACCCCCCCCCTCTTGGTGACGTGCAAAATCGCGAATAATCAGTGTCTCCCAATGGCCCCGCGGCGCCCCAGGGAGCCATGCAAACAAAAACAGGGCCCCTCTTTGCTGAAAAGTCGCGATTTTGCACGTCGCCGGAGGGGGTACCTTTGCTTACGGCAGAATATGGAAGCCCAAAGCGGCGATATCCTTGGCAAAACCGCGCACGGTATCGAGCGAGACCTCGTACGGGTCACGGCCGATGTTCTTACGCTTGGCCAGGATGCTGTTGGGCACCGTGATGATCTGGCAACCGCATCCTTCCGCCTGGTAAATATTGATAAGCTCACGCGTGGACGCCCACAGGACCTCGCAGTTGGGCTTGGCGGTGGCCTTCTTCACCGACTCCGTCATAAACGGAATGGGATCGACGCCGGTGTCAGCGATACGACCGGCAAAGAGCGAGATGATGGACGGCGTCTCGGCGTCAACGGCCTCGACCATCTCGTCGACCTGTTCGGGGGTAAAGATGGTGGTGACGTTGACCTTGATGCCGTCGGCAGAAAGCTTGCGCACCAGCTCGGCAGTGGACTCGCCCTTGGTGGTCACGCACGGAATCTTGACGTAGACGTTATCTGCCCAGGTAGCAATCTCGCGCGCCTCGACCTCCATGGTCTCGACGTCATCGGCAAAGACCTCAAACGAGACGGACACATCGGTGATGTGGGCCAGGACCTCCTTGGCAAACGCGCGATAGTCCGTCACGCCACCCTTCTTCATAAGGGACGGGTTGGTCGTGAAACCCTGAACGTTGCCGTTCTCGTACATGTCGAGCATGCCCTCGAGGTTTGCACCGTCAGCGAACACCTTGATTGCCATCTGCCTGATTCCTTTCGTTAGCATACGGCCGATAAACTGCTAAACACTTTACCTATGTTTATCAAGGCGTGAGCTGCGGGTTTTTATCTTCTCGGCGAACGGTATAAACACCTCAGCGTTTGGATTGATAAATCGATTGAGCATGCAAAAGCAAAGAGTCGCAGTTTGAGCAAACGTCAGAAGGCGAGATTCATTAGATGAGGCCGAAATGCTGCATCGCTGTGACGGTGCCGTCGTGTGCGACATCGTCGGTCACGTAGTCGGCGAGCGCCTTGACTTCGGGCATGGCGTTGCCCATGGCGACAGCCGTCTCGACCGCAGCGAGCATGCCCAGATCGTTGCCCGAATCGCCAAAGCCAAAGGTGCGCGCATTTCCCTCGCGGCCCAGGTACTCCAGCGCTCGCGCCACGCCCACGCCCTTGTCGATACCCTTGGGGCTCAGCTCGCGGTTCTGGCCGCCGGTATTGCACAGCTCAAACTCGCGATCGATAAAGCCGTCGTCGTTGGCAACGCGAGCCAGACTGGGCGCATTAAGGCATACCTTGCCCACGCGCAGACGACCATCGATCCGCATTTCCTCGGCGCTATGCACCACAGAGGTGCCGATCAAAGACGACTGTTCAACGCCCGCGGGCTCCAGCGCAAAGGTCGCAGCGTTGGCCTCGAAAAAAGCCTCGAACCCCGCCGCGGCAATGCGGCGCGCAAGCTCCGCAACAATGTCTTCGTCAAAGCAGTCCTCATGCACCACGCGGCCCTCGACCTCGAGCGCGGCGCCCGCCATGGCAACGACGCCCGCGGGGTCGAGCGCACGCAAGCTGTCCGCGATGAGCCACAGGGGACGACCCGTGCAGATAAACGCCTTGTGCCCTGCGTCGCGCAGACGATGAAACGCCTCGATCACCGTCTGCGAAGGGCGAACCGCCGAAAAGTCCTTATCGGTCATATCATCGGGATCGAACGACGTCAGTGTGCCGTCCACGTCAAAAAAGAGCACGGCGGATTCGGGGCACGCATCAATCATATGGGTTCCTTTCGGGGGCGAGAGCAAACGAAGCATCCATCATATAATGGAGCGACGCAACCAGAGAGGTCACCCATGGAATTTTACGCAAGCTGCCCCGAGGGCTTTGAATCCGCACTCGCCGACGAGCTCAAGTGGCTCGGGCTTTCGCATGTCCGCCGCCTGAAGGGCCGCGCTACGTTTGAGGGCGAGCTCGAAGAAGGCTACCGTGCCTGCCTGTGGTCGCGCCTGGCCAGCCGCGTGTTTGTGGTGCTTGGGCGCTTTGAGGCGCAGGATGCCGACGAGCTGTACGACAGCGTTTACGACATCGCCTGGGAGACCATCATCCGCCCCGGCGCCACCATCGCCATTACCGCCCGCGGCGTGACCGAGCAGCTGCGCAACACGCGCTTCTCGGCCCTGCGCGCCAAAGACGCACTGTGCGACCGCCTGGCCGAGACCACGGGCCGTCGCGCCGATGTCGACGCCGCCGATCCCGACGTTCACCTGCTGCTTTCGCTGCGTCAGCGCCGCGCGAGCATCAGCCTGGACCTTTCGGGTGACCCGCTGTTCAAGCGCCTGCCGCCCGCCGCGACCCGCGCCGGCGAGGGCGCGCACGTGCTGCGCCCCGACTACGCCGCCCTGGTGCTGTCGCAGGTCGGCTGGACCGCACTGTGCGAGCGCGAGCTGACGGCCGACGATTACGAGAACGAAGCCCTGCCCACGCTGGTCGACGCCTCGTGCGCCGGCGGCGGTCTGCTGCTGGAGGCCGTAAACATTCTGACCGATCGCGCCCCGGGCGCCGCCCGCGAGCGCTGGGGCTTTGAGGGCTGGCAGCTGCACGATGTTGCCCTGTGGGAGCAGCTTCGCGCCGAGGCGCGCGAGCGCGAGACGGCGGCACGCGAGCGCCAGGCGCGCATCGTTGCCGTGGATGTTGACCCCGCCGCACGCAAAACCGCCGAGCGCATGGTTAAGTGTGCCGGCTACAAGCGCTTTGTCGATTTTTGCGCCGCCAAGTCCGCCACCGTGCTGGACCACGCAGGTGCCGTTGCCGGTGCCGCCCTGGTCGCAGACACCACCGAGACCCCGCTTTCGCTCATGCACGACGCCATGACGCTCGTCGGCGAGCTGCGCCGCGCCCCCGAGCTCGCTTCGGCACCGGTCGCCGCGCTCACCCGCGATGGCCTTATGGCCCGCGCGCTCCACGCCGAGCCCGCGCGCTCCATCGCCGTCATGCCCAATAATGAAGAGGCAACTATTGAGGTTTGGCCCTCGCTCGACCACGCCGCCGCAGCATTCGAAGCTGCGGCCAGCGCAGATGCCGAGGCCGAGGCTGCGGATGCCAACGAAGTCAACGATGAAGCCGCCGCTTCCGCCATGCCCGAGCCTGCCGCCATGCTCGACCTGGGCGACGGCAAGCCGCTGCCCGTGCTCATCCCCGAGTCCGAGCAGTTCGCCAACCGCCTGCGCAAGAATGCCCGTCTGCGCCGCAAGTGGGCCAGGCGCGAGGGCGTGAGCTGCTACCGCGTCTACGATGCCGACCTGCCCGACTACTCCGCCGCTATCGACCTGTACGAGGGTTGCCCGCAGACGCCGGGCCGCTGGCTCGTCATCGCCGAATACGCCGCGCCCAAGACCATCGACCCCGCACTGGCCCAGGCCCGTATGCTCGACATTCTGGCCATCGCGCCGCGCATCCTAGATGTTCCCGCCGAGCATGTGCACGCCAAGGCCCGCATGCGTTCGCGCGGCGGCTCGCAGTACGGCAAGCAGGGCGCCGGCAAGGGCGGCTCGGGCGAGCGCGCCAATATCGCGCGTCGTCGCCTGCCGCTCATCGAAGAGGGCGGCCTCACCTTTGCCGTCAACTTTGACGACTACCTGGACGTCGGCATCTTCTTGGACCACCGCGTCACCCGCAACCTGGTGCGCGAGCACGCCAAGCAGGCGCGCCGCTTCCTCAACCTGTTCGCCTACACCGGCACCGCCACCTGCTACGCGGCCGATGGCGGCGTCGAGGAGACCGTGACGGTCGACCTCTCCAATACCTATCTGGACTGGGCCGAGCGCAACATGCGCCAGAACGGCTTTGTGGGGCCTCAGCATCATTTTGTGCGCGACGACGTGCTTGCCTGGATTCGCGACCAGCGCCAGACGCGCAACCGCTGGGACCTGATCTTTGTCGACCCGCCCACGTTCTCGAACTCCTCCAAGATGGGCCGCCGCACCTGGGATGTCCAGCGCGACCATGTTGAGCTTTTGGCTGGCGTATCGCGCCTGCTCGCGCAGGGCGGCCATGCCATCTTTAGCTGCAACCTGCGCGGCTTCCGCCCCGAAACGCGCAAGCTCGCCCGCGCGGGCGTGGTGCTGGAGGACATTACGGCGCAGACCATCCCCGAGGACTTCGCGCGCAACCAGAAGGTGCACCACTGCTACATCGTGCGCCGCCTGCCCATCGAGGACGCCATGGCCGAAGTCGGCTTTAGCGCCGAGGAAATTGCCGAGCGCGTCGAGGAGCTGCGCAACCCCGAAGCCCGCAAGCCTCGCGCAACGGCGCCCGCGCACGCGCAGGCCGGCAACGGCAAGTCCAACTTTGCCGGCAAACCCTCCCCCGCCGGCAAGCCCAAAAAGAAGAAGTTCTACGCCAGCAAGCCCAAGGGCAAATAACAAAGTTGCGGTGGAATACGGACTGTTTTGCCTGGAATTAGGTAAATTTAGACCGTATTTCACCGCAACTCGTATTGGGATGGCGGATGCCGACCTATCCCTGGATGACCAATCGGTAACCAATACCCACGTGCGTCTGGATATAGCGCGGATGCGCGGGGTCGGACTCGATTTTCTTGCGCAGCGTACCCATAAAGACACGCAGGCTCGCCAGGTCACTCTTGGTCGCCGTGCCCCAAATCTCGTGCAGGATAAACTGGTGCGTCAGCACCTTGTCGGCGTTGTGCGCCAGCAAGCACAAAAGCTTGTACTCAATCGGCGTCAGATGCAGCTCCTCGCCATCCATCGTGGCGATGCCGGCATCAAAATTGATATGCAGCTCACCGGTATCGAACGAGCCCTCGGAGGCAACGCCGCCCGTTTGCGCATACGAAAGGCGCCTGAGCGTCGTGCGAATGCGCGCGAGCAGCTCCTCGACCGAAAACGGCTTGGTCAGGTAGTCGTCGGCGCCGGCATCGAGCGCGCGGATCTTGTCCGCGTCCTCGCTGCGTGCCGAGACCACGATGATCGGCATGCCCGACCACGTGCGCACCGACTCCACCACCTTGACGCCGTCCATATCGGGCAGGCCCAGATCGAGCAGCACAATGCTCGGCGCCTGCGACGAGGCGGCGGCGATGGCGGCATGGGCGGTCTCCACAGCCATATGGCGCAAGCCGTGCGCCTCGAGCGCGGCGACGATAAGGTTGCGGACGGCGGGGTCGTCCTCAACGACCAAGATGAGCGGTTTCACGGCAGAGTTCGGCACAGCGCTACTCCTTATCAAACGAAACGTCGGCGGCGGGAAGCTCGATCGTAAAGACCGAGCCGTGCGGGTCCGCCGCGGCAACCTCTATGCTACCGCCATGCGCCAGCGCAATGGAGCGGCAAAGCGAAAGCCCCAGGCCCACACTGCGTCGGCTATCGGCCAAACCATGGTTGGCGGTGTAGAACGACTCAAAGATACGCTCGCGGTCCTCGGGAGCAATGCCCGGGCCGTCATCGGCCACCGAGCACGCCACGCGTCCATCGCCGGCGTCAATCGAGATCACGATATGCGAGCCTGCGGGCGTGTAGGTAATGGCATTGTTCACCAGGTTTACCACCAGCTGCACCATCAGGCGCGCATCGACATTGACGAGCGCCGGCTCATCGCTCGCCACCACCTTAAGGTCGTGCTCGCGCACGGCCGGATTTACATGGCGCAGCGCCTCCTCGACGATATCGTCCATAAGCTCGAGCGTGGTCGACAGATGCATGCCGCCGCCCTCGAGTTTGGTGATGGCGAGCAGGTTCTCGACGGTGGCGTTGAGCCACAGCGCATCCGAGCGAATGGATAGCAGCAGGCCGCGGCGCGTCTGGGCATCGAGCACCGCGGTGCCGGTCGAACCCTGATCGAGCAGCACGTCGGCATTACCCGAAATACTGGTAAGCGGCGTGCGCAGATCGTGCGAGATGGAGCGCAGCAGATTGGCGCGCAGCTGCTCATTTTTGGCAAGCACCGCCGCCTCCTCGCGGGCCTCCATGGCGCGGGCGCGATCGAGTGCCAGCTCGCCTTCGCTCACGATGGCATCGGCAAGTGTCCGCTCCTCGTGCGTCAGCACGTCGGGCTCGGCAACGATAGCCAGCACGCCCACCACCGAGGCGGGATCGCCCGCGCGCACCATGGTGTCGCCCGAGCGCACGGTCAGGTAGATGCCGTAGAACGCCGAGCCGCCGTAGGTGGCATCGAGCGGCGTTCCCACATAGGCGGACGCCGAGAGCCGCGGCGGCATCTGCGGCGCCAGTTCATGCACCGGCGCGACATCGCCCACGGCCGTGTATGTCGCACGCGGCAGCAGGTCATCGCCCTCGGCGTCGGCGCTGTACCACACGACCGGGCAGCCCGAAAGACGCGCCAGCTGCGTTGCCATAGCATGGACAATCTGCTGCTGATCGGCGCAGCGCTGCAGCATGCGGTTGGTCTCGAGCACCATCTGCGTGCGGCGGTCGCTGGCGGCGGCCTGCGCCAAGGCACGGCGCAGGGCCAACGCAATCGAGCTCGACACGAGCGAGACCGAAAACATGATGAAGAACATGCCAGGATAGACGCGGTCGATAAACGACAGCGAGTAGCGCGGGTCGACAAACAGGAAGTTGTAGAGCGCCACGGCGGCAGCCGAACTCAGCAAGCAATACAGGCGGCTCCAGGTAAAGAACGCGCACAGCTGCACGGCGAACACATAGACGATCATGATGCTCGGCGCGAGACCCGGATGGTCGAGCAGCGCGCCCACAATCGTCGCCGCGACCAGCAGCCCCGCCGATACGCAGGCGTCATACAGAGGGCTGCGACGCGTCAGCGTCGTGCGCCGCCACCAAAAGTTCTCGGCAATATCGCCGTCCGCATGGACGTCCATCAGCGCCCCGCCCCTCTCTCAAAAGCAAAAACCACCACAAAGGGGACAGGCACCTTTGTGGTGGTTTCCCCTTGTGGTGGTTCCAAGTGTATAGCCTTTGCAGCCTGCGGTCGTTAGACAAACAGCGCGTGTGCGAGCAGTGCGCACACGCACGCCGCGACAAACACCAGCGCCACGACCGAAATCACGCGATCGGCCATGTCCATGTTGGCCCGATTCGTAAAGAACCGATCTTCGGCGGCATCGGCGCGTGCCTCGCGCACCACTTCGGCAACCACCTCGCGGCCATCAAGCATCTTTGCATCCATGTTTGCCTCCCCGGCCCCAATCTTGTCCATCGAAAACCAACTCCGTGCAACCTGTCGGCGCCTACGGGCGCTCGTTGGGAGCCAGGCGTTGCATCTTGTTCACGGCCTTGAACTTGGTGAACAGCGGCACGTACTCAAAGCTCACGTTGGAGTTCTCCAGGCCGTACCAGCGTGCAGGCGTGCCGGCGGCGCGACGAATGATGTACTTGAGCGTGATGGCCGTACGCTCGCTCGGCTCCACATCGCTTTCGGGCGCCAGAAGCTTACGGATCAGGACGAACTTGAACGTACCGATGTTGCCCGGATCCTTGTAGACCGAGTAGTCATGCGTCTGCGCCGGCAGCTCGCCGGTGGCAGCCAGGTCCTGAACGACCTGACGCAGATAGGCATTGACGCGCTGGTTAATCTTGTAGCCCAGGTACAGATGCACGCGGAACACGTAGTCGGTGCCGAACGTCTCGACCGAATAGGCAAAGGTATGCGGCTCGTCCATGGTCTCGACATTCACGAACCACCAGGCGCGAGCGCGCTTGGGATGCTTGTCCAAGATCGAGTAGACGATATCACGGTCGATGTAATCGGTATGGGTGTCCTTGGTCAGGTACACGATGTTGTCGCTCAGGCGCTCGTAGCGATCGTCATCGCGCAGGCGCTTGAGCTGCGGCAGGTAGCTGCGCAGCGGCAGCAGCGTAAACTGGCGCTGCTCAACAGCCGTACCGTTGTACCAGCACACCATGATGCCCATGATGAGCGCGGCCATGAGGATGGTGAAGTAGCCGCCGTGGAAGAACTTGGTGAGTGAGCTCACGAAGAAGAAGCCTTCGAGCAAAAGGAAGAAGGCCGCGAAGATCCACGGAGCAACCTTGAGCTTGCGCTCCTCGTGCAGGTAGAAGAAGAGCAGCAGCGTGGTGCACATCATAGTCAGCGTAATGGCAAGGCCGTAGGCGGCTTCCATATGCGCCGAGTTCTGGAACAGCAGCACCACGATGACGCAGCCGACAAGCATGACGTTGTTGACCATGGGGATGTAGAGCTGGCCCTTGGTCTCGGCAGGGTAGAAGACCTGCATGTGCGGCATGAGGTCCAGACGGCTGGCCTCGGACACCAGCGAGAATGCGCCGGTGATGAGCGCCTGCGAGGCAATGATGGCCGCGACGGTGGAAAGGCCTACGGCAAACGGGCGCAGGCCCGGGGCGAGCATCTGGTAGAACGGGTTGAGATCGGCAATGCCCATGAGCTCGGGGTTGGCAGCGTTGTTCATAAGCCAAGCGCCCTGGCCCATATAGGAAAGCAGCAGGCAGCACTTAACGAACGGCCAGGTAGCGTAGATGTTGCCGCGGCCGACGTGGCCCATGTCGGAGTAGAGCGCCTCGGCACCGGTGGTGGCGAGGAAGCAGCTGCCCAGGATCATGATGCCCGCGTGGTTGTTGGGGCTCAGCAAAAAGGCGATGCCGCGCACCGGGTTGAGGCACAGCAGCACGGCGGGGTGCTGGAAGACAAAGAACAGACCCGTGCCGCCCAGGAACAGGAACCACAGCGTCATGATGGGGCCAAAGGCGTGACCGATTTTGGCCGTACCGATGCGCTGTACCAAGAAGAGCACGATGATGATGGCGAGCGTAATGGCGACGACGCGGCCTTGGTCATCGCCCAGCACGGCATGGACCGCCGGGATGGTGCGCAGGCCCTCGATGGCCGTGGTAACGGTAACGGCCGGCGTCAGGATGCCGTCGGCGAGCAGCGCGGCGCCACCCAGCATGGCGGGGATGATAAGCCACTTGCCGCAGCGCTTGACCAGGCTGTACAGGGCAAAGATGCCGCCCTCACCATGGTTATCGGCGCGCAGCGAGATGAGCACATACTTGATGGTGGTCAGCAGCGTGACCGTCCACACGACAAGGGAGAGCGCGCCAAGCACGAACTCCTCCGTCACACTTCCGATGCCGCCGTTGCCGGCAACGAGCGCCTTGGTTACATACATAGGGCTGGTGCCGATATCGCCGTACACCACGCCCAGCGTGACGAGCATCGCCGAGATGCTCACAGGAATCGCAGCGTGCGAGGCTGCCTCCTTGGCCTTTTGTTCCATAAGCCGGTTTCCTCCCAACTTTAATGTTCGAAGGAATTATAGGTAATCGGCCCATGTTTGAATGGCACTGTTTTCCCAGCTAAATAAACATTTATACGGCCTTTAGGCCACCTCGGCGATATGGAATGTGACAAAGGGACTGTCCCTTTGTCACATCACCGCATTCGTTACTTGCCGAGCCAGTTTTTGAACCACCACTCCATGGAACGGCTCATCTCGGCCATAAAGGGGCTCGTGTGCTTGCGGGTGTAGATATCCACCACGCGCTCGCCTACCTCGCGGGCATGCGGACGGAACATCGCGTCCATCTCGGCCACCTGCGCGTCCATGGTCGTGGCGCCGGCGCGGCAGTAGCGCTCCTCGTGCACCAGGTTCACCACGGGGTGCGCGATTGCCGGGCGCTCCTTACGGGGCGTGCCGATGATGAGCATCGACAGCGGCATGGTATAGGGCGGCAGATCGAGCAGCTCGGCGACTTCCTCGGCATTCTCGACGATATCACCGATGTAGCAGCTCCCCAGCCCCAGGGCCTCGGCGGCAACCACGGCGTTTTGCGCGGCGATCACGGCATCCTGGGCCGCGATCGCAAAGTCGCCCAAACCCGGCGCGCGGCGGGGCGCCTTGCCCGTGCGCTCGACAAACTCGGGCTCAAAGCAGCCCACGTGCTCAAACAGATCGATCCACTTGGCATAATCGACCACAAATATAAGTGCCCAGGGCGCCTTGGCGATCATGGGCTGGTGATCGCACAGGTCGGCCAGACGATCCAGCGTAGCCTGCTCGCGAATGCTCACGATGGAATACATCATCATGGCGCCTGCCGACGGCGCACGACTCGCCGCATGCAAAATCGCCGCCCGCTGCTCGTCGGTCACCGCCACGGGCCGGCCGTCGTCATCGCGCGCGAAGGCACGCGTAGACGAGCGATGCTCCAAGATGTCCAGCACCGCATTGCCCGTAGTCTCGACCGGATAGCCGCACGTATCGACCGACGCTCCGTCGCCGCCCATGTCCGCCTTGCAAACCTGCTCGCTCATCGCCCTACCCTCGCCATTTCTTTAAGAAGCCTTTACGTTTCCGTGTAATTCCCGTCCATTATCGCGCAGGTCGCCACCACATTGCGCCACACCGCCACACGTGCGCGTTAATATGGCTGGTTGTTGTGCGCAGACACCAATTGCAGCGCATATCTTGGTAACAATCGGGTAAACCCCCGCTTTCGTAGGTTTTAGTTTGTGAGGAGTCTCAGCATGTTCGCTGCCGCCATCTCGCTCGTCGGTTTTGCGGCGACCGTCTACCTTGTCTTGCGCGAGGCCAAGGCCATTCGCGCTCAGTCGGGCACCGTTGCCAAAAGCGCTCTTGGGTGGAGCGTCGCCTTCGGCCTGTTCCAACTCTTTTTGACCATTTGGGGTGCCATTGGCCTCGTCGCCCAAAACGAGCCGCTCGCCTTTGTGATGCTCGTCCTGACCAACGCCATCCTCACCGGATGCGCTTGGGCCAGCATCGCCCGCGACCGCATCGCCCCGCGCGTCTTTGCGTTCGCCGAGCCCGACGCCCCCGCCCCCACCGGCAAGCTCGCTCGCCTGCGCGGCGCCTTTGTGGGCAAACCGCTCGTCGCCGCCGTCCTGTGCCTGCTGCTCGCCGGCGTCTTTGCGCTGCTGGGCATGGAGGTCTCGTCCAACCACGACTTTACCTGGGTCTACCCCCTGTGCATCCTACTCGAGTGGGCCATCATCGCCACACTCATGACTGGCTTGTTCTTCCTATTCCAGCGCCACGGCGCAGCTTCCGCGGTCCTGGCCTTTGCCCTCTTTGTCCTGGGCATTGCCGAGTTCTTTGTCATCACGTTTAAATCCATGCCCATCCAGCCGGGCGACCTTTCGGCCATCTCCACCGCCGCCGCAGTCGCCGGCAACGGCTACACCTTCTCCATCTCGCTGTTCTGCGTGCTGTCTATGGGCTTTACCGCCATCGCCATGCTGCTGTGCGAGTACGCCGGCCTGGTCGCGCCGCACCGTCAGAAGGGCGCCGCCAACGCCAAGCGCATGTTGCTCACCAACCTGCTCGTGGCGGTGCTGTGCCTGGGCGGCGTGACCGCGCATGTCACGCTCATCGACTACTACAACACCCTCGGCATCACTGTCTACACCTGGCGCCCGCTCGAGAGCTACTGGCGCGAGGGCTACCTGCCTGCCTTTATTAGTGCGGCACAGTCCATTAAGCCGCCCAAACCCGCCGACTATTCTGTCGATGACGCCAAGGCCATGCTCAAAAAGTACGCCAAGGCCTACGACAAGTCCGACGCCGCCAAGAGTGACGAGCGCACCGCCGCAAAGGAGCAGTTCGACAGCGAGAAGCCCACGGTCATCGCCATCATGAACGAGACATTCTCCGATCTTTCGATCTACCAGAACATGCGCGCTGGCTACGAGGGCCCGCAGTACTTTAAGAACCTGTCCAACTGCCTCAGCCGCGGAAAGCTCTACGTGAGCGCCTACGGCGGCGGCACGGCCAATACCGAGTTTGAGTTTATGACCGGCAACTCCATGGCCAACCTGGGCTCGGGCGTGTACCCCTACACCATCTACAACATGGAAACGACCGGGAATCTGGCAGAGCAGTTCAAATCGCTCGGCTATTCCACCACGGCCATGCACCCCAACCACGCGACCAACTGGAACCGCGAGAACGTCTACAAGGACTTTGGCTTTGACCAGTTCCTGTCCATCAACGATTTCCAAGGCGCCGATACCCTGCGCGGCATGGTGACCGACCAGGCAACCTACGACAAGATTCTTGAGCTGCTCGACCAGAACGCCGATCCGCAGTTTATCTTCGATGTGACCATGCAGAACCACTCGGGCTACGACACGGGTCTGCTGCCGGTCGACAAGCAGATGCACCTGAACATCGACACGACCGACCTGGACGCCAAGACCGTCGAGGACGGCACGCTCTCCGATGTCGATGAATATGTCTCGTGCATCGAACAGTCCGACCAGGCGCTGCGCTACTTCCTCAACGCCCTGAGCAAGCTCGACCGCAAGGTAGTCGTGGTGTTCTGGGGCGACCACCAGCCGTTCTTCCCGTCCAAGTTCAATGACAAGTGGTTTACCGGCGAGGACGACGCCACCCACCAGGAGCGTTTGTGGCAGACCGACTACATCATCTGGGCCAACTACGACGTTGCCGGCTGCGACCAGACGAGCGAGGTCGACGACTTGTCAACCAACTACCTGTCCACGCAGCTTATGCAGCTGATCGGCGCCCCGCTGACCGACTACCAGAAAGCGCACATGACGCTGCGCGAGTCGCTGCCCGCCATCAACTCGGTCGGCTACGAGGACGCCAGCCTGCGCTGGGCGCTCTCCTCCAACGTCACCGGTGACGACGACGCCGCCGCTGCCGCCACCAAGGCACGCGAGGATTACGCCAAGATGCAGTACTACGAGATGTTCCGCGACGGCAAGAACGTGTATACCGAGCACTTCCAGACCGAAGCCAACGAGACCGATCCTAACTTGGCGCCGGGTACGACCAAGATTAAATAGCGACACGTCTTAACTGGTTCGTCTGCCCGGCGGCGTGGAACGTAAGGTTCCCTGCTCGGACAGTCCTGCTCGCACGGAGAGCACATTAAGTGCTCTCCGGCTCGTGCGGAACTCGCGATGAACCTTACATTCCGCGTCGCCGGGCAGACGCCTCGGTGTTGAAGCGCGGCTTGTCATGCGAGTCGCGGAAACTGTGTCCCAGAAATCATGCGCAAAGTGGGATGCGATTTCCGCCTGCGGGCCCGTTGGGAAACTGCATCCCACTTCGGCTACAAATTCCGGGATGCACTTTCCGCCGAGGTCCTCAACCGGAAACTCCATCCCATTCCAAAGGCAAATTCCGGGACACATTTTCCGAATCCCCGCCCATCTGGAAAACCCATCCCGCTCCGCCCACATCCGGACATGGAATTATCAGCCTATAAGGCCTTCCATCAATAGAGCTTCGCGCTGCGGTAAAGCAGCGCGACGGCGATTGCCTACTCGCCCAGCACGGCCTTCTTGGCGGCTGTGGCCATGTTGTCCAGGTCCTCCTTGGTGGGATGGTCCTTCGCGGCAACCCAGTTGTCGAGCAGCATCTTAAATCGGGCGTTGTCGGGATCTTGCTCGAGCATGGCCTCGTAGCGCTGCTTGACCGCGGGACCCATCTTGCCCTGGCACATCGACCAGCCCGCAAGCTCGGCATCCTCGGCCAAATTGGACGACACGCGGTCGATAATCTGCTGAAAATAGCTCTGGTCGGCACCAAAGCCGCAGGTGCCAAACAAGAAGACGCGCTTGCCGTGCAGGGCAGAAAGCAGCGCCGCCACCGAGGGCGTGCAGGCGCCCTTGTCGCACCAAAAACCAACGAGCACTGTATCGGCAGCGCAGGCACCCTCGGCCTCGTGCGCGACCTGCTCCGGATCTGCATCATCGCTCAACGCCGCGGCGTGAATAAACTCGACATCCGCAGCCTGCAGCACGCGCTTAATCGCCCCCGAAACCATCCTGGTATTACCGCTCTTGCTGTTGACCACCATAGAGCATGTCATAGTCACGTTGCCTCGTTTCCCCCGAAACTCGAGCCATTAATGCAATTTATTAGATGAATATCTTAGTACTAACGTGACAGATGTAAACCACCTTCTGCCGATTGGCGACGCAGGCGACATCTTTGGACAGATCTCGAACAGTATGTACTTCGGATTGAAACCGCCGCAGAACGTTTCACGAATGGCCGAAAAACTGTTTCACAAAACGCCGTCAAATTGTTTCATATAATATCGTCAATTTGTTTCACGAAATACCGTCAAATTGTTTCACGCGCTGGTAGAACGCTATATAACACGATCGCTCTATGGGACAAACAAACCTGATTAATTTGCCCCACGGGCTTGCTCACTGGGCAAACTGGCTACGGTAGAGCTCAGCGTAGAAGCCGCCTGCCGCTAGCAGCTCGTCATGCGTGCCGCGTTCGATAATCCGACCGTCGCGCATCACCAGAATGCAGTCGGCGTTGCGGATCGTCGACAGGCGGTGCGCCACGACAAAACTCGTGCGACCGGCCATGAGCTCGTCGAATGCCGCCTGCACCTGCAGCTCGGTACGCGTATCGATGCTCGACGTCGCCTCGTCCAGCAGCAAGATCGCCGGGTCGGTGAGCATGACGCGCGCGATGCACAGCAGCTGTTTTTGACCTTGGCTAAACGTGCCGCCGTCCTCGCCGATGACCGTATCGTAGCCGCCTGGCAGCTGCACGATAAACTTATGCGCGTGCGCGCGCTTGGCGGCTTCGATGACCTGCTCACGCGTGGCATCGGGGCAACCGTACGCGATGTTTTCCGCCACGGTGCCCTCGAACAGCCAGGTATCCTGCAGCACCATGCCAAAGGCACGGCGCAGGCTCGAGCGCGTGTAGCCGCACGAAGCCTTGCCATCGACCGCGATGCGGCCGGCATCGATATCGTAAAAACGCAGCAGCAGGTTGATGAGCGTCGTCTTGCCGCAGCCCGTGGGACCGACCAGGGCAAAGCGCATGCCCGACTTGGCCTCGATGCAGATATCCTGCAGCAGCTTGCGGTCGGACACATAGCTAAAGTCCACGTGCTCAAAGGCGACCTCGCCCTGCGGCGCGGCAAGCTCTACGGCGTCCGACGCGTCGGGCTCCTGCTCGCGCGCATCGAGCAGCGCAAACATGCGGCGCGCCGAGGCGTACGCGGTCTGGATCTGCGTAATGACGTTCGTGACCTCGTTGAACGGCTTAGTGTACTGGTTGGCGTAGGACAGGAAGATCTGCACGCCGCCCACCGTGAGTGCCGCAGGCACGCCCGTGATCACGCCCGCGCAGCCGATCACGGCGACCACGGCATAGATGATGTTGTTGATAAAGCGCGTGCCGGGGTTAGAGAGCGAGCCCATAAACTGTGCGCGCTCACCTGCCGTATAGAGCTCGGCGTTGAGGACATCGAAGCACTGTTGAGCGTGCGGGCCGTAGGCGAAGGCGTCCACGAGCTTTTGTTCACCCACATACTCCTCGATATGACCGCCAAGTTGGCCCTGGATGCGCTGCTGGGCCGTAAAGCTCTTGTTGGAGAGCTTGGCGATGGCGCCGGCCGCAAAGATGGAAAGCGGCGTGACGAGCACCACCACAAGCGTCATAGCCAGGTTAATGGAGAGCATAAACGCAAGCGTGCCCACGATGGTGATGACGCCGGTAAAGAGCTGCGTGAAGCCCTGCAGCAGGCCGTCGCCCACCTGATCGACGTCGTTGACCACGCGGCTCATAAGGTCGCCGTGGGCATGGCTGTCGATAAAGCTGAGCGGCATGCGGCTGAGCTTGTCGCTCGCCTCCACGCGCATGTCGCGCACCGTCTCGTAGGACAGGCGGTTAACGCAATAGCCCTGCAGCCACTGGAAAGCCGCAGCACCTACGACGACAATCGCGAGCTTGGTGACAAGCGGCAGCAGCGCATCGAAGTCCACCTGCCTGGCGGCAACGATGAGGTCAATGCCCTCGCCGATGAGGATGGGCGTGTAGAGTTGCAAGATCACCGAGACGGCGGCGCTCACAAACGCCGCCGCAAACGAAATGCGGTGCGGGCGAACATAGCCCAGCAGACGGCGAGTCACCGCGCCCACGGGATAGCGCTCGGGATCGCCGGGCTGGCGCGGGCCGTCGCCCAAATCGTTGAGGTTATCGTTGCCGGACACGTTGGCCGTCATCGTGGCGACCGAACCGGAAGAAGTGTACGGATTCATTTAGCAGCCCTCCTTTGCGCAGACGGATGCGGGGGCGGTTGGGGCGGACGCGGGTGTCGCACTCCCCTGCCGGCCCTCGAGCTCCTCGCGGCGAAGCTGCGACTGGCAGATCTCTCGGTAGAGCTGGCAGCTTGCATACAGCTCGTCATGCGTGCCCAGACCCGCAACCGAGCCGTGGTCGAGTATGCAGATCATGTTGGCGTCGCGCACGGTCGAGACGCGCTGGCTCACGATGACGGTTGTCAGCGGCAGCCCGCCCTCGGCAGCACCGCGACCGCTGCGCTCGCGAATGGCGTGACGAAGCGCCGCGTCGGTCTTAAAGTCGAGCGCCGAGGCGGAGTCGTCCATGATCAGAATCTGCGGCGAGCCCACCAGGGCGCGCGCAATGGTCAGACGCTGGCGCTGGCCACCACTAAAGTTCTTGCCGCCCGCCTCGACCGGGGCATCCAAGCCCTGCGGCTTGTTGCGCACGAACTCGCTGGCCTGCGCCATATCGAGCGCCGCCCAAAGCTCCTCGTCGGTCGCTGACTCGTCGCGCCAGGTCAGGTTGCTGCGGATGGTGCCGCTCACCAGCGACGCGCGCTGCGGAACGGTCGCGACCACATGGCGCAGCTGGTCGAGCGGCCAAGTGCGCACGTCGGCACCCATCACGCTCACACTGCCGGTGCCCGCATCGTACAGGCGCGGGATAAGCGAGACGAGCGTGGACTTGCCGCTGCCCGTGCCGCCGATAATGCCGAGCGTCTTGCCCAGCGGCAGCTCTAGCGTCACGTCGTTTACGGCGTTTGCCGCGCCCGCGCCAAACGAAAAACTCGCATGGTCAAAGCTTAGCGCGGAAACCGGAGCGGTGTCCCCCGCCAGATCGCTCGGCTTGGGCAGCGCGGCCGGCTGATTGCCCTCGTCGGTGATGCTCGGCACGCAATTGAGCACCTCGTTGATACGCGACGCACTGGCGCTCGCCTTGGTAAAGACCACCACCAGGTTGGCAACGTACACGATAGAGGTGAGGGTCTGCGTCATATAGTTCACAAACGCCATAACCTGACCCTGCGTAAGCTCGCCCACGTTGACCTGGATGCCGCCCACCCACAGGATGGCGCACACGCCCAGGTTCATCACCAAAAATGTGACGGGGTTAAGGATCGACGAGAGCTTGCCCACCGCGATGGCGGTATGGGCCTGGTCATCGGCGGCCTGGGCAAAGCGCTTACGCTCGTGATCTTCGCGCACAAAGGCACGAACCACGCGGGCGCCCGAAAGCCCCTCGCGGCAGATGAGCGCAATGCGGTCGAGCTTTGCCTGCAGCTGCTTGTAGTACGGGATGCAGCGCGCCATGACAAACCAAAACACCAGGCCAATGGCGGGCGTGCAAATCAAGAAAATCACGCCAAGCTTAAGGTCGATGGCAAGGGCCGCGACCATGGAGCCCACCGCCAGGAAAGGCCAGCGGATGAGCATGCGCACGCCCAGCGCCACGGCAAGCTGCACCTGGTTGACATCGTTGGTGATACGCGTGATGAGCGACGGCGTGCCAAAGCGATCGAGTTCGGCATAGCTCAGCTTGTTGATGTGCTGGTAGAGTGCGCCGCGAATGTCAGTACCCATGCCCTGCGAGGTGAGCGCCGCCATCTTTTGGCAGACGAGCGTAAACGAGATGCCGATCACGGCCATGGCGGCAAGCACCATGCCGTAGTGGACGACGGCGTCCACGTCGTGCGAGCCAATGCCCTTATCGATCATCTGGGCAATCACCAGCGGCGTCAGCAGGTCAAAGATCACTTCGACCAGCTTGCACGCAGGACCAATCACCATATACCGGCGAAACTTACCACCAAAACGCCTGAGCAGCTCAATCATAAAAAGGAGCTCCCTATCATCATCCGCATTCAATTCGAATCATGATAGTACCGCCGCCCCAAAAGAAGCGTAAACAACTCGTCATTTCTAATGGGGTTCGGTTTCCAAAGAAGCGGAGAGGCACGCGCACACCCAGCCAGTGTCGGGTCGACCACTTGGTATACTTACATTAGTGCTACCAAGTTAGTCGCCGACCCTTGAAATGAGGTGCCGAGATGAACGACATTCTCGCAAGAAGAGCAAGACGAGCAACCGTGGGCATCGCCCTTTCCGCGGCACTTGTCGCGGGAATCGCCCCCGCAACGGCGATCGCGGCAGAAACCAGTTCCCCCACCGGTGCGGCCGTTTCGCAGACGAGCGCCGCCAACGGCAATTCGGGCGCCCCGCAGACAGAAGACGCGGCCGCCGCAAAAGAAAAAGCGTATGCAGCCATGCAGGAAGCGCTCAAAAACCTCGAGGCCGCAAAAGACGCCGCAAGTCCCGAGAAAATTGCGAGATTCAATGATGACATTGCCCGTTTTCAAGAGCTCCGCGACAAGATGGCGGCGCAAGCCGTCGAAGAGAGGGAACTCCTTCCCACCATGCAAGCGGACATCGATGCAGCCCAAGCCAAATACGACGGGGCCATCAACCGGGTAAGCGAGCTCCAAGCAGAATTAGACAAGAAACTTGAGGTGCTTAAGGCACTCGAAGCGCTCGGCGACGAGGAGCTTGTCGAAACTGTTAAACAGCAAATAAAGCAGTTGCGCCAAGAGATCGTAACGGCAAAAGCGCGAGTTGACTTTTGCGAAATGGAGCTCCGCGAGGTCAAGGGCCGCCTCGAAAGGCAGGAAAGACAAGTTAATGACTGTGAACGTGCTGCAGAGAAGTATAAAGCCCATACCGACCAGTTCATAGCCTGGCGAGATGCGCTCCTCGACAATTTGAAAAAAGCGCAAACGGCCTATGACGACGCCTGCAAGGCATACGAAGAGGCGAAAGCCGCGGCAGACAAGGCCACCTCGCCCGAGATAACGCAACCGACCGAGACGACGCCTCCCTCCAACTCGGCGCAACCGGCCGAGGCGACACAGCCCACCGGCTCGTCCGCGACCGGCAAAAATACCCCGCCAAGCTCCACCAAGCAGGCGAACTTGAGCAGCGGCAAGCAAGCAGATACGACCGCCGGCAAGCTCGCGAACACGGGCGACGCAGCGCCGAGCGCAATCGCACTCGCAGGAATCGCCGCCGCAGGACTCGGAATAACCGCCACAGCCACACGCCGCCTCAAGAACTCAAAATAGCCGCCAGAGCATACTACCTTCGCCAATCCACAAACCCAGAGACAAAAAGAGGCCCGTTTCCCCAACCCAGGGAAACGGGCCTCTTTACTTGTAAAAACAAATGGTAATGCCGCCGTCTCTTGAACCACGCAGCCATCAATGCCCAGACAACACTAGCAAGCCGCGTTCCTTAAGGGATAGATTTAATGGCTGTTAATCAAGGGGTATACGCGCACGCCCGATCAATGGCGGGCAAACCGCCTGATATACTTACATTAGTGCTACCAAGTTAGTCGCCAACCCTTGAAATGAGGTGCCGAGATGAACGACATTCTCGCAAGAAGAGCAAGACGAGCAACCGTGGGCATCGCCCTTTCCGCGGCACTTGTCGCGGGAATCGCCCCCGCAACGGCGATAGCGGCAGAAACCAGTTCCCCCACCGGTGCAGTTGCCTTGCAGACGGAAGATGCGGCCACCGCAAAAGAAAGAGCGTATGCAGCCATGCAGGAAGCGCTCAAAAACCTCGAGGCCGCAAAAGACGCCGCAGGTCCTGAGATATTAGAGACTATCGAGCATGTGATTACCGATTTGCAATCGCTCCGCGACAGGATGCTGAAGGAAGCCGACGACTCAAGGGGACCTCTTCTTTACCTACAAGCGAACGTCGATGCAGCCCAAGCCAAATACGATGAGGCCCACAACCGGACAAGCGGCCTTCAGGCAGAATTAAATAAGGCAATCGACGACGGAGCTTCTAACGAAACTATTAAGCAGTTGCGAAGTGAGATCATGTCGGCAGAAAGGCGAGAAAAATCTTGTGAAGATGATCTTCACCACTGCCAACGCCGGCTCGAAAGCCAGAAAAGTGTCGTCGCGAAGTTCGAAGCCAATGCGGAAAAATGTCAAACCGATATCGACGAAGAGACAGCCAAGCGAGATGCGCTCCTCGACGATTTGAAAAAGGCACAAGCGGCCTATGACGACGCCTGCAAAGCATACGAAGAGGCAAAGGCCGCGGCAGACAAGGCCACCTCGCCCGAGATAGCGAAACCGACCGAGACAGTGCCTCCCTCCGGCTCAGCGCAACCGGCCGAGGCGACACAGCCCACCGGCTCGACGCAGCCCGCCGGGACAACACAACCCGCCAATTCGCCCACGGCAGGCAAAGGCGCTTCACCGAGCCCCACCAAGCAAGCAAATACGACCACCGGCAAGCTCGCGAACACGGGCGACGCAGCGCCGAGCGCAATCGCACTCGCAGCAATCGCCGCCGCAGGCCTCGGAATAACCGCCGCGGGTGTGCGCCGCATCAAGAACTCAAGGTAGCCGCCAGCGAACGCCGCCTTCACCAATCTGCAAGCCCAAAACCAAAAGAGGTCCGTTTCCCCAACCCAGGGAAACGGACCTCTTTACTTGTAAAAACAGATGGTAATGCCGCCGCCTCTTGAACCACGTAGCCACCGCGCTCCAGACAACGCCAGCGAGCAGCAAAAGGCACGGGATTAAATTATTCAGATAAACGTGACCCTTCAGGCGGTTTTGGTCGGCTACCCGCGAGTGCCGGCAGGGCGCTTGGTAGTCGATCGATCCCGCAGGCGAAGCCGAGGACCAGCGAGACACCAAGCGCCCTGCCGGCACTCGCGGGTAGCCGCGGCACCAAAAAACGCCTGCGCACTCGATGGATTCGGATGCCCGACAGAGGCTCCTTATGGCTGCTTCCTTCCGGACCTGACCAGATTCGGAACATGTCGTCATCCGAACCCATCGAACGCGCTAGGCGCTCGGTATATCTTACCTGCTCCCGCCCGCCAGAGCAAGGTAGCTAATTTGGGACGGGGCTTTTGACTACTTTTTGACTGGTGGGGCATCAGGGTGGCGAAAGTAGTCAAGGAAGCCCCGTACTAAATAGACTGATCTGGTGCTGTGCCACGAAAAGGGCCTATCTACTACGTTTTGGTCACAGGGGTCGACCATAGCCGACTTTTTCGAAAATCGTCAAGCTTTCTACCTGCGGTTTTGTTTTGCAAATTCCGGGATGGTCGAAGGTGGCCGGTTTAACGTAGTAGATGGCCGCATTTCGTGGCAAACGGTCCGACCCAAGACCCAAGGCAGCCAACCTCGAATGGCCATTCTCGAAGTTGCGGTGGAATACGGACTGAATTGGTCCCTTAAAGGCAAAAACACTCCGTATTCCACCGCAACTTATAGGGAGATAGGCCTTAGAGGCGGGCGAGGTCGTAGGATCGAGCGGCTGCTTCGCCGGCGCAGATGAGGTTGGTTGCGGCTTCTTGCGGATCGAGTGCCCGCTCCAGGTCCATGGGCTTGCGACAGATCGGAAGCACCAAGTCGACGCCCTGACCATACACCGCATCCAGGTTGTCAGCGCGACCGCCCACGACAGCGGCTACCGGCTTGCCATATCGCTTCGCGCGGCGAGCCACACCCACCGGCGCCTTTCCAGCGGCGGATTGCTCGTCCATATTACCCTCGCCCGTTATGACCAGGTCGACATCGCGCGCGCGCCCGTCAAATCCCACGAGATCGAGCACCGTCTCCACGCCCGAGCGCAACTCGGCGCCGAGTGCCAACAGCGCTGCTCCCAGACCACCGGCGGCACCGGCACCAGGCACACCGAGCACCGAGCCAAACGTCCGCGCGCCCTCGGGCACGCGCAGCAACCCCTGAGCCCGTGCCTCGGCAATCGCAGCGTCGAGCAGACGGCCGTAGCCGACCATCCAGCTGTCGTACCTGTGAAGCGCCTCGGCGTCATCTGTCGGCAGGCCCTTCTGCCCACCGAACACCGCTAGGGCGCCTCGGCGTCCCACGAGCGGATTCTCGACATCGGAAAGCACCACGACACGCGCGCCGTTCAGCGCCCGAAGCGCTGGCGCCAAATCAACGCTCGACACCTGCTCAAGGCCGGCAAGACCGGGGGCGACATCGCAGCCCCGATCATCGACCACACGCGCGCCCAGCGCCTGCAGCATACCGGCGCCACCATCGTTGGTGGCGCTGCCGCCCAAGCCAATATAGATAGTCTTTGCACCCGCGCGAACCGCATGAAGCATCAGTTCGCCCACGCCATAGGTTGTGGCCGCCAACGCCGCCGACTCCGTGCAAGGCGAATACCCAATGCCGGCCGCCTCGACCATCTCGATGACCGCTGACTCGCGCTCGACATCAACCAGCATCCGGGCAGGCACACGCTCGCCCAAGGGGCCTGCGACCTCGCAGGTCACAATCTCACCGCCGCACGCGGCAACGGCATCGAGCGTTCCCTCACCACCATCTGCCAGCGGCAACGTGGCCACCTGGGCATCGGACCACACACGGCGCACGCCTTCGGCAACCGCCGCCTCCGCCTGCGCACTCGAAACGCTGCCCTTAAAGGAGTCGATCGCCAGCAGCACACGGCGGGGCCGGCGGCACGCGGCACCAAAATCGACCGCCTCAACGGCAATATCTTCGGTACACGCGAGCGCCTCGGCATGAGCGGCATGTGCCTCAAGATCGGCCCCACAACCGCAGCCAGTACCATCGGTGCCACGCAACCCACTAAAATAGCCGCTCAACACCTCACGACACTCGTCTGCCAGCACGCCAGCCGTCACGTTAAACCGATGATTCAGGCGCGAGTCGGCATTCAAATCGTATAGGGATCCCAACGCACCCGCCTTGGCGTCGCTCGCGCCATACACGCAGCGCCCCACGCGCGCGTTGACCATAAGCCCCGCGCACATGCAGCAGGGTTCGAGCGTCACGTAGACCGCACAGTCGGAAAGGCGCCAGCGGCCAAGCGCCTGGGCAGCGGCGCACAGGGCCGCGAACTCTGCATGCGCCGAAGGGTCCTGGTCGAGCTCGCGACGATTATGCGCCCTCGCGACGATCTCGCCGTCGCGCACTACTACGGCTCCGATGGGCACCTCGCCCACCGCCGCGGCGGCTCGCGCCTCCGCCAACGCCTCGCGCATGAACTTCTCGTCGATTTCGGTGATCGTCATCGTTCGCCTTCCCTGTTGCAAATTCAAAACGATGCTATCATTACGACTCACGGAGAGATGGCAGAGCGGTTGAATGCGGCGGTCTTGAAAACCGTTGAGCGCGAGAGCGTTCCGGGGGTTCGAATCCCCCTCTCTCCGCCACTTTTAGTGATGCACCGGCGTCATGGTCCGCTCGAACAGCGCATCGACCACGTCGGCCATCTCGGGTTGACGCTCAAGATCGTGGCCCGATTCCCACCATATCGTGAAAAGTCGAATAATACCGCCGGCGACAAACTCAGACGTCGTCTCGAGTGACACGGGGGCCAGGGCATCCTCGGCAAGCACGTTCATCACACGCCCACGGATGGAGCGGGCAATGCGGTCGCAAATAACGTTGGTCAACATGCCCGACATGCTGCTAGCCAAAATGTTATCCATGAGCTGCTCATGCGCCAGAATCAAATCCATGGCATCGTCCAAAATCGCATGTCGAAGCGCGCGCACGTCCTCGGCAGACACTGCGCCGGCCTCATCGGGCTGTTTTTGCGGCAAGCCGGACATGAGCTCATCGATATAAAAGGCAAAGTAATCGTTCTTGTCGCGAAAGTGCTTGTAGAACGTCGTGCGGCGAATCATGGCGCGGTCGCACAGCATGGCAACCGTCAGGTCCTCAAAACGATGCTCCTCGAGAAGCTCGGTGAAGGCATCGAACAGGGCACGATAGGTTTTCTTGATGCGAAGGTCCACTGGTATCGCCATCCTCAGGGCAAAGACAACACTCGTCAATCTGTCGCATATCTTACACCTGTACCTCGCGCGTTTTGCCCCAGTGCCAACCCCACCGAAAACATAACGCTTACCGGAAAGTTCGGCACGGCAAAACGTTGCGGGTATACTAGTAGCGTTATACCAACGGCAGCTGGCGCATGCCGCCGCGGCCATTCGAAACGGAGACATCATGATTACCGTCATCATCGGCATCGTTGTTGTCATTGTGATTGTCTGCGCCATCGCCGGCATCTACAACAACATGGTCACCAAGCGTAACCGCATCGATAACGCCTGGCAGAACATCGATACGCAGCTGCAGCGTCGCAACGACCTGATCCCCAACCTGGTCGAGACCGTCAAGGGCTACGCCAAGCACGAGCAGGAGACGCTCTCCGCCGTGATCAGCGCGCGTAACACCGCCGTCAAGGCCACCACGCCCGAGGCCAAGATGGAAGCCGACAACGTGCTGACCGGTGCGCTGCGCCAGCTCTTCGCCGTGGCCGAGGCCTACCCCGATCTTAAGGCAAACACCAACTTTACGCAGCTGCAGGCATCGCTCGAGGATACCGAGAACAAGATTAGCTATGCACGCCAGAGCTACAACGATTGCGTGCTCAGCTACAACAACGCCATTCAGACGTTCCCGGCTGTCATCTTTGCCGGCATCTTCCAGTTTAAGGAGCGCCAGGGCTTCGAGGCCGCCGAAGCAGCCCGCCAGGCCCCGACCGTCAAGTTCTAACAATCACGGCCGAGTCTTAAGCCAGTTCATCAACCCTTTGGGGTCCAAGGCACAAACCTTGGACCCTTTTCTTATCCACGCACAACGCGCGGCCAATAGGCCGCGCACCATCTTTAATCAGATTAATTATGGCGTGTTGCGACAACGCCGAACCTGCAGGGCAGAGAGCAAGTTCCCTCCCGGCGTACTCCGCAGGACGAAAGAACCTCCGCCGCACGAAGTGCGCAGCGGAGGTTCTTTCATGTCCGAGGACGCGCCGGAAAGGAAGGTTGCCCTCGGGCCGAACAGCTATGGCAGCTTACGCGACGGTGTAAACCCAGTTGTGCTTATCCTCGACAGCACCGGACTGGATACCAGTCAAGGTCTCGCGAAGCTTCTTCATCACAGGGCCGATCTCGGTGTAGCCAGCCGGGAAGGTCACGGTCTCGTCGGCGCCGTAAACCTTGTTGTCGATCTCGCCAACCGGGGAGATGACGGCAGCGGTGCCGCACAGGCCGCACTCGACAAAGGTACCGGCCTTGACCTCGGCCCACTCGACGGGACGCTCGTCGACGGTGATGCCCAGGTCCTTGGCGACCTGAACGAGCGAACGGCGGGTGATGGAGGGCAGGATGGAGTCGGTGTGCGACTGCGGAACGACGAGGGTGCCATCCTCCTTCACGAACAGGACGTTAGCGCCACCGGTCTCCTCGACATAGGTGCGGGACTCGGAGTCGAGATACAGGTTCTCGGCATAGCCCTCGCGATGGGCCTCCATCGTGGGCTTGAGGGACATGGCGTAGTTGAGGCCGGCCTTGATGTTGCCGGTGCCGTGCGGTGCGGCGCGGTCGTACTCGGAAACGCGCAGCTTGACGGGCTTGAGACCACCCTTAAAGTACGGACCGACCGGGGTCACGAGAATGCGGAACGTGTACTCAGGAGCGGGAGCCACGCCGATTACGTCACCAGAGCCGATCATAAACGGACGCACGTACAGGGTTGCACCGGAGCCGAAGGGCGGAACCCAGGCGGCGTTGGCAGAAACGACCTGCTTGACGGCCTCAACGAACTTATCCTTGGGGAACGGGGGCATCTCGAGGCGCTGGGCAGAGTTGTACATACGCTCAGCGTTCATGTCGGGACGGAAGCAGACGATGCTGCCATCCTCGGCGGTGTAAGCCTTCAGGCCCTCGAAGACCTCCTGACAGTAATGGAAGATGCCACCGCACTCGGAGACATGCAGGGTGTGGTCGGTAGTCAGACCGCCCTCGTCCCACTCGCCGTCCTTCCAATGAGCCTCGTAGCTGTAATCGGTCTTCATGTAGCCAAAGCCGAGGCTACCCCAATCGATATCCTTCTTCTCGACAGTCATGTGTCGCTCCTTACATACACAGTTGCACACTCGCGAACCCGCACGCAAGGACCGAGGCCGACCGCGTCGCAACGTCACGCGCCCGGAGCGTAGAGCCGGACGGGACACGCGAACGGCATCGAAGCCGATGGCACGTCGATTCGCATGCACGAGATTGTACTCCCCGTACGCGTCTGATAAAACGCTTTTCTTTAACTAAGTAAAGTATTTTCATTTGACCGAAGCAAAAAGGCCCGCCACCGTAAAGGGTGACGGGCCTCAACGACACGGTTTGCGCGCTGGCTCGAGCTACGCGTTCTTTTTGCCCAGCTTAGCCTTAACCAAACCGACCACGGTCGGGATGATCGACACGGCAACGATGCCGATAATCAGCAGCTCAAAGTGCTCCTGCACAAAGGGGATGCCGCCAAAGAAGTAGCCCAGCAGCGTAAAGACCGTCGACCAGGTAATGCCGCCCAGCACGTTAAAGATGACAAAGTTGCGCCAGTGCATGCCGCCCATGCCGGCGATGAAAGGCACAAAGGTGCGGATAAACGGGAAGAAGCGACCCAGGAAGATGGCCAGGTGGCCCCACTTGTCCAGGAAGTCCTCGGACTTTTTAATGCGCTCGGGCGTCATGGCCTTCACCTTGCCCGAGGCGATGATCTTTTGGCCAAAGAAATGACCGATCATAAAGTTGCACTGATCGCCCAAGATGGCGGCCGTCCATGCGACGGCCAGCAGAGCCACGATGTTAAAGCCGCCGTTGTGGGCAAAGAAACCCGAGGCAAACAGCAGCGAGTCGCCGGGAAGGAACGGGAAGAACACCACGCCCGTCTCGATAAAGATAATCAGGAACACGCAGCCGTACGCCATAAGCGGGCCGGCGGCGATCCAGCTGGCGATCGCGGTGCGCGGATCCTTAAGCAGCTCGGCGATAAAATTGATAAAACCCATGAAGTAAAACCTCTCAGTTGTGGGCGCGGACACGTCCAAGTTGACCAGTATACGGTTGCGACGCCGCCGCGCACACGACCTTACAAAAGCGTGACTCCATTACCAGCAAGTTTGCATAATTGACATCTGTCACGCAAAGCCGAACAAGATTGTTCTTCCTAATCCCTAGCGAATCGCTATACTTTATTGAATTGCATTGTCGCGGCGCTAAGGGAGGGCGGCCGGTGAGCTTTATCAATACCATTCGCGAGGACATCAAGACCGTCCAGGCGCAGGACCCCGCCGCGCAAAACGGCCTGGTCATTTTCCTTTCGTACCCCGGTCTGCATGCCAAGTGGAACCACGTGCCCGAGCACTGGCTCTGGGAGCACGGTCATCGCTCACTCGCCCGCGTGCTCTCGCAAATCACCCGCCATATCACTGGCGTCGAGATCCACCCTGCCGCACAAATCGGCAAGCATTTCTTTATCGACCACGCCATGGGCGTCGTCATTGGCGAGACCACCGTCGTGGGCGACAACTGCGTGCTCTACCAGGGCGTCACGCTCGGCGGCACCGGCAACGAGACCGGCAAGCGCCACCCCACCCTGGGTAACAACGTCACCGTGGGCACGGGCGCCAAGGTGCTCGGCAACATTCGCATCGGCAACAACGTCAAAATCGGCGGCAACTCGGTTGTCGTCAAAGACGTGCCCGACAACTGCACCGTCGTGGGCGTGCCGGGCCGCATCATCAAGCGCAACGGCTGCCGCGTATTCGAGGAAAGCTTCGACGCCAAGCAGCACCGCGAATACATGCCCGATGATGCCGCCGAGCAAAGCGCCCTCAACCGCCAGGGCATCACCGAGAACGCCCGTCGCGTCAAGGAACTCGAGCGAGAAGTGGCCGAGCTCAAAGCCCTCGTCGCCAAGCTCGTGGACGAGCGCTAGAAACGGGCGGTCACCAACAACATTGACGTCAACGCAAAGGCGCGCCAGGGAATCCATCCCCGGCGCGCTTTATTCCTGATGTGACATGCGGGACTGTCCCTTTGTCACATTATGCGAACTGGCTCAGGTAGAGGTCGGCGTAGGCGCCCTCGGCAGCCAGCAGCTCCTTGTGCGTGCCCTGCTCGATAATGTTGCCGTGATCCATGACCAGGATCAGGTCGGCATCCACGATCGTCGACAGACGGTGCGCGATAACAAAGCTCGTGCGCCCGCGCATGAGCGCGTCCATGGCGCGACCGATGGCAAGCTCGGTGCGCGTGTCCACGCTTGAGGTCGCCTCGTCCAGGATGAGAATCGCCGGGTTGTTGAGCAGCACGCGCGCAATGGTCAGCAGCTGGCGCTGGCCCTGACTAATGCTCTCGGCATCGTTGGCCACCCGCGTGTCGTAGCCCTGCGGCATGGTGCGCACAAAGAAGTCGACCTGCGCGGCGCGTGCCGCCGCCACAACCTCCTCGCGCGTTGCCTCGGGGCAGCCGTAGGCGATGTTTTCGGCAATCGTGCCATCGAACAACCAGGCATCCTGCAGCACCATGCCAAACTGCTGCCGCAGCTCGCCGCGATCCATGCGACTTGTATCCACGCCGTCGAGCGTAATGCGCCCGCCGTCAATCTCGTAGAAGCGCATGAGCAGGTTGATGAGTGTGGTCTTACCCGCACCCGTGGTTCCCACCACCGCAATCTTCTGACCCGGTTCGGCGGTAAACGACACGTCGCGCATGAGCGGCTTTTCGGGCGTGTAGCCAAAGCGCACATGCTCAAAAGCGACGCGGCCCTCCACGCGACCCGGCAGATTGGCAGCCTCGCCCGGCTGCGGATCGGCCTCCATCTCGGGCTCATCGAGCAGGTCGAACACGCGCTCCGCACTCGCCAGCGCGCTCTGCAGCGAGTTGAAAGTGAACGACAGCTGCGTCATGGGTTCGGACGCCTCGTAGATAAACTGGAAGAACGCCTGGAACACGCCGACGGTCATGTGACCGGCAACCAGCATGCTGCAGCCCACGAGCGCAATCACGATCTGCGCCAGGCGACCAATAAAGCGAACCGCGGGTCCGACGGCGTTGATCATAAAGTCGGCCTTGGTGCTCACGCGGGCCAGCTCGCCCGAGGCCTCGTGCACCTCGGCAGAGCTCTGGTGCTCGCGGTTGAATGCGCGAATCACCAAACGGCCCGAATAGCCTTCCTCGACCGCGCTCGTAATCTTGGATACCCACTCCTGGCGCTCGCCGGTCACGTCATGCGTGCGACGCGAGACCACTTTGGTCACCAGCAGCGACAACGCCGTAAAGAACAAAAAGACCAGCGTGAGCGGCACGCTAAACACGAACATCACGCCCACGGCGCCCACCACGGTGCCGATCGACACCAGCAGCTGCAGCAGTCCGCGCTGCATGCTTTCGGACATCTTGTCCAGGTCGTTGGTCGCGCGGCTGACGACCTCGCCGGGGCGATGCGCGTCGAAATAGGCAAGCGGCAGACGGTTGAGCTTTTGAGCGATACGGTTACGCAGACGCAGGTTAAGGCGTTCGGCCACGCTCGACATCAAAAAGCTCTGGAGCGCGTAGAACGAGGCGGCGGCCGTCCAGATCATAAAGTAGATGAAGATGGTCCTGCCGCAGTTCTCCCAAGTGATACTGAAGGTGGTGTCGTTGGCAAACGCCAGCTTCACGTGTCCCCACAGCTCATCGATAACGCGGGCGCTGTACGCCGGCGCCGCGGTGTTAAAGATGACGTAGAACACGATGCTCGCGAACACGAGGTAGAAGCGCCAGTGATCGCCGACGGCCTCGCTCCACAGACGGCGCACCGTCGCCCAGGTATCGCTGGGTTTCTCATCCTCGTCCTCGTCGCCCACATCGCGCATGCGCTCTGCCTCAGCACGGGCGCGCTCGTCCTCGGCGCGTTCGTTTTCCTCGTAGAGTGCTTGGCGTCGAGCCTCGCGCTCGGCTGCAGCCTTGGCAGCATCATCCAGACCGGGCGCGACCGCCGCCTCCTCAGCCGTCCCTGCTGCCGCGACGTCATCAACGACGCTCTGCTTCTTGAGCTCCTCGGTCATGCTACTCACCTCCCTTCATCTGCGATTCCGCGATGGCGCGGTACACCTCGCAGGTCTCCATCAACTCGTCGTGCGTGCCCAAGCCCACGACCTCGCCATCCTTGAGCACCACGATCTGGTCGGCATGCAGAATGGTCGAGATACGCTGCGCGATGATGAGCACCGCGGCATCGCGCGTCTCGTCCTGCAGCGCATGGCGCAGGGCCGCGTCGGTCTTGAAGTCCAGGGCCGAAAAGCTATCGTCGAAGATATACAGATCAGCGTGCTTCATGAGCGCACGGGCGATGGCCAGACGCTGACGCTGGCCGCCCGAGAAGTTCGTACCGCCCTGCGCCACCGGGGTATCGAGCCCCTGCGGCTGATCGAGCACGAAGGTGCTCTGGGCAACCCGCAGCGCGTGAAGCATGTCGGCCTCGGTCGCACCCTCGTTGCCATAGCGCAGGTTGCTCGCCACCGTGCCCGAGAACAGCCACGCCTTCTGCGGCACGTAAGCGATATGCCCGCGAATCTCGTCTTGCGAAAGGTCGCGCAGATCAACGCCGTCCAGGCGAATGGCACCCTTGGTGGCATCGTGGAAGCGCAGCAGGAGCTTGGCCACCGTCGACTTGCCCGATCCCGTCGAGCCTACAATTGCCGTGGTCTGGCCACGGCGGCAGGCAAAGCTCAGATCGCACAGTGTGTCCTCGTCGGCGTCGTCAAAACGGAACGACATATGGTCGAACACGGCGACCGCGTCTGCTCCGTCCTTTGAGTCGGACGCGCCCGCGTTGAGCATTCGCTCGCCATCGACGATGCTCGGCTCAATCTGGAGCACCTGTTGCGCGCGGTTGAGGCACGCCGCGGCGCGCGGAAGCGTCAGAATCACCATCTGCGCCATCATCACAAAGAACAGGATCAGAATCGCGTATTCCAGCACGGCCGAGATGCTGCCGATTTGCATGGCATGGACGCCTACGCGGTTGCCTCCCACCCACAGCACCGCCACCTCGGCGATGTTCATCAGAAAGAAGCTGGAGCTATCGAGGCCCACAAACAGGTGGTTGACTTTGATGGCATTGGCCGCGTAATCGCTAAACACCTCGTCCAGGCGCTGCTCCTCATGACGCTCCTTGTTAAACGCGCGGATGACGCGCACGCCCACGATGTTCTCGCGCAACACCACGTTCATACGGTCGATAAAACTCTGCAGGCGCATAAAAATCGGCGCTGCGTTGGCGACCGTAAAGACCGCCGCCACCAGCACAATCGCCACGACTGCGCCCAGCAGCGTACCCATGGCGGGATCGATATGCCAGGCGAAGATGATGCCCGCCACGGCCAAAAACGGCACCGGCAGCACCAGCTGAATCGTCTGCAGAATCGCCTGCTGGATCACGTTGATGTCGTTGAGCGATCGTGTGATCATCGAGCCGGTGCCAAAGCGCTCAAAGTCGCTGGCAGACAGCTCGAGTGACTTGTCGTAGACGGCGTTGCGGATGTCACAGGCCACGTTGGCCGCCAGGCGGGCCGAAAGATAGCAGCCCAGCACCGCGCCGCCGCTGGCCATGCCGGTCGCGATAAGCATGTACAGGCCGTTGCGCAGGATGTAGTCGACATCACCCGTCGTGATGCCGGTATTGACCATATTCGCCAACATCGTAGGCACCAGCAGCGTGCCGACGTTATCTATCAGCAGCACAAACAGTGTCACCGCAATCAGCCCGCGATACGGCCTCATAAACCTCATTAAGAGTCGCACGTCTCCCCCTCTTCTTGTTTTTCCACTTGGCTCTCGGCGGACATCTGCTGTTTAAACGCCTCGCACTCCTCGTTGAGCACGTGGGAAAACTTGCCGACCAGGCGCATAATCTCACGCTGTTCCCAGGGCTCGAGCGCGCCAAAGGCACGCTGCTCGGCTTTAACCGCCGGCAACGCATAGTGCTCGGCGAACCGCCGGCCCTCATCGGTCAAACAAACGACCTTATTCTTGCGGCTGCCTTCGGCGAATTCCAGCGTCGCAAGCCCTCGCGCCGTCAGGGTTTTAATTGCCGAATTAATGGTCTGCTTGCTATAGAACCATTCGCTCGTGAGTCGGCTCACGGCACCATCTTCATCCGCCGTGCTGATATCGACGAGCATCCAATAGGCGCAATCCGAAAGGCCGCAGGCGCGCGCGAACTCTGAATAAATACGGTCGAGCCCGTTGAGCATCCGGTCAAAATCGACCGACGTAACCGCGCAATCCATCTCTCCCACCATTCGATAGTCCGAATTTTGACTAATTGAGATTTCAGATTAGTCCGAGTTTTGACTATCGTCAAGGGCTTCGTTCGCAGCGCACAGGCTATACAACATATCGACAAAAAAGACCGCCGGCGCGGGGGCAGCGCCGGCGGTCATGAGAGGAAATCGATTATTTGCTGCTAGGCGGCGACGGCCTCGTAGACCGTAGCGCCCGAGAAGCTATCGTGCAGGCTCTTGCCGCAGATCCAAGGCAACTCGACGACCTCGCAGACTGTGTTGACCAGCTCGGAGCAGTCAGTAAAGTGGCCCTTATCGTTGAGGGCCTCGCAATCCTGAACACGCCAATAGCCATCGGTGTGCGTGATGTAGTACTCGTGATCATTGATCGACACGAAAGCGCGCGTCTTGGAACGCAGCAGCTTCAGAAATCCTTCGAAATCGGTCTCGACGACATCTCCAGCCTGGAACATGATAGTTACCTCCTGGCCCGGCGCCACCACGGCGCGTTGATAAACGTTGGTGCTTCTTTAGTAAAACCTTTATCAGGGGTTATGCGGGCATCATTTAGGCAAGTGGTAAAAAACCGCAGGGTAGACGGGATAAAACGTTTAACCATCCCACTGGTTTGTCACATTCTTGCCGCAGTTTTATGCAGACCCACTTTTCTCATTGGTAGCCAGAGCCATTCGAAGAGCTTCGCGCGATTACGGTCTTGAGCCGACGGGTATGAACGTGGCATCTCAATCAACGTCAGGAGGACTCATGGAGACCATCGAAGCGCTCATCCACCGCCGCAGCTGCCGTAACTATAGCGATCGCCCCGTCGAAGCCGAAAAGCTCGCACGCATTATCGAGGCAGGCCAGTACGCGCCCAGCGGCATGGGACGCCAGCCGGTGACGTTTGTCGCCGTCACCGACCCCGCGACCGTCGAGCGCCTCTCGCAGCTCAACGCCCAGGTTATGGGCAGCGATGGCGATCCCTTCTACGGGGCCAAGACCGTTGTGGTAGTGCTCGTCGACCGCAGCGTGCCCACACATCTGGAAGACGGCTCGCTTGCCATGGGCAACCTGCTCAACGCGGCGTATGCCCTGGGTGTTGATTCGTGCTGGATCCACCGCGCGCACGAGGTCTTCGACTCGCCCGAGGGCCTGGAGCTGCTGGCCAGCTGGGGTCTGCCCGCCGACGGAAGCCTGCGCGGCGTCGGCAACTGCATTCTTGGCTATGCCGAGGACGTGCTTCCCGAGGCCAAGCCTCGCCGTGACAACGTGGTGTATGTAAAGTAATCAGAACCACCCTTAAAAAGGGTGGTTTGCTCTTAGGGTATAACCCACGGGCCCCGGGCTCGCGTCTAAAGGCGCGGGCCCGGACTTCGTCCAGGCCTAGTGCATCTTGACCCGTGGCGCGCCGGTCGAACCGGCAGGATCACCTCCTCTTGAAGGGGTCCTCGTACTCCTTCACGCTCAGCTTGTCCAGCGCGATGTCGTGGGACTCCTGCTCCCTGATGTACTTGGCGATCGTCGCCTCGTTCAGGCCGACGGTGGACACGTAGTAGCCCTCCGCCCAGAACTTCCTGTTGCCGAACTTGTACTTGAGGTTGGCGTGCCTGTCGAATATCATCAGCGAGCTCTTCCCCTTCAGGTAGCCCATGACGCTCGCGACGCTGTGCTTCGGCGGGATCGCCAGCAGCACGTGCACGTGGTCGGGCATCAGGTGCCCCTCGATTATCTCGATCCCCTTGTACTCGCACAGCTTCCTGAGGATCTCCCCTATGTCGCTCCTGATTTGGTTGTAGATCACTTTGCGCCTATACTTCGGCGTGAACACGATGTGGTACTTGCACATCCACTTCGTGTGGGAAAGGCTGTAGGCCTTCTGGGCCATGGCGACCACCCCTTCGACTCGAATTCTTGACGGCCTGAACAATCGTCAATATCGGTCGGAGGGGTGGCTTTGTAAAGCCGTTTGTCTCCACCCGCGTAGCGGGTGGTTTAAAGCTGGCCGCTGCGCGGCCAGCAGACTAAAGTCTTGAAAATCAGAACCACCCTTAAAAAGGGTGGTTTGCTCTTAGGGTATAACCCACGGGCCCCGGGCTCGCGTCTAAAGGCGCGGGCCCGGACTTCGTCCAGGCCTAGTGCATCTTGACCCGTGGCGCGCCGGTCGAACCGGCAGGATCACCTCCTCTTGAAGGGGTCCTCGTACTCCTTCACGCTCAGCTTGTCCAGCGCGATGTCGTGGGACTCCTGCTCCCTGATGTACTTGGCGATCGTCGCCTCGTTCAGGCCGACGGTGGACACGTAGTAGCCCTCCGCCCAGAACTTCCTGTTGCCGAACTTGTACTTGAGGTTGGCGTGCCTGTCGAATATCATCAGCGAGCTCTTCCCCTTCAGGTAGCCCATGACGCTCGCGACGCTGTACTTCGGCGGGATCGCCAGCAACACGTGCACGTGGTCGGGCATCAGGTGCCCCTCGATTATCTCGATCCCCTTGTACTCGCACAGCTTCCTGAGGATCTCCCCTATGTCGCTCCTGATTTGGTTGTAGATCACTTTGCGCCTATACTTCGGCGTGAACACGATGTGGTACTTGCACATCCACTTCGTGTGGGAAAGGCTGTAGGCCTTCTGGGCCATGGCGACCACCCCTTCGACTCGAATTCTTGACGGCCTGAACAATCGTCAATATCGGTCGGAGGGGTGGCTTTGTAAAGCCGTTTGTCTCCACCCGCGTAGCGGGTGGTTTAAAGCTGGCCGCTGCGCGGCCAGCAGACTAAAGTCTTGAAATTAGTTCCGCCGTTCTAACGAACGGCGGACCCGCTCGCAACTTATCTTGCCGATGGAGTTGTCGTCGTTTCATCCGTGTGGGTCGTTTCGGCGCCGTCGCCCTGTTCGCCCTCGTCCTTTTGAGCGTCGGCGATGGTGGAGGCTGCCGCAACGATACCGCGCTGGGGCGCAACGCCCGTCTGGGTCTGTGCGCCCTCGACAACTTCTGTACCTGCATGCGCGAGCTCGGGCGATTTAAACATTGCGTCCAAGTTGGCGCCGCCGCCGGCGTAGCCAAGCGCAGCGAGTGCGATGATGATCACCGCAATGACGACCGCGATCGGAACATAACGATGCCAACCAGCCGGATTGAGTCCGCTGCGACGAGCCGCCCCGCGGCTGATGTAACCGAGCGTTCCGTCGTGCTTGAGCTTTGAGCCCACCACGCGTTTGCGGCCCCACAACGAGGACTCTGCCTGCATGGCCAAGCGGGCGCTTGCCGAAGGATAGCCGTATTTAGTGCGCTTGAACGAACCATCAAACCCCGAGGCGTGTTTGCCCCACGTCACCGATGTTGTGCGTCGGTTGACCGGCGCGGCACTCCGCCTTCTGCGGCTCGGTTTTGTAGTCTCAGCCATACGCCCCCGCACGCCGTAACCAAATCGAAACAATAACGCTTTGGACTGTAGCACACGCGTCGCGCGCGGTCACGGGCGCCTCGCTCAACGGTCATCGTCCTTCAGCAAGCGCCACAGCGTTGTTCGGCTTATGCCCAGCACCTCCGCCACACGGGTTCGGTTGCCATGGAGATGATTTACAACCAGATGCGCGATATCTCGCTCGGTATCGGCCAGCGGTCGCAGGATATACAGGTCGCTTTCGAGTGTCGGGGCGCCAAAGGTTGCGGTCTTAATCACGTCCTCTTGGGCTAGCACTTCCTCCGCCACAGCACGATCCACCGTGCCCGCCCCCACCAATATATACAGTCGTTCCGAGACCTCGCGGAGCTGCAGATAATTGCGCGGCCAGCGGTAAGCATCGAGCGCCTTCGTCGCTGCGGCAGACAGCGTGGGCGCTGCCGTCCCAAATGCACCAGCGAGATATTCCAAATAGCGCGCAACCTTCGTCGACGCGGCTCCCTGCTCGACGATTGCCGGCGCCACGCTCACCGCACAGGCGAAACGCTCGGTCACAAAGGCGGCTTGATCACTTTCGCTGCCGCCCGGCATGTCATTCGCCGTCAGCACCACATGGCAGCGCGTCGCCAACGCGGTGTCGGCCATCGTGGAAACGAGCTCGCGAAGGCGCTGGGGGCCAACCGCATTCCAGCCCGCAATGCAAAGTGTCAGCCCCGTTTGGAACAACGGCGATTCGGCGCTTTTGAGCACGTGGCGCCAACCGCGATCGGTAAGCTCATCGAGCGCAACGGCAACAAAGGGTTGATCGGCAAAAGGACCGTCCAGATAGAGGCGCTTGGCGATCTCGACCTGACCCGCTCCCAACTCGCCCTCGAGCATAAGGGGCACGCCGCGCGCGTAGCTCTCGGCGACCGGCTCAGCTACCGAGGCCGCCCCCTCAACGATGCCGTACGCGCTCGATTCGTAGCGGGCCTCAACTTCGTCGGCGTTGAGCCACTCGATGCCCGCATGTGCCGCGGCGCCGCGCACCTCGCGGACCACGACGACCCAAAGGCCCCCGCCCTCTTTGTCGGTGGGGCGAACGGTCAGGCTCAGGCGCGTACCCGCACGCCCCATAACCAGACGCGCGCCGTCTCCTATACGGTCGAGGCGCTCAGCGACAAAAGCCGCCACATCCCGCTCAAGCGCCGCGTCATTCATGGTCGAAATCGCGACGTCCCCACGCGCATCGATTGCCAATGCCGAGGCCCCGGCAGCAGCCAGGGCCTCGGTCAAGACGTTCAGCTTGGCATCGCTATCCATGATTTGCCCCTGTCCGCGGCGACGTGCAACCACCGACGGTCGCACAACCGAGTGTTTCAAAATTGAACGATATTGCTCACCAAACACTATAGGGCAGAAAGCGCCGTCCTGCGAGTATAGGTGTTGCCCCGCATCGCCATCCTGGCGGGGCGATAAGAGCTCTTCGGGACTTATAAACCTGCGGACAAGCCATACCCGCAAGAGCTCCTATCGCTCCACCGCAGGCATGCGCGCGCCAACACGTCAGCACGCAGCACGCAAATCGGCTGCTTCTCTACCAGATTCCCAGCACGTGCTGCATCCCCAAACTCATGCATGCAATGCCAATCCAGCAGCAAAAGCCCAATGCGATGGGCTTGCCGCCTTTTTTGACCAGCTCGACGATATCGGTATTAAAGCCAATAGCCGCCATGGCCATCACGATAAAGAACTTCGACAGCTCCTTGATGGGCGCCGTAATGGACGCGGGAAGCTGAAACACCGTGGTGACCACGCTCGCCAGCACAAAGAACAGCACGAACATGGGAAACGCGCGTTTAAGTGAGAACGTGCTTTTGGCGTCGCCGCCGGCCTTGCGCGCCAGATGCATCTGCCAGCATGCGAGAACCAACGTAATGGGAATAATGGCCAGCGTCCTGGTGAGCTTGACCACTGTGGCGCTTTCGAGCACATTGGCGCCGGGATGCATACTGTCCCAGGCGCTCGCCGCAGCCGTTACCGATGAGGTGTCGTTGATGGCGGTGCCGGCAAACAGGCCAAAGCCCTCGTTGGTCAGCCCGAGCATGCCGCCGAGCGTCGGAAACACGAGCGCCGCGATAACGTTAAACAGGAAGATGACCGAAATAGCCTGGGCAATCTCACGATCGTCGGCATCGATGACGGGCGCGGTCGCGGCGATGGCAGAACCGCCGCAAATCGACGAACCCACACCCACAAGCGTCGCGATCTTACCCGGCACGTTCATAACGCGGCAGAGCACAAAGGCGATGACAAGCGAGGTCGAGATCGTCGCCACGATAATAGGCAGCGACTGGGCGCCCTTGGACAGAATCTGGGAGAGGTTCATCCCAAAGCCAAGCAGAATAACCGCGTACTGCAAGACTTTTTTGGACGTATAGGTGACGCCGGCGGCAAGCTGTTCGCGGTGATTCTTGGGAAAGACGAGCGCCAGGACCATGCCAAAGAGGATGGCAAATACCGGCCCGCCGACCACCTCAATTTGTTTGCCGAGCAGCGTTGCGGGGATAGCGATGACCAGGCAGAACAAGACGCCCTTCCAGCGCTCGCGTACGGTATTCGCCAGTTGCATATGGGATTCCTTCTTTCTCTTTCACGTTTGCGACGGCTTATGATACGGCAACGCTAAGCGCAATCCCGCGCAAACGCAGACAAAAATGTCGCAAAAGTTCTCGGGCAGCGATTGAATTGCCCACCGCGGAGAGCTGATTCGCGGCATAATAAGCAACTGACATATGAGTGTGAGAGAGTGGTTGCGAGGCGCTATGGAAGAATCGATGCACGTCGGCGAACAGGAAACGAGCCTACAGGACCAGTCCTACCACACCATTCGACGCAAAATCGTCTACCTGGACTATAAGCCGGGCGAAAAGCTGGGCGTCAAGCAGCTGTGCGATGACCTGGATATGGGGCGCACCCCCGTGCGCGAAGCGTTGGTGCGCTTGGCGCAAGAAGGCCTGGTGCGCACCGTGCCCCAAAGCGGCACCTATGTCTCGCCCATCAACCTCACCCTTGCCGAGAGTGCCTGCTACATTCGCGAGCACCTGGAAAAACAGGTGATTGTAGAGTGCTGCGCGCGCGCCACCTCGGCAGGCGTCGAGCAGCTCGACCGCGCCATCGTGCTGCAGGAAAAGGCGATGGCCGAAGAGGATCGCATCGGCTTCTTTTTAAGCGACAACCTCATGCACCGCATGATCTTTAGCATCGCATGCCGTAGCACCGTGTGGTCGTGGCTCGAAGAGACCAATGCCGACCTGGAGCGCTTCCGCTGGCTGCGTGCCGCTACGCAGGTTCTCGACAATCAGGACATCGTGAACGAGCATAAGCAAATCCGCCGCGCCATCGCCGGTCGCGACCCCATCGAGGCGAGCTTTTTGGTCAGCAAGCACCTGCATATGATGTTCCGCAACCAAACCGAGGTCCTGGACCAGTTCCCCGAGTACTTCGAGACCAGCAAGCTTCGCTAACCTGCCAAAAAGGGACAGGTTTATTTTGGCAGGTTTTATCTGGGCAAATGCAACAAGGCCCGGCTCCGTCTTGATGCGGAGCCGGGCCTTGGCTGTTAAGTAGCACCAACAACGGCAACGCCACATACCTGGCGCAACATCCGCTACTCGACAGTAACGCTTTTCGCCAGGTTACGAGGTTGGTCGACGTCGCAGCCGCGCAGGATGGCGACCTCGCGGGCAAGCAACTGCAGCGGTACGCTCGCCGTGATGGGGCTGAACACGTTGCGGACAGCCGGCACGCGAATGATGCAGTCGGCGATCTTGTTGATCTCCTCGTCGCCCTCGGTGGCAACGACGATGACCTTGGCGCCGCGCGCCTTGCACTCCATGAGGTTCGACACGGTCTTGTCGTAGGTGGCACTCTTGGTGGCCACCGCGATGACGGGGAAGCCCGGATCGATCAGTGCGATGGGACCGTGCTTCATCTCGCCGGCGGCGTAGGCCTCGGCGTGCAGGTAGCTGACCTCCTTGAGCTTGAGCGCGCCCTCGTAGGAAATGGCGGCACCCATGCCGCGACCCACGAACAGTGCGGACTGCGCGTCTTTGCAGACAAGCGCGGCCTCGTGCACGGCCTCGGTCTGCGTGTCCAGAATCCACTGGATCTGCTCGGCCGTATCGGAAAGCTCGCGGAACAGCATGCGCGCCTGCTTGGTGGTCAGGCGGTACTTGACCTGCGCCAGCAGCAGCGCCAGCAGCGTCAGGCTCACAACCTGGCCGATAAAGCTCTTGGTCGAGGCGACCGCGATCTCCTTGTTGGCCTTGGTATAGATGACGCCATCGCTTTCGCGCGCCACCGGGCTGCCCACCACGTTAGTGATGCCGAAGACCTTGGCGCCCTTGATGCGCGCATCGCGAATGGCGGCAAGGGTGTCGGCCGTCTCGCCCGACTGGGACACGGCCACGACGAGCGTCGTCGGCGTGATGATGGGGTTGCGGTAGCGGAACTCGCTTGCCGCCTCGACCTCGGTGGGGATGCGAGCCCAGCCCTCAATGAGATTCTTAGCAATGAGGCCAGCGTGATAGCTGGTGCCGCAAGCGATCACGTAGACGCGATCGATATCGTTGAGCTCCTCGAGCGAAAGGCCCAGCTCGTCGATGTCGAGCTCGCCGGCCGGCGTCATACGACCGACCAGCGTGTCGCGCACGACGCGCGGCTGCTCGTGGATTTCCTTGAGCATAAAGTCGGGGTAGCCACCCTTTTCGGCCATGTCCAGGTCCCAGTCGATGTGGGTGACCTTGGGCTCGATGACATTGCCGGCCTCGTCGGTATACTCGACGCCCGCAGGCGTGAGCTTGGCAAACTGACCGTCCTCGAGCACCACGACATCGCGGGTGGCGTCGATGAGCGCGATGACATCGGAGGCAACGTAGGAGCCGGTCTCGCCCATGCCGACCACGATCGGGGAATCCTTGCGGGCCACGGCGATTACGCCAGGCTCGTCGGCGCACACGGCGGCCAAGCCATAGGCGCCCACCACGTGGGTGCAGGCCTCGCGCACGGAGGCCATCAGGTCGTGCGTCTCGGCATAAGCCTCTTCGATCAGATGCGCGAAGACCTCGGTATCGGTCTCGCTCTTAAAGTGGTGGCCGCGGCCCTCCAGCTCTTCGCGCAGCTCGGCGAAGTTCTCGATGATACCGTTGTGGACGATGGCGATACGACCGTCGCAGCTGGTGTGGGGATGAGCGTTAGCGACGGAGGGCTTGCCGTGGGTGGCCCAACGGGTGTGGCCGATACCGCAGGTAGCGTCGCTGTCGATGTTGGAAAGCTCGCTCTCCAGGCCCGCGACCTTGCCCACGCGGCGGATGACGTCGAGGTGCGCCGCGGCGCCCTCGCCCACCTCGAGCGCGACGCCCGAGGAGTCATAGCCGCGATACTCCATACGCTTGAGGCCCGTGACCAGGATGTTCTTTGCAATATCAGAGCCGGTGTAGCCGACGATTCCGCACATAGGATAAATCCCTTCGTTCGCGTGACTGCAAGACGTCCACGCACAGGGGGCGCTGAGACGTATAACGTTCGAGTATTGTACTCACGCAAACGCAAGCTGATATACCAGAAGTGGTATCTCAACTTAGATACCACTCGATGCACACACGTCCAGCCGGTCCAAACCACCACAAAGGTGCCTGTCCCCTTCGTGGCGATCGCGTTGGCAACAGCGTTTCCCCAGATAAAACCTGCCAAAATAAACCTGTCCCTTTTTGGCAGGTTTGGGATGCTACAATCTGGCTTATACTTGAAACGCATCAAAGGGGCCGCTATGGCAAAGGTAAAAATCAGCGACGTCGCGCGCGAGGCCGGGGTTTCGTTGGGCACGGTTTCCAACGCGCTCAACCATCCCGAAAAGCTGCGCCCCGAGACCCTCAAGCTCATCAACGAGACCATCAATCGCTTGGGCTACCTGCCCAACCAAAGCGCTCGCCAGCTGGCCGGCGGCACCACCAAGTCCTTTGGCCTGGTCCTCCCCCGTCTCGATCACGGCTTTTCGCTCCAGATTGCCAGCGGCGCCCATAACGAGGCCCGCAAGCACGGTTATGACCTGCTCATCGCCAACGCCGATAACGACGACATTCTCGAGGACCATTACCTGCGCTATTTTATGGGCACCCAAATGTCCGGCGTCATGGTTCAGCCCATGTCATCTCCCAATTGGCACCCCGCCATGACCAAGATTCCCGTCCCCATCGTCCATCTGGACGTCCATTGTTCAGAACCCGGTTACTACGTGGCCGCCGACAACGAGGCACAGGGGCGCATTATCGCCGAGCTCGCCATCGCCCGCGGCGCACACCGCATCGTCGTTGTGGGCCGAGCGGCATTTATGCAGCTCACCCTGCGCGTCCTTGGCATCCACAAGGCACTTGCCCTGCATCCCGATATCATAATTGAGGTCATCGACGCCGGCGAATGGAATACCGCCGCCGACGGCTACGGCATCGGCGCCCAAATCGCCGCGCGCCCCGCGAACGAACGCCCCGATTTTGTCGTCGGCCTGACCGACGTACTGGCATCGGGCGTTATCTCGGCGCTGATAGACAAAGGCATCTCCGTCCCCGAGCAGGTCCGCGTGGCCGGCTGCGACGGCAATCCACTTGCCTGGAGCGGGTCGGTCCCCCTTACCACCGTGGCGCCGCCGGGCTACGAAATTGGCCGCAAGGGTGTTCAATTGCTCATGGAGCAAATCGAGAACAAGGCGCCGGCAAAGACCAAGCACGTCCGCATCGGCTCTGCAGCGCGCACCGTCACCGCGGTCACAGCCATCGAGGACATCAACCGCCAAGAACTCGTGCGGCCGTTCCTGCTGGAACGCGCCAGCACCCAGGCAAGCAACCACGCCGAAGCCACCGCCATCAACCTGGGCGCGTATCTATAGCACGCGCGCAAGTATGCCAAGTCGCCGCTTAAGCAAAAGGGGCCCGACCATTGCCGGGCCCCTTTTGCTTAAGCGCAAACGTGGGTAATTGCTCGTTTCAACACCGCAATTGTCTAGAGCACGGCCTTGACCGCCGCCGTCAGATCGAACAGCGTATCGAGCACGGCCTCGCAGCCATCCACCACGTCCTGCGGCAGCGGCACGATATCGGGGACGGCAAAGACATGACAGCCGGCCGTAATGCCCGAGGCGCAGCCGTTGCGCGAATCCTCGACCACGGCACATTCCTCGGGAGCGAAGCCCGCGCGCTCGCAGGCGAGCAGATACATCTCGGGGTCGGGCTTACCGTGCACGACGTCCTCGCCGCAGGTCACCGTCTCAAACTTGTCAAAAAGACCGACCATCTTAAGGTTGCGCTCGGCCGTAACGAGACGCGACGACGTCGCCAGGCCCACGTGATAGCCCGCAGCCAGCAGCTCGTCTATGCACTCGGCGGCACCGGCCTTAAGCTCCAAATCGGTCTTGACTATCTCGTCGCGAATCTCCTTGTGGCGATGATAGATCGCCTCAGCGGTTTCTCTGCTGCCGTAATGCGCCTCAAGAATGTCCATGACATCGGGCAGCGTGCGACCGATAAACTGATGGATTAGCGCATCATCAATCGCGATTCCCAGCTCGACCGCGCCCGCTTTCCACGCCTTGATGCCCAAACGCTCGGTATCGACCAGCGTTCCGTCCATGTCAAAAATAACAGCCTTGATCATATCGGTCCCCTCACCGGATTGCGTTACTGCCACTCTACCGCACTTTACAAACTTGTATATAACGTATATAGCATATTGCACTTTCGTTACATAGATAGAAGTCTTATGGCGAGCTACTCGGTAGGATTATAGTTTTCGATCGAGTACTCAACGGTAAGGAACATTTCATGTTTTCAGACACCACCGCACCTGCAGAGGAGCTTCAGGACAAACTCGCAGCGCTCGAGCAGCTGCTTTTGGCATACGGACGCGTCGCCATCGGCTTTTCCGGTGGCGTCGACAGCAGCTTTTTGGCCGCGGTCTGCGCCCGCATCATGCCTGCCAACACGCTGCTCGTTCACCTCACCACGCCGCTCATCGGCACACCCGAGCAGGCTTCGTTTGAGCGGTCCGTTGACGGACAAACCGATGAGGGGCCGCATTTTAAGCTCCCCGTGCTCAATCTTTCGGTCGACCAGCTGCAACTTCCCCAGGTAGCCTGCAACGATGCTGACCGCTGCTACCACTGCAAGCGCGCCGGCTTTACCGCCATCGTCAACCACGCCAGGTCGCTGGGTTTTCCCACCGTCATCGACGGCAGCAACGCAAGCGACCGCGGCGACTACCGCCCCGGCATGCGCGCCGCCCAGGAGCTCGGCGTGCGCTCACCCCTCATGGAGGTCGGCTTTACCAAGGACGAGGAACGCGAGTTGCTGCGCGCCTGGGGATACCCCGTTTGGAACCTGCCGGCGGGCGCCTGTCTTGCCACGCGCATCCCCACGGGCGAGGAGCTCACACGCGAGAAGGTCGATTTAATCCGTTCATGCGAGGATTACCTGCACGATCTTGGCCTGGCACAGGTGCGCGCACGCCTCGTCGGCGGCTGCATGCATATCGAGGCCGCGCCGGCAGACGTCGCCAAAATTGCCGCCCTCGGCGGTACCGCCGTCGATGCCGAGGGCAAAACCCCACTGCCCGCCGCCATCGAGTCCGCGCTGCGCGCGCTGGGCTGCGGTCACATCTCCCCCGAGGTCACCCCCTACATCCACGGCAACATGAACCTTTAGGTTACGCCGTTTTACAAACGGCGTACCTGCCAAAAAGGGACAGGTTTATTTTGGCAGGTTTTATCTAGGGTAATATCGCGAGGCAACCGCCTCTCTAGCATCCATCCAACTTCGAGAGACGCTAGAGAGGCGATTCGGCTGCATCTACTTCTTCCGATAGCGGCGGTTGCGGCTCGTCGATAAACCCATTACTTCAATGAGTCCTTTATCCGCCATTTTTGGCAGATGGTAACGGACGGACGAAACCTTGACCCCCGATGCAACCGCTATTTCTCGCGCCGTCATATCTGTTCCGGCGCTGAGAGCCTCCAGGATCCTATCTGCCGTCGAAGCTGACGATTCCCTGCTCATATCGATAATTTCAAACGTGTCTTTGCCACATTTTGACAGGACACGTTTATCGACAAGGTCCCCGCAGATCAGGCGAATGTCATCCGAATCCCACTTCAAAGCCTCTCGTATTTTTTGGACATCGCATACGCACCCGTGTTCCCGCATAAACATGAGCAATGTTTCCTCGCGATCCGTCAGCTCGGTGCCCACATGGCCCTGAATCCACAAGCGGTTCTCAGCAAGCTCCGCCCCGTGCCGGGAAAGCAGCACCGTAAACGAATCGGCCTTAACGATAAAATTCGGCCTGCCAAGCGAACGAGACTCCATCTCACGAATCATAGCCGGGATACCAGATCCCTGGCTTTCCGCGACAGCCCCCTCGGCATGCTCTAGCGGCGTCGCCCCCATCAGGCTCATGAGCTTTGGGTTTCGGCAGCGCGATTCCCCGTCCGCAAGATTGTCCACCGTCTTTCCACCCCATAGTCCGCCGGGGTTTTTGATCTCTATTCTGTCTGGATAGATATCGACACTCACGGCCTGCCCCACAAACATGGGCGAGTATTCTCGATGGATGCAGGCATTCGCCAAGGCCTCGCGCAAAACCTCCTGGGGCACTTCCCAATCCTCCCTTCTGCCAGCGCCTTGCACTATCGCCGTTTTGCGCAAGTTTCGTCCAATCGCGGCGAGGGCATCTTCGATGCAAGCCGGAATCGGGCCATCGCACAACTGGCGGTCAATAAACCGGGGTTGCCCGGGTGCAGATTTTTCCACATCGGAATGAACGGCGACATCGATCATCAGCTTGGGATAGAACTGCTGGGGGTAAATTCCCGCCGACAGAAGCCCCGCGAGCTTCACGGCACCATCCTTTGTAGTTATATTGAGTCTGACCAGCTGCTTTTCCAGCGTATCGGCCCCGCGCAAAACGCGCGGGGTCTGCAGCCGACGATTTGCGATAATAGACCGCACGACATCTGGATCCAAATCCTCGACTGTTGCCTCCGGGACCACCGTACCGTCTGCATCGCTCGGGAGCAACGCGCTCTGTAGCTCATATAGCTCAGCGGGCGACATCTTAATATCTTTATCATCCACGCGCTTGTAGCTACCATTCTGCACGCCGCGCGCGCCGATATAGCACGGCTTCGCTTTAAGCTCAAGTTCAAAGATGCGCACCAGAAGCACCTGGAGCCCGTCGACCTCGCCCCGATCAAGCTCATACCGCGGCGCATGGGTCACCACCGCCGCTGAGCCTCCGTCTCCGATGCCCGAAACAAACTGATCGCGCACCCTGTCGATAGCAAAATTAGCGGAAGGAACAAACCCTTCGACTTCGTTCAGGCCCAAAATAATGAGCCCACCCGCGGTGTTCGCAAAAGCGCTCACGGTCTCCCATACGTCTACACTCAATTTATTCGTGCAAGCTTTAACTTCTACCGATGCGTCATCGGTCCCCCGTCTGCGAAGACGCTCAACGATAAGGCCAAGAGGTTCATCCAGCAGCATTGGCATTCCGTCTCTCTAAAACAATAGATTTATCTCTCTAGAGTTTAGTATATCTCTCTAACTTTAGAGAGATGAGCACTTTGTTTTAGAGAGACATTTAGAGAGATGTATCGAATTCACTGCTAGATAGCCTGAGGCTATCTCTCTAACCAACTTTCTCTTTAGAGAGACATTTAGAGAGACGAGCGTAATCTCTCCAACCATGGGCTCCGCTCTTTAAAGCGCGCACATGCCAACCGTACCCTAAGTTGCAGTGAAATAGTTCCTGTTTTGCGGCCCCTCGGCCCCAACAGGAACTATTTCACCGCAACTTCGTTTGGCGGGCATTGCCCCGCCAACCTGCCAAAAAGGGACAGGTTTATTTTGGCAGGTTTTATCTGGGGAAACGCAAGCAGGGCCGCAGCGTCGCATGGCGTTGCGGCCCCTTCCTTGGAGAAGGATCGATTGATTGAGCGGGCAGGTTACACCTAGCCCTCGAGCCCAGCGTTAATAAGCTCCGCGATTTCAGCGGGATCGGTGCTCGCGCGCACCTTATCGCGGAAGCCGGCGTCCATCAGCATCACAGCAGCCTTGGAAAGCAGGCGCAGATGCGTGGTTCCAGCTTCGCCGGCGGGCACGTACAGCGCAAGCGCGACATCGACGGGCACGCCGTCAAAGCTCGGCCACTCGACGGGCTCGGCCAGTTTGAGCACGGCAACGCCCGGCGTATGAATCGCGTCGCTCTTGGCATGCGGAACGGCAAAACCGGCGACAAGGCCGGTCTCGGCCTCGTTCTCGCGAGCAATAAAGGCAGCCTCTACGGCAGATGCGTCATCGGCAAAGCCGAGCTCGATGGCCTGCTCGGACAAATAATGCAGGGCGTCCTCGCGCGAGGCGGCGGTATACCCGATCGTCACTTGGTTGGCAGATACAAATCCCATGGAAACCTTCCTTACAGCACAGACCTGACCGCAGCTTCGATGCCGTCGGCGTCCAAACCGTACTTGTGCAGCAAATCGACCGCAGGGCCAGACTCGCCGTACACATCGCGCACGCCGACGCGACGCATCGGCACCGGATGCTGCTCCGCGAGCACCGAGGCCACGGCCTCGCCAAGACCACCGATAATCGAATGCTCCTCGGCAGTGACCACACGACCAGTCTTCTTGGCGCTGGCAACCACCAGGCGCTCATCAAGCGGCTTGATCGTGTGCATGTTGATGACCTCGGCGTCAATACCATCGGCAGCGAGCGCCTCGGCAGCCTCAAGCGCCTCGGCGACCATCAGGCCGCAGGCGATGATGGTCACATCGGACCCCTCGCGCACGACCACGCCGCGACCAATCTTGAACTCATAGTCCTCGCGGTCGTTGATGACCGGTGTTGCCAGACGGCCGAAGCGCATGTAGACCGGACCTTCAAACTCATAGGCGGCGCGCACGCAAGCACGAGCCTCGATGTCATCTGCGGGAACGATCACCGTCATACCCGGAATAGTGCGCATGAGCGCGATGTCCTCGCAGCACTGATGCGTAGCGCCGTCTTCACCGACCGAGATGCCCGCATGCGTGGCGCCGATTTTGACGTTGAGGTGCGGATAGCCGATGGAATTGCGCACCTGCTCGTACGCACGACCGGCGGCGAACATGGCAAAGGTGCTCGCAAAGGCGACGTGGCCCGTGGTCGCAATGCCGGCGGCAAGCCCCATCAAGTTGCTTTCGGCAATGCCGGCATCGTAGAAGCGCTCAGGGTGCGCAGCCTTAAACTTACCGGTCTGCGTGGCGGCGGCTAAATCAGCATCGAGGACCACAAAGTCATCGCGCTCATTGCCCAGCTCGACAAGTGCCTCGCCGTAGCTAACGCGCGTGGCAACTTTCTTGACGTCTGCCATTAGAGCTCCTCCCCTGCTGCTGCGAGCTCGGCCATGGCCTGCTCAAACTGTTCATCGTTGGGTGCCTTGCCATGCCAGCCCACCTGGTTTTCCATAAAGGAGACGCCCTTGCCCTTCACCGTCTCGGCGATAATGGCCACGGGCGAGGCACTCACTTTGCGAGCCTCGGCAAAGGCGGCGGCAATCTGCGCCATGTCGTTACCGTCGGCGAGCTCGATCACATGCCACTTAAAGGCGCGGAACTTGTCGGCAAGCGGCATAGCCGAGTTAACTTCGTCGATACTGCCGTCAATTTGCAGGCCATTGTGATCGACGATAGCAACGAGGTTATCCAAGTCGTGGTTGCCAGCGAACATGGCCGCCTCCCACACCTGGCCCTCCTCGCACTCGCCGTCGCCCAGCAGCGTGTAAACACGGTAGCTGTCACCCCAGTGCTTTGCGGCGAGCGCCATTCCAACCGCGGCGGAGATACCCTGACCGAGCGATCCGGTAGACATGTCGACGCCCGGAGTGTCATTCATATTGGGATGGCCCTGCAGGCGGCTGCCGATATGACGGAGCGTCTCGAGCTCCTCCTTGGGAAAGAACCCGCGCTCGGCGAGCACGGCATAGAGTGCCGGAGCGCAGTGTCCCTTGGAGAGCACAAAGCGATCGCGCTCGGCGCAGCTCGGATTCGCCGGGTCGACATCCATTTCCTCAAAGTAGAGGTAGGTCATAATGTCGGCGGCGCCAAGCGATCCGCCCGGATGCCCCGACTTGGCAGCGTGGACACCCGTGACAATACCGCGGCGAACCTCATTGGCAATCTTGGCCAGTTCCTGATCGGTCATGGAGTTTCCTCTCTTGAGCACGCCGGCCCGGCATAACAAATGCTGGGCCGGCAGAACCATCGTTACTGTGCCTCGACGACCTTTTTCCAGTCGGCCTCGAACGAGGCAAGGCCCTGGTCGGTCAGCGGGTGATGCAGGCATTTCTTAAGAGCAGCCATGGGGACGGTCGCAATATCGGCACCGAGCAGCGCCGCCTGGGTCACGTGATTGGGCGTGCGGACGGATGCGGTGATGATCTCGACGGTGTCGTCGACGTTCTTGCCAGTCCAGTCATAGTTCTTAATGCAGGTCACAACGTTGTCGAGCTGCGAAATACCGTCCTCGGCGATGTCGTCAAAGCGGCCGACGAACGGGCTAATGTAGCGGGCACCGGCGTTGGCGGCCATGAGGGCCTGGGTCGGCGAGAAAACAAGCGTCATGTTGACGCGCACGGCTGCATCGGCCAGGGCGCGGCAGGCGGCGAGGCCGGCCTCACAGACGGGGAGCTTGACCACGATGTTGGGAGCCAGGGCGGCGAGACGCTTGCCCTCCTCGATCATGCCCTCGGCAGTAGTCGCGGTGGACTCGGCGGACACGGGCAGTCCCTCGCAAAGCTCGGCGATCTTGAGCATGTGGGGCTCAAAGTCGGCCAGCTTGCCGCCGGTCTTGGCGTACAGGGACGGGTTGGTGGTGACGCCGGCAAGGCAGCCCCAGCTCTTGGCCTCGGCGATCTCGTCAAGGTTGGCGGTATCGATAAAGAACTTCATGGTGCAAACTCCTTCGGAGGAATCCAAAACTCAAAAAATAGGACAAAGGGGATGTCCCTTTGTCCTATGTGCCGGGCCTGCAGCTGGGACATGCCCCAGGCCCGGCGTCGTGTAGGAAAAGCTACTTAGAGAGCCTTCTCGATGCGGCTCGTGACACCCTTGAGGTTAAGACCGACGACGTACTGCTTGATCGGGCGCTTGATGTGCTCGATCACAAAGCGCTTGCCGTCGATGTCCTGGGCAGCGAGGTTGCGATAGAGCTTCTCGACCTGATCCTTGACCTCGGGATCGTTAAAGGCGTAGTGGCCGGATACATCCAGAATCTTCAGGCTGAGCTCGTCGTCGGCCAGAATGTCGTCAACCTGCAGGTTGACATCGTCGCCGGTCATCCACTTGCGCCAGCGCTCGGTCTTGATAGCCTTGACCAGCAGCGTGTGATACAGGTCGGAGGGATCGTCGCACAGGCCGTTGTCGACCAGAATCTGCTCGGTAGCGCAGAGCTTGAGGTAAGCGCGGGTCTCCTCGGTGCCGTACTGGGGAGCGACATTGGAAGCGGTCACGTGAGCCGGAATGTGCTCGAGCAGCGTCGCGTCATCCAGGTAGTCGGCGTTGTGCTCCTTCAGGCCCACGCCATAGCGCTTGGCCATGTCGGCGAGCTCGCGGGCGTTCTTAAAGTTATAGTGACCGATCTGCTCGGTCCAACGGGTGAGCGTACCGGTCTGGCCGACGATAAAGGTGGGCATGGGGCAGCCGCGCTTCTCGAGCTCGGGCTGCAGCGCAGAAATGAACTCCTCGTACTTATCGGTAGAGGTCAAGCCGCCATTGGTCTCCTCGGTACCGACCTCATAGGCAACCTCGGGCAGATTATGCTCGCGACGGTACTGCTCGAGGTAGTCGATAAGATCGATCGTGCGGCGAAGCACCACGTCGAGCGGAATAACCTTGCCGATCTGATAGGGGTCCTTGGTGGGGTCGACCATCAGCAGGTCAAAGCCTGCCTCCATGTCGGCGACGAAGGACTTGCGGGCGAGCTCCATGGCCTCGTCCTCGGGCAGGTGGGCGTTACGCTCCTCGTCGCGCTGCCACGGACCGCCGTGATCGCGGCACAGGTAGTACGGACCGGTGTAACCCACCTCGTCGGCAACCTTCTTGATGTCGGCGGCAAATCGCGTCTGGTCCCAACCGTTGACGTAGCCGGCGCCCATCTCGTCCATATCGACCTGGTTGCGGCTGGCGATAAACATGGGCGGGAAGTCCTCGTCCTTGGCAAGCTCGAACACGGCCTGAATCAGGTTGGGGCTCATGGGGCCAATGCCGACCATGGTTGCGTGATCACCGCTATCCTGCAGCTTGAGCATGCCCTGAACGGCCTGGCGGATGGTGAGGTTGGACATTTTGTTCTCCTTCTCCAGAGGATTTTTGACAAAAGTTCCCTGGGACCCAGATGCGGGCCCTATCAGTACGGATGGATTTTGTTGTGTAGGGGCGGTTGTGCGGAGTCAAATCCATCCCTCCGCACAACCGGAGTCCTTAGAGGTTTACTTGGCCTTCTTATCGAGCGCGGGCTTCATAGCAATCAGGATTGCGGCGGCGACCACGGAGCCGATCACGATGTCCAGGCAGAACAGCGCGACGTTGTTGGTAGCAAGGGCGACGATAAAGCCACCGTGCGGGACGTAGCAGTCGATACCCTGGAAGGCGGCGAGCGCCGCACCCACGGCAGAGCCGATGCAGATGCCGGGCAGGGTGTGGCCAAGGTCCTTGACCGCGAAGGGGATAGCACCCTCGGTAATGCCGATGCAGCCCATGAACAGTGCGGAGATACCCATCTGGCGATCGGCGTCATCGAACTTGTTCTTGGCGATGAGCGCAGCGAGACCGCAGGCAATCGGGGGAATGGCGACGGCGACGCGGAACATGCCGTTGGGACCATAGATGCCGGAGGCCATGATGGCCATAGTAAAGGTCGAAGCGGTCTTATTGATGGGACCACCCATATCGAAGGCGGTCATAACGCCAATGACCAGGCCCAAGACGACGGCGGAGCCGCCCTGCAGGCTACCGAGCACGCTGGTGAGCCAATCCATCACAAAGCCAAGTGGCGTGGCCAGGATGTAGATGTAGGCCATGCCCAGGACGAGCGAGGTCAGAATCGGGATGATCAGGATCGGCATGATGGTCTGGATGGTGTTGTTGACCTTCCAGGTCTTCATCCAGCGGACAAAGTAACCGCAGATGACAGCCATGATCATGGCGCCCAAGAAGCCAGTCGAAACGCTGTTGCCGCTCGGAGTGACGACGGCGTTGTTGACCAAGTAGCCCAGGACAAAACCGGGGGCGAGCGCGGGCTTGCCGGCCATCGAGTAGGCGATGTATGCCGCAAGCACCGGAATCATCATGGAAATACCGGCCATGCCGATGGTATTAAGGCTCACCATCAACGGGTTGGTGACCTCCATACCGCTAGCACCGGCAGTACCGGATGCCAACGAGAAGGCGAGGAACACGCCACCGATAACGACAATGGGGATAAAATAGGAAACGCCGGTATTGAATGCATTGAGCAGTGTCTTACCCGGATCGGCAAAGATAGACTGCTTGGACGCCGGTGTCGGGGCCTGCGGGGCAGCGGAGACGGCCTTCTTCTCTGCCTTGGCCTCGGCCTTGGGCGCGTCAACGGCACCGCCCGTCGCCTTGATGATCTCAACAGCCTGGTCGATAATCTTGACCGGATCGGCGATCACATCGGAAGTACCGACCTTGAGGAACTTGCCCTCGGCCATCTTCTGCTCAAAACGGTCCTCGTTCTCGACACCCACGTCGACGGACTCCAGGACCAGGTCGGCGGAGTCCACGTCTTCCTGCGTGAGCTCATTCTCGATACCCAGGCCACCCTGAGCCTCGACCTTGCACTCGATGCCACGGGCGGCGCATTCATCCTGAATCGCCTTCTGGGCCATATACGTGTGGGCGATACCCACGGTACAGGCGGCAACGCCTACGATCTTCATTGCTTCCCTCTTTTCATAGAGTTGCGTGCGCAAGACACCGTTTGCGGAGGCCTCCGGAGCATCCCCTGCCGTTTGGACTTGCTGTCTTTTCGACAAGACCAATATAGGTGCTCGTTTTTCTTAATGCCAGCTTATTTCGGTAAACGCGCAGGTCAGAGCGTTGGTTATGCGATTTAGTTATGCGTTTAACCAAAAATGAATCCTGCGATTTTGCCCTCGATTTCAAAAGTCAAGAAGTATTTAATTTTCTCGGTAGACGGCAGATGCGCATGCCGGTCACAAATTTCGACCCCACCCGTATGCCGCATTTGTTGCATACTCATATGAAAGGAAAAAGCCGCTCACCGAAGCGCATCCCTCACCAAGACTCAAAGTCATCATGTTGGAAAATGCTCATCTGTCGGAAGGAGTCGCTGTGGCAAAACAGCGCGTTACGATCGCAGACGTCGCTCGAGAGGCGGGAACCTCGACGGCAAGCGTCTCGTATTACCTCAACGACAAACGAGACAAGCTCAGCGACAAAACACAGGCAAAGATCGCGCGTGTTATAAAAGAGCTGGGATACGTCCCCAACGCGCAGGCGCAAACGCTCACCGGCAAGCAAACCCACGTCATTGCCATTATCATTTTGGATAACACCAACAAGTGGGCGGGCCTCGTCCTCAACGGCATGGAACAGGTCATGCTCCCCGCGGGTTATCAGACGGTCGTTTGCACGAGCAACTTCGACCCCGACACCGAGCTCATGTACGTCGACAAGATGCTCTCGCTGGGCGTCGATGGCTTTATCATCCAACCCACGGCAAATTTCAAAGCCGTCCACGACCGCATCAGGCGCGCCGGCAAGCCCGTCGTCTTTTTTGACGCGGCCATCTACAGCCCGGGCACGAGCTGGATCAAGACCAACCTCTACGACGGCGTGTACAATGCCACGCAGGCGCTTCTCGACGCCGGCTACGAAGACTTCTTTTCCATCGCCGCCAACATGACCGAAATGCGCACCCGCATGGAGCGTTTCCAGGGATATGCCGAGGCGCTGGCCGCGAATGGGCAGCTCTACAAAGCCATCCCCATCGACCACAACAAGCCGTCAATCACCGAGCTCACCGAATACTTTAAATACAAGTTCAACCCCGCCAAGCGCACGCTCATCTTCGTGCAAAACCAATGGGCACTTCCGCGCGTCTATAAGGCGCTTCAGCCCATGGTCCATCTGCTCCCACAGCAAATCGGCCTTTTGGGACTCAACTGCGAAGACTGGACTAATCTCACCACGCCGACCGTCTCCACCATCATCGAGCCCGTCGACCAGGAAGGTCGCGAAGCAGCCGAGATGCTGCTCGCCCTACTTGACGGCAGCAGCGAACCCGGCGAGCAGCGCATTCTCGAGTGCAAGCTCAACTGGCTCGACTCCACCTCGATCTAGACCGCGGGACAAATTAATCAGTAGTGTTTGTCCCAAATCTTAAGTATTTGTTCGATAGAACGACCCTCGGCGGCTCCTGCTAGACTGGTAGGTTCCCAACCATCCATCCAGGAGCCTCAATGTCGCGCAAGTCCGCCTACAAGCAAGTACTTTCCATCGGCACCGCCGTGGTGCTGGGGTTTGCGCTGTTTACGGGATCGCTCGACAGGGCGCCCAAGCTGCTCTCGCCGCAAAGCGATGAGCAGGCGGCAACTCTTGCCGAGAAGCAAAACGAGAGCCCCAGCCGCACCGATGACGAAGCAGACCTGGTTGCCCGGCTCGAATCGGGAACAGCGAGCTCCACGGACTCCGGCGATGGCTCCGAATCCGCCACGACCAACACTAACGGCAACGTTGCCGAGGACAGCTCCGCCACCCCCATCGACGAGGTGGAAAACCCCGACCTCGACCGCGCCCGCGGTGTTTATCTCAGCAGCATTCCCGACTACGCCGGCAACCCCTACGTCGCCCTGCGCGCCGACAGCACACACCCGCTCGGCACGCCGTCATTCACGCTCGATGAATACGAGCGCGCTACCGAAGAGGGCTGCTTTAAGAAGTTCTCCAAGCTCGATAGCCTTGGCCGCACCCGCAAGGCACTCGCCTGCGTGGGTCCCGAATCGCTTGGCCAAGGCGAGCGCGGCGATATCTCGCGTATCCATCCCGCCGGGTGGCACCAGCAGCGCTACGACTTTATTCCGGGTCAAAGCCTCTACAACCGTTGCCACCTCATCGCCTGGTCGCTCTGCGGCGAAAACGCCAATCGCAAGAATCTCCTCACCGGCACGCGCTATCTCAACGAAACGGGCATGCTGCCGTTTGAGGAGCAGATCATCGACTACATCCACGACACAGGCAACCATGTGCTCTATCGCGTCACACCCATGTACAACGAGGAGGAACTTGTCTGCCGCGGCGTGCGCCTTGAGGCGCAATCGGTCGAGGATCACGGCAAGACCCTGTGCTTCCACGTGTACTGCTACAACCTGCAGCCGCATGTGCAGATTGACTACGCCACCGGCCGCAACCAGGCCTCGGGGGACTAGCCCCCAACCGCGACATGAATCGATTTGCAGCCCCAGGAATCAAATAAGGCCGCCCGGTTACCCAGGGCGGCCTTTTCGTCAGCACCTACATTGCAGGCAAAACCACACGTTACTTGGCGCGGCCCTCCTCATAGCGCTCGACCAGCTTGGCCTGAACGTCATAGGGCACCTGCTCATAGCCTGCGGGCTTCATAGTAAAGTCGCCCGTGCCGCGCGTGATAGAGCGCAGGCGCGTCGAATAATCCGTCAGCTCGGCCAGCGGCGCCTGGGCAATGACCACGGTATCGCCGCGCTCATCGGTCTCCATGCCCGTCACGCGACCGCGCGAGGCCGAGATGTCGCCCATCACGGCGCCGGCGTAGCTCTCGGGGATAGTCACCGTGATTTCCTCGATGGGCTCCAGTACCACCGGATCGGCATCGGCGCATGCCTTGCGCAGGCCGATACGAGCCGCCGCGCGGAACGCCATCTCGTTGGAGTCGACGCTGTGATACGAGCCGTCGTACACCGCGACGCGAATGCCCGTGAGCGGATAGCCGGCAATGATACCGTCCTTCATGGTCTCCTGGACGCCCTTGTCCACGGCGGGGATGAGCGAGCGCGGGATGCGGCCGCCCACGACCTCGTCAACAAACTCATAGCCGTCGCTCGTGCCGTCGGGCCCAATGAGCGGCTCCACGCGCAGCCAGCAGTCGCCGTACTGACCGGCGCCGCCGGTCTGCTTCTTGTGGCGACCCTGGGCGCTTGCCGTGCGGCGGATGGTCTCGCGATACGGAATGCGGATCGGCACGCTTTTGGCCACGACCTTGGTGCGGTCCTCCAAACGGTTGAGCAGCACCGAAACCTGTGCCTCGCCCACGGCGGAGATGATAGTCTGGCCCGTCTCCTCGTCACGGTCGATGCTCATGGTCGGATCGGCCTTGCAAGCCTTCTCGATAAACGTGTAGAGCTTCTCTTCGTCGCCGCGATTCTCGGCCTCGATGGCAATGCGGTACTGCGAGTTGGGGAACTTAAACGCCGCTGCCTCGACCTTACCGGTAATGGAGAGCGTGTCACCCGTCTCTGCCGCCAACTTGGGCGCCACGATAATGTCGCCGGCATAGGCGTGACCGACCTCGGTCATGTCGCGGCCGCACATCACATACAGGTGAGCCAGACGATCGCTCTTGCGGGTACGCGCGTTGACCAGCTCGAGGCCCGGCTCAAGCGTACCCGTCAGTACCTTGATAAAGCTGATGCGGCCCTGCTGCGGATCGGCCAGGGTCTTAAACACAAACGCCACCGGGCGGTCATCGTCGCTCGAGATCTTAAGCGAGTCGCCGTCGATGAGCGGCATCTCGCCGTAGTCAGTCGGCGCCGGGAAGTACGTGGCGATGTCGTCCATCAGCGAGTTGACGCCCTGCTCCTTAATGCAATCGCCCGCAAAGACCGGCACAAAGATGCGCTCGGCGATCGCCTTGGACAACAAACCCTCAAGCTCCTCCTGCGTCAGCGTCTCCTCGCCTTCCAGGTACTTCATCATCAGCTCATCGTCGGCCTCGGCCACCAACTCGCACAGATGGTCGTGGGCCTCCTCGGCCTGGGCACGATACTCCTCGGGAATCTCCGACTCAACGGCTTCGGTGCCGTTGCAGTGGCGCGCCTTCATGCGCACCAGGTCGATGATGCCGTCAAAGTCTTCGCCCTCGCCCCAGGGAAGAGTCACGGCGCCCAGTCGCGTACCAAAGCGCTCCTGCAGCAGTTCCATGGTGGTCGCAAAGCTGGCCTCGGAGCGCGACAGGCGGTTTACGAACACCGCGCGCGCCAGACGCAGGTCCTCGGCGGCATACCAGAGCTTAACCGTCGTAGGCTGCGGGCCGGCCTCGGCGTCGACCACAAACAGCGCCGTCTCGCAGACGCTCATCGCGGCAAAGGCGTCGCCGATAAAATCGGGGTAGCACGGGGCATCGAGCACGTTGATGCGGGCGCCCTTCCAGTCAATCGGCGCGATGGTCGTCGAGATGGAAAACGCACGCTTGACCTCTTCGGGGTCATAGTCGAGCGTGGGCTTGGTGCCGTCGTGGCCGCCCAGGCGGGCGGTCTTACCGGAAAGGTGGAGCATGGCCTCGGCGAGTGAAGTCTTGCCCACCCCGCCTTGGCCTACGAGCACCACGTTCCTTACATTGCCGGTCTTGGGAGCACCCATGATGACCTCCTTGCAGGGTCGCGCGCGATGCGCGACGCCAACGGGGAGAGTTCGCGGTCGGTGCCGTCCCGGGAGCAGCATGGTCGGCAGCCGAGCCGACTCACCCTCCAAATGTCCTATGCCACCACCCTACCCTTGCAGTCGCCTGTCCATGCAGACCTTTCGGCACGCGTATGGATACAGGCGGCGAGAGGAAGAGACAAGCTTGTGAGGCAATTATTGAACCCCGTCGATGTAAACAAAAAGCCGCCACAGACCGTAAGACCTGTGGCGGCTTCGCCTCAATTAATAGTTGAGTAAATACCCGAGCCTATCCCTCGAAACGGCTCAAGAACTCACGCGTGCGCCGCTCGCGCGGATGATCGATGACCTGCTCGGCAGGACCCTCCTCGACAATACGACCGCCATCCATAAAGACCACGCGGTCGGCAACATCGCGCGCAAACTGCATTGCGTGGGTCACGATTACCATCGTCATATTCTGCGCGGCCAAATCCTTGATGACGCGCAGCACCTCAGCCGTCAGCTCTGGATCGAGCGCCGAGGTCGGCTCATCAAAGAACAAGATTTCCGGATCGAGCGCCAGGGCGCGGGCAATACTCACGCGCTGCTGCTGACCGCCCGAAAGCTCGCAGGGTACCTTGTTCTCGTTACCCGTAAGTCCCATCTGTGCAATAAGCTCGTGTGCGCGGGCTTCCGCCTGCTCGCGTGGGCGCTTAAGCACGCGGATCGGAGCATCGGTGATGTTTTTCATCACGGTATAGTGCGGGAACAGATTGTAGTTCTGAAACACCAGACCAAACCGCGAGCGCGCCTGTTTAGGCACATCGCCCTTTGCGTACACCGCGCCCGAACCCGCATCCGTCGCGACGGCAAGGTCGCCAAACGAGAGCGAGCCACCATCGAGCGTCTCGAGCAGCGTGGCACAGCGCAGCAGCGTGGACTTACCGCCGCCCGAAGGTCCGATAATCGCCACGACCTCGCCACGCTTTACCTCGAGCGAGATGTCCTTGAGCACCTCATTGCCGCCAAACGCCTTGCGAGCGCTTTCGATTTTCATCACCGAGTTAGTCATGATAATAGTCCAGCTTCTTTTCGGCGGCGCCCAACAGCATCTCGACCACAAAGTTAAAGACCCAGTAAATCAGCGCCGCAATCGCAAACGGCACCATGCTCACCTGCGAGGCAACCAGCGCCTTGGCGGTCGAGAACATCTCGCCCACGCCAATGGCAAACGCCAGCGACGTGTCCTTGACCAGCGTGATGATCTCGTTGCCCATCGCCGGCAGAATACGCTTGGCGACCTGAGGCATCACGATATACAGAAACGTCTGCACGCGCGAATAGCCCAGCACCTCGGCAGCCTCGTATTGACCGCGCGGAATGGACTGCAAGCCCGAGCGATAGATCTCGGCAAAGTAACCGGCGTAGTTGATGATGAACGCCACGACGCATGCCGTCCATTTGGAATCGGGCGTGAGCGAGATGCCGAACACGTAGTACGGGGCAAAGTAGATGGCAAACATCTGTAGCATGAGCGGCGTACCGCGCATGACCGAAATATAGATGCGCGCGATCCAGCGAAGCGGCGCAATTTTGCTCATGCGCATAAACGCCACGGGGATTCCCAGCGGAATCGACCCGAGTAGCGTCAGCACAAACAACTGCAAGCTGACCAAGAATCCCTGGCCAAGCATCTGCATCATGACCTGAATAGACATTACTTGAGCACCCAATTATCGAAAGATAGACCATAGCTTGAATACTTATCGCACAGGTCCTTGACCGTGCCGCCCTCGTAGAGCGCCTTGAGTGACTCGGTTACAGCATCGGCCGACTTGGTGTCGCCCTTCTTAAAGCCGACGGCGTAGTGCTCGCTGGACAGCGGCTTGTCGAGCTGCGTATAGGCATCGGGCTTGGCGGCCAGCTGATACTGAGCGATCGAGAGGTCACAGGCAACGGCATCGACCGCACCACTCTCGAGCTGCATAAACGCCGTGTTGTACTCACCGATGGTATCGAGCGTGGCAAACGTCGCGGCCAGATCCTTCTGGTCGCCCTCGAGCACATCCTGCGTAGCGGAATCAGTCTGGGTAATCACGGTCTTGCCGGCAAGATCGTCCCAGCTCTTGATACCCGCGTCCTTCTTGACCACGAGCACCTGCTCATTGAGCATGTACGGCTCGGAGAACGTGTAGTCGTCCTCGCGACCCTCCATGGTAAAGCCGTTCCAGATGCAGTTGATGGCGCCTGAGTTAAGCAGCGTATCCTTGGCGTCCCAGTCGATGGCCTCGTATTTGACCTCCCAGCCCTGCTTATCGGCAACAGCCTTGGCCAGATCGAGATCAAAGCCGGTGTACTCGCCATCGTCGCCCACAAAGCCGTACGGAGGATAGGACTTATCAAAGCCCACCACGAGCTTCTTGGACTCCGCAGCGCCCTTCACATCCTTGGCCGCGGCAGAACCAGCAGCGGAGCCCTTGCCGGCACCACCGCCGCAGCCGACAAGACCAAGGCCGAGCACCGTGGCAAGCGAACCGGCTAGACCAACAAACTGACGACGAGACATATCGCTATTCATGGTATTCCCCCTCGATAGCACTTTAGTTAGGTAAAGTGAGTCATGTAACGTCCAGAATCATACACTTTACCTTGATGGAGCACAAGGTTGGGGTTGCCCGGCGCGGGCTTATCACTGACAGGAAATGGGCGCTTGCATATCGCCCGCTGGCTTGGCACGGTACAATGCTTGCAGCTTTTAATTCATGAATTAGTGGAGTTATTGATGGCAGAATCTCGTGCGGAGCGTAAGGCTCGTCGTGCTTTGATCGAGGCGGCTGAGGGGTCGGAGGAGAAAAAATCTTCTACGAAATCCAAGTCGTCTCAGGATGCGAAGGGTAAGTCGGCCAAGGGCAAGGCTAAGGCCAAGCGCCCCAGTTCTCGTCGGAGCGAGGATAAGGCATCTCAGACTCGCTCCAAGCGCTCGCATAAAGATCCGGTTTCGTCTGCGCGTAAGGTTGTGGACCCCAAGTCTCCCTGTTCGATCATGAAAGCTTGCGGTGGGTGCACGGCGCTCAATCGTCCTTATAAGAAGCAGTTGGCGGCCAAGCAGGCTGCTATGGAGGAGCTGTTTGCTGAGCTCTGTGAGCGCGAGGGTGTTGCCGTTGATCCCATTCGCGGTATGGGTGTTACCCTGGGCGACCCGGGCAAGTATCCTGCGCCGCGTGGTTTTCGTCATAAGGCTGCCACTCCGTTTGCTCCCGGCAAAGAGGGCGCTGTCCGCTGCGGCTTTTTTGAACGTGGGACACACAGAATCGTTGCTGTTCCTGAATGCCCTGTCGAGGCGCCGGGCGCTCGTCAGATTCTCAACGGCATCGCTCGCGAGGCCGAACGTCTGCATATTCCCGCCTTTAACGAAGACAAGCATCTTGGCTTGCTTCGCTATGCCGTCGTTCGTTGCGGCTGGCGCACCGACCAGATCATGGTCACGCTCGTGACCGCTCAGCGCGACTTGCCGCATGCGCGGGAGTTCTTTGAGGCCGTCGCGGCGCTCGATCCGCATATCGTCACCGTCGCCCAAAACGTCAACGGACGCCCCGGCAATGCCATCTTGGGCGAGGAGACCCGTATCGTCTATGGCGCCGAATGCATGCGCGATCAGCTGCTCGGCTGCGACTTCGACATCTCCCCCACCGCGTTTTATCAGACCAACCCGCAGCAGACCGAACTGCTCTATCAACTCGCCATTGACGGTATGGATCTGCAGCAGGGTGACGTACTCATGGACGCCTATTGCGGTAGCGGAACTATCGGCCTGTGCGCAGCTAAAGATGCCCAGGACAAAGGTGCCGGCATTATGCTGCTCGGTGTAGAGCGCAACCCCGCCGGCATTGCCGACGCACGTCGCAACGCCGAGCTCAACGGCCTTACCCGTAACGCATGGTTTATGGCTGACGATGCCACTGACTATATCCTCGATGCCGCCGATAACAACGAGCGTGTTGACGTTCTCTCCATCGACCCGCCGCGCGCCGGCTCCACCCCCGAGTTCCTCGAAGCCGCCTGCGCACTCAAGCCGCGCCGCATCACCTATATCAGCTGCAACCCTGTGACCCAAGAGCGCGACCTGCACCAGCTCCTCGACGGAGGCTATCGCCTGCTCAAGATCACGCCCGTCGACATGTTCCCCCATACCGACCACACCGAAACCGTAGCGGTCCTCGAGCGCCGCTAATCCACCCCGGTAGATTTTCGAGACAAGAAAGGGGGCGGCCCGTCTGGACCGCCCCCTTCGCTTGGTTTATGAACTCCGCTACATCCCCTTGCGCAGGTCACACACGCCGGCTGCCGCCATCTCGCGCAGCAGCGTCTCGCGGTCGCGCGTCACGATCAAATCCAGCGGGAAGTGAATCTCGTCGAGCATCTTGCGCGCGTGATCGAGCTTGCCAATGGCCATGCCAATGTGGGCATCGGTCGACACGCCAATACCCACGCCCAGCTCGGCGCAGCGCTCGGCGATCTTGCGGCATACGGCCCAATGCTCAGTGTCGACACCGTGTTCAAGACTATGGTTGTTGATCTCGATGATCTTGTGCTTGGCCTTGGCCGCCAACAGCACCTCATCGATATCGAACGGCACGCCCGAACGACCCGCATGCCCAAGCATGAACACCTTGGGGTGCTCCAGGGCATTGATGTACATCTGGGTCGTTTGGGCGAGCGTCGCGCCTTCGGCAAACTGCGGGTTATGCACGCTTGCCACCAAATAATCCAAATTACGCGTCACCAAATCGAACAGCGAATGCTCACGACTATACGAATCGCCGGCGATATCGAGCGAAACGGGAATGTCTTCGCCAAACAAGCTGCCGTCCAGCGAAACGATATCAGCCTCGGCACCACGCAGCACCAGCACGCCGCTCCAAATGCGCGGCCAGATATCCTGGTTAATAAAGAATTGGAAACTGCGCAGGTCATTGGGACAAGGCGTAACCATCGAGCTTAAATGATCGGCGGAACCGAGCACCTGAAGGCCGCGCTCTGCCGCCCAATAGATGTTCTCCTCAATGGTTGAGTACGCATGCGCAGAGAACATCGTATGAGTATGAATATCACAAGAAAGAAGGTAGGGCATCGGGTCTCCTTGTCCAGTATGGCCGTCGCGTATATTCATTGTACGCATAGCTTTCGGCAGTCGTAAAACTGCTTCATCCCAATCACACAACGGCATAGACAACGGGGTCTGGCTTAAAACCAAACCCCGTTTCACGTAAAACATTGTAAGCAGAGCGCTTTACTTTCGACGATATTCGTCGGCCAGCTGCTTCCAGGCAGGCAGCGAGTTGACGATTGTCTCATAGCTCACGCAGTAGCCCAGGCGGAACCAGCCCGGCATGCCAAAGCTATCCGAAGGCACCGCGAGCAGCTCATACTTCTTCGCGCGCTCGCAGAAGGCGTTTGCATCGGGCTCCAGCGCTTTCACCCACAGGTAGAACGCACCATCCGGCTCAACATAGGTGTAGCCGTACTCCGCTAGTGCGTCGGTAAGCGCGGTGCGGTTGCGCGCATAGGCCTCAACGTCACTCGGCTCATCGATGCAATCAATAATCACGCGCTGGAAGAGGGCCGGTGCGCACACGAAGCCCAGCGTGCGGGCGGCACCGGCAACGGCCGGCATCAGGCGAGCAGCCTGCGGATTGGTATTGGGAACCAAAATCCAGCCCACGCGCTCGCCCGGTAGCGAAAGCGACTTGGAATACGAGTAGCACACGATGGTGTGCTCGTAGATCGAGGGCACCCAAGGCACCCCGGCACCGTACACGATCTCGCGGTACGGCTCATCAGAGATGAGCATAATCGGATTCTCGGGATCGCGCTTGGCGTTGACCTCGCGTAAAACATTGGCCAGTCGCGTCAGTGTATCGCGCGTATACACTGCACCGGTCGGGTTGTTGGGTGAGTCGATAATGACAGCCGCCGTCTTTTCGCTGATCGCCTTGAGCACGTTGTCCACGCTCAGCTGGAACATGTCTTCATCGGCGAGCGCCTCGACACACGTGCAGCCGGCCTTCTCAATCCACACGCGATACTCCGGAAAGTACGGGGCGATAACAATAACCTCGTCGCCCGGGTTCGTAACGGCGCTGAGAGTACAGGTGAGCGAAGCTGCGGCGCCCACCGTCATAAAGACGTCCTTGCCCTCATAGCTCGTGCCAAAGCGGCGGTTGAGCGATTCGGCGACGGCTGCTCGACATTGCGGCAGGCCCGGCGCGGGAGTGTAGCCGTGCAGCTGGTCACTCGGCAGCTCTAAGGCCTTCTTAATGGACTCCGCCACGGCAGCGGGCGCCGGAACACTCGGGTTGCCCAACGAAAAATCGAATACGTTCTCCGCACCGATCTGCGCCTTGCGCTCTAGACCATAGCTAAAGATCTCGCGGATGATGGAGCTTTCCGCACCACGAGCATACATAGTTTCGTTGATCATCTGTTCCCCTTTCGCATAGGCGCTATTGTACGCTTTAGCCGAGCAAAGTGCCGCAGCAATGTGGCCCAAAATTTATCGGCTTCACCAGTAAGCGCCGGGCAGCCTCCAGGGTGTTGATTGGGGACAGACTTAAATGCGTGAAAACGCTCATTTAAGTCTGTCCCCAATCAACAGACGGCCCCATATCGCTCAAAAGAAAAAGCCTCCGCAGGTTTCCCCGCGGAGGCTCTCGTTAGAAGGACTATTTGTCGGCGTCGGTGTCGGCATCAGCATCGACGACGGCATGGTCATCGTCAGCATCATCGGATGCGGCTTCGGCATCCTCCTGCATGGCCGCCTGCGCAAAGGCCGCGGCATCAGCCGCCAGCTCCTCCTCGCTCATGCGAGGCGCGCGCTTCTTGGTCGGCATGCCGGCCGCCTTGGCATTGCGCTCCTCCTTGGCCGCCAGGATATCGCCCTCGCGCTCAAGGTAGGCATCCCACTCGTTGTCGAGCAGGGCGTTCACGGCATCACCCTCGACGGTCTCGCGCTCAAGCAGCACCTTCGCCATCAGATCGAGCTGATCGCGACGGACATCCAAAATCTCGACCGCTCGGCGATGGGCTTCGCGCATGATGCGCTGAACCTCAATATCGATGCGGCGCGCCGTCTCCTCGGAGTAATCCTGGTGATCGGCGTAATCGCGACCAAGGAACACCTGATGCTGCGCCTCGCCAAACACTTGCGTGCCCAGCTCCTCGCTCATGCCCAGACGCGTAACCATCTCGCGCGCCATCTTGGTCGCGCGCTCCAGGTCGTTGCTCGCGCCCGACGTGATGTCATCGCACATGAGCTCCTCGGCAACGCGGCCGCCCAAGAACACGGCGAGCTCGTCGAGCATCTCGTTCTTGGTCTTGAGGAAGTGGTCCTCCTGCGGAAGCTGCAGCGTGTAGCCCAGAGCCTGGCCGCGGCTGACAATCGAAATCTTATGAACCGGATCAGAGTGCTCCAGGATGTGACCCACCAGGGCATGGCCGCTCTCATGGTAGGCAATCGTGGTGCGCTCGGCTTCGGTCATCACGCGACCCTTGCGTTGCGGTCCGGCAATCACGCGTTCCATCGACTCCTCGACCTCGTCCATCGAGATCACGGAACGATGACGGCGAGCGGCCAGCAGCGCAGACTCGTTGAGCAGGTTCGCCAAATCGGCACCGGTAAAGCCAACGGTCATCTGGGCGAGCTTCTCAAACTTAACGTCCTCGTCCATCGGCTTGTTCTCAGCATGCACGCGCAAGATCTGCTCGCGGCCCTTTACGTCCGGGCGGTCGACCGTGACCTGGCGGTCAAAACGACCGGGGCGCAGCAATGCCGGGTCCAGAATATCGGGACGGTTGGTTGCGGCGATCAGGATGACCGACTCGCTTTCCTCAAAACCGTCCATCTCGACTAGCAGCTGGTTGAGCGTCTGCTCGCGCTCGTCGTGACCGCCGCCCAAGCCGGCTCCGCGCTGACGTCCCACGGCATCGATCTCGTCAATAAAGATAATCGACGGAGCCTGAGACTTAGCCTCCTTAAAAAGGTCGCGCACGCGGCTGGCGCCGACGCCCACGAACATCTCGACAAAGTCAGAGCCAGAGATGCTAAAGAACGGCACACCCGCCTCGCCGGCAACGGCCTTGGCCAGCAGCGTCTTACCAGTACCCGGAGGGCCCACCAGCAAAACGCCGCGCGGAATCTTGGCACCCAGTTTGCGATAGCGGTCCGGATCGCTCAGGAAGTCGCGGATCTCCTCGAGTTCCTCGACGGCCTCGTCCACGCCGGCCACGTCCTCGAACTTGACCTTGGGACGCGTAGCCTCGTTAGTCTTGGCGTTGGTCTTGCCAAACTGCATGTTCCTATTATTGGCGCCCATCATCTGGCGCATAAAGTAGAACATGATGGCGATCAGGGCGATCGTCGGCAGCACGCTCATCGCCAAGTCGCCCCAAAAATCGGGGTCATTGGTGTTGACGATATACTTGGTGTCGGGGTGCTCCGCCATGAGCTCGGCAAGCGAATCGGAGCCGACATAGGTCGAGGAAAAGCTCCTGAGCTCGCTCGTGTCGCCCTTGTCCTTTTTCGTCTTCCAGTAATGACCCGCCACGCTTCCGTCTTGAACCGTATAGGTCAAATCTTCGACGCGATCCTGCTTAATGGCGCTGACCATCTCGCTCGTCGCGAGCTTAACGGTATTGCTGGAGCTGGCAAAACCGGAGCCCATATTAAAGAAGGCATAGCCCAGAAGCGCGCAAGCCAAAAGAAAATACAGCCAGCCCGTACGCGTGGGCTTCTTGCCTCCGGGCATCCCCGGGATCTTAGGCTCCCGGGGAGTCTGGGAATTGTTGTCGTTACGGTCGTCGGGCATCTTACGAATAAACCTCCGGTTTCAAAATGCCCAGATACGGAAGGTTGCGATAGCGCTCGGCATAGTCGAGGCCGTAGCCCACCACAAAGGCATCGGGGCAATGGGTTCCAACATACTTGGGCGTGATGGCCGAGGTGCGGTCCTCAACGTCCTTCCACAGGAAGGCAGCGACCTCCAGCGAGGCGGGCTTGCGGCTCTCAAGGTTCTTCATCAGGTACTTGAGGGTCAGGCCCGAGTCCAGAATGTCCTCGACGATCAGCACGTCGCGACCACGGATGTCGATATCCAGGTCCTTAATGATACGCACGATGCCCGAAGACTTCACACCGTCGCCATAGCTCGAAACAGCCATGAAATCGATGTTGGTCGGCAGCTCGATCTTGCGCATCAGGTCGCCCATAAAGACAACGGCGCCGCGCAGGACCGCGATCAACACCAGATCCTTACCAGCGTAGTCGCGCGTAATCTCCTCGCCCAGGCGAGAAACGATACCTTCGATATCCTCCTGCGTAAACAGAACCTTCTCGATATCCGGATGTTGAGAAGCCATGACAACCCTTTCTTGTGCTTAATCGCCCACACACCGCCGTATGGACGCGAACTACACATTCTAGCAGCGCACGGGGTATATTTTCCAGCCCGCGCATCATCAGCGCTGGAATACCGTCAACGCCGCACAGAAAAGCTGGTACGAGGGGCTAATCCGCGTCAACCACGCGAAGCAGATAGGCCACACGCGTCGCCGCCGTGCACTTAAAGCGTTCGTCCGCGCGAACTCCGGCGACCCACACCACGGCACCTCCCGGCGCCGTCCTCACCATGGGCACGCCGGCGCGCTCGGAAACGGGAATGCGAGCCTCTCCTAGCAAGTCGGATACCTTCTTGCTTCGGCCACTCATTCCTAACGGGCACATCACGTCTCCCGGTGCGGGACCGTCCACCCATAGGCGCGCCAATCGCGCCTCGGCAGGGATCTCGCCACGCGAGCCCGCCAGGATCCGCTCGCTATCGCTGTCGGCAAAACCCAGGGCAGCCGCGTCTACCAAAGCTGCCACTTCCCCGGCAGCCGCAAGCTCACGGGCGCGGCGCACGATATCGCATCCCGGTTCAACGGCCATCGGCTCTGCGACCAGCATACGTCCCCCGCCCAACGGCAAACGACCGGGTACGGTAACCCAGTCCGCGACCAGGCCCTCGCGAGCCACCGGAGCCTTAAACGCCAGCATGCCAAATTCGACGCGTGCGTCAATCCCCGCCGGAAGCGTGACCGAGCCTGCGCCCTCGGCAACGCAGGAAAGGACTCGCTCCACATGTCGCATCTCTGGACGAGCGTCCGGATCGATGCGTTTGATCGCCAGTCGCACGATGCGCCGCGCGATTACCACCTCGGCCGCAGCAAGGCGTCTGGCATCGAGCACTAGCGCACCCGCCGCCTCCTTGCGCAGGCAGCTTCGAAACGCCTGTGCCGACAGCTGGGATAGAAACGCATCTTCGTCACCAAGGATCTCGCAGGCGGCGCCAATCGTCTTGCACACGCTCGCATTACGCTGTGCCACCACTGGCATTACCCGATGGCGCACGTAGTTTCGCAGATACGAGATATCCTCATTGCTCTCGTCCTCACGCCACGGCTGACCATGTACCTGTAGATAGCCCACGAGCTCGCCATGAGTTAGGTCGAGCAAGGGGCGCACCACGATATTCCTCCGGTGAGGAATGCTCGATAGGCCAGCGGGCCCTGAACCCTTAATCGCGTTCATCAAAAACGTTTCCGCGCGATCCGAAGACGTGTGCGCGGTGCAGATACGAGCCGCCGTTCGCGGTGCCCCCGTCTGGGCGCAGAGCTCGCGAACATACCTCCGCGCCGCGGCATAGCGCACCTCGCGGGCCGCGGCCTCAATATTGCCCGACTCCCCATCAAAATAAGCGTGCTCCACGCACAGCGGTAAACCATATTTCGCGCAGAGCTCACGCACAAAGGCCTCGTCGCCATCGGACGCCTTGCCGCGCAGATGATGGTTTACATGCAGCACATGCAGGCGCTCGCGAGCAATGGGGGCAACACCGCGTCCGTCTTGGATATCCAGCTTTGATGTGCACGCCATAAGAAGCAGTGCCGTCGAGTCCGCGCCGCCTGATACCATGAGCACGACAGGAGCAGCCTGCTGCCTCGTCCGGGTCTCATCGACTGCCCCAGGCACGGCATGGTGTCCATAATGCTGAGATACCGTAGGCATTTGCTTCCTCCTCTATTCGTCCGCACCCATTGTATCCTTTGGAATCTTATGTCTCGTCTGCACCTTCATATCCTCGGCAGTGGCTCTAAAGGCAACTGCGCACTCATCGAGGGCCCGCAGGGGCTCATTATGGTCGATGACGGACTGTCTCGCCGCGAAACGCTCAAACGCATGGCGGAACTCGGACTGTCGGTAGACGACGTGTACGCCCTTGTTGTCACCCATGAACACAGCGACCACATCAAGGGGCTTGAGGTATGGTGCAAGCATTGGAATGGCCCAGTCTTTTCCAGCAGAGGAACGCTCACGTCCAAAGAAAGCCTCGCACATCTACCTGTCGAGGAATTCGACCCAGGTGACGCCCTCTCTATTGCCGGAGTCCACATTCAAACATATTCGACATCCCACGACGTCGTTAATCCCGTCGGCTACCGGTTTGACGCTCAGGGTGATTCAATTGGCTTTGCCACCGACACCGGCGAGTTGTCGAAGCATGCCATCGATACGCTCAAGGACTGTCGCATTCTCGCACTCGAAAGCAACCACGATGTAACCATGCTGCGTCAAGGCGACTATCCTCGCTTTCTTCAGGAACGTATCCTGTCTGTAAAAGGACATCTCTCCAACGATCAGGCCGCCGATGCCGCACGCGCGTTGGTAACCGATCGCACCGAGCAACTTATCGCGATGCACATTAGCCAAGACAACAATCGCCCAAGTCTGACCGTCAAAAGCTACGCAAGCTCCCTCGGCGCAACACTCGACAACGAACTTGGCAGCGCCGCCACCCGCGTTGAGGGGCTGCATAAACTCACAATACGTCCCGCCGGGCAATATCGGCCCATGACCATTCAATAGGCCAGCCCAAATAGAAAAGGGGGCCGGGAATCACTTCCCAGCCCCCTTAACGCAGGCACCGATGCTAATAGCCGATAGCGTTAGTCGATGGAAATCTTCGTAACGTTCTTCTTCTCGACAATCTTAGGAACCGTAACGGTAAGGATGCCGTCAGCGTACTTTGCAGAAAGGCCCTCGCTCGAAGCATCCTTCAGGTACACACCGCGCGTCGCGCTGTACGAGCTGAACTCCTTCTGCAGGAAGTTCTTACCCTCGTTCTCCTCGTCTTCCTCGACATTCACGCTAATGGACAGACGGCCCTCGTTAAGCTCGACATCGATATCGTCCTTGGCGACGCCGGTCAGATAAGCCTTGACCTCATAGCCATCGCCCTTATCCTCAACGTCAACGGGGAACGCCTTAGAGGCAATCGAGCTGTTCGCTAGGTCGCTCATATCATCAAAGAGATCAAACAACGAGCTAGCAGAGGGACGAACACCAAAGACCGAACGATAAGGAACCATGCTTGCCATGACTACCACTCCTTTAAGGGACTGCCGAGCCATCTTCCAGGTGGCAGGGACTTCGTTTGACGCTCTAATATATGCCCAACGATTACGTATATATACATTTTGCTATAAAGTTTTTTAAGTCTCTTTCTATAAGCATATCTAAGTCTGGTTGACTAAGGTTTTAACGAGGTTAAGGTTATTTGAACAGAGCCCTGAATACCAAATACGCGCCTGTCAAAACGAAGCAGGGGGCTTACAATGAGCGCATACTCGTTGTTAATGACAACCTAAGGGCATCATGGACGATCAGACCTCCGACAATTCGTTTGAGCCGCTGCAGAACGATAGTTCTGCCTACTCACAGCCCATACGCTACCATCGTCCCCATATTTCCCAAGAGCCCATTAGCGATGCAGAGCCTGAGTATGTAACTCGCAATCGATATCAAACCCTAGAAGAATCTCATTCAGCGCGTAGACACATGGGTGTCGCCTCGAGCGATCCGGTGTATCTAAAAGATGCCCCCTTATCCAAAAACAGCGCATGCAGCCAGGAGCAGACACAAACACCCACAAAGCAACATCGTAGAGGGCCCCGTCCCAAGCAAACTCTAACGCATTCCGCCCGCTATCTCGAGACGCCTAAGCAGGGGAAATCGATATTTACATCGTCAAACAGACGGCGCAGACAGCACCGTCTCCAAATTGCGCTCTTGATCATTGCCATCGTGGCAATCGCGCTGGTCATTTATTTTGTTTTCTTCAAATAGAAAAGGCTATTAGGCCATAGAGGCGTTTAGCTCATATCGACCAAACGCAAAAAAGGGGGAGGCCGCGAGGCCTCCCCCTTCTACATTCCCAATGGCGGCTCGGTGCCGTCCACCGGTCAGCGGCGCCCTGGCCTCCCACGGGCTGACCCCGCAGTACTCTCGGCGCGATGGGGCTTAGCTTCCGGGTTCGGAACGGGACCGGGCGTGCCCCCCATGCTCTGGCCGCTGACCGGTGGGCGGCGCCCACCGTTACGGTGTCCGGTGTCTCTTCACGTGCCCTGGGGGCCGCATGGCGCATAGGAAAGGTGACTCGGGGGCATCCTCGTGCCCGGACCGCGCATGAGCGCTTGTCCCGCGGGCCGCGAGGTGCGGTTCCGGAAGAGCTCGGGCGATTAGTGCGGCTCGGCTGAGGACGTCGCCGCCCTTGCACCTGCCGTCTATCGACCAGGTAGTCTACCTGGGCCCTTACCGGAAGGAGAACTAATCCCTGGAACGGCTT
>NZ_CAXTGI010000005.1:0-179687 GCF_964243765.1 Collinsella aerofaciens | reverse complement strand
GCCTCTCGGCGGCCTTGCGAAAAACAAATCCAAGTTAGACCATTTCAAATGGTTCGATGTCTGCCCGGATGCGACACTGAATGTGTCCATCCTCGCAGTATCCGGTTCTCAAGGTGCACGCCTGGCGGCTGGTCCGGTCCGACCGGGCCGCGCGGCAAGGAGATATATTGCCAGACCGCGAAGCCTTGTGGGACGTCAATTCCACTCTTCACAAGTCCTACACAACATATTGCTTTCTATAGCTAATAGAAAGACTGGTGCGGATCTTCCGCACGTATCAGATGATGACCCTTTGGTTCAGGAATATATAGAGATCGGTCACCTGTAAGTGTCTATCTACCCGCGCTTTTAGCAATGTAAACCGCGCTTCAGATAAAAAGAGGGAGCGCCGCGTACAACGCGACACTCCCCTAGCGATTCAAGAGAATCTATTAGGCCTCGAGAGCCTTCTTGGCGATGGTAGCCAGCTCGTTGAAGGACTCGATGTCCTCGTAAGCCATCTGAGCCAGGACCTTGCGGTCGAGCTCGATGCCGGCAACCTTCAGGCCGTGCATGAACTGAGAGTAAGAAATATCGTTCAGGCGAGCAGCAGCGTTGATACGAGTGATCCAGAGAGAACGAATCTCGCGCTTCTTGTTGCGGCGATCACGATACTGATACTGCAGGGAGTGCTGGACCTGCTCTTTAGCATGCTTGTAAGTACGCGAAGCGGCACCGTAGTAACCCTTCGCACGGTGCATAACGGTACGGCGCTTCTTCTTGGCGGCAACAGCGCGCTTAATACGTGCCATGTTCTATCAACTCCTAGATGGTAAAACGAAAACGGGAACGCGAACTTAGGCGAGACGCGACTTGATGACCTTGCGGTCGGCAGCGGCGATCTCGGTCTCCTGACGGAAGCCACGCTTACGCTTGGTGGACTTCTTGCTCAGGATGTGGCTCTTGAAAGCCTTGGCGCGCATAAGCTTGCCGGTACCAGTCTTGCGGAAACGCTTCTTGGTGCCGCTGTGGGACTTCATCTTAGGCATGAAATACTCCTTAATCGGTTACAGAACACTAGTTACTTGCCATCGCTTGCCGCTTTATCCTCATCGAAGGCGCCCTTAATCGGGGCGAGCAGCATAAGCATGTTACGGCCTTCCATCTTAGGCTTGGACTCGACCGTAGCGTAAGGCTTGAGATCCTCGGCGAGACGCTCGAGAACGTTAAGGCCCTGCTCCGGGTGAGCCATCTCACGGCCGCGGAACATGATGGTGATCTTAACGCGTGCGCCCTTCTTGAGGAAACGCAGAACGTGGCCCTTCTTGGTCTCGTAGTCGCCAACGTCGATCTTGGGTCGGAACTTCATTTCCTTGACCTCGACCTTGGACTGGTTCTTACGAGCAGCCTTGGCCTTCATGGCCTGCTGGTACTTGAACTTACCGTAGTCCATGACCTTGCAGACCGGCGGCTCCGCGTTGGGAGCGATCTCGACCAGGTCGAGACCCTGATCGTCGGCGACGCGCTGGGCATCGCGGATGGCGAACAGGCCGAGCTGAGAGCCATCGACGCCAATCAAACGACACGAAGATGCAGTGATCTCGTCGTTGATGCGGGTGTCATCAGACTTAGCTATTTTCCCTACCTCCATTCATAAAAAAATAACCCGGCGCTTCTCAGCAACCAGGTCGTACACATAGACCTCCTCGATTTGAGGAAGGGAATCTAAGTTGTATGACCAGTCAGCTGCTCATTGGCGCCAAAAGGTGGGAACCCTCAGGTTCCTCTTTAGGGCATTGCGGGAACAACGCCTTGCGAATAATAACACGTACAGCGCGTTATCACATTACGTACACGAAAAAGGGGCCTTGACCCCCTTGAACACTCGCTTGCATGAATGGTGCTCGAGACGAGACTCGAAGGGCCTTCGCTTCGCGAAGCCCCGGGCTTCGGGCGCGTGGCGCCCTCGCCACGCTCCGCTACAAACAGGCCACAGGCCTGTTTGCTTAACGCTTCGCGCGCTCACGCGAGTTCGGCACGAAAAAGGGGGCCGCAACCCCCTTGAACGCTCGCTTGCATGAATGGTGCCCGAGGCGAGACTCGAACTCGCACGTTGTTGCCAACGGTGGATTTTGAGTCCACTGCGTCTGCCAATTCCGCCACTCGGGCACGCAATGCGTGAGTTAGTTTATCACAGCTTTCTACCGATTAGTCCGAAAATGGAACTTCGAGCATTTCGATGAGTTCGACCGTGCGGAGCATCTCGCGCCGACGGCATCCGCGACCGTCGACCGAAGCCTCACCCATCTGGTTATCGTAAGGGTCCTCGCGCATGCCGTCGAAAGAGGGCTCAAACTCTGCCTGGAATCGATTGTTGGCCACCATACGCCACGGGTCGAGATTGCCAAAGTAGTGACGGCGGCGCCACTCCTCCCCCATCCTGCGAGCAGAAGATCCAAATGACACGTCGGCGTTGAGCCAACCGGTCTGCGGCGTATAGAACTCTGCCCAGTCGTGCGACCCCACCGAATCGGGCGCAACATACAGGCCGCTCTGCCAACGGGCAGGCACGCCCGCGATACGGCACATGGTGATAAACGTGAGCGCCATAACGCCGCAATCGCCGCGGAGCGAATGCGCGCAGTCATCGGCAATAGATCCCAAAAGCAAGTACGGCGGCTGATAGCGATAGTCGATGTACTGCGTCAGGTAATCATAGATAGCACGGGCGCGATCGAGCGGATCCTCGAGCCCGTCAATGACACGGGCTGTCAGCTGCTGTAGATACGGCGTGAATGCAATGTGCGGACGGTCCTCGGAGGTGTCCACGGGCAGTGGCGCGTCCATGCAAGGATGCACCGGAAGCGCACCCCCATAGACATCACGATAAGCGGCATCAATTTGATAGCGATAGGTCACCGAGAATGAGCGCTCACTCGAAGAAGACCACGAGGCGGTACGCGCCGAAGCATTCGCGGGGGCAACAGCACCCTCCGGCGTCATATCGAGAACCTCGATATGAGACTGTTGACGACAGGCGGCGGCAACGGGTAGCCACGCGCGAACAGTCTCTCCATCTAGAGCACCGGGGACAGACACGGACGCTTTAAGCGTAATGACGCGAGCCAATCCGTTTTGTGACTCCATCTCCTTGAGCATCTCGTTGCGCAGTGCTATTCCGTCCGTAGAATCGGGCCGCATGCCGGGAACCTCTTTGGGATATACGCGAAGCGAATCGAGGAAGTTGTCGAGAACGAACAGCTCGCCATCGATAAAGCGCCAGTCAATACGCTTACGGTCAATCAGATCGTCAAACTGCTCCTCGGTAAACTCAGGCCACTCCTCGCGAATCATCGTAATAGCCTGATCGCGCGACACCGAAAAATGAAGCGGCGTCTCGAGCATGCGATACCGCTCGGCACGAACACAAGCAGCCAGCGAAGGCTCGGGGTTCTGCTCCAAAAGGCGATCGCAGGCAGCAACAGCCTGCGTCAAATACCCGGCATCCTTAAGACGAAAAATCTCGGGCGGCAGTCCAACATCGAGATGGCGAAAGTCATCACAGCAAACATCAACAGAGCAGCCAACAGGACCCTCGTCAATAACCTTCCCATCCGAAGGCAGTACATTAATAACAGCCATACCAAAACTCCAAGTCACTAGAACGCTTGAAGTCCATTGTAGCGAGATAAAAAAGAAAGCCCCAACAAGGGAGCCATCAACACCGCTGAACGGTAACCATATAACTAAAATCAGACCAGTAACCCTGTAGCAATTTAACAAAGGAGGCCCCGTTCACCCGGAGCTTTTCCCATTGCGCGACTTCTGGCAAAGCCAGTAGCCATCTTAATTCAGACTCGTAACCCTGCGGCGTTAAACGAAGGAAGCCCCGTCCCCCGGAACTGTTTCCTTGGCGCGACTTCTGGCAAAGCCAGGTGAGCGCAAAGGAAACAGTGTAGGGGGACGGGGCTTCCGGCGGGAAGTTTAGCGACGCTTACGCCTTGTTGACGGAGCCAAACTCCTCCATGAGCTCCTTGGTGCGGGCAACGATGTTGTCGCGACCAGGCTTGAGGAGCTTGCGGGGGTCAAAGCCCTTGCCCTGCTGATCCTTGCCAGCCTCGATGTACTCGCGGACGCCCTTGGCGAAGACGAGCTGCAGGTCGGTGTTGACGTTGATCTTGGAGATGCCCAGGGAGATGGCCTTCTTGATCTGATCCTCGGGGATGCCGGTGCCACCGTGCAGAACGAGGGGCAGGTCACCGGTCTGGGCCTTAATCTCGCCCAGACGCTCGAAGGAAAGACCAGCCCAGTCGGCGGGGTACACGCCGTGGATGTTGCCGATGCCGCAGGCGAGGAAGTCGACGCCCAGGTCAGCGATCTGCTTGCACTCAGCAGGATCAGCGAGCTCGCCGCTGGAGGTCACGCCGTCCTCGGTGCCGCCGATGCCACCGACCTCGGCCTCGATGGACATGCCCTTGGAGTGGGCAAGCTCAACGAGCTCCTTGGTGCGGTCGAGGTTAAGCTGGAAGGTCTCCTCGTGAGAGCCGTCATACATGATGGACGTGAAGCCGGCCTCGATGCACTTGAAGCAGTCCTCGTAAGAACCGTGATCGAGGTGAAGGGCGACGGGAACGGTAACGCCCGTGGCCTCGACGGCAGCCTTGACCATGTCGGCGCAGACCTTGAAACCGCCCATCCACTTAGCGGCACCAGCGGTGCACTGAAGGATCAGCGGAGACTTGGCCTCCTCGGCGGCCTGGAGAATAGCCAGGGTCCACTCGAGGTTGTTGGTGTTGAAGGCACCGAGACCGTACTTGCCGGCCTCGGCCTTCTTGAGCATGTCTGCTGCGTTGACGAGCATAAAAGAAACCTCCTGTAAGGTTGCTCCGATAACGCCTGAGATTTTACCACGGCGCACCCGAGCATAAACGTTCGTTTGTTCACGAATATCGTCCAAACAGACTTTTTTGACCGTTTGCCCTACGAAATCGACCCGTTGGGGAAAAATAGCTTGACGTTTGGACGCTTCTCGTGCTTCAAAAGCCGACTATTAAGCTACATCCGCATGAAAGGGTTCTGCATGAGCTCGCGTGCCATGGTGGTCGAATCGCCATGACCGGTTAGGCAAACGGTATCGGGCGGGAGAAGCCGGGCGAGCTTGGAGAGCGAGCGCAGAATCGCCGCCTCGTCTCCTCCAGAAAGATCGGTGCGGCCGTGCCCACCCGGAAACAGGGTGTCGCCCACAAAGGCAATGTTCCCCTGCTCGGTGGCAGCAAACAAGACGATCCCGCCCGGCGTATGCCCAGGTGACTCGATCACCTGCAGGCAGATATCGCCCACCTCGATAGCATCGCCCTCGGCGAGCAGGCGCGTCGGCTCCCCGGGGTCGGGCGTCTCAATGCCCCACATAGCTCGCTGCTCCTCGATGTTCGCATGCGGCACAGCTGCGTCCTTGCCGCACAGCTCGTACAGGGTGTCAACGCCAACGGCGGCCCGAACTCCAGCGACACCGCCAACATGATCGGCATGGCCATGAGTGCATACGGCGCCAAGCACGCATACACCGGGATGCTCGGCTCGAATATGCTCCACCAAGCGCTCGCCTTCCCATGCGGGATCGATAATCACGCACTCATTGTCCGTAATAACAGCATAGCTATTGGTCTGAATGGGACCGTTTACGAGCGTCTCGATCTCGACCGATCCCTTGGGAGTTAAATCCAAGGACACAGCACTCATGCCCCTCTCCTCTCTATAGAACTCGAGGCATCAAACGATGCCTCGAGTGTAGCGAATATCGATAATGTGGCACGTTCGTCGCGACTAAACGCGGCGCTTAAGCTGGGCTCCACCCTCGCCGGGCATCAAGCGACGCGCGTCGTAGACCGAGTCAACGCTGCTGATAGAGGCCAGCAGCGGATCCAGACCACTCGCGTCCGAGATCTCGACCATAAAGCGCAGGGTTGCAATACCCTCGCGGTTGGTCGACGTGGCGGCAGAAAGGATATTGCCACCCGCATCGCCAATGGCAATGGTGACATCCTTGAGCAGGCCCATGCGGTCCAGGCACTCGACCACGATCTCGACCTGGAAGAGGGTGTCAGCAGCGCCGTCCCACTCCACGTCGATCATGCGCTCGGGATGCTCCATAAGACCCTTGACGTTGGGGCAGTTGGCGCGATGCACCGAAACGCCACGACCGCGCGTGATGAAGCCGACGATGTCGTCGCCCGTCACGGGGTTGCAGCAATGGGCCAGACGGACCAGCAGGCCGCTGTTGCTCTCGCCCTTGACGATAATGCCGTTGCTGGCGCTCTTGCCGCGCTTTTGCGGCTTGCGGTTGGAGCCGCGGGCGGGCTGCTTGACGACCTCGGCAATGGCCTCGGTCTTGGTGAGCTGCTCCTCGGGCTTGGGGTCCAAGATTTGCTCGACCTTGTTGCCCACAGCACGTGGGGCGACTTTGCCCGCACCAACGGCTGCGAACAGGTCCTCGAGCTGCTTATAGTTAAACTGCTCCGCCACGGCGTTGAGCGCACGCGTCGAACGCGGCGTAGAGATGCCATATCCGCGCTTGCGCAGGTCCTTAGCCAGGATATCGCGGCCGGCGGCAGCGTCGTCGTCCTTGGTCGCGGCGGCGAAGTAACGGCGGATCTTTGACTTGGCGGAAGGTGTCTTAACGATCTTGAGCCAATCACGCGACGGCTTGGAGCTCTTGTTGGTCAGAATCTCGACACGGTCGCCCGTCTTGATCTCGTGCGTGAGCGGGGCCACCGCACCGTTGATCTTAGCGCCTACGCAGTGGTTGCCGACCTCGGTATGAACGGCATAGGCAAAGTCGAGCGGCGTGGAGCCGGCACGAAGCGCCATGACCTCGCCCTTGGGCGTAAAGACGAAAATCTCCTGATCGAAGAGGTCGACCTTCAGCGAATGCAGGTATTCCTTGGCGTCGGTGATCTCATCAGACGCAGCCCAATCGAGCGAATGTTTGAGCCAGTTAATCTGGTCGTCCAAGCGCTGGGCATCATTGGTCTTAGACGCGGACGATCCGCCCGACTTCTTATATAGCCAGTGGGCGGCAATGCCGTACTCGGCCTGCTCATGCATCTCGTAGGTTCGAATCTGAATCTCGAGCGGACGAGCCGTGGGGCCGATAACCGTCGTGTGGAGCGACTGGTAGTTATTGACCTTGGGCATGGCGATATAGTCTTTAAAGCGACCGGGCATGGGGTGCCATAGTGTGTGCACCGCGCCGAGCGTGGAGTAGCAATCGCGCACCGAATGGGTAATAACGCGCAGCGCCACCAGATCGTAGATCTCAGAGAACTCCTTGCCCTTGCGCTTCATCTTTTGATAGATGGACCAATAGTGCTTGGAACGACCGTTGATCTGGAAGTCCTCCAGGCCAATGCGGTTGAGCTCGTCGGTGAGCGTCTTGATAGTCTCGGCCAGATAGCGCTCGCGAACCTCGCGCGACTCAGCCACCATGCGCGCAATGCGCTGGTAGGCATCGGGCTCCAAGTAGAAGAAGGACAGGTCCTCGAGCTCCCACTTAATAGAGCTCATGCCCAGACGGTCGGCCAGGGGCGCATACACGTCCATGGTCTCGCGAGCCTTAAACAGGCGACGGTCCTCACGCAGGGCTGCAAGGGTGCGCATGTTGTGCAGACGGTCGGCAAGCTTAACGATGATGACGCGGATGTCCTTGGACATGGCGAGGAACATCTTTCGCAGCGTGAGCGCCTGTTTCTCGTCCATGCTGTCGACTTCGATGTTGGTGAGCTTGGTCACGCCATCGACAAGCTCGGCCACCGTATCGCCAAACAGGCCGGAAACATCGGCAAGCGAGGTCTCGGTATCCTCGACGGTATCGTGCAGCAGCGCGGCGCACACCACATCGCAGTCCATCTTGAGATCGGCCAAAATGATGGCCACCTCGACGGGATGGTTGATGTACATCTCACCCGAGCGGCGCTTTTGGTTGCAGTGCTTCTCGGCAGCAAAGCAATAGGCCTGCTCCACCTTAGAAAAGTCGTCCTCATTCATATATTTGAGGCACAGGCGCTCCAGCTTGTCGTAGCTGTCCGCCATAATCTCGGGCGGCAGCTCATCGGCATGCTTATAGTGCTCCATCTCCGAGAACGGCTGGAGGGCGGAATCATGGGCGGTACGGGCTGCGGCATCCATCGAGGTCCCCTTCCCCTAGGCCCGCGGTACGATCGGGCGGTTAACTTTGGCTAGCATATCAGAAGCGCACGAATCGAGCGCCCAACTCCGGAAAGCCGAGAACTCCATGCGCGAACGCAAGCCCTCCAAATAGCGAATTGACCTGCTCAATTGCACACGGCCGGGGTTTTCGGCCATCGCGATGCGACGGGTGTCGTCAAACCCCGAAACGCGACAGAAGCCAAGCTCTTCGAAGATTCCCAGGCCACTTTCCACCGAGCGCTCGTCGACCGGCGTGCGGGCATCGATGGCAAGGCACATCTGCGCGATGTCGATATCGCTCGCGCTAAAGGAATCGTCCCCGGTCTTGCCGCGGTTGGAGCGCCACATGGTTTGCAGCGCGCGATAGAGCGTGACGAGCTCGTCGCGCTCGGGCGCATAGCAGTCGAGTAGGCGCTCGTTAATGCGGGCGTCGCGCGACGAATAGAGCAGGTGAATCACGGCGGGCTGTCCATCGCGACCGGCGCGGCCACTCATCTGGTTAAACTCAATCGCGCCAAACGGCATGTGATAGAGCACGACATGGCGAATATCGGGAAGGTTGACGCCCTCGCCAAAGGCAGAGGTCGAGACGATGCAGCTGAGGCTTCCGTCTCGGAATGCTTCCTCCACGCGGCGGCGATCGGAGCGCGCAAGCCCCGCGTTATAGAACGCGATATGGGTTGCGCAATCGGGCACACGCTTGCGCAACGTCTTGGCGAGCGCCACGGACTGGTCGCGCGAATTGACGTAAATGACGGTCTTCTCCCCCGTCGCCACGATCGACACCAAACGGTTCTCGCGGCTCGCAAGGTCGCGGTTGTCCTCGAGCTGCAGGTTCTCGCGCACCGTCTCGTCGACCACCGTGCGAGTGATCGGCAGCATGCGGGCAAGCTCGGCCACGACCGGAGCCGTCGCGGTGGCCGTCGCAGCCATAACAACCGGGTCGCCCAGGGCTTTGAGGATATCGGGCATGTCGAGATAGGCGCTGCGGTCGCCGCCCTTGGCAAGGCCGGCGTGGTGCGCCTCATCGATAACGACAAAGCCGATGCGGCCCGAACGCGCGAAGCGGTCACGGTGGATAGATAGGAACTCGGGCGTCGTGAGCACGATACCGGTGCGGCCCGAAGCTAGGCCGGCGAACACATCATCGCGTGCGGCCTCCACGGTCTCGCCGGTCAGCACGCCAACGCCAATGCCAAGCGCTGCCATCGTCGACGAGAGGTGATAGGCCTGGTCGGCAACAAGCGCACGCAGCGGATAGACAAAGATGCTCGCACGTCCGCGAAGGACAGCCTCGCGCGCAGCATGTACATGGAAGATGAGAGACTTGCCGCGGCCCGTTCCCATAACGGCCAAGACGCTCTGGTGGTCGGCCAAGGCATCGAGCGCCTCAACCTGCGCGCGGTGCGGCTGGTTCGATCCGATAAAGCTATGGATAAGCGAGCGCGTGAGCTCGGTATAGGAAAGCTGGGCGAGCGTCTCGCGCTTACGCGACTCCAGGCGCAGGCCGGAATCCGCCGGCTGCACGCCACGACGAAGCTCGCATGCCGGATCGTCGACGCTGGGCAGCGTGGTATCGCGGACCAGAACATCCTTGATCATGAGCTTGGGCTTCACACGCCCCTGCCAATGCTCGGCAACGGCCTCGAACACCAAGTCGACAGCGCTATCGCAGTTGATGAGCTTATCGATTTGCGGCACGCGGAACATAATGGCCGGCACACTCGCGGCGCCATCGGTCGCCACAAAGCGCATATGCTCGCCGGTTTTGCCCACCACGGCGCGGTCGCACATCGTCACGCCCTCGGCAGCCAGCAGCGGCACCTTGTTGCCCTGGCCAAACGGCTCAAGGCGGGAGATCTGCTCGATGGTCTCGATATTCAGCTCGGAAAGGTCGACGGTGGCGGCGACCTCGTCGGTGTCTTCAAAGTCCTCGGCGGGAAGCTCGGACAGCACGGCGGAAAGGCGGCGGCGGAACTCATCGAGCTTGGATGCCTCGATGGTCACACCCACCGCACCGGCATGTCCGCCGCGACGAATCAGCAGGTCGGAACAGCGCTCGACGGCGTCAAACAGGTTGACCTTGCCCACCGAGCGACCCGATCCGCGCGCAACGCCGTCCTCAATCGAGAAGAGCAGCGCCGGCACGTGATAACGGTTGGTCAGGCGGCTCGCTACGATACCCTTGACGCCCTCGTGCCAGCCCTCGCCACCCACGACGATTGCGCGACCGCCGTCATAGGTCTCCTCGACCTTTGCCATGGCGTCGCGTGTGAGCTCCGCCTCGATCTCGCGGCGCTGACGGTTGATTTCCTCGAGCTCGGCTGCCAGTGCACTTGCCTCGATAGGATCGCGGGCAAGCAGCAGGTCGAGCGCCAGCTTGGGATCAGCCATGCGGCCGGCAGCATTCAGACGAGGGATGAGCGAAAACGACAGGCCGTCGGCCGTAATGGTAGAAAGGTCGGCCTTGGCAAGTGCGGCAAGCGCGATATAGCCGGGACGGGCCGTCACGCGCATCTGTTGGATGCCCTCGGCGACCAGTGCGCGATTCTCGGGCGTGAGCGGCATCATGTCGGACACGGTGCCCAGCGCCGCGACCTCGATCAGCGAACGCCAATACGACGGCTTGCCCAAACGCTCGCCCAGGACCTGCACCAGCTTGAGCGCCACACCGGCACCGGCAAGCTCGCGCGAGGGACCCTCGTCCTCGAGCTTGGGGTCGGTCAGGGGCACGCCCTGCGGCACCTGGTCGGACGGCTCGTGATGGTCCGTGACCACCAAATCGATCCCCAGGCTCTCCAGATAGGAGACCTCCTCCTTGGCGGCAATGCCGTTATCGACGGTCACGATCAGGTTGGGTTGGGCGAGCTCGTTGACGCGGTCGAGCGCCGCACGCGACAGGCCGTAGCCCTCGTCAAAGCGATGCGGAATAAACGGCGTGACGTTGGCGCCAAACGAACGTAGCGCCTCGGTCAACAGACAAGTCGACGTAATGCCGTCGACGTCAAAATCGCCAAAGACCGCGATGTGCTCGTGGTTGCGAATAGCGCGCTCGACGCGGTCGGCAACGACCGCCATGCCCGGAATAATGAGTGGGTCGGCCCAGTCGCGATCGAGCGAAGGCGTCAAAAACAGCTGGCCTTCCTCGATGGATGTTATGCCGTGCGCAACCATAATGCGCGCCACCAGCCCGGGTATGCCCAGGCCAGCCGAAAGCTCCTTTTCGAGCTCGGGGTTTTGCTGAGCGACCGCCCAGCGATGCGTCGTCTTAAGCGATGACATAGGCGCCCACCCCCGATAGGGGCAGGTCGCCGCGATACCTCTCACGGTTCATAGCGATGAGTCCTCTGTGTATGCCCGCTTCGGCAGGCAGATCTGTTGAACGGATTTATTATACCGTGCAGAGCAGACGCAAATCGCCGCAGCACGCCGCGGTTTCGGTAAACGATGCCGGTAATAGCCCCGAAATATTCGAGCGTTTCTGACGCACGGACGCATGCGAGCGTCTAGCATATCCATTCAAAACGGGTTCACGGGCAAAGGGAGTCACAAGCGCATATGAAGCAATGGGTTGGACTGGGCAAGTTTCTCGCGGGGCACATGCAGGTCATCGTTCCGATTTGCGTGGCACTCGGCGTGCTCTTTCCCCAACAGATTGGCGTACTCAAGCCCATCGTTCCCACCTTGTTTGCCTTTATGACGTTTCAGGGTGCGCTCAGCAACACCTTTCACCAGGTAACCGAGGTGTTCCGCCGTCCGTTGCACCTAGTCTTGGCGCTGCTCGTCTCGGCGGTGCTTATTCCCATCGCGGCGTATGCCATGGGGTCACTCTTCTTTGGCTCCAACCCCAACCTTGTCTGCGGCATTGTGCTCGAATACAGCGTGCCCGTGGCCGTCACCGCTTTTATGTGGATCAGCATGTTCGGCGGCAACGGCCCGCTCGCGCTCACCATCATCCTGACGTCCTCGGTCATCTCACCTGTGACGATTCCGCTTACGCTCAAGCTCCTGCTGGGCGCCACCGTCTCGATCGACGTGCCGAGCATGATGCAGAACATGGCCTTTATGATCGCCATCCCCGCTGTGCTCGGTATTGCCATCAATGAACTCACGCGCGGCTGGGGCCACGAGAAACTCTCTCCCGTGCTCTCGCCCGCCTGCAAGTTCATGATGATGGGCGTCATCGCGTCCAACTCCACCGCTATGAGCGAGTACGTGCTGCACATAAACGCGGTGCGCCTGGAAGTCGCCCTCTTTATTTTGGTCTTCGCCATCAGCGGCTTTGTCGTCGGTTTTCTGGTCGCACGTGCGCTGCATCTGCCATATAGCGAGACGACTACCATGTGCTTTACCTGCGGCATGCGCAACATCTCTTCGGGTGCCGTCATCGCCACGCAGTACTTTCCGGGCGAGGTCGTGTTCCCCATCATGTGCGGCACGCTGTTTCAGCAGGTGCTGGCCTCGATTATCGGGCATCTCTTTGAGTGCCTAACCTGCGAGGAGCGCACCAAACAGCGCAAGCGGGTCGAAGCCGGCCGCGACGCCATGGCGCGCTAGGCTGTGCGCATTACGCGGGTGTTAGTCTTGCTATACGAGCGTTTCCAGATGCGCACGCAGACGCTCAGCATCGATATCGAGCGTCGTCTCGGCATTGACTTGGGCCAAACGATAGCCGACAAAGTAGGGCGAAACCACCCAACGCGGCAGCGCCTTGGCAATGGTCCGACCGCCCAGGTGATAGAAGAACAAGTTGTACGACTCTGCGCGACCACCGTGGTGCTCGTTTAGGATATAGCGCAGAGCTACCTGGATCGCATCGGCAAAGAGATCCGCCTCGGCTTGGTCTCGTGCGTCATCGCTGGCGGCGATTCCCTGCGGGGCTGAAACGTTGATCTCAAAGAACCCCATGATCGGTTCGGCTGAGATATTGACCGAGATTCTCCCCTGTTGCCAGACATTGATGCCTTCGAAATTGGCGGAAGCCAGCGAAGCATAGCCGTCTTCCTGCTCCAAACCCACAATCTGCATGTGCGGATGGACCAGACTGCCGCCCGAAAGTGGGCCCTTGTTCTTGTACATGAGAACGCTGCGATACTGTCGGGAGTCAATCATCCGCTGCCAGCAATCCAGGGCAAACCGCATAACATGATGCAGCTCGTCCGGCGCATAGGTCACCAGGTCGGCGTCGTGGTCGGACGACTCAATCAATACGGTCTGGCGAGTGGCCCGCAAGGTCTTAAACTTATTCTCGAGCCAGATGCAGCCACCGTCGCGCCGGATGATATTGGCGAGTTCCTCGGTATCGCAAAAGGGGCACGCGGTGCCGGGACGACGGTTGTCGTCGGGCTTACCGTTCGCCTGCTGAACGTCAAATACCAGCGCCACGGGTTATACCTCCAGCGGCACGATCTTGGTGCCATGGAGTTCGGAGACGCCCAGTGCCGCCGCCACGGTATCGCGATTGGCCGTGGAAATGCCGCCACCGGGAAGAATGGTCAGGCGGTCGCCCGCATACTCGATTAAACGAGCCAGGTGATCGAAATTATCCTCGATCGACGTACCGGCCGCGCCGCCATGCGTGAGGATGCGCGTAACGCCGCAGTCGGCAAGTGTATCAATCGCATCGAGCTGAGCCTCGGGCGAAAGCTGGTCAAATGCCATGTGGAAGGTGATGTCAAGGGACTCGCGCTTGCACTCCTCGGTCGCGCAGCCCGTAGCCATCACGAGGGCGCCGAGGGTGAGCTCGTCGAGCGCCCAGCCGCCGGCACAGGGCTTGCAGCAGCCAAAGACCAGGCCGTCAACGCCGGCGCTCACGGCAAGACCCAAGTCCATCTCCATCATGCGCAGCTCGTCCTGGTTGTAGTGAAAGTCACCGCCACGCGGGCGAATCATGCACATCACTCGCGCGTCATGCTCGTGAGCATAGCTGACCGTAGTGCTGATAACGCCGGCCGAGGGCGTGGTACCACCGACGGCAAGGTTGTCGCACAACTCGATGCGCTTAGCACCGGCATCGATAGCCGCCGGCACACGCTCAAAGTTCTCGGCACAAAACTCGTACAGCATAGATAGCCCCCAGGAGACATTTCGATTTTCACACGGCATTGTCGCACGTTAAATAGCAACCCGCACGATGGAACAAAACCTTGACAAGGAGTGTCCCAAAGTGCCGGCACATAAGGAACGTCCCCAGGTGCCACCTTGAGCGATGGGTACTCATTTAAGTACGTCCCCAATGAGTACCCGCAGGGGACAGACAGACCGGACTCCCTATACGACAACTGTTGACATCATATACTATGTGTCATATAGTAGGTGTTACACAGTATACTACGAAAGGAGGTGTGCGGATGGAGGCACAGATGAAGCGCGGCTTCCTCGAGGCCTGCGTGCTCGCGGCCGTCTCGGGCGAGGAATCCTACGGCTATCAGATCGTGAAGGACGTGCCCGCGAGTATGGGGCTCACGGAATCCACGCTCTATCCGTTGCTCAAGCGCCTGGAGAAGGCGGGCTGCATCACCGCGCGCTCCGCCGAGCACAACGGGCGGCTGCGGAGGTACTACCGCATCACGGACGCCGGGCGCGAGCGTATCGCCGAGTTCCTCGCCGAATGGCCATCCGTGCAGGAGATCTACCGTTACGTGGAGGGGGCGCACCATGACGCGCGATGAGTTCTTGAACCGGCTGGGCGAGCTTCTGGCCTGCCTGCCGGCAGATCAGGTAAAGGAAACGCAGGAGTTCTACGCGGAGGCCATCGCCGACCGTATGGAGGACGGCATGACGGAGGCCGAGGCTGTGGCCGCCATGGGCACGCCCGGTGAGGTCGCCGAGGCAACGCTCGACGAACTGCCCGCCGTGCCGCGCGCGATCGCGAGGACCAAGCGCAAGAGCACGGCACTTCTATGGGCGCTCGCCATCGTGGGCTCTCCGGTATGGATTCCGCTGCTGCTCGCGTTCGTCGCCGTTGCCGCTGCAGTCTACATCTGTATTTGGGTTCTTGCGCTCTGCGTGTGGATCGTGGCCGCGGCATTCGGGGGCGCGGGCCTGGTAGGGCTCCTGTTCGCCGTGGACGGCATCATTATCGGGCATGTTCCGTACGTTTTGGCCTCGATGGGAATGGGATTCGCTTCCATCGGTGTGGCGCTCCTCACGGGAGCCGGCGCCTGGACGGCGTCCAAGCAGATCGCGCGCCTCTCTGCCCTTTGGGCGAAGAAAGCCGTTTCGCCCTTCTGGAAAGATCGAGGCAATAAGAGCCGCATGGGCGCCGAAGCGGCGCCGCTCACGGCATAGGAAGGAGTGCAAACATGTCCAGCGTAAAAAGGATTTACCTTGCCGTAGCGGGTGGGCTTGTTGCCACGGGGCTCGTCCTGGCTGCTATCGGATTTGTGGCCTCCGGCTTTAACCTCGCTGTGCTCAACACGCAGATCGACCTGCGCGATGACACCATCATTCTGGGTGGTGTTGAAATAGACGACCCGACAGGGCTTCCACTCATCGAGCAGCTTGCCGAGGTCGGCGAGATCCATATTGGATCTGCAACGACTGGTTCGTCTTCTCCTCGCAAATGATCGAGCTCGTAGCAGCCGTCCCCCCCTTCGGGCGCACCACGACGGGCATGAGCACGCCGCGCTCGGAGCCTTTTTGCGAGACCTTCCGTCACGCTCTTCCTGCGTGGTGAACCGGTCATCGACCGACGAGAGGCTGATGGGAATCTCTCGACTTCGGGCCAATCCCGCTCACCGATCTGGTCTTCCTTCGTGATGCGCACATAAGCGAGCAGACACCGCGCAGAGCTTCAGCGCGGCCGCACTTCCACGTCTATGACGGAGGTGCCCGGCGGCGTCTTGGCGATCCCCTTGTTTGCAGGCGTTAGCGCGTGGGGATCGCCCACTCGGGGGTCGAGGTCGCCGAGGACGGCGGCGAACCTCGCGGTGTCATTCGACATCGCGAGGTTCCCGGACCATGACCACCTGGCCTCGTACCGCGGCATAGCCCCAAGGGTGAGGAGCTTCGGCACGTCGATCAGGGCGCCCGCGCAGCGTCGGCCGGTCCGCCGTTCGGCAGAACGGCGGAAGTCCCTAGCCGCCCAGGTAAGCCTTGCGGACGTTGTCGTCGTGCAGGAGCTCTTGGCCGGTGCCGGTCATGGTGATCTTGCCGGTCTCGAGCACGTAGCCGCGCGTGGCGATTGAAAGCGCCATCTGGGCGTTCTGCTCGACCAGAAGCACCGTGGTACCGGCCTTGTGCAGGTCCTCGACAATCTGGAAGATCTGCTCAATCAGAATCGGCGCCAGACCCATGGAAGGCTCATCGAGCATGAGCAGCTTGGGGTTGCTCATAAGGGCGCGCCCCATAACGAGCATCTGCTGTTCGCCGCCCGAAAGGGTGCCGGCGACCTGGCGACGGCGCTCCTTAAGGCGCGGGAACTGCTCGTAGACGCGCTCAAGGCCCGGAGCCACCGTGGACTTGGGCTGCGTGTAGGCGCCCATCTCCAGGTTCTCCTCGACCGTCATCTGCAAAAAGGCGCGACGGCCCTCGGGAACCTGGGCCAGGCCCTTGCCCACCAGTTTATCGGCAGGCGTATGGGTAATGTCCTCGCCCATAAACTTGATGGAGCCGGTCTTGGAACGCAGCAGGCCCGAGATGGTTTTAAGCGTCGTGGACTTACCGGCGCCGTTCGCGCCGATCAGGGCCACGATCTCGCCCTCGTTGACGTTAAAGGAGATGTCCTTGATGGCGTGGATAGCGCCGTACCAGACGTTGATGTTGTAGACGGAAAGCATCGGCTCTGCCATTTAGTTCTCCCCCTTATCCTGCTTGCCCAGATATGCCTCAATTACGGCATCGTTGTTCTGGATCTCCTCGGCCGTGCCCTTGGCGATGACCTTACCAAAGTTGAGCACGCAGATGCCCTCGCAGATGTTCATGACGAGCGACATATCATGCTCGATAAGCATAATGGCGATGCCAAAGGTGTCGCGGATCTTGACGATGTTCTCCATGAGCTCCGCAGTCTCGGACGGGTTCATGCCGGCGGCAGGCTCGTCGAGCAGCAGCAGTTTGGGGTTGGTGGCAAGCGCGCGGACGATCTCCAGACGACGCTGGGCGCCGTAAGGCAGCGAGCCGGCCTGCTCGTTTGCCAGGTGCTCCATATCAAAAATGGACAGCAGCTCCATGGCGCGCTCGTGGGCGGCCTTCTCGTGCTTCCAATACGTCGGCAGGCGCAGCACGCCCTCAAAGCCGGAGTAGCGCTCCTGGTTGTGCAGACCGACCTTGACGTTGTCCTCCACCGTCATGGTGTTGAACAGGCGAATGTTCTGGAAGGTACGGGCAATACCCATGCGGTTGACCTGATAGACCGACTTGCCCGAGGTGTCCTCACCGTCGAGCAGGATGGTACCGTGCGTGGGCTGGTACACCTTGGTGAGCAGGTTGAAGACCGTGGTCTTACCGGCACCGTTGGGACCGATCAGACCGGCGATCTCGGTCTTACCGATGGTCAGGCTAAAGTCGTCGACTGCCTTAAGGCCGCCAAATTCAATGCCCAAGTGGATGCACTCGAGCGCCGGGCGCTGGCCCAGGTCGCGGTCGGGAACGATGGCGCCAGAAGGATACGGGACCATCTTGCCCTTGTTGAACTCAAATTTACTGGGCATCGGCTGCCACCTCCTTCTTGGAAGCAAAGCGGTCCTTAATGCGTGCGAAGAACGCCTTGAGCTGCGGGTTGTTGGTAAAGATCATGACCAGGATCAGCACGATGGCGTAGATGAGCATGCGGTAGTCCGAGAACTGACGGAGCAGCTCGGGAAGCACCGTGAGCAACGCCGCCGCGATGACGGAGCCGCGCATATTGCCCAGACCGCCCAGGACCACGAATACCAGGATGAGGATGGACGTGTTGAAGTCGAACTTGGTGGCGGAGAGCTGCGAGAAGTTACCGCCGAAGAGGGCTCCGGCAGCACCGGCGAGAGCGGCGGAAACCACGAAGGCGATCATGCGGTACTGGGTGACGGAGATACCCACGGACTCGGCAGCGATCTTGTTGTCGCGCACGGCCATAATGGCACGGCCGGTACGGCTGCGGACCAGGTTGAGTACAATCACGAGCGCGACCATGACCAGGATGGCGCCGGCAAGGAAAGTCGAATAGGTCGACACGCCCGATGCGCCCTGCGCGCCCTTGATGATGGCGGTGCCGTCCTCGAGCAGGTGCAGGTCGTCGATCGTGGAGTTACCCGTGATGTTAAAGATCACATGCAGGCCGCGGGAGTCGACGCCCACAATGAGGCAGGTGACGATCTCTTTGATGATCTCGCCAAAAGCCAGGGTCACGATGGCCAGATAGTCGCCGCTCAGGCGCAGGACCGGGATGCCGATCAAGAAGCCCAGGATGGCGGCAGCGATGGCGCCGACCACGATACTGATGATAAGGCGCACCGGATCGGAGGGAACGGCGCTCTCCAGCGCGACCGCGGTAACGATTCCCGTATAGGCACCGACACTCATAAAGCCCGCGTGGCCCAGCGACAAGTCGCCCGCGATGCCGACGACGAGGTTAAGGGAGATGGCCATGACGATATAGGCCGTGATGGGAACCAGCTGACCGGCGATCATGCGCGGAATCATGTGGTTGGACTGCATAAAGAACACGATGGCGAACGCCACAAGGCACATGGCGTACGTAACAAAGTCGTGACGCGTCTGCTTGTCTTTAAGAAACTTCATAACGCTCACCTACACCTTCTCGGGGACGTACTTGCCCAAGAGGCCGGCAGGCTTGACGAGCAGGACGATGATCAGAACACCAAAGACGATGGAGTTGGCAAGGCTCGTGGAAATGTAGGCCTGCGCCATCGCCTCGATGATGCCGATGAGAATGCCACCGACAAAGGCGCCGGGGATGGAGCCGATACCGCCGAAGACGGCGGCGTCGAAGGCCTTGATGCCAGGCATGGCACCCGTCGTGGGCTGCAGCACCGGCGAGTAGGAGCACAGCAGCACACCGGCGATGGCGGCAAGGGCAGAGCCGATGGCAAACGTCATCGAGATGGTGCGGTTGACGTTGATGCCCATGAGCTGAGCGGCGGCCTTGTCCTCGGACACGGCGCGCATGGCTTTGCCCATCTTGGTCTTACCTGTAAAGAACATCAGGCCGGCCATGATAACCAGACAGGCGACGATGGTGACGAGCGATACGGCGCTCACGTTGAACTTGGCCAAGAACTCCGGCACCGGGAAGGTGACGAGCGAAGTGAAGTTCTTGGGCGTGGCGCCCCACAGAAGCTGCGCGGCATTCTGCAGGAAGTAGGACACGCCGATGGCCGTGATCAAAACGGCCAGCGGGCCTGCTTGGCGCAGCGGCTTATAGGCCAGACCCTCAATGAGAACACCGAGAACCGTGCAGGCCACGCAAGAGAGAATTACAGATGCCCAGCCCGGGAGGCCGAGATACGACGTGGCGCAGAACGAGACATAGGCACCGACCATGATGACGTCGCCGTGAGCGAAGTTCAGCATCTTGGCGATACCGTAGACCATGGTGTAGCCCAACGCGATGATGGCGTAGACGCTGCCCATGGACAGGCCGTTGACCAGGTATTGGATAAAGACCGTCATGTTCCACATCCCCCTTTCGAATAGGTTTCCAGTTGATGTATGAAACAGGGACGTTACACTGTCCCTAGATACCAAGCAAGCAGGGAAGGCCAAAACCTCCCCTGCTTGGGATCAAAACCGCTCTATGTAAGGCGGTCTATTAGGCCTGTACGTACTTGCCATCGGTGATAACGTACGCCGTGGGGTCCTTCTGGACCTGACCCTTATCGTTCCAGGTGAGCTTGCCGGTCAGACCGTCAACGGTAATCTTGAGCATAGCCTTGGGCAGCTTCTCGGCGACCTCGGTCGGGTCGGCGTCGACACCAAGACCGGCCTCCTTGAGGGCCTCGGCCACCGCGTGCACGCCATCGTAGGCGTCGGCGGCAAACTGGTCGGGGGTATCGCCGTACTTATCCTTGTAAGCGTTGACGAAGTCGGCGTTCTTCTCGTCGTCGGCGGAGAACGGGGTCATGAGCAGCAGACCCTCGGCAAGAGAAGTGTCGAAGCCCTCAACGCCCAGGATGCCGTCCATGCCGTCGCAGCCCATCATCTTGACGTCGTAGCCCATGTCCTTGGCGTTCTTGAGCAGGACCGAGGCAGGCGTGTAGTAGATTGGCGCAAAGATCATGGTGGCGCCGGCCTGCTTGGCCTTGGTCAGCTGGTTGGTAAAGCTCGTGGCGGAGTCGTCCTTAAAGGTCTCCTCGTCGACAATCTCGAGCTTGGACTCAGCGGCCTGGGCCTTAAAGGCATCCGCGACACCCGAAGAATAAGCGTCGCCGGAGTTATAGAACAGCACGAACTTCTCGTCCGCATACTTCTGCGCCAGGAACTTGGCAGCGTTGACGCCCTGGTTGGGGTCGGTGAAGCAAACCTGGAAGACGCAATCCTTGCCGTCGGTGACGTCCTCGGAGGACGCGGACGGGGTGATCATGAACGTCTTGGGGTCGTTGCCGCACTCTGCGGCAACGGCAACCGACGCACCCGTGGTGGTCGGGCCGACAAGGGCCTGCATGCCCCAGTCGAGCAGGGTATTAAAGGCGTTGACGGCCTTCTCGCCGTCGGCCTGGTCGTCCTCGGCCTTGCTGGCAAGCGGCAGCTCCTTGGTGGAGAAGTCCTTGCAGCCAAGCTCGACGCCCTGGGTAACGGACTTGCCGTAGGACGCGGCGGCACCGGTCAGCGGGCCGATGGTGCCGATCTTAAACGAAGCGTCGCCCGAAGCGGAACCGCTGTCGCCGCCGTTGGAGGAGCAGCCAGCTAGAATGGACATCGCCCCCAGACCTGCTGCGCTCGCGATAACGCTCCTGCGATTCATAACAGGGTTCAATGACTTACCGGTGAGGCTCGACATGCGGCTCTCCTCTCAAATCTCGTCGGGTTTTGGTTACCCGACAGGCCATCCTTCGCCGTGTTCGGCGTTCGCAAAATAGTAGACGCTTTAGTTGAGAAAAGTGGCGATTATTTCAACTTTTCTTTTGTTTTGTCCGTTTATCCATAGTTATGCGTATTTCTATTGGTTTATGCAGTTTAGACACTTTATTGTGTAAAAGTAATGTTTCCATTCTGTTACAAGCGTCCCCGCCCTGATTAAAACGGCCTCACCGGTAGCGCTTTATGCGCACTTAGGCGGCGATGTACTTGCCGTCCTGGATCACATAGGCTGTAGCGGGCTTCTCGACTTGGCCCTCGTCGTTCCACGTGAGCTCGCCCGTCAGACCCTCGATCTTGATCTTGCGCATGGCCTTGGCAAGATCGCCGGCAATGTCGGCGCCGTCGGCCGTAATGTCGATGTTTGCCTTATCGATAGCCTCGACAATCGCATGGACGCAGTCATAGGCATCGGCGGCAAACTGGTTGGGCGTCTCGTCGTAGGCGTCCTTATATGCCTTGACGAAGTCGGCGTTCTTCTCATCGTCGGCAGAGAACGGGGTCATGAGCAGCACGCCCTCGGCAAGAGAGCTGTCGAAGCCCTCGACGGAGAGCAGGCCGTCCATGCCGTCGGTACCCATGAGGGTCATGTCGTATCCCATGTCCTTGGCGTTCTTGAGCAAAACGGACGCCGGCGTGTAGTAGATCGGCGCAAAGATGAGCGTGGCGCCGGCCTCCTTGGCCTTGGTGAGCTGGTTGGTAAAGCTCGTGGAGGAGTCGTCCTTAAAGGTCTCGGTATCGACGACATCAAGTTTGGACTCCTTGGCCTGCTCGGCAAAGGCATCGGCAACACCCGAGCTGTACGTATCGCCGGAGTTGTAGAACAGGGCGATCTTGGCGTCTGCATACTTCTCGGCCAAGAACTTCGCGGCGCTGGCACCCATGGTGGGATCGGTGAAGCAAACCTGAAAGACCGTTGTCTTATCCTTGGTCACGTCGAGCGACGAGGCCGAAGGCGTGACCATGAGCATATCGTCGGCAATCTCGCCCGAGACGGCGACGGCAGCACCGGTGGTGACGGGGCCGACGAGCGCCTGCATGCCCCAGTCGCACAACGTATTGAAGGCGTTGATGGCCTTCTCGCCGTCGGCGACATCGTCCTCGGACTTAAGCGAGAGTTTGAGGTCCTTGGTCGAGAAATCCTTGGCGGCAAGCTTGGCACCCTTCTCGGCCGAAACGCCATAGGTTGCCGCGGCGCCGGTCAGAGGGCCGATGACACCGATCTTGAAGGTCTTGCCGTCATCGGCGGAGCCGCCGTCCGAGCCACCCGACGAACAACCAGCGAGTGCCGCGGTGCTGCCGAGCGCCGCGGCGCCGGCGAGAAAGTTCCTTCGGCTGAGCGTGCTGTTGATGTTGAACATGGTGTCCCCCTTTTTCGCTGGCCGCAGTGCGGTCGTCTTGCGGTACGGGGCAAACCTTATGGCGCAAACGTTGACAGTTTGTTACGGAGTTCCGTTTGTAGCGAGCATGTTTCCAATGTTTCCGCAGCGTTTCGGGGGTGCCGTTTTGTGCGACTCCTGTTGCCTGGCGAGCACGCGCCCTCGGTTCACGCTAGAATGCACTCAACCTTTAAGCGGTTAATCCATCCATAAGATGCACGAAGGAGCTATCTATGAGCGAATCCCTGCGCACCGTGAACGTCGGTCTGATCGGTCTGGGAACCGTCGGCGGCGGCGTGGCCCGTCTGATCAAGAGCCACCACGATGAGTACCTGGCAGCCTACGGCATCGACCTTAAGCTGACCCGCGCCTGCGCGCTTGCCTGGGAGCAGGCCGAGGCAGCCGGTATTGAGCACGAGGCCTTTACGAGTGACTGGCATGACGTCGTCACCGACCCCGCCGTCGACATCGTCGTCGAGCTGATTGGCGGCGAGCACCCCGCGACCGAGATCTTCACCACCGCCTTTGAGCACGGCAAGCACGTCGTCTCTGCCAACAAGGCCCTGCTGGGCCGCCATGTCGAGACGCTCGCCGAGAAGGCGCGCGCGTGCGGCGTGCAGATTAAGTGCGAGGCCAGCTGCGGCGGCGGCATCCCCATCGTGAGCACGCTCGAGCACGACCTGGTGGGCAACAAGATCCTGACCATCGCCGGCATTCTCAACGGTACCACCAACTATATCCTGTCGCGCATGGACGCCGAGGGCGCCGATTACGCCGACGTACTTGCCGACGCACAGGCCAAGGGCTATGCCGAGGCCGACCCGTCCGCCGACGTCGACGGCTTCGATGCCGCCAGCAAGACGGCCATCCTCGCCTCCATCGGCTTTGGCACCCGCGTTACCACCGATGATGTGTACCAGCAGGGTATCCGCACCATCGGCGCCGAGGACATCGCCCAGGCCCGCGAGCTCGGCTACACCATCAAGCTGCTCGGCATCGCCCGCAACACCGACGCTGGCGTCGACGTTCGCGTGCATCCCACGCTGATCCCCGCAGACCATATGCTTGCCAAGGTCAACGGCGCCATGAACGCCGTCTACGTGGTAGGCGACGCCGTGGGCGAGACCATGTTCTACGGCGCGGGCGCAGGCTCCTTCCCCACCGCGAGCGCCGTCGTGGGCGATATCCTGTCGCTCTCCGAGCAGATCAGCCGCGGCGTGGCTCCGCTGCCCGAGATTGAGCCCTATGGCCACAACCTCACCTTTAAGCCCATGGACGAGCTCCAGACCAAGTACTATGTGCGCCTGAAGGTCGCCGACCGCGTGGGCGCCCTGTCCGAGACAGTCGACATCTTTGCCAAGCACAACATCTCGATCTCGCTCATCAACCAGGTCGAGGACGGCAAGTCGGGCGTCAGTGATGCCTGCTCGGTCATCTTCCTGACGCACCGCGCGCTCGAGAAGGACGTCCAAGCTGCCGCCGCCGAGCTTGCCGGCGTCGACTGCGTGGCCGAGGTCGCCAACGTCCTGCGCATCGAGGACGTCGAGGCCTGGACCGAAGGCGTTATGGCGAACTAGCCCAACGCTCGCCTAGCAATACGCGCCTTGAGGGCTCCCGTCCGATGTGGGACGGGAGCCCTTTTGTCACCTGCCCTAAGCACAACGGCAGAGCATATTTGCGCGAGCCGCTCATCGGTAACGCGGGCTACCGTTCACCGATATGCAAACGCGGCCGATTCCGACTACCGCTACGCTGTGCTGCGAATGTCCGCCCGCGATGAGAGGAAGCACCATGTTGCTCGAGGGCAAGAAAGCAATCATCACCGGAGGCACACGCGGTATCGGCTATGCCATCGCCTGCCGTTTTATCGAGGAAGGCGCTGCCGTCACCGTCTTTGGCTCGCGCCAGGAGACTGCCGACACGGCCGTTGAGAAGCTGACAGCCGCCTATCCCGACGCCAAGGTCTGGGGTCGCTCCTGCGATCTCACCTCGCTCGAGGCCGTGACTGAGGCCTTTACGCAGACCGCAGCCGACATGGGCGGCTTGGACACGGTCGTCAACAATGCCGGTATCTCCCAGCGTTCACCCCTCTTGGACTACACGGCCGAGGAGTTCGCAAAGGTCATGGACCTTAACGTCGTCGCCGTCTTTAATGGCCACCAGGCTGCCGCCAAGATCATGACCGAGGCCGGCCACGGCGGCACCATCACTACCACAAGCTCGATGGTCGCCAAGTACGGCCAGCCCTCCGGCGTCGGTTACCCCACGTCCAAGTTTGCCGTCAACGGTATGGTCCAGTCGCTCTCGCGCGAGCTCGCTCCCATGGGCATCCGCGTCAACGCCGTCGCCCCCGGCGTGACTAAGACCGACATGGTCGCCAACCTGCCCGAAGAGGTCATCAAGCCCATCATCGCCACCATTCCGCTGGGTCGCATGGGCGAGCCCGAGGATGTCGCCAACGCCTTTGTTTTCCTGGCGAGCGACATGTCCTCCTATGTCACGGGCGCCGTGCTCCCCGTCGACGGAGCCGCCCGCTCCTAAGGAGCCACAAGCTTTGGCTTCAAGCTTCAACATAGCTCAACCAAAAAGGCGCGCCGTCTGAATCAACTGCAGACAGCGCGCCTTCTCCTGTTATGAAAGGGAAACTATGTCCCAGTATTTCGGATCAGAACGGGGCACGGTTTCCCCCAGGACCTCCTTGCGGAAGCTGCATCCCACTCTGAGCGCCCATTCCGGGACACAGCTTCCCAACGGCCCCCGTTTCGGAAACCACATCCCGTTCCGAGCCTTCAAAGCGGGACGCGGCTTCCCCGAGAAAGTATCGACTACTTACCGTCGTCGTCTTCGGCTTCTTCGCGCGCATAGAGCTCCAGCATGCGGCGGCGGTATTCGCGCACAGCGAGCTTGGCGCGCTCCAGGCGGCGGCGCTCACGCGGAGTCAGCTCGGACGGGTCGACCTCGTCTCCATAGGTCTTATCGGCAAGCAGGTGCGCCGCGTCCACGATGCGGGCATCGATGTGGCCGCTCGCCGCCTCGGCGGAAAGACGCTCGGCAATCGTATCGAGCGTAGGCAGGCCCTCGAATACGCGACCATGGCCATGCGAGGTCAGCAGCTCGTGCTCGCGCGCGAGCAAGCTCGCTAGGTCGTGGTGGGCGCGCAAGATGTCGAGCGCATCGGATGGATGCTCGGCAACCTCTGCCACGGCGGCGACCGGTGCGGCATCCACCACGCGGTAGAAGAGCTGCGCGAGCAATGGCATCAAGAACACCGTGATGGCACCGGCGGCAACCATGACCGACGCAATATCTTGCGACAGCGCGCCCGCGTTGACGGCAACGCTCGTAACGGCAACGATGATCGGCAGCGCCGTGGTGCAGTACAGGGCCACGGTAATGCGACCATACGCCGACACATCGCGCGTCGCAGGACAAATGCTCATGGAAATAAGAATGGGCACGGCACGAATAATCAACAACGCCACGATAAAGCCCGCGAGCAAGCCCGGGCGCGACGCCACGGCCGTCAGGTCGATCTTTGCGCCCGACACGGTAAAGAACACCGGAATCAAAAAACCGTAGGCCAGACCGTCGAGCTTGGTCTCGAGCGTATGGTTGCCCTCGGGGATGATATAGCGCAGGACAAAGCCAGCGGCAAAAGAACCCAACACGATGTCGAGATCAAAGACAGCCGAGAATGCCACGAGCGTGACCAGGATGAGCACCGTCAGGCGCACGAAGGTCTGCGACGTGGTATCGGCGCGCTCCTCAACAAATGCAAAGAAGCGGCTGCCGACGCGCTTGGAGCGGCTCGGGACCACGGCCAGCAACACGCAAACCACCGCAAACAAGCCAAGGATAACGAGCGTTTGGATGCCAGTGCGGGCAGACAACAGAACCGACATGGCGAGCACGGGACCGAGCTCGCCCCAAGTGCCATACGCGAGAATCGAGTCGCCCACGCGCGTGCCGGTGAGCGAGCGCTCACGCATGATGGGCACAAGCGTACCGAGCGCCGTCGAAGTGAGGGCAAGCGTCACGGCGATACCGTCGAAATGACTGACTGAGAACCACGGGGTAAAGCGCACGGCAAGCCAGGCGATACCAAACGTGACGACCCACGTCGCCAAGCCGTAGCGCCCCTCGACGCCCGTGATGCTCTTGGGGTCGATCTCAAAGCCGGCAAGCAGGAACAAAAAGGCCAGGCCCAGCTCGGACACAAGCGAGACCTCAGCATCTACATGGATGACGCCGAGCATATGGGGTCCCAGTACCGCGCCGAGCACGAGCAAAAAGACCGTCTCGGGAACGGGTTTTCCGGGAATCGCCGAGGCGATAAAAGGACTCGCAAAGGCCACGAGTGCGATGATGGCGAGCGAAATGAATGCCATGTGATGCCTTTCTCTTGTTTGCGCTTCACTGTAGCACCCTCGCCGTCCTCAACGCGCCGCGAGCTGTCGTATCATAGTGAGGTTTACAAACATGTGGCTCAAGGCGACCGCAGGGCAGACCCCGCAAACCGACCGCTGCCGCATACCGTACCGTACGCCCAACCGATCAGGAAGGCAGGAACCAATGGTCTCTCGTATCTACGTGGAGAAGAAACCCGGGTTCGACGTCGAGGCTCAGCAGCTCAAGGGCGAGCTGACCGAAATCCTCGGCATCAAGGGCATCGAGGCCCTGAGGATTATCAACCGCTACGACGTCGAGGGCATCGACAAGGAGCTTTTCCGGTCCTGCGTGCCGACCGTCTTTAGCGAGCCCCAGGTCGATGTGACCTACGACGAGCTCCCCGCAAGCGATGACGCCGTCTTTGCCGTCGAATTCCTGCCTGGCCAGTTTGACCAGCGCGCCGACTCCGCCAGCGAGTGCGTGCAGCTCATCAGCCAGGGCGAGCGCCCCGCCGTGCGCTCCGCCAAGGTCTATATGATCTCGGGCGCTCTGGACGAGGCCGCCATTGATGCCATCAAGCACTACGTGGTGAACCCCGTCGAGGCGCGTATCGCCTCGCTCGACCTGCCCGAGACGCTGTACATGGAGACCCCCGAGCCCCAGCCCGTCGAGGTGCTCGACGGTTTCCGCGAGCTCGACGAAGCCGGCCTTGCCGCCTTTATTTCCGAGCGCGGCCTTGCCATGGACGAGGCGGACATCGCCTTCTGCCAGCAGTACTTCCGCGATGAGGATCGCGACCCCACCATCACCGAGATCCGCGTGATCGACACCTACTGGTCCGATCACTGCCGCCACACCACCTTCGGCACCGTCCTGGACGACGTGACGATCGACGACGCCGTGGTGCAGCAGGCCTTCGACCGCTACATGGAGATGCGCCACGAACTCGGTCGCGACACCAAGCCCGTCTGCCTCATGGACATGGGCACCATCGGCGCCAAGTACCTCAAGAAGACCGGCGTCATGACCGATGTCGACGAGTCCGAGGAGATCAACGCCTGCACCGTCAAGGTGAAGGTCGATGTCGACGGCGAGGACCAGGACTGGCTGTTCCTCTTTAAGAACGAGACCCACAACCACCCGACCGAGATCGAGCCCTTCGGTGGTGCCGCCACCTGCGTGGGCGGTGCCATCCGCGACCCGCTGTCGGGCCGCAGCTACGTGTACCAGGCCATGCGTGTCACCGGCGCCGGCGACCCCACCGTCCCCGTGTCCGAGACGCTCGAGGGCAAGCTGCCGCAGCGTAAGCTCGTGACCACTGCTGCCGCCGGCTACTCCAGCTACGGCAACCAGATCGGCCTTGCCACCGGTCAGGTCAACGAGCTCTATCACCCCGGCTACGTCGCCAAGCGCATGGAGGTCGGCGCCGTCGTGGGCGCCACCCCGGCAAACCACGTGCGTCGCGAGTGCCCCGCCCCCACCGACAAGATCATCCTGTTGGGCGGCCGCACCGGCCGTGACGGCATCGGCGGTGCCACCGGCTCCTCCAAGACCCAGAACACCGAGTCCATCGAGACATCGGGCGCCGAGGTCCAGAAGGGCAACGCCCCGGTCGAGCGCAAGCTGCAGCGCCTGTTCCGCCGCGGCGATGCCTGCCGTCTGATCAAGCGATGCAACGACTTTGGCGCCGGCGGTGTCTCGGTCGCCGTAGGCGAGCTTGCCGACGGCCTGTATGTCGACCTTGATACCGTGACCAAGAAGTACGACGGTCTTGACGGCACCGAGCTCGCCATCTCTGAATCCCAGGAGCGCATGGCCTGCGCCGTCGCCGACGGTGACGTCGAGGAGTTCATGGGCTACGCCGCCGAGGAGAACCTGGAGGCGACCGTTATCGCCGAGGTTACCGCCGAGCCGCGCATGCGCATGGCCTGGAACGGCGTCGCCATCGTCGATCTGTCCCGCGAGTTCCTCAACTCCAACGGTGCGCCCAAGCACCAGGTCGCCCACGTCTGCGCCCGCAGTGTGTGGCAGCCCAGCTGGGCCGGTACCACGCTCGCCGAGCGCATGACCTCGCTCGTCACCGACCTCAACGTCGCTTCCAACAAGGGCCTTTCCGAGCGCTTCGACTCCACCATCGGCGCCGCGACCGTGCTCATGCCCTTTGGCGGCAAGACGCAGCTCACCCCAAGCTCGGCCATGGTCGCCAAGTTCCCCGTGGACGGCGAGACCACCACGGCGAGCGCCATGGCATGGGGCTTCAACCCCTATCTGATGGAGGCCGACCAGTTTGCGGGCGCCTACCTGTCCGTGGTCGAGTCCATCGCCAAGCTCGTTGCCGCCGGCTTTGAGCACAAGCGCACCTACCTCTCCTTCCAGGAGTACTTCGAGCGCCTGCGCACCGAGGCCGAGCGCTGGGGCAAGCCCATGGCTGCCGTCCTGGGTGCCCTTATGGCCCAGGTCGACCTGGGTGCCGGCGCCATCGGCGGCAAGGACTCCATGAGCGGTTCGTTTGAGGACGAGGCCGGCGAGCTCAACGTTCCGCCGACCCTGATCAGCTTCGCCGTCGCCGTGGGCAAGGCCGCCCGCGCCGTCTCGCCCGAGTTCAAGGGCCTCACGCACCGCGTCGTCCGCATCGCCCCCGCCACCTACGGCGAGGATTACCGCCCCGACGCCCAGCAGCTGCTCGCCGCGTTTGACGCCGTCGAGGCGCTCACCGCCAACGGCAACGCCCTGGCCATCTCCACGCCCGGCTACGGCTGCGGCGCCGAGAGCCTCTTTAAAATGTGCGTCGGCAACCAGATCGGTATCGAGCTTGCCGAGGATGTGGACGTGGAGAGCCTCTTCACCCCGCTCTACGGTAGCTTTATCGTCGAGCTCGCCGAGGATGCCGAGCTGCCCGAGGTCGCCGACGGCGTTGTCGTCGAGCCCCTGGGCACCACCGTCGAGGGCTATGTCATCGACACCGGCTCCGAGGTCATCGAGCTCGCCAAGCTCCAGGAGGCCTGGGAGAGCGGCATCGAGGGCGTCTTCGCCTACCGCAGCGCCGGCGAGACCCCCGAGGTCGAGACCATCGACTTCCGCGCCAAGGATATCCACGTGTACGGCGGCGCCAAGATCGCCCGCCCGCGCGTGATCATCCCCGTGTTCCCCGGCAACAACTGCGAGTACGACAGCGCCCGCGCCTTCCGTGCCGCCGGTGCCGAGGCCGACACCTTCGTGATCAACAACCTCACGCCCGAGGCCGTCGCCGAGAGCACCCACGAGCTTGCCCGCCGCATCCGTGCAAGCCAGATCGTTATGATCCCCGGCGGCTTCTCGGGCGGCGACGAGCCCGACGGCTCTGCCAAGTTCATCACGGCGTTCTTCCGCGCTCCCGAGGTCACCGAGGCAGTCCGCGACCTGCTCAAGGCCCGCGATGGCCTGATGCTGGGCATCTGCAACGGCTTCCAGGCCCTGATCAAGCTCGGTCTGGTGCCCTACGGCGACATCGTCGACGCCACGCCCGATGCGCCCACGTTGACGTTCAACACCATCGGTCGCCACCAGAGCCGTCTGGTGCGCACCCGCATCTCGTCCAACTTGTCCCCGTGGCTGTCGCAGTGCAGCCTGGACGACCCCTACACCGTCGCCATCAGCCACGGCGAGGGCCGCTTTGTCGCCAATGACGAAGTGCTCGCCCAGCTGATCGCCAACGGCCAGGTCGCCACGCAGTACGTGGGCGAGAACGGCAAGCCCAGCATGGATCTCTCCGTCAACCCCAACGGCTCCGCACTCGCCATCGAGGGCATCACGAGCCCCGACGGCCGCGTCCTGGGCAAGATGGGCCATGCCGAGCGTCGCGGCGACAACCTGTACCGCAACGTGCCCGAGCATGTCCCCGGCGATAAGTTCATGCCGATCTTTGAGAGCGGCGTGGCCTACTTCGCTTAAACCTTTCCCATCGGGTACAATCCCCTCGGGTAACAACACCCGCCACCGACACATCCGGTGGCGGGTTCTTTTTTGCTTCGCGCATGCAGGAAGGACATCATGGAAAGCCGCAAGCCGTATCTCGCCACCCTGCCCGGACTCATCCTGGGTTGTCTTGTTTGCTGTGCACTCTGGGGATCGGCCTTTCCCTGCATCAAGATCGGCTACGCACTCTTTGGTATCCCGGCGCACGATAGCGCCTCGCAGCTGCTCTTTGCGGGCTTGCGCTTCACGCTTGCCGGCGCCCTGGTTATCGTTGGGATGAGTGCGGCCCAACGCCGCCCCCTCATTCCGCAGGCTCGCGACATCAAGCCCATCTTTGTCTTGTCGCTCTTCCAGACTATCGGGCAGTACTTCTTTTTCTATCTGGGCCTCTCGCGCGCCAGCGCCATGTCGAGCTCCATCATCGAGGCCAGCGCCAACTTCCTCGCAATCCTCTTTGCCGCCCTGGCATTTCACACCGAGAAGCTCAATACGGCCAAGGTGCTTGGCTGTGCGCTGGGCTTTGCCGGCGTCGCGCTCGTCAACCTCTCGGGCGCAGATGGCACCTTTGGCTTCAGGCTCGATGGCGAGGGCTTTATCCTAGCCTCCACTGTCGCGGGTGCTCTTTCGACCTGCCTGATCGGCATCTTCTCGCGCAAGCACGACGGCGTCTTGCTTGCCGGGTGGCAGTTCTTGGTCGGCGGACTGGTCCTCACCGCCATCGGCTTTTTGATGGGCGGCGCGCTCTCCCCCACTGAAATCGCCCCCGCCATCGCGCTCATTATCTATATGGCACTCATTTCCGCCGTCGCGTACTCGCTATGGTCGCGTCTGCTTGCCGTCAACCCCGTCAGCCGTGTGTCGGTCTTTGGCTTTATGAATCCAGTCTTTGGCGTACTGTTAAGCGCGCTGCTGCTCGGCGAGGGCGCTGGCACGAGCCCTGTGACCGTACTTGTTGCCCTGCTGTTGGTCTGCGGCGGCATCATCATCGTCAACAGGCCCAAAAAGGCCTAATGAACTGCCCTTATTTAGCAGAGCGGATTCACATACTTTAGTTTAATGGAGTACATCGGAGAGCCGAGGGCCGCCACGCACGCCAGCGTGTGCCCCTTTTCCTAGCGTATCTGAACGCCGGCTTTCTTCTTCTCGCGCTTTACGCGGTAGAGCTCCGCGTCGGCAGCACGAAGCAAGTCTTGCCAGGTATCGACGCCATCACCAACCCGTGCGTAGCCGATGGACATCCGCAACAGATACGGAACCTCGGCGCGCGCGAGCTCATCGTTGATTGTCGCGCACAGATGCATGATATCCTGTTCCGCCACTGCCTTTTGGAGCACCACGAACTCATCGCCACCATAACGTGCGATAAAGCCGCCAGACGCCGAGCAGACTTCTTTGAGCGCAGCGGATATGACCTGAAGAGCGTGGTCGCCCTCCACATGCCCATAGCGATCGTTAATCTGCTTAAAGCCGTCGGCGTCCATCATAAGCAGATATACATCTTCGGCCTGATCCACATTTGAGAAGAGCGACAGCATATAGGTCTCAAAACGGTTGCGATTGTTAAGTCCAGTCAACGGGTCGGTCGAGATGAGCTGCTCCTGGTAGATGATGTAGAGCAGCAACATGCTAATCATTATGCCGACACAAAGGCCGGGCACCGAGTATACGACCTGAAAGGTACCGCCCACCAGGGCCGGAATGGCGAAAAATGCCAAGGTTCGATAGATGGCCTTCGTCTGCAGGCTCTCGACCCTGCGAGATTGCACAAATGCATGCAGGGACGTATGTATAACGTAACAGTAGCTGACGATGGGCTGGATCATATAGGCAAAGCCGCGACGATACACGCCCTGCGAATCGATATAGAACAGGGCGTGCGTCCAGTAACTGGTAAACGCCAGCACGACCACCAGAGCCGTAGGCAACGCAACAAGCACCACCCTATAGCGCGAGGTCAAAAGGCGAGAACCCTGCACCGTCTCGGAATAGATAAACCAAATGAGACACGCGATAGCAAAGAGCGAAAACGAAACCGCGTTGGAAATCCAGTTGGCAGCAATGCCCAACGTGCCGTCCACACCGTCCGAAAGCGTCCAGATCATATCGAATAATATGTACGCGGCAGAGGTGTAGCCCAGCATGCTAAACAATAGCTGCTGGGTGCTCGAGAACAAGGAGCGACGACTTCGCACGGCAAGCCCGATAAGAACAATCATGCATAGCACGAATATCTCAATCTTGAGTGCCTTAACCACTAGCGCCATCCCTTCAATACCCAAGTGGTCAGAATCGCCCAATTCGAATCAGGGCAATACACACCCCTTTACTCCGCAGGGGTAAAGGGGATAATAGCAGAGCGCCCGAACATCACTGCAAAACAGTTTCTGTTCGGGCGCCCATACGGCGCGAATTGCACACGCCGGCATCATTGATGGGTATCGATTGCTACTCGCCATCGATGTCAGCCGCGACGGCCTCCTCGATGGCCTCGACACCGACAGGCGACAGATCCTCCTTGCCTTGGCAGAACTTCTTGTCGACCCAGCCAGTCAGAATCGGAGCCATGATCGCCGTGATGATAACGGCGGTGGCGATCTGAGCGTACGCGGTGGGCGCAAGCTCGGCGTAGCGCGGTGCGACCTCGGCGAGGGCAACCGGTGTGGTCATAGCCGTGCCGGCAATGGTGGAGCAAGCCACAGCGGCCTTGCCATTGCCGCCGCACAGACGCTCGAACGCAAAGGTGATGGGACCGACGACAAACAGCGTGACAAGGCCCAGCAAGATGCCGGAAATACCGCCGGTGATAAAGCTCGACAGGCTCATGGACGCACCGAGCTGAAATCCGATGACGGCAATCGCGGGATTGGCACCGGGAACCAGCAGGTTCTTGATAAACGGGAACAGGTTGCCCAGAACCATGCCAATAACGAGTGGCAAGATAGAGCCGATAATGGTGCCAATGGGAATGTTGGCGAGGCCGGAAACACCGAGGATGATCATCGTGACGGCGGGGCCGGCCGTAAAGAACAGGATACCCACGGCGCCCTGCTCAGACTCATCACCGAACTCGCCCATGATGCCCGTATAGAGCGCCATGTTGCAAAACGTGATGCCGCCGATGATAGACACGGAGCTCAGACCCAGGAAGTTGTCGTTAAAGAAATATGCCACGCCCAGGCCGAGAGCCGCTGCGACGACCAGCTTGGGAATCAGCACGACGATGCCGGTCTTGATAGCGCCCGGCGTGGACTTAAAGCTGATGCCGGCGCCCACAAACAGCAGGATCGCGGCGACGATGGTATTGGAGCCACCGCGGCAGGCAGCCGTAAAGAAGCCGCCGATCTCAAAAACCTGCGGGCAGAAGGTGTTGAGCAAAAGACCGACGATCATCGGATAAATCATGATGTCGCCCGGGATGCGCGGGACCTTGAATTTCTTTTGCTCGTTGGCGGTTGCTTCCTGTGCCATGAAACCCCCATTTCCGCTGACGGGGTACAAAAGCCCACGTCACGCTTTGCTACAGTAAAGTTTGACCATGGTACCAGAAGAAATAGACCAGCTCGGTGAGAAATTCGATTCGTTGGACAGGGGCGCTAAACGTGCCCCGCTCTTATATGAGGCTCAAAACGATATAGAACACGATGCCCGAAACACAGCACCACAGCATCGATTTTGTCTTGACCGCCACGGCCACGACGCCGGCAGCCGCAATCCAGGGAACCAAGGCAGGCCAGGGTCCCGCGTCGAACGCGCCGGGGCTCACCAAGTCGTTGGCGACCAGCGCGGCAAAGGCAGCGGGCGGGATATAACCCAGGGCCTCGGTAATGCGGGGCGACAGCGTTCTCCCGCGCAAGGCAAACGCCGGCGCGATGCGAAAGAACGCGATAGCAGCCCACGACAACAGCCACAGAACCAAGAACTCGTTAACGGGCATCGCGGGCACCTCTTCCGTCTAATACAGCATCGCACGCCAGCGCAATGGCAATGCCGACCACGACGCTTGCCAGCACGGCAATATTCGTGAGGCCCAAGAACTTGCATACGGCGACGGACACCGCGCCCGAAACCGCCGCGACAACGTTGCCGCGCGACAGCCGCTGCGAAAAGAGTAGACAGATAAAGAGCGACGTGCAGACGAAACTCGCAATAGCGGTGGGAACATCGACAACGGCACCGACGATGGCACCCATCGTGCACGAAGCGCCCCATGTCGCGATGAGGATCACGTTGAGCACGAAGGATTCGCGCGGGCCCCAATCCTCCCCCTCAACCAGCTTGGCAAGCGAGATGCCGTATGCCTCCTCGGTGAGCGTCGCGGCAACAGCCAGCGTCTGACGCTTCGAGGCGCCCGCCAGATGGGGTGCGATCGATGCCGAGTAAAGAGCGAAGCGCGAGGAGATGGCGGCGACGCTCGCGATAATCGAAGGTGCCGGTACGCCCGCCAGCCAAAGATTGCAGATCATAAACTGGCCGCTGCCCGTCACAAACGTGCTGCTCAGAGCAAAGACCATCCAGGGCTCCATTCCCGTCTGCCCCATGATCATTCCGCACGGCGCGCCTATTGCAACATAGGTAAGCATCACTGGCCAGACGATTTTAAAGATCCTAGGGACCATGCCACTCCCATTCTGGTAAGTCGTCTGCAGCGCGCCTTGCAACGCAGCAGAAATATCAACCGGTGGCAATAAAGTTCACCTACAATTGCCACCGGATCGAAAGACACAACTTTTTAGGAAGTCATTATGACAGCTATCGATCGAGACCGGGCGCGCGCGGCCTTCAAAAGCTACACCGATGCCTACGACGCCACTAACCCACGCATCGCGCTCAAAATCGAGCATACGTACCACGTGGCCGAGGCATGCGATGCCGTAGCGCGCGAGCAGGGCTGGTCGTCAGAAGATATTGACCTGGCATGGCTTTGCGGCCTGCTACACGATATGGGCCGCTTTGAGCAGTTGCGGCGCTGGGACACCTTTAAGGACGCCGAGAGCATGAGCCATGCAGCGCTGGGCATCGAGGTCCTCTTTGGCGAGAATCCCGCCGATGCACCCGCCGTAACGAGCATCCGCGACTTTATCGATGACCCGGCAGAAGACGAGCTCATCCGAGCGAGCATTGCCTATCACAGCGATTTCCGTCTACCCGCACAGCTCGACGAGCGCACGCGGAGCTTCTGCGACATCGTGCGCGATGGCGACAAGATCGACATTATGCGCACCATCGCCGACAGCACCGTCGACACCATCCTCAAAGTGGATGAGGACGCGTTTCTGGCCAGCCGTTTCTCGGCACCGACGCTGGCCGCCTTTGACGAGCACCGCTGCGTCACGCGCGATGAGCGCGATGAGCCCGCCGACTTCTTGGTGGGGCTTATCTGCTTTATGTTTGAGCCCGTCTATCCGGCAAGCCGCGCGCTGGCGCGCGAGCAAGGCGATATCTACCGCCTGCTCGACGCGCCCTTTGGCATTACGCGGCCCTTTACCGACCCCGCCACGCAGGCAACCTGGAGCCGCCTAAAGGACGAGATGCGCGACTGGCTGGCGCGTGCCTAGCGCTCAAACTGGGCCAGCAGCTCCTCGACGACCTCGACGGCATCACCGACAACCTTGTACTGGGCAGCACCAAAGATGGGGGCATCCGGGTCCTCGTTGATGGCGATAATGCACTCCGCCCCACCGATGCCGGCAAGATGCTGGATGGCGCCCGAAACACCGATACTCACGAGAAGCTTGGGCGAGACCGATACACCCGTCTGGCCAATTTGGTGGCGATACTCCAACCAGCCTGCCTCCACAATGGGACGCGTGCAACCAAGCTCGGCACCCAGGGCATCGGCGAGCTTTCGCATCAGGGGCAGATTCTTCTTGGAGCCGATGCCGCGGCCCACCACGACCAGACGCTCGGCATCGGCAATTGAGGCCTGCTGTCCCCACTCCTCGGCGGGAATCGAGATCTCGACGCGGGCCTTAACGTCATCCGCAAGCACTACCTGGGTAATCGTGCCGGAGCGGCTATAGTCAAACTCGGGCGCCTTAAAGATGCCGGGGCGCACCGTTGCCATCTGAGGACGGTGGTTGGGGCAGATAATGGTGGCCATCAGGTTGCCGCCAAACGCCGGGCGCGTCTGCTGCAGCAGACCCGTCTCCGTATCCATAGAAAGCACCGTGCAATCGGCCGTAAGACCCGTCTGCAAGCGCACGGCCACACCGGGCGCCAGCTCGCGACCAAAGGCGGTCGCGCCGTACAGAATGGCCTCGGGCTTGCGCTCGGCTACCAAATCGCAGATCAAGCGAGCGTAGACCTCCGCGTCGTTCTGACGCAGGCGCTCGTCACGACAGACCAGAACTTCGTCCGCACCGGCGCAAATCAGATGCTCCAGGTCCCCGAGTGAGCCCTCGGGGCTCATGCCGACCAGTGCCACCAGACGGCAGCCGCGGGCATCGGCAAGCTCGCGCCCCTTGCCCATGAGCTCGAAGGCCACGGATGCAACGGCATCGTGCTCGTCAGTCTGCACGAAGATCCAGATGTCTCGATATGCGTCAAGGTCTGCCGCGCCGGCGGCCTCGTCGCGCTCAATCGAGATGGCGTTGACGGGGCAGGCGTCGACGCACCCACCGCACAGGATACAGCCGTCGGTTACGCGGGCACAGCGATTGGGGCGCTCACCCTCCACCACAATGCCGCCCGAAGCACAGGCGCGAACGCAGCGACCGCAGCCGATACAGGCTTCGCTATCGATAATCAGTCCGCTCATCTACGCCATCCCCTCGATAATCTTGGCAAGCTTTGCCGCCTGCTCGGACGCCGTCCCCTCAACGGCCTCGCACGTTTGGTCGCGTTCGGGCACAAACGAGCGCACGACCTGCGTCGGCGATCCGGCAAGGCCGCAACGAGAGGGGTCGGCGTTTACGTCGGCAGCGCTGGCCACGCGCACGTCTGCATCTTCGGCCGCGCGAATACCGGCAATGCTCGGCATACGCAGCTGGCCGATCTCCTTGGCGGTCGTCATCGCGCACGGCATCTCCAGGTACACCGTCTCCTCGCCAGCATCGCAACCGTGGACAAGCGAAAGCGAACCGCACGTTGCAAAGCCGGCGCTCTGCACGCAGCTCACATCGGTCACGCAGGGAATCTCGAAGGCGCCGGCAAGCTCGGGGCCAATCTGGGCAGTATCGCCATCCACCGCCATCTTGCCGCAGATGAGCAGGTCGAAGTCCTCGTCGAGCGCCTCGATACCGCACTTGAGGGCATAGGTGGTTGCCAGGGTATCGGCACCTGCAAAGGCGCGATCGGTTAGCAGCAGCGCGTCATCGGCGCCGCGGGCGATGCAGTCGCGCAGCAGCGATTCGGTCGCGGGGATGCCCATCGACACCACCGTCACACGCACGTCCATGCCAAAGCCGATAAAGTCGTCCTTCAGCGCTAGCGCACATTCGAGAGCACTTGCATCGAAGGGATTAATGACCGCCTGCTTGCCATCACGCACGATAGTATTGGTCTTGGGGTCCATCTTGACCTCGGTGCTTCCGGGCACCGCCTTGACGCACACCGCCATATGGAAATCACTCATCTTCACGCGCCCCCTTTCTGGACGAGTTCATCCAAGAGCTTCTCCGTAAACAGGTTGCCGCGACCCAGCTGGCCGGCAGGATCAAGCTGGAGTTTGAGACGCGCCGACTCGACCATGGCCTCGTGGCCGTACATCGTCTCCAAGAAGCCCGCCTTGATCTTGCCGACGCCGTGTTCGGCAGAAACGGCACCGCCCATGGCCGTGACCTCGGAAGCCCACTGGGCAAAGAGCTCTCCACCACGACGGTAGTCTTGCGCATCGCGCGGCAGGATGTTCACATGCAGATGGTTGTTCCCGATGTGTCCCCAGGCAGCAGACTCAAGCCCGCTTTCGGCCAGCGTGCGGCGATAGAGGGCCACGACATCGGCAAGGCGTGCATTGGGCACCGACATATCCGATCCCAGCTTGGTAATGGTGGGGTCGGTGCGGCGACGCTCGTCAATGAGCATGTTGACGCTCTCGGGCACCGCGTGGCGGAAGAACCGCTGGCACTCGCGATCGACTTCGGTGCGGGCGACCCATGTCGCATCGTCGCGGCCGCCCGCAAGCTCCAGCACCCATCCCAAGTGGTACAGCTCCTCGGTCGCCTGCGCCTCGTCATCGCAATCGAGCTCCACGTAGACACATACCTTGGCCTCTTTGTCGAGCGCCGGCAGCGAGGCAAACGCCGTCGACTGCTCGCGCTGGCGACGTAGAATATCCAGGGCGCCAGCATCGAAGTACTCGATGGCAGCCGCATGGGACAGGACAGGGCGCACGGAATCGGTAAAGGACACCGCCTTGTCCTCGCTATCGAAAAAGCAACTCACATCCCAAACGACCGCAGGCGCCGCCTGCAGGGCAATCTCGAGCTCGGTGATAACGCCGAGCGTGCCGCACGCGCCGATAAAGAGGTCGATGGCGTCCATATCGTCCGCAACGAAATAGCCTGAGGCATTTTTTGTCTCGGGCATGGTATAGCCGGGAAGATCGAGCTCGAGCGTACGGCCCTCTGCCGTCACGAGCGACAGGTGGCGGCCCTGGGCAAAAGCCTCGCCGCGCTGAAGCTCAAGCAAATCGCCATCAGCCAGCGCGACGTGGAGTCCCGTGATATGCGGGCGCATGGGGCCGTAAGCGTAGCTGCGGGCGCCGGAGGCGTTGCATGCCGCCATGCCACCCAGACAGGCAGATGCCTCGGTGGGATCGGTGGGAAAGAACTGCTCGGGGGACTCTTGGAACTCCTCGTAGGCCTCAAGCGATGCCTGGTCCCAACCAGCAGTCGGCAGCACCTTCTTGCTCAGCTGCTTGCGCAGCTCCGAGAGCACAACGCCCGGCTCCACGCGCAGCAGAAATTGGCCTTGTTCATCGCGGCGAAGGCCCAAGTAGCGATTCATACGGGAAGTATTGAGGATATGCCCGCCGTGGGGCACGGCACCGGCGGCAAGGCCGGTTCGGGCGCCCTGAACCGTTACCGGGACACGCTCGGCATGGAGCTTTTCCAAAATGGCACGGAGCTCGTCTTCCGTTGTCGGAAACGAGATGCTCGAGGCCTCGCCCGATGCGCGAGACTCATCGCGACCATACTCTTCGAACTCGTCGGTGAAGGGTTTGATGGTTGCAGACACGCGAACTCCCCCTTTAGCTAACTACAGTGTTTGCAGGGAGATGTTACCGCATCGTTTCGTCGACGTGTTCGAGACCGTCTCCATAATTGGCGATTTTTACGTTCGTGCAATTCGGCGAGCGGCTTGATTTCCTCGGCAGACGATGCTTTTGACACTTATGGCCCCGCCGTCGCCGACCGCGCGATTGACGCTCGAAAAAAGTTGGAGTATTTTTTGCCGCCTTCTACCTGCGGAGACGCCAATCCGTCAAGCATTTGGTCAGAAATTGGTCAAGTAGCGGCTGATACGGTCGGCGTCGACAGCCAAAACCGATAGAAGTTTTGGCCCAGAAGCAGGGAGGTTCCCATGGCATATTACTGGCCCCAGTACGGCATCGCCATCGAAGTCGACGACGATCCCCATCTCCTACCTTTCGACGAAGAGGCATTCCCCGATACGACGGTCTACCACGTTACCACCGATGTGATCTGCGACCCCGAGTCGTTCTCGGCGCTCGCCCACCACATCGCGCATATCCACGACATCGAGCTCCCTCCCGACTTCGACGAGCTCGTCTACTCGCGCCGTCTGATGCTTCACATGCTCTTTGGAGCGGACCCGTCCACCTTTGCGCGCGTCTATACCACCAAGGATGCCGCATGAGCGCGAAGAGGCCACCCCACTTTGTAGGCCTGGGTCGTCGCAAGAAGCTCATCGTTGCCTGTTTGGCCATCGTCTGCGCCCTTGTCGCCGTAGGACTATACGCTTGGCAGTCGCAGCCCGTACCCGAGGCGGGCGCTTCGGTTACGACGGCCGAGGGCAAAACGCGTCAGGAAATCCAAGATGAGCTCGACGCTATCGTCCGCGACAACATGATGACGATTTCGGTCGCGCCGGTCGCTCAGCTGCAGGAGGACGGCAAGCTGCGCGTCAACGTGCAAAACGTCCAAGACAATAAATTTCCCCAGCGATTCCGCGTCATCCAAAACGACGAGACCATGTACGAATCCGGTGTGGTCGAGACCGGCAAGACAATCGAGACGTGCCCCGCTGGCGACATCAAAGAAGGCGAGGCGTACATCGAGATCCAGGCACTCGATGCCAAGACCCTCGACAGCCACGGCAATCCGACACGTGTCAAGGTACGGGTTGAGCAAGCCGAGAACTAGCTTTTTCGGCCGACGCGGCACCGCACGCAATTCACCAGCATTCGTCCAATCATCGCGGGGACGGCCCGCGGCGAATAGAAAGGAACGACCATGGACATCACCAGGAACATGAACGGAGCCAGAGCGCTCGTCGTTGGCGCAGGGCTCGCGCTCGCGCTCGCAATGGGCGCCGCCCCGACGCCAGCTCTGGCAGCCGGGCGCGTTGGAACCACGAAAGTAATGGTCAGGACCGAGATCGACAACGTAGAGTTCAAAGTTCCGACGGTTATTCCCTTCGTCGCCAAGGCCGACGGCACGCTTCAGGGCCCCTCAGAAGACGCGACCACCATCGACAATCATTCGGCCTACGGCATCCATGTCACCAACATGAAGATCGACGCCATGAACACCTGGACCATTGCCGCCGACGCCAAGGCCGGAACCGCGCAGAATTCCATCGACTTTAAGGTCGGCCCCGACGGTGCACTCCAGAACGCCAGCGCCGCAATGCAGGAGACGGGCCTCGATCTTTCCAAGAATGCAGCCTTCGACATGGGCTACCAGGGCATTGCCGGCGGCACGGACAAAATTAAGCTCAAGACAAGCGGAAACGTCGCCCGCGTCACGCGCGACATCTTCCGCGTAACCGGCGAAGGCGATCAGGTTGCAACGATCACCTGGACGGTCGAGCCCGGTGCGCACACGGCATAAGGCCGTCGCCCTGGCCGCCGCCGTCAGTATCCTAGCGTTTGGGCCAGCCATGGCCTTTGCCCAGCAAGAACAGGCGCAGGCCGCCACGCAAGTGACGGTCGACCTCTCGGAGCTCGACCGCGGCAACTGCAAGGAACCGTTGGCACAGACAGACGACAGACGATGGCTCTTGGCAGCAGGCGCCACGGCAGCAGGCGCGGGAACCGCCGGCCTCGGTCTGCACATCAAACGCAGCCAGAAACGAAACACGGACAGGCCGCACTAAATTAGCTAAGGAGACCCCATGGCATCGAAGAACCTTTTGCCCGTCGTCGCACTCTGCGGCGCGCTCGCAACCGGAACGCCTGTCGCCGCTTGGGCGACTCCCGTCATGGCAGACTCCTTACCAGCAGCCCTAAGCTCCGCACCAAATCCGTCGAGCGCCATTGCGTGCAAGCGTTTTTCGATCGCACAGGCCGCAATCTCAACCTCGGGATGCCTTCGTCGTAATACGGACGGCTCGATAGTCGTGGATATCAATCGTTCGAACAAGGCAAACGGCTCCCAGGCGGGGTGCGCCGTCTGCACGTGGCGCTCGATTGTGCTCGATGCAGATGGCGATCCGTGCGATTTGGGGTTGCGCATCGATATCGCTTCGGTCGATGACTCGGCGAACGGAGCGAAGGTCGCCTTCGACGGTGCGTTTTTCGAGAAAGGAGGCGGTATATGTCTGGGCTGCGCCGCCGCGAATGCAGACGATGTGCAGCCCACCCTCTCATTCACGGCATCGCTGCGGCTGACCAAGGCGGGCACCGATGCCATCGCGGCGGGAGAAGCATCCCTGCTGTTCTACGCCGCCAGTACCGAAGACACAGACATTCATTTCGAGAAGCCGGCCGGATCGCTCGGCCTTACGCGCGGGACGGAGGCAGGCCCTATTGCGATCGATACCCACACGCTAGGCAGGCAACGCATTCTTGCCGACCCGGCGCTTCTCGAGATGGAGTGGAACGGATCCGGAGCCGTCGGGATTGTCCCCTCCGCGCTTGACGCCAAGACGCTCCCCTCAAACGACGAACCCATCAACGCAACCATACAAGAAGAGAGCACGGACAAAGAAGCAGGTGCGGGCGACACGCCGTCGCCGACAAACAGCGTCCCAGCTTCTTTCGAAGCACCGAATGAGCCCGCTACCGGTCCAAACGATCCCGAGCTCGCGGGCAGTCTGGGGCTTGCTGATCCTCAGGAGATCGATGAAGGTAACTGCTGCGTGCTTGCCGCCCTCGACCACACAGAGGTCATCGATGCTGCAAACATCGAAGTTGCCGCCGTCAATCAGCCCGTCCGCAAGTCGGCCATCATCGCATTTCCCGAATCCATCGAAGTCGTCTTTTTGCCATCGGGCGAGGTCGTGGCCCCAACACTGCTCACCTTGTTGGGCGCCAAGAATACTCGAAACGAAATTAAAAAGGTCACGGTTGTCGACCCTGCAACCACCGCTAAACTGCGTCTATACGCCGTTGCCCCAGACGGAGGCAAGACCTTGGAATTCGATGGCGACACACTTCTAGCCTGGCGACGTCTGGACATTATGCAAGACGTCTCGTATCAGATCGAACTCGAAGGGTTTGATCGTGCCCGCGATGCCAATATCATCGCCGCGGCTATTGAATCCCCGCAGCGGCTTATGACACTGCGCTTTGACTACTACCCCTATGTCCCGACAACCACCTGAGGCTTAAATGCTGCGCATCATTCCTAATACCACTTATATAACGTATTAGATGAGTCGCGATGTGCCTCGCATTTCGTTCTGCTACGATTGCCACGTTGGCATCAATACAGGAGGGCTCATGCCGGGCTTGGGAACAATCATCAACGTTGCGCTTTTAGTTGCGGGCGGTCTTTTGGGATTAGCGGGCGGCCGCTTCATTACACCGCGCATCCAAGACACGCTCATGAAAGCATCGGGGCTGTGCGTCCTGTTTATCGGCCTGGGCGGCACCATGCAAAAGATGCTCATCATCGATGGAAAGGCGCTAGCGACCACCGGTACCACCATGCTCATCGTCTCATTTGCGCTCGGTTCGCTCATCGGCGAGGCCATCAACTTGGAGGCCGCCATCGAGAACCTTGGCGAATGGCTCAAGCGCAAGACTGGCAGTGAGGGCGATAACGAGTTCACCAACGCTTTTGTCTCGACTTCACTCACCGTGTGCATCGGCGCCATGGCCATTGTGGGATCGATCCAGGACGGCCTGCTCGGCGACTGGTCAACGCTTGCCCTCAAGGGCGCACTGGACTGCATCATCGTCTGCACCATGACGGCCTCGCTTGGCCGCGGCTGCATCTTCTCCGCCCTGCCCGTCGCCGTGTTCCAGGGGACGATCACGTTGTTTGCCGGCGCGCTCTCCCCCATCATGACCACAGCAGCCCTCAACAGCCTTTCGCTCGTAGGCTCCATGCTCATCTTCTGCGTCGGCGTCAACCTCATCCGTCCTCAGACCTTCCGCACGGCCAATATGCTTCCCTCCGTCGTCATCGCCGTCATATACGCCCTCCTGTTCTAAATCTATCAACGCAGCGGTATCTCGAACATCTGTTTGATGCTGTGCTATGATATGAGGTCACCGTAGCTGCGTTCGAGAGGAGGAGCGGTGGCCGACCAGGACATCAAGATGCTCATCGAGCGCATTATGGCCGAGGCCCGGACCCATCAGTCCGCCCGCTTCTCAAACGAAACCTACGCAGACGAGCCGATTCTCAAAACCGGCCGACAGATGCAGAATTTCCTCCCCGACCAGTACCGTAAAATGCGCGAGATATCGCGCTGGCAGGATGATCCCAAGGGCGGTGCGGGCCGCTGGCTTTCGGAAGCCGAGCTTTTTTACCGCCAGGGCCTGCTGATGGCCGACTTTGAGGACGACTGTCCCTACAACGGCACCTTTAAGTCGTACTTTCCCACCTACAACGCCATGAGCGACCGGCAGCTGCGCGGCTACTTTACCTGGCGTGCCCAAGTCCGCCGCGGAACCGTCGAGGAAACGTCTACGTCCTTTGCCTTTCTGTATCTCTATGAGCTGATTTGCGGCATTGGCGTAGATAATCCGCTCGATGGCTTTAACAAGATCAAGACTTTTTGGGATGTCTATCGCGCCTTCGAGCCCGGCATCGACCGGTTTGCGCGCGTGTGGCTGCAAGATTACGCCGTGTTCCACGGGCTCGACCCCAAGCTGCTTCGTGACTCTAAAACCGTCATGTTCGATAACGCCCTTATCGAGCTGCGACGCGCGGCGCGAGACCTTGTACCGGCACCGGCACCGTCCGGCCAGACCCCTAAGCGTCGCAAAACCTCCGAGCCCACGCTCCCCCTTCCGCCCGATGAGGTGCGCGAGGAGCGACTCATGGCCGCCATCAACGCCCTCTCCACGTACAACCTAAGTAGCTCGCGGCTCGACCGCAGCCACCACCGCGATCTGCGCCACGTGGCGTGCGCCGTGTATGTCCGCATGGCGCGCTACTATGACACGCACCGAAAGACCGGCATCGTGGCAAGTTTATTTGGGGAGGAGACGGCCATGCCCTACACCATGTTTGCCTCGGCCGTATTCTTTGCGCCCGAGCGCCACGAGGACTGCGAATACCGTCTGGACCCCATCCATATCTACCGTTGCCAAAACGGTTTTTGGGAATGCATGCGGATTCACGGTAGCAGGCAAAAGAGCACCAAGCTCGGTGAAATGATGCGCGCCTGCGACCAACGCCTGCGCCTGGCGCTGGACCCCGCCCATCCCCTTAAGGAAGAAAAGGTCCCCAAATATCTGGCCAAGATTATCGATGACGAGATTGTGGCATGGCTTTCGTGGGACGCCGCACACCAGCCCGTCAAGATCGATATCGATTTGAGCCAGCTGGGGCACATTCGGAGCGCTGCCGCACAAACGCGCGAAGCGCTTTTGATCGACGAGGAACGCGAGGACGGCGCGTCCGCAGAAGCCGAGGCAGCGGACTCAGGGCAACCGGAAGCCGAGCCTGCGGCCGCCGCGACGGTCGAGGCGGTCGCGGCGGCCGCAGGGCAGGACGAGTCCGACGAGCCGACCATATCCACCGAACAGTTTGGTGTCGTAGCACCGCTTCTCGCACCGACGCCCGCGTTCGCAGCTGCTGCGCCCGCTGACGCCACGAACGAACTCGCGCCCGCCGCAGACGCCTATCTCCGCGCGCTGCTCGAGCACAACGCAGTACAGGCGGAATCGGCGGTAGTGCAATCGGAGCAGAGCGAGGACATGCTCGTCGATACCATCAACGAGGCGCTCTTTGACCTGGTGGGCGACACCGTAATTGAATTTAGCGCGGCAGGGCCGCAGATTATCGAGGACTACGAAGCAGACGTGAGAGGATACCTAGACCATGAGTGATACCGCATCCGCAGCACCTCGCGTGCCCAAGCGCGTCGCTGCCGTCATTCTCAACTCGCTCAAGGGCGGTGTGGTCCCGCGCATCGGCCTTCCTTACATCACCGTAGGGCGCGAGGTCGAGATCCGCGCCCTGCTCACCGATCTGAGTCTCATCGCCGACGGTGGCGCGAGCTTCCGCTTTCTGGTCGGTCGTTACGGCGCCGGCAAGAGCTTTTTGCTCCAGACTATCCGCACGCACGCCATGGGCGAGGGATTCGTCGTCGCTGATGCCGACCTGTCGCCCGAGCGCCGCCTGCAGGGCGGTCAGGGACAGGGCCTTGCCACCTACCGCGAGCTCATCCGCAATATATCGACCAAGACGCGCCCCGAGGGCGGCGCGCTCAACCTTATCCTGGATCGCTGGGTCGCCTCGTGCGCCGACGCCGACGAGTCTGCCGTCAATGCCCAACTGGCCCCGCTCGAGGAGATGGTCCACGGCTTCGACTTCACCCGCATGCTCCGCCGCTATCGCATGGCCGCATCCGGGGGCGACGAAGAGGCCATGAGCCGCGTGACCAAATGGATTCGCGGCGAATACCGCACCAAGAGCGAGGCACGCGCCGAGCTGGGCTCCTCGACCATCATCAGCGATGACGACTGGTACGACTACGTTAAGCTCATTGCGCGCTTTTTGGTCTGCAGCGGCTACAAGGGCATGCTGGTGCTCATCGACGAACTCGTGAATCTGTATAAGATTCCCAACGCCATCACGCGCCAATACAACTACGAGAAGATCCTGACCATGTACAACGACACGCTCCAAGGTAAGGCGCAGTACCTGGGCATGATCATGGGCGGCACGCCAACCTCCATCGAAGACCGCCGCCGCGGCGTGTTCTCCTACGAGGCCCTGCGCAGCCGACTCGCTCAGGGCCGCTTTGCGCGCGAAGACCTTAAGGACATGCTCGCGCCCATCATCCGCCTGCAGCCACTCACCTACGAGGAGCTGCTGGTGCTGATCGAAAAACTCATGCAAATTCACGCCGGCTACTTTGGCTGGACGCCCACGCTTACCGAGAACGACTTGGTGGACTTCCTCAAGATCGAGTTCGGTCGCGTGGGGGCCGACACGCATCTGACGCCGCGTGAAGTCATTCGTGACTTTATCGAGCTGCTCGACATCCTATGCCAAAACCCCGACGCCAACGTGGCCGAGCTGCTGCAAAGCGTCGGCGGCGACGCGTTGGCGCCGGCAACCGCAACAGGCGACACCGATACCGCAGGCGGCGACCGTAACTTCGCCGAATTCACCATCTAACCTGCCAATAAGGGACAGGTTTATTTTGGCAGGTTTTATCTGGGCAAACGTTGAAGCAGTAATGCAGCAAGCCGTTGCCAGCCGCGTTGAGAGATTCGTTGTTGAAAGGAGGCCCCGTGAACGCCTTTGACCGCTACGCCCCGTTTATCCAAGACTTCATCTACTCCCACGATTGGGAGAGTCTGCGCTCCATCCAGGTTGCGGCGGCAGATGCCATCTTCAACACGCAAGACAATGTGCTCCTGACGGCATCCACGGCATCTGGCAAAACTGAGGCGGCCTTCTTTCCCATCCTGACCGAGTTTTGGGAGAACCCGCCCGCGAGCGTGGGCGCCCTCTACATTGGCCCCCTCAAGGCGCTCATCAACGACCAATTCGTCCGCCTCAACGACCTGTGCGAAGAAGCCGATATCCCCGTCTGGCACTGGCACGGAGATGTCTCGCAGTCGCACAAAGCAAAGCTCATCAAAAAGCCGAGCGGTATCCTACAGATTACGCCCGAATCACTCGAGGCACTCCTGATCCACAAGCACATGGCAATCCCGCGCATGTTTTGCGACCTGCGCTATGTGGTTATCGACGAGGTTCATTCGCTTATGCGCGGCGACCGTGGCGGGCAAACGCTCTGCCTTATCGAGCGACTCTCGCGTATGGCAGGCGTGCAGCCCCGCCGCGTCGGCCTTTCTGCTACCATCGGCGACCCCGAGCGCACGGGCGCCTTTCTCTCACAGGGAACGGGACGCGATTGCGTTATCCCCCGTTTTGAGGAGCCGCGCCGCGTGTGGCGTATCTCCATGGAGCACTTCTACAACTCGGGCCCCCAGGCACAGCAGCGAAGATTCACGAGCACAGGCCCGCAGGAAGCTGAGGTGCTCGCATGCGAGCGCATTGAGGCGGCACCACCCGCGGCGCTGCCCGCCGGCGCCCAAGACATGCGCCACAGCGGACAGCTCACGCAAGAGGAGCGCCGTCAACGTCGCGAGCAGGCACGGGGCAAGGCTGCCCCCAAGGACCGTCGCACTTCCTCGGCTCCCGAGGGCGAAGTCGACATCCCGCAGGCAACCGAACAGGCGCTGCTCAACCCCACCGACACCGCACCTGACAACGCCGACCCCGGCATGGGCTACATCTTTGAACATACCCGCGGCCGCAAGTGCCTGGTCTTTGCCAACTCGCGCGAGGAGGCAGAGGCCGTGTGCTCCGTGTTACGCAGCTACTGTGAAAACCGGCACGAGCCAGACCGCTTCCTCATCCACCACGGCAACCTCTCGGCATCGCTACGCGAGACCGCCGAGGAGCTCATGCGCGACGAAGAACAGGCGCAGACAACCGTCACCACCTCCACGCTGGAACTCGGCATTGATATCGGTCGCCTGGAGCGCGCGTTCCAGATCGATGCGCCGTTTACCGTCAGCTCCTTTTTGCAGCGCATGGGGCGCACAGGCCGCCGCGATCTTCCACCCGAGATGTGGTTTGTCATGCGCGAGGAGGAGCCCGAGCCGCGCACGATGATGCCCGAAACGATACCCTGGAAGCTCCTGCAGGGCATCGCACTCGTACAACTCTATCGCGAGGAAAAGTGGGTCGAGCCACCCGAGCTCGATCGACTCCCCTACAGTTTGCTCTATCACCAGACCATGTCGACGCTCGCCAGCACCGGCGAGCTCACACCGGCCGAGCTTGCCCAACGTGTGCTCACGCTCAGCTATTTCCACCGCGTCTCGGCCGATGACTATCGCGTACTGCTGCGCCACCTTATCAAGATCGACCACATCCAGGTCACCGAGGGCGGCGGGCTCATCGTGGGCCTCGCGGGCGAGCGCATCATCAACAACTTTAAGTTCTACGCCGTGTTCCAGGAAAACGAGGAGTTTACCGTTCGCAGTGAGTCGGCCGAGTTGGGCACGATCGTCAATCCCCCACCGCCTGGTGAGCGCATTGCCATCGCCGGACACTGCTGGATTGTCGAGGAAGTGGACTGGAAGCGTCATACCGTCTTTGCCACACAGGTAAAAGGTCGCGTGCCTGCCTACTTTGGCGACTGCCCCGGAGACATCAATACGCATGTACTCGAGCGCATGCGCAAGGCGCTCAACGAGCACGCGGCATATCCGTACCTCATGGGCAACGCGCGGTCACGCCTTGCACAGGCTCGTCATACCGCCGAGATTTCGGGCGTGGGAACCAAGCCGCTCATTAACCTGGGCGGCGACACCTGGGTGCTCTTCCCCTGGCTGGGTAGCTACGCCTTTTTGGCACTCGAGCGCATGCTCAAGATCAAGTGTGCCGCGGAACTGGGCCTTCGCGGACTCGACCCTTCACGCCCGTACTTTATGCAGTTTAAGATGAAGGCCGACGAGGAGACGTTCTTTGAGGTACTCGCCGCCGAGGCCGAAAAGGACTTCGATCCCATCGAGCTCGTCTATCCCGGCGAGGTGCCTTATTTTGACCGCTACGACGAGTTTGTTCCCGAAGAGCTCGTGCGCAAAGGCTTTGCCGAAGGCGTGCTCGACACCGAAGGCATGAAGCAGCGCGTTCTCGGCTGGCGCGACCACACCTAAGACGGGACTGACTACTCCCAATAGGCTAGTCGTGGAGAGCAGTGCCAAGGAAGTCGGCGTCGAAGGGCACGGCTTCGGCAAAGGCATAGTCGCCGTCACTGGCAATGAGCAGGTAGTTTTCCTCGCCGCCAAACTCCGCATCGCCGCATGGGACCACCCAGGCGTGGGCGAATACCTCGAGTGCCGTGGCAGCGCAGTCGCGCAGGAACGTCACGTCGCTCCCCTCGTTTGCGCTCACGATATTGGCAACGTAGATACCCCCGGGGTTCAGGCTGCCTCGCACCAGGCGCAGCGCCTCAACCGTCGCCAGCTCGCGTACGGGCTCGGCACCGCCAAAGCAATCGCTCACGACCACATCGTAGCGACGATGACCCACGCTCGTCACGCCCAGATACGAGCGAGCCTCAGCGGTAATCACCCGCAGGCGGTCGCCCACCATGCGCTCCAGCTCGTCCAGGTAAAACCAACGACGTGCCAGGCGCGTAATCTCGGCATCGTACTCAATGACGTCCATGCGCAAGCCCTCGTGCGACATCAGCGCAAACTTGGGATAGGCAAACCCGCCGCCGCCCAACATGAGCATGCGGTCGATACCGTGACCATAGGCGTCATGCATTGCGCGCTCGGCCTCAAACGCATCGTCAAACGCACGATAGTACGCAAAGACGGGCTCCGCCCAACACTCGCCAACGTAGCTTGCGCTTTGGTAGACGCCGCCTTGCACCAACACGCGAATCTCATCGCCGCCCTCATCGTGCACGCGTTTCACACGCGCCAACCCATTGCGGGTTCGCGCAACCTGCAGACAGGCAGCACGAACAGCGACAGCGGCCGCACCAAGCGCTGCGGCTCCCAGGGCAACGCCGGCAACGACGCCGGCAGAAACACTCGGCTTGTTCATTTAGAGCTCCTTTTGCAGATAGAGTCCGTGGTCATAAAAACCCAAATGGCGATAGTACTCGCGCGTACCGATCGCGCTAATCACGTTGATACGCGCATAGCCCGCATCCCGGGCAATATGGCACGCACGCTCCACCAGCGACCGTCCCAATCCATGGTGCTGCGCCGCCTGGCCTTGATCCCCCACGCGCGCCGCCATGCCATACACGTGCACCTCGCGAATCATCGCCTCCTCCGGCCCCGTCGGCAACTCGTCCGCATGCGCGGCAACAAACGAACGGTCGGGCAGCGACAGGCGCAAAAAGCCGGCAATCTTGCCTTCGGGCGTCACCCACTGCAAAAAGCGCTCGTAAGTCACCGGCGTCTCGTACGCTACTTCCTCGTCAAGGGTCAACTCATCCAGGTCGGCACCCGCGGTACTGATCTCGCGATAGCGAATCTCACGCACCGTCGCACCGTCACCCCGAGCAGCCAGGCGGTTCTCAACGAGCTGACGCAGGTTGGGCTTCTTGTTGCCCACCATGATGTCGTCGGAACTAAAGTCGCGAATCATGCGGCTAATGCGGCAGAACGCCGGCGTCACCACGATGTCGTCGGCCAATACATCGAGCAGCTCTTCCTCGGTATAGGGGCGCCACTCGCCACGCTCGTAACAACCCACCAGGCGCGAACCCTCGATGAGCGCACACGGGTAGACCTTGACCTCGTCGGGCATAAAGGCCCCTTCGGCCATAAAGCGCTCGTAGTCGCGCTTGTCCCCCTCGGGCGTGGCGCCCAGCAAGTTGAGCATAAAATGCGCGTGGATCTTAAAGCCAAACAGGCGCGCAAGCGAAAACGCCCGCTCGATCTGTGCCACCGAAATACGACGCTCATTGATATCGAGCAGATGCTGGTCAAGACTCTGGATACCCATCTGGATCTTGGTGCAGCCCAGGCGGCGGATGAGCGTGAGCGCCTGCGGCGTTACGGCATCAGGGCGCGTCTCGATAACGAGTCCCACCACGCGGTGCTTCGCCGTCTCGTTGATGCGCTGCTGCCGCTCAAGCTCTTTCATCGTCGCCGTCTGCCACTCGGCGACCTCGCCCCACGGCGTGCCGGAGCCGTATAGTCGACGCACCGCGCGATTATAACCACCCACGGCGGCATCCACACGCCCCTGCTCGTCGGCAACGCCGGCAGCAAGCTCAGCCTCATCAGTCGCAATGCCGGCAGCCCGATAGCGTTCGCGGCGCTCCGCCACCACCGGCGGCAGGGCATCGGCGGGAGCGTCATCGAGCAGGCGCCCTGCCTCGGCACGGCTGATGCCCGGACGCGCCAACATGGGGTTTGCCGCCACGCCGGCGACGGCATCGTCATTGAGCGCACGGAAGAGCTCCGACATAAACCATGCCTGATACCCTTGCGGATAGTCGCTCCAGGTACCACCGAGCACGATGAGCTCGATCTTATCGGTCGCATGCCCCATCTGCGAAAGTGCGGTCAGACGAGCACTCACCTGCAGATACGGATCGAAGCAGTTTTGCTCTGCACGGGCGCACGCCGGCTCGGCATGCAGATAGCTTTTAGGCATGCGCAGGTCGTTGGGGCAAAACAGGCAATCGCCCGAGCACGGCCAGGGCTTGGTGATGACGGTAATGGTCGCCACGCCCGAAGCCGTGCGGCGCGGCTTCATACGCAGCACCTGCAGCAGCTGACGCTCCAGTTCGGCATCGACATTCCACCCAGCCCAACGAGCCGGCTCCTCACGTTTAATCCGCTGGTAGAAGGGCAGCAGTCGGCGCTTGGCCAGGTCGCGCTTGTCGGCACCCTCGCGGCGTGCCTCGGCATGTATCAGTTTGACGAGCGCCTTGTCGTCTACAGTCTCGCCGCGACGCAGGGCCTCGAGTATGTTCAAAATAATCTGTTCCATGACCCCATTGTAAAGGCAAAGGCGCCGAAGCCGACCACGGCCCCGGCGCCTCCATCAAAGAGTATGCCTATATGCACCGATCTCCGAAAACCGCCCATCACTCCGATTCGAACGACATGTCGCCCGAACCGACCTTAAAGCGATACGTGGCAGACTTATCACCGTTGTCGAATTCATGATTCAAAGTGGTCTCGCCATCGTAGCCAAGCGGAAGGAAATCACTCTCGAAGTCACCGCTGCCCACGGTGAGGCGCGCCTTAAAGCCCGTAGAGTTCGGAACCGTTATCTCCACATCGCCCGAGCCCACGCTTACATCCATCGACTTCGCGGGGGCCTGGTAGAGCTCGAACGTCACATCGCCCGAACCGACCTCGGCATTCAGGGTGTCGGTCACGGTACCCGCAAACTCGACGTCTCCCGAGTCCAACGTCAAATCGAAGTCGTGGCACGCAATGTCCGTGATCGTCAGGTCTCCCGACCCCACATTCGCCGTAATGCCGACCAGGTTATCCGCAACATCCCGCGGCAGCTCGATGGTGACCGAACGATCGATAGCGCGCTCGTCATCGCAGTCGAACTGGCTAATCTTGAGTGTAGAGCCCTCGATCTTGGCTAGATTCTGAGTGGCGGCATCGGAAGCAGATGCCCCCTTTGCAACGTGCCCGCTTTCGATGACACGCACCGGTCCGCCAGAGACACGTTTAACCTCGACCGTTCCCGACGTCACATCCAAGTCGAGCGATTGGAACGCGTCTTCGTCAAAAGTCGTGCTCGAAAGCTGCTGAGGCCGAGCGGAATAGTTACCGCTATCCAAGAGATCATCGTCGTCAAACATATCGTCCATACCAGACAATCCGGGTACAACATCGTCGAGATCCCACGGGCCATCAAAATGAATCAATATCCGCGAAGTGCCAAAGACAAGCCCGATAATGAGCACAAACGCCCCGATGCCAACGCCCAGGCGCACCTTAGACTCACGCGAGAGCTTCATCATTCATCACCCTCTTTGACGCTCGGCTCAGCGGTGGTCGCGGTAGCCACGTCAGTATCAGCCGCGGCAGGAACGTCCTGCACCTGAGCCTTAGCCGCCACCGGCGCCGGGCCAACCTGAATATCCCCGCGCGCCCAATCGCCATCGAGTGCACGCGCCACCCAGTGATAAATGGGGATCGTAAAGAAGATCAGCGCGGCAAAGGGGCCGGCACCAAACGGGAACATTAGCAAAAAGAACAGCAGCCAGCACACAGCCCAATACGGGAACGACTGGAATGGCCCCTTCACCGGAGTCGAGCCAACCGCACCGCCACTCGTCGCCTGCGCCGTAGCGGCATTGGCGGCCTGCGCGCTCCAACTTGCAGCTTGCGCCGCCTTGGCCGCAGCGTCACTTGCCTGCGTTGCCGCCTCGGTAGCGCGCGCCGCCGCCTCGTGGGTGCGGGCACGCTCTGCCGCCTCGGCTTCGCGCTGACGGGCGCGGTCCTCGTTCTCAAACTCGATATCGTCCTCAATCTCGTCGCTCGGATTGAGCAGCTCGTCCAGACTCACGCCATAGAGTTTTGCGAGCGAGATCAGGTTCTCGGTATCGGGAGAGCTCTCCGCGCGCTCCCATTTACTGACCGCCTGGCGCGACAGTCCCAGCTTTCGTGCAAGCCCTTCTTGGCTAAAACCCTTGCTGCGACGAAGGTCGGCGAGCCGCTGCGCAGTTTCTACATTCATGGTTCCTCCTACGTGATTGCCAGCCGTGCCGCCGGACCGTTTTTGTTCTTAGGCGCCTTGCACAGTTAAAAATCTATCCGCCACCGCCAAAAGTATGCCACCTATTCTAGTGAGATTTTTGACAACCGGCGGTTGCGGGTGCATATGAGCTGCGGAAATGTGTCCAAACAAAGCAATGACCCGTAGCTTGGTTGTCCCCGTTGCGGCGTTAACGGTAGTATGGTCGTACTATTTATTCCGCACCGCCAACGGAGGGAGTTCCGCGCCGTGAACCGCGATTTCGCCTCATCGCTCATCCAGCTCAACAACACGTTCTATCGCGAGCACTCCGCCTCCTTTTCCGATACGCGCCAAGCCCCGTGGCCCGGCTGGGTGCGCACCATGGACATCGCGCTCGGACAGCTCGACGTCGCCACCATCGAGCATCCCGTCCGCGTCTTCGATCTTGCCTGCGGCAATATGCGATTCGAGAACTTTGCCGCCGGCGGCGCACTTGCCGCCAAGGGCGTCGACGGCGCAAACCCCTCGGCAGATGCCAGCTGCCCCTTCGAGTTCTATGGCGTCGACTCTTGCCAAGACCTGGCCATCGATGCACATGGCCACGCCCTGCGCATTCCCAACCTGCACTTCCAGGAACTCGACGTGCTCGACGCCCTCATGAGGCTCAACCCCGCCGAGACACCCGACGTGCTTTTCGACGCCCCGCTCGCCGATATCTCGGTCTGCTTTGGCTTTATGCACCACGTGCCGTCGTGCGAGTACCGCGTACGCGTGCTCGACGCCTTGGTGCGCCAGACGCGCCCGGGCGGCATCATCGCCATCAGCTTTTGGGAGTTTATGAACGACGAGCGCATGGCGCGCAAGGCCGTTCGCGCCGAAGCCCGCGCCGAACTCACCCCGCCGTTTGAGGGTTACGATTCCGCGCAGTTTGAAGCCGGCGACCACCTCATTGGCTGGCAAAACGACCGCCACGCCTACCGCTATTGCCATCACTTTGACGATCAGCAGATCACCGACCTGGTGCGCGGCGTCCGTACGTTCTACAAGAGCGGCGAGGTCCCCGTACGCGAGCTTGAGCGTTTCCATGCCGACGGTCGTAGCGGCGAGCTCAACCGCTATGTGATCCTCAAGCGGCTGTAGGCATCGGCGACTCGCCGCCGAGCCGCACCGCAGCTTTTGGGCAAACTATGCCCACCCCTTTCCAACCCATTGACGGAACGCGCGGCTATGCGTTCCACACGTATGACCAAGGAGCCTCATGGGAGCCGTCCACGTTCGCACGCCTAAGAACTTTGTGCTCGAGGAGCGCCTGGAGCGCTACGCCGATGCGATTGAGACGAACCCCGAGGCCTATGCCGGAGATTGGCGCAAGGCCTGTGCGCCCGCAGGCAGCAAGCCTTTCGAACACCTTCACCTGGATCTTGGTTGTGGCAAGGGAACGTACCTTGTAGAGCGCGCGGCCCACGAGCCAAACACGCTCTTTATCGGCATGGACCAAGAGCCCATTTGCATCGCCTACGCCGCGCAGAAAATCTGCGAGCAGGAGCTGTCCAACGCACTCGTCCTGCCCCGAGGTGCCGCATCGCTGCCGCAGCTGTTTGCCGCAGGCGAGCTCGACGCCATAACCATCAACTTTCCCACGCCGCAGCCCAAGGCCAAGTACGCCAAAAAACGACTCGTCCATGTCGACCACCTGATGCTCTACCGCCCGCTCTTTTCAGCCGGCGCTACCGTCACGCTGCGCACCGACAGTAAGCCACTGCGCGACTACGCCCTGGGGCAGTTTGCCGCGGCCGGCTACGACACGCTTTGGGTAAGTGACGACGTCCGCCGCGACCATCCCGAGCATCCCGAGACCGAGTACGAGCGCCGCACGCGCGAGATGGGTGCCGCCGTCTACGGCACTTGCGCCACACCCGGCGCGCAACCCAGCGATGAACAGCTCGCGGCGGGCCGCGCGCAGGAGCAAAGCCTTGCCTGCTACCTGCCCGAAAACCTTGATGAGCTCACCTATGTACCTCTGGGCATGGAAGAGGCCGTCGAGAACTTTAAGAACCGCGCCCGTAAAGGCAAGAAACGCCTGCCTCAGGAACGCTAGCACCGCGCGCCCATTTCCTGCATTTTCTCGCCCGCTGGCACCCCGCGCCGCCGCTACGCCATAATAGTTGACGGACAAACGGCGAGAGAAAGCAACCACATGGCACAGACCACGACAGATATCACCGCCAGCACCGTTTCCGGCGCCGGCGCCGCCAGCTCATTCTCGGGTGGCACGGGAACCGAAGCCGAGTTCGGCTCGCTCGGCGCGCTCTCCCCCACCTGGTGGGAGCCCGAGGACGGCAGTGAGCCCGAACCATGGCTCACGCCCGATCAGGCCTTCGAACGCTTCTTTGAATGGACGAGCGGCCGCGGCATTGAGCTGTGGGATCACCAAGAAGAGGCCCTCATGGACCTGGCAGCCGGCGATCACGTCATTTTAGGCACACCGACCGGCTCGGGTAAATCGCTCGTCGCGCTGGGCATGCTCTTTATAGGCATGGCACAGGGCAAACGCTGTTATTACACGGCCCCCATCAAGGCCCTGGTCAGCGAAAAGTTCTTCGACCTGGTACAGGTACTCGGCCGCGATAACGTCGGTATGATAACCGGTGATACGCACATCAACACCAAAGCACCCGTCATCTGCTGCACGGCCGAAATCCTTGCCAACGATGCGCTGCGCGAGGGTGAGGACGCCGATGTGGGCTGCGTGGCCATGGACGAGTTCCACTACTTTGCCGACCCCGATCGCGGTTGGGCCTGGCAGGTGCCGCTGCTCACCCTGCCCCACACGCAGTTTATGCTCATGAGCGCCACGCTCGGCGATGTCACTGCCATCGCCGCCTCACTCGAGGAGCACACCGGCGCTGCTTGCGACTTGGTTGTCGACGCCCCGCGTCCTGTTCCGCTGAGCTACGACTATGTGACGACCTCCCTCGAGGGCACGGTCGAGCTCGCCATGCGCCGCGGCGAGGCCCCGCTCTATATCGTGCACTTTAGCCAGGATGCCGCCCTTGCGACGGCACAGTCGCTCGCCAATTTTGGCATCGCCAGCAAGGAGCAGCGCGAAGCCATCAAAGAAGCGGCAAAGGGGACGAGCTTCTCGACGGCCTTCGGCAAGATCCTCAAGCGCTTGCTCGGCTGCGGCGTCGGCGTGCACCATGCTGGCATGTTGCCGCGCTATCGCCTGCTGGTCGAGCGCTTAGCTCAACAGGGCCTGCTGCCCGTCATCTGCGGTACCGATACGCTCGGCGTCGGCATCAACGTACCCATCCACACCGTGGTGCTCACCGCGCTCACCAAGTTCGACGGCTACAAGATGCGTCGTCTGCGCGCCCGCGAGTTCCATCAGATTGCCGGTCGCGCCGGCCGCTCGGGCTTCGATACCGAGGGCATGGTGATTGCCGAGGCACCCGAGCACGAGATCGAGAATGCCAAGCTCATGGCCAAGGCGGGCGACGACCCCAAAAAACTCCGCAAGATCAAAAAGAAGAAGCCTCCCGAGGGCTTTGTCACCTGGAACAAGCAGACCTTTGAGCGCCTGATCGAGACGCAACCCGAAACGCTCAAGCCGCGCCTTCGCATCACACACTCCATGGTGATTAGCGTGGTCGAGCAGGGCGGCGACGCTCGCGCCCGCGTGCACGACCTCATCGAGACAAGCCTGCAAACGCCCGAGGAAAAGGCAAAGCTCGAGGTTCGTGCCGACGAGATCTTCGCCACGCTCATCGACTCCGGCGTCGTCGTGCGCACCGAGGTGCCGCCCGCACCTGACGCTCCGGCTGACGCCGCGCCGGACATCGACTACGCGTTGACGGTCGACCTGCCCGAGGACTTTGCGCTCGACCAGCCGCTCTCGCCGTTTTTGCTTGCCGCGCTGGAGCTGCTCGACCCCGAGAGTGAGACCTATACCATGGACCTCATCTCGATGGTCGAGGCTACGCTCGAGGACCCCAAGCAGGTATTGCGCGCACAGGAGCGCGCTGCGCGCGACCGCGCGATGGCCGAGATGAAGGCCGACGGCGTCGACTATGAGGAACGCCTGGAGCGTATCCAGGATGTCAGCTACGAAAAGCCGCTCGAGGACTTACTCGATGCCGCCTTCGACAAGTACTGTCAGGAAGTACCCTGGGCCAACGACTACCAGCTCTCGCCTAAAAGCGTCCTGCGCGACATGCTGGAGAGCGCGAGCGACTTTAAGGGCTATATCCAAAAGCTCGGCATCGCCCGCTCCGAGGGCATTCTGCTGCGCTACCTAGCCGAGGCCTACCGTTCCCTCGATCGCACCGTACCCATCGAGAAGCGCGACGAGCGCCTGCGCGACATCATCTCGTGGCTGGGCTTTGTGGTGCGCTCGGTGGACTCGAGCCTGGTGGACGAATGGGAGAACGCCGGCAACCCGGCAGCCCTCGATGCCGCACCGCCGCAGGGCATCGACGAGGTCGTGGCAGACCGCCGTGGCTGCACCCTGCTGGTGCGCAACGCGCTCTTCCGCCGCGTGACCCTTGCCGCCCGCGAGCACATTCGCGACCTGGGCGAACTCGACGACGACTGGGGCATGAGCGAGATCCGCTGGCAAAAAGCACTCGACGCCTACCATGAGCAGCACGAGGAAATCCTCACCGACGGAGATGCCCGCAGTGCCGCAATGTTTTCCATCGATGAGTCCGACGAGAAGACCGATCACGTGTGGCACGTGCATCAGATCTTTGCCGACGAGGATGGCGACCACGACTTTGGCATCATGGGCGACGTCGACCTGGATGCCACGCAAGACGGCGGCGAGGTCATCTTCAAGAACTACCGTGTCGGCTTTATCGAGGACCTGCTCGAAGACTAGCCGGGCGCAATGGGACGAAACGAAGCGGGGCCGCTGGCAACATCGCCAGCGGCCCCGCTTTTCGTGCGATACGCTATCCCCTACTCGGCATCCTCGACCTCATACGAATCCGCCTCGGCTGGCTCATCGTTTGTCTCTGGCGCAGCCCCGCGCGCCTCGTCAAAGGCGGCCTTCATGGTCTTATTGCCCCACGTGAGTTTGCGAATGGTAAGATCGTCGGCTTTCTTGTTGGCAAGGCGCAGATTGTTCTCGGAGGACAGCAACGCCTCCTTGGTTTTCTGCAGGTGGCTAATCGTCTTGTCGATCTCATCGATCGCCGTTTGGAACTTGCGGCTCGCGATCTCGTAGTTGCGGCCGAAGTCGTTCTTGAACTTCTCCATCTTGGCCTCGAAGTTCGTGACGTCGATGTTCTGCTGTTTGTACTCCGCCAGCTCCTGCTTATAGCGCAGCGAACCCATGGCAGCGTTGCGAAGAAGCGTGATCATGGGAATGAAAAACTGTGGGCGAATCACGTACATCTTCTCGTAGCGATAGCTCACGTCCACGATTCCTGCGTTATAGAGCTCGCTCTCGGGCTCGAGCAGCGTGCAGAGCACCGCGTACTCACAGCCTTTCTGGCGACGATCGTGATCGAGTTTCTTAAAGAAGTCCTCGTTTTTATGCTTGGTCGCGGTCTCGTCATTCTCGTTTTTCATCTCGAACATAATCGAGATGACCTCGTTGCCGCTCGCGTCGCACTCACGGAAAATGAAGTCGCCCTTGGTGCCCTCGGACGCATCGTTATCTTTCTCGAAGTACGCGTTAGGAAACGCCGTCATGCGCAGACGGTTAAACTCGGTCTCGCAATGCTGTTCGAGCGACTCGCCCACCATCTTGGTGGACAGGCGGACCTTCATGTCCTTAAGGCGCTCAATCTCTTCATCCTTATAGCGAATCAGCTCATCGCTCGCGCGCTTGGCTTGCGCAAGCTCGAGCTCGTGTGCCGCCTTGGCCTGCTCCTCGCGCGAATCGCGCACCGCCAGCTCGCTCGTCAGTTTGGCACGCGCCTCGTCGCGCTCTCGCTCCGCCGCGGCAACCGCCTCCGACAGATTCATTTTTGCCCTCAGTTCCTGCTCGCGCAGCTGGGCGCGCAGCCCCTCGGCCTCCTGCTCAGACTGAGCCTTTGCGGCGGAAAACTTCTCCTGCACCTTAGCCTGATAGTCGGCAAGCGTGCGCTCGGCCTCGCTGCGAGCGGCATCGAGCTCGCGCTGTGACTCAGCCGCGGCAGCGGCAAGCGCCATCTCCTGGGCCTTGTCCGCTGCGGCAAGCTTGGCCTGCAGCTCGGCAATCTGGGCATCACGCACAGCCACATCGTTTTGGGCAGCGTTGCGCGCCGCTGACTCGGCAAGCTTTGCTTCGTCATCCTTGCGCTCTAGCTGCGCACGCAAGTTATCGACTTCGCGTTGGAGCTCAGCATTCTCCTTTTGAGCGTCGGCGCGGGCCTCGACCGCCGCGCGCTGGCTTGCGCTCTCGCGCTCCGCGGCAGCGCCCTCGAGCTTGGCGCGCAGCTCGGCAAGCTCGGCATCGCGCTTGGCGACCTCTTGTGCCAACTGTTGAGCTGCAGCGTTCTTTTGCTCGACAAGCTGAGCGTTACGCTGAGACTCCGCCTTTTGCAAAGCGGCCGTCGAGCGCGAGCGCTCAAGCTCCAGCGCCTGCTCGCCCTCGCGCTGGACTGCCTTCACACGCTCTGCCAGGTCGTGCGAGAACTCGGCATCGCGCACTTGCTTGACGATATCCGCATAGCCGGACGCATCGACCTTAAATACTTCGCCGCAATGCGGGCACTTAATCTCGTTCATGGCAGCTCCTCGATGGACGCAAACTTCAACCGCATACACTCTACCGCGCCGCACGGACAAAAAAGGCGCCGCCGCCATAATGGCAACGGCGCCAGAACCACCACAAAGGTGACTGTCCCCTTTGTGGTGGCTTGGATCCTTACAGGTCGCGGTAGTCGATCAGGCGAAGATCAGGTTGAGACTCAAGCCAAGTGCGAAGCTCGGGGTCGATCAGCGCATCGACTTCCTTGGTGCGGTCGGTCGTAAGCGAGCTGCTCTCGAGGATAAAACGATCGAGATAGCCCGGATGGCACACAAAGACGACCGTCTCGCCGTCCTCCATCTCTCGAACCGCCTGCATAATCGAGTCCTTGGGTTCGTAGCCCGGCTCCATCGAGTGCATCACCATCCGCAGGTCGGTATCTCCGCAATGCACCACCGCCGTGGGGTCGAAGCTCGCCTTTTGCTCCTTAAGGCCCAGCTCTTGGGCAACCGTCGAGATCGCGCGGTTAAGGTTTTTGCTCATGACGGCATGGGCCTCAAAATAATCGGGTTCGCGGCCCACGATCTCGACAAAGCGGTCATGCTGCGCGCGAATCTCGATGCAGGCCTCGTCGAAGTCTATCAACTCCTCGCCGCGCTTAAAGTGCTCGCGGAAGGTACGGCTGCTATGGAACTCACCGCTCTCGTTGAGCATGCTCGGAATGAGCGCCGGGTCGGCACACGGCTTGCCCAGGCATACGTTGGTATGCTGGCCCACCGCAATGCCGGCATCCGCCACGAGCGACCAGCCGCGCTCAGCTTCGGGCATATTGGGCATCAGGCCCGCCGAGCGCACCAGGCCCTCATTGATACTGCGGGCAATCCCCAAGTCAACGGCATACGAATAACCAATATCATCGGCACGAATGAGCAATTGCTTCATATTGACCCCCATCTATGGAAAGGGGCACTTGAAGTGCAACCAAGTGCCCCAGGCAATTATCTTACCGAACAGATGCTTTAAGCCTTAGCGGCAGCAGCGTCCTCATCGAGCTGCTCCTTGGTAAAGCCGAAGAAGTAGGCGATGGCGGCAGCGGCAACAAATGCAGCGCCCGATGCAACGCATCCCCAGACGAGATTGGCAGTTCCGCCGGCAACATATCCGGTGATGCCCAGAATATTCGTCGCGCCCAAAACATACGTCGTCACATTGGTAAGAGCCGCGATCAGGCCGCCGATAGCGCCGCCGGCAACCATGGCACCCAGGCAGCGGGTGTACTTAAAGCCGCAGCCATACAGCGCGGGCTCCGTCACGCCGCCGACAATGCCAGAGAGCGAGAAACCAAGCATGGCGCCCTTTTCGTCAGTCTCCTTAAGGCGCAGGAAGGCGCCGAAGGCCATGCCCCACGTAGCGAACTGAGCGATAGCGCCCGCGACCATAACGCAGGAGTCAGAGCCCATGGTGAGCAGCTGCACAATGCCAAGGGTAAGCAGGACTTGGTGCATACCGGTCATAACCAGGAACTCCCAAAGCGCGGCAATGGCAACGAGGGAGATGACCGTGACGATACCGCCGGTGTTGCCGAGGCCGAACATAAAGTTACCAACCGCGTTGCCCAAGATAGAGCCAATCGGAGCCAGCGCGCACAGCGAAACGGGAATCATGACGGCCAGAGTACACACGGGCACAAACACCGTAGAGAGCATGTCGGGAATGATCTTCTTCATGAACTTCTCAACGACCATGAGTACCGGCATGGACAGAACCATGGGGAGAACGGTGCAGGAATAGTTGTTCAGCTGAGCCGGCAGCACACCATAAATCATCGTGGTCGTAGCACCCGAATCCGCCGCAGCGTTGACCAGCGTCATGAACTCGGGGGCAATGAGCACGACGCCGAGCATCATGCCGAGCGGCTGGCTGCAGCCGAGCTGCTTTGCGGCAGCCCAACCCAGATAAACGGGAAGGAAATAATAGCCGGCGTTGTAAATCCAGTTGTAAAAGAAGTTATAGATGTCGGAATCGGCAGACCAGATACCGAGCATGCCGTCGCCGCAAAGCACGGCAATGGTACGGAACATGGCGGCGCCCATGATGATGGGGATCGTCATAACCATTGTCTTGGACAGGTAGTTGAGGGTCTTCTTGCCCGCAGTCTTGACCGTCAGCGGCTCCTTGGTGCCGCCATCGAGGTCCTCGTCAATGGAACCTTCACCCTTAACGCCCAGCGCAATGGCGGCTTCATAGACCTTCGGCACGTTCTGGCCAATGATGACCTGATACTGGCCGCCAGACCACTGTGCGCCCAGCACGCCCTTGATCTTCTTCACTTCATCGTCATTGGGAATGGACTGATCCTTGAGGTTCAGACGCAGGCGGGTCATGCAGTGCGTCGCGTTCGTCACATTGGAGGCGCCGCCGACGGCAGCGAGCACGTCCTCGGCAATCTTCTTGTTATCGACAGCCATGTCGAATCCCTTCTCTTCCAACTAAAGGCTCGTGGGGCTTCATGGCACCAAGACACACGATTCCGCTCGCGCCTGCGCAGCGCGCGATGCCCGTTGGCAAGAGATTTCATTGCATGTGATTCCCGGGTGGATCGACATGAAAAAAGCCCCGCGCACAACCGACAGAGACCCAATAATGGTCTCGACAGAATCGGTAGTGCCTCTCGGAGCTGCGCCGTGAGTAACACCCAACACACGGCGAGTATATGCGGCAGATGCGTTCGTTGCGGCTCAGATTACCGACGAACGGTAGCAAACGACCCGCGAACGGTCGCCATGACGGAAAGGAAATACCAGAGAGCCTATTTATCCGAGTGGACAGAAGCCACGCGATTCACATGCATGATCAGATAGACGAGCTCTTCTTGGGCCAATGGCTCGCCAAAGGTCTCTTGAATCAGATTGTTGACACGATGAGCGCAACGCGATGCCGCCGGATATTGCTCCACGAGCACGTCGTAGAGACCGGAGTTCTCAGTATCTATCGGTTCTTTCTTTGCCACGCGGTCGAGCAGATAGCGCACATGAGTGGCAAAGCGAGTAAAGGCAAACGACGAGCGATCGACCGTCACGCCCAACTCTTCTTGAATAATCGCGACCGTCATATCGAGCAGTCGCTCCTCGTGCTGCTCGGCAAGCACGCGTCGCTCGCTCGGCCTAACCGATGCATTAACAATCGACATGGCAATGCCCGCGGCCTCGCTTCGGGGCATACGCACCCGGAAGCTTTTCTGAATGCCCCGAACAGCCAGCTCGCCCAAGCGGTATTCGATGGGATGCAGCTGCTCCAGGTCGCGCTCGAGCGGCAACGACACCACCATGTGTTCGCGGGCGCGCTTAATAGCAAACTGAATATGGTCTGCCAATGTAATGGGAAGGTTTGGGCTCAATTCATACGAAAGCTGCCCGGTTGCGATATCTGCCAGCTGGGCGGAAAACTCCAGCACCTCGGGGTCGACCTCGTCGATAAACGCCAGGTACTTTGAATCGATGCCGTAAAAGGTGCGTGTAACAACGTCCAGATCGACCTCGTGCGGCATCTCGCCAAAACCGATGCCACGACCCAGCGCGATAAGCTGACGCCCCGCGCCGTCTTCGCAGATGGCAGCGTTGTGGTTAATGCGCTGGATAGCCTTCATGGAATCATCGCTCCTACTAAAACGCGCCGCGCAGACCATCCGCGCGGCGCGTTCATTCTACCTGCACTTGCAGCTATAGTCCAAAGAAGCCAAGGATCTGGTCGCGGCTTACGGGCTTGTAATCGTTAGCGTCGAGACCAACGTCATAGCGCAGAATCGAGCGCTCGCGATCGCGATTGCGCGCGTTGGTGCGGTCTCCCCTGCTGTGGATATGCCCGTGCAGCATGATGGCGCCGCGCGCCTTGCCATTCCAGCTGAGCATGGGGTAATGGCTCAGTACCAGCCTGTGCCCGCGAGCATAGCCGGGCGCAATCTCAAGATAGTCGCGCACCTCATCCCAAATGTGCGGCGCGTCCGGATCTCCCCAATCGCCATCATGGTTACCACGGATGAGCGTCACGTTCTGGCATTCGATGCGCTCGCGCAGGCGCACTGCCTCCGCCATGGGCAAACGATACGTAAAGTCTCCCAGGATATAGAGGCGGTCGTCCACAGCCACGCACTCATTGATGGCATCGATGACCTTGCGGTTCATCTCCTCGACCGAATCAAACGGTCGATCCATGTCGTGCAAGATATTCGTATCGCCCAGGTGCAGGTCGGCGGTAAACCACATCATCGTCTCTGTCCTCATTTCGCAACGCGTATAAGACCTGTTTAGTATACAGACGCAGCGATACGACGGTTACCCAAAGAGCCCGCCGAACAGACCTCGGCGGCGCTTGTCCTGCTTTTTCGAAGCGTCATCCTGAGCCTTCTTGCCCTGTCGCTTTTTACGATCTTGCTCCAGCTCATCGTCATCGAGCAGTAAATCCCACTCAAACGGATCATCCGTCAAATCGAACAGGTCATCGTCATCAAACACGTGCGCCTCCATTACCGATTAGAGAGCATCCACAACATAGTTGAGAAGTCTACGGGCCCGTGCGGACACAAATTCATCCTATCTGCGTCTTTCAATCGTTTGCCGCAACGCTTGCGCGACAAGGCGCTTGTGGATAAGATAGGAACACGGATGGCACCCGTTGCCGCGGGTCTTGCCAACTCCAGTACACGTTTACATCGTGAGAAGTGGCCGTCTTCGCTTATGCGGGGGCGGCTATTTCGTTCGGCCGATAAACAGGCCAAGCTCGATAGCCGCGATCAACAACGCCAATAACGAAATAACATCGCTTACGTTCATACCAAATCCCTTCTAAAGGGAGTTGGCCCATCCGTGCTCCATAGCAGTAGTCTAACGCAAAATGCGGGTAATAGGAACATCTGTTCGTATTACCCGCACCCTTTTCTAATGCACAAACATGCGCACGAACTTGTGCTTCCAGCTTGTGTAAGGGGCATAGCGGAACGGCACGTCCAGCCACGTTGCCTTGTTCACGATGCTCTTCTTGTGGCTAAACGTATCGAAGCTCTCGCGTCCATGGTACTGTCCCATACCGCTCGCCCCCATGCCGCCAAAGCCCATATGGCTCGTGGCCAAATGCATAATGGTGTCATTAACACAGCCACCACCAAAGGGCACGTAACGCACAAAGCGCTGCTGAACCTCACGGTCTTGGCTAAAGATATACAGGGCCAGCGGCGTCGGACGATCCGTAATAAACGTCTCGGCCTCGTCTAGGCTCTCAAACGACAGCACCGGCAAGATGGGGCCGAAAATCTCCTCCTGCATTACGGCGTCCTCAGGCGCCACGCCGTCCAAAATCGTCGGCTCAATCTTGAGCGACGACTCGCGCGCGGTACCTCCCAGCACAACCTTGTCGGGGTCGATCAGCCCGCGTACGCGCGCGAAATGCTTGGCGTTGACAATATGACCGTAATTCTCATTGTCGAGCGGATGCTCGCCAAACATGCGGCGGGCCTCCTCCTTGATGAGGTCCAGCAGCTCGTCGTGCACGCGCGCATCGACCAGCAGGTAGTCGGGCGCCACGCAGGTCTGCCCCACGTTGAGCCATTTACCAAAGGCGATACGGCGTGCCGCGACCTTCAAGTTAGCCGTCGCATCCACGATGCAGGGACTCTTTCCGCCCAGCTCAAGCGTCACGGGTGTGAGGTTTTTACTTGCACGCTCCATGACGAGCTTGCCGACCGGAACGCTACCGGTAAAGAAGATCTTGTCCCAGCACTCATCGAGCAACGCTTCGTTTTCGGCACGCCCGCCTTCGACGACCGTCACCAAGCGCGGATCAAATGCCTCTTCACAGATTTGCTTGAGCACCGCGCTCGATGCCGGAGCATAGGCGCTCGGCTTGATGACCACGGTATTGCCCGCGGCAAGGGCGCCGGCGAGTGGCTCGAGCGTCAGTAAAAACGGGTAGTTCCACGGAGCCATGATGAGTGTGACGCCATAGGGCACGGACTGCGTCTTGCACACACTCACGGCGTTGGCGAGGTCACACGGACGCAGGCGCGAGCGACTCCATCGAGCCACATGCGCAATCTGATAACGAATCTCGGAAAGCGAGGTGCCGATCTCGCACATATACGCCTCGTCATGCGACTTTCCCAAATCGGTCTTGAGCGCATGGGCAATATCGGCCTCGTGGGCCCGCACCGCATCGCGTAAACTCACGAGCGCACGACGTCGAGCATCGACATCAAACGTGGCGTGCGTCTTAAAATAGGTGCGCTGATCGGCAACGATGCGCGCGATTTCCTCGGTGTTCATGGGCCCTCCTAGTTCTCGTCTTCAAACATACCACCCGCAACGACCTCGTACATACGCTCGAGCTCCAAACGGTCCATCAAAAGTGGAACGGGGTATAGCGGATTGGCCTCGGCATCGGCATGGGCCGCCATTTGCGGAATATCGGAGCGGCGAATACCCGAGACATATTTGGGGATTCCCAGGGCCTCGTTCATGCGGTCAACCCAATCGATAAAGGCCTCGGCCGCCAGGCTGTCCTGCGCGGTAGCCGGCGCAATGCCCGCCATGCGAGCAAGATCGGCAAGCTTGGGGGCGGCGGCGTCACCATAAGCGCGAAGCATGTGCGGCAGGATAATCGCGTTCGCCAAACCGTGCGGAATTCCGTATCGGCCGCCCAGACTGTGCGCGATGGCATGCACATATCCGACATAGGAGCGGGTAAACGCAACGCCCGCCTTATACGCCGCCGAAAGCATATTGCGACGAGCGCGCATGTCGTCACCATGCTCATAGGCCTCGAGCAAATTGTCATGGATGAGCTGCACCGCCTGTCGCGCCATCTTGCGCGTATAGGGCGTAGTGCTTCGCCCGATAAAGGCCTCGACGGCATGCGTCAGGGCATCCATACCCGTCTGTCCCGTAATGGAGGCGGGCAGGCCGCGCGTAAACTCGGGGTCGTGCACCGCAAAGCGCGGGATAAGCACAAAGTCGTTAATGGGGTACTTGTAGTGCGTCTCGTCATCGGTAATTACCGCCGCGAGCGTGACTTCGCTTCCCGTGCCTGCCGTGGTGGGAACGGCGATGAGAAGCGGCAGGCGACGATGAATCCGCAGCAGGCCGCGCATCTTGTTGATGGGCTTGTATGGCTGCGCAATGCGCGCCCCCACACCCTTGGCGCAGTCCATGGCCGAACCGCCACCAAAGCCGATAATGGCCTGGCAGGCGCTCGCGCGATACAGGGACGCCGCTTCCTCCACGTTTGAGACCGTGGGGTTCGCACGTGTTTCGGCATAGACCGCAACGCCAATTCCCTTGGACGCGAGCGCTGTCTCGAGCGGTGCCGTGAGCCCCAGACGGGCAATGCCGGGATCCGTCACGATAAGGACCTTCTGGATCGAGCGCTTTTGAAGCACCGCGGGCACATCCTCGGCATGCTCTAAAATGCGCGGCTCGGTATAGGGCAGGATTGGCAATGCAATGCGAAAAACCGTCTGATATGTTCGACACCAGGCACGACGGGCTAGATGCATAAAGGAAACTCCTTCATTTGTTGATAGGTCAACATTTGCTCGACCGATTGTACTCATCGGAGGTCGCACGAGGTCTAGCAATCGTTAATCAATCAACATCTTCACATGCCCAAAATTGTTTTATTAAAAATCATTCCTAATAGGCTTCACATTCGGTCGCATTTATGGATAATAGAACTCGTCAAGACGCACGTCCGGAGAGGGCCCTTACGGGACCGGACGAGCGCGCCATCGCCATCGATCGAAAGGATCGAATTATGAAGTTTGTTTGCCCCGTTTGCGGTTATGTGGAAGAGTTCGACGGCGACCAGCTGCCCGAGGATTTCAAGTGCCCCCAGTGCGGCGTTCCCGGCTCTCGCTTCCTGAAGCAGGAGGAGGGTCAGCTCGAGTGGGCTGCCGAGCACGTCGTGGGCGTCGCCAAGATGGAGGGCGTCTCCGAGGACATCGTTGCTGACCTGCGCGCCAACTTTGAGGGCGAGTGCTCTGAGGTCGGTATGTACCTGGCCATGGCTCGCGTCGCTCATCGCGAGGGCTATCCCGAGATCGGCCTGTACTGGGAGAAGGCTGCCCACGAGGAGGCCGAGCACGCCGCCAAGTTCGCCGAGCTCCTGGGCGAGGTCGTGACCGACTCCACCAAGAAGAACCTCGAGATGCGCGTTGAGGCCGAGAACGGCGCCACCGCCGGCAAGACCGATCTCGCCAAGCGCGCCAAGGCCGCTGGTCTCGATGCCATCCACGACACCGTGCACGAGATGGCTCGCGACGAGGCTCGCCACGGCAAGGCTTTCGCCGGCCTGCTAAAGCGCTACTTCGGCTAAGCCAAACGCCTGAGAGACATTCTCTAGCTTTATAAGGCCCGGACCGCATGGTTCGGGCCTTTTTCGTGTCTTGCAAACCAGTTAACGTCCCAAAAATAGGACCACCTTTGACATCGGCTTCGCGTCAAAAACTAAGTGAGTGGCCTTTTGGGAACTTGTCGAGCAGACCACCCGTATTGCTTTATAAAACCGCAGGTAGATAGCTTGCCGCAAAACAATCTGGTCGCCATCACGCTAAAAGTCTACTCACTTAGATTTGCAACCGTCCATGATCGGGCCTTTTTGTGTCTAACGGGCATCTTTTTGTCGATTTCTCCCAGTTTTGACCAGTCAACGAATAGCTCAGACCGAAGTAATGCCTCGGCCCCTTGCTCCTCCAAGCTTTTATCGCGATATTCAACATCGAGCAACCTGCATACGGCCTTAACAATCGCATGGAATCTATCATCATCGGATATCTGTCCGTGTGTCAGGAGAAATACATCGTAGCCCATGGCCTGAAGCGCCGTCATGCGGTCGGCGTCACGCAAACCATCCCCGGCTCGCCCGTGTGAGCCCTTTCCTTGGCATTCAATGGCCACCTGTCGCTCTCCGTCCGGCGAAGAAAGAAGTAGGTCGATATATACACGGGACTTGCCTACAATCGCCCGAGCACTTGCGCTTAGCGCCACTTCGACATTGAGCTCTATGCCGCAAAAACCTTCGCCTCCCAATGATCGTGGCAACCCAAGCAACAAATACGTCTCAACCTCAAAAGGCGATGCGGCACCCAGTGGAACGAGATGCGATACCGCGACAAATCGCTTGCCGTAACGCATCCCACAAACATCTGAACAAAAACGGTCAAGATCTCCGTCCAAAACCAAAGCGTCGCGCCGCCACAAATTTGAGGCGGCACCGTCCTCGGACGGGCAACGTGCCCAACCAAAGGTTGCCGGAATCGCGCCCGACTCAATTGCACGCGAAAGCTCTGCCTCGAGTGCTGCTGGCAAGGCACAAACCGTAAACAAGCCGCACATCTCCGCCAATACCAAAAGCAGCTGGAGATCCGTCAGATGCCGCGACATGATGAATGCCGTCAGCAAAGGAGATGTGACCAAAAACCCATGTTCCGTTTCCAGCACGGATTCCCTGGGAAGCTCACCAAGGAACAGCCGTTGCCTAACGCTGGCAGGACAAGTCCGCTTATTTCTCGTCCCAACCAATGTATGCAACGGCAAGCCGAGCGCAACCGCAGCCGTCGGGTTACGGGCGAGGCCATATCGCTGCCGGTCTTCTTCCGGTCGTGGAAGTGGCGGACACAAAGCGAGGGCTTGAGGAGGCAAACGCCAGTACCTAAAAGCCGATATGTCACAAAGTAGATCCTTCATAGGCACAGGAAAACACGGATTTCAACCCGGGTACTCCCGCATTGGCGCAAACGTACCGAAAAGGGCGCCGAACGGACTGTTAAGTTTTCAACAGCCTTCCCCAACTGGCCAAAAGCTTGCCAAGAACTGGACGGAGTCCTGTTGAAAACCCGCTATTTCTCTCATGCGGAAGCTTTGCACAGCAAGTGAGTAGGCTTTTTGGAAACTCCCGAGCAGGCAGGCCATCTTGTCTTGCAAAGCCGCAGGTAGACGACTTGCTGCAAAACGGTCTGGTCGGCATAACGCCAAAAGTCTACTCACTTAGGCTAGAGGGCACCCCCATTAGCTGTGATTCCAGGGTGTTTAGCGCATTTGGACTCAAATCGTCATACTGGACAAGGATTCGAGCCAAGTTTTTAGGGACAGATGCGCCATCGGCACACCAAAAGCAGTCACCGATATCGATATAAGGGATATTCGAGCGCATAAGTGCCCGCGTAAAAGAGCTTCCGCCCGCGCCACGCTCCGCAACCACGATGCAGTAAAGGCCCGCGTCTGCATGCTCGATCGAGACCTCTCCTGCCGGAAATACCTTCCGCACAAGCGCCATCAGGCCATCACGCGCCTCGCGAGCACGAACGCGCACGCGGTTCACATGTCGCTCGTAATCACCCGATTCCAGCAAACGCGCCAAAGCGACCTGGTCAACAGAGCTCACCGACGAGGCGTAGAAACCAAGGTTGCGCCTAAACCGCTCCATTAACTCATCGGGCAACACCATGTACGCCAAACGCAACGCCGATGAAAGGCTCTTCGAAAACGTGTTGGTGTAGATAACCGACTGGGCGGCATCGATCGACGCGAGCGCGGGAATCGGCTTCCCGGCAAGGCGAAACTCACAATCAAAGTCATCTTCGATGAGATACCGACCTGGTCGCTCGGCGGCCCAGCTCAGCAGCGCATAGCGACGTGCAACGCTCGTCACAAGGCCGGTCGGATACTGATGGGACGGCATCAGGTGAAGAACATCGGTCCCAGTTTTCTGCAGAGCGCTCAGGTCCACGCCGTCGTCATCCAACGGGATATGTCGAACTTCGCAACCCATAGCCTGGTAGATGCGCGTCAGCCGCAAATAGCCCGGATTCTCAACGGCATATACCTTGTCGGCTCCAAGCAGCTGAACCAACATGGTATCGAGCAGCTGGGCGCCCGCACCGATAACAATGTTGTCGGGATCGACATTCATGCCCCTTGTCCCGCGTAAATGGTGAGCAATTGCGCGTCGTAGCCGAGCGGTGCCCTGTGCCGGCGCAGTCGAAAAGATTTCGCGTTCGTCTTCGGATGCCAGCGTCGCCCGCAGTGCGCTTTGCCAAAGCCGCGCCGCCTCCAAAGTGGAAGGAGAAAGCGCATCGAATCGCTCGACCTGTCCGTTGACATCACGCGCACTGGGGCCCACAGAGACGGCATCTCGGTCGATGCCCTCCGCAGCCAAAGCCAAGACCGGTGCATCCGGAAGCTCGCAAGCGTAGTAGCCACGACGCGGCATTGAGCAAATATAGCCCTCGGCAAGTAGCTGGCTATATGCGTTCTCGATGGTAATGACACTGATTCCCAGATGACTGGCAAAGGCGCGCTTAGACGGCAGATGCTCCCCCGCCGCAATGCGTCCAGCAACGATATCATCTCGAATTTGCTGGTAAACATACTCATAGAGCGATGCTTCGCCGCGATTTTCCAAATTGTAGTCAAGCATGGGCATCACCTGACCTTATCGAATCATTCAATCTGGCATTAGTCTGACCTTGTTATTATCTCGAAAACTGAGTATTTCGCCATACCCAGCTCCCCGATAGGATGTTCCGTCAAGCAATGTACATGCCAACCAAGGGAGCAACCATGGCAGAACAGACCAGCAAGGCCGATCGCGTCAAACTCAATCGCGAGCTCGCGCAGATGCTCAAGGGCGGCGTCATCATGGACGTCACCACGCCCGAGCAGGCACGCATCGCCGAGGAGGCAGGCGCCTGCGCCGTCATGGCTCTCGAGCGCATCCCGGCCGACATCCGCGCCGCCGGCGGCGTGTCGCGCATGAGCGACCCCAAGATGATCAAGGGCATCCAGGAGGCCGTCTCCATCCCCGTCATGGCCAAGTGCCGCATCGGTCACATCGTCGAGGCGCAGATCCTGCAGGCCATCGAGATCGACTACATCGATGAGTCCGAGGTTCTCTCCCCCGCCGACGATGTCTACCACATCGACAAGACCCAGTTTGACGTCCCGTTTGTCTGCGGTGCCCGTGACCTGGGCGAGGCGCTGCGCCGCGTCGCCGAGGGCGCCACGATGATCCGCACCAAGGGCGAGCCGGGCACGGGCGACGTGATCCAGGCCGTTCGCCATATGCGCAAGATCCAAAAGCAGATCCGCGACGTTGTTGCCCTGCGTGACGACGAGCTCTTTGAGGCAGCCAAGCAACTGCAGGTGCCGGTCGAGCTGGTCCGCGAGGTCCATGCCACGGGCAAGCTTCCCGTCGTGAACTTTGCTGCCGGCGGTGTGGCGACCCCCGCCGACGCCGCGCTGATGATGCAGCTGGGCGCCGAAGGTGTCTTTGTCGGCTCGGGCATCTTTAAGAGCGGCGACCCCGCCAAGCGCGCAGCCGCCATTGTCAAGGCCGTGGCAAACTTCACCGACGCCAAACTCATAGCCGAGCTTTCGGAGGACCTGGGCGAGGCCATGGTCGGCATCAACGCCGACGAGATCGAGATCATCATGGAGGAGCGCGGGCGCTAGTCCAACAGAAAGGATCGCACATGAGCGATTACGCAGACCAGACGGTCACCGTGCTGGCGGTCCAAGGTGCTTTTGCCGAGCACGAGGCAAGGCTGTCCGAGCTGGGCGCACGTTGTATTGAGCTGAGGCAGGCGGCTGATTTGAAGCAGGACTTTGACCGTCTGGTACTTCCCGGCGGCGAGTCTACCGTTCAAGGGAAGCTGCTTGCCGAGCTTGGTATGCTCGATGAGCTTCGCACCCGCATTGTTGAGGGCATGCCCGTCCTGGGCACCTGCGCCGGCTTGATTCTGTTGGCGCGCGATCTTGCCGCCCACGACGATAAGGGGACGCCGCGCTTGGCAACCATGGATGTGCTCGTTGAGCGCAATGCTTACGGCAGACAGCTCGGCAGCTTTCGCACCAAGGGGCAGGTAGGCGGTATCGACGGTGAGGTGCCGCTGACGTTTATCCGCGCGCCCCGCATCGTCGAAGTGCACGGCGACACTGAGGCCCTAGCCGAAGTCGACGGTCGCATCGTCGCCGCCCGCCAAGGCAACCAGCTCGGCGTCACCTTCCACCCCGAGCTCGACGAAGACACCCACCTCCACGAACTGTTCCTGCAAATGTAGGCAGAATTTAAACGAGCGTGGATTTTCGGACATACAACAAATGAGAGTGGATAATCTCCCACTTTGAGCTTGAATGCAGGCTCAAACCGGGAGATTATCCACTCTCATCCTATGTAGTCGTTGGGGACGCTCTTAAACGACTAGTCAAACAAGAACGTCCCCAACGACCATATTGCGATAGACGACCACGTTTGCCCAGATAAAACCGACCAAAATAAACCTGTCCCTTTTTGGTAGGTTTGGATCAAGGCGACGCCGATGCCTTGGTACCGACAGCGAAAACCCGCCAGAGCGAGCAAGGTGCCTTGAAACGAGGCGGCATTGATCTTTTGGTCATGCCGCCGAAGTTGAAAGGCAGATTGCCGCCCTGGCGGGTTTGCAGCGTCGAGCAGTTACGGCGTTTGGTAAAACGCCGTAACTCAACTAGAAGCGGTTGCCGCGGAAGCCGCCACCGTTGCGGCCGCCACGGTCGCCACCGCGACCGCCGCGGTCGTTACCACGGTTGCCGCCGAAGCCACCACGGTTGCCACCGCGATCGCCATAGCCACCACGGTTGCCACCAAAGCCGCCGCGACCGCCACGGTCGCCGCCACGGTCGCCAAAGCCGCCACGGCCACCGCGATCGCCGCCGCGACCGCCACGGTCGCCGCCACGGCCACCGCGATCGCCAAAGCCGCCGCGACCGCCACGGTCGCCGCCACGGCCACCGCGCTCGTCACGGCCGCCGCGAGGACCGCGGTCCTCGTCCAGGCCCATGGCGACGAGCGGAGCGATAACCTTATCGAGAGCGGCCATCAGCTCGGTAGCCTCCTCGTAAGAAAGCTCGGGCAGGAGCTTCTCCTTCTTGTTGGCAAGCTCGACCAGGCCCTCAGCGGCATCCTCGGCAGCGAAGACAACGATCTTGCGCATATCGCCCTCGGCGTCGTCGATGCGGCCGACCAGATCGGCAGCCTCGGCCTCGGCCATCAGGCCATCGAGCTCACGAAGGCGCATGCCCAGCAGGTCGGACATTTCCTTCTGCTCCATCTTGGGCTTGAGGTCAAGAAGCTTGATGGCGCGCTCGATGTTCGCCATGCGCTCGGCCTTGGCCTCCTCCTCCTTGGAAATAGCAAAGCGACGGCTGCGCAGCAGGCGGGCGGCCTTCTGCATCTTGTCCATCAGCTCTTCGTCATCGTAATCAGCGGCGGCCTCGACAACCTCGGCCTCCTCCTCGGCGGAAACCTCGTCAGCAGCCTCAACCTCGGCAGCTTCGGTCTCCACGGTCTCGACTGCCTCGACCTCGGCAGCCATGGTCTCGTTCTCGGTCTCGTTCATGATCTCTTCGTTCTCAGACATGAGACTCCTTCTTGGCCCTCTCGGGCATCATCGCCCCATTCGCGGGGCCCGTCGCGCACTCTTTGCGCTTTAAACATTCATGCCTCTCGGCAAAACGCCCATTAGTTTATGGTGTCGCCATCCAATCTAGCTGCAGAATCTATGTGCACACATTAATGCGACATGTGCGACTCGCGGCGGGCGTACACCAGCGACACCGCGAACCCAGCCACGGCAATCACGGCCGCCACGCGCACGGCAGCCGCAAATCCGATCGCCTGGGCAACGTCTGCCGCAACGCCAGTGGCGCCGGCAACCGCCGCAGAACTCGAAAGCAGACCGATAAACAGCGATGGACCAAACGACGCGGCAATCATGTTCCACGTGTTGAGCAATGCCGTTCCGTGAGGATGCTCAGCGGCAGGCAGCGTCTCCAAGCCGGCCGTCTGCGAGGGGCTCAGCACTAAACCGACGCCAGCATACACCACAATGGTCAGTGCCACGACGACGCCGATGTTCATGCTTGCCGCCGTCATCGAAATGGTAGTCTGCCCCACGGCAATCAGGGCAAAGCCGACCGGCAGCAGCGGCCATGCGCCACGGGCGTCCATCACGCGTCCGCCCACAATCGAGGTCACGGCGTTGCAGGCAATCGCCGGCAAAATGAGCAGGCCCGCAACAAGAGCGGTCATGCCGTATGCGCCCTCAAAATAGAGCGGCAGCAAAACGCTCATCGAGAACGTCGTCATCATCGACACCACCACAAGCAGGCACGCAGGCCAAAAACGAACGCTCGCCATGGGGCGCACGTTGAGCACCGGATGTTCGAGCTTGAGCTGGCGGACCGCAAACAGGCCAAGCAGCACCACAGCGGCGAAAAGCGTCACGATACCGGTCATCACATTGGTCGAGAACTCGCCTACGGAATATACAAACGCCGTGATTCCGGCCGCTAGCAAAGCAACCGACAGAATATCAAGCGTAGTGTTCGAGCGCTCTCCAACATTCCGAACGAGCTTTGCTGCCGCCGCGGCGACCACGACACCGCCCACCAGCGGCACTACGAACACCGCCCTCCAGCCAAACAACGTGCACATAAGACCGCTGATCACGGGACCAAATGCCGGCCCTAGCGTAATGCAGGCACCGCCCAGGCTCAGATACAGACCGAGCTTCTCGCGCGGGGCGCAAGACAGCACCACGTTCATCATGAGCGGGAACAAGATGCCCGATCCCGCAGCCTGCAAAATACGGCTTGGCAGCAAGACGGTAAACGTTGGGGCGACCAGGCACAGGACTTCTCCGGCGACCAGGCATCCACATGCGAAAAACAGCAGCTTGCGCGTCGAGAAGCGACCGGAAAGAAAGGCCATGATGGCCGTAAAGATCGACGTCACGATCATGTAGCCCGAAACAAGCCACTGCGCCGTGATGGCACTCACCGAAAAGGCTGCCATGATGTCGTGCAACGCCACGTTAATGATGTTCTCGTTAAACGCGGCAACAAAGGCTGCGATATACATAACGACGAGAATTGCCGCAGTGGCCGATGACGTTACTTGAACTTGTTGCTGAGATTTGCTCCCCATGCATTTCCTTCCTCTTGGAACGACAGTCGTATCGCCCCAGAGGAACAGTCCAGGGCGAGGATGAGCCCTAGACTTACGCCAGACGCCGCACGCGACGAGTCTGGCAACATGGTCCAACGTCGAAAGATTGTAACGCGAACGCGCAGCTTTCCTTCCGCGCTATTATTGAAAGTCCACGAAAGCATGAGACATGAGGAGCCCTCCATGATTAAGCCCATCATGAAATCCGAGTTCTTTTTGCGCCTGCCTTCCGAAGACGCGGGACCCGACGATGCCGCGACCGGGCAGGACCTCCTGGATACGCTCCATGAGCATGAGCACGAGTGCGTGGGCCTTGCCGCCAACATGATTGGCGTGCGCAAACGCATCATCTGCGTAAAGGACGGCAACAGGGCGCTGCTGATGTACAACCCTCAAATTCTTGAGCAGGTCAATTCCTATCAGACGAGCGAAGGATGTCTCTCGCTTTCCGGCGAGCGCCCCTGTACTCGCTATCGCCGCATTAAGGTTGAGTATTTGGACGAGAATTTCGTCCACCGCATCAAAAACTTCTCGGGCTACACCGCCGAGATCATCCAACACGAAATCGACCACTGCAACGGGATTGTTATTTAGACAGCCAGGGTAACGATGCAGGTTGAGCACACGACAGCGAGCGAGCCGCATTTGCGCCAAGGTGACGTGAAATGAGAGGGCGCTGACCTTCTGGTCGCGCCCTCGAAATTGAACGTCAGATTGGCGTGAATGCGGCTCGCGCAGCGTCAAGTGGTCCGCCGTTCGGTAGAACGGCGGAACTAATTAGCTCTGGCGGTAATGATCGAAGAAGTCGGCGAGGTCTTCGAGCGACTCTTTGAGCACTTCCATGCGCGGCAGGTACACGATGCGGAAGTGGTCGGGCTCACCCCAGTTAAAGCCGCCGCCGCGCGTGATCAGGATCTTCTTCTCGTGCAGCAGGTCAAGAGCGAACTGCTCGTCATCGGTGATGTTGAACTTTTTAACATCCATCTTGGGGAAGATATAGAACGCCGCACGCGGCTTGACCACCGAGATGCCGTCGATCTTGTTGAGTGCCTCATACACAAAGTTGCGCTGCTCGTAGACACGACCGCCGGGGCGGATGTAGTTGTTAACAGACTGATGGCCGCCGAGCGCCGTCTGGACGATTGACTGAGCCGGCACGTTGGAGCACAGGCGCATGTTCGAGAGCATGTTGATGCCCATAATAAAGTCGCTCATGCAGCGCTGGTTACCCGAAAGCACCATCCAGCCAATACGATAGCCCGCGATCATGTGCGACTTGGAAAGGCCGCTAAAGGTGACGCAGGGCAGGTCGGGGGCGAGCGAGGCAATCGAAACGTGCTCGTAGCCGTCCATGCACAGGCGGTCGTAGATCTCATCGGCAAAAATCATGAGCTGGTGCCTGCGCGCGATCTCAACGATGCCCTCGAGTACCTCGCGCGGATAGACCGAACCCGTGGGGTTGTTGGGGTTGATGATGACGAGGGCCTTGGTCGCGCTCGTGATCTTGGACTCCATATCCTCCAGGTCGGGATACCAATCCGCTTGCTCATCACACAGATAGTGAACGGGATGACCGCCGGCAAGGGTTGCGCACGCCGTCCAGAGCGGATAGTCGGGGCTGGGGATCAGAATCTCGTCGCCATTGTCGAGCAGCGCGTTCATCGAAAGCTGAATGAGTTCGGACACGCCGTTGCCCGTGTAGATGTGCTCCATCTGAACATTGGGCAGGCCCTTGATCTGCGAGTACTGCATGATTGCCTTGCGCGCAGAGAACAGGCCGCGCGAGTTGGAATAGCCTTCGCAGTCGGGCAGCTGCTGGCGCATGTCCTTAATGACCTCATCGGGCGTGCGGAAGCCAAAGGGCGCCGGATTACCGATGTTGAGCTTGAGAATACGCTCGCCCTCGTCCTCCATACGGGCGGCCTCGTCGACGACGGGGCCGCGCACGTCATACAGGACGTTATCGAGCTTGGTGGATTTTGAAAAAGTACGCATGGTGGTGCTCCTTGGAATTTGAGCTGAGGGATGGGGTTCGGGCTTGGGTACGTTGCGAGGCGATGATTCCTCGCCTTGATCGGCGTCACCGGCGAGCAGCCAGGAAACATCGACCTCCAAAATACGAGCGAGCAGCTCTGCCACATCGCGCCGCGGGATCGTCTTGCCGCTCACATATTGGCTCATCTGACTCTTGCCGAGTTTTTTTCCGAGCATCTCCGATGCGCGGATTACGTCCGACTGGCGAACGTCGCGATCGGACATGGTCTGTCGCAGGCGATCGCTAAACGTCTCTTGGGCCATTAGAACCTCCTTGCTGGCAAAGTTCAATTTATAGAACACGAATTGAACCTAAGTTCAATTTAGGCAGCAGTATAGCGCCGTACCTTATTCGGAAGTTCAATTTCACAAGAAAACGTACCGAACTCCGAGATTTGCCCAAGGCGGACAATGACGCGCACGCGTTTAGAGATATTCAAGGAATCGAGCGGCGGCAAGCGAAACGTCAGCCGTGCGATATATCGCGTTGATCTGCCGATGGGGATGTCCCTCGAGCGGACGCACGGCGACATCGAACTGACAGCGGCGCAAGATGAGCGCCGGAAGAATACTCACGCCCAGACCGTCCTCGACCATGGCCATAATCGCATAATCATCCCAGGTCGATAGCTTAGAACGCACCGCCAGACCCGCGCGGCGAAACAGCGGCGTAATCTCGTCGTCGCTACCGCGTTCCAGAAGAATAAACTGCTCGTTGGCCAAATCGGCAAGGGAAACGACCTCCGCGGTGGCAAGCGAGGAGTCCGCTGGCACCACGGCCATCAGCTCGTCTTGCACCAACGGCCGCGACGCCATGCCGGCGCCGCGTGGCTCGCGCGGAATAAAGCCCAGGTCGCAGCGGCCTTCCGCCACCCATTGCTCAATCTCGGAGTAATCACCCATCAGCAGCTCGTAATCGACATCCGGATGATCGGCGCGAAAGCGCGCAATCACCGGCGGCAGTACATGGGTCGCCACACTCGAAAACGTACCAATGCAGATCTTGCCGCGCATGAGCCCACGCATCTCGTCCACGTGTCGCTGCAGGCGGCCAAACTCCTCGCAGAGCGCCTCAACCGCCGGCATGATCTGCCGCCCATCGGCAGAAAGCACCACACCCTCGCGGCTGCGGTCGAGCACCTTAAAACCCCAATCGGTCTCAAGGTCGCCCACCATGCGGCTCACGCCCGACTGCGAATAGCTCAGCCGCTCGGCGGCGCGCGTAAAACTGCCGGCCCGCACCGTCTCGAGCAGCACCTGCATCTTTTGAATATTCGTTTCCACGGCACCCCTCCACCTTTACATGAGTTTTTGTCATGTTATCCATGCATTATATTCGCTTTTCTTCTAAAGCCAGTTCACCCATAGTGAACATGCTCGGATATAGAGGGGATGTCAGCACATGAACAACGGATTGTTTACGTACTTAGCAGCATTGCTATTGTTTGGCTCCAACGGCATCATCGCCGCTGCCATCGCGCTGCCGAGCTCCGATATCGTACTGTTGCGCACGTTTTTGGGCGCTCTCACCCTTGCCGCCGTCCTCTTCATAACCAAGCGCCATAACCTGCAGGCTCCGTCTCGCCCCCGCGAGGCCGCAGCGCTCATCGTCTCGGGCGCCGCGCTGGGCGCCAGCTGGATTTTTCTGTTCCGCGCCTACCAGACGATCGGCGTCGGCGTATCCTCGCTGCTGTACTACTGCGGCCCCATCATCGTTATGGCCCTCTCCCCGCTCATTTTTGGCGAAAAGCTGACCGGCAGCAAAATCGCCGGCTTTATCGCCGTCGCCTGCGGTGCTTTTCTCATTGCAGCGCAAGGTCTAGGCGGCAATATGCCCATTGCGGGCATCGTCTGTGGAATCGCCTCGGCCTTCTGCTATGCATTGATGGTCATCGCCAGCAAGGGTGCGCCTCACATCGAGGGCCTCGAGAACTCCGCACTCCAAGTGAGCGCCGCCTTTGTGACCGCACTGGCCCTCACGCTCATCACGCAGGGCGCTCCCTCGTTCCTGTCCGCCGGCGTCGCCGCCAGCATTGATTGGCGCGCCGTCGCTATGCTCGGCGTCGTCAACACCGGCATTGGTTGCCTGCTCTACTTTAGCGCCGTCGCCAAGCTGCCCGTTCAGACCGTCGCCGTCGTCGGCTACCTCGAGCCGCTTTCGGCGGTCGTGTTCTCAGCCGCCCTTTTGGGTGAAGCCATAACACCGGTCCGCCTGATGGGCGCCGCGCTTATCATCGGCGGCGCGATTTTTTGCGAACTCGCCGGCAAACGCGCAAACGCCAAGGCTGGCATCGCCCAGATAGCACGTGCTTAAAAGCCCCTGCTTTGAAATGCTACCTGCGTAGATAAATAATCCCCAGCTGAGGATTATTGTCTAAAATAACCCGATGTGCCAAACTGCTCTTGTATGTATAAAGACGGCATAAAGTTTTTTGTCCTAGACAGATAACCGGATGTCTAAGGGAGTCCTCGTGGCACACAACAAACTGGAGGCAAACCTCCAAGACCAGCGCGGGCAAGGCGGGCACGGAGCCATCCCCCTCTCCGCTGGCATGCTGCTCGTAACGCTCGGCGTCGTCTATGGCGACATCGGCACGAGCCCCATGTACACCATGAAATCAATCGTCGCCAACAACGGCGGCATCGGTACCGTCAGCGAGGACATGATCCTGGGCGCGCTTTCGCTCGTCATCTGGACCATGACGCTCGTGACCACGGTCAAGTACGTGGTAATCGCCATGAAGGCCGACAACCACAACGAAGGCGGCATCTTCGCCCTGTTCAGCCTCGTACGCAAGGTGGCACCATGGCTGATTCTGCCCGCCATGATCGGCGGCGCGGCGCTGCTCGCCGACGGCATCCTCACCCCCGCCGTCACGGTCACCACAGCCATCGAGGGTCTACGCACCATCGAATGGGGCCATGCGCTGCTGGGCGACGGCCAGACCAACGTCATCATCATCACCATCATCATTATCTGCGGCCTATTTGCCATGCAGCGCGCCGGCACCTCGTCAATCGGCAAGCTCTTCGGCCCGCTCATGACGCTGTGGTTCCTGTTCCTGGCAGGCGCCGGTCTGTTCAACATGCTCGGCAACCTGTCCATCTTGCGCGCGCTCAACCCCATCCGCGGCATTATGTTCCTGTTCTCGCCCATCAACCATTCGGGCATTATGGTGCTCGGCTTTGTCTTCCTGTCGACAACCGGTGCCGAGGCACTCTACTCGGACATGGGCCACGTGGGCAAGGCAAACATCTATGCATCCTGGCCATTTGTTAAGGCGGCCCTTATCCTCAACTATCTGGGTCAGGGAGCTTGGCTACTCGCCAATAACTCCAACCCCCAGATGCTCGCGATGGATATCGTCAACCCGTTCTATATGATGCTCCCCGAGCCCCTACGCCCCTTTGCCATCGTGCTTTCGGCCGTGGCGGCCATCATCGCCTCACAGGCGCTCATCACCGGCTCGTTCTCGCTGGTATCCGAGGCAACGCGCCTCAACCTTATGCCGCACCTGCGCATCCACTACCCCAGCGACACCAAGGGCCAGCTCTATATTCCGCTCGTCAATAACATCATGTGGGTCGGCTGCATCTTCATCGTGCTGCTGTTCCAAAACTCCGAGCGCATGGAGAGTGCCTACGGCCTCGCCATTACCGTGACCATGCTTATGACCACCACGCTTTTGACGAGCTATATCGCCGGCATTCTCAAGCACAAGCTGGGCGCCTGCGTCTTCGCCCTGCTCTTCGGCGCCATTGAGCTGTGCTTTTTCGCCTCGTGCCTCACCATGTTCTTTGACGGCGGCTATGTGATGATCTTCTTGGCCGCACTGCTGTTTGGCCTTATGTATGTGTGGCGTCGCGGCACCGCCATCGAGCGCACGCAGACGATTCTGCTGCCCGTCTCCAAGTACATCGACCAGCTCAATCGCCTGCGCAATGACGAGACCTATCCCGTGCTCGCCGACAATCTGGTATTTCTCACCAACAGCCCCGACCCGCTCACACTCGACCGCGACGTGCTCTATTCCATTCTGGACAAGCACCCCAAGCGCGCCAAGGCATATTGGTTCATCAACGTGCACGTTACCGACGAACCCTATACGCACGAGTATTCCGTCGAGACCTTTGGCACGGACTTTTTGTTCCGCGTGCGCCTGGACCTGGGCTTTAAGGTCAACCAGCGCGTCAACGCCTATCTGCGTCAGATCGTCGGCGACTTGATGGCATCGGGCGAGCTGCCGCCGCAACATCACACCTACTCCATCTATGAGACGCGCGGCAACGTAGGTGACTTCCGCTTTTGCATGCTGCGCAAGATGCTTGCCCCCGAAACGGACATCAACCGCAATGACCACCGCGTGATGGCCATCAAGTACGCCGTCCGCCGCGCCTGCGGAAGCCCGGCACGCTGGTACGGTCTCGAGAACTCGGCCATCATCATTGAGTACGTACCGCTCTTTGCCCGCATGCGCCCGGCCGTCAAACTTGTGCGCACCCAGGTGCCGCTCGAGGTTCAGATCGAAGAGGCCGAGGAAATGGAGGTCGACATCTTCTCGGACGACTTGGTCAACGGCAACGAGGCCGGCAAGAGCATGAACGTCGATCCCACCGAGCTGCTCGAGAGCGTCGCCGATACGCCCGAACAGCAACTCGACGGACTCGAGAGCACCCAGTTCAACGACGCCAACTTCTAACACGCCACCAGCCATTGACGACAACGGCCTCGCATCTCATAAGAGGTGCGAGGCCGTTTTATGTCGCAACGGACCAGTGAGCTACGAACGACGCGGCTCGGGAACCACGAGCCTATCGGGGCTCGCGCCCTCGGCATCCATCAGGCTCACGTAACGAATCGACGGATCCCCATACATCGCGTAGTAATAATTGCCCGTGCGCGCGCTAAAGCATCCGGTATAGATAGTCTTCTCGAACTTGCCATCGCCCATCCTGGACGCCCCCTCAATCATCACCACGCCCTCGAGCGAGCGGAACATGCGAACGACGTTTTCGGTCTCGCTCTCCTTTTGCGGGTAATTGGCATTGAGGTACGCCGCCTTTACAAAACGGCTCGGCGAATAGCAATCGCCCGGAATGCCGCGCATGCCGGCACCGGCTCCATAGGGCTTAAGCTCGGCGCCACGCCATGTCGCCGTCTGCGGAAAATCGCTTGTGGCGGTGATATAGGTGCGCAGGTTTTCCATGTGCCACGGGAAGGTCGGCTGGTTGGCAAGGGTGTCGACCGGATCGTCGTATACATGCAGGCCGTCAGCCATCATCTCGACCACGATGCTGCGCTGGCTGTCGCCGATAATCCAATGGAGCAGCGACACGCCCAGCCCCTCTCCGGCAGATTTGGCGACAATCACCGTGTCGCGCAGCGCGGCCTCGACCTCATCGACCGTCGAGAACGTCGCTGCCACCCACAGGGGAAACTCATAGGCCGCGATATTGTTCTTGCCGTCGACAGGGCCCTCGGCATACTCGGCATAGCCGGGAAAGTTGAGCCCCGCCACAGCCAGACCCGCATCGTTACCACAGTCGAAAAACATGGGATAGTTCTTGTAATCGATGCACATGCCGATTACCGCGTGTGCCGCCGACGCATCGTCGATAAACGAATACGGAATGTGAAACCCGCGCGGCATCACGCGAACCTGTTGGCCGTAGTCAAAGCTCCAGTCGAGGTTGCGGCCCAGATACATGTGGCCAGAATTATCGGTAAATCGAATGCTCGTACACATAGCGCCTCCTAGCTTTACGTTCTTGCTAAGGTTATTGTCACCAAACAAAAAGGCGCTAAACACAAAAGCCCGGACATGACAACAATGTCACGCCCGGACCAAAAGAGACGAAGTGCGGTGCTTTGGTCCCCTTAGACCAACTTTCCAAGACAGTGGTCGATCATATGCTGGACCATCTGCGCCTCAAAGCCCGCGTAGTCGCGGCGGCACTCCTTCATCTTGCCGTCGACGATCTGGTCAAAGGCAACCTTGCACTTGATGTAGCGCGTGGACTTGGTGACCTCCTCGTGCGTCAGGCAGCTCTCCTCCATCTTGCTGGCGCCCAGGCCAAACACCAGACGGGGGTTGTAGAGCACGTGGGGCTCGCCGGCATCGTCCAGGTAGACGCAGACCTTCTTGGTAACGCCAATCTGATTGGCGGCCAAGCAGCCGGCATCATCGAGCGACTTGATGGTATCAATCAGATCCTGAGCGACCGATTCGTCCTCGACAGTCGCAACCTCGCAACGCTGAGACAGGATAGCCTCGTCGCGGCAGAGCTCTTTAATCATACGTTCCTCCATAGGGGTCGTTGTAACCGCTTAAGTATACGGTACCTACACAATTTCATGCGAAAGATACCGCCCGTCCGTTACAAACCGCCGAACATCAACATGTGAGGAACACCAACTTCACAAAGGCGATATAGTGGGTGAGTTCGTGTCAATCGGCCTAAACTCGGGGCCGAACAAGGAAAGGGTATGCATGGACGAACTATTTCACGTCAGTGAGCGCAAGTCCACAATTGGGACCGAACTTCGCGCTGGACTGACAACATTCCTGGCGATGGCCTACATCATCGCCGTCAACCCCGCGGTACTCTCGGGCGCTGGCATCGATGCGGGAGCGCTCGCCTGCGCCACCTGCCTGGGCGCCGGCATCATGACCATCTGCATGGGCATCTTCGCAAACCGCCCGCTCGCCTGCGCGTCGGGCCTGGGCATCAACGCCATGATCGCGGGCATCGCCACCACCATGTGCGGCGGCGACTGGCACGTGGCCATGAGCGTTATCTTCCTCGAGGGCATCGTCATCTTGCTGCTCGTCCTGTGCGGCCTGCGCGAGGCCATCATGGACGCCATCCCCGTGGTCCTGCGCCACGCCATCTCGGTGGGTCTGGGCCTGTTTATCGCCATGATCGGCCTGTGCGACGCCGGCATCATCACCGCTGGCGCCGGTACGCTTGTCGGCCTGGGCGACATCACCTCCCCCACCTTTATCGTCGGCATCATCTCCATCGTCGTGACGGTCGCCCTGGCTTCCCGCAACGTGCCGGGCTCGCTGCTCATCGGCATCATCGTCGCCGTTATCGCCGGTATCCCGCTGGGCGTCACTCATGCGCCCGAGGGCCTCATCGCACCGCTCGACTTCTCGACCTTTGGCGCCCCGTTTGCCAGCACCGCCGATGGCAACATGGCCATCGTGAAGGTTCTGACCGACCCGATGCTGCTCGTCGTGGCCTTCTCGCTGCTCATGAGTGACTTCTTCGACACCATGGGCACCGCGATGGCCGTCGCCAAGCAGGGCGAGTTCCTGACCGAGGACGGCAATGTCGAGGACATCCGTCCCATCCTGGTCGTCGACTCCGTGGCCGCTGCTGCCGGTGGCTTTATGGGCGTCTCCTCCATCACCACTTTCGTCGAGTCCACGTCCGGCGCTGCCGACGGTGGCCGCACGGGTCTCACCTCCGTCACCACCGGCGTGCTGTTCATCCTCGCCGCGTTCTTCTCCCCCATCGTCACCATCGTTTCCAGCGCCGCCACCTGCGGTGCTCTGGTCTACGTCGGCTACCTCATGATGAGCGAGGCCTCCGAGATCGACTGGTCCGACGTGTCGCAAGGTTTCCCGGCGTTCATGATTGTCGCCGGCGTGCCCTTCACTTACTCCATCTCTGCCGGCATTGGCCTGGGCTTTATCGCCTACGTGATCGTCGCGCTCTTTAAAGGCGAGGCCTCCAAGATCAAGCCGCTCATGTGGATCGCAGCACTTGCCTTCCTCGTCTACTTCTTTGTAGCGTAGGCGCAAGATTTGCAATACCAAACAGCAAAGCGCGGAGTCGCATCGAGCGGCTCCGCGCTTTGCTTTTAAAGCCAGGCGCCACACGGACGCGCGATGTATTGCTTCGCAAGTTTTGGACGTTTTGCTCTCCAAACGGCACTACCGCCGGCTACATCCTGCAGATATGCTGGGCGTAATCGCATAGGCCCTATGAGGATGGGAGTAACCATGGCCGCCTTGTTCACGACCCCCAAGCGCAATGACAAAACCTCTGGAGCCCATTTTGTCGAGCCCGACGTGCGCCGTCGCACGCTGCTCGCACACGGCAGCTGGCGCCGCGTGACACGCCGCATCGTTGTAGGCGCCGTATGCGCGCTCACGGTAAGTTCGCTGCTCATGCCGAGCGTCTCGCTCGCGGCCGAGTGGGTGGACGTCGGCGGCACCCAATACAACGCCGGCACCGCGGCGGGCGACGCCGCCGGCACCTGGAGCTGGGACGGCGCCGACGACATGAAGCTCAACGGCTATAACGGCGGCGCGATCGAGGCAGCGGGCAAGCTCAACGTGAGCTACGAGGGCAACAACACCGTCACTAACGACAACGGCCGCGGCATCAAGGTTAAGGATGGCGCGAACGAGAACGCCGAGCTTAATATTCAGGGCGACGCGTCCAGCACGCTCAACGTGACATCTTCTCGTGACGCCATCACTTCCGTCGGCAACATCAACATCGACGGCGCTGGCACTGTCAACGCCACGAGCACCGAGCACGATGCCATCGATGCCGGGGGCGATGTCACCATCAAGGGCTCGGGAAACGTTAACGCCACGGGCGATTCGGATGGCATCAGGGCCGACGGCAACATCACGATCGACAACAGCGGAACCGTCACCGCCAAGGCCACCGAGGATCAGGGTATCGATGCTAACGAGAACCTCATCATAAAGGGCGGCGGCAAGGTAGAGGCAAGCTCTATCAAAGACAATGCGATTTGGGCCGACGGCAACATCGAGATCTCGGGTGGCAGCCAGGTCAAGGCAAGCTCCGAGGAAGACGCCGCCATCGACGGTAAAAACAGCCTCACGGTCACGAACGCTTCCCTCAACGCAAGTGGCGTTGGGTATGGCATCTATGTCTACAAGGGCATCACGCTCGATGGCGCGACCGTGACGGTCCGCGCAAGCTCAGATGGCGGGGAAGCCAGCGCACTCTTCACCGATGAGGACGACATCGTCATCAAGAACGGCTCGACTGTGGATGCGCTCGCAGAAGGCAGGTTCTCGGTTGCAATCTCCACCAGTAATTTCTACTCCGACGAAGCGGGTGGCCATATCTACATCAGCGACTCCGTTGTCAAGGCCATAGCCCGCTATGCCGAGACCGGCGGCGACGGCCCCGACCACTACAGTGGAGACCAAAACGACGAAATCATCCCTGAGTCCGAGGGCCTGAACATCGGCATCTTCGCGCAGACCGAGAAGGGCATCACGCCCGCGACCATCTCGATCGTCCGCAGCAAGGTCACGGCCGAGGGAGACACGGCGGCTATCTTCGCCCTTGCCATGAGCGCGGACGGCAAGGCGATCGGCACCATCGAAATCAAGGACGCCACCATCCAGACGCCTGCAGGCGGCAAAGTCATTGACTATCGCAACAAGGAAGAGCTCAGCGACGGCATCGTCTACGAGGCGGGGCAGACCATCGGCACGGGCGATGCCACGATTGACTCCCCCTATGACGCCGCTGTCGCCAAGAGCACGGTCATCGTGCCTCCCGAGGAGACCAAGCCCGAGGAAAAGCACGGCAAGACCAAGCCCGAGGGTTCCAAGTCCGAGGGCACGAAGACAACCAAGACCGTTGCAGTTGCAGCCAAGGGAGCCAAGACCGTCGGCAAGCTCGCGGCAACCGGCGACACCTCGAACGCAGCCATCGTGGCAGCCGCCCTTGCGGGAACAGCCGCCATCGCCGCAGGCGCCCTGGCGAGTCGCAAACGCTCGTAAACACTTTTTCGCACAGGACGGGTGGATCGCAGCCCTTGCCTTCCCCGTCTACTTCTTCGTAGCGTAAGGGCAAGGCTGCAAAAGCTGAACAATAAAGCGCGGAGTCGCCATGCGGCCCCGCGCTTTTCTTTTAGCGTTGGTCCCTGCGCCGGCGTGCGGCCTATTTCTCCCCCATTTTGGCCATTTTGCCCTCCAAACGGCACTACCGCCGGCAACATCCAGCAGATACGCTGAACCTAGCCGTATAGGCCCTATGAGAACGGGAGCAACCATGGCAGCCTTGTTCACGACCCCCAAACGCAATGACACTACCGCCGGAACCCATGTTGCCGAACCCGACGTTCGCCGTCGCATAGGACTCGCGCACGGCAGCTGGCGCCGCGTGACGCGCCGCATCGTCGTAGGCGCCGTGTGCGCGCTCACGGTGAGCTCGCTGCTCATGCCGAGCGTCTCGCTCGCGGCGGAATGGGTCAAGGTCGGCGAAACCAAATACAACGCCGGCACTGCGGCGGGCGACGAGACCGGCACCTGGTCGTGGGACGGCGCCGACGACTTGAAGCTCAACAACTATAACGGCGGCGAGATCCAGGCCGCAGGCAAGCTCAACGTGAATTACTCGGGAAACAACATCGTCACTGCCGACTGGATCAAAGGCATCAAGGCTTCTCATGGCAAGAATGAGAACGCCGAGCTCAATATCCAAGGCGACGCGGGCAGCACGCTCAGCGTGACATCTACTGAGGACGCTATCCTCTCCACGGGTAATATCAACATCGACGGAGCCGGATCCGTCAACGCCACGAGCGCTGGGTTTGATGCCATCGACGCCGAGGGCGATCTCGCTATCAAAGGTTCGGGCAACGTCAACGCCACGGGCGTATCGGATGGCATCAGGGCAAACGGCAATATCACGATTGACGACAGCGGGGCCGTCACCGCCAGGGCTACCAAGGACAAGGGTATCGGAACCGACAAGAACCTCACCATCAAGGGTGGCGGCACAGTCGAGGCAAGCTCAGCCGATGGTGAGGCCATTTGGAGCGGCGGCAACATCAATATCTCGGACGGCAGCCAGGTCAAGGCGAGCTCCGAGAAAGACGCCGCCGTCGAGGCCAAGGGCAGCCTCGCAGCCACAAACGCCTCCCTCAACGCAAACGGTGTTGAATATGGCGTCTATGCCCACAAGGGCATCACACTCGATCATGCAAACGTGACAGTCCGCGCGAGTAAAGGCAGATACGGTGACGCCATTGCCCTCTTCACCTACCAAGACGATATCGTCGTCAAGAACGGCTCCACCGTGGACGCGTTTGCGGAAGGCGAGGTTTCGGCTGCATTCTCCACCAGAAACGATCGACCCAACGAGGAGGGTGGCCACATCTACATCAGCGACTCCGTTGTCAAGGCCATAGCCCGCTATGTCGAGAACGGCGACGGCCCCATCCCCTACAGCGAAAACCAAGATGGTGAGACGAGCCCCGAGCCCCAAGGCGAGAACATCGGCATCATCGCCCAGACCAGCGAGGGCGTCACACCCGCAGTCATCTCGATCATCCGCAGCAAGGTAACGGCCGAAGGAGATACAGCGGCAATCTTTGCCCGTGCCATGAGCGCTGACGGCAAGACAATCGGCACCATCAAGATTGAGAACGCCGCCATCCAGACGCCCGAAGGCGGCAAGGTCATTGACTATCGCAAGCTCCGTGACGGCATCTACGAGGCAGGCCAAGCCATCGGCACGGGCGACGCTGTGATCGACTCCCCCTATAACGAAGCTGTCGCCAAGAGCATGGTCATCGCACCTCCCGAGGTAGCCAAGCCGGAAGACCCCAAGCCCGACGAGACCAAGCCCGCAGAAAGCAAGCCCGCGGAGTCCAAGCAGAACCCCAAGCCTGAGGGCTCAAAGCCGACCAAGGCCGTTGCGGCTTCAATCACGAAAGCCAAGACTACCGGCGTGCTCGCGGCAACCGGCGACACCTCGGGTGCGGCCATCGTGGCAACCGTCCTTGCGGGAACAGCCGCTATCGCCGCAGGCACCATGGCGAGCCGCAAGCGCTCTTAGACGCCTCTGCGCACATGGCAGCTCCCGCGAAGGCCCCGAGTCCCAGCACCGTTTAACAACGCCACCGCCGAGCTCCCCTCCGGCGGTGGCGTTTTCCATATGCGTCCGCAGGGTATGCACGAGATTGTCTTTGGTCTAGCCCAACCTGCATGAGCCGGCGTGCGACAATGGGGGCCGTCGATATCACAACGCCGAGAGAAGCCCGTCATGGAAGCGCATCAGAAGCAGATAACCGTTTATTCAGAGTGTGCGGAAGGCGCACCTGTCATTTACCTCCCCGTGGTTGTGGGCGACGGTAATGAAGTCTACGAGCGCTGCCGAGAGCTCGACTGCCCACCGTTCACCCTTGTCGCCATTGGCGGACTCGATTGGAATCGTGAGCTGAGCCCCTGGGTATGCGACGGTACCGTGCGCGATGCCGAGCCCTTTGGTGGACAGGCCGCTGGTTTTCTTGACGAGTTGTTGAAGCAGATAATCCCAGAGGCCGAATCATCGCTCCCGCAACCGCCCACCTGGCGCGGCGTTGCCGGCTACTCGTTGGCGGGTCTTTTTGCACTGTGGGCACTTTGGCAAACAGATGTCTTTGAGCGCGCGGCGAGTGCATCGGGGTCGCTGTGGTTCCCCGGCTTTATCGACTACGCGCGCGAGCGCACGATGACAGCTACGCCCGACGCCGTCTATCTGTCACTCGGCAAAAAGGAAACCAAGACGCCCAACCGCATGATGCGGCACGTACTCGACGATACGCGCGCGATGGAAGAGCTGTTTATCGAGCGTGACATTCCAACAACGCTGGAGCTCAACCCCGGCAATCACTTTACCCAAACTGACCTGCGCATGGCACGCGGCATCCACTGGATACTGACGCATTAAAAATGGCATCCACGCGTACATACGCATGGACGCCATTTTTAATTTGGCTGAACGCAGCTGCTATTCAGCAGTCTCCTCAAGCTCGGAAGTATCGAACTCAAAGTCGTTACCGGGCAGGATGGCGTTGAGCACAATGCCCACCAGCGAGCCCACGGCAAGGCCCGAAAGCGAAATCGTCACGCCGCCCAGCTCCAGCACAATGGCGCCGGTGGTACTGTAGGCAATGCCGAGCGAAAGCACGAGCACCAGAGCCGCCACCAGCACGTTGCGGTTGTTCTGGAAATCAACCTGGTTCTCGATGAGGTTACGTACACCAACGGCGCTGATCATGCCGTAGAGCACGAGCGACACACCGCCGATAACGCACGCCGGCATGGCGGCAATCACCGCAGCAAACTTGGGGCAGAACGAAAGCACAATGGCACAGCAGGCGGCAATGCGAATCACGCGCGGGTCGAACACGCGCGTCAGGGCAAGCACACCGGTGTTCTCACCATACGTCGTATTGGCAGGGGCGCCAAAGAGCGATGCCAAGATAGTCGCCAGGCCATCGCCGAGCAGGGTACGGTGCAGACCGGGATCGGCAATGTAATTGCGTTCGCAGGTAGAGCCAATGGCGGAAATATCGCCGATGTGCTCAATCATGGTCGCAAAGGCCAGTGGCATGATGGTGATAATGGCCGTCGTGGCAAGACTGCTATCGAACTGCGGTCCAAAGAGCGCAAACACGGTGTTGTCCCACACGACGGGCAAGCCAACCCAGGGGGCGGCTGCGACGCCAGAGAAGTCGACCTCGCCCAGCGCGGCCGCAACGGCATAGCTCACCACAACGCCCAGCAGAATCGGCACGATCTTGACCATGCCGCGGCCCCAAATGTTGCAGATGATGATCACGACAACGGCAATAGCAGCAACAAACCAGTTGGTCTGGCAGTTAGCAATGGCAGAGCTTGCCAGGATCAAGCCGATGGAAATGACGATGGGGCCAGTCACCACCGGCGGGAAGAAACGCATGACACGCTTGGCGCCAAAGGCGCGGAACAGGGCCGCAAGCACCGGATAGAGCAGGCCGGCACAAGCTACGCCCAGGCAAGCGTAGGGCAAAAGCTCAGCCTCGCCGTTGGGCGCAATGGCGGCATAACCCGCGATAAAGGCAAACGAGGAGCCCAGGAACGCGGGCACCTTACCGCGCGATAGAAAATGAAACAGCAGCGTGCCGATGCCGGCGAACAGAAGCGTCGCCGAAACGGAAAGGCCGGTGAGCACGGGCACGAGCACCGTGGCTCCGAACATCGCAAACATGTGTTGCAAACCCAACACAAACATGCGCGGGCGGCCGAGCGACGATGCATCGTAGATGGCATCGGTGACGGCGGGCGTCGAAGACTGGGACATGGAAGTCCTTTCGAATGGAAGGGCGATCAGGCATATCGGATAACCTGCCCGAACGATACGATTCGAACCATTGTACGCGATATGCAGTACCTCGCACGCGCCGCCACCTGCAAACGCTAGCGCTATTTCCAAACGCGCTCGGCAATACGCCTGACCAGCGCAATCTTTGCCCACTGCTCGTCCTCGGTCAGCTTATTGCCGATCTCGCAGCTGGCAAAGCCACACTGCGGAGACAGATACAGGTTCTCGAGCGGCACGTACTTTGCCGCCTCGCGGATGCGCTCGACGATAACATCCTCGTTCTCGAGCTCTGCCGCCTTGGTGGTCACCAAGCCCAGCACGACCTTCTTGCCGGGAGCAACGTACTTGAGCGGCTCAAAACCACCGGCGCGGGGCGTGTCGAACTCCAGATAGAACGCGTCAACGTCCTCATGCGCAAACAGGTACGGCGCGATGGGGTCGTAGCCGCCCTCAAAAGCGTAGGTGGAGTGGTAGTTGCCGCGGCATACATGCGTGTTGATAACCAGATCGTCGGGCTTGCCCTCGATGGCGGCATTGTTGAGCGCCACGCCCAGCTCGCTTACCTTTTGCAGGTCGACCGGGCTCATGCCGGTTTTGGCAACAAAATCGGTATCGCAGTAGATGCCCCAGGTGCAGTCATCAAACTGGATGTTGCGGCAGCCCGCGGCATACAGGTCAGCAATCACGGTGCGGTATGCTGCGGCAATGGCATCGACGAGCTCTTCGTCGGTCTTGTAGACGGCGTGCAGACTCTCCTGCTGGCCATCGCAGCGGTCGAGTGTGACTTCGGAGAACGTCTGGATCGGCGCCGGAATGGTCTGGCGCGCGACCTGGCCCTCTCCCTCGAGCGACTTGATAAATTTGAAGTGCTCGACGAACGGATGATTCTCGCCGCTAATGGGACCGGTTACCACGGCGGTGTCGGCGGTAGTCTCCTCATCGTGGAACATGTAGCCCGTGCGCGAGGCGCGGCGCTCAATGCCGTTGAGGCCCCACATAAAATCGAGGTGCCAGTAGCTGCGGCGGAACTCGCCATCGGTAATCACCTGCAGGCCGGCAGCCTTCTGCTTGGCCACTAAGTCGCGGATGGCCTCGTCCTCGACGGCCTTAAGGCCGGAAGCGTCGAGTTTACCCGCGACATAGGCGGCACGGGCGTCCTTTACAGCCTGCGGACGAAGAAAACTGCCGACGATATCGGCACGAAACGGCGCGTTCGGTTGAATCGAAGTGCTCATAGATATCTCCCTTTGCATTGGTTGCTTTACTGGGACAGAGTATGAGCGCTCATATGGACATCGTAAAATATATGTTTATAACAGTTTGATATAGATGCTTCCTATATCAGTTTGGACTGCCATAAAGAGATTTGACCCGCGCAGAACGCAGCAGTCTAGATGTGCTGACGAATCGCTTCGATATAGGCCTGCCCGTAGCGCGTAAGTGTCGTGTTCTTGCGCGTGATGATGCCAATCTCCATGTACTCGTCTACATCGAGCGGAATCGAGATAATACCGGGGCCGTTAAGTTCATGGCTGATCACGCCCGAACACACCGTGTAACCGTTAAGGCCCATAGCTAGGTTGAACAGCGTCGCACGGTCGCGCACGCGGATATTCTTGCGGCGCTCAAAGGTCGAGGTCAGCTCCTCGGAATAGTAAAACGAGTTGTAGCTGCCCTGCTCATAGGACAGGAACGGGTAGTCTTCCAAGTCCTCGAGCGTCACACTCGAGCGACCCGCCAGCGGATGGTCGGAGCACACAAAGACATGCGGCGTAGCGCAGAAGAGTCCTTCGAATACGAGCTCGTTGGCCGCCAGCATGCGCTCGATGACCTCGCGATTGTGCTCCGACAGATACAGGATGCCGAGCTCGCTTTTCATATGCGCGACGTCCTCGATAATCTCGTGGGTCTGCTCCTCGCGCAGGGTAAAGTCGTAGCGCGCGGCATCGAACTCGCGGATCACATCGACAAACGCATTAACGGCAAAGGAATAATGCTGGCAGCTCACACTAAAGTGCGGCACCTGCTCGGACGTGCCTTTGTACTTGCCCTCGAGCAGGTCGGCCTGGTCGAGCACCTGGCGCGCGTAGCCCAAGAAGGTCTCGCCTTCCTCGGACACAATGACGCCCTTGTTGGTGCGCTCAAAGATGTGTACACCCATCTCGTTTTCGAGATCGCGAATTGACGCGGTAATCGAAGGCTGCGACACAAAGAGCCGGCGCGAGGCCTCGGTGATGCTGCCGCATTCGGCAACTTTGACGACATATCTGAGCTGCTGGAGCTTCATGGCTTTCTCCCTAGACGTTCGTGACGTCGAAACCCGTCGCGTCCATCTGACGCATAAACGACGGCATCTCCCCCGTCGCGGCGCAGGCGGCAATCTGATGCAGAGCCCCGGCAACCGCATCATCTGCCGCAGCGCCGATATGCCAGCGCGCGGCAGCCGTGACGGCCTCGTTGGCATTGGCGACTGCAACGGAATTGGGAACGGCATCGATCATGGGCAAATCGTTATCGGAATCGCCGAATACGGCCACCTCGTCGGGCGTCAGGCCCAAAGCGCGCGCCAGCTCCAGCGCAGCACAGCCCTTGTCCCAGCCGGTCGGAAGAACGTCGAACAGGCGCACGCGGTTGTTGGGAAACACGAGCGAGAGCTCCGGCACCTCGGCGACAACACGCTCGCGCAGCTCGGCGAGCTCCTCGCGCGAACGGGCACTCCAGATATTCGCCTTGTATACCGGGGCATCGTCAACGACAGGGCGACAGGGAGCCTCTTCGCCCTTGAGCCACGCGTTGCCGCCTGACTCCATGGCGCGACGCACACGCTCGGGATCGCTTGTCACGCAATAGGCGTCGTTGTCCCAAAAGTCATCACCCAGACGGTAGACCTTCAAATAGGTATCGTCGGTCTCTTGCTCCAGGTAGTCGGCCAGGCGCATAAGGGCATCGTTATCAGTTGCGCGCGAGGCAACCGCCTCGCCATCGACAAACATCACCTGGCCGTTGCAAAACGCACCGGTCGAGAAGCACTCGGAGCGATTGCGGAACATCCAGCTCATCGCGGACGGCTGGCGACCCGAAACCGGGCCAAAATGCAGGCCCGCCGCCTGCATGGCATGAATGCCCTCGATGGCGCAGTCGCTGGCGCCATCGTGTCCAGCAGGAATCAGCGTATCGTCCATATCGGTCAGCACAAGTTTGATCATAAGGTCCCCTCGGTCATTCTTTATCCCGTCTATTGTAACGACCTGCCAATAAGGGACAGGTTTATCTTGGCAGGTTTTATCTGGGAAAATGCAGCGCCCCTGTTGCCACCTGCCAAAATAAACCTGTCCCATATTGGCAGGTGCGCTAGTATAGGGAACAACAGATTCGATGCGGGAGTGCCGGCGGTGCAAACCACAAGGCTGAGAGGGCATAGGGCCCAATCCTTTGAACCTGTCAGTTAATGCTGGCGTAGGGAGCATGCCGCCTTTACAGGGGCGCTGTCTATGCACAGCGCCCCTTTTCTATGCCAAGGAGGCATGTGCAGTGATTGATTCGGAACAGCTTAAGCAACATATGGTCAAGGCCGTAGAGGAGATTCGAGCCACCAATCCGATGGCCGGCTCCATCACCAACACGGTGACGATCGACTTTGTCGCCAACGCGCAGCTCGCCGTGGGCGGTTCGGCCGCCATGGTCTATCTGCCCGACGAGGGCGAGGCGCTCGTTGCCGGCGGCGGCGCCATCTATCTCAACATGGGCACGCTCTTCCCCATCTACGAGCAGACGATTCCCCGCGCGGCCAAGGCGGCACACGACGCCGGCAAGCCCTGGGTGCTCGATCCGGTGGGTCTGGGCATCGGTAGCCTGCGCACCCAGCTGGTAAACGAGCTCAAGCAGTACAAGCCCGCCATCGTACGCGGCAACGCCTCCGAGATCATCGCACTCTCCGGCCTGTGGGGTCTTGAGGGCGAGTCGGCCGATCTGAGCCGCGTACGTGGTGTCGATACCACCGACACGGTCGACGCCGCCCGCGATGCCGCCGTGGCGCTCGCTCGCTACACCGGCGGCGCCGTTGTGGTCTCGGGCGAAGTCGACCTGATTACCGACGGCACGACCGTGGCCAAATCCCACGGCGGCAGCCCGCTCATGTCCAAGATCACCGGCTGCGGTTGCTCGCAGGGCGGCGTGCTGGCCGTGTACGCCTGTGCTACCGATCCGTTTACGGCAGCAGTCTGCGGCACCGCCGTCTACAACGTTGCCGGCACGCGTGCCGCCGCCGTCGCCGATGCCCCGGCAAGCTTTAAGGTCGCCTTTATCGACGAGCTCTACCGCGCAACCGCCCAGGATATTGCCGACAACCGACTCGAGCTCGAGGAGGCATAAGCCATGTCCGAACCCGCAACCAATGCCGGCATGAACACGCTCGTCGCCGTGGCCATCGCCCCATGCGGCACCGGCGACGAGCTGTCCGCCGAGGTCGCCGAGGTCGTGCGCGTCATTCGCGAGAGCGGCCTTCCCAACCGCACCACCTCGATGTTCACCGAGATCGAGGGCGACTGGGACGAGGTCATGCAGGTCGTGCGCGACGCGACCTTTGTGTTGGCGAGCAAGGGCATCCGCACCGAAGTCGTGCTCAAAGCCGATATTCGACCCGGATTTACCGACACCATGACCGGCAAACTCAAGCGCATGGAAGCACAGATCAAAAAGCAGGAGGAAGCACAATGAGCATCCGCGACAACCTTGATATCTCGGCTTATCTGGTACTCGGCCCCGAAAACACCCTCGGACGCCCCGTGGGCGATGTGGTGGCCCAGGCACTCGACGCCGGCTTTACCTGCATCCAGGTGCGCTCCAAGGTGGCAAGCGCCCGCGAGATCATTGCGCTGACCGACGACGCCGCGCAGGCAATCGCACAGGCCGGCAAGACCGGTCAGGTCGCCCTGTTAATCGATGACCGTCTGGACTGTGTGCTTGCCGCGCGCGAGCAGGGCATTGCCGTCGATGGCGTGCACGTAGGCCAGAGCGACATTCCCGTCGAGGTCTGCCGCAAGCTGCTGGGCCCCGATGCCATTGTGGGCCTTTCGGCCCGTTGCGAGGAGATGCTCGAGTACGTCAAGACCGCCGACATGAGCCTGGTCGACTACCTGGGCATCGGCCCGCTCCACGAGACCGAGACCAAGCGCGACTGCGGACGCGCGGCCGACGGCTCTATCATCACCAAGAGCTTTGAGGACCTTGCCGCACTCCACGCGGCAAGCCCCGTGCCCATCGTGGTGGGCGGCGGCGTTAAGACGGCCGACTTGCCGCAGCTTAAGGCCACCGGCGTCGACGGCTTCTTTGTGGTAAGCGCCGTCTGCAGCGCCGACGACCCCCATGCCGCAGCCAAGGAGCTTGTCGACACCTGGCAGCAGGCATAAGCATAAGTCGAGCAGCCGATTCGCAGCTTCATATCTTCAGCAATGGAAAGCGCATCCCAGTTTGGGCCTCCATTCCGGGATGCGCTTTCCGTATGCGACCCTTACCCCGCCAGATACGCTTCCAACGCCGGCAAAGTCGCCTCTGCATCGTGGCGGCCGACCTGGTAGATGCGCTCGAGCTCATCCGGTTCGCGGCACAGCGACGGCACCTTCACCGATTCGCTCGGCCGCACCACAAAGATTTCCCCGGCAGCCTCTCGACGTGCCAGGTCATCGAGCGTGGCATTGTAGACCTCATGCCGATGCTCAAGCGCTGCAACAAACTCCGGATAGTGACGGAACACGCGCCGCAGCATGGGCATCACGCTGTTGGGCTGCTTCACAAAGCCCGCCGGCTGCGTGAGTACCACGATATTGCGGTCATACCCCTGCGCAAACAGCCATGCGCTGGGAATAGAATCAGCCACGCCACCATCCAGATACTTATGCCCGTCAATAGCAACGGGACGCGTCGCCACAGGAATGGCAGACGACGCCCGGATCCACTCGATATCGCGCTCGTCGCCATACGGTAGATCGTGGTAGACGGCCTTGCCCGTCTCGATATCGGTACACACGCACGTAAATCGCATGGGGCAGGCGCGATACGCCTCCAAGTCGATGGGATCGCGCTCGATAGGCACCTCGTGATAGGCAAAATCGGCATTGAACATATCGCCGGTTCGCAGCCAGCTGGTCACGCTCGCATAGCGCTTGTCGGCGCAATAAGCCTTGTTGTAACGAATGGCACGGCCGATCTGGCGCGATTTAAAGTTGTAGCCAAACGCCGCGCCCGCCGAGACACCCACCATATGGTCGCAGGTCAAACCGCGCTCCATCCAAACGTCGAGCACGCCCGCCGTATACATACCGCGGTAGCCGCCTCCCTCGAGCGCAAGCCCCACCGTGCGCGTCGTATCCGGCTGTGCCATGTGACCATCTCCGTTCCTGCGTTTTAAAACGGGACAAGTATACCCGTCAACATATATCGACTCAGTCGCATTTTTCATGCGCACCCAGGCGTTGCCGTTTGGCGAATAATAGCCGCCCACAGCATGTGCGCCCATATATAATTGTGCACTGTTGTCTATACTACTCAGCTGTTATCAACAGCGAACATTAGCCGGCAAAGTAACTCAACAACGCAGCAAGGCGGGGGCCTGGATACACGCAAGGCGCCGAGCAACGACGCGTGTACACTACGAGCTCGCCCGACGCCATCCGCCCCGACCTCAGAAAGCCGCTTACAACATGGACACCGCCAGCAATTACACCGAAACGCTCGAAAAGACCGTCCGTGACCTTCTCGAGCGTCAGGATGATCTGATTAGGACGGCCTTTACCGACCAGCTCACCGGACTTGGCAACCGCGGCGGCTTTGCCCGTTCCCTAGAGGAAATCTGGGAGCAGGAACTGCCCGTGACCATGGCGTTTATCGACATCGATAACCTTAAGCACTGCAACGACGTCTTTGGGCATGACGAGGGCAACCGCTATATCTTGCAGGTAAGTCTCTATCTCAAGCTGTATATGAAAGTGGACGAGGCGGCGTTTCGCATAGGCGGCGACGAGTTTGCCATCCTGTCTACGATTGCGACCGAGGACGACCTCGCCGAGCGCCTGGAACACTGCCGAACGGTCCTACTCAAAAACAACGATTCCGAGATGCCTCACTCGTTTAGCTACGGAGTGTCGCACGCCGACCCCGCCCTGGGTGAAGTCTCCAATCGCATGACACTCGATGCCGACCATCGCATGTACGACTACAAGCTACGCCATGCCATGCATCTTGATCGACGCAATATCGCGCAAGTCCACACCGACGACTTCGAAATAAGCGATCGCGTTTTTGACGCCTTTTCGATGCTCAACGAAGGCCGTTATTGCTTTATCGAGAACTTGGACAAACATCGCACCCTATGGTCACAAGGCGCCCTGCGCGATCTCGGTCTTCCTTCTGAGCATGTAGACAACTGCCACGATTACTGGAAAACGCGCGTCCACCCCGATGACCTTGAGGCCTACATCAACGACATCGACCAAATCTATAATGGCTCCAAACACCGCCGCGTCATGCAGTACCGCATGCGCAATGCCGCGGGCGACTACGTCCTCTGCCGCGCTCGCGGGTTTCGCATCGACGGCGACGGAAATACCCCCTCGCTCTATGTCGGCGAACTTGTTAACCACTCACTCGCCGAGACCGTCGACGCCGCCACGGGCCTCGGAACGCAGCGTATGCTGATCAACGCTATCGATGCCTGCCGTCGCGACCGTTGCGAGACGGGGCTTATAGCGGTCCGCGTTTGTGGCACGGCAAAGTTCAACGAGCTCTACGGGGCCGAGGCTGTCGACAACATGCTCGCCGAATACGCAGGCCGCATGCTATCGATCACCCGCGGCAGAAGTCGCGTCTTCCGCTCGCGAAACGCCCAGTTCGTCGTGCTCAGCAACGATCTGGACCACGAGGCATTCGAGCAACTGACCCATCATCTTAAAGAGGCCGTTTTCGCTCCTGTTCGAATCGCGAACGACACCATTACCCCCGTCTGTCTTGTCGTCCCGGTCTTTTACGAGCGCTTAATCAATCAAGCGACCGCTGTTTTAGGCGAACTCGACCGTCGTCTTCGCGCCGCCGGCGGGCTTGCACCCAACGACAGCCTCCCCATACCCGAGATTGAGCGTAAAAGCGCCGTCGCCGAACGCATCGATACGCTCACGGGCCTCTATCGACCCAGCGAGTTTATGCGGCGTGCCAACGCATTTCTTAAGACAAGGCGCGACGCCGCTTGGTGTATCGCCACCGTCGACATGGGTCATATGCGACTGTTCAACGAATGGCACGGACAGGCCGAGGGCGACCGCGTGCTCGCCGATGTGGGCACGGTCCTCAAAGACATCGAAAATGCCGAGATGGGCGTCGCAGGATACTGGGGCCAAGACGACTTTTGCATTCTCATCCCCTTTGAGCACAACACCGTCCATCAAATCTATAACCGCGTTCGTGCCGCCGTGGCCAAGCATGATGACGGCGTGGGTTTCTGGCCGTCCATGGGCGTTTGCCCCATCGACCCCAACGAGGAAATCACCATCGACGCGCAGGCCAAGGCCATGTTTACCAATCGGCGCGCCAAAAACGATTTTAAGGATCGCATCGCCGTCTTTCGCCCCGAGGAATACAAGCGCGAGGTGGCGTTTCACCGCACCCTCACCGAGTTCCAGTATGCGCTCTCAAACGACCGCATCACCTACTACCTGCAGCCCCAGGTTGATATGGAAACCGGCGAGATCATTGGCGCCGAAGCACTCACCCGCTGGATTGACAAGGACGGCTCTCTCATTTCGCCCGCAACGTTTATCCCCGCACTCGAGGAAAGCGGCTTTGTGGTGACGCTCGACAAGTACATTTGGCAGGGTGTCGCCTCGTGGCTGCGCGGGCGCATCGATCGAGGACTTCGCGTGGTTCCGGTCTCGCTTAATGTGTCGCGCGTGGATATCCTTGCCTGCGACGTTGCCGAACATATGGGGACGCTCGCCGCCCAATACAACCTACCGCCCGAGCTCATGCGTATCGAGATCACCGAGACGGCTTATACGGGGGAGTCCGAGGCCGTGGACAAACTGACAGCCGACCTGCACACCCGCGGCTTCTCGACCTATATGGACGATTTTGGCACCGGCCAGTCCACGCTCGCGATGCTCAAGAACGTCAACGTCGACGTCATCAAGCTCGACCGCACCTTTGTGCCCACCGACCGCGATCAAGGCCGCAGCGCGCAGATCGTGTCATCGATGCTCGAGATGGCGCAGTCGCTCCATCTGCCCGTCGTGGTCGAAGGCGTCGAGACAAATGAGCAGGCAAACATACTACGCCACATGGGCGCCCGCTACGCTCAGGGCTTCCTCTACTACCGCCCCATGCCGGCGAATGATTTTGAGGCATTGCTCGATGGTGGCAAAAACAACTGATACGCTCGCGCGCAAAACACCACCGCCGAAGGGGACATTTGTCTCCATTAGCTAACTTATATCCCCAATTCAAACCGAATTGGGGATATGATACAAACCGTTGTTCTGCCCAAGGAGGTTATTCATCATGAACGAGTCATATCGCTTGGGCGAGCAATCGATTATTGCCTATCTTCAGCGACTTGCGAATGGTGTCTCGACCGCCGAACTCGATGTTTCCGTGCTGCCTGCTGAGCTACGCGCCGTTGGTGAGCAACTGCAAAAGACGCATGCCATCCTGCAACAAGAGCGCCAGCTGCTTGAGTGCAACGCCTATATCGATCCGCTCACCAACTTGGACAACCGTGGCGGACTCGACCGTCACGTCGAGCAGCTCTGGCGCAAAGGCGACCCCTTCACCTGCGCCTATATTGACATCGACCATCTCAAGCATTGCAATGATAGGTTTGGCCACGCCGAAGGCAATCGCTATATTCTGAGCATCTGTCGCACGCTCTCCGAAACCATGGAGCACGATGAGATGCTGTTCCGTATCGGTGGAGACGAGTTTGTGCTTATCTCGCTCTCTGCAAACGAGACTGAACTCGAGCAGCGCTTGGAGCAGGTACGTGCCGGGCTGATCGAGGCGAGCTCAGGTGGCAAGGCGCCCATGATCGCTAGCTTTAGCTTTGGCTGCTCGCGCGTCAATCCACTTGCCGGCGACACGCGTCGCCAGATGACGATGGATGCCGATCGCAAGATGTATCGCTATAAGCTTATGCATCGTGTGCAGCAACCGAAAGACAATGACGCGCCGCCACACCCAATTGCCGAGCAGCTTCCGTGCAACGACCGCGTATTCCAAGCGATCTCTATGAGCTCCGAGACGCGCTATCCGTTTATCCTCAATCTCGATACGGGCGAATCACAATGGTCGGTTAATGCCGTACGCGATTTTGACCTGCCCTCCCAGCATCCCTACAACTCACTCGACTTGTGGCTTGCCCGCGTTCACCCCGAGGACCGCGACAACGTACGCGCCGAGCTCGACATGGTGATAAACGGTACGTGGCACTTCCACTACATGCAGTATCGCGTGATGGATGCCACCGAAGCATACGTGCTTTGCGACTGCACGGGCTACCGCTTGGACGGCACCGATACCGAGCCCAACATGTACGTGGGCATGATTATCAACCGCAGCTTGGCAGATACGACCGATTCCGTGACCGGCCTGGGCGACATCCACGCCCTGGTCAACGCCATTGGCGAAATGCGTCGCGTCGCGCGCAAGGCGGGCTTGGTCGCCATTAAAATCGACGATATCGCTCAGGTCAATGCCCGCTTTGGCTTTGATGCAGGCGACCGCGTTTTGGCGGAGAGCGCCGCCTGCCTCATGGATTGTTCGCGCGGTAAGGGTCGTCTGTTCCGCTCGACCGGACCGATGTTCGTGGCGCTTTTCGACGAATTCGATCCCGAAGAGACCGACGCGATCGCAAAGGAAATCGAGCGGTTCCTGGGCTCTCCCGTGCTCTTTGGCTCGTTTGAATATCAGCCGCCCCTTCGCGTGGCCACGCTTCATCTGGATACCGTCGACCGACAGCCCGTTTCCATTTTGAACGAGCTCAAAGTGTTGCTCGGGAAAGCCGTGCAGGTGCCAGGTACCAAACTGGATTAGCACCACGCCCGCACCGCCTCCCCCATCGTGCGATAATCCTCTGCAGAAGTCACCAACAGCAGAGGGAGTTTGTGATGAAGGTTCTTTTGGTCAATGGCAGCCCCAAGGCAAACGGCAACACCGCTCGCGCGCTCGCCGAAGTCGCCGAGCAACTTAAAGCCGAGGGCATCGACAGCGAGGTATTCCAACTGGGCGCCAAGCCCATCCGCGACTGCATCGGTTGCGGTCAGTGCGGCAAGCTTGGCGGTCGCTGCACCTTTGACGACGACGTGGTGAACGAGCTCATCGCTGCCGCCGAGCAGGCAGATGGCTTTGTCTTTGGCTCCCCCGTCTACTATGCGCATCCCAGCGGACGCATCCTCTCGGCTCTCGACCGCGCATTCTATGCTGGCAGCAAGGCCTTTGTGCACAAGCCGGGTGCCGCGGTCGCCGTCGCCCGTCGCGGCGGCACGTCGACCACCTTCGATGTACTCAACAAATACTTCACTATCAACCAGATGCCCGTGGTGGCCTCCACATACTGGAACAACGTCTTTGGTGCCATGCCGGGCGAGGCCGCCCAGGACGCCGAGGGCCTGGCCACCATGCGCAACATCGGCAAGAACATGGCTTGGCTCCTGCATTGTATCGAGGCAGGGCAGGCTGCCGGCATCGAAGCCCCCGAAGCCGATCGCGAGCGCACCAACTTCATTCGTTAGAACGGCGGAACATGAATATCCAGATTTTTGGCACCAAGAAGTCCTTCGATACCAAGAAGGCCCAGCGCTATTTTAAGGAGCGCCGCATCAAGGTGCAGTTTATCGACCTTAAGGAAAAGGAGATGAGCAAAGGCGAGCTCACGAGCGTGATGCAGGCGGTCGGCGGCATCGACAAGCTGCTCAACCCCAAGGCCAAGGACGAGGAGACGCTCGCGCTCATCCAGCACCTCATCCCTAGCCAGCGCTTCGACAAGTTGCTCGAGAACCAGCAGGTTCTAGCCGAGCCCATCGTGCGCAACGGCAAAAAGGCCACCGTCGGTTATTGCCCCGATGTATGGGGAGCCTGGGAGTAGCCTGTGTTATTTGCCGGCGCGTGGGTATAAGAGCAGGCGTTTGGCATAAGATTCAACTGTAAGCCATGTCTAACAAAGGAGGGCACATGCCCAACAAACCCGTGAAGATCATCATGCTTACCGGATACCTCGGTGCCGGCAAGACCACACTGCTCAACCACATCCTCGCTAACGACGGCGGCATCCGCGCCGCCGTGATCGTCAACGATATCGGCGAGATCAACGTCGACGCCAGCCTCATCGCCGACGGCGGCCTTTCCGAGACCGACGACCTCATCCCGCTCACCAACGGCTGCATCTGCTGCACGCTTTCGGACGACCTTGCCAACCAGCTGCAGGGCATCGCCGATTCGGGCAAGTTCGACTACATCATCATCGAGGCCTCGGGTATCTGCGAGCCTATCCCCATCGCCTACACCATCTCGAGCTTCTGCGACGAGGCCAAGGTGGGCGGCCAGCCCAAGCTTGCACTCGACAACATCGTGGCTGTGGTCGATTGCGCCCGCATGTACGACGAGTTCAACGGCGGCCGCGACCTGTTGGCCGAGGATATCGACGAGGACGACATCGAGAGCCTGCTCATCCAGCAGATCGAGTTCTGCTCCACGCTGATCCTTAACAAGACCGATATCGTGAGCCCTGAGCAGATTGCCGAGCTCAAGGCTATCGTGCGCAGCCTGCAGAAGGACGCCGTGATTGTCGAGGCCCAAAACGGCGAGGTCCCCATGGAGGAGCTGCTCGACACCGACCGCTTCGACTTTATGCGCGCCTACAACTCCGCCGCCTGGATCGAGGCCATGGAGCATCCCGAGGAGCACGACGACCCCGAGGTGCTCGAATACGACATCGAGACCTTTGTGTACTCGCGCCGCAAGCCGTTTGACCTGCAGAAGTTCACCGATTTTGTTGAGCAGGAGTGGCCCGACGAGGTCATCCGCGTCAAGGGTCCGCTGTGGCAGGCCAGCAATCCGGACATGTGCTACATGTTCGAGCAGGCCGGCCACCAGATGCGCCTGATGGAGAACGGCCTGTTCGTTGATTCCGCACCCGAGGGCGAGAAGCAGAAGATCATCGACGAGAACCCCGAGATCATGCAGATTTGGGACGACGAGACGGGCGACCGCATGACGAGCCTGTGCATCATCGGCCGTCACATGGACAAGGATGCGCTCATCGCCTCCCTCGATGCCTGCCTGACCGACTGGCACCGCGCCTAGGTTTATCCAAGCGGGCATTTTTCCGCCTACGTAACCGCCAAACCACCACGAAGGTGCCTGTCCCCTTCGTGGTGGTTTTTCGTTCTGAGCCAAGGAGATTCATGTTCAACATTGTGCTGTATGCGCCCGAGATTCCGGCCAATACGGGCAATATCGGCCGCACCTGCGTGGTTACCGGCGCCCGCCTGCATCTGGTGGAGCCGCTGGGGTTTTCGCTCGACGACAAGACGGTGCGTCGCGCCGGCCTGGGCTACTGGCAAAATTTGGACGTGACGACCTATGCCGGCTGGGAGGATTTCCTTGCGCGCAACGGCCTCTCCCCCGCCGACGAACGCCTGCATCTGCTGACCAAAAAGGCGCGCCGCACCTATGCGCAAAGTACCTACCGCGACGGTGACTTTTTGGTCTTTGGCAGCGAGAGCTCGGGGATTCCCGAGCCACTGCTTGCCGCGGCGCCCGAGCGCTGCGAGCGCATCCCCATGTTGCGCGATTGCGACTCGCTCGAAAACGCCGACGCCTGGGAGGCCCACGAGGAGTCGCTCGGGCATACCGAGGACAGCCACGAAGCCATCCTTCGACAGGATATCTGCGGCAACTTCGTCGACCCGGACGACTACCGCATCAGCGCTCTCAACCTCTCCAACAGCGCCGCCATCGTCCTCTACGAGGCCCTGCGCCAAACAGGCTTTCCGGGAATGTGACAAAGGAACTGTCCCTTTGTCACATTCGGTTATAGGTAGCGGCCGGTGATGCTTGCGGGGCAGGCCACGATGTCGCCCGGCGTGCCGGCGCAGACGATTTGCCCGCCCGCGTCACCGCCGCCCGGGCCCATGTCGATCACATAGTCGGCGTTGCGGATAAGGTCGAGGTCGTGTTCGATCACGACAACTGTGGCGCCCTTGGCGACGAGGCCGTCAAACACACTCAGCAACACCTGAACATCGAGCGGATGCAGGCCGATCGTGGGCTCGTCAAATACGAATACGGCATCGTCCTGCACGCGGCCCATCTCGCTCGCAAGCTTAAGACGCTGCGCCTCGCCGCCCGAAAGCGCCGGCGTGGGCTCACCGAGCGTGAGATAACCCAATCCCAGGTCGTGCAAGGTCTGCAAGCGCGCCTGTACCTTTTTGAGTCCCAGCGTGGCGTCGAGGGCCTCGTCCACACTCATGTCCATGAGCTGCGGCAACGTCAGTAAGCTCCCGTCCTTGCCCTCGCGATGGATATGCGAAGCCGCGTCTGCATAACGTGAGCCACGACATGCCGGACAGACGATCTCGACGTCGGGCAAAAACTGCACGTCGAGCGATATCGAGCCCGTGCCATCGCACGTAGGGCAGCGCAAAGCGCCAGTGTTGTAGCTAAAGGCGCCCGCCTTGTAGCCGGCTGCCTTGGCCTCGGGCGTACGGGCGAAGGCGCGACGCAGCTCATCATGGATGTCGGCATAAGTCGCCACCGTCGAACGCACGTTGGCACCGATGGGCGTGGCGTCTATCAGGTTGGCACGTGCAATGCCCTCGGCATCGACCCAACGCACGTGTTTTGGCAGGCGCTCGCTGGCTGCCTGCGCCTTAAGTGCCGGGATGAGTGTCTCGAGCACCAACGTCGTCTTACCCGAACCCGAAACGCCCGTCACCGCGACAAGGCGACCGCGCGGTATATCGACTTCGAGCGGTTTGACGGTATGGATGGCATCGGTCGCCATGCGGATATGGCCCTGGTCGAACATTTCGTCGTCAGGCACCTGCGGACGCAAGCGCTCAGGCTCCGAGCGCAAAAATGGGGCGATGCGACTGCCCTGCGATTCTTCGACCTCGCCTACCGCGCCCGCGGCGATCACATTGCCGCCGCCTGCTCCGGCAACGGGGCCCATCTCGACCAGATAGTCGGCTTCCGCCAGTACGCGCGTGTCGTGGTCGACAACGACCACGGTGTTGCCGTCATCCACCAAATCGCGCATCACGCCTACCAGGCCGTCGACATTGGCAGGATGCAAGCCAATCGAGGGCTCGTCCAGCACATAGAGCACGCCCGTCGATCGGTTACGCACCACGCGGGCGAGCTGCACGCGCTGACGCTCGCCCGTGGAGAGCGTGGCACCGGCGCGGTCGAGTGAAAGGTAATCGAGGCCCAGATCGACCAGTCGACGGGCCGTGCTCAAAAACGAATCGCAGATATCCGTCGCCATGGGCTGCATCTCGGCCGGCAAGGATGCGGGCACCCCGCGCACCCACTCAATCGCCTCACCCAGCGTCATAGCCGCGGCCTGCGCCAGATTGATACCGCGCACCTGGGGATGGCGTGCGGCCTCGGAGAGACGCGTGCCGCCACAGTCACGGCATGGCCCCTCGCGCAAAAAGCGCGCCACGCGCTTGAGGCCCTTGTCGTCCTTAACCTTGGCGAGCGCATTCTCGACGGTATAGACAGCGTTGTAATAGGTAAAATCGAGCGGCGTGGCGCCCTCGCCGTTTTTGGGAACGTAGAGAATGTGCTTTTTAACCGCCGGACCGTGGAACACGATGTCGCGCTCTTGAGGCGTGAGCTGGTTAAACGGCACGTCGGTGCGCACGCCCATCTCGCCGGCTACCTGCTTCATCAGATCCCACATGAGCGTACCCCAGGGAAGCACCGCGCCTTCGTTGATGGTCTTTGACTCGTCGGGCACCAGGCTCGCTTCGTCCACCTCGCGCATGACACCGGTGCCGCCGCAGGTAGGGCACGCACCGCCGCTGTTAAAGGCAAGGTCCTCGGCACTCGGCGCGTAGAACTCGCGGCCGCATGCGGGGCACGTGAGCGACAGGCCCGCAGCCACGTTAAGGCTCGGCTCCACACGCGCCCCGCAATGTGGGCACACGTGATGGGCACAGCGGCTAAAGAGCAAACGCAGACTGTTGTTGAGCTCGGTCATGGTACCAAAGGTCGAGCGCACGCCTGGCACACTGGGACGCTGATGCAACGCGAGTGCCGCCGGTACGTGCAATACCTCGTCCACCTGGGCGTGCTCGGCCTGCGTCAGGCGACGTCGAGTATAGGTGCTGAGCGCCTCCAGGTAACGGCGCGAGCCCTCGGCATAAAGAACTCCCAGCGCCAGCGAGCTCTTGCCCGAGCCCGACACGCCGGCAATGCCCACGAGCCTCCCCAGCGGAATATCGATATCGATGTCCTTGAGATTGTGGACACGTGCACCGCGCACCTCGATAGCCTGCGGGCTCATCTTCTGTTCCGTCACCTTTATCACCCTACTCATGCCATAAAACGCGGTCGCGGATATACTCGCCCAGCATGGGCACGGTAAATCGGACGAGGCCGTATCCGGCAGCCTCGATGACGCGCTCGCGAATCAGGCTTGCGCGATATTTGCTCGCCCAGCTCTGGGTGCGATCGCAGCGCTCAATGATATCCGCCATGCGAGTCGGTTTGCCCTCGTCAACCGCCATGGCCTCGATAAAAAGGCGCTGTGGACTGCGCAGCCCGTAATACAGAGGCGCGTCAACCGCTTCGTAGAACTCGGAGACGGCATCCGCATGCCCATCCTCGACATCGTGCCTTTCAATGACCTGCGAGCCACGCCGGACGGCAGAGCGCCACATGTAATAGCCCACCAGCTGAACCATATAGGGATGCCCCATGCTCTTGTGTGCCGCAAGGTCCGCTGTCTCCGCGTCAACGTAAAGACCGGCGTCTTTGACCGTCTGGACATATGAATCGCGCACCTTGGGCAAAGATATCGCCCCCAGCGTACGCTGCTGGGCACGCCGCAAAAACGTCACGCTCGGCTCTTCGAGCAGATCGTCAACCATACTGGGTAAGCCGGCGAACACCAGCGCAAGACCGCGCTGGTCGCTATCGGACAAGCCCGTGGCATCCTGGTCTCCGAGCACCTGCTGATAGAGAACGGCAAGAGCCGCCAGCTCCTCGATAGACGCAGATTGCGCCTCGTCAATCGCAAACAGTATGCCCTTGCCTGGACCGAGCTTCTTGAGGCGCTCGTTGACCAGCCCCCGCAACGTCTCACCCTTTGCCCGCGCCGCCTCGACCGACATCCGGCCAAACGAGGGACCGAACTCCATTGACGTCACAACGGGTTTATTCGAGCGAAGCGCGTCGGCCAAGCGGTCGCATAAGCCAAGCGAAGCGGAATCGGAGACAACCGCCCATCCGTGCTCATTGGCTAGACGTTGCAGCTCCCTCAGGAGAACCGTCTTGCCGCAGCCGCGGTTTCCCGTAATGAGCATGAGCCTACCCGGCGCTCCGGCGCCGTTATCGAGCCCTTCCTCGAAATCTTCGATGACCGACTCGCGACCGATGAGCATTGGAGGCCGCTTGCCAGCCGTGGGCTTAAAGGGATTTGGATTCATGTCGGCCTCCTCGGATTGGCAAACGCTGTTAATAGTTATACCAACTTATACCGAGTTATACCAATAGCGTGTGAAAAAGGAACCACCCCTCTATCACCTATTGCCGAAAAACTCGGCGTCTGCCGCTCGCCAGGGGCGGAAGGTGGCGGGATCGATCTTTACGTGCGCCGCGGCGGGTACGTCGTACCATTTGACCGTGTAACCGGCGCCGTGAGAGCAAAAGACCGAATCGGGCGTGTTGGGCAGATCGGCCTCGGGCTCATAGGCGGCCGTCTCGATTACGCGCTCGGCATCATGGCAAGCCGCATAACCGGCGAACTCCAGGTACAGATGGCCGCGACCACTCGTGTAGGCAGCCACCTCCAGCGCGTAATCCTGCATCTCGGATGCTGGCACGCGACCCACAAGCTTCGCTCGGTCTCCCGCCATCGTCGGCGGCTCGTACTCGGCACTCATGCGCGTGGCATCCGAGAGCGCCCGGCCCACGCACTCCCCCGGCACCTCGAGCTCAAAGTGGTACCACGGCTCCAACAGCACCGCCGCGCCGGCCTCGCGCGCCTGCATCAAACCCTGGCGAATCGCGCGGTACGTGGCCTGGCGAAAATCGCCGCCCTCGGTGTGTTTGGCATGCGCACGCCCGCCCGTGAGTGTAATGCGCACATCGGTGATGGGCGAGCCGGTCAGCACGCCCAGGTGATCGCGCTCCATGGCGTTGGTAAGCGCCAGGCGCTGCCAGTTTAGGTCGAGCTCGTCGGTCGAGGTCACGGTGCCAAACTGCACGCCCGAACCTGCTGGCAACGGCTCCAGGCGCAAATGCACCTCGGCATAGTGGCGCAGCGGCTCAAAGTGGCCCACGCCCTCGACCGGCTGCGAAATAGTCTCCTTATAGAGAATGCCGCCGGGCTCAAACTCGACCGCAAGGCCAAAACGATCGGCCAGCACGCGCTGCACGACCTCGAGCTGCACGGCACCCATCAACTGCAGGTGAATCTGCTCAAGATGCGTATTCCAGCTTACGCCGAGCATGGGATCTTCGTCCGCCAACTCAGTCAATGCTTTGAACACCGTATGGACATCGTGTTCGCCCGGCAGCACCGTATAGGTGAGGACTGGCGCAATGACGGGCGCATCGCCCGCGGGCTCCGCGCCCAGGGCGTCCCCTGGGCGAACGTGCGCAAGACCCGTCACGGCGCAAATTCCACCAGCGGCAACCTCTTGGGCAAGCTCATACTTCTCGCCGTTATAGATGCGCACTTGATCGACCTTCTGCTCCCATGCCTCGGCACCGAAGTGTCCATCGATCATCTGTTTTGCACGCAACGTGCCGCCGGTCACTTTAACCCAAGCCAAACGCTCGCCGTGATCCCCGCGGCTGACACGATAGACGCGCGCGGCAAACTCCGGGAGCCACGCCTGTTCACGCATCAGCGTGCACATGCCATCCAACAGCTCGTCCACGCCTTGGTCCTTGAGCGCCGAGCCGGCAAAGCAGGGAAAGAGCTTGCGCTCGGCAACCATGCGCGACAGCGTTGCGACAGAAAGCTCACCCGCTTCAAAAAACTCCTCGAGCGCCGCCTCGTCCAACGCAGCAGCGTCCTCCTGAACGGCACCGCCCGCCAACAGTTCGTTGGCATCCAGACAGCCTTCGGAAAGACGCTGCCCAAGTTGTGCCAGCAAAACATCGCGGCCGGGATTCTCCAAATCGATTTTGTTGATAAAGATGAACGTCGGGATGTCATAGCGCGCAAGCAGGCGCCACAGGGTTTCGGTGTGCCCCTGCACGCCATCGTTGGCGCCCACAACCAAAATCGCGTAGTCGAGTGCGCGCAATGTACGCTCCGCCTCGGCAGAAAAATCGACATGCCCCGGTGCATCCACGAGCATGACGCGGGCATCGCCATGGTCGAGCACGGCCTGCGACGAGAAGATCGTGATGCCACGCTCACGCTCGATCGCGTTCGTGTCCAGGTACGAATCGCCATCGTCCACGCGTCCGCGCTTGCGAATGCGGCCCGCGTTGAACAGCATGGCCTCGGCCAGCGTAGTCTTGCCGGCATCGACGTGCGCCAAGATTCCAACGACCGCTTGCTTCGACATGGCTCTCCTCTTATTGCCAGCCCATCGCACGCGGCAACGGGCATCCTCGTTCCACACTGGATGATACAATTTACAGGCCGGCGGGCGAAGCGGGCCCTATCCCCCGACCGAGCTCATCGCCCCGCGTTGCCGCGCGGCGATTTTCGTAGGTTCGCGCCTTGCGAAAGCCGGCACCTCCCCTTTTGCCCGCCCGGTCTCATCTGAGGCGGTAACAATGCGAGTCCCACAACGACGCGTTTACCAAAAATGGCCCCACTCGGGGTCATTTTTTATTTGAGCTGGGTGATGATACGTGCCTTGGCTCCTACGCCTCGCGCAGCCAATCAAACGCGACACGCGCCGTGCCGTCGGACACATAGACGATACCGATACGCTCGAACCCCGCCTTGGCGATGGCGCCCTGCATGGGCAAGTTGTCCTCGTGCGTGTCAATACGCAGATGGTCGGCGCATTCCTTGGCAAAGGCAAACATCGCCGCCGCGATACCGTGCACGGTGCCGTCGGATGCCACGCGATGCAGCACGGCATACGGAGTGTCGCTGCGCCATTGACCGTCCTCAATCACGTCATAGCACTCGTCCGGACCCGGTAAAAAGGCAAACGTCGCCACCACGCGGCCGTCGACTTCGCACACGTAACTGCCACCAGCGGCAATATCGGCAGCCAGCTGCTCGGCCGAAGGCGTGCCCTCGGGCCACTGCGTGGCGTTGCCATGCGCGCGCATAAAGGCGCGGGCCGCGTCATAGATAGCCATGACGGCGGGAATGTCGGTATCGAGGGTTTTTCTGATCATCACGCGGCGACCTCACGTTTATTGGTATCACTTTGATTGAGCAATGATACCAACGTTTGGAGAGGAGCGCGAAGCAGATGGGGAGCAAAAAGCGAGCCGCCTGGTCAAAAGCCAAAAGCGAGTTTTTGGGCGCTGCCACCGGCGGCGATATGAGCGACCTGTTTGCACGCGAGGACGAGCGCCGCGACGCCCTGGACGCCGAGCGCGACGAGGCTTGGCGCTATAAGTCGTGCGAGCGCAAAAACCGTTACGACACACGCGCCGAAGCCGAGGCCGTTATGGCCGACTGCGAAAACCGCGGACGGCGTGGTTTGGCCTGCTACAAATGCGAATACTGCGGCGGCTGGCACCTGACGTCGCACCCTTGGAAATAGACCCCGCATCGGCACGGCGCTGGCGAAGCGCCAGCCATCGTGCACAAGCTACGGGCGCGGCGGCACCAAAACATCGTAACGAACGGCCTTGCCCGCAAGCTGATAGCTCGGCTTAACGCCGGCAAGCAGCGGCCCCTTCACCGGTCGCTTGATAACGACCTTGCGCGGGTGCACCGCAAGCGCAGCTTCGACCAGCGTCTCCTCGTCGGCGCACGGCTGCTCCAGATGGTGCAAGAGCTGAAACTTCTTTTTCACCGCCGCGCTCTTGGTGCGCTCGGGAAACATGGGGTCCAGATACACCACGTCGGGAGCCGCGAGCTCACCTTGCTTGATCAGCTCGGCCGTATGGCGAAGACCGGCAATGCTGTCCTCGCCCGCATGTAAGCGCATGCGCGCCACAGCAGCCGCAAGCGCCGGATCATCTGCCGCGCGATCCAAGGCGTCCTTGAGGAGTGCCGCGATTACGCAATCCTGTTCATACAGATCGACGGTAAAGCCCGCGGCCGCCAGCAGCAGCGAATCCTCACCAAAGCCCGCCGTGGCATCAATCGCCCATGGGCGCTCGATGCCTTTTGTGCGCGCAACCTTTACCAGCAGCTCTTGCTGCAGGCGGCCCTGCTTGAGTCGTGGCAGCATGCGGCCAAAATCGGCGCGCAGTTCCATCGTGCCGTCGGTGAGCGTGAGGCCCTCGGACTTCCCGGTCAGCTCAAGCCCCGCGGCCCGAGCAACAGAAAAGGGATCGACGACGCCCATGGACACTCCTTAGCAAACAAAACGAATACGTGAGCGCCACCTCAGTTGGCACCCAACCGTCCGTTATTGTCCCACATGCGACATGGTCCACAGCATCCCAATGCAAAGCACCGCCATCAATCCCGTGCACACGGCAGCGATCACAGAATCACCCATGCGCCTTCCCAACGACCGCGGTTCACGCACTTGCTCTGGTCCGTACATCATGGCTCCTCCTTAGACTCACTTCTTATCACGGCCTCATCATCGCAGCGCCGCACATGAGCTGCCATCGATTTGACTTACAGCTGGCTTTCCTTTTTGAAAGATTGCCCTGCACAGGCGAGAAGCGCTTTCTAACACACACGCCGTCACGTTGAACTACAATGTGCTTCACGATATGTGCAGCATATGGGACGCGCCAGACTGGCAGCGCCCGAATCGAAAGGACTACCTATGAGCGCCGCGCGCAAGACACTCAAAATCCTTGCCCTCATCTATTTTGTTTTGGGCATCGCCAGCCTCGTCATCGGTATCACCGGCATCGCAACCGGCAAATTTGAATCCGTCTACGGATCGAACGCCATGCTCGCCGCGGTCGTGCTTGTCGCCAAGGGCGTTATCGACCTTGCCGCAGGTGTTGCGGGCATCAAGGGCGCCAACAAGCCTTCGCAGGTGGATGGCGCGTTTAAGCTCGGCATCGTTGCCGCAATCGCCACGATTGCGCAGGCTGTGCTCACCCTTCCCGCGCTCGGCGGCAGCGCCGTCAATATTGGAGCCTTTGTCATCGTGGTCTACGACCTGTTCTTTGTTCAGCAGGCACACGCCGTCAAGGCCGAGAACAAGGACCGCCTGTAAGCGCTCACTTCTCATAGCCTCTGCAGCCAAGTAACTAAAAGGGCCGATCGCGCATATCCGCGGTCGGCCCTTTACGTTTGCCCAGATAACACCTGCCAAAATAAACCTGTCCCTTTTTGGCAGGTTGTTAGCTGTGACGGTACTCGGCGATGATGAAGTCGATGTCGGTTTGAAGGGTGTCCAGGTTTGCCAGGCGCTCTTTATCGGCAGGGCGCGTGCGGTAGTAGTACGGCGTCATTTGGAACACCGCCTCGATGTCAGCCTGGGTCTGGAGCGTAATGTTCGCAAACACCCGCTGCGTTCCGACCAACTCGAGTTCAGTGGTCTTCGGCAGCTTCTCGTCATTGAGATATGGCGTGTCGTAGAGCACCTCTTTGAGGCCAAACAGATGCCGAGCACCCGGCACCACGGTATAGAGCGAGCCCTCTGGCGCCAGCACGCGGGCAAATTCGCGCTCGTTAAAGGGGGCAAAGAGCTCGGTCACCATATCGAAGGCGCCATCGGCCACGGGGATAGCCTTCATGTTGGCCACGAAGTAGGTCGCATCGCCGCGCTTGGCGGCCAGGCGCACCATCTCTTTGCCCAGGTCGAAACCGTAAGCATCTACGCCCGGCACCGCACCCATGGCGCTGGTGTAGTAGCCCTCGCCACAGCAAATATCGAGCAGCGTCATGGGGCAGTTCGTAGACGCGGCACGTCCAGACACCCGCTCGCGCACCAGCTCGACCATCGTATCGCGCAACGGCGCGTAGTATCCACGGTTCAGAAAGTCACGACGGCTGCGCGCCTGCGACTTGGGATCACCCATGGAGTCGCCGCTCTTGGACGAGCGCAGCAGATAGAGATAGCCCTCGCGCGCACGGTCAAATCGGTGTCCGCCCGCGCATGCAGCACCGCGCTCGTCGTCCACCAACGGTTCATGGCAAACGGGACACAACAACATGGCAACTCCTTAGCGCGAACAACACAACGCCCACCATTGTCGCACGCCTTCCCCACCTAGTCATAGAAGAGACAAGGAGTGTCCCCAGCTGCCGGCAGAAAAGGAACGTCCCTAAGTGCCGGCTGGCTGCATTAGGAGTATCATCGTCTGCGCAAATAAGCACGAAAGAGCATATTAGAGATTGAGAGCGTATGGCAGACACCGCATCTAAGCACATTGACATGACTACCGGCTCGCTGTGGCGCAATATTCCCCTGTTCGCCTTCCCCGTAGCCGCCACGAGCATCTTGGAGCAGCTGTCGAACCTCATCGCCACGGTCATCATCGGCAACTTCTCGGGCGACCAGGGAACCCTCGCCATGGCGGCGATCGGCTCCAATGTTCCGCTTACCAGTCTTATGCTCAACCTGTTTATTGGCATGTCGCTTGGCTCCAACGTGGTCATCGCCAACGCTATCGGCCGCAACGATCAGAACATGGTCAAACGCGCCGTCCATACCTCGATTTTAATGGCGCTCGTGGGCTTTGTCGTCATCGCACTGGGCGAGATCTTTGCCGAGCCCATGCTCGCTGCGCTCAACGTGCCTGCCGAGACCATGCCGCTCGCTTCGCTCTACCTGCGCGTCTTTTTGCTCAGCATGCCCTCGATCTTGCTCTACAACTTTGAGGCCGCGATCTTCCGCTCCGTCGGCATCACCCGCATGCCGTTGCAGGCACTTGCCGTGTCCACCGTCCTCAACATTGGCCTGGACCTCATCTTTGTCCCCGTACTCCACTGGGGCGTCGCGGGCGTCGCCATCGCCACCGCCATCGCCTACACCGTCAGCGCCGCTACGCTCTTTATCCGCCTGCTCAAGACCGACTCCGTCGTCCGCGTCACCCCACGCGACTTAGGCTTAGACCCCGTCGCCCTCAAGCGCATCGTCAAGATCGGCCTGCCCGCCGGCATCCAAAGCGCTGTCTTTGCCGTCGCCAACATCATCATCCAGTCCGCCATCAACAGCTTGGGCACCGAGGTCATGGCGGCATCGAGCGCTGCCATGAGCCTGGAGTACGTGTGCTACAACCTGCTCAACAGCTTTAGCCAGGCCTGCACCACCTTTGTGGGACAAAACCACGGTGCCCGCCAAATCGACCGCTGCACCAAGACGCTCAAGGTCTGCCTGGTCGAAGGCGGTATCGTCGCGCTCACCACCATCGTCATCATCGTAGGCTTGGGACGCGAAATCCTGGCGCTGTTCAACAGCGACCCCAACATCGTCTCGATCGGCTATATCCGCGTGTGCTCGATCTTCCCTGCCTACGCCTTTAGCATGTTCTACGAGAACATGTCCGGTTACCTGCGCGGCTTTGGCATCTCGCTCATGCCAGCCCTCATCACCATGATCTGCGTCTGCGGTATCCGCTTCTATTGGGTGTTCTGCGTGTTCCCGAACTTCCGCACCTTTGCGAACATCATGATGGTCTACCCCATCAGCCTGGGCACCACGGCGTTCTTTATGGTCGTGGCGGTATTGCTCTGCCATCCGGCACGCACCTATCGCGCCACCCAAGCCAAATCGACAGCCCGCTAAACACCGCACTCAATGTCACGCCAGTCATTAATTGACAATATGCGAGCTCATATAGTCGATAAAACGCCTCGTGGCGATAGGCATGGTGTCCCAGCTGCGCCAAGCTGCCACCACGTCGCGCGAGGGAGCGTGCACGATGGGACGTACGCGAATATCGGCTCGCATGCCCTCGACGGTACGGCGATACAGCATGCTCACGCCTAGGCCCTCCTCCACCATCGCCATGATGGTGTAGTCGTCGGTAACCTCACTCGTCACGTGCGGCGACAGCCCGTGCGCCGCGAATGCATCGAGCACCAGGCTCTGTTCGCCCTCGTCCAGCAGCACAAACGACTCTGACGCCAGGTCGGCGAGCGTTACCTTTTCCTTTGCCGTCAGCGGATGCGCGGCCGGCAGCAGCGCCACCAACTCGTCGTGATAGACCACGCGCTTCTCGAGCCCGGCGGTAAATCCGCGCGCCGTAAAGCAAAAGTCAACCACGCCATCGTGCACCCACTGGGCGTTGCGCGTGTAATCGCCCTGCTTGAGGGTAAAGTGCACGCCCGGATGCAGAGCCCCAAAGTCGCGAATCACGCGCGGCAATACGGTGCGGCTCACGTTGGTAAACGTCGCAATGCGAATGTCAGTCGACGAAAGCCCCAGCAACTCCTGCCGTTTGCCCTCAAGCTCGGCCTCGGCAGTTACAATCTGGCGCAGATACGGCAGGTACTGCTTGCCGTCGCGCGTAAGCGAGACACCTTGCTTACCGCGCTCGATAAGCGTGGTGCCCAGCTCACGCTCGAGCGCCTTGACGGCCTGGCTCACCGCGCTTTGCGTATAGCCCAGCTCGTCCGCCGCGCCCTTAAGACTGCCGCAATCGACCACCATACACACAATCTGATACCGCGATGCCATCGTGCCCCCCCATTGATGTAGCCATAAAACGTTTTGCCAGCGCTTTTTCCGCTTACATTAGTATTTCTTAATCATACTGAAGATACATTCGCTTTACTACATCCACATCTGGGAGCAGAATCCTTTTTGCGAAACCGTTCTGTAACAAAAGGAGTCCCATGGATCGCAAAAAAGCAATCGCGCTCTCATTTTCCGTTCCCGTCGCATGGGGCTTTTCGTACCCCCTCATGAAGATCGGCATGGACAGCATGAACGCCACGAGCATCGTTGCGCTGCGCTGCATCATCGCCTTTGCGGCCTGTCTGCTGCTCTTCCACAAGCGCGCTTTCCGCATCAATCGCGACCTTATGGTTCGCGCCGCCATCATCGGCGCCGTCATGGCAACCGAGCTCACCTGCATGTGCCTGGGCTCTAGCCTTACTTCCGCCTCCACCGCCGGCTTTTTGCAGAGCCTGACGGTCGTGATCGTGCCGTTTGCCAACGCCGCCCTGCTGCGTCGCGCCCCCGAGCGCAAGGTGCTCGTCGGCACCGCCATCGTCACCTGCGGTATGCTGCTGCTCTCGGGCGCCGACTTTACCAGCCTGAATCCCGGCGCGATCATTATGTTGCTCTCAGCCTTTATCTATGCCAGCCACATTATCGTAGTCAAGCGCTTTGTCGAAGAAGTCGACCCACTGGCCCTGGGTGTTTGGCAGCTGGGTTTTGGCGGTCTGTTCTCGGGCATCGCCGCGTGCACCTTGGGCAGCTTCACGCTTCCCAGCACACCCAACGAGATCGTCGTTGTCGTCGCACTCGCACTCATCTGCTCTGCCTACGGCTTTATCACCCAGACGCTCGTACAGCCCCACGTGCCCGCCGAGACCACGGGCTTTGCCTTCTCGCTCGAGCCGGTCTGCTCCGCCGTCTTCTCGTTTTTCCTGGTTGGCGAGGTCCTGAGCCCCATCGCCTTCTTTGGCGCCGCCCTCATCCTCACCGGCGTCATGGTAGCAACCGTCGAGCTCCCGCGCCTTCGCTCGCAAGGACACGCTCACATGGCAGGAGCACCCGAGCGCGTCTCGTAGACCCCACTCTTCATACAGCCGCGGCATAAAGGCAACCGGTGCGCCTTTACAATAGATGCCGACATAGCATCTGCCATAAAGGAGTTCCATGGACACCGCAACGCGCGACCGCAACATAGCAACTTGGTTGGGCGATGCGCCGCAGCCGGTACGTGACACGACGAACCAGCTGCTCGAGCGCATCGCCCTTTTGCGTGCCGAGCAGACCATCTACCCGGCACAAGACGACATCCTCAATGCCCTCGCCTACACGCCGGCAGACCACGTCAAGGTTGTCATCTTGGGTCAAGACCCCTATCACGGACCCAACCAGGCAATGGGGCTGTCGTTCTCGGTCCCCGCGTCGCAAACCAAGTTGCCGCCGAGCCTGCGCAACATCTATAAGGAACTCAACGCCGATCTGGGTTGCCCCATTCCCGCCACGGGAGACCTAACCCCATGGGCACAACAGGGCGTCCTGCTCCTCAACACCACGCTCACCGTGCGCGAGCATGCCGCCAACTCGCACGCCAAACTGGGCTGGAGCACGCTCACCGACTATGTTATCGAACGCTGCTGCCTGCTGCCCCAACCGGTCGTCTTTTTGGCATGGGGCCGCTTTGCCCAGCAGATGGTCGAGGGCAAGCTCGCCGCGACCAGCGCGGGCAGAAAAACCAGCAAGTTCTGCCTTGCGTCCACTCACCCCTCGCCGCTTTCGGCAAACCGCGCCACGGCAGGACTCCCCGCTTTTATGGGGTCGCGCCCCTTCTCGGCAGCTGATCGGCTACTCGAACAGCACGGCTCGACCCCCGTCAACTGGACTTGCCTCGGCTAAAAACCGATACATCAAAAACGCGCCCGACGGCTTTCCATCGGGCGCGTTTCCTATTCGGGCCAAATAAATTGTGTGCGGCCGGCCTCGCCGCCATCGATCAGCAGGCTCTGCCCGGTCATAAAACGGTTGGTCACGCCCACAAAGTAGATCCACTCAGCGATCTCCTGGGCGGTAGCCCAGCGCTTAAGCGGCGTGAGCTCCATAATCTGGTTCCACAGGTGCTCGTCTTCCATCACGCAACGGTTGAGCGGCGTGATAACGCCGCCCGGGTCCACACTGTTGGCGATGGCCTGCGGTGCTAGGCGGTTTGCAAGGTTCTTGGTGTAGGCGATAACGCCGCCCTTGCTGGCGGCATAGGCGGGAAACTCCGATCCCGTATGTCCGCTCGCCGACCCCACATTGACCACGGATTTGATAGCCGCTGTCGGCTTGGCAGCAAGCCCCTCCCCCACAAAGGCGTAGCGTTCGGTCACGTTGATGGTGCCACGCAGGTTGGCGGCAATGTCATCGGCCGAATCCTGTACACCGGCAACGTTCACGATTACCTGAGGCTCAAGGTCGCCTGGAAACGAGTTAGGCTCGCGTACATCAACGATCAGATGGCGGTAGCGCTCGTGCTCGACCGCCGCCGGCAGCAGGTCAAAGCCCACGACCTCGTGGCCCTCGTCCAAAAAGCGCTGCACGCACGCGGCTCCGATACCGCCCGAAGCGCCCGTGATCAAAACCCGCATACTTGCTCCTTAGGCGGTTGCGTGGCGCTCGAGGTACTCGGAGCCCACATTCTCGCGCTCCCAGCCGCGCACGACCTTATAGCCCACGGGGCTCAGAAAGACCTCGCACAGCAGCTCGGCAACAGCGCCGGTCAGCGAGCACATAAGGACCTGCACCCAGGTCCAACCAAAGAACGTGTGGCTCACCACAATGGCAAAGACCAGGTTATCGACAAACTGACCGATGCCCGTAGACACATAGGAGCGGAAGGCAAAGCTCGCAAAGTTATTCTTTTTGAGCATGCGGCCGAGCGACTGGTTGAGCGTGGAGTTAACCACGGCAGAAACGAGCATTGCCAGCGAAGAGCCCAGCACCACGTACCAGGTGCCGCCGATGGTGGCGTTAAGGGCGGTGTTGACCTCGATCATACCCGTGTCGTAGTAGGCGCCCCACATGCCGGGCGTGAGCGAGCATGCCCAAAAGCACAGGCTCACGGTCAGGTTGACCAGCAGCGCGAGAATAGAGATTTTGATGGATGCCTTGGCGCCAAAGCGCTTACAGATCATGTCCTGGCACAAAAACGAAACCCAGCTCACCACAAAGCCGCAATCGAGTGCCAGATACGGCAGGCTGATGAGCTCTTTGTTGGCCAGCAGGTTCATCATGATGACGCTCACGAAAAACAGCGAAACCGTTGCCGCGGGAATGCTCCGCAACAGGACCTTGTAGTCCTCCATGACCTTCTTGATCATTATGTACTCCTTTGGTTTTAGGTTTAACGAGCAGGATATCGGACCCGAACTGCTCGGACGTCACGGTCTTGAGACGACGGTGGGTATAATAGCCGCTCACGCGGCATCAGGCAAGCAAACGACGCGGCAGCCCCACAGGGCCACCGCGCCGGTGCGCTAAAACGTTACGTTGCCAAACTCCGACAGGATAAGATCGGGGTTGTGATCGGTTGCCCAGTCCACGTTCCACGGGCTCGTGAACAGCAGCAGCTTGCCGCCGCGCATGTCCTCGACGCGCAGCGTGTCGCGCGTGAGCGAGAGGCCCGGGATGTCGATGGTATCGGGGTCGTTCTGGATCCAGCGGATGTCCGTATAGGGCAGCGGCTGGCGACGAACCTCAACACGGTACTCGGCCTTAAGGCGGCGCTCGAGCACCTCAAACTGCAGCACACCGACCACGCCCACGATGACGCTCTCCATGCCGGCACCCAGCTCGCGGAAGATCTGGATGGCACCCTCCTGGGCAAGCTCCTCCATGCCCTTCACGAACTGCTTGCGCTTGAGCGTGTCGACCTGCGTGATACGGGCGAACATCTCGGGCGCGAACGTCGGGATCTGCGGATACTGCACGTGGCGCTTGCCGGAGCACACGGTGTCGCCGATGCTAAAGATACCCGGGTCGAACAGGCCCACGATATCGCCCGCGTATGCCTCGTCCACGATGGCGCGGTCATCGGCCATCATCGACGTGCCCGTGGCAAGCTTAAGCTTGCGGTTGCCCTGCACGTGGAAGGCGTCCATGCCGCGCTCGAACTTGCCCGAGCAAATTCGCACAAAGGCGATGCGGTCACGGTGGTTCTTGTCCATATTGGCCTGGATCTTAAACACAAAGCCGCTAAAGTCGTCGCGGCAGGGATCGACCGGCTCGCTGGTGAGCGTATCGGTGTAGGCGCGCGGCGTCGGGGCCAGGCGCAGGAACTCCTTGAGGAAGGGCTCCACGCCAAAGTTGGTGAGCGCCGAGCCAAAGAACGCCGGGCTCAGCTTGCCGCAGGCCACGGCATCCAGGTCGAGCTCGTCGCCGGCGCCATCGAGCAGCTCGATGTCATCCATCAGGTTCTTATGGTTCTCCTCGCCGATAAGCTCATCCATGGCGGGGTCGCCCAACTCTGCCTCGACCTCGGCGACCTTCTTGGTGGCGTTGGCGTGACCGTCGCCCTCAAAGGCAATGACGCGACGGGTCTGACGGTCGAACACGCCGCGGAAGTTGCGGCCGCTGCCGATCGGCCAGTTCATGGGATACGTATTGATACCCAGGACGTTCTCGATCTCTTCCATGAGCTCAAACGGGTCGCGAGCCTCGTGGTCGAGCTTGTTCACAAAGGTGAAGATGGGAATGTGGCGCAGCGTACAGACCTTAAAGAGCTTTTTGGTCTGGGCCTCGACGCCCTTGGCGCCATCGATGACCATGACCGCAGCGTCGGCGGCCATAAGGGTACGGTAGGTATCCTCCGAGAAGTCCTGGTGGCCGGGGGTATCGAGGATATTGACGCAGGCGCCGTTGTAGGTGAACTGCAGCACCGAGGAGGTAACGGAGATACCGCGCTCCTTCTCGATGTCCATCCAGTCCGAGACGGCATGCTTGGCCGAGCTCTTGCCCTTGACCGAGCCGGCAGTCTGGATGCTGCCGGTATAGAGCAGCAGCTTCTCGGTAAGCGTGGTCTTACCGGCGTCCGGGTGGCTGATGATCGCGAATGTGCGGCGCGACGAGATTTCATCCGACAGGCTTGCCATGCGGATCCTTTCTTGCATTGAGTGCATTACGTCGTTGTAACCGCACTATTGTAGCCGCGAAATCCCGCTCTAGGGCGCCTATCAGGACAAATTCATCAGTTGGGGCCTGGGTAGCCGGCCCAATCCGAATTTGCCTCTTGCGTAACTGTACATAGTGTATATATACTGTGCTTACCGGTTATATACACGTGTAGCCCAACAGCTAAGGAGCCGCTGTGGACATCATCCTATCCAATTCGAGCGACAAGCCCATCTACGAGCAAATAGCCTCGCAAGTCAAAGCTCAGATCCTTTCGGGCGCGCTCGCTGCGGGAGCCAAACTCCCCAGCATCCGTGCACTCGCGAGCGATCTTGGCGTGAGTGTCATCACCACCAAGCGCGCCTACGCCGACCTGGAGCAACTCGGCTTTATCTGCACCGTGCAGGGCAAGGGCTGTTTTGTCGCCGAGGGCAACCAAGAACTCTTGCGCGAAAATCAGCTCTGCCATATCGAAGAGCTGCTTGCGAAAGCGGCGAGCCAAGCCGAAGCCTTGGGCGTCACGCGCGACAAGCTGCACGAGATGCTCGACCTCGTAGCCCCCGAAACCATGCAGTAGCCATCTGCAAGAAAGGCTATACCATGCAAAAGTTGCTAGAACTCAAAGGTGTATCGCGCCGCGTGAGCGACCGCTTTTCACTGCGCGACGTCACGCTTGCCGTGGAGCCCGGCCAGATCGTTGGCTTTGTGGGCGCAAATGGCGCCGGCAAGACGACGACCATTCGCGCCGCGCTTGGGCTTATAAAGCCCGATGCCGGCGAGGTGCATCTGCTTGGACAGCGCTGCGACGCCAACGTGCCCGACGAGACGCAGCGCCACCTGCGCTCCCGCATCGGGCTTGTCCTGGACACGTGTCCCTTCCCCTCCACGCTCAAGGTGGGCCAGGTCGAGAAGCTCGTAGGCCCGGCATACCCCACGTGGAGCTGCGAAACGTTCGCCGGATTCATCGACCGATTTGGCCTCGATCCCAAGACGAAGGTCAAGGACCTCTCCCGCGGCATGGGCATGAAGCTGCAGCTCGCCTGTGCGCTCAGCCACAATGCCAAGCTGCTCGTTTTGGACGAAGCCACCGCGGGCCTCGATCCCATGGCGCGCGAGGAACTGCTCGACGAGTTGCTTGCCTTTGTCGCCGACGGCCAGCACAGCGTGCTGCTCTCGAGCCACATTACATCCGACCTCGATCGCACTGCCGACCGCGTCATCTGCATCGATAACGGCTCGATTGTGTTTGACCTGCCGCGCGAGGACATTACCGACCGAGCCGGCATCGCCCACTGCACCCAAGCACAGGCCGCAGAGCTTATGGCTTGCGTCGAAGGTGCCCGTGCCGCCCACCACGCCTATAGCGTGGACGTGCTCGTACCCAACCGTCGCGAGGCGCTCGAGGCCTTCCCCGAGATTCCCTGCGACCGGGCAACCATTGATGACTATCTTCGCCTCATACTGAAAGGGGCTTCGAAATGAAACGCGCCTTTATGTCCGAGACCGCCATCATGCGCTCGTTTCTCCCGAGCATCGCGGGCGTCGGCCTGTTCATATTCGTCGTATTGACCCTTGCCAACGCGGCAGACGGCGATTCCGGCATGAGCGCCGGCGCCTGTGCGGTCAGCGCAATGTCGCCCATCATAATCATGAACTCGCTAGCTGGCTACGATAACCAAAACGGCTGGGAGCGTTATCGAGCAACGTTGCCCTTCTCGCGCAAAGACATTATTTGCGCACGCTACCTGTGCATCGTTATCTTCTCGGTCGTCATGGCATGCGCGGCTACGCTTCTGAACATCCTCGCCCTTCCGCTCTTCGACCCCATGGGCATCCCTTCGACATGGCAGACGATCTTTGAAATCGCAACCGCCTCGGCGGCATCGATGCTCATCTCCCTCATGATGGTATTCTTGACACAGCCGCTGTTCTTCCGATTTGGACACATGGAGGCGCTGCGCCTATCCCTTGGCCTGTTTGCCCCGTTTGGCTGCGGCACCATGGCAATGCTGAGTTCCTCCAACCCCATCAGCAACTGGCTCATGTCGATTGCCGGAGCGAATCCCGATCCCGCCGTTCTTGGCTGTCTGTGTGCAGGAATTGCCGTACTGGCGCTCGCGCTATGTGCAATCAGCTGCACCGTCAGCACCAAGGTTTATCGAGTACGCGATTTGTAGCCACACGAAACTTGACCCACGTAGGCCACAATCGGTCGCAATCGCCCATCCGCAAATCCATGGCAAACGGCATGTCCCCGGCGTGCGCCACCGTACTACTTGCGCAGCGGCTTGGGCAGCGGAATGCCGGCGGCGATGGCTGCAGCGATAATCATGCAAACGATACCCTTGAGTGGGAAGCACATGAGCAGCAGGCCCACAACCATAACAGGCTGGCGCATAACGGCGCCCATCGTCGATGCCGTGCAGACGGCGACGCAAAAGACCGGATCTGCGCCGGTGAGGATGGCAAGGCCGTAGCCCAGGCTCACGCCCGAGAAGATAACCGGGAAGAAGTGGCCGCCGCGCCAACCAAGGTTGATGAGGGCGGGGGTCAGCATGGCCTTAACAAGACCGGTCGCGATGAGCACACCGGCGGGGATGGTGAGGTAGGTCTCCATAAGTACGTCGGCCTGGGTCTCACCGGCAAACATGGTATAAGGCAGAACTGTGCCGCAGATGGCGAGCGCCAGGCCAGCCAGCATGGCCTTGACGACGGGGCGCTCCCCTATTGCATGGGACAGCGCCTCACTTGCATGCTCGGAGACAAAGTACAGCCAACCGCATACGGTGCCGACCAACGCCAGCGGAATGAGCCAGACAAGTTCCAGGTTGCCCACCTCGGCAGCCTCGAACCTCGGCATGCCCATGCCGCCACCCATAAGCTGGCCAAGCAGCAGGTAGGTGCCCAGACCGCCGGCAATCGCAATGCCGTAGACCACAGTCTTTTGCGCCTTGGGAAGCTTGATGGTGATCTCATCGGACGCGGACTCATCGTCATTAGCGCCCTGGCCGTCGGCGCTACCGGCGAGCGGCGCCACAAAGCCAAAGACGGGCGCGGTAAAGAGCGCCGTCAGCGCGGCCTGGGTGCCCAACAGCGTGAGCTCCCTAAACTCGGCGCCAAAGCGGCGCATGCGGTCGCCGACCCAGCTGCACAGACCCGCGATAACGCCGGTCAGGCCGGCCTCCGGTCCAATACTTCCGCCAAACAGCAGCGGCAGCAATGCCGCGAGCGAAAGCTTGCCCAGGTTGTCGTACGGGTAGCGCCCGTCTTGTTTGACCTTGGCCATCACCTGGTTGAGGTCGTCGGTCTTGGTGCCCGTAATCTTTTCGTACAGACCGATTAACAGGCCGCCCAGTAAGCAGACGAAAAACGGGTACGGCAGAAAGCCAAACGGGCCGCTGGCAAGCTCGGGCGAGGCGACGCCCAGCATATGCGGGACCTCGGTCCACAAATAATCAATGCCGTGCTCCATCACAAAAAAGAACAGCCAGACCGCGGCGCCTGCGAACGCACCGGTCACGGCAACGCTAACTAAAAACAGTGCTCGGTTTTTGGGCTTTGCAAGGCTATCCATCGGGTCCTCCCGTGGTCAAAGTCGGCATAGATACGTTTTATTGTAGAGCGAGCGTTGCCCGAACGAGCCAACCGTCTGCGCTGCAAAAGGCACCATTGGGAGTCATAGTGGGGCAGGCTCAAGACTTATCCATTAATAATCGAGGCAATCTCACGCAAATCGTCGGCAAAGTAGATGCCGTGCTGGCGCTGCGGGCTCGAAAGTCCTTTATCAATCATGTGTCCGAGCAGCGCCTTGAGATCGTTGTAGTAGCCCCCGAGGTTGTACAGGATGCACGGCGCACTCAAGTGCCCCAACGACACGGCGGACATGACCTCGGCAATCTCCTCGAGCGTGCCCGTACCGCCCGGGAAAGCGATGAACGCGTCGCCGAGCTCGATCATCTTGGCCTTACGCTCGGCCATGTCACTCGTCACGATGAGGTCGTCAATACCGTCGTGTTGAAACTCTGCCTCGATAAAAAAGCTCGGCTCAATACCCGTCACGTGTCCACCCGCCTCGAGCACGCTATCGGCAAGCGCGCCCATCAGGCCCGACTTGGAGCCGCCGTATACCAGCGCGTGGCCGTTGGAGCCAATCCACGTGCCGAGCTCTCGCACTGCAGGCAGAAACGCCGGGTCGTTGCCGACGCTCGCGCCCAGGTACACCGTGATGTTCATATGCAATCCCCCTCGTCGTGACGCGCGGCACCCGTTCTATCGTTGCCGGCGACGGTACTCGCGCACGCGGCGCGACAGGTCAGCGAGCTCGTCACGATCGAGCTCTTCCAAATGCTCAAGATCGTCCATAAAGCGCGCCATGGTGTCCTTTTGGCGCAGTTTAATGAGCGTATTGCAGTAGTTCACCGCCACACCCGTGAGCATGGCGATGTAGAAGATGCTGATGACGCTCAGGACGACGGTAATAGCGCGGGCGACCGGCGTTTCGGCCGGGATATCGCCAAAGCCGATGGTCGAGACCGTCTCAAAGCTAAACCAGAGACCATCGCCAAACGTAAGGGTCGTGGGCTCGGACAGCCAAACGGCCGTCGAGCACAGCAGATAGAAGATGAGAAACAGGCCCGTGATGCGCGCAAAGCCAGCCTGGCGCAAAACATCGGCAAGCGTCCTCAACTTGTTCATCGCGACCCCTTTTCCCAGACGCCCAATCACATTCGCTCGGTATTGTCCCACAACCGGCAGTTGGGGACGTTCCTTTTGTGCCGGACAGATTGGGACTGTCCCCAAGTGCCGGGCGGGACCGTTTAGCGGCTCAGCTGCCGACTAAGCATGCTGAGCTGGTATCCTTATGTGATACTGTCTCGACTCGATAGGATTTCATGTGAAACCTTCCACCGTCCTTCGTTTGACTCTATATCGCACCCTGGCCGTCGCGCTTGCCGCACTCGCCGTACTGAGCGCCGCCATGCCCGCCCCTGCCTTTGCCGCCAACTCCGACCAGCAGGTCAAGACGGTCCGCGTTGGCTGGCTCGTCAACAACAAAGGCTTCCAGGAAGGCACGCCGGGCGAGCGCCTCTCGGGATGGGGCTACGAGTACCTCCAGACCCTCTCGTATTACACAAAGGGCTGGCAATACGAATACGTTAGCGGCACCTTCTCCGAGCTTATGGACATGCTCGAGGCGGGCGAAATCGACCTCATGCCCAACATCTCGTATTCGGCAGAGCGCGAGCAGAAGCTGCTCTTTTCCTCGAACCCCGAGGGCACCGAGCGCTACTACATCTACGCCAGGCCCGATCGCGACGACCTTGCCAAAGGCGACCCCCAGGCGCTCCAAGGCCTTACCATCGGCTGCAACGCCGGCGTTATGCAAACTATCGTCGGCCAGCAGTGGCTCGCCGACGAAGGCGTTACCTGCACCTATAAAGAAATCGACACCGGCAGTGCCCTCTTTGAGGCGCTTGCAGACGGCGAGGTCGACGCCGTCATCATGAACGACACCATTTCGTCGCCCGATGCGTCACCCATGTTCTACGTAGGCTCGAGCGACTACTATTTTGCCGTTCCCAAAAGCCGCCCTGATCTGATGAACGACATCAACGCCGCCATGACGGCAATCGCCCGCGTCAACCCGCGCTATAACGACGAAGTCAAATCGAGCTACTCGGCCCAAAACAGCGGCTCGTCATCGCTCGCCGGCACCGAGACCTCCTGGCTCAAAGCAAACGGCAACACCATCACGATTGGCTATCTTAAAAACCAACTTCCCTATTGCACGCAAAATGACGACGGCGAGATGGAAGGGTCGCTCGCCTCGCTTGCAACGACGCTGCACGACAGGTTTGGCATTACGGTTAAAACGGTCGCGATCTCAAATAACCAGCAAATGCTCAAAGCCCTTTCCAACGGAACCATCGATGTCGCCCTGCCTCTGTTTCGCGACTACTGGCTTGCCGAACAGAAAGGGGTCATTCAGTCAAACCCGATGGGAACGGTTTCCCTAACCGCCATTCACAGCAGCAACAACCTGAACAGCGACCTTAAGAAAATCGCTTGTACACAGGACGCGATCGTCAACCATTCTGCGCTCGAGAGCCTCTTCCCCGACGCAACGATCACCGATTATCCGAATGGCAACGAGGCGCTCGAAGCCCTCAATAAGGGGGAGGCAAGTTGCATCATTGTCCCCAGCACGCGCCTGAAAACCATCCGCGACACCTACAACATCGAGGATTTCCAAACACAGGAGCTCACCGGCACGGCACAGCTATCGTGTTTGATTTCGCGCGGCAAGCCCGAGCTGTTGGGAATCATCAATAAGGGCATCGTCAATGCCGGCGAATCGCTCTCTGCAAGCAGTTATTCCCCCACATCGTACTCGGCGCAAGAATCGGATGCGTTCCGACTTCTCTACCGCAACCGCATCGTCATTGCGGCAGTCGTCATCTGCATTTTGCTCGCCGGCATCGTCATCCTTGTCTGGTCGCTTTACCGCGCACAGGAGGAACGGCAGAAAGCCGATGCCGCCAACGCCGCCAAAACCGCTTTCCTCACGCGCATGAGCCACGACATCCGCACGCCGCTCAACGGCATCCTGGGCCTTATCGAAATTGAGGAATTGAGAGAAGGCGACATGCAGGTCGCCCGCGAAAGCCGCGCCAAGGCGCGCGTTGCCGCCAATCACCTGCTGTCACTGATTAACGACATCCTCGAGATGGGCAGGATCGAAGAGCGCAAAGTGACGCTCGAGCACGAATCATTCAACCTTAAAGAGCTGTGCGACAATGCGCTCGTACTGTGCAAGCTCCGCGCATCGGACCGCGGCATAACCATGCTCGACACCAGCGAGCCCTACGCTGTCGACCAATATATGATCGGCAGCCCCACCCATATTCGGCAGATCCTTGTCAACCTGCTCGACAACAGCATCAAGTACAACAAGCACGGAGGCACCGTCACGTTCTCATCGACCATCAAACCGGTCGACGACGAGCACGCCGTGTTTTGCTTTAGCGTCTCGGATACCGGCATTGGTATGACATCCGAGTTTTTGGCACACATTTACGAGCCGTTTGCCCAGGAAGGCGACGATGCGCGCAGCAAGTTCCAAGGAACCGGCATTGGCATGTCAATCGTCAAATCGCTCCTCGACATGATGGGCGGCACGATTGAGATTTCGAGTGAAGTTGGCGCGGGAAGCACGTTCAACGTCCAGATTCCGCTCGACATCGACAAGAACCCTCAGGCAAGGGAATGTACGGAAGAGCAAACATACAGCCGCTCGCTTACCGGCATGAGCGTCCTTTTGGCAGAAGATAACGAGCTCAATGCCGAGATTGCCCAGGCCCTGCTCGAAAGCGAAGGCATCGTCGTAACGCGGGCCGCCGACGGCAACGAAGCAGTCAAGCTCTACGTTGGTCATCCCGCCGGCAGCTTCGATGCGATCCTGATGGATATCATGATGCCGGGCATGAACGGCTACGAGGCAACCCGCGCGATTCGCCTGAGCGAGAAGGCCGATGCAGCCGACATCCCCATCATCGCGCTCACCGCCAACGCCTTTGCCGAGGACGCTAAGGCGGCACACGATGCCGGCATGAACGCCCATCTGCCCAAACCGCTCGACTTTAACAAGCTCAAAAACATGCTCGCCTGCATCAAGGAAAACGGTGTTGTTTCGTTATAGTTTGTGCTCAACCACCCTGCACCGTTAGAAAGGAAGCCAACGATGTTTAGGCCTTTACGCCGAAAGAAACGTGCCATCACCGACGAGGAGGCGCGCGAGCTGCTGGCAACCTGCAAGCGCGGCGTCTTTGCCGTTAACGGCGATGATGGCTACCCATACGCCATTCCCGTCAACTACTTCTTTGACGCCGAGCACGACAAGATTTATTTCCATGGCGCCAAGGCTGGCCACAAGGTCGATTCGCTCAAGCGTGACGATAAAGTCTGCTTTACCGTGTACGGCAACGAGTGGTACAAGGACGATGACTGGGCTCCCTATGTTATGAGCACCGTGGTCTTTGGCCGTTGCCGCCTGGTAGATGAAACACCTTCGTTTATCGAGGACAAAGTCCGCCAGCTCGCGCTTAAGTACTACCCCTCTGCCGAAGAAGTCGAGGAGGAGATCGCCAAAGACATCAAGGGCGTCCAACTCTACGAGATTTCAATTGAGCATCTTTGCGGCAAGCAGATACATGAAAAGTAAGCCCCGCCTGCAGCACTCACTTACCGTGCATTAAAAGCGTAGCGGTCCAGGCGGTCGCACGCTTCCCTCACGCGCGAAAGCGGCAGCGCCAGATTCACGCGAATGTGGCAGGGCCCGTGGAACGGACGGCCATCCTGATACCCCACGCCCACGCGCGCCCCCTCGTCGAGCAGCCACTGAATACCGCGGCCATGCTCGCGGCACCACTCGGTGCAATCCAGGAACACCATATACGTGCCCTGCGGGCGCGAATAGGACACGCCCTTAAAATGCTCGTCCACGTAATTGCAGAAGTACTCGATATTGCCGGCAAGCACCTGGTTGAGCTCATCCACCCACTCGTAGCCTTGCGGCTGGTAGGCACCGATAAGCGCATGCATGGAGAGGACGTTCATCTCGTTGTAGTGAGTCTTGTTGGACACGGCGCACACGCGGTCGCGCAGCGTCTCGTTGTAGATGATGTGGTAGCTGCCGACCAGGCCCGCCAGGTTAAACGTCTTGCTGGGCGCGTAGAGGGCGACCGTGCGCATACGGGCATCCTCGCTCACCGACTGCGTCGGGATATGCTTGTGGCCGGGCAGAATGATATCGGACCAGATCTCATCCGAGATCACCACGCAATCGTGCTGGCGATAGATATCCATGGCGCGCTCGATCTCGTCGCGCTCCCATACGCGTCCGCAAGGGTTGTGCGGCGAGCAGAACACCGCAGCATGGATATGGTCTTGGGCGAGCTTGCGCTCCATGTCCTCAAAGTCCATGCGCCACACGCCCTGGTCGTCGAGCTTAAGCGCGCTGTGGACAATGCGATAGCCCGCAGCCTCGATGGACTTGGTAAAGCCGATGTAGGTGGGGCTGTGGACCAGCACCGCATCGCCCGGCTGGACATACGCGCGCAGGGTCGACACGACGCCGCCCAGCACGCCGTTCTCGTAGCCGATGTGCTCAGGCGCCAGGCCCTCGACGCCATTACGGCGACTCTGCCATTCGATGATGCGGTCGAAGTACTCGGGGCGCGGATCGAAATAGCCAAACATGGGGTGCTGGGCGCGCTGAATGATGTACTCCTGGACCGTGGGCACCGTGGCAAAGTTCATGTCCGCTACCCACATGGGGATGCGGTCGAAGCCCTCGTCGGGTGCGTTCGGAGCCATACCGGGAATCTCACCCCAGGAGTCAACGGCGATGGAGTCCATGCCGTGGCGGTCGATTAGCGAGCTAAAGTCGTATTTCATGCTGAGCTCCCGTGCAAAGTGATTGTTTTGGTAGGCGTTATTGTCCACCAGCACGGGCGATTTTGGCATGGGGTTTGGCGCTTAATTTGACGGGTGCGGGCGAATGGCTGGTTAGTCTTGCGCGTCGTTGACGGCGGTTATCTTCAACCTGGTTCCGTCGACCGTAAACGATATGTCGAGCCCAGCGTAAGCCAAATGGTAAATGCGGTTTGGCTCGTGTTTGCTGCCCGCGCGGCGCGGATCCTGGTGAAGAACCTCGACCAAACCGGGGAGCTTTTCAGGCGGGACCATATCCTGCAGCACTTGCGGAAACTCAACGTCGAGCTCTTGCCACGGCGCGTCTTCAATCCAGCCGCCCGTTGCATCCGGGTGGCAGTCCGCAAACGGAATGTAGGGCTTAATGTCGTAGATGGGCGTGCCGTCGCGCAGGTCGGCCCCCAGCACATGAATGATGGGACCATCGTCGGTAAGCTCAACACGATCGAGCTTGACACAGGTGAGCCCGATGGGATTAGGGCGAAACGGGCTGCGCGTGGCAAACACGCCCACGCGCTCGGCTCCACCCAGACGCGGCGGGCGCACGGTCTTCGACCACTTGGCATTAGTGCCGGACCTGTCCTGCGTCTTGGCATCGGCAGCTATGTCCTTAGCCGTGCCGCCGGGCGTGCCGTTTTCGAAGCGCCAGAGCAGCCATAGGTGAGAGAAGGAATCCAGACCCTCAACTGCTGCGTTGGAGGCAAATTCCGGCTCAAAGACGATGCGTCCCTGCAGATGGGGCGCCAAAAAGCTGTTGCGTGGGATGCCGAACTTCTGCGGCAGGTCGGTATGTATGTGAGCAATAGGTTCCATGCCGGTCATTGTACGGCATGGAGGTGTAGGGCGTTGCGCGCAATTCTTCGCCGCGGTCCCCCGTCGTGCAACCAACGGTTGCTTGGAAGGGTGCCGGCCGCCGCGTATGCTTAAGCCATCAACCAGCAGAAAGGAGCCGTTATGGCCTTTGCAGAAAAGCTCATCGCTGTCCGTCGCGCCCATCACCTTACCCAAGAGCAGCTCGCCGCCAAGCTCTTCGTCACACGCCAAGCCGTCAGCCGTTGGGAACGCAGCGAGGTCACACCGGGCATCGATATGATGAAGCTCATCGCCGCCGTGACCGGCGAGCCCCTGTCTCACCTGCTCGAAATGCCCGAGCACTATTGCCAGAGCTGCGGCATGATACTCACACCCGACGACTGCGGCACCGACGCCACGGGCGCCACGACCGACCATTACTGCAAGTGGTGCTACGACCACGGCAAGTACACCTACGACACCACAATGGAGGCGATGATCGAGGATTGTGCCCCGCGGCTGGCACAAAACACCGGTATGTCGCTCGACGAAGCCGTCTCGCTCATGGGCGCCGTGCTGCCGCAACTGGAGCGCTGGCGCACCGTGCAGGAAAACGAGGAGCGCTACGGTGCCGAGGCGCGGGCGCGCTATGGCGACGAGGCTATCGATGCAGCAAACGAAACGTTACTGGACATGGATCCTCAGACATGGAACGACATGAAAGAACTTGAACGCGCTATTCTGGGCCAGCTCTCGATTGCCATGGACGACGGCGAACCGGAAGGCAACGATGCCCGCAAACTTGTCGCAATGCACCGTCGATGGATTGGCCTTAACTGGGGGCACGAGCCCCAAGACGAAGCATACCTGGGCCTCGCCCACGGCTATCTTGCCGATCAGCGCTTTATTGACTACTACGACAAGCCCTGCGGCACCGGAGCCACGGCGTTTCTGGTCCAAGCCATCGACTCGTCGTCGGCTCACGCATAGACCGCGGCGGCTTTGGGTATTTCAATCGAAACCTCAACCGATTGGAGACCCATGGCTACTGATCACGAGCTCGTGCTCTACGTTATGACCGGCTGCCCGTATTGCATAAAGGTCAAGCGCTTTTTGGCCGATAACGGCGTGACCATTCCCGAACGCAATATCTCGACCGACCCCGATGCCGAGCAGACGCTCATCGCCGTCGGCGGCAAGCGCCAGGTTCCCTGCCTGTTCATTGACGGCACGCCACTCTACGAATCGAGCGACATCATCACGTGGGCGCAGGAGCACCTGCTCTAGCACGCACATTGCGGTCCACTCATTGGGGACGCACTTAAATGAGTGGTCGTTAAAGAACATCCCCAATAACTGTTCCCCCGCCGAACCCAAACATGTACGCCAGCATCCAAAGTCGACTTTTTTCGGCATCTTTGGATGCTGGCGTACAGCTTTTTGCGCGGGTCCCTCACAACCACTCATTGAGGACGTACTTAAATGAGTAGGTAGGAATTCAGTTTCTCACTTTTATAGAACATATGTTTGCATTTTATGCTATACTCGCTTTAAGGCATGAGGCTGGTCGAGAGCTCCCGCGGAGGTCCCCAATGACACGCTGGAGCGAGCTCGGTAAGTAAGATCGGTGGTTACCGCACTCGCCCATCTCAGACAGGCTGCGCTCCTGTTCGTCGTCGCCATTAAAGAACGGCACTCACAACCAAACGTTTCCGTTATCCGTGAGTCACACAGGAGTGCATCGTTATGGCAAAACATTTTTCAGCCCAAAATCTCATCGAGCCCGTGCAAGCAGACGAAGAATATATCTGCGCGTCTGTCGGAAATACCCTCGAGCATGCTCGTCCCCACGCTGAACGTGCCATCAACTCGACGATGGTCGAGGCGTATGAAGGCAATACACCCCTTCTATCAGGCGTTTCAAATTCGCAACACACTGTGTCATGAATTGAGTTGGTCTCACCATCGAAGACTGATGAAGACGAGCTCACCGACGCCCTAGAGCCACACGCAGGGTGGCAATGGAAAAGGCAGTTAGTCCCTTTATTTAGAGCAATACGAGAGGAATTAGACATGGGATACCAGGAATCACTGATTCGAGTAAACAGCTTGGCAGAAATCGCCGGTATAGAGAAGGCCATTGCCGAATCCGAAGAACTCCAAACCTTAGAATATCTCGTGTGTGTTTGCGGAGCCAAAGCCAAGGGCGACCTTTACTGCGACAACACCTTCATGGGATCTCGACCCCTTAGCGACATCAAACCCAACGAGGAACCGATCATAAGGGCTGGGGATCTATTTGCCGTCGTGGCAGGCGCAAGGCTGTACCAACCTTTTCTCTGGATCGACTGCATCGCAGGAATCTCCGATCCAGGATACGAAGAGCTCATGGAAGATTTCCCGCTCGATACCCCGCGGCAAGAGGCGATTCTCCATCCAGACGAAGCGAAAAAAGCAGAGATATTCATGAGAAGGAGCCTAAACCAAAGCTATAACCGTGTCATGCGGGGCGAACGTCCCATCCAGCTTCCGGAAGAATTCATCAACCCACCTGACCCCAATCTGAAATCCCCATTGGCTAGCTAGCCAAAACAGTCTGCTTAGCCCTATTAACTGCTTGCATTTTTGTCTACAAAACTGTATTCAAAAAGAATGCCCGTGAACCATCGCTCGATATTATGCCAATCGATAGGAGGCGCTATGGACGCTCAGCAGCTCGAAAAGATGATGGGGTTTGCTCCCGGAGAACTAGAAAAGGCCGCGGAGGCATACGAAAAAGATGAGTGGCCGAAGGGTCGCACCATCAGATTGGGACGGCCGCCGATTTCCGATGAGCCTAGCGTTGTTCTATCGGCACGTGTGGGTGAATCGGTTCTTGAAGCGTTTGACGCAAAGGCAAAACGCCATGGGCAAACACGCACGGAGCGACTCAGGGAGCTCATCACGCTCGATGCAATGATTGCCTAGTCCCCCGCCGAACCCAAACATGTACGTCAGCATCCAAAGTCGACATTTCTCGACATGTTTGGAGGGTGGCGTACAGCTTTTTGCATGGACACGGCACAGGTAGTCATTGGGCTTCAACGCACTCCATCGCTCTATTCCCGGCATCAGCCAAAAGGTGCTCTCGTCAAACCTAAAGGAAATGGATGCCGTGGGGCATACCGCTCCACGGTTACCTTTTTGTGCCTTCTTTTTTAAAAACGATTCAGGTTGCACACTACTGTCGAACACATCTGACTCAGTTGGACAGGAGGTCAGCCATGAATCAAGCCGAACGTCGCGTTTGGCTTATCAACGCATTACTCGATGAGCGACCGGACGGGCGTAACTTTGCTGTTCCAGCCGGAGCCAGCGAGCAACGTGATTTGCTCAGAGCCCTGATGAACGTGCGGTCGCCCGAAGCGCTCGCGGCAGAAACGCTCGACGTCCAGGATGCCTACCTGCAGCAGCGGCTTGTTGAGCGCGGCGGAGCAACCGATGCCAGTGCGCTCCCCTACCGCAATCGCATTGCCATCTGGCATGGCGACATCACGCTGCTTAAGGTCGACGCCATCGTCAACGCCGCCAATAGCCAAATGCTCGGCTGCTTTGTGCCGGGACACCACTGCATCGACAACGCCATCCACACCTACGCTGGCATGCAGCTCCGTCTGACGTGCGCCAGCCTCATGGGCAAACAGGGACATGAGGAACCTACTGCACGCGTTAAGGTCACGCCGGCGTTTAACCTGCCGAGCAGCCATGTCTTCCACACCGTCGGCCCCATCGTGCCCAGCCATAAGCCCGGCCCGCGCGAGGAATTGTTGCTGCGCCGTTGCTATACCAGATGTCTGGAAGAAGCAACGCGCCAAAAGCTCGACACGCTTGCATTCTGTTGCATCTCGACGGGCGTCTTTGGCTATCCCCAGCAAGCTGCCGCGCGCGTTGCCATCGATGCCGTTCGCCATCATCTAGACCATAACGACCCCAACCTTAAGGTGATCTTCAATGTTTTTCTCGCGTCTGACGAATCAATCTACCGCGACCTTCTCCAAACAGATCGCTAAGCTCCGAACCGCACTCGATACGTCCGACGCCGTGATAATCGGTGCTGGCTCGGGTCTTTCCACCGCGGCCGGCTACACCTATTCGGGCGAGCGCTTCGAGAGGCTCTTTGGCGACTTCGCCGCACGCTACGGCTTTACCGACATGTACTCCGGAGGCTTCTATCCTTATGACTCGCTCGAGGAATATTGGGCGTTTTGGAGCCGCTATATCGAGTGCAACCGATATGACCCCATACCCAAGCCGATCTATGAACAGCTCTTGGACCTGCTGCGCGACCGCGATTACTTTGTGCTGACCACAAACGTAGACCACTGCTTCCAACGCGCCGGCTTTGATAAACATCGGCTCTTCTACACGCAGGGCGACTATGGTCTATTCCAGTGCAGCAAGCCCTGCTGTCAGGAAACTTGGGACAACGAAGAACTTGTACACTACATGGTCAGCACCCAACAGGACCTGCGCATTCCATCTGCACTTGTGCCCCATTGCCCCCACTGCGGCTCGCCGCTCACGATGAACCTGCGCGCCGACGATACGTTTGTTCAGGATAAGGGATGGCATGTTGCAGCCGATCGCTACCAGGATTTCCTGCGCCGCCACAGCAACATGCGCGTTTTGCTCCTTGAGCTTGGCGTAGGCGGCAACACGCCCGTCATCATCAAGTACCCGTTTTGGCAGATGACCGCCAAAAATAAGCGCGCTACGTACGCGTGCGTCAATTATGGCGAGGCAGTCGCTCCGGCAGAAATCGCCGATCGAAGTATTCTGATCGACGCCGACGCAGGGCGTGTATTGGACGCACTTGCCGTCTAAACCGTCAGATGACCAAAGCGATGCCGCCTCAAAACATGTACGTCAGCATCCAAAATCGACATTTTTTGACATCTATGGATGCTGCCGTACAGCTTTTTGCACGGGCCAGGCCAGACACAGCCGCCTAGTCATTGGGGACGTTCTTAAATGACTAGTCGTTAAAGAACGTCCCCAACGACTAACTAGCCGTGAAAGCGGGCTATGGGCGCGAGCGGCTGCTCGCGAAAGACGCGCTCGACAGCGGCGCGGTATTCATCGACCTTTTTGGTCTTGCGAACGAGCTTGTGAACGGTCGCGGGATCGGCGAAGGCGCATTTGGCGTAGAACCACCACTCCTTCATGCGAAAGACCGCGTTGCCCCCAATCTCGTCTGCATAGGCAGCAAACAGCATGTCGTGGAAGCGCTGCAGCTCAGCAGCTGTGGCAGCAGGGCCGCCCTTAGCCATGCGAGCCAGCGCGGGGTTCGCAAGCAAGCCGCGCCCCAACATTACGTGACGCGTTCCGGGATAGGCCTCCACCAGCGCATCCATGTCCTCAAGATCAAAGATGTCGCCGTTATAGGCAACGGGGAACGGCGCCCGCTCCAGCGTCTCGCCGTAAAACTCTTTGCGCGGCGAGCCCGCATAACGGTCCTTTTGCACGCGCGGATGCACGATCAGCTCTGCCAGCGGCATGCGGCAATAGAGGTCGAGTACGCGCTCGTATTCGTCGTCGCTTTCCAACCCCAGCCTGGTCTTGACCGACACCGGCAGCGGCGAGTGCTCGCACACGTCGCTCAAGAACACCTCGAGCTCGTCGAGATTGCGCAAGAAACCCGAACCCTTGCCCTTGGCGACAACCGTTCCCGAAGGACAACCCAAGTTGAGATTGACCTCGCGATAACCCATGTCGGCGAGCACCTGTGCCGCCCACACAAACTCGTCCGCGTTCTTGGACATCAGCTGAGGCACTACGTTGAGCCCCTGGTTATTGACAGGGTCGACCTCCTTAAACGCCTTGCCGCCAAAGCGGTTTCCCACCCGTGGCGGCGGCAAGAACGGCGTGTAATAGCAATCGAGCGCACCGAAGCACTCCGCGTGCACGCGACGGAACACATGCCCGGTAATCCCCTCCATAGGGGCCAACGACAGAATCATCAACATCTACTCTCAGATCAATGCGGCAAAGGGACTGCCCCCTTGTCACATCCTATTCAAACGGTTCAGAAACTCTTCGCAGGCGCGGGAACGCAGGCGATATTTTTTCCATACCAGATACGACGCAATGGTAAGCGGCGGCTCAAATGGGACAAAACGCAGATCGCTGTCTTCATCTATCTGCAGCAAGCTTCCAATGCTAACCGCACACGCAGCGCCCGAACGCACCAGGTGCGACGCGAATGCCGTCCATATTTCGAGGTCTAATACTTTTCCCGAGAAGTGAACGGCTGTATTTGGACCCCCGAAGCATTGACATTTTTAGGCGTCAAAACCGCAGGATTTGACTAGCAAAACCGCGGGAAATTGCACGCCAAAAGTGTCGATGCTTCGGGGGTCCGTTTTCACTCGTTCACTTCTCGGGAAAAGTATTAGACCTCGATTTCCGCAGTCCCCAATGTGACAAAGGGACTGTCCCTTTGTCACATTCCAACGAGCGCCCAGGCGGAAAGCGATGAGAATTCAAACTCCCTGCAGCAGCTCATCGATGGCGGGATTCTCTATACTGGGTAACATATGACGGTATCGCGCCAAAGGAGAACGCCATGGCCACGTCACAGATATCCCTGCTTGCGCTCATCTTGGTTGGGGGCATCGGCATCCTGTTTATAGGAGCGAGCATGCTCATGAAGGCCGCCGCCCGCAAGAAAGCCAAGGCCTGTACCGCCGTGACCATGGGGACGGTCATCGACCATCGCTTGATGGGTGAAGGCAGAATGCATCCCGTTTTGGAATACACCGTCGACGGCACGCAATACCTCGCGACAAAACAATTCCGCGGCATAAAGACCAAAAGCTTGTCGGGACTCCCCATCCGCACACAAGCCGCCGCCTACGAAGACCCCAAGGGCTGGCTGCACGTACAGACGGGGCCCATCGCCCGCCTAGACACCCTTGCAGAGCAGCTTTGGCCCCTCGGCAGTCAAATGACCGTACACTACAACCCCAGCAACCCAGGCAAAAGCTATGTCGAACGCCCCATCGTGGGCAACTTTGCCACGCTGATGTTTAACATCGCAGGCTTCTTGCTCATCGCGATGAGCATCTTGCTCTATGTTCTTATCCAGCACTAGCTCAAACTGATGCGCCCCGCGCCCCATGCGCCGCAACGACCGTTACGACACCAAGGACCAGCTATGGCAACACTCTCCGAACAAGAACGTAAGCGCATCCAGCGATACTGCATTTGCCCAAAGGTTGCCGGCGCGGCGCTTGCCATGGCATTCGTGCTGCCCTTATCGATCATTCCTTTCGAAATGGTCGACGACATCGTCTTCCATCACGAAGGCTTCCAAGAGACAGGCATGATGACCGCCTTGGTGCTCACCGCCATCGAGCTCGTTATATTCTGCTACTGCGCTCTCGCCCCGCGCTTTGGCATGCGTGGCAAGCAGTGGAGGGAAATGCAGCGCCGGCTCGCCGTCGAGCAGAGCGAAAAAGACCGCTCGGCACAGATCGCAGGCGTTGTTGGCACGCAGGCCGCCGCGCGTCTGCTCAAGAACAGTGACGGCGAGACCGCGCGCAACCTGGGCGGCGCGGCACAAGTCGCCGCTGCCGTAGGCGCTGTCGCCACAGCGGCAGACGTTCTTGCCGAAAGCCTTGCCAACGCAAAGGCCATGGCAGAGGCCTGTGGCGTGCCTATCCCCCGTGCAAAAAAGTGGATCGTCGCGCTTGTGGCACTGCCCCTCGCAATCGTGTGCGGCGCCTATATCCCGCAGCTGGCGCAGGGAAACATCGAGATGCAGGAGAACGCCGCGGCCGCGGCCGAACAGATCGCCATCGCCCGCAAGGCATTAGAGCCCGCATGCGAGTACGTGTCCGCCGATGACCCCTACGAGCGATATCAAGATTACGGCTATCATGTCCGCGGCTATCTGCACGAAGGCGACTCCGACGCCCAGAAGACCTATACGTATCTGGACTTTGACAACAAGGGGACACTCAAGGAAGTGAGCTACGTGGCAGAGGTCGACCCCAGCGCGAGCCTTGAGGATAACCTTGCTCGCATCGAACGCGAGCTTGACGAGCTTTCCTCTGCCGTTCAAACCGTTGACGTCAAGACGGTGAGCCCCGAGCTCCTGGCACCGCAGAAACTCCCCGAAGAGTTTAGGCAGGCATTTTTGAACGGCTCACTCTACGAGAGAATCTCTATCAGGACGAGTGACGACCCCGTCAAAACGTATTATTCGTTTGACACGGAACCCGAGGACGAGTTTGACGAGTACACCCATCCAAGTATCCGCATCACGCTGATGGGCAAAACAAACTAAAAGGCGCGGGAAGGGCCACCCCCTTCCCGCGCCTTTTCTCGCATGTGACAAAGAGACTGTCCCTTTGTCGCATCATTCGGAGCGTAGGGCTTCCACGGGATCTTTCTTGGATGCGCTGCGGGCCGGCAGCAGGCCGGCAACGACCGTCAGCAACACCGAAATTGCAATGAGCATCAGCGCATCCCGCAGGGGCAGACTCATCAGATCGGGTACCTGCTTGGCGGCAAGTGCCCAGGCATTAACCGGAAAGCTCACGGTCACTACGACGACAATGGCAAAGACGCCGGCAATGAGGCCTTCGATAAAGGTCTCGGCGTTGAACACGTTGGCCACGTTGCGCTTGGACGCGCCGATCGCGCGCAGGATGCCAATCTCCTTTTTGCGCTCCAACACACTGATGTAGGTGATGATGCCGATCATGATGGAGCTCACCACCAGACTGATACTCACGAATGCGATGAGCACCAAGCTGATGGTGTTCACGATGTCGGTCACCGAGCCCATGATGATGCCCATGTAGTCGGTATACGAGATTGCCTGCTCATCGTGACCAGCGGCTTTGACCTGTTTGTTGTACGCATCGATGCGATCGAGAACGCGCTCCTTGGCCTCAAAGTCACGCGGGAAAATCTTGACCGAGATGGGGTCCGCCTCGTCCGCATAGCCCAACGTGGTCAGATTGTTGTCGTAGGTGAGCTTCGATGCCTTGGCATAGCTCATCATGAGCGAACTCAGGTCCTCGGCGTCCATGTTGAAGTGGATGGCACGAGCAAAGGCGCCCGCATCCACACGCATAGCGCTCGCCAGGTTGGCAAAACTCGAAGACATCTGCGTCGCCATCTGGCCCATGAGCCCCGCCGCGCCCGCCTTGAGCTGGGCCGATACCGTTGTCGCAATCTGCTCGCTGATTGCCTTTGTCACCTGGTCCATAGACTGCTGCAAATACGGAGCCAGCCGCTTTTGCACATAGTCGCCCATCGCCTGCTGCAGACGCTCGGCCAGGGCATCGCCGCCGAGCGCTTTGAGCTGGGCCAGGATTTGCTGGGCTGCCGTATCACTCTCAAGATACGTCGAGAACGCGACGGCAAGCTTTGATGCGTCCTTAAGATCATCGGGCGACAGCGCCTTAAACTGATCAGACCGCAAAAAGCCCTCAAACAGCTGGTTGGCAAGCGTTCCCACCTGCTGCATTTGCTCGGGCGTGAGCTCCAGACCGTCAAAGATGCCCGAGAAATCTGGGGTTGGCGCTTTGGCCATGATGTCGCTGAAGTCGATGTCCTTACCAACGCCCGAAAGGTCAATGTTCAGCCCGGACAAATCAATACCAGAAAGGTCGATACCGCCGGTCGCACCCGAGAGCGCAGATGTATCGAACGAGAACGCGCTCTTGAGCGCCGCCTCGTCCACGCTGAACATGCTGCCCAGATCCACACCTTGCTTGGCCTCGCCCTGCAGTTCATCGAAAGACTTGCCGGTAAACACGTCTGTCTCGGGGTGGGCAAGCTGCTCTTGCACAATCTGCGAATTGGCAGCGCGTTCCATAAGCTGGCGAGTCAGCGCATGCGTATAGGCAATGCCCGGGGACAACGCGCTCGCGTTGGCCGTCTCGTTGGGTCGCACCACGCCCACAATGCGCACGTCAATGCCGTCGGCAACCTTGGTCGCCATAAAGTCGGCATCGCTAGACATGTCAGTCCACATGCCGGTCTCTTCGTTTTTGCGATAGGCATCGGACGGCGACAGCACCTTAAACGTCGTGGACAGCGCATCGTCGTAGGTAAAGTCGGTGCCGGCCTTGGGCGTCTCGACCTTGCCGTCGGCCGTCATGGCACTGTTAACCAGGTCGTTGAGCTCATCGATATCCAGCGCACCGATGCTATAGAGCGTGTAGTCACCCACCGTGCCGCGGCTCGAAAGCACCATCACGGCCTCGTTGGCAGACGTAGGCCAATGGCCGGCAACGACATCGTACTGGCTGTCGAGCAGGCTCTGGTCGTCAATCATCTCGTTAAAGACCGAGGTCCCCATGGAATCCATGCTCACCGTTGCCGCCGAACTTGCGCCGCCGCTCATGGCCTCGGTCATAGCGTTGGGGACAAGCCGGACAGGCTTCTCGTCGCCCTTGCTCGAACGATAGACAACCGGCGTCACGCCGTAGCCGTACTGGATAGCGTTGACCTCTTTGTCGATACCGTCGCCGCCGTCGTCAAGCCATGCCTTAAAGCTCGTCATATCGTTAGATTTAACGCTTGCGAACATGTCCTTTACGGCCGTGACCACGGGGATCTTATCGGTTCCCTTAGCCTTGCCACCGGTAGCGTCCTCAGACAAGTCCTCGCCCTTGGACGCCTCCCCATCCGTAGTCCCATCTCCGCCCATCATGGACGACAGGTCATAATCTTGTTTGGAAATCGTGAGCGGGTAGCTCGAAAGCGTGTCCTCCTCGACCTTTTTGATGTAGCCGTTTACGCCGTTGGACAGCGCCAGGATCGCCGCGATGCCGATAATGCCAATCGAACCTGCAAAGGCCGTCATGGCCGTGCGGCCCTTCTTGGTCATGAGGTTTCGGGCAGAAAGCCCCAGCGCCGTCACAAAGCTCATCGAGGTTTTACGTGTGGGCTTTGCCTCGCGACGCGCAGCCGTGGCAGCATCAAAGGGATCAGAATCATCGATGATCTTACCGTCGGCTAGGCTGACGATGCGCGTGGCGTACTTGTACGCCAGCTCGGGATTGTGCGTGACCATAATGACCAGGCGCTCCCGCGCAACGTCCTTGAGCAAATCCATGACCTGCACGGAAGTCGTTGAGTCCAAGGCGCCGGTCGGCTCGTCAGCCAGCACAATCTCAGGGTCGTTAATCAGGGCGCGGGCGATGGCAACGCGCTGCATCTGTCCACCCGAAAGCTGGCTCGGGCGCTTGTCAACGTGCTCGCCCAGGCCAACTGCCTCGAGCGCCTTGCGCGCACGCTGGCGGCGCTCGGCACGCCCCGCGCCCGTGAGCGTAAGCGCCAGCTCCACGTTTTCCAAAATGGTCTGATGCGGAATGAGGTTATAGCTCTGGAACACAAAGCCGATGCGGTTGTTGCGATAGGCATCCCAATCGCGATCGTGAAAGTCCTTGGTCGAAATACCGTCGATCAGCAGATCGCCCGAGTCAAAGTGGTCGAGTCCGCCGATAACGTTGAGCATCGTAGTTTTACCCGAGCCCGAGGGGCCCAAAATGGCCACGAACTCGTTATCGCGAAAAGACAGGTTTACGTTGTCGAGCGCCACTTGCGTAAACGACTGCGTAACGTACCTTTTGCAAATATCTTTGAGATCCAGCATGGACGGCAACCTCTCCCCCGCGGGTGCACTCACCCGCTCTCCCCCGCCGTTCACATTCGACGCGTTTGCCCTACTCTATCCCCATTTTTGGCCTGCTCCAGTGAGAAATGTAACGTACTGCCCCAAAAACGAACGGGACGGCACGCCACGTGGCGCACCGTCCCGCACTTATCATCGATGATGTGACAAAGGGACTGTCCCTTTGTCACATTCGCACCTACTGCTCGCTCTTCGCGAGTGCCTGATCGATCAGTTTGTTGAGCGCCTCGCGCTGCTCAGCGGAGTTGATGCCGCCCATGATCGGCTCTCCCACAATGTTGCCGTTCTGGTCGATCACGTAGGTGGTCGGGAACGAGTACAGGTTGGAGGTGAACTTTCCGGCCTCGCTGTCCGACTTAAACCAGATGTTCTTATACGTCACGCCCTTCTTGGAAAGCACGTCCTTAGCATCGGCCACCTCGTCTTTGTTGCCATCGAGCGTAAAGGAATTAACGCCCACGACCTGGCCGCCCTTCTCGGCAAGCTCCTTGTTGAGCTTCTCCAGATCGCCCAGCTCTCCCACGCACGGCTTGCAGGTGGTAAACCAGAAGTTCATGACGGTGACCGTGTTCTTGGAGAACAGCTCGTCGCTGTTTACATCGTTGCCGTCCAAGTCCTTGCCCTTAAAGCTGGGGAACTTCGTCTCCCCGCTCTCGCCGTTGGTCATGCCTGCGGTCGAGGCATCGACGCTCTCACCCTCGCCGGGCGTGCTGCCGCATCCGGGAAACTCCTTCTCCAGCGCCATGAGCTTATCCTCGATCTCCTTGACCTGCTGCGCGCCGGCCTTAAGCGTCTTGAGCTCGTCAGCCGTAAACTGATCCTTGGCGCCGTCGATAGTCTTGAGCAGGAAATCGCCGTAATTGCTACCGTCCTCAATCATTGCCGAGTCTTTATTTGCCGCATTGAATACCTTTTCCCATAGGGCGTTATCGCTCGCAAAGATCTCGTTTTCCTTTTGCAGCAGCTGCTGGTACAGGTCGGCCGCCTCCTCGGCGCTCGACGGCTTTTGCGCTATAAGCTCGGCAATCTGCGCATCGCCGCTCGTGGCATCCTTCGCGTCGCCCTTGGGGGCAGAGCACGCCGCGAGAGTCAGCGCCAGCACGGGCAGCATCAACAAGGCCGCAATTTTTGATAGTTTCATGGTTCCTCCGTTTATATCGAAACTTATATAGGTACCTATTTGTTTTCGCAGGCTTGCGCGGGCTGCGCGGGTTTGTCGCCCGTCACACCCAGCCCATAGCGAAAGCTAATAGCATCGACGGGGCACGCGCCCACGCATTTGCCGCAACGAATGCACTCGGCATGGTTGGGCGTACGCGTAACGTCCACGTCCATTTGACACACCTTGGCGCACTTGCCGCACGAAACGCATTTGCACTGGTCAACCTGGATCCCCAGCAAAGACACCTTGTTCATGAGTGCATAAAACGCACCGAGGGGGCAAACCCATTTGCAGAAGGGGCGGTAGAACAGCACGCTCAGCACCGCAACCACAATGAGGATCGCGAGCTTCCAGGTAAAGAGCTTTCCCAGCGCGGAGCGGATTCCCGTATTCATGATGGACAGCGGAATCGCGCCCTCGAGCACACCCTGCGGGCAGATGTACTTGCAAAAGAACGGGTCGCCCATACCCACATCGTTAACCACCAAGACGGGCAGCAGCACCACGGCAAACAGCAGCACGGCATACTTGATGTACGTGAGCGGCTTGAGCTTTTTCGTGGAGAGCTTTTTGCTGGGAATCTTATGCAGAAGCTCTTGCAGCCATCCAAACGGGCACAAAAAGCCGCATACAAAACGCCCCAGTAGCACGCCGATTAGAATGAGCGTTCCGGTCACGTAATACGAGAAGCTAAACTTAGACGATCCCACCACCGACTGAAACGACCCGATGGGGCACGCACCCGAGGCCGCCGGACACGAGTAGCAGTTGAGCCCCGGCACGCAGACGGCTTTGCCCGCCCCCTGGTAGATGCCCCCCTTGGCAAAGTTAGGCAGGTGAATATTGGTCGCAAGCGTCGCCGCCGCCTGAATCAATCCGCGGAATCTCGCCAAAAGATGCGATGCAGTGTTTTTTCTTTTATCCAATTCCGATACACTCCAAGCACAGCCTGATTGCCTTGGCCAGCACGGCATCTGCCTCGCCGCGCATAACGCCAAAGCACACCATGGCAATTCCGACGATCAACAAAGCGACCTGTACCACGGGTTTTACCGCTTTGAACAATCCGACCACTCCTTTCGTTACGCGACCATTGGACCATATCGACTATAAAATCCGTGTTAAGCGCGATTTGGAATGTGCAAGGAGACTGTTATGCGTATTTTGATCGTCGAAGACGAGCGAGCACTGTGCGACACGATCGCACGCAGTTTGCGAAACTTGGCGTACAGCGTCGACTGCTGTCACGACGGACAGGAGGCGCTCGACCTACTGAACGTTGAGGCCTTCGACCTCGTGGTACTCGACCTCAACCTTCCCCGTATCGACGGCACGGCCGTACTCAGGGAACTTAGGAAAACTGACTGCGAAACTAAGGTACTGATTCTGTCCGCACGTGGCGAAGTATCCGACAAAGTCGCCGGACTTGATGCCGGCGCCAACGATTACCTCACCAAGCCGTTTCATCTGGACGAGCTTGCGGCAAGGATTCGCAGCCTTACCCTCAGACGCTTTACACAAAGCGACATAGTTTTAACCTGCGGAAAGCTCAGCTTTGACACCAAGGCGCGCATCGCTTCCGTGGACAGCGAGGCTCTATCTCTTACGCGCAAGGAAACGGGAATCTTGGAATACCTGATGCTTAATCAGGGGCGGCCGGTAAGTCAAGAGGAGCTTATCGAGCACGTTTGGGATAGCAGCGTGAACAGCTTTAGCAACGCAACCCGCGTTCACATCTCGTCACTCCGCAAAAAGCTACGCATCGTTTTGGGATACGACCCGATTCGCAATCGGATTGGAGAGGGCTATGTTATGGAGGATAGCGAATGAAAAGGCTTTCGCTGCAATGGCGCATAACGATTATGACGGCGCTGCTCACGTGCGCAGCGTGCGTGCTGACGAACTGCCTGGTCGGCTATACGGGTATGCGCTACATGGATGCCATCGGCAGCGACATCTCGGCCTTTAACGCAACCGGCGAAGATTCGCTCCAGGCGTTCGACCCAACGAAAGCAGCCCTCGATGACAAGGTCACGATCGTCGTAAACGACGCACAGGAGTCTTTTGGCACGACAGCCTGGTGCATCACGGCTGGAGTCACACTCCTTGGCGGCGCGCTGGCATACTTTGTGAGCGGCCGTGCACTCAAACCGCTACGGGCTTTTGCAGCTCAGGTTGAGCGTGTGCAACCTGACAACCTAAGCGAAATCAAACTCAATGAAGATGTGCCCACCGAGCTACAACGATGCAGCGCCTCTTTCAACGACATGATCGCTCGTCTTGGCGAAGGGTTCTCTGCACAGCGTCAGTTTACCGGCAACGCCGCACACGAGCTGCGCACCCCGCTCGCCCTTATGCAAGCACAGATTGAACTATTCATCTCCGAACACTCCGGTTTACAACCCGAAACAGCCGAGCTGCTCGACCTGTTACAAGAACAAACCGAGCGAATGTCGCAGATGACCAAGGTATTGCTCGAGATGAGTGAGCTCCGCAGCATTCCTTGCGAGGACGATGTTGAACTTGGTCCCTTGTCCGAAGAGGTCCTCACCGACCTTGCGCCACTTGCCGAAAATAAGGGCATAGCCCTCAATTGTGCTGGAGACGCTTTAGTAATCGGGAGCGACACGCTCCTCTATCGGCTGGTGTTTAACCTGGTCGAAAATGCCATCCGTTACAGCCGCCCCGGCTCGACTGTCAACGTGTCCATCTGCGGCAGCGACAGCCACGTGTTCCTGCGAGTCGAGGACCAGGGCCCGGGAATACCCAAGCAGTACCGTGAGAGCATCTTCCAGCCGTTCTTTCGTCTCGACAAATCCCGCAGCAGGGCATACGGCGGCGCAGGACTCGGACTAGCGCTTGTTTGGGAGATTGCAGCGCTTCACGGTGGCGCCGTAGAGGTCGAAGCAAGTTCCGAGAACGGGACCACCATGCTCGTAAGCCTTCCAAAACGATCTGCAGCGTCAACCGAACAGTAAAACAAAAGGGGGCCCGCACACGTTTGCGCGGGCCCCCTCTCCGTCAATGCAGTTCACCCAAAAGAGTAGAAGCTTACTCCCACTCGACCGTGCCGACGGGCTTCGGCGTGAGGTCGTAGCACACGCGGCAGATACCGGGGGCCTCCCTTTATACGTTCGGCACAATCGTAGGCGATACCCACAAATTCCAGTCCCGAGCAACAGGAGTACAATTGCTGCTATTGTTGCCACCTGATGGGAGATGGAAGATGGACTGCGATGGCTACCCATGCGTTCCCATGCCGTTGATGTGCACTGCCTTTGTGCCGGGGCAGATCGACGCTGCGGTTGCAGGCATTTCCGACCCCGATTCGCGCGCCATCGCCACGGCAGAAGCGCTGTACTTTCGCGGTCAGGCCACCCTCGCCGCCAAGACGGCGCGCCCCTATCTTGACGCCAGCGATCCCGCGCTGCGCTATTCCGCATGCTTTATCTGCGGATACGCCAGTCTGTCGCTCAACCGTATCGCCGACGCCCGCCGGTGCCTTGCTGGCATCCTCGATACGCCGGCCGACGAGGAATCGCCCGCCGTCCACGCCACGCATATCCTGTTCGCCTCGGCCGCGAGCGTCCTGCTGCACTTGCCTTCCCCGTATTCCGCCGAAGAGTTTTATCCGCTTGCAGCGCATCTGCCCGAAGGCCTGCGCCTGTTCGCCAGCTACGTGATGGCGCATGCCCTGTACCTGCGCGGCGAATATGGCCGCAGTCTGGGCATGGCGGAAAACGCCCTGATCATGAAACAGGGAAACTTTCCGATCTCGGAACTGTTCCTGCACCTGGCAGCTTCCATGGCCTGCATGAGTCTCAAGAACATCGACGCCGCAAAAACGCACTTCGGAGCTGCTTGGAACATTGCGCGCCCCGACGGCCTCATCGAGCTCATCGGTGAGCACCACGGCCTTTTGCAGGGGCTTATCGAGGCATGCCTAAAATCGCAATACCCTGACGATTTCGCACGCATCATCGAGATCACGTATCGATTCAGCTACGGCTGGCGGCGCATCCACAACCCTGATTCGGGCGAGGACGTTGCCGACGATTTAACGACCACAGAGTTCACCATGGCCATGCTCGCCTGCCGCGGATGGACCAACGCCGAAATCGCACGCCATATGGGAGTATCGCCGGGCACCGTCAAAAACCGCCTATCCGGCGTATACGCAAAGCTTGGCATCGGCACACGCGCCGAGCTGGTCGCGCACATGTTGCGTTAGCGACCGGGCTGCCAAGCGCATCGAACGCGTTCCGGAACCCGGCGCTTCGCTCGATCAATTTGGACATTTTGACCCTTGAACGGCACTACCGCCACGAAGCGGCTTCTCACAAAATTGGATTATTTCCACCGATACCTGCGGGATGGGAGCCCAAGATGCTTGATCGCCGTTCGTTGCTTGTTGCTGGAGCGTCCTCGCTAGCGAGCATTATGTTGCCGCGCGTGCCGGGAAGCGCAAACGCCTTCATATTGCCGTTTGCGCCCACCGAAGCCTATGCCGACGAAAAAGACCCCTTCAGGGTGCTCGTTCTCTCGCGCACCATGTTTGGTGTGGTCGTGGTCGACGTCGCCAACAAGAATACGCCCATCGCAGGTGCCCAGGTCACGCTCACATCGCGCTATGCCGCAGGCAAGCAGCTCACCGCCACGACCGATGACGAAGGCACGGCCATCTTTGAGGTCGCCCCTCTTTCGGAAGACTACGTGGACGAGGCAACGCTTCTCGACGCGTACGACTTTAACGGCGGCATCTCCATTAGCATGGCGGGCTACCGCGATGTCGAGATTCCCCTTGCGCGTATCCAGGGCGGCACCGCCATAACCGCGCCCACGCGTCCGCTGTCCGACGGCGAGCCGTACTTCCGCCAGCTCACATTCGACGAATGGGACATCCAGTACGCTGATGCCACGTTCATGGCATTGCCGAAGGACGACGCGGCAAACGACCAACCCGACACGCATGCCTTTATTGTACAGGCACATCTGCCACAGGGTGGACAGGCAACGCTGCACATCAACAAGGTAATGCCCGCCACGGGTAGCTCGCCCGAAACCGTCACGCAGATCGGCCAGATCAAGGCCAGCGCATCGGGCGCGGATAATCTGGCGACATTCACGCTGGAAGACAAGTTCCTCGATGCGGCATCGGGCCTTCTGGAGGAGGGGTGCAAGCTGTGCTTTGTCCTCGACTATCAGGGCAAAACCTACACGCTTTCATCCCCTATGGCCGTTGTCACCGCGCCGGCCGCAAAGGCAGAATCGGGCTCGACCACCATCATTCCCACCACCATGGACCAAGAGATCACTCCGTTTGATTTCCCAGCGGCGTTTCCCGGCATCGGCGGCAATAAGTTCACGTGCTGGATACCCACATTTCCGATCCTCTTCGATTTCTCGTTTGCCGGGTACGTACTGTTTGGCGGAGGATACAAACCAGCCAGCTATATGAACGATTCGGGCAATCCGGATCCGAAGTACTGGAAGAAGTCACCGCGTGAGTCGGGCGCCAAGCAGGCAAACCGCTACCTCGACGAGATGGAGGGGAAGTGGAATCAGTACAAGAGCATGAGTGCCGGTTCGGGCACCGATCCAAGGAACACCAAGCTCCTTCGCCACCATTGCACGCTGCTGTTCACGATGGATATCGCCACACAGCTGTACGGCTCGCTTGCCTACGATTGGGTGGGCAAAACCTGGGGTGACAACAACGACCCCGCATACGGCAATATTAAGGCCCTCTTCCAGGTAAGAACCGACCTCAACTGGACCGAACAGTTTACCTTGGGACCGGTGCCGTTTTTCCTAAACGTCAACCCCTGGGTGCTAGCGAAGCTGGCGTTCGCCGTAGGTGCCCATACGCACGGCAGCGGCGCAGCGTTTTTCAAAAACATATCGCTCGACTATTCCAACACGTCGGGCTCGTTCACTATCCAGATCGGGCTTGCCGTCACCTTTGGAGCCGGCGTTGCGGGCGTCGCCTCGTCTGCCGTGCGCGGCGCCGCATCCCTCACGCTGTTCATTGGGTACGAGAAGGCAGATGGACACCAGCTTCCGCGACTGCGCGTAGGTGCAGACGTCGATGTCGATGTGATACTCCAGTTCATAATGTTCAAGTGGACCACCAAGGCTTGGTCGGGGTCGTGGCCCACACTCATCGATTCGTGGAATATGTCGGTGAACAATTGCGACCAGTATGTGCTCCAGCGCTCTGAGCTCGCATTGGGTGGAGATACGCCTTACACGCTGGATGCCCACTTCGGCACGCCCGGCAACGCCGAGGCAGGTGGTATGCCGCAGTTTATCGCGTCGGCCACCATCGTCACCAATTCCGAGCTGCTCGCACGCGCCGAGGTTGCAGCCGCCGCGATAAACATCGCGCCTGTCGTGCGCGATTGGAATCAAGCGGTCACGCGCATTGAGCTCGAGGCGGATGCAGAAAGCGACGACACGGGACAGATCGAGCATTTCGTCCATGCACTGATAGAGGACGACGAAAACGCCGCGCCGATGTATGAGTACACCCACATCGGCCAGGCAACGAACGCCGTTGCGGACCCCAACGCCAATTCTGCCGGCGTATCGGAGGACGAGCGTGGCGGCATCAAGCCCTCGAGCGACAACGTGCTGTTTGCTGGCGTGCTCAGCGAAGCTCACATGAAGCTGGCAATGATTGCCGGCGTAGAATGCCTGTTCCGTATCGCCTCGGTGCGCTACGGCGACAATGGCCGCTCGCGCCTGGTGGTGCACACAAAGGCAAACGGCACGTGGTCCGCTCCCACGCCCGTGGACTATCCCCTTGGGTTTGGCGAGGGCGACGTGGAGCGCGACGGCATATTCGATTACGACTTCGACGTGGTGGAATATACAGACGGGAGGGGAAACCAGAACGCCTACGTGCTGCTGGTCTCGGGCGAGCGCCCCGCCGGCGACAACACCCTTTTCGATACGGCGAGCACATCCGGCATACTGTCCGTTGTGCGCCTGCGCATAAGCAACGACGGAGTTCGCGTGATATCGCACACGTCGTGGCGCAGCATCTCGCGCGGCCGTCTGCAAGAGGATGGCTACCATTGCCTGCAGTGCCCGCGTATCACGGTGGGTAAGACGCTGGTCGACGGACGCCTGTCGGGTGCCTACCTCCACCGCCGCGGAGCCACCGCAGAAAAGGCGCTCGGCAGCGAGGCTGAGGTTGCGCTTGAATGCTTTACCCTGTGGTCGGATGATTTGGGCGACAGCCTGACGTTCCGCCAAGTTCTTCGCTTTCCGCAGGCACCGTCGAGTATCGAGCTGGGCGAGCCCGAGAATATCAACGGCAAAATGGTGGTGCCCGTTGCGTACGAAACCGCAGACGGTTGCGGCTGCGCATCGTACGCCGTGATTGGCCAGTCCATTGCGGGCTGGGGCGTTATGCCACCAGACGCCACGGTACCCCATGCGGTGCCGTGGCCACAACATTCGGGCTTTTTGGCCACCGTCAACGAGCAGCTGCAGCATATTACTTGGACGCGAGGCGCATCGGCATTTGCAACGCAGCCCGTGGGTGCCGCAGGCTGTGGCCCGGCATCGTTTAGCGTAAGCAACAACGGCAGGTGCGTGCTCTATGTAGAGAACACCGATGGCAAGGTGGGACAAACCTACGACGAAGAAGGCAACCCGGTAGCAGTGATGGGCAAGCACTTCCGCATCTTCGCCAGCACCTTGACAGGCGATCTGTTCACGGAACCGTTCGTGATGTGCGAGCTGGACCATCCCGTCGATCAGATAACGACATTTTTGACGTCGGGAGGCATGCTCTCCGCGCTCGCCACGCACATTGTGAGCGCGGAGCAGAGCGAGGCAGAGCTGCACGGCATCGAAGTGCCCTTGGTGGCGTGTGCCACTCCGACGGGCGCGGTCGCCACCTCGGGCGCGGTGGTGCCCGGAGCAGCAGGCGAGTCCTTCATGGTCACGGTGCGAAACGACGGCAACACTTTGCTGACCGCCGGCACGATCGATCTGTACCGAGAGGGCTCCAGCCAGCCGTTCTCCAGCGTATCCATCGGATTCGGAGCGAACGCACGCATGGCTTCGATCCACGATCCGGAGCTTGCCGAAGACGCTTCGGCCAACGACATGGCACACGTGAAGTACGCGCTCGAGACGCTGGGCGCATGTTTTGCAACGCACCCGCTGGTAGCCGACAACGGCAACGCCGTGCTGGCACCGGGTTGCACGGCACAGTTCCGCATGAGCTTCGCTATCCCCGAGAGTTGGAGCGACGAAGTGGGCAAACGCGTGACGCTGTATGCGAAGGCGCGTGACCTGGTGGCGCTCGATCCCGTAACGCTCGAGGAAATTCGACCGGGTGCAAACTCGGCGCTGGGTGCCGTATTGCACGAGCTTCATGTGCCCGACGCGGCATGCGAGCGCTCAGAAGTGGAGGTCGGCGTATGCGACAGCGCGGATACGACAGGACTTCACGACGCCCCGATGACAGCAGACGGCGACGGTGGCTCGAGTGGCGGCGGTGCTGACGAGGGCGGCGGCTCCGGCGGAAGCAGCTCCGGCAGCGGCAAGGACCACGGCAATAACAAGTGCTCCGGAAAAGCGGGCGCACTTGCGGGCACGGGCGATGTCAACGCTCCCCTTACGGCAGCCGCTGCAGCACTCGCCGCGGCAGGCGCCGGCCTCGTCGCCTACAGCGCCCGCCGCACGGCGCTCGAAAAAGACACCGCCAATGAGGTCAATTCGGATAGGCCTCGCTAGCTCCTACTTACTTTTGTGAGAGGCGCCGACTCGGCTAATCGAACATCAAAATGGGCTGGTTCTGGATACCCAGAGCCGGCCCATTGCGCATTAGATGTCGTCTGAGGAGTCGAGTTCTGCCTCGAGCTTGGCACGGCGTCTTTTCGCCGTGAAAAACGTTGCACACAGGACAGCAAACGTGGCTGCGAAAATCGTCGCACCGCAGAACACGCCCGTGGCCAGGTTCGCCAACCAAAAGACGCTTTCGAGCGGTACGATCTGCGCCTCAGCGACACAGCGCATTGCGGCAATAACAAGCGCGAACGCGGCGCTTATGGAAACCATGTTCGCCATCGCCATGTGGACATAACAATTTCGATTCGCTATTCAAACTTACTCGGACAGAACCGACTCGGTTTTGTCCGAGTAAACTCGAGCATAAACTTGTTCATGCGATACAATTAACTCGGACAAAACCGAGTCGGAAGGAACCGAGTAAGTGGAATTCATTGGCAGGGAGCTTGAACTCGCCCGTATTAAGAAAACACTCAATGCGCCCGAGCAGCGCAATGTTCTCATTTACGGAAGGCGTCGCGTCGGCAAAAGTGAGCTCATCAAGCAGGCGCTAACCGATTTATCGGACGTCGCAACGATCTATTACGAGTGCCGCCAAACCTCCGAGGCAGACAACCTCGAGAGTCTGTCCGCCCTTGCTGCTGAAGCGCTAAGCTTTCCTCCGCTCGCCTTCACGGGCATCCGCGAGCTCATCGAATTTCTGTTTGCCCAAGCCAAAGACAAGAACATTACCCTCGTTCTCGACGAATACCCCTACTTGAGAGATGCGGTTAAAGGCTTAGACAGCATTCTCCAGACCTCAATCGACGCTCACAGGGAAGACTCACGTTTAAACATTGTCCTGTGCGGCTCCTATGTTGAGATTATGAAATCTCTCATCGAGCATGAAAGCCCCCTCTACGGGCGAATTGATCTCGCGCTTGAGCTTAAGCCCATGGATTACTTTGACGCTGCAAAGTTCTATCCCGCGTTCTCACCCGAGGACAAGGTGCGGCTCTATAGCGTTTTTGGCGGCATCCCCTTTTACAATCGCCTCATCGATCAGTCCCAAAGCGTACGCGACAATATCATCGAGCTCGTCACAGAACCTGGCGCCCGCTTAGAAAGCGAAGTACCGTCCTATCTCAACGCCGAGATCTCGAAGATGACCAACGCCAACGAAGTTTTCGGGGCTCTCGCACAAGGTTACTCCCGTTGGGGGGACGTGCTGGCACAGTCGCACGTCTCGAGCGGTCCGGCCATGGCAGACGTACTCGACAAGCTCATGTCACTCGAAATCGTCCAAAAGCGTGCACCCATCAACGACCCTACGAATAAGCGCAAGTCTGGCTACTTTGTGGTGGACCCACTTTCGCTCTTTTACTATCGCTACGTCTTCCGCAATGCTTCTGCGCGTCAGCTGCTCGACCCGGAAGTCTTCTATGATCGTCACGTCTCCCAAGACTTCGAGGAAAACTACACTCCACATATGTTCGAGGAGATCTGCCGTCAATACCTCGTACGGCAAAACAGGACTGGCAAGATCGAACCGGCTTTCGATGCCATAGGCAAGTACTGGTACGACGATCCCGCAAACAAAACGAGCGGCGAATTCGATGTGGTAACGCAAGACCCCGAGGGCTACGCATTCTACGAAGCAAAGTTCCGCAAATCCCCCGTCACGCAAAAAATGGTCGACGAGGAAATCACCCAAGTCGAGGCAACGGGGCTCAAATGCCATCGCTACGGATTCTTCTCCCGTTCGGGCTTCGAAGCTGACGAAAGCGATCGAACCGTCTTCATCGACCTGCCGCAGATGTTTGAATAGGACAGACCCCACCCGCATCCCAAGCATCCATTATCTGATCGAACTATTGTTCGATGGAATTCGTGTTGGTTGGAATCGCCCACGGCCTGGGCTATGCTACCTTGACTATCTATATGACTTAAACGCAGCAAAAGGAGCACCGAGAGAGCGAGTATGGCAAAAAACACCGCAAACTATGGTAACGACAGTATCCGCCAGCTCAAGGACGAGGAGCGCGTACGCCTGCGCCCCGCCGTCATCTTTGGCTCGGACGGACTCGATGGTTGCGCGCATGCCGCCTTCGAGATCCTGTCCAACGCCGTTGACGAAGCACGCCAGGGCTACGGCAAGCTCATCACCCTCACCGCCTTTCGCGATGGCTCTATCCAGGTAGAGGACAACGGCCGCGGCTGCCCGCTCGACTGGAACCCTTCCGAGAAGCGCTTTAACTGGGAACTCGTCTTTTGCGAGCTCTACGCCGGCGGCAAATACAACAACAACCAGGGCGGCGACTACGACTTCTCGCTCGGCACCAACGGCCTGGGCTCCTGCGCGACCCAGTACGCTTCTGAGTACATGGACGTCACGGTTTGGCGTGACGGTAACAAATACTCTCTGCACTTTAAGAAGGGTAAGGTCGTCGGCGCCAAAAAGAAGGCGCTCGAGATTGAGCCCAGCGACGAGAACCGCACCGGCACCACCATCAAGTGGCGCCCCGATCTTGAGGTCTTCACCTCCATCAGCATCCCCCACGATTGGTATCGCGAGACCATGCGCCGCCAGGCCGTGGTCAACGCCAACGTTACCTTCCGCCTGCGCATCGAGGGCGACGATGGCGAGTTTTCCGAAGAGGACTTTTGCTACCCCAAGGGCATCGAGGACTATGTGCTCGAGAAGGTCGGTGCCGACTACCTCACCGAGCCCTTCTTTATCGAGGCCGACCGCCGCGGTCGCGACCGCGAGGACCTGCCCGACTACAACGTCAAGATCACCGCGTGCATGTGCTTCTCGCGCACCTTCATGATGCAGGAGTACTACCACAACTCGTCATGGCTCGAGAACGGCGGTTCGCCCGAAAAGGCCGCCCGTAGTGCTCTGACCAGCGCCATCGATGCCTACATCAAGCAACAGGGCAAGTACAACAAAAACGAGAGCGGCATTAAGTGGCAGGACGTCCAGGACTGTCTGGTGCTGGTGACCAACTGCTTCTCCACCCAGACGTCCTACGAAAACCAGACTAAGAAGGCCATCAATAACCGCTTTATCCAGCAGGCGATGACGGCATTCTTTAAGGAGCGCCTCTCGACCTATCTGATCGAGAACAAAGACGCCGCCAACAAGATCATGGAGCAGGTGCTCATCAACAAGCGCTCGCGCGAGAACGCCGAGAAGACGCGCCAGAGCATCAAGACCAATCTGCAACAGAAGACCGACATGGCCAACCGCGTGCAGAAGTTCATCGACTGCCGCTCCAAAGACAAGGACCGTCGCGAGATCTACATCGTAGAGGGCGACTCGGCAGCAGGCGCCATCCGCACCTCGCGCGATGCCGAGTTCCAGGGCGTTATGCCCGTTCGCGGTAAGATCCTCAACTGCCTGAAGGAGGACTACCCGCGCATCTTTAAGTCCGACATCATCATGGACCTCATGCGCGTGCTGGGCTGCGGCGTAGAGATCAAGGACAAGCGCATCAAGAACCTCGGTGCTTTTGACCTGGATAATCTCAACTGGAACAAGGTCATTATCTGTACGGACGCCGACGTCGACGGTTATCACATCCGCACGCTTGTGCTCACCATGCTCTATCGCCTGGTGCCCACGCTTATCGACGAGGGCTACGTGTATATCGCCGAGTCGCCGCTCTACGAGATCAACTGCAAAGAGAAGACCTACTTTGCCTACACCGAGCTCGAGAAGAACGGCATCCTCAAGGAGATTGGCGACCAGAAGTGCTCGATCAACCGCTCCAAGGGTCTTGGTGAGAACGATCCGGACATGATGTGGCTCACCACCATGAACCCCGAGACGCGCCGCCTGATCAAGGTAGAACCCGAGGACGTCACCAAGATGGAGACCATGTTCAACCTGTTGCTGGGCAACGACGAGACGGGCCGCAAGCGTCACATCTCCGAGCACGGCAAGGAATACCTGGACCAGCTGGACCTGCAGTAGCAGCAAATCGATAACGACGGCCCATAAGAAGTTCAAGAGGAAATCGTGGCAAAGAAGAAGACGAAGAACCAGCCCAAGAAAAAGCAGGTCAACGCCGAGAACGTCATCGGCCTGCACTCCGAGGTCACCGATCAGCCGATCACGCAGACGCTCGAGGTCAACTACATGCCCTACGCTATGAGCGTCAACGTCTCGCGTGCGTTCCCCGAGATTGACGGCTTTAAGCCCTCGCACCGCAAGCTGCTCTACACCATGTACAAGATGGGTCTGCTCAAGGGCGAGCGCCAGAAGAGCGCCAACATCGTGGGCCAGACCATGAAGCTCAACCCGCACGGCGACGCCGCGATCTACGAGACGATGGTGCGCCTGGCCACCGGCAACGAGGCGTTGCTCGCCCCCTTCGTTGAGTCGAAGGGCAACTTTGGCAAGTACTATTCGGGCGACCTGAGCTACGCCGCCTCGCGCTATACCGAGGCCAAGCTCTCCCCCATTAGCGCCGAGATCTTCAAGGACATCGACAAGGACCCGGTCGACTTCGTCGACAGCTACGACGGCGCCATGAAGGAGCCACGCCTGCTGCCCACCACGTTCCCCAACATCCTCGTCTCGGCCAACAAGGGCATCGGCGTCGCCATGGCATCCGATATCTGCGGTTTCAACCTCAACGAGGTCTGTACCGCCACAATGCATTACCTGCAGGATCCCGACTGCGACCTGCTCGAATACATGCCCATGCCCGACTTCTCGACCGGCGGCGAAATTATCTACCGCCGCGAGGAGATGGAAAAGATAATCGAGACCGGCCTTGGCAGCTTCCAGATCCGCTCCCGCTGGCGCTGGATTCCCGAAGAGCGCATCATCGAGGTCTACGAGATCCCCTACACCACCAAAACCGATGTCATCATCGAGCGCATCGTCAAGCTCTCCAAAGAGGGCAAGGTCAAGGAGATTGCCGACATCCGCGACGAGACCGACCTCTCGGGTCTGCGCATCGCCATCGACCTTAAGCGCGGTGTCGACCCCGACAAGCTCATGGCGAAGCTCTATCGCTCGACCACGCTGCAGGATTCGTTCTCGTGCAACTTTAACGTGCTGGTCGACGGCTATCCCCGCGTTATGGGCGTGCGCCAGATCCTGCACGAGTGGGTCAAGTGGCGTATTGAGTCCACGCGTCGCCGCATTAACTTTGACCTGGGCAAAAAGTCCGAGCGTCTGCACCTGCTGCACGGCCTCGAGGCAATTCTGCTCGACATCGACAAGGCCATCGCCATCATCCGCGGCACTAAGCTCGAGGCCGAGGTCGTGCCCAACCTTATGAAGGGTTTCGACATCGACGAGACCCAGGCCGAGTTTGTTGCCGAGCTCAAGCTCCGCAACATCAACGAAGAGTACATTCTCAACCGCACCAAGGACATCGCCAAGCTCGAGGGCGAGATTGCCGAGCTTGAGGAGATCCTCTCCAGCGAAGAGAACATCAAGAAGGTCATCAGCGACGAGCTGGCAGCGGTCAACAAGAAGTACGTGATGCCGCGCCGCACGGGCAGGATTGAACCCCATGAGGTCATCGAGGTAAGCTTGGAGCCCGAGGTCGAGGAGTACCCGGTCACCATCATGCTCTCGCGCGACGGCTACCTTAAGAAGATGACGGACCGCGTGCTCAAGAAGGCGACCACGCTCAAGTACAAGGACGGCGACAAACCCTTTATCGAGTTCCCGTCCTCCAACACCCACGAGCTGCTGGTCTTTACCAATAAGAGCCAGGTGTACAAGTGCAAGGTTTCGGCGTTTGAGGACACCAAGTCGGCCCAACTGGGCTCGTACCTGCCGACCGATCTTGAGATGGAACCCGACGAGAGTGTCATCTGGGTCATCGACCCCGAGGATTACAAGGCCGATGTGCTGTTCGTCTTTGAGAACGGCCGCGTGGTGCGCGTCGCGCTTTCTGGATACGTCACCAAGACCAACCGCAAGCGCCTCAAGAACGCCATCTACGGCGGCAGCAAGCTGCTGTATGCGCAGGTGCTCAAGGAAGACCGCGACCTCGCGCTGGTCTCGAGCGACTACCGCCTGATGAACTTCAACACGTCGCTGCTCAAGACCAAGACGACCACCAACACGCAGGGCGTCCAGGCTTTCACGGCCAAGAAGGGCCGCTCGGTCACCACTGTCGGCACGACCGAGGAGATTCTTGGCGCCGGCGTCTCGGCCGAGAAGTTCACCGCGCAGAGCCTGCCCTCTGCCGGTGCCCTCATGAAGGAAAACGACATGCCGAGTTTGTTTGACTAGGACGACGGCGACCAAACCGTCATGGTTTAACTAAGCAGCGGGGCCCGGAGCGCAGTAAACGCTGCGCCCTGGGCCCCATGCATTACACCAGCATCATCCCTATAGACAAAATGCCGCATAAAGTGGAACAGACATAAGCCCATCATTCATTCCAAAGGGCTTAGTCGATAGCCTGATAAGGCGTACGCCCGGATGGGTCTTTTTAAGTGAGGACAGGCTTCGAGATCTTGTGTTCTCTCCCGCCTTGACTTCAATCGCAGACAAGCATCCCTGCTTCTCTACTACAAAGTCGATTTCCGCACGATTATCTCGCGCCCAATAATGCAGCGGATAGCCCATGGCTGAAAGCTGTTGGGCGACGTAGTTTTCGGTAAGTGCACCCATGAATGTGCCGCCGATGCCGGCAAGAATATCGGCGCGTTGAGCACCGGCCTTGGAGACGAGCAGCCCTGTATCCGCCTGATAGATTTTGAAAGCAGAAGGGTTAACGAAGGCCTCTAAAGGGCTTTCGATCTGCCCGACTAGGCTGCAGCGCGCCACCGTACCCGACAATACAAGCCAGTCGAGAGCATCTCCAAAGAGAGACGCATTGCCCCCCGCTCGCACTACCTTGTATTGAAATTTGCGATTCTCTTTGGCAAGCTGCTGTGGAATGGAATCGAAGCACGCACGCGTCTTTGCGCTCAAGCGTTCATCAGCATATTTATTGGTGTCGGCGGAATATCCGTCGAGAATAATCCGATGCTTTTCGGCCACATCAATGATTGACTGATCATCGATATACGTTTGGACCGCCTCGGGCATTCCGCCAACAACAAGATACTGTCGATAGAGCCTAAGCGCCTTTTCATGAAGGCTTGGCGCAAGAGGACCCATTAACTCGAATGACGAGCGTATCTCATCGACCAGCTGATCGTGCCCCATTGCCCAGAGAAACTCCTCGAAATCGAGTGGAGTCATCTCGATCAAGTCGGTCTTTCCGACGGGGAACGAATACGACTGATGGTTAATGGCAACCCCAAGAAGCGACCCGGCAGCCGCAACGTAATACTCGGGAGCATCTTCGCAAAAGTATTTAAGGGAAGTGAGCGCTTCCTCGCATGCCTGGATCTCGTCAATGAACAGTAAGGTTTTGCCAGGCACGATACGCTGTCCCGTACGAGCCTCGATCGCGCGCACAATCGAATGAGGGTCAAGACCGCCCGAAAAATCCGCTCGCGCCGACCGGTCGTTCTCAAGATTAACGTAGACAACCGATTCGAAAAGATCCTGGGCGTACGTTCTGAGCAAATAGGTCTTGCCACACTGGCGCACGCCTTTGACCAGCAAAGGTTTTCTATCAGCTCTGTCTCGCCATTCCCTAAGTAGCTCGTCTGCCTTGCGACGCATACGCAACCTTCCCTCATTAACTTCTGTTTGACAATATTTTAACGCGGATTAATTTGTTTTCAGTTATTTTTCTGCGTTTAAAAATTGTTCTATACGGCGCTTGAGGGAATGCGCCCCTATCTCTCGGTAAGGACAGCAAGCATTTCCACCAACACCGATTGCCATGCGCTCTTCTTGCCCTTAGGCGAGCTTGCGAGCGAGCTCTCGCACCTCTTCCAGCTTGGGCGAGGAGGCCATGCTGTCGCGCTCGGTCATACCGCTGATGGTGACAATGCCCTGGTCCTCCCACTTGCAGTATGCGCACGTGGACTTGTACATGGCGATCGCCGCATCATAGACGCCCTCGCTGTGGCTATCGAGCAAAAGGGCCGTCTTGGTGAACGGGAAGCCCGTAGCACCGAAGGCGTACAGGCGGTCGATGACAGCCTTCTCCTGTGCGGTGATATCAAACCAGTAGATAGGCGAGGCAAAGACGACCATATCTGCGTCTTTCAGCGACTCGATCACGTTGACCATGTCATCCTTCTGCACGCAGACGCCCTCATGAGCGAAGCAGTACTGGCATCCCAAGCAGCCGGCGATCTTCTTGCTGGCAACGCGGACGACCTCGACCGTATTGCCGCCCTCACGCGCGGTCTCGGCAAACGCCTCGACCATGGTATCTGTATTGGCGCCCTTACGCGGGCTGCCGCTCAATACAACGATATTCACAAGAATCTCCCTTCTTCATGCCGCAGGCGCGCAGCATTTTTTCTTGTAACCAAAACAAATGGGGTTAATCAATCGCCAGCAGGCCATATCTCTTGCTCAAGTTCCCTAAAGAAGCTCAAGGCGATTGCGATTGCCTTATACAACATCGAAAACCAAAGAGGGGCCATAGCAACGTCGCCTGCCTGAAATGGCACGCTGTCAAGATCAACTACGGGGATCGTGGCGAGCCGATACCGCCCGCATGCCTCCTTCGGAATAGGCACTGAGCAGCTCCTGGGCGTGAGCGAACTCGGGTCCCCGCCTCCAACCAAGTAGGCGGTTGACCGCGAGATTTCCCTGGACGTTGTGGACGAAGAGCAGATAGGCGTCCTCGCGCGAAAGCCCAGTCTCCTCCATGATCGAGGGAACCATCTGCTCGGCGCCGCGCTCGACGACGCGCTGTGCCACCCGGGCGTACGCGTCGTCATCCGAGTAGAGCAGATAATAGTCATCGTTTGCCGGCGGACGCTGGCAGAGGGCACCCGCCTCCGTTCCCTCGAGCGGCGGCACCGCCGCCAAGGCCTCGTCGATAAGCGCGTCGAGCAGGGCGAACTTGTCCTCGTAGTGCAGATAGAACGTGCCACGGTTGATATCGGCGCGGCGGCAGATATCCGCTACCGTCATCTTCGCGAAGCCGACCTCGGCCAGCAGCGCGAAGAACGCCTCCCGTATGACCGAGAGCGTATAGCGCCGGCGACGGTCGATTTTCCCTGTATCCATGGCTCCTCCGTTCGATCTGCCCAACAATACCCAGCAGCTGCTCGTTTATCGACAGCATCTCGGAGCTGTTCATTGCTCTTGCGTAAATCGACATCGATACTGCTTATAGACACCTGTTCATTATAGCTGAAAGAGGGTATCGAATGACTCCGTACGAGCAGCTCGTCATCAATCTCACCAACCGATCGTTTTCCCATCAAGCAGCCTATCGAAACGGCGGCACGCCCTATGAGCTGAGTGACCGCGAGCCCGAGCCCTACGACCAGCAAATCGAGGACTTCGCCCGCATGATCGAGGAAGCCGATTGCGTGCTGGTGGGCGGGGCCTCTGGGCTCTCCGCGGCGGGCGGCGGCGACTTCTATTACGAGGACAACGCAACCTATCGCAGGCATTTCAGCAAATTCGCCGAGCGCTACGGTTTCAAGGGCGCTTTCGAGGGGTCGTTCTACCGCTGGCCCACCGCCGAGGCGCGCTGGGGATACCTCGCCACCTTCCTCGACACCACGCTCAACGCCTCGCTGCGCAAGCCCTACAGGGACCTCGACGCCATTCTCGCCGAGAAGGATTTCTTCGTGCTCACCACCAACCAGGACACGCAGTTTGTGAAGCTCTATCCCTGGGAGAAAGTGGCAGAGATCCAAGGCGACCACCGCTTCTTTCAGTGCTCCCGCTGTTGCACCGACGCGGTGTGGGATACGGTCGAGCCGGTCTCCAACATGGTAGAGGCCATGGGAGACGGCCTTGAGGTTCCGACAGAGCTCGTGCCGCGCTGCCCGCACTGCGGGGCAGAGGCGTTCCCCTGGGTTCGCGGCTACGGCAACTTCCTGCAGGGCGAACTCTACGAGGAGCAGTACCGCAAGGTGTCCGAATGGCTCGACGCGCACGCACGGCAGAGGATCCTCTTCCTCGAGCTGGGTGTGGGCCGCATGACGCCCGCGTTTATCCAGGAGCCGTTCTGGGCCCTCACGGCGCAGTTACCGCAGGCCAGCTACATCGCCGTAAACAACAAGACGCAGTTTCTCCCCCGCGCGATCGAGGATCGGGGGCTCGCCGTTCGCGCCGACATCGCCGACGTGCTCGCCGACGTGCGCAAGACGCTGGGGAGGTAGCGCATGGAGACGGCGAAAGCAGTTCGCATAGGCAGGGCGCTAGCCGAAGCGGATCTTGTCATCATCGGCGCTAGCAACGGACTCGACATGGCGGAGGGGCTCAACCTTTTCTGCGCCGATGCTCATTTCCAAGAGGCGTACGGGGACCTCGCCCAGGCAGACGGCATCGGCTGCATGCTGCAGGGGCTCGCTTCCCCGGATGCCAGCGTGCGACGCCGATGGGTCGAGCGGTTCCATCAAAAGGAGTATGTCGAGTATGAGCCCAGCCCGCTCATGAACGGGCTGCGGCGTCTTACGGAGCACGCCGACACCTTCGTGGTCACATGCAACATCGACGGGCACTTCGCGCGCGCCGGGTTCGACGACGTGCGCGTGCTCGAGACTGAGGGGAGCACGCGCACGTCGGTTGACGAGCGGCGCCTCGCCCATCCAGACGCCCTCGCCATGACCCAGCTCGACGAGCTCGCGCGTCTTGTGCAAGCCCATCGCAACGGCAGGGTCGCCATCCTCGAACTTGGCGTGGGACTGCACAACGGCGTCATAAAGCGCATGCTCGCCCAGATCGCGAACGCCTGCGAGCACGCCACCTACATCGTGTTCAACTACGGCCAGGCCATGGCGCCCGACGCTTCGTGCGAGACGATTCTCGTTGACGGCGATATGGCCCCGGCTTTCGAGGAGATTGCCCAATGCCGTCTCTAGAGAGGGAAGCGTATAGGCTTCGAAGCCTTATCGACGATGCCGACGCCATCATCGTCGGCATCGGCTCGGGCATGTCAAGCGCCGCCGGGTTCAACCATTACAACCGCGCAGGCATGGTGCGCGCCGGAATGACGGACTGGCAGCAAGCCTTTGGCTTCAAGAGTCTTTTTGACGGCTTCTACCACCTCTACCCCAGCCTCGAGCAGCAATGGGCCTACTACGCGCGATATATCGATTTCATGCTGCGCGAGCCGACCTCGCAGCCCTATCTCGACCTACGGTCCCTCATCGGCCATAAGGATTACTTCATCCTGAGCACCAATGTAGACACCCAAGTCGAGAAGACGTTTCCCACCGAGAGGATCTGCAACTATCAGGGAAGCTTCGCGCACCTTCAATGCAAGCAGCCATGCTGCGACGAGCTCTTCGATGCGAGCCCCTACGTCGAGCGCATGCTCGCGGGCATGGCGGGGTTCGAGGTCCTCAGCGAGGATATCCCCCGATGCCCGCATTGCGGCTGGCAGCTTGTGCCGTGGGTGCGCGACGACACGTTTCTGCAGGGTGCGGCCTGGCGCGAGAGCCTCGGACGATACGAGCGCTTCGTGCGCGAGCGCAGCGATCGCCGCGTGCTGTTGCTGGAGCTCGGCGTGGGCGAGATGACCCCCGGCATCATCACGCTCCCGTTCTGGAGCATGACCGCGAAGCTGCCGGATGCGCACCTGCTGAGCGTAAACATCTCGGGCGACTCGGCTCCGCTGCAGCTCGGAAGTAAGGCGGAGGCGATCCAGGCCGATTTGGACGCCCTGCTCTCGGTGGCGCGGGCAGGTGGCGAGTAACGCGGAGCGGTAGACGCGCAATGAGGTTTTAGCCGCAGCCTCCGAACGAGAGGGCTCGGAGGCTGGTATTCCTGAATCGCAGGTCACGATGGGTTATCGGAATCGCGAAGAGCGGATACCGCCAGTAAGCCCCCCTTCGGAATAGGCGTTGAGCAGCTCCTGGGCATGGGTGAACTCGGGGCCTCGTCTCCAGCCGAGCAGGCGGTTGACGGCCAGATTGCCCTGGACGTTGTGGACGAAGAGCAGGAAGGCGTCTTCGCGTGAAAGCCCTGTTTTCTCCATGACCCAGGGACCATCTGCTCCGCTCCGCGTTCTATGACGCGCTGGGCTACGCGAGCGTATGAGTCGCTGTCCGAATAAAGCAGGCGATAATCGTCGTCTGCCGGCGGACGCTGGCAAAGCGTTGCCGATTCAACCCCCTCAAGCGGGGGAGCCGCTGCCAATGCCTCGTCGATAAGCGCATCGAGCAGCGCGTACTTATCCTCGTAATGCAGATAGAACGTTCCCCGGTTGATCTCGGCGCGGCGGCAGATGTCCGCCACCGTCATCTTCGCGAAGCCGACCTCGGCCAGCAGCGCGAAGAACGCCTCCTGTATGACCGAGAGGGTGTAGCGCCGCCGGCGGTCGATCTTGGTTTCTCCCATCGCCTCTCCAATCTGAGTCGTTTGACAATGTCCAGTAGCTGTTCGTTTATCGACAGGTGCACGCGTTTGTTCATTGCCCCTGCGAAAATCAACAAGGATACTGTTTATAGACACCTGTTTTTTATAGCTGAAAGGGAGCACGGATGACCCTGTGCGAGAAGCTCGGCATCGGGCTTGTCAGCCGATCGTTTTCCCATCGGGCCGTCTATCGAAACGGCGGCACGTCATACGATTTGAGCGATTGCGAGCCTGCTGCTTGCAAGCAAGATATCGAGGCTTTTGCCCGCAAGGTGGGGAAGGCTGATTGCGTGTTTACGGGAGAGGCAGGTAGGCAGGCGTTATGAGCATCTGCATCAAAAATCAGATTCAGAATATGAATATCGTCATCGGCTGCACGGTGGGGTGTCCATATTGCTATGCCCGTAACAATGTGAAACGTTGGCATATGATTGACGACTTCGCTGATCCTGCGTTCTTCCCGAGCAAGCTCAAGATGATGGAAAAGAAACGCCCGCAGAACTTTCTCCTTACCGGCATGAGCGATCTCTCCGGGTGGAAGCTGGAATGGCGAGACGAGGTATTTGCAAAGATCCATGAGAATCCACAGCATCAGTTCCTGTTCCTGACCAAGAGACCCGATTTGCTGGATTTAGATACCGACCTGGAAAACGCATGGTTCGGCGTTACGGTGACGAGGAAAGCGGAGCTGTGGCGTATCGACGCCCTTCGGAAAAACGTCAAAGCAAATCACTTCTTCGTTACTTTTGAGCCGCTATTCGACGATCCCGGTACGGTCGACCTTTCCGGAATCAACTGGATCGTCGTCGGTACCATGACCGGGGCGCAGAGCAGGAAGGTTCATACGGAACCGGAGTGGGCATGGTCTTTGACGGACCAGGCGCACGCGCTTGGCATTCCAATGTTTATGAAGGAAGACCTCGTCTCTGTCATAGGGGACGAAAACATGATTCAGGAATTGCCGGAAGAATTCGAAAGAGTGCTGGAGGTGCAGAGAACATGGCGGAAGTGATCGATGGAATCCTCATCAATGAGGTGGAAGCAAAGAACATCATGACCAAGTCCAGCCTGCCGGTAGGCGGCTACTCGGTCAATCCCTATGTAGGCTGCACGCATGCCTGCAAGTATTGCTATGCCTCCTTTATGAAGCGCTTTACCGGACACAAGGAGGAATGGGGCACCTTTCTTGATGTGAAGCATTGGCCGGAAATCAAGAATCCGAAGAAATACGCTGGACAGCGGGTGGTTATCGGTTCTGTGACGGATGGCTACAATCCACAGGAGGAGCGATTCGGGAATACCAGGAAACTCCTGGAGCAGCTGATTGGCAGCGATGCAGATATTCTGATCTGCACAAAGTCCGATCTTGTGGTACGGGATATCGATCTGCTGAAGAGGCTTGGACGAGTGACCGTTTCATGGTCGATCAACACGCTGGATGAGAACTTCAAGAACGATATGGACTCCGCGTCGAGCATCGAGCGTCGTATCGCTGCTATGAAGCAGGTGTATGACGAAGGTATCCGTACGGTCTGCTTCGTGTCCCCGGTATTTCCCGGCATCACGGATTTTGAGATGATTTTTGAGCGAGTAAAGGATCGGTGCGATTTGTTTTGGCTCGAAAATCTCAATCTTCGGGGTGGTTTCAAAAAAACGATCCTGGATTATATCGCCGAGAAACATCCCAATCTCGTACCGCTTTACGATGAGATCTATAACAAGCGCAACCGTAGCTATTTTGAAGCGCTTGAAGTAAAAGCCGAGGAAATGGCCAAGAAGTACGATTGCCCCTTTGTGGACAACGAAATGCCTTATGGCAGAGTCCCCCAGGGGCATCCGGTGATCGTGGACTACTTCTATCACGAGGAAGTCCGAGGGTCAGATAATAGCGGAAAAAGAAATCGTTAAACGGAAACCGACGACGATTCGCTCGAGCGATTAGCGTCCACGCGTGGCTTCTGCCGATTGGCGCAACGGGCGACGGATTAAGGGATCGCTCGGGCGGATGATCCCGCTGCAGTACAGGCGGTCGCTCAATTTAGCGGCATGAGCGTTTTCGCACGGAAAACCAGTATCCCCTGTGCCGAGTTTAATCGTAGCGAATACAATGGGCACTGAGCATCAATCGAAAGTAGTCAAGAGCCTTTTCGACGGCTTCTACCACCTCTACCCCAGCCTCGAGCAGCAGTGGGCATACTATGCGCGATACATCGACTTCATGCTGCGCGAGCTGGCCTCGCAGCCCTATCTCGACCTACGGTCCCTCATCGGCCATAAGGACTACTTCATCCTGAGCACCAATGTGGACACCCAGGCCGAGAAGACGTTTCCCGACGAGAGAACCTGTAACTATCAGGGAAGCTTCGCGCACCTTCAGTGCAAGCAGCCATGCTGTGACGAGCTCTTCGACGCGAGCCCCTACGTCGAACGCATGCTCGCGGGCATGGCGGGGTTCGAGGTCCTCAGCGAGGATATCCCCCGATGCCCGCATTGCGGCTGGCAGCTTGTGCCGTGGGTGCGCGACGACACGTTTCTGCAAGGCGGAGCATGGCGCGAGAGCCTCGAACGATACGAACGCTTTGTGCGCGAGCGCAGCAGTGGCCGCGTGCTGTTGCTGGAGCTCGGCGTGGGCGAAATGACTCCTGGTATCATCACACTCCCGTTCTGGAGCATGACCGCAAAGCTGCCGGATGCGCACCTTTTGAGCGTAAACATCTCGGGCGACTCGGCTCCGTTGCAGCTTGGAAGCAAGGCAGAGGCGATCCAGGCCGATTTGGGCGCCCTGCTCTCGGCGGCGCGGACGGGCGACGAGCAGCGCAGTTCATCGCGCCGTGTTTCATGCGTGGACGCTTAAATCAAAACCACCCCTAGAAGGGGTGGTTTGCTCTTAGGGTGTAACCCTTGGATTTCCGGCACGCGTCTAAAGGCGCCGGCCCTCACGGGGTTCGGGCCGCACTGCAGATTGACCCGTGACGGGCCGGTCAAACCGGCGCTATTTACGCCCCGGCCCCCTATCGAAGGGGTCCTCGTACTCCTTGGCGCTCAGCCGGTCGAGCGCGATGTCGGCCTTCTCCTGCTCCCGGATGTACTTCGCGATCGTGGCCTCGTTCAGGCCGACGGTGGACACGCAGTGGCCCTCGGCCCAGAACTTCCTGTTGCCGAACTTGTACTTCATGTTCGCGTGCCTGTCGAATACCATCAGCGAGCTCTTCCCCTTCAGGTAGCCCATCACGCTGGACACGCTGTACTTCGGCGGTATCGCCAGCAGCATGTGGACGTGGTCGGGCATCAGGTGCCCCTCGATGACCTCTATCCCCTTGTACTGGCAGAGCTTCCTGAAGATCTCCCCAAGGTCGGACCTTATTTGGTTGTAGATGACTTTGCGCCTATACTTCGGCGTGAACACGACATGGTACTTGCACGTCCACTTCGTGTGCGACAGGCCGTAGGCCTTCTGGGCCATACGCCACCACCGCCCTCTCGACTCGGATTCCTTGCGGCCTGAACAATCGCAAGTGTCCGGCGAGGGGGCGGCTTTGTAAAGCCGTTTGGCCCCACCCGCATAGCGGGTGGTTTCTGATGCGGCGCGCTGCGCGCCCCGCACAGGCTAAAGCCTGTAAATAAAAATACCCCCGATTCCAAGTGGAAATCGGGGGTATCTCATCGGGTGGCTTTCAAGCAGTTTGCAAAACTGCAGGTCGCAGACCTTCATTGCTAGTAGGAGAAATGAGTAGTCTCGGGTGGCTTGCCCATGAGTTGACGAATAAGTTGGAGCTTCGCCATTGGCTCAATCGCTTCGCGCGCTCGATAAACTTGTTTAGTAAAAGGCGGATCGGTCACCGATGGACGCACGACGAGAAACACGTACCTCCAGTGGTTCAAGCACGGCGCGCGTGAGGATCTCTGCAAGCAACCGCCTGGTACGCTACTGTTGCCAGCGTGGCTTAGCGGACTGGCGAATCCCGCCCCGTGCGCGTCATCATCCAATCAAATGCCCTGGCAAGCAGCAGCACCGCCAATCACACTACGTTCTTACGGCGCCCTCTGCGATAAAATTAGCGAATTGTGTTTTCACCTCGCAGCTACGGAGACATTAGATGATTACTCTGGACAATCTTCGCGACGCACTTAGGGCTCTGTGCTACGAGCCCTCGGGCGACGGCACCGTTTATCAGAAATCCTGGGAAGAGACCAGCGCGCAAATCACGGTCGATTTTTCCAAGAAACGCATCGGCTACCCGAAAGACCTGGGGTTCAAAGTCAACAAAGACACAACTTGTAACTTTTCCGATAACGAGAACTTCGTCGTACTCGCCTGCGTAACCATGCTCCTCGACAAAGGATATCGCCCCGAATCACTTGAGCTGGAGCGCGAATGGGCCCTTGGGCACGAACAAAAGAGCGGCCGCGCTGATATCTGCATTAATGACGAGAGGGGCGACACACTCGCAATCGTCGAATGCAAGACCCCTGGAACCGAGTTCAAAAACGAATTCAAGAACATGCAGTCAGACGGAGGGCAACTCCTCTCCTATTGGCAACAAGAGCGCGCGACTCGCTGGTTGGTACTCTTTGCATGCGATTTCATCAACAACGAAATCGTGCCAGACCAGGTTTCAATTAACTGCAGCGATGACGAGAACTTCATCGCGCTCGCCAAACGCGATGACACCATTGCGCTCTACCGCGACGCCCATACAGTGGAACAGCTCCATCAAGTTTGGACGGAAACGTACAACCAACAAGTCGAGGGAAACATCCTCTTTGGCGATAGGTCGACGGCATACCACCCGATGGTTCCTCCCCTTCTCAAGAAGGACCTTGTCGACTTCAGGGCCGAAGACAGCATCGTCAACCGCTTCGAGGAAATCCTCCGCCACAACAACGTCTCCGATAAAGAGAACGCCTTCAATCGCCTTATCGCGCTCTTTATCGCGAAGCTCCAAGACGAGCTCTCGAAAATGCCAACCCAGGAGATTGAGTTCCAATACCGCCAAGGACGCGACACCTACGAAACGCTCCAGGACAGGCTCCAGAGACTCCACTCAGACGGCATGAGAAAGCTCATGCGGGAAGAGGTCCTGTACGTTCCCAACGACTACGCCGAAAACCTCATAAGCAACTATACGGGCCAGCACCGCAAGAAGCTCATCGAGGAGCTGAACGGCACGCTGCGCAAGCTCAAGTTCTATACCAACAATGACTTTGCGTTCAAAGACGTCCACAACGAGGAACTCTTTCTTCAGAACGGCAAGGTACTCGTAGAGACGGTGCAACTTCTACAGCCGTATCGCATCGTAGGAACTCAAGACATTCAATTCTTGGGCGACCTCTTCGAACAGCTCCTTAATCAGGGCTTTAAGCAAAACGAGGGCCAATTCTTCACACCTGTGCCCATCACCCGTTTTATTTGGAAGTCACTCCCACTCGACAGCATCGTGCAGGACGAGGCTGGTGCCGTGCACTATCCACGCGTTATCGATTACGCCTGTGGCGCGGGGCACTTTCTCACAGAAGGATTCGAAGAAATCTCCGACGCCGCATGCCAATATGATCCGACCATAGAGGATGACCTCGGAGACGCCGACTGGGTCAGAGACAATCTCGTCGGCATCGAGAAGGACTATCGACTCGCTCGCGTTTCCAAGGTCTCGTTCTACATGCATGGCGCAGGGCAGAGCAACGTGGTCTTCGGCGACGGACTTGAAAATTATCCCGACAAGGGAATCGACAGCCGAACCGACAGGGGACGCTTCGACATTCTTGTCGCCAATCCCCCGTACTCTGTCGCGGCCTTCAAACCGCATCTCAAGCTTCACAACAACGAACTCAAAGTGCTGGAAACCATCAGCGATAGCGGCTCGGAAATCGAGACCCTCTTTGTCGAGCGTGCGGCACAGCTTGTTCGGCCCGGAGGCTACGCCGCCATTGTCCTCCCCACCTCGATCCTCGACAAGAGCACGAGCTCGAGTTTCATGGCCGCACGCGATGTGCTTTTGAGCTCCTTCGAGATCGTCTCCATCGCCAGGTTTGGATCAGGCACATTCGCGGCCACAGGAACAAACGTCGCAATTATGTTCCTACGTCGCTTTGACGAGATCCCGCCCCGCAATGCGAACGCACTTGATTTCGTTGACGCTGTTTTTGAGCGCAGGAAGCTCACTGGTTGGAAAGACGAAAGCGCTTTCAACGCTTATCTCGACACAATTAATGTAGACGGAGATACTTACCGGGCTTTTCTCGCAGGAGAGGCTGGCTGGAACGAATGGGCAAACACTCGCCACTTCAACGTTTATTGCCATCTTTTCGAATCATCGAAGGAGCTCAAGACCCTTCGAAAGAGCAAGACTTGGAAGGCGGCCGACAAGAACTCACAGCTCAAAGCAGAGAACGAGCTGTTCTATCGCTATGCGCACAAGGAAGAGCGCAAACGCCTGCGCGTTTGGGGTCTCGTCTGCGGCGAACAGACGCTCATCATCAACTCACCTAACACGACCAAGGAAATCGCCTCTTTCCTTGGCTACAAATGGAGCAATCGCAAAGGCAACGAGGGGATACAGCCCATCGATGGTGAGGGCGTGCTCTATTCGGACGACGAATCGGACGACACGAACTCGCTAAGCGGCATCATCAGAGCATGGTTCTCCGGCGAGCAGGTTGAGCCCGGCGACCTTGCCCAGTACTACTACTATGCCAAGACCACCGATTTCATCGACTTTGATGCCGAGAAGTTCGACGAGACTCTTACGATTCCCCGCTCTTTCTACAAGCCCCGCTCGTTCGCCCAGGGCACCGTAGTCAAGACGCTTAGAGACATCACATCCTACGTTACCAACAGCGTGGCCCAGAGTTCCATCACCACCGACACTTACGTAACAACGGAGAACATGGTCAAGGATCGTGGCGGCATAACCGCCTATAGTGGAGAGCTTCCGGCAAGTGCTGGCACCGCATACAAGAAGGGAGACACGCTCGTCTCCAATATTCGCCCCTATCTGCAGAAGATTTGGCTCGCAGACCGCGATGGGGCGTGCTCCAAGGACGTTTTGGTATTCCGAAGCATAAATACCGACAGCCTATTGCCCGAGTTCCTCCATCTGCTCCTGTGGCAGAAGGACTTCTTCGACTACGATATGTCCACCTTCACGGGAACCGGCAGGCCTCGCGGAGACAAGAATGAGCTGCTCAAATACCCCATCCCAGTCCCGACGCTCTCCGAGCAGAGAGCCCTCATCGACGGTTTCAATCGCTTAACAGATGAAATCAATAGCAAAAGACAGCAAATCGCCGCTCTCAAGGAAAGCGTCAAATCACGGTTTGTCGAGATGTTTAGAACCAAGACGCACGCATCATGGCCAATCGAAACAATTGGCAACTACAGCATAGAAATGCACTACGGCACTTCAGTAAAAGCCGGCGCCGATGGCGATTATGTCTACATCCGAATGAACAATATCACCGACGACGGCATCCTTGACCTAACCGATACAAAGCGAATCACCCTAAAGGGCCAAGCTCTCGAAAATGCTACCGTCCGCTATGGCGATATGCTTTTTAATCGAACCAACAGCATTGACAAGGTTGGGAAAACTTGCGTTTTTCATCAGTCAGAGACCATGGTTATTGCTGGGTACATCGTGTGCGTAAGGTTCGCTGACCACAGCTCTGCCGAATATGTATCTGGTTACCTGAATTCAAAGGAAGGAAAGCGAGTCCTTCGTAATATAGCGAAGGGAAGTGTCCATCAGGCAAATATCAGCGCAGCAGACTTGGCCGCTATTCCCATTGCAATTCCCCCGTTGTCCCTCCAACAGGAGTTCGCCGACTTCGCTGCCGAGGCGGACAAATCGCAATTTGCACTTGAGCAAGAGGTCGACGCCCTTTCCGCAGAGCGCGACGCCCTTCTAAACCGATTCCTCGCGTGATACGTTCCTCCCATCCATATCGGGATGGGAGGAACTGATGCACACGACGGTCGAAATAGCAAACGCGGTTCTCACAAAAATGCAGGCACTCGTTAGCGGCGAAGTGCTTTCGTATCTCGAGAGCGTCCTTATGAGCGAACTCAGGGGCATCGAACTTGAAGTGAACGCGCTCAGCAATGTCGAAGACGAGGCCTCAAAGTACATGGAGCGATTCCTCGCAGCCAAAACCATCGAGGGATGCTCGCCTAAGACCATCAGGTACTACAAGGCCACACTTACAAGGGCGCTCGAAGCAATCAAAAAACCAATTATCCGGATTAGTTCAGATGACTTACGAACATACCTGAGCGAATATCCCATAGGTAATAACGCGGGGAGCATCACCGTCGACAACGTCAGGCGCATCCTGTCGTCATTCTTCTCTTGGCTTGAAGACGAGAACCATATACTCAAAAGCCCTGCACGACGCATTAAAAAGATTCGCTCAAAGAGAACGGTCAAGTCCGTATATTCTGATGAAGAACTTATAGCCCTCACAGACGCCTGTTCTTGCAAGAGGGATCTGGCAATCATCAACCTTCTTAGTTCAACAGGGATGAGAATAGGCGAACTCGTCTCGCTCAATCGAGAAGACGTTGATCTAAATCGGCGAGAGTGCATTGTACTCGGAAAGGGCAACAAAGAGAGAGTCGTCTATTTTGATGCAACTACAAAGCTGCACCTAAACAACTACCTGCAAGAACGCAGCGATAACGTCGCCGCGCTATTCTGTAGTCTCACAAAGCCGAGTTCCAGGCTGCAAGTAAGCGGAGTCGAGCTCCGCCTTCGCTCCTTGGGAACAAAAGCAGGCGTCAAACACGTCCACCCACATAAGTTCAGGAGAACGCTGGCCACCAAAGCAATTGGAAAAGGAATGCCCATCGAGCAGGTGCAGAAGCTGCTTGGCCATCAAAAGATTGACACAACGTTGATGTACGCAATGGTCGATCAGGACAACGTAAGGGACTCTCATAGAAGGTATATCTGTTAAGTCAAATCACGGTTTGTAGAGGTATTTGGCGATCCGGTCGATGGTAAAAAATGGCCTTTCGTTAGGCTTGAAGACCTCTGTACCAAGTTGGGTTCCGGAGCAACACCACGAGGCGGCAAAACGGCATACAAGGCCGAAGGTGTTCCGCTGGTCAGAAGTATGAATGTTCACAACGGTCGTTTCGTGTGGAAGGACCTTGCTTGTATTGATGATGAACAAGCCGCAAAACTAGAAGGCGTCACGCTGATGAAGGGTGACGTGCTTCTGAATATTACTGGCGCTTCGGTTGCTCGTTCATGTCTTTTGCCGGATGAATTGGCTGGTGGACGTGTTAATCAGCATGTCTCAATTGTCAGAGTCGACCAAAAACGGATGCTACCGGTGCTATTGAACACGGTGCTGATCAGTGATTCGTATCAGAGACTCCTGCTAAACGGCTCAAGAGCGGCTGGAGCAACAAGGGAGGCAATTACCAAAGAAGATCTAAAGAGAATGACGGTTCCCTTGCCTCCCCTTGAGCTTCAGCAAGAGTTCGCCGACTTCGTCGCCCAGGTCGACAAATCGCAATTTATCATCCACCAAGATCTTCACGGCTTTTGAAAAGACAGATAGTTACATGTCCAACGCTACAGAAGCCCGAGGACCGTCGCCTTTGATAGCATCTCGTAGGCTCGCGGATATGTCTCTTTGTCGCGCTCGGCCATAAATGCCCAGTTCGCCGTCACGTCAGCCGCTCTCACCATAGCCACCTTGGAGGAGTCGACATAGGAGACTGGAATCTTGGGCAGCCAGTCGCTAAATACAGGAGGGTAGGAGGTCTGCCACGTTGGATTGAACATGCCGCAGCTCAGCTCCTCATCAATCGATTCTGCCAGGTTGTACTTTCCGTCGATCGAAGTCGAATGCTCGTCAACCACAACAGAAACCGCGTCAACCTCACTCGCGGCAATTCCCTGAAGCCTCAGCGCGTCAACGATGCCGGACTTCACGCCACGCTTTAGAGCGTAGTCAAGATACCTTTGCTTGCGCCTTTTCGAGCTTGAATTCTCAGAGCAAGTGCAACACCTCTGAGTAGTGGACCTCGTAGGGCGTCCTGAACCCCAGGCGTTTGTGGGGCCTGCGGTTGATGGCATCGTACACCCGCTCGACCTCCTCGTCCGAGACCGCAGAGAAGCCGGTCCCCTTCGGGAAGTGCTCGCGCAACAGACCGTCTGTGTTTAGTCAAGCCTGATTTTCGGTTTGGGGCTGCGGTGGAAATCCTGGTCCTCTTTTGATCCAGGATTTCCACCGCAGCCCCAACCCGTAAATTGAACGCTATCAAACACAGATGCCGTCGCGAAGTCGATGTCGCGCGTGACGCGGCCGTCGGGGATGCGCGCGAGCAGCCCGCTTCCGCCCTTGAGGATGAACCGGCCGTCGGGGTTGCTGAACACCCTGCACAGGAACCGGTCGCGCAAAGCCCGACGACAGCCGTCCCCAGGGTCACCGCCCCTGTCGCGAACGACCCTCTTCAGGGCCCTGTCGAGCTGACCGCCGTTCTCGTACGTCATTCTTCCCGCCTCCTAGCTAACGAATCGTACAGGCTGGCCCCCGCCGGCATCCCGGCTTTTGCCCATTACAGTCTGAAGTGGGCCACCGATAAATTTCGATGGCGAGCATTCGGCGCATTGCCTACGATACGGGCAAG